>NZ_QBKN01000013.1 GCF_003054175.1 Allosediminivita pacifica
GGATCCCAGTAGGTCAGGCTGAAGTAGAAGGAGGCCACCGTCGGAACGATGAACAGCACCACGAAGATCGCCCCGCCGGGGATCAGGAACCAGTAGGGATAGGCTGAGCTGCGTCTCATTCGCGGCCTCTCGGGAGACGTTTCCTTGAGCCCCCCGCGTTGCGCGCGGGGGGACGGTTTCGGTGCGTTTTCCGGCGGGGATCACCAGTTCGGCAGACCCAGCTGACGCGCCTGCTTGGCCACGTCCGCGTCGTAGCGTTCCGCCGCGCTCTGCGCCTCGCGGATGCCCGAGCCGACCTCGACCGTCAGCTGCTCCAGCGCGGGTCCTTTGACCGGCGACAGGAACTCGAGCGCGGGGTAAGTGCGGCCCTCTTCCTCGAAGTAGGGCAGCATGTCCGAGACCGACGGCGGCACGTCGTCGGGCAGGGTACAGCCCTCGACGAGGTAGGGACCGGCGGCACCGACGCGCTCGGTGATCGCGTCGCAGCCCTCGGGGGTCGCCACGAAGTTCAGGAAATCCTTGGCGATCTCGGGGTGCTCGGAGCCGCGCGGGATGTAGAAGGCCGCCGGCATCCAGACGGTCAGGCCGTTGGCCCCGGCATCGTCGCCGGGCAGGGCGAAGAAGCCCACGTCCTGCAGCTGGTCGGGCGAGTTCTGCTGGATCGCGCCGATGGCGAAGGTCAGCATCGGGTAGTGCACGCCTTCGCCGCTGGCGACCATGGCCAGCCCGTCATCCAGCGTCGCGGCACCGAAATCCTCGTTCATGTAACCGGACTCGTGCATGTCCTGGATGCGTTCGAAGCCGCGCAGCGCCGCCGGGTCGGTGGCGAACTTGGCCTCGTTGGCGGTGAAGGCCTCGGCGAAGCCGGGGCTGTCCTGCTGCACGTTGTAGAAGTCCGCGAGGAAGGTGATCTGGCTGGTCCAGCTGTCGCGGTAGGTCTGGATGATCGGCGCCTTGTCCGTCGCCTCGGCGATGGCGGCGTTGTTCTCCATGAACTGATCCCAGGTCAGCGGCACCTCGAGGCCAAGCTCCTCGTAGGTGGGCATGTGATAGAGGATGCCGCCGCCCATGGCAGGCTGGATCGGCACGCCGAAGGCATTGCCCTCGTCGTCGGACACGGTGGCAATGAAGCTCTCGTTCATCGCGTCGAAGTTCTTGATGTCGTTGATCGGCATCAGCGTCCGCGACGGACGCAGCGCCTGCAGCAGCGAGCCGGAGTTGTACTGGAAGATGTCCGCCATCTCGCCCGTGGCGAGGCGCGTCTTGATGATGTTGTCACCTTCCGACCCGCCGGGGCGGATCTCGATGTTGAAGGTCACGTCCGGGTTGCGCTCGGTATAGGCCTCGGTCAGCGCCTCGGCCGCGGCGACCGTGTCGACGTTGTTGCCGACGAGCATCGTCAGCTCCTGCGCCGATGCCGCGCCGCCCAGCACGAGCGAGAGCGTCGCCAGTGCGGTCTGTGTTTTCAGTCGGGTCGTCATGTCGGGTCTCCTCCCTGGATAGTGTTCAGAACGTCAGACGTCGTGGGGTCCGCACGCCGGACATCCCGGTCTCGACAGGCCGCGCGCCTTCCGGGGCGTGCTTTCGGTACGTAGGTGCATGCGGGTCCCCTCCCGTGGTTCGGCGCGCATCGGTCTCCCGGCGATGGCACCATGGAAAACGTTACACATTATCGGCTGGCAGCCAAGACACGATTCCGCTAAGTTCAGCGCGTTTGACAGGAGGATGCCGCTATTCGCGCACAACCGGATACGTCGCGGCCCCGCCGCGTCACGATCAAGGCCGTCGCCAGCGACGCAGGCGTCTCGGTGGCCGCGGTCTCCAAGGTTCTCAACAACGGCTACGGTGTCAGCGCGGACATGCGCGACAGGGTGCTGCGCTCGGTCGAGAAGCTCGGCTACCGGCCCAGCTTCGCGGCGCGCGGCATGCGCGGGGCGACCGATACCATCGGCGTGCTGCTCGTTGACATGCGCAACCCCTTCCTCGCGGGGCTCACCGAAGGCATCAAGTCCGATCTCGCCAGCGAGGGAAAGGTCATGATGATGTCCGTGGGCGAGGCCGAGATGTCGATCGAGAGTTCGCTCATCGACGCGATGATCGACATGCGCATGGACGGCGTGATCCTGGTCGCGCCCTGCCTGACCACCGACATTCTCTCCGATTATGCCAGTCAGATCCCGACCGTCGTCATCGGCCACCACGACCCCGAGGCCGAGGGCTTCGACACCGTGAACAGCGACGACTGTGCCGGCGCGCAGCTTGCCGTGGAACACCTCATCGCGCGGGGCCACGAGGACATCTGGATGCTCACTGCGCCGCTGCGTCCCGGCGGCAAGGAGGTCTTCCACATGCGCGAACGCGGCTACCGGCTCGCCATGGAACAGGCGGGCCTTGCCGACCGAATGCACGTGATCCGGTCCGATACCAGCCTCGGCGACAATCCCGATGAGCTCGTCGCGTTGCTCGATGACATCCCCCGGCCGGGTGCCGTCTTCTGCTGGAGCGACATACATGCCATTCCGCTTCTCACGATGGCGCGCGAACGCGGACTCCGGGTCCCCCGGGATCTGGCCATCGTGGGCTACGACAACACGCCGACGGCCGCGCTGCCGCCCATCGGGCTCACCTCCGTCGAACAGCACGCCGACCAGCTCGGCCGCCAGGCCGCGGCCACCATGTTGCGTCGTGTCGCTGAGGGGTCTCATGGGAAGCATGTCCTGATCCAACCGAATCTCGTTCCGCGCGCGAGCAGCTGAAAGGCTGCCGGCGCGGAGTGGACGGCGGGCCGAAATGACCCGCCACCCGTGGTCTTACCAGTTCTCGAGACCCAGCTGGCGCGCCTGCTTGGCTACGTCCTGGTCGTAGAGCTCGGCGGCGCTCTGCGCTTCGCGGATGCCCGATCCCACCTCGACGGTCAGCTGCTCCAGCGAGGGCCCCTTGAGCGGCGACACGAACTCGAGCGCCGGCGCGGTGCGGCCTTCCTCCTCGAAATAGGGCAGCAGCTCGGCGATGCCGGGCAGCACGTCGTCGGGCAGGGTGCAGCCCTCGACCACGAAGGGTCCGACCGCGCCGATGGTGTCGAGGATCACCTCGCAGCCATCGGTCGAGGCGACGAAGTTCAGGAAGTCCTTGGCCAGTTCCTGGTTCTCGCTCGACTTCGGGATGTAGTAGGAATCCGGCACCCAGACGGTCAGCCCGTTGTCCTCGGGGTCGTCGTTGGGCATGCCGAAGATGCCCACGTTTTCAAGCAGTTCCGGGTTGTTCTGCTTCAGCGCGTTGAAGCCCACCGTCAGCATAGGGTAGTGCACGCCCTCGCCGCTGCCGACCATCCGGAGCCCTTCGTTGTAGCTCGCCGCAGCGTAGTCCTCGTTGACGTAGCCCGACTCGTGCACCTGCTGAAGCCGCTCGAAGCTGCGCAGTGCCGCCGGCGTGGTCGCGAACTTGGTCTCGTTCGCGGTGAACTCCTCTGCGAAATCGGGGGCTTCGGACTGCACGTTGTAGTAGTCGGCCAGCACGATGATCTGGCTGGTCCAGGTGTCGCCGTAGGTCTGGATGATGGGCGCCTTGTCGGTCTGCTCGGCAATTGCGGCGTTGTTCGCCATGAACTCGTCCCAGGTGGTCGGTACCTCGAGCCCCAGCTCCTCGTAGGTGGGCCGGTGGTAGAAGATCCCGCCCGCGCTGAAGGGCTTCCACGGCACGCCGTAGATGCTGCCCTCGTCGTCCGACACCGTCTCGGTGTAGGTCTCGGGCAGGCGGTCCATGGCCTCGATGTCGTTGAGCGGCACCAGCGTCCGGCTCGGCCGCAGCGCCTGCAGCAGGGCGCCCGAGTTGTTCTCGAAGATGTCGGCCATCTCGCCGGTCACCAGGCGCGTCATGACGAGGTTGTCGCCCTCGGATCCGCCGGGGCGGATCTCGATGTCGAAGGTCACGTCCGGGTTCTGCTCGGTATAGGCCGCGGACAGGGCCTCGGCGATCGCGACCATGTCGGAATCGTTGCCGATCAGCATCGACAGCTCCTCCGCCGAGGCGGAGCCGCCGGCCAGGATCAGTGCAAGCGCAGTTGCGGTCTTCGTGGTGTAGGTCATGGTTTCCTCCCAAAATGCCCGGCGTGGCCGGGCGATTCTCGACTTCCGCTCACCCGCCCAGTGCAAAGGTGAACTCGTGGGTGCCGGGGCCATGGGTTCCTCCCCCCAGCGCGTCATCCGCGTGCGCCTCGACGCCCTCGGGCAGGGTGACCCGGTAGGTCACCTGCCCCTCCTCGATCCGCCATCCGGCCTCGATCCGGCCGTGTCGGCAATCGTGCCACATCTCGACATGCCCCAGCCCGGGCAGCACCCGGGGCGACAGGCGAACCTTGTCGAAGCCGGGCCCGTCCTCGGACGGCGTCACGCCGGCGACGTCCTCGAAAAGCCATTGGCACACCGCGCCGTAGGCGTAGTGGTTGTAGCTGTTCATGGAGGGTTCGTAGATCGTGCCGTCGGGACCGATGGCATCCCAGCGTTCCCAGATCGTCGTCGCGCCCTGGTCCACCTGGTAGAGCCATCCGGGCACCTTGCGGTTGAGAAAGACCTTCTCGGCGGTCTCGGTCAGTCCGACCTTGCACAGCGCCGGTAGCAGGGCAGGGGTCCCGATGAACCCCGTCCCGATCAGGTAATGCGCGTCCTCCACCGACTTGCGGAAATACTCGGTCGCGGCGGGCACGTGTTCCTCGGGCACGAGGTCGTGGAGCAGCGCCAGCGCGTAGGAGGTCTGGTCGTTGTGTCCCAGCCGCCCAGACGGCGCGATGAACTCGTGCGCGAAGGCCGCCTTGATTTGCTCCGCCCGCGCCGCCAGCCGCTGCGCCTCGGCCTCTTCGCCCAGGATCCCGGCGATGCGTGAGGTCAGCTGCACCGAGATGAAGTGCGAGATCGTCGCCGCGCAATCCTCGCCGATGGTGGGGCGCGGCTTGCGGTTGTCGCCCGTGGGCTGCAGCCAGTCGCCGAAGGTGAACCCGTCCACCGGCCACTCGGCATTGGGATGGATCACCGGCCCGCCCGAGATGTTCCACATGTAGTCCAGCCACTTGAGCATCGCCGGGAAGCACTCGCGCAGCGCGTCCGTGTCGCCGTAATGCAGATAGAGCTGCCAGGGCATTTCGGTGATGACATCGCCCCAGCCGGTCGACCCGGCCCAGTCGCCGTGGCCCTCGGCGACCCGCGTGGCGTCCGGCGAATAATGCGGGATCGCGCCGTTCTCGCGCTGGTCGTGCATCACGTCGCGCAGGTACTTGCGGAAGAACTCCTTCACGTCCGCCATCCAGCAGGCGGTGCCCGCGAAAACCTGCGCGTCGCCGGTCCAGCCCATGCGCTCGTCGCGCTGCGGACAGTCGGTCGGCACCTCGATGAAGTTGCCCAGCAGCGACCAGGCGGTGTTCTGTACCAGCCGGTCGACGGCGGGTTCGCCCGTTGTCACGCCGCCCTCGATCTCGTGGACCGAGGAAATCGGGAAGGAGGTCACCGCGGTGACCTCGGCATCGCCCGTCACCGTGATGCGGGCGAAACGATACCCCATGAACGAGAATACCGGTTCGTAGGTCTCATCCCCTTCACCCTTCAGCGTGTAGCGGTAGGCGCCTCGCGCGCTGCGGTAGTTGCGGTTGTCGAAGGCCCGGTCGGGGCCCAGCACCTCGGAATGCTCGACGTAGACCTCGGCGCCCGGTTTGCCCTTCACGGTGATCCGCACCAGCCCGCCCACGTTCTGGCCGAAGTCGTGCAGGCTGCGGCCCTCCGCGTCGGTCCAGCTCTCGACCGGTTCCAGCGGCGCGAGGTGGCGCACCGTCGGCGCCTCCTGCGGCACCAGCCGTCCTGTGTCGAAGGGCAGCACCTCCACCGACTCGTCCCGCGCCGCTCCTTCAAGCCGCGCGTCGTAGTCCTCGCCGTAGTAGATGCCCGAGCGGGTCACCGGGATCAGCCCCGCCGACCACGATCCGTCGGTCCGGCACAGGACCGTCTCGCCCTCGGTGATCTCGGCGATGGCGCCGACCCGGTCGCCCCATAGATTGCCCGGGCGCACGGCCCGCGCCATGAGCGGAGACCGATACCAGCCGTCGCCCAGCCAGATCTCGATACGGTTTTCGCCTTCGGTCACGAGGTCGCTGACGTCGTAGCTCTGGTAGGCAATGCGGTCGTCGTAGTTGGTCCAGCCGGGGGTCAGAAGATCCTCGCCGACGCGGGTGCCGTTGAGAAACACGCGATAAAGGCCCTGGGCCGAGGCACGCAGGATTTTCGTGCCGCCTGCCTTCGCGGTGAAGCTGGTCGCGACGCATCGGGCTTCGTGCCCGTCACCTGCATCGTGTGCCGGCGAGATCATCTCGGCGGTCCACTGGTATGCGGTCGCGCGGGACTGCTCGCCGAGGCCTGTCTGACCATCCATGACCTTGTCTCCCCCCTGGTCGTTCATGCCACGAGAGGCATGATTATTAAACATAGAACGTTATAGATAACGTTTCACACGATTAATCGGACGGCAAGTCGGAAATTTTTGTCATATTGCGCCGCTGTCTCGCGGCGGCCTGGTTGCGGCAAGGCAGGGGCGTTACGGCAGGACAGGCCATCCGCCTTGTGACGCGCTCCGGACCGCGATGGGGCGGCGGTCGGGCAGGGGGAAACCGACTCGGTGGCCACCGACCCGGCCGGCCCGAAAACGGCGCTGCGTCCCGTCGGCAAGAAGGACGCCTGTCCCGGGACATTCCTAATTTTTGGTTAAGTCGTCTCTGTAACTCATTGATTTATATAAGGCCGAAAGATGTCCCGGCCCGGGACACCCCCGGGACGCGCCGGCGCATGGCCGGGATCTCAGTGGAAATCCCGGCTCTGGAACAGCCTCTTGGCCTGCTCCCGCGGGTGCCGCGCGCTGGGGCCTTGCCGCGGTCTCCGGGCCGGCTCCTCCCGCTCCTCCTCGCCCTCCTCGGGCATCGGCTTGGCCAGGTCCAGAAGCTGCTGGGTCCAATCCTCGATCTGCTCGGCGATGACGTGGACCACGACCCCCTCGCGCTGGATCAGTCCGGTCACCTTCAGCAGCCGCCCGCCCATCACCGGCCGCCGGAACTGCTCGTAGACCCGGGGCCAGACCACGATGTTGGCCCCCCCCGTCTCGTCTTCGAGGGTCAGGAAGATCACCCCCGAGGCCGTGCCCGGCCGCTGCCGGGTGATGACCACCCCGCAGACCGAAACCCGCCGCACCGGCACCACCGCAAGCCGGTTGTTGGGCAGCAGCCCCGGGATCTCGTAGCGCAGCATCTCCATCGGGTGGGCCTTCAGGCTCAGCCGCGTGGTCACGTAGTCCTGCACCACCTCCTCCCCGAGACCCATGTGCGGCAGCAGGGTGTCCGGCTCCGCGATCCCTTCACCCCCGACCCGGTCCGAGAAGAGCGGCAGGGGGGCGGGCGACCGGATCGCCCGCACCGCCCAGAGCGCGTCCCGCCGCGTGAGCCCCATGCCGGTGAAGGCATCCGCCCCGGCCAGCCGCTCCAGCACCGCCGGCCGGACACCTGCCCGCAGCCAGACGCTCTCGGGGTCGGGATAGCCGTTGCCCCGCGCCCCCACGATCCATGCCGCGTCCTCCTCGCGGAATCCCTTGATCTGCCGGAACCCCAGCCGCAGCGCCAGCCGCCCGTCCGACCGCCTCTCCAGCGAGTTGTCCCACTCGCTGCGATTGACGCAGACCGGCCGCACCTCGTGCCCGTGATCGCGCAGGTCCCGCACGATCTGGGCCGGCGCGTAGAAGCCCATGGGCTGCGAGTTCAGCAACGCGCAGGCAAAGACTGCCGGGTGGTGGCATTTGAGCCAGGACGAGACATAGGTCAGCATGGCGAAGGCCGCGGCATGGCTTTCCGGGAAGCCATAGTCCGCGAAGCCCTCGATCTGAGAAAAGCACTGCTCTGCCACCTCGCGGGAGTAGCCCCGGGCGGTCATGCCGGTGACAAAGCGGTCGCGATGCGCCCCGATCGTGCCCATCCGCCGGAACGAGGCGAGCGACCGCCGCAGCTGGTCGGCCTCCTCGGCGGAATAGCCCGCC
This sequence comes from Allosediminivita pacifica, assembly GCF_003054175.1. Classification (GTDB taxonomy): domain Bacteria; phylum Pseudomonadota; class Alphaproteobacteria; order Rhodobacterales; family Rhodobacteraceae; genus Allosediminivita; species Allosediminivita pacifica. Next base: position 8,056 of record NZ_QBKN01000013.1, read on the forward strand.
CCCACCACGGCGATCTGCATGGCCTGCTCCTGGAAGAGCGGCACGCCCAGCGTCTTGCTGGTGACCTTCTCCAGCTCCGGGCCGAAGGGCTCGGCCTTCTCCAGCCCCTGCCTGCGGCGGATGTAGGGCTGCACCATGCCCCCCTGGATCGGCCCGGGCCGGACAATGGCGACCTCGATCACCAGGTCGTAGAAAGTCTTCGGCAGCATCCGGGGCAGGAAGTTCATCTGTGCGCGGCTTTCCACCTGGAACACCCCCACCGCGTCGGCCCGCTGCAGCATCCTGTAGGTCGCCGCGTCCTCCTGCGGGACGCTGTCGATGGTGTGGCTGATCCGCTCATGCCGCTCGAGCAGGGCAAAGCTCTTGCGCAGGCAGGTCAGCATCCCGAGCGAGAGCACGTCGACCTTCAGGATCCCCAGCGCGTCGATGTCATCCTTGTCCCACTCGATGCAAGTGCGTCCCTCCATCGCGGCATTCTCGATCGGGCAGAGCTCGTCCAGCCGCCCGCGCGTGATGACGAAGCCGCCGACGTGCTGGCTGAGGTGGCGGGGAAAGCCGATGATCTCGCCGATCAGCCGCAGGGTCTGCGACAGCCGCCGGTCGGATGGGTTCAGCCCCAGCTCGCGTGCACGTTCCATGTCGGCCCCGCTGTTGGTCAGCCCCCAGATGTCGCCCGCAAGGCGTGCGGTCAGATCCTCGCTCAGCCCCATGACCTTGCCCACCTCGCGGATCGCGGCGCGGGTGCGGAAGTGAATCACGGTGGCGCAAAGCCCCGCCCGGTGACGGCCGTAGCGCTCGTAGATCCACTGGATGATCTCCTCGCGGCGTTCGTGTTCGAAATCCACGTCGATGTCGGGCGGCTCGCCGCGGTGGCGCGAGATGAATCGCTCGAAGACCATACCGATCATGTCCGGCGCCACGTCGGTCACGCCGAGCGCCCAGCACAGGATCGAGTTCGCCGCCGAGCCGCGCCCCTGACAGAGGATGTCGCGGGCGCGGGCCTCCTGCACGATGTCGTGCACGGTGAGGAAGTAGGCCGCGTAGCCGAGGTCCGCCACGAGGCTCAGCTCCTTGGCGGCAAGATCGCGGTAGCGGGCAGGGATGCCGGAAGGACAGCGGTAGCGCAGCCCCTCGTGGGTGAGCCGTTCCAGCCGCGCCTGAGGCGCCTCGCCGCCCAGCGAGATCTCGTCGGGATACTCGTAGCTGAGCTCCCCGAGGTCGAAGCTGCAGCGGGCCGCGATCTCGGTCGTGCGGCGCAGCGCAGCGGGGTGGTGGCGGAAGAGACGGGCCATGTCGGCGAGCCCCTTCAGGCGCCGCTCCGCGTTGGGCAGCGCCCGGGTGCCGATCCGGTCGATGGTGGTCTTCTCGCGCATGCAGGTGAGCACGTCGGCCAGCTGCCGCCGCGAGGCGTGGTGCATGAGCACGTCACCCACCGCGACCATGGGGGTGGAGCTGCGCCGGCACAGTTCTGCGCATGCCTCGATCCAGGCCTGGTCCGAGCCGTCGTATCGGGGCGCGGCGCCAAGGTAGACCTGCCCGGGATAGAGGCGCTGAAGTTTCTGAAGAGGCGCGTGGGTTCGGGGAATCGCACTGCGCACCGGCCCCTGCGGCAGGGCGATCAGAACCATCCCTTCGGCGGCGGTTTCGAGATCGGCGAGATCAAGGTAGCAGTCGCCTTTTCCGGCCCGGCGCTTGCCGAGGGTCAGCAGCCGCGTCAGGCGTTCGTAGGCGGCGCGGTCGGTGGGCAGGGCGATCCAGTGCGACTGGCAATCACGCAGGACGAGACGGCAGCCGACGATCAGGCGGGGCAGCCGGTCGAAGGGCGGCGCGGGTAGATCGCGGGGCGGGCCGACCTCCTGCCGCGAACACCCGTCGATCTGGGCCGAGGAGCGGATGCGCAGGGCTTCGGACCTTTCCTTCTCGAGGCTCCGCAGGGCGGACCAGGCCCGGACCACACCCGCCAGCGAATTGCGGTCGGTTATGGCAAGGGCGGCAAGGTCCAGTTCCGATGCGCGCAGGACCAGTTCCTCCGGGTGCGAGGCGCCGGTAAGGAAGGTGAAATTGGAGGTCACGCAGAGCTCGGCATAGGCCTCGGGAATGTCGGCGCTCGTGTCATGGTGGCTCATGCGAACTCTCCATGCACGAACCAGCCCGGGTTCTGCGGCGTATGGAACAGCCACAGCCTGCGGCCCTGCCGCGTCTGGACATGCCAGTAGTCGCGCAGGCCCGAGCGCCAGGCCTCGTCCTCCAGCCACCATTCGGGTGCGATGCGTTCGGGGCCGATGGCACGGTCGGTTTCCATCGCTATCCTGCGCCAACGGAAGCTGCGCGGCGGCTCGGTGCCGCTGCCGGCGATGGGTTCGGGCGGGAAAAGCCTCAACGGACGCGGCCGTGGGGCGCTCCAACCGCTCTCGGGGGAGGACCATGCGGCGGGCACCGAGTGGAAGGCGCGTTCGGGGATATGGCTGTCGGCAGGCACGAAACGCTGGATGTTCTCAAGGCCGATGCGTGTGCCGACGCGGGTGATGAGGTCCTCTATCTGCCCGGTCTGCACTGCGGCGGAATGGCTGAGCTGCTGCACGGGAAGGGGTTCGACTTGCGTGGCCTCGATGCGCATCTGGTCGATGCCGAAACCGGCGTCGACTTCGCCCACGCCCCGTTCGAAGAGGGGCAGGATACGGGAGGGGTCGCGCATGGCCGCGGCAAGACGCAGTTCCACCTGCTGGCTGCCGCCATCGACCCGCCGAAGCGTGAGGCAGAGCGACCGGGCACCGGTTTCGTGGGTCTTGAGCGTTTCGCAGAGGCGGCGCAGGAGCCGCTCGGTCAGGGCCATGACATCGGCGGTGAGACCGATGGGATCGGGCAGGCTGATCCTGACGCCGTAGTGAGGCGGCTCCTCGAGCGGTGTGATCTGCTCGGGCTGTTGTCCCAAGGCCTGATCGAGGCGCAACAGGAGTTCAGGGCCGAAGCGGCGTGTGAGTGGGGCGCGGGGTGCCTTGGCCAGATCGCCGATGGTATGCAGCCCCAGTTGCTGCAGCGCCATGGCCGTCTCGGCGGGAATGCGCAGGCTTGAGGCGGGCAGAAAGGTCAGCGCGGCGAGGGGGGCGCCGGGGGCGGCGCGACCTTCGGAATGGCGCGCTAGGGCCCATGCGGCGCCGCGGGTGTCGCCGATTCCCAGCCGGACAGACAGCCCGGTGCGCAAAAGCCTTTGCCGCATATCCGTCAGCATGCCCGCTTCCCCACCCCAAAGGTGGGTGGAGCCCGTCACGTCAAGCACCAGCCCGTCCTTCCCCTCAAGGCCCACCCAGGGGCAGTAGCGCGTGGCCCAGCGGCGCAGGGCATGCAGGAACCTTGTGTCGCCCTCAGGGTCGGCCTCGGCGCTGAGAACCTCGGGGCAGAAACTGCGAGCATCGGCAAGCGGCATACCCGCATGCAAGCCTTCCCGCTCGGCGGCATGGTTGAGGCAATGAATGCGGTTGGTGTTGCTCTCCCGGATCGTCAGGGCAAAGGGCCCGTCGAGGGGGCGCAACCGCAGCGCCCGGTCACTCGCCAGCCGGGGAAACCACATGCAAGCGACGCGTCTCTGCATCCCATCGAACATCCCATGCGCCAAGTGTTCCTGATTTGTTCTTTTTAAGATTCCAGCGCATCAGAGTCGAGTCCCGGCTCTCGAGAGAGGGGAGGGGCTCGGCCTTCCAGCGGGTCTCTGCGGCATTGCTGCCCATGCCCTCGGGGATGATGCAGAGGCCGGGTGTGCCTCCTGCCTTCGCGGCCAGCTGCAGGCGCCGCCCTTCGCGAAGGTTGAGCGGGCGGGTGGTCTCGAGCACGACAAGCCCGAGCGACCCATCTCTGAGCGTTTCCTCGGCGATGGCCAGAGAGTCGATCTGGCTGCCGGTGCGGGCTGTCAGGAGGCGCGCGGGATCAAGGAAGGTGGAAAGGCCCAGGGGGTTGAGGCGTTCTGGCAGCCAGTTCTCGGTGATCCAGAACAGGCTTCCCTCCACCTGGCCGCAGGCCACGGCCGCCAGAACGGGCGCCGCCGATCCATAGGCCTCGTGAACACGGGCCGGACGCAGGGGGAAAGACGTGGAAAGGTTGCGGGACATGACGCCGAACATATCCCCGGAGCGCCGCAAAATAAATCCTTCGCTGCTCAAGGCGCAGCCTTCAGAGCGGCAGAAGGCCCCGGCTCAGGGCAAGCGCAAGGGTCTGGTCCGGTGTCTCGGCGCCCATCTTGTGCGCGACGTTCCGGACCCTGCGCCGGACTTCGGTCAGGCTGATTTCCAGCCGTTCGGCGACCTCGGCCTCGTTCAGGCCCCGGGCGAGATAACACAGAACATCGAATTCCTGCGGATTGGGCATCAGCCAGTCGATTCCGAAGGCAGAGGCCTCGCCCACACCGTCGTCCGGGGGCTGAAGCCGCATGGCCAGCATGGCCGAGATCGTCGAAAACGCCCGCTCGGTGCCCGGTCCGAAAAGGTCCCTTGGATCGGTGCTGCACCCCAGGACGATGCATTTGCCGAGGTTCTTCTCGTACCACATGTGCGCGAGCACGAAACGGTAGTCATGGCGCAGAAGTCCGTCATGCAGCGGGGCGAGCTGAGGTTCGGTCCTTTCGAGGGAATGGGCCGCCCGCACGTCGTAGTAGGATGGCGGCGGAAGCCCCCTCAGGGCAGAGCGAAGTACCGGATCGTGGCGGTAGAGTTCCGCGTTCTGGTACTCCTCCAACCATGTGTCCTCCATTGAACTTCGCATCCAGGCCGGATGTGTGCCCGTGCGAAGCCCAGCCGAGTTCGGCAGCGTGATCACGCCGCCGGCGTTCACGGCCGTGGCGCCGATCCTCTTGGCGACAGCCTGGATCGCCTCCCAGGATTCATTGCCGTTTCGCGCTTCCGCAAGCCGGTCGGCCGTGTCGATCAGCAGGTTTGCATATCTCGTGTCGGACATGACTTAGGCCTAGCGCGCGGTTCTGCGTCGGTCCAGATGTTCACGTTGCGGCAGGTCGGTAAGGGCCATTCTTTCAGTAGGCTCGCATCCTTCCTTGCCTTCGGCGCGTTCAGTTGATGCCGGTCACGTCTGGTATCCCCCGCCGCGTTCCGGCAAGGTGCGCGCAAGATGCCGGGGCGGGATCCTGGCAAAAGAAAGGGGAGGACATGAGCCATCTCATCTATTCCGATACCTTCTGCCGTCTGGGTGAAGGGGCGCTGTGGCATCCGGAGCGTGGCACGCTTTTCTGGTTCGATATCCTCGATGGCAAGCTCTTCGAGCACGACGGGTCCTCGCAGCGGAACTGGAAGTTCGACAGGATGGTGTCGGCCGCGGGCTGGATCGACGAAACCCGTCTGCTGATCGCCTCCGAGCGGGATCTCTTCATCTTCGATCTCGAAACCGGAAGTGAGGAGAGCCTCGTGGGGCTCGAGGCCGAGCGCGAGGAGATGCGGTCCAACGACGGACGCGCAGATCCCTGGGGCGGCTTCTGGATCGGAACGATGGCCAAGGATCAGAGCGGCAACAAGGGGTCCGGCCAGGGGGCGATCTACCGCTATTACCAAGGCGAGCTGCGCATGATCTACGATGCGCTCACCATTCCGAACGCGATCTGCTTTTCGCCCGGCGGCGCCTACGCCTATTTCACCGACACCCCGACCCGTATCATTCGCCGCGTCACGCTCGACGCCGAGGGCTGGCCGTCGGATTCGCCCGAGGACTGGCTCGACCTGCGCAGCGAAAAACTAAATCCCGATGGGGCGGTCGTGGATTCCCAGGGCAACCTTTGGAACGCCCAATGGGGAGCGGGACGTGTGGCCTGCTACAATCCCGAGGGGCGTTTCCTTACAGCAATTGGCCTCGCTGCCGGTCAGATCAGTTGTCCGGTCTTCGGCGGTCCGCATCTGTCGACCATGTTTGCGACCTCGGCCTACGAGGATGCGCCCGCGGATGATCGACTTGCCGGCATGACCTTCTCGGTGCCGACCGGTTTCAAGGGCCAGCGCGAGCATCGGGTCCTGCTGTGAGCCTGCGTGCCGTCCTTCACCCCCGGCAGGCTGCGCACGATCCAAAGATGTTCTTGGCCAACGGGGTGACCAGCGCCAACCCCGAACAGCCCGCCCGGATCGATGCGCTGCGCAGCGGGGCCGAGGCCGCAGGCGCTGTCTTTGAGGCGCCGCATGATCACGGGATAGGGCCGATTGCCGCGATCCATCCGGCGGAGTACCTCGACTTCCTTCAGAACATCCACAAGCGATGGGCGCGTATGGAGGGCGCAAGCGACGAGGTCATTCCAAATATCCACCCCGGGCGCCACGGACTGTCGCGTCCCGACGGCATGGTCGGGCAGGCCGGGTGGCACATGGCGGATACCGCCTGTCCCATTGCCGCCCATACGTGGGAGGCGGCCTACTGGTCCGCGCAGACGGCGCTCAGCGCCGCCGCAATCGCCGAGAGTGACGGTGCGGCGTATGCACTATGCCGTCCGCCGGGTCATCATGCCTTTGCCGACATGGCGGGCGGCTTCTGCTTCCTGGCCAATGCCGCCATCGCGGCAGAGGCTCTGCGGGGCAGGGGCGCCCGCGTCGCGATACTCGACGTGGACGTTCATCATGGGAATGGCACGCAGGGCATCTTCTACGACCGCGGCGATGTGCTGACGCTGTCGATCCACGCCGACCCTGCCAGGTTCTATCCTTTCTTCTGGGGCCACGCGCACGAGAGGGGCACCGGCGCAGGCGAGGGCGCGAACCTGAACCTGCCGCTCGCAAGGCGGACCGCAGACGAGGGCTACTTCGAGGCGCTGGACAAGGCGCTTGCGCGGATCGCGGCCTTCGGGGCCGATGCCGTGGTGGTCGCGCTCGGCCTCGACGCCCATGAAGATGATCCTTTTCAGGGGCTTGCGGTGACAACCGAAGACTTTGCACGCATGGCCAAGCGGATCGCCGGACTGGGACTGCCTGCGGTTATTGTCCAAGAAGGCGGCTATCTTCAGCCCAAGCTCGGGGAAAATCTGACGAGCTTCCTGTCCGGATATCAGGATCGCTGAGCACACTCAGCGGGCGTTCCCAAGGTGCCTATATGTTGTGCTTGTCGATTAATTTTTGGGCGAAAGTCATGCCTGTTAGATAGGCGCGCTTGGCGCGTATCCGGAGCGGCCGACCTTCGCTTGTCGCCTTCGGAGCCGTGCGTCTAGGTTTTCCCAAATACCATGGAGCGTGCCATTCCCTACGATACCGCAAGCTTGGTGACATCCCGCCAGGGCGCCGCTCCGCAACGTGCGAGAGGGCATGCAAAGCTCGTCGTGCGCCGTCGGGATGCACAGAGCGTGATCTCCGATCTTGCGATGTCGGGCAGTGCGAAGTTGCTTTTTCCCCGCCGTTCCACGTCCAGCCTCGATGCCGTCATGCTCAACACGGCGGGCGGGATCACGGGCGGTGATCGCTTCAGCTATGCCGCCACGGTCGAGGAGGGCGCCTCGGTTACGCTGACGACGCAGGCCGCAGAGCGGATCTACAGGGCGTCGCCCGGCGCCCCTGGGTATGTGCGGAACCATCTCGAAGTGGCCGAAAGGGCCACGTTGCACTGGCTCCCGCAGGAGACGATCCTCTTCGATGCCTCGGCGCTGGATCGAGAGCTGTCCGTGACGCTCGCGCCCGGTGGGCGGCTGTTGGCCTGCGAGTGTCTTATCTTCGGCCGCAAGGCGATGGGCGAGGACGTGCGGCAGGTCTACCTGCGCGACAGGATGGACCTGCGGCAGAACGGAAAGCTCGTCTTCTCTGACCGGCTCCGGCTCGATGGCGATGCGCAGGCGCAGCTCGATCTTGCCGCCGTCGCGGGTGGTGCGCGTGCCATGGCTTCGGTGCTGATCGCGCGCCCCGGTGCGTCTGCGCTGATCGAAACCCTTCGGCAGATGCTGCCCGAGTGTGCCGGCGCCAGCGCGATCACGGAGGATCTTGTGTTCCTCCGGATCGTGGCGCCAGATGGCTTCATGCTACGAGAAACCCTTGTGCCGGTGCTGCAAGAACTGGCCGATGGCCCCATTCCCAAGACCTGGATGATCTGAGACATGCAACTGACCCCCCGCGAAAAGGACAAGCTGATGGTCGCCATGGCGGCCGAGGTCGCCCGGAAGCGCCTGGAGCGCGGCGTCAAGCTCAACCACCCCGAGGCCATCGCGCTTATCACCGATGCGGTCGTCGAAGGCGCGCGTGACGGACGGTCCGTGGCCGAGATGATGCAGGCGGGCGCCCGGGTCATCACCCGCGACCAATGCATGGAAGGGGTCCCCGAGATGATCCACGAAGTGCAGGTCGAGGCCACCTTTCCGGACGGCACCAAGCTTGTGACCGTCCACAATCCGATCCGCTGAAGACACGAATGACGAGGAGTACCCGATGCGACGCCTGACGCTTACCCTGATCCCCGCCCTGATCGCCGCCGGCCCTGCGCTCGCGCACCTCGATCCCGTGCAGCACGGATCCTTTGCCGCCGGTGCCAGCCACCCGATGTTCGGCACGGACCACATCCTTGCGATGGTAGCTGTCGGACTCTGGGCGGCCTCGCTGGGCGGTCGGGCGCTCTGGGCGCTGCCGACCGCTTTCGTGGGCGCCATGGCGCTGGGCTTTCTCCTTTCGCTGGGCGGCATGCCCTTGCCGATGGTCGAGCCGATGATCCTAGCCTCGGTGCTGGTGCTGGGTGTGCTCGTGGCAACGGCCTCGCGGCTGTCGTTGCCGGTGGCGGCCGCGATCGTGGCCGCCCTCGCGGTCTTTCACGGCCACGCGCATGGCAGTGAAATGGGCGGGGCCGGTGCAATGGCCTATCTTGGAGGCTTCGCGCTTGCCACCGCGGCACTGCACGCGGCTGGCACGGTGATCGGTGCGGGCCTGGCGCGTTTCGGCGGTCCGGTCGTTGCGCGCGGCGCTGGCGTCTTTGTTGCGATGGGCGGCTCGTTTCTCGCCCTCGCCGGGTGAGGGGCGCAGCATGATCCCCGGAGAGCTTTTCCCAGCAGATGGCGAGCTGACCCTCAACGCAGGGCGCGAGGCGATCACCCTGCGGGTCGCGAACACCGGCGACCGTCCGGTGCAGGTCGGCTCGCACTACCATTTCGCCGAGGCCAATTCGGCGCTGGATTTCGACCGTGACGCCGCGCGCGGCATGCGGCTCGATATCGCCGCGGGAACGGCGGTGCGGTTCGAGCCGGGCCAGGAACGCGACGTGAAACTGATCCCCTACGATGGGGCACGCAAGATCTACGGCTTCAATCAGGCCGTGATGGGGGCGCTCTGACCGATCGGGCAGGGCGGCAGATTTGGAGATCGACCCCCTGGACATGGGGGCGTCCGACTGGGAGCGATTGAAGATGTGTCATGCCTGCGTGATCGAGAACGTCAAGACATCCATGCTTTCGCGCCGCGAGCTGTTTCGCGGCGCGGCCTCCGTCGGGCTGGCCTCTGCGGCCGCGGGGGTCATTAGCGCACGCCCCGCGCTGGCGCAGTCGACCGGCCGGGTGGTGGACCTGACGCATGCCTACGACGGCGACTTCCCGACGTTCGACGGAAACCCCGGCATCCTCTACTCCAGCCAATTCGAACATGACCGCGACGGCTACAAGATCTGGGAACTGACGATCTACGAACACACAGGAACCCATATCGACGCGCCGCTTCATTTCGCGGCGGACGGTGCCTCGGTCGCGGAACTCGACCCTTCAAGCCTCGTCTGTCCGCTGTGCATCATCGATATCAAGTCCAAGGCGGCGGACGATCCCAACGCGATGCTGGAGCCCGAGGACATCGAGGCCTTTGTCAGCGCGAACGGGGATATTCCCCAAGGCGCCTGCGTTGCCATGAACTCGGGCTGGGCGGACAAGCTCGGGACCGAGGGCTATCGGAATGACGCCGATGGCAACTTCACCTTCCCTGGATTCTCGAAGGCGGCCACGGACATGCTGATCGAGATCGGCGCCGGGTCCATCGGGGTGGATACGCTCTCGCTCGACCCCGGCAATTCCGCCGATTTCGCGGTTCACTATTCCTGGCTGCCCTCGGGGCATTTCGGGATCGAGAACCTCGCCAACCTCGATGCGCTACCCGTAAGCGGCGCGACGCTGTTCGTTGGCGCGCCCAAGCACAAGCAGGGCACGGGCGGGCCCGCGCGCGTCATGGCCGTGATCTAGGACTGCCGATGACCAGAGACCACGACACAGACCAGAGGCAGCAAAATTGGCGGGGGCAAAGATGCCCATGACGCTTGCCGGCTCCTGCCGCTGCGGGGCGGTCGCTTTCACTGTGGAAAGCCATACGCCCGTGCCCTACCAGCGCTGCTACTGTTCCATCTGCCGCAAGACCGCGGGCGGTGGCGGCTATGCCGTCAACCTCGGTGGCATCGCCGCGTCGCTGTCGGTCCGCGGACGGGGGCATATCGGCGTCTACCGGGCCGAGATCCGGCGCGGCGAGACCTGCGAGGTCTCGACCGGCGAGCGCAACTTCTGCGTCCGCTGCGCCACGGCGCTCTGGCTGCACGACATCAAGTGGCACGAACTGATTCATCCCTTCGCGAGCGCGATCGACACGCCCCTGCCGGTGGCGCCGTCGCATGTGCACCTGATGCTCAAGGAAAAGCCCGACTGGGTGCCGCTCGATCCGGGTCCGCACGACGAATGCTATGACGCCTATCCGGAGCTTTCTCTGGACGACTGGCACCGCAAACACGGCCTGAGGGCCGCCTGACAGGAGAAGACCATGCCTGCACAGATCTCCCGCGCCGAATACGCGGCGATGTTCGGACCGACCACCGGTGACCGCCTGCGGCTGGCTGACACCGACCTGATCATCGAGGTCGAGCGCGACCTGACCGCCGAGGCCGTGGGCAATGCCATGTCCGGCGGCACCGGGGCGAACGCGGCGATTTATGGCGAAGAGGTCAAGTTCGGCGGCGGCAAGGTGATCCGCGACGGCATGGGGCAGTCGCAGTACACCCGTGCAGATGGCGCCGTCGACACGGTCATCACCAACGCGCTGATCGTCGACTGGACGGGTGTGTTCAAGGCCGACGTGGGGCTGAAGGACGGGCGCATCGCGGCACTGGGCAAGGCCGGCAACCCGGACACTCAGCCGGGCGTCGACATCATCGTCGGTCCGGGGACGGAGATCATCGCGGGCGAGGGGCGTATCCTGACCGCGGGCGGTTTCGACAGTCATATCCACTTCATCTGCCCGCAGCAGATCGAGGACGCGTTGCACTCGGGGCTGACCACCATGCTCGGCGGCGGGACCGGCCCCGCGCACGGGACGCTGGCCACCACCTGCACGCCCGGCCCCTGGCACATGGCGCGGATGCTTCAGGCCGCCGATGCCTTTCCCATGAACCTTGCTTTCGCGGGCAAGGGGAATGCCTCCCTTCCGGCGCCGCTGATCGAGCAGATCAAGGGCGGGGCCTGCAGTCTCAAGCTGCACGAGGACTGGGGCACGACGCCGGGCACCATCGACAACTGCCTGTCGGTCGCCGACGACTACGACGTGCAGGTGATGATCCACACCGACACGCTGAACGAGTCGGGCTTTGTCGAGAACACCGTTCGCGCCATGAAGGGCCGCACGATCCACGCCTTCCATACCGAGGGCGCGGGCGGCGGCCACGCGCCGGACATCATCAAGATCTGCGGCGAAGAGCACGTCCTCCCCAGCTCGACCAACCCGACACGGCCCTTCACTGTGAACACGCTGGAAGAGCATCTCGACATGCTCATGGTCTGTCACCACCTCGACAAGTCGATCCCCGAGGACGTGGCCTTTGCCGAAAGCCGCATCCGGCGCGAGACCATCGCCGCCGAGGACATCCTGCACGACATGGGCGCCTTCAGCATCATTGCGTCGGACAGCCAGGCCATGGGCCGCGTGGGCGAGGTCCTGATCCGCACATGGCAGACCGCAGACAAGATGAAGAAGCAGCGCGGCCGCCTGTCAGAGGAGACGGGCGAGAATGACAACATGCGCGTACGCCGCTACATCGCGAAATACACGATCAACCCGGCAATCGCCCATGGCATTGCGCATGAGATCGGCAGCATCGAGCCGGGCAAGCGCGCCGACCTCGTGCTCTGGTCGCCCGCCTTCTTCGGTGTGAAACCCGACATGGTGCTGCTGGGCGGCACCATCGCTATGGCCCAGATGGGCGATCCCAACGCCTCGATCCCGACGCCGCAGCCGGTCTATTCACGCCCCATGTTCGGCGCCTACGGCCGCAGCGTGGAGAATTCGGCCGTTACCTTCGTCTCCGAGGCCGCGCAGGCCGAGGGGATCGGCAAGTCGCTGGGGCTGGCCAAGGAAACGGTTGCCGTGCGGCACACCCGGGGCATCGGGAAGCGGGACCTCAAGCTCAACGATGCCTGCCCGAAAATCGAAGTGAACCCCGAGACCTACGAGGTCCGGGCCGATGGGGAGCTTCTGACATGCGAACCCGCCGAGGTGCTTCCCATGGCGCAGCGCTATTTCATGTTCTAGGGCAGATGCGGAACGACGAACGGAATTGAGACAATGACGGAAAAGACCATGACGGCGATGCCGGTAGCCCACGAGGTGGCGCGCAAGGCCGGGCAGGGCGCGGGTGTCTCGCTCAGCTACGAGGCGCGATTCCTGCGCCGCAAGGTGCTGACAAGCGACGCGGGCGAAGCGATCCTGGTCGATCTGCCCCAGACCACCAGCCTCGATCATGGGGATGCGCTGGTGCTGTCCGACGGGCGACACTTGGCTGTTATCGCCGCGCCAGAGCCGCTGCTGGCGGTGTCCGGCGATGATCTCCCCCGGCTCGCCTGGCACATCGGCAACCGTCACACCCCCTGCCAGATCGAAGGTCGGCGCCTGCTCATCCAGCGCGATCACGTGATCCGCGACATGCTGCGCCACCTTGGGGCGACGGTCGAAGAGGTCGTCGAACCCTTCACGCCCGAAGGCGGTGCCTATGGCCACGGGCGCACGCACGGGCACGACCATTCGCATTCCCACGGCCCCGAGGGGCACACGCATGACCACGGGCATTGACCCCCACCTGATCCTGCATCAGCTCTTTTCGCCGGCCTTCCCTGTCGGTGCCTTTGCCTGGTCCCATGGCCTTGAGGCGGCCATCGCGGATGGAGACGTCACCGGTGCTGCTTCGCTGCAGGGCTGGCTCACGGCGGTGCTGACCCACGGCGCCGGCTGGTCTGACGCGGTGCTGCTGTCCCTTGCCGCGCGCGGCGCATCGCTGGCGGAGCTCGACGATCTCGCCCGGGCCATGACGCCCTCCGCCGCGCGGCGGCGCGAGACGGCGGAACAGGGGGCGGCCTTTGCCGCGACCGCCAACGCCGTCTGGGGGCTGGATCTGCCCGAGCTCTGCTATCCCGTCGCGGTCGGCGGCGCGGTGCGGGCGCTCGACCTTCCTCACGAACACGCGGTGCGTCTGCTGCTGCAGTCCTTTCTTGCCAACCTGACCAGCGCCGGTGTCAGGCTGATCCCGCTTGGCCAGACCGACGGGCAGAAGATCACGGCCGCGCTCGGGCCGCTCTGCGTGGCCCGCGCGGCCGAGGCCGCGCTTGCCGACCTCGACGACATCGGCACCTTCTCTCCGCTGATCGACATCCATTCCCAGCGGCAGGAAGCGCTTCAACCGCGCATCTTCCGCTCATGAAACCTGGAGGCCAGACATGACATCTCCGAACGGACCCCTGCGGGTCGGCATCGGCGGCCCGGTTGGCGCCGGCAAGACCACGCTGACAGCGGCGCTTGCGCTTGCCCTGCGCGACCGCCTGTCCATCGCGGTGGTGACGAACGACATCTACACGCGCGAGGATGCCGAGGAGCTCATGCGCCGACAGATACTGCCGCTTGATCGTATCAGGGGGGTCGAGACCGGTGGCTGTCCGCATACCGCGATCCGCGAGGATGCCTCGATCAATCTCGCCGCCATTGCCGAACTCAACGACGCCTTTCCCGACCTAGATGTGGTGCTGATCGAAAGCGGCGGTGACAACCTTTCGGCGACTTTCTCGCCAGAGCTGGCCGACGTGACCCTTTACGTGATCGACGTGGCCGCGGGCGAGGAAATTCCGCGCAAGGGCGGCCCTGCCATCACCAAGTCGGATATCCTCGTCATCAACAAGACTGATCTCGCGCCGCACGTCGGCGCCTCGCTCGAAGTGATGGAACGGGATGCGATACGGATGCGGGCGGGCAAGCCGTTTGTCTTCTGCGCCCTGCGGCACGGCAATGGCGTCGATCAGGTGGTCGATCTGCTGGCAGGGATTGGCGGACTGCCCCTCGCGACGGCGGCGGAATGAACATGCGCGTCATCATTTACGGGGTGGGTGCTGTTGGGGGCGTTATCGGGGCCGCGCTGGTACTCAAGGGAATCGAGGTCGTCGGCATCGCGCGAGGCGGGATGCTGGAAGCGATCCGCGAAAAAGGTCTACGCCTGCGGGGGCCGGAAATCGATACGACTGTTCGGTTCCAGTGCGTCTCGGCGCCAGCTGACATTGACTTTCGACCGGATGACGCGATTCTGCTCTGCATGAAGACGCAGGACACCGAAATGGCGCTCGAAGAGTTGCGCGAGGCGGGTGTCCGCGATCAGCCGATCTTCTGCATGCAGAATGGGGTGGAGAACGAACGACTGGCCTGCCGGTATTTCCCCAACGTCCATGCAGTTACCGTCATGTTGCCGGGGCAATACTTGGCTGCAGGTGAAGTGGTCACGCATGGGGCTCCGTGTTTCGGAATGCTTGAAATCGGGCGCTACCCCCAAGGCAGCGACACCCATGACGAACTGTTGTCAGAGATGCTAACCGACGCCCGGATCCGCAGTTTCTTTGATCCGACTGTCATGGAAAGCAAATACGGCAAGCTGTTGCTCAATCTGACGAACATCGTGGGCGCCGCGCTCGGAACGCTGGAAGGCATCGACGACATCCGGGCCGTTCTGGTCTCCGAAGCGGAGGCGGTATACGCGGCAGCAGGCATTACATTTCGGGACGTGGGTCAAAACGAAGAGAGGCGCCGCGAGTTCATGATCATCTCTGATGTGCCCGGCGTCGAGCGAAAGGGGAGTTCCACCTCCCAGAGCTTGCTGCGGAACACGGGACGGGTGGAGACTGACTATCTCAATGGGGAAATAGTCTTGCTTGGTCGGCTTCACGGGATTCCGACACCTGCCAATGCCTGGTTTACCGAACTTGGAGCAAAACTCGCACGCGAAGGCCGCACACCCGGATCGGTGACCCGCGCCGAGGTGACCTCGGCGCTGGGTCTGTGACCGGCTAGAGGGTCGATTTCTTGGGGCGCTGCTCGATGGTGATGTAGTCGATATCTTCGTTCATCAGTCCCTTGATCAGCGAAGGAATCATTAGGAACACCAAGAGGAATATCGGCAGGCCGACCACCGTGATCACCTGCTGCAGGGCCGTTAGCCCTGCCTCGCCCGCGAGCATGATGAGCAGCGCTGCGATTGCCCCCTCTGAGATACCCCAGAACAACCTTTGCTGGACCGGCCCGGGATCCGCATCGCCGGTGCAGAGCATGTCCACCACAAGCGAGGCCGAGTCCGATGAGGTGGCGAAGAAGATCGCCACGATCAGCACTGCGAAGCCCTGCATGAAGGTTGCGAAGGGGAAGTTGTCGAGGAAGGCGAACATGGCGAGCGGGATGGAATCCGAGACCGCCTGGCTGATCGCGCCGGCGGACTCGCCCATCTGGGCGCGAACCTCGGCGCCGATCCCGTCAAGCTCCATGGCCTGCCAGCCGAAGATGGCGAACCAGAGGAGGGTGAAAAGCGAGGGTGCGATCAGCACGCCGCTGACGAATTCGCGGATTGTTCGCCCGCGCGAGATTCGCGCCACGAAGAGCCCCATGAAGGGCGACCACGTCACGGTCCAAGTCCAGTAGAAGACCGTCCAGTCGGCCTGCCAGCCCCAGTCGCCGTCCTCGGGCGTCGTGTTGGCCATCATGTCGTTCCAGAAAGCGAGCCGCGGCAGGTTGTGCAGGTAGAGACCGGCTGTTTCCACGATGCCGCGCAGCAGGAAGAGGGTGGATCCGGTGACCAGAACGAAGAGCATGAGCCCGACAGCCATCCCGATGTTGATGTTCGAGAGCAGTTTGACCCCGCTGTCGAGGCCCGCGACGATCGACCCGACCGCGACGGCGGTGAGGGCCACGATTATGAGGATCTGGACCGTGGGGCCCGCTCCGGTACCGAAAAGCTGATCCAGCCCTGCCGCGATCTGCGAGGAGCCGAGGCCCAGCGACACGGCGACGCCGAAAAGCGTGCCGAGGATCGCGACGACGTCGATCGTCTTGCCGAGTGGGCCGTAGATGCGGTCGCGAATGAGCGGGTAGAAGACCGAGCTGACCCGGACGGGCAGACGGTAGCGGTAGATGAAATAGGCAAATGCCAGGCCGGGCAGGGTGAAGATCGTCCAGGTGTGCAGGCCGAGGTGGTAGAGCGCGATGCTGATGCCGTTCTGCGCCGCCTCGACCGTGTAGGGCTCGATACCATCCTGCGGGGGGCTGTCGAAGTGGCTGATGGGCTCTGCCACGCCCCAGAACATGAGCACTGTGCCGATACCGCCCGCGAAGAGCATCGTGAACCACGAGACCGAGGAATAGTCGGGGCGAGCGTCCGTGCCGCCCAAGCGGATGTGTCCGTAGCGGCTCGCCGCGACCCAGATGAGGAAGCCGAGCCATATGTTCACACCGAGGACGAAGAACCATCCGAGGTTGCGGGTGATCCAGGCCCGTCCGTTGCCGAACGCCGTGCCGATCGCTTCGGGGGCGATGACCAGGGCGAGCGCGAAAATCACCATGAAGGCGGCGGCCGTAAAGAAGATCGTTGTATCGGTCCGTAGGCCGAGACGTCGGGAAAGCTGGTCCATGGCTGTCTCCTCGTTGTGACCGCTTTCTGACGGCCTTGCGAGACAACCTCTGCTAGAAAAACAAAGTTCCGCGGCATTGCCGCGGAACTTTTCATACCTTGCCCTGTCGGACCTCGGGCAGCTCAGGCTGCTTTTTGGTCCTCGTTCGCCTTGTCCATGAAGGTGTCGTGCAGAACCTTGATGGACTGGTCGAATGCGTCGCGGCGCACCACAAACTGTGCGTCCACCGTGCGGGTGGTCTGGTGCGCGCTGATCACGTCGACGCCAGCCTCGCGCAGGGCGCCAAGACCGCGTTCGAGCACGTGCAGGCCACGCAGATCGCGTCCGATCACCGACACGATGGCCGTCGCACGAACATTGACGTGTGCCGAAGGGTACTTCTTCCCAAGATCATACTCGACCTTGCGGACCCGGTTCAGCGGCGCGTCCACGTAGTGCGTGATCGTGTTGGCGTTGGTCGCCTTGGACACGATGCGGATGTCGTGCTTCTTCAGAAGCTCGAGCGTCGCCGCGTCGTAGCCTTTGACGCCGACCATGTCCTGTTCGAAGAGCTCGAGAGCGTAGGTTTCGAGACCTGTCACCATTTCTGCGACGCCTGCTTCGGCCTCCGCCTCATCAATCAGGGTGCCGGGATCTGTCGGCTCGAACGCATTCGTCACACGCAGCGGGATTTCCGCTTGGCGCAGCGCCTTGGCGGCGGTGGGGTGGATGGCTTCCATGCCCATGTTGGCAAGCTGGTCGGCCACGTCGTAGTTCGTATGGCCAAGCTTGCGAACATTTTCGGCGCCGACCATCTTGGGGTCTGCCGAGGACAGATGGAACTCCTTGTGGATGATCGCCTCGCGCGCCTTGGTGAGGGCCGCGATCTGGCTGAATGTCACCTCGGAATATCCGCGGTCGAACTCTGCCATCAGACCTTCGGTGCACTGGGCGTAGCCCGTGACAATCGCCAGTTCGGAAGAAAAGTCGATGTCCGAAAGACCATCCTCTATGCGTTCCTGCAGGATCATTTCACGGTCGTCGCGCCAGCCCGAAAGGTCCACGAAGCGCGCGTTGACGCCATGACGGCGGAGCAGCTGTGTGGTGACGAAGGCCGAATGAGCCTCGCCCAGACCGGAGAGCAGTTCACGGGTCTTGCCCATGTGCTCGGACAAGCGGAAGTGCCCGTAGGAGCAAAGCCGCTGCAGGTCGATCAGGCACGAGCGTGCGCCCTCGATACGTTCCCGCAAGAAGTCGCGTGCCTCGGCCCGGTCCGCCGGGTGATCGAGCACGTTTTCCTGCGCCTCGCGCATCGACTGTTCGACCTTGGAGAGGGCAGTGTGCCACGCGTGCTCTTCGGTCTCATCGGCGAAATGCGCAAAGACACCGGCTTCACCGGTCTTCTTGTGCTCGAGGAGAAGGTCCGTGATCCCGCCAAAGGCGGAGACCACGAAAATCCGATCGTACTTGGGATCGCTTACGTGGAAGAGCGGCTCCAGGAGCTCGCTCAACCTCGACATCGATGTCCCGCCGATCTTTTCAACGGTGTGGGTACCGTGGGTCATGGGATATCCCCCTTACGCCATCTCATCTGCCGGCGCGTAGGAACCGTCTTCACGGTGCACTTCCTTGCCGGTCACCGGCGGATTGAAGCAGCAGGCCATGACCAACTCTTCTTCCGCGCGCAGGGTGTGACGGTCGTGCTCGTTCAGAGCATACATCACGCCGGGCTCGATGTTGTGGGTCTCACCGGTCTTGAGGTCGGTGATCGAGCCTTTGCCCTGCATGCAGTACACGCTTTCAAAGTGGTTCTTGTACTCGAACGTGTGCTCGGAACCCGGCTCCAGGAACGTGATGTGGAAAGAGAACCCCATCCCGTCGTCTGCGAGGAGCATCCGCACGGAGGACCATTGCGCGTCGGACGTCACACGGTCGCGTTCTTCTTTGACGATCTTGTTGAAATCACGAACGATCATAATGTTACTCCGCTGCCATCTTGGTATTTGCAATTGCTTCGCGCGTCGCTTCGAGCAGGATTTCCAGCCCTTCGCGATAGAGCGCGACAGGTGTGGTGATCGCTGCGAGCACCTTCACCACCTCGTCGCCGGCGCCCGACGTCTCGATGATCAGGCCCTTCTCGAAGCAGCGTGCACAGATATCTTCGGCTAGGTCGCCCGAACCGACGTCGACACCCTGCATGAGGCCGCGTCCCTTGAGCTTGGCGCCCTGGATCTCGTCAGCGACGGCCTGAAGGCCTGTCGTGAGGATCACGGCTTTCTCGGCCAGTTCCTTCTGGAAACTGTCATCCTTCCAGAACTTTTCGAGCGCCACGCGTGCGGTGACGAAGGCATGCGTGTTGCCACGGAAGGTGCCGTTGTGCTCGGCTGGCTTCCAGATGTCGTATTCAGGCTTGATGAGCAGTGCCGCGAAAGGCAGGCCCATGCCGCTGAACGACTTGGCCATCGGGATCAGGTCCGGCTCGATGCCCATCTCCTCGAACGAGAAGAAGGTGCCGGTCCGGCCGCAACCCGCCTGAATGTCGTCGACGATCAGCAGGGCACCGTGTTCCTTGGCGAGGCGCGCGACGCCACGCATGAAATCACCCGATGCGGCGTTGAGGCCGCCTTCGCCCTGCACAGGCTCGATGATGAAAGCCGCAGGGGCGTCGATACCGCTCGACGGATTGGCCAGCATCTGCTCCATGATCCGCAGGCTGTCCATATCCTGACCGAAAGCATGCTCGTAGGGCATGTGCGACGTGTCGCTCAAGCTGACGCTGCCGGCACCCGCACGCTTGCCGGCATTACCGGTCGCGGCGAGAGCACCCATGGTCATGCCGTGGAAGCCGTTGGTGAAGGCGATGATGTTGCGGCGACCGGTGACCTTGCGCGCGAGCTTCATGGCGGACTCGACGGCGTTTGTGCCGGTCGGGCCGGTCATCATGACCTTGTAGTCCATGTTGCGCGGTTTGAGGATGATGTCCTCAAAGGTCTGGAGGAAAGCCTGCTTCTGCTCGGTATGCATATCGAGACCGTGGGCGATGCCGTCGGCCTGGATGTGCTCGATGAGCGCGGCTTTCATGTCCGGGTCATTGTGGCCGTAGTTCAGGGAGGAACAGCCCGCCAGGAAGTCGATGTAGCGGTTGCCTTTGGCATCCCACATCTCGGAGCCGCTCGCACGGACAAAGCTGGTGGGGAAGCTGCGGCAGTAGCTGCGCGCTTCGGATTCGCGGCGCTGGTAAAGATCGGGATTCAGGTCCTTCGGCATTGGGAAGGCTCCTTTCTTTTTTAGGTTCAGGTCAGGATCGCTGTGCCGGTGCTCACGCAATGCTGCGGAGCTGACCCGGGAAGCTGATCGTGACCATGTGTTCGGTGGAATGCAGGCCCTGGAAGTGCGTGTCCTTGGTGAAGTGGGCCTGGTCGTCGAGAAGGCCCCCACGCTCTTCCGCGAACTTCTTGAAGAGTCCCCAGGACGCATCGTTGTCGCTGGTGATGGTGGTCTGAAGACGGCGCACGTCACTGCAGATGTCGCGTGTCAGAAGGGCTTCGAGCATGCGCCCGCCAACGCCCTTGCCGCGCGCCTTGTTGGAGACGGCAACCTGCCAGACGAACACCGTGTCGGGATCGTAGGGGAGGATGTAGCCGGAAACCCACCCGACGATCTGCCCATCCATCTCAGCCACGACACAGGTGTCGCGGAAATGGTCTGCCTGAAGCAGGTTGGCATACATCGAGTTCTCATCGAGCGGCTTGCAGGCCCGGATGAGCTCCCAAATCTCTGCACCGTCCTCGCGTACAGGCTTGCGGAACGTCACGGTGCCTTCGGGCTTAACGCTCTTGAGTGTTTGCACGGTATCCTCGTTCGGTTGCTTCGTTATGCTAAGTATAGTCGTCTTTGCGGTTACTTCAACAGGCAAAGCAATTTTCTTCCCCGACACGCAGTTTTCCCAACGGACGACCATTTTTTACCATTTATACTCAATGTTAACGCGTCTTGGGTCTTCTATAAAGCGCGATTTGTGCTAAGTAAGGGCCATGAGCACTGTTTCGCAAAAGCAAAGCGCACGGATTGGTGGACGCCGAGGACAGTCTCGGCGTAGTGTCGGCTGGCCAACGCCGGACATTCCCATGAATCGTACAGACGACAGCCTCGTAGCCATTCGCCGCATCCTTCGCGCGACGGAGCTTTACGGGCGCCGTCTCGCCAGGGAGGCCGGCCTTACAGCGGTACAACTCCGCGTGCTGCAGATAGTTGCGGAAAAAGGTCATGCCACGCCGACTGAGATCGCGACGCGCATGGGGGTAACTCAGGCGACGATTTCGGCACTCATCAAGAAGCTCGAGGGTTTCGGGATGCTTGAGCGTCTCAAGTCAGAAACTGACCGGCGCCAGACGAACCTGCATATCACCGAGACCGGCCTGTCGAAGGTGAACGGGGCGCCAGACGCACTGCAACAGCGCTATGTCCGCCAGTTTGAAGGACTGGAGGATTGGGAGCAGGCGATGATCGTATCGTCGCTGGAGCGCGTCGCTGCAATGCTCGATGCCGACGAGATCGATGCTTCGCCGGTGCTTTCGGTCGGGGATATCCTGCCGGGACAGATGAAGGCCAACGGCGCAAGCTGAAGCTGTCGGGTTGTCAGGTCGTCGCGTTGCGTAGGCTGACAACGTGGTTGTCCCAAGCGCGCCCCGGGCGGGATTGAAGCGGTCTGAGCTGTTCTCCCAGTTCCAGCAATCCGCCCATGCCGTCCGAGAAAAGGAATCCGGCTGTCGATGGCGCTGCGCCGCAGACATCGCTGCGGCGGATCGTTTCGAGATGGCGTCCGTCATTCCCGAAGATCTGCACCCGGCCGCCGCGGGGCGACGTGATGGCAACGCGATCGCCGGCGCCGTCGAAAGCCACAGATCCGGCATATCCCTTCATCGCGATGGCCTCGCTCAGCGGCAGATCGGCCAGCTGGACGGGGGCGCCGCGTCTGTGCAGCCCCAGAAGGGGCACACCGTCGGTGACCTCACCCTGCCACTGCATGGCAAAGGCCACGGTTCCATCGGGGCCAAGCGCAAGATGGCGGATGGAGTTCTGGTGCAGGTCGTCTGGCAGCGTGACCTGATCCAGCAGTTCGCCTTGTTCGGTAAGATAGCTCAGGTTTGGCTGCATCGTGTCGATGTTGAGCTTTTCACGGCCCGCGTCCGGATGCGTCCGGATTCCCCCGTTTGCCACCACCAGAATATCGCCCGGCAGGCGGCGGATGTCGTGGGGGCCTGTGCCATGGCTCGGGATCTCGCCGATCCGCCGCCATCCCTCGGACCGTGACCAGAGACCGATCCGGCCCTCACCGCTCTCGTAGGCGTTTTCCGGCGTGCAGAGCACATCGCCGCCCGCGATGAAGACGCCGTGGCCGTAGAAGTGGCGGCCTTCGGGCGCCTCGAGTTCACGGATGAGTTTCCCGCGCAGGCAGTCGATGACAAGCGCGAAGGTGCCGGGCCGGCGGGCAAAGGCGACGGCCTCTGCCATGACGGGATGTGCTGCCGCGGCGTGGCCACGGTCGGGCAGGGGGATGGAAAAGATGTCGTCCCCGGTCTCGTCCAGCAGGAAAAGCTCGAAGGCGCCCGAGGCGGTGCGCGCCGCCGCGAGGTAGGCGGGGTCGCCAGCCGCGGCCCAGCCTGCGGCGGGCAGGCTTGCCGAGGCCAACATGGCCGAGAGGAAGCGGCGTCGCTGCATGGGATCAGTCCCCGTCCTGTGCGTTGAAGCCCTGGGTCAGTCCCAGCGCGCCGCCGATCTCTCCGGCGACGTCATCCTGGAGAAGGTCGACGCGCTGTTGCAGGATCTCGATCTTGAGGCGCTCCGAAGGATCCTCGACCCCGGCGAGCCGCGGGTCGTCAAGGCCGGCTGCCACGTCCAGAACATCCGCAAAGGCAGCTTCGGTCACCGGGATGGGATCGTCGGAAAGGGTCCTGAACAGCTCGCGCAGAGCCTCCAACGACAGCACGACGTTGCGAAGCGGGCGGTCGGAGCGATAGGCCTCGGCCCAAGTCGGGCGTGGCCGGTCGAAGGTGCCGAGCGGGCGCCCGAGCCTTTGGTCCTTGGTGAATTCGAGCCCGGTCATCAGGGCCGTGTAAAGGGCTTGGGCGGCTTCCTTCTCGCTCAGGTAGGTGGTGTTCTCGCCGGCATCTTTCATGAGCCCCTGGTAGTCGTTCCAGTCGGCGCTCAGTCCTTCGGCCATGCGGGACAGGTCCCGGGCGACGGCAGTTGCCAGCGAACAGGCATAGTCCTCCGGGCCATAGTCCGACAGCGCCTCGTCATAAAGCAGGCGTTCCAGCGCGAACAAGCCGCGCCCCGCGATCGAGACTTCGGCGAATGCCTCCGGATCGCCTACCGCCGGATCTTCGTCCGCGATCAACCGCGCAACGGTGCGCTGCACCATCCCGCGGGTGTCGGGCCAAAAGCCGATGGCAAGCGCGCGGCCGTCTTCCTCGAGCGGACCGAAACGGAGATGGGAGATACCCATCCACGCATCGAACAGATCCTGGTAGGGCGCGCGAAGGGCCGGTGCCGTGCAATCCTCGGATGCCCTCTCGGCAAGACGCTCGGCCTGCTGCCGAAAGGTCTTGACCCGCGGCAGAACATGCTCGTCGAGCGCTTCATCCACCCCCGCCAGGGCTGGGGAGGCAAGGCAGGCGAGGGCTAGGGCAAGGTGTTTCATAGGCTCTCCAGGTAACGGATCAGATCCGCACGGTCTTCGGGGGGCATTTCGATCACGCGGTCACGCGCGGCCTGCGCCTCGCCGCCGTGCCATAGCACAGCTTCGAGCAACGAGCGCGCCCGCCCGTCGTGAAGGAAATAGGTATGGCCGCTTACCTGCTCGGTGAGGCCGATCCCCCAAAGGGGCGGCGTGCGCCATTCGCTGCCGCTCGCGCGGCCTTCGGGACGGTTGTCGGCAAGGCCCGGCCCCATGTCGTGCAGCAGGAAATCGGAGTAGGGCCAGATGAGCTGGAAGCTCTGCTCGTCGCGGTCGGTCAGGCGGTGTGTCACGTATTTGGGCGTGTGGCAGGCGATGCAGCCGGTCTCGTAGAAGACGCGCTTGCCGTTAAGTACCTGCGGATCATCCGTGTCGCGGCGCGCAGGCACGCCGAGGTTGCGGCTGTAGAAGGTTACGAGGTCGAGCCCCTCGGCGTCGATCTCGGTGCCGCGTGCATCGCCGTCGCCATGTGGGCCTTCGATGCAGGCCATCTGGCTTGGCGTGCAGTCCCCGGCGGGTGAGCTGAAGAGCGGGTTCGAGATGCCGATGTCGCCGGCGAAGGCTGCGGCGGACTGTTCTTTCACCGTCGGTGCCCCGGCTTTCCAGCCGAAGCGGCCCAGCATCACGGCGTCTTCGTCGAAGGACCAGACGACCTGCGGGCGGCCGGAAATGCCGTCACCGTCCGCGTCGTCGGAATCGGCCTTGGCAAGGATGTCCTCGGCGGGAATCGCTTCGACCAACCCAAGGCCGATCATCTGCGGAGCGACGCGAGGGCTCAGCATGGCACCTTCCCCAAGGGGACCGTAGCCCGGATCAGCGAGGCTGTAGGAGGGGGCGCGCAGCGTCGCCGTCTCGCCGCCCGAAAGCGCGATCTCCTGTTCGGTGTAGTCGATCCTCATCTGCCCTTCGGCGGCGTGGCCGGGCAGGGCGAAATCCTGGATCTGTCCGCCGTAGTTCGGATCGGGGCGGGTGCGGGGCGTCTCGTCGCCGAGCGAAAGAAGAAAGGCCTCGACATCCGACATCGGCGCGTCCGGAGCGGCCGGAACGGAGACGCGCAGGAACATGGAGACGCGGCTGTCATCAGGCCCCTCGGGCGGATGCCCGCGGCCGTCCTTGAGGTGGCAGCGCTGGCAGGAGCGGGCGTTGTAGAGAGGGCCGAGCCCATCCGAGGCCAGCGTGGACGAGGGAGAAGAAACCCAGAGCTTCTTGAAGAGGCCATTGCCTAGCTTGAAGTCGAGTTCACCCGCGAAGCTGATGTTGCCGGAGGGCTGCGAAAAGGCATCCGCATCTGTCCGCGCGCGGACGGTTGCCGCGCCGGCTGGGTTGGTTTCGAACTTTTCGGGTGCGCTGAAATCCTCGGTGGGCCGCGTGACCGGCGCAATACGCTCACGTTCGCTCGCCGTCCGGGGTATCACGTCGAGGTGGAGATCCTTCAACTCCGAGCCGGTATCGGCGGCTGCGGGAAGGCTCAGAGCCGTAAGGGCAAGAACTGTGAAAACGGATCGCATACTGGGTCTTTTCAGGGCTGGGTGGGCCGGGGCTGCGTGGTTGGGAGACGTGCCGCCCCGGCCTGCCTGAGGGAAGTTATTGGAACACTGCGTCGGGATTGTCGAGGCTGTCGGAGCCTTCGAAGCCGATCTGGTCGAGCCCAAGGGCCGCGACGGCCCGCTCGATGGACGTCGTCTGCGTCACAAGCGCATCGACCGCGCTCATGATCAGCTCTTCGCCCGCCTCGTTGCCGCGTGCCAGCATCTGGTCATAGGAAAAACCCGCTTCCGCCGCGGCCTTGATCTGCCCCAGCTCGATCATGGTCAGATTGAGATTGGCGCGCAGGGCGGCGTCGACCTCGGGATCGGCTTCGGCCACCAGAGACGAGAGGCTTTCGCCCGACACGACCGAACCGTCGATCCGCACATATTCGCCGTTGTAGACGTTGTGAATGCCGAGACCGTCGTAGAAGTGGCTGTTGTGCGTGTTGTCCGAGAAGCAATCATGCTCTTCCTCGGGGTCGTTCAGCATGACGCCAAGTTTCATGCGCTCGCCCGCCTGTTCCCCATAGGAGAGACTGCCCATACCGGTCAGCATCGCCACGATGGCCGCATCCTCATCAGAGGTCAGCTCCTGGCGTGCGGCACCGTCATCGGCCCATTGCGCGGTCATCCATTCCAGGTCGCTGACCAGCAGGTCGGTGGCCGCACGCAGGTATTCGGCGCGACGGTCGCAATTGCCGTTGGTGCAGTCCTCGCCGCTGGCGTAGTCGGTCCAGGGCCGGTTTCCGGCGCCGTGCTCGGTGCCGTTGAGATCCTGGCCCCAGAGAAGGAACTCGATGGCGTGGTAGCCGGTGGCGACGTTGGCTTCGACGGCGTCGGCCTCGTGCAGCGTCTCTTCCAGCAGGGTGGGCGTGATTTCCGAGGCGTCGACGTCTTCGCCAGACAGGGTAAAGGTCTCGTTCGCGATGACGTTTAGCCCGGCATAGGCGTTGGCGTCGGTCGGACCGCCGTAGCTGTCGTCGACATAGTCGATCAGACCTTCGTCCAGCGGCCAGGCATTCACCTTGCCCTCCCAGTCGTCGACGATCGGGTTGCCGAAGCGGAAGGTCTCGGTCTGCTGGTAGGGGACGCGTGCCTCGAGCCAAGTGGTCTTTGCCGCGGCCAGCGTTTCAGCAGAAGGCGCGTCGATGAGGGCTGTCACCGCTTCGCTCAGTTGCTGCGCCTTGATCAGGCTGTCCTCGTATCCCGCGTGCGCGATGTCGGAATAGGTGTCGATCACGGCTGCCTTGTCGGCAAGCGCCGGCGTGGCCGTTCCCATGATCAGGGCCAGCGCGGTCGTGCTGCGTTTCATCGGGTCTCTCTCCCTCTTGGAAATTCCGGGTGACGCCTCTTGTTTCGGGCGGTGTTTACACAGGCGATTTGTCATCGCTGCCGGCTCTGCCGTCAATCCCGAGTTTTTGTGTCGGAAATATATCGGCCACTGACCGGTGAGGCATGGGCGAGCTTTCGGGCGCGCCGATCCGCGTCGCCGAGCCCCTGCGGTGAACGGTCGCAGCATATCGGAAATCCGCTGCGACGATGCATGGCGCAAAAGCGACGAGAGCTGTGCCAAGACCGTTGACGCAGGGCAGGCGCGCTTGCACTGATTTGCGCGTTGCGACGTCGTTGGCAGCACGGCCCGTCAGCACCGACGCGCCGATCGCATGAATGGAGGAGAGATGAACTCTTATTGTTTGACAGTGACTTGCCCGTCTCGTCGGGGCATAGTCGGAAGCATTGCATCCTATCTCGCGGATCATGGATGCAACCTTACCGACAGCTCGCAATTCGACGACCTCGAAACGGGCATGTTCTTCATGCGGGCCATCTTCAACTCCGAGACCGGCGTCGGAATCGACGAGCTTCGCGAAGGCTTCGCGCCTGTCTCCAGTGAATTCGAAATGGATTTCACCTTCCACGATCCGGCCCGCAAGATGCGCGTCGTGCTCATGGTGTCGCGCTTCGGGCACTGCCTGAATGATCTGCTCTATCGCTGGCGCATAGGCGCCCTTCCGATCGATGTGGTCGCGGTCATCTCGAACCACATGGACTACCAGAAACTCGTGGTGAATCACGACATCCCGTTCCACCACATCCGGGTCACGCCGCAGAACAAGCCCGAAGCCGAGGCGCAAATCATGGGCGTCGTCGAGGAGACCGAAGCCGATCTCGTGGTGCTCGCGCGCTACATGCAGATCCTGTCGGACGACCTCTGCCAAAAGATGTCGGGCCGGATCATCAACATCCACCACTCGTTCCTGCCAAGCTTCAAGGGCGCTAACCCCTACAAGCAGGCCTACGAGCGCGGCGTGAAGCTGATCGGGGCCACTGCCCACTACGTCACCGCGGACCTCGACGAGGGGCCGATCATTGAACAGGACACCGTCCGCGTCACGCATTCGCAGTCGCCTGCCGACTACGTCTCGCTCGGGCGGGATGTCGAGGCGCAGGTGCTGGCCCGTGCGATCCATGCGCACGCGCACCATCGCGTCTTCCTCAACGGTAACAAGACAGTGGTCTTCCCCGCGTCGCCGGGTTCCTATTCCTCCGAACGGATGGGCTGAGCGGAAACAGGACAGGATCGCCGGACGGTTTCGACCCCCGGCGATCTGCCGCCTGCCGCGCTTGCCGCCGGCAGATCCTCGCGAGGCATGGGAAAAGGGCACTCGCCCCGCTCTTGCCCCACCTTGCCCTGTCGCGGTAAGAGCGGCGCAAGAGCTAACGAGAGAAGAGGGCAGGGCACATGCGTCGCGTCGTTGTCACCGGGCTGGGGCTGGTCACGCCCCTCGCCTGCGGGGTGGAGCAGAGCTGGTCCCGGCTGCTGGACGGTAAGTCCGGAGCGGGAACCATCACGCGTTTCGACGCCTCCAACCTGGCCACCACCTATGCCTGCGAGGTTCCGATCGGGGACGGAAGCGACGGCAGCTTCAACCCCGAGGACTGGATGGACAAGAAGGAGCGTCGCAAGGTCGACGACTTTATTCTTTACGGCATGTCCGCCGCCATCCAGGCGATCGAGGCATCGGGCTGGAAGCCACAGGACGATGAGGGACGCGAACGTACCGGCGTCCTGATGGGCTCCGGCATCGGGGGGCTCAACTCCATTGCCGAGACCGCCTACCTGATCCGCGACAAGGGCCCCCGCCGGGTGTCGCCCTTCTTCATTCCCGGTGCGCTGATCAACCTGATCTCGGGGAATATCTCGATCCGCTACGGCTTCAAGGGCCCGAACCACGCGGTCGTCACTGCCTGTTCGACGGGAGCCCATGCCATCGGTGACGCAAGCCGCCTGATCAAGTATGGCGATGCGGATGTCATGGTGGCCGGGGGCGCCGAGGCGGCGATCTCGGAAATCGGCATCGCGGGCTTCAACGCGTGCAAGGCGCTCTCGACGAAGCGGGGCGACGATCCGCAGGCTGCAAGCCGTCCCTATGATGCCGATCGCGACGGCTTTGTCATGGGCGAGGGCGCGGGTGCGCTGGTGCTCGAGGAATATGAGCACGCCAAGGCGCGTGGTGCGACGATCTACGCCGAGGTGAAGGGCTACGGATTGTCCGGTGACGCCTACCACATCACCGCACCCTCCGAGAACGGCGAGGGCGGTGAGCGCTCCATGCGCGCGGCGCTCAAGGATGCCGGGTTGGAGCCTGCGCAGATCGACTACATCAACGCCCACGGCACCTCGACCATGGCCGACGTCATCGAGTTGTCGGCGGTGGAGCGGATGCTGGGCGACGCGGTTTCGAAGGTCACGATGTCCTCGACCAAGTCGGCAACCGGGCACCTGCTGGGTGCGGCTGGTGCGATCGAGGCGATCTTCTCGATCCTCGCGATCCGCGATCAGGTCGCCCCGCCGACCATCAACCTCGACACCCCCGCGGTGGAGACGGCCATTGATCTCGCCCCCAACGAGAAGCGGGAGCGGGAGATTTCCTACGCGCTGTCCAACTCTTTCGGGTTCGGCGGGACGAATGCCAGCGTGATCTTCGGCAAGGCGGACTGATTCAATGTGGAAAAGCGTGGCGTCGAACGCGCTGACTTTCCTTGTCGTGGGGATCTTTCTCTTCGGCGGGCTGCTGATCTGGGCGCAGAACGAGTATTCCGCCGAGGGGCCGCTCGAACAGGCGATCTGTATCGAGGTGCCGCGTGGCGGATCGATGCAGGACGTCTCCGAACGGCTGGCGGCGCAGGGTGCCATTTCGAGCCCGCTGATGTTCCGGCTTGGGGCGGACTATACCGACCGGAGTAACGACCTGAAGTTCGGCAGCTACCTTGTGCCCGAAAGGGCCTCGATGGTGGAGATCACGGACATCGTCACGCGTGGCGGGGCATCGACCTGCGGGACCGAGGTGGTCTACCGGATCGGCGTCAACGCGGCGAGCGTGCAGGTTCGCGAGCTTGACCCGGCCACGGGGCGTTACGAGGAAATGGCCGAGTTCGACCCCGCCGGGGAAGAGCCCGCGCCCGAGTATGCCACGGCCAAGGAAGAGCCGGGCACCCGCTACCGCATCGCGCTCGCCGAGGGCGTGACGAGCTGGCAGGTGGTGCAGGAGCTCATGCAGATCGACATCCTTGAGGGCACCGTCGAGGTGCCCGTCGAGGGCAGCCTTGCGCCGGACAGCTACGAGGTCGTCACCGGGGACAACCGCGCGGCGCTGATCGGGCGGATGCAGTCGGCGCAGGAGGCGATCCTAGCCAATGCCTGGGCCAACCGGGATGCGGAGCTGCCGCTCGAGAGCCCCGAGGAGGCGCTGATCCTCGCCTCGGTCATCGAGAAGGAAACCGGCATCCCCGAGGAGCGGCGGCAGGTCGCGAGCGTCTTCGTGAACCGGCTGGACCGCGGCATGCGGCTGCAGACGGACCCCACGGTGATCTACGGCATCACCAACGGCGAAGGTGTGCTCGGACGCGGGCTGCGGCAGTCCGAGCTGCGCGCGGCGACGCCCTACAACACCTACGTGATCGAGGGGTTGCCGCCCACGCCCATCGCTAACCCGGGCCGGGCGAGTATCGAGGCGGCGCTGAACCCGGCGGAGACGGATTTCGTCTTCTTCGTGGCTGACGGCAGCGGCGGGCATGCCTTTGCCGAGACCCTCGACGAGCACAACGAGAACGTCGCTCGCTGGCGCGCCATCGAGGCGAACCAGTAAGGCACATGTGGGGTGTCCCGGGCCGGGACATTCTCGCTCTCTATAGGAATCAATGGGTTACAGAGACGTTTTAACCTGTTGTTAGGATTGTCCCGCGGTGCGGTCCCGGATCGCGCCGGCTAGGAGGCCATCGAAAATGCCGTGGCGTCGAGGTCGCGGTCGGGTGATGCGACCCGACCGCGACGCCCGCGCACCGATCCCAAAATCGGCACGCGAAACGACTAGCCTGCAGCCCGATCAAGATCCGGCTTCCAAGCCCCGAGCCGTTCGGTGGCACTGTTTACATCGACCCGGAAGCGAGAAATCTGGCGCCGGAGGCTGTCGACCTCGCCGGTCAGTGTCATGATCGCCGCGGAGGCCTCCTCGACCATCGCGGCGTTCTGCTGGGTCACCTGGTCGAGATGAACCACGCTCGTATTGATCTCGGAAATGCCGCTCGACTGGTCCCGCGCGCTTTCGGCGATGCCGCTGACCAGCGTGGCGACGTGCGCGACCTGTTCGACGATTCCCGCGAGCGCCTCGCCCGCCGAGTTGACCAGCTCCACGCCGGATTCCACGTGCTTGGAGCTGGCGCCGATCAGCTGCTTGATCTCGCGCGCGGCTTCGGAGGAACCGAGGGCAAGCTGACGAACTTCATCCGCGACCACGGCGAAGCCGCGACCGGCCGTGCCCGCGCGTGCGGCCTCGACCCCTGCGTTGAGTGCGAGAAGGTTGGTCTGGAAGGCGATGTCGTCGATCACGCCGGTGATCTTCGAGATCGACTCGGAGGATGCGCGGATCTCGGACATGGCGACAACCGCCTGGCGGACGATGCTGCTGTTGTCTTCGGCATCGGTCCGGGTCTGCTGAACCACGCGTTCGACCTCGGATGCGTCGCTGGCGGCCTTGCCGACCGAGCTGGTGATCTCGTCCAGGGCGGCGGCGGTTTCTTCGAGCGTGGCGGCCTGGGTTTCGGTGCGGCGGGCGAGATCCTCTGAGGACGAGGACATTTCGCCGGCACGGGACTGGATTTCATCCGCGTTCTCCAGAAGGACCTTCATGATCTCGCGCAGGTTCGTCACCGTCGTGTTGAAGTTCTGTCGCAGCGGCTCGAACTGGGCCGGGAAGGGGCTGTCGAGCGTTCGCCTCAGGTCGCCCTCGGACAGGCCGGACAGGCCTTCGCCGATCGCGAGGACGACAGCCTGCTGTTCTTCCTGTTCCGCGTCGCGCCGGGCACGGGCTTCGTTCTCTGCCTCCTCGAGTTCTTTCTTGCGTTGCAGATCGTCCCGGAAGACGACCATGCTGCGCGCCATCTGCGAGGTTTCGGAGCGGCCTTTGACATAGGGGATCTTGCTTGCGAGATCGCCCTGCGAAAGTCCTTTCATGCGGGCATTCAGGCGATTGATCGGGCGAATGACGCTGTAAGCGATCACGCCGCCCCCTAGCGCCATCACGCCGAAACCGACTAGGAGGTAGGTGAGCATGTCGTCGCGCATCTCAGCGGCCATGGCGTCGATATCCTCGACGTAGCTGCCGGTCGCGATCATCCAGCCCCAAGGCGCGAAGCCATACGTGAAGCTGATCTTGGGCAACGTCAGTTCGGCGCCGTCGTCGCCGGCGCGGCGCGAGCTGTAGTATACGGCGCCCCCCTCGGGGGTCTGCGCGGTGGCGATGAGTTCCTGGTAGATCATGACACCATTGGGATCGGTAAGATCCCAGGTGTTCGAGCCCATGCGGTCATCACGCGGGTGGGCGACTATGTTGCCTTCGTAGTCCGAGGCGAAAAGGTAGTTTCCGTTGTCGTAGTTCAACGTGCGCAGGAATTCGACGCCCTCGGCCTGTGCCTCGGCAAGGGTGACGTCGCCCGCGGCGACCTGTTCGTCGAGATCGCGCAGCTTGCTGATCGCGAGATCGACCAGGTCGCGCAGGTGTACTTCACGCAGCATGTAGGTGTTGCGTTCCATCAGGGAGACGGACTTCCACGCCGAGAAGCCCATGCATCCCAGTGCGAGCACGACGACGAGATAGATCCGCCAGGCGATTCCCAGTCTCAACATGCGCGGGTCCGTCCTTTTCTGTGGAGATCACGGTGATTTGGCGGAGTGCTATGGCAATCCCGTTAACAAACGATGTGGCCGTGAGAGGCCCCGGGCGTGGTCGCCGTTGCAGGCCCGGAGCGCGCAGCGGACCCATGGCACCTTGCCCCCGCCGCTCAGTGGTCTAAGCCTGCTGGCATGCAGGCAGCGACGCAGAGCCCCGCGCGGGGCATTTTCTGGATGGTGGTGACGGGGCTCTGCTTCGTCGCGGTGACGGCCCTCGTGAAGACGGTGGGCAGCCGCGTACCGCCCGCCGAATCCGCCTTCCTGCGCTTTTCCTTCGGGCTGCTGTTCCTGATTCCGGCCTGGCGCGAGCTTCGCGACTTCCGGCCCACGGGTCGTCAGCTGCGCCTGTTCGGGATCCGGGGCGCCTTTCACACCGGCGCCGTGATCCTGTGGTTCTTTGCCATGACGCGGATCCCGATCGCCGAGGTCACCGCGATGAACTACCTCAATCCGGTCTACATCACGGTCCTCGCGGTCTTCGTGCTGGGTGAAAAGCTGGCCATGCGCCGCATCCTCGCGGTGGTGGCGGCGCTGGCGGGCGCGGCGATCATCCTGCGGCCGGGGTTCCGCGAGCTCGATCCGGGGCACCTCGCCATGCTGGTGGTCGCGGTGCTGTTCGCGGGGTCCTACCTGACGGCCAAGATCCTGTCGGGCGAGGTGAGCCCTGTGGTGATCGTGGCGATGATGTCGCTGACCGTGACGGTGGGGCTGGCGCCCTTCGCGCTGGCCGTCTGGGTCTGGCCGACCTGGGGCGAGCTGGCGCTGCTGTTCTGCGTCGCGTTGTTCGCCACCACGGGGCACTACTGCATGACGCTGGCCTTCGCCGCGGCGCCGGTGACGGTGACGCAGCCGGTGACCTTCCTGCAGCTCGTCTGGTCCGTGATCCTCGGCGCGGCCTTCTTCGGCGAGCCCGCAGATCCCTTCGTGATCGCCGGCGGGGCGCTGATCATGGGGGCGGTGGTCTACATCACCTGGCGCGAGGCGCGGCTGAAGAAGCAGCGCCCGCCGGTGGTGACGGAATCCGGCCACTAGGGTCTTCGTGCGTTCCGGCGTGTGTCTTGACGCGGATCAAGGCGCGCGGCGGCTCTCCCGGGCAACATGGGGCCGGACAGAGACGAAGAGGAGAAGCCCATGTCCCATGTTCCGCACGAGCTGGCCGCCGAGTTCCCGCAACTGGCCGGAAAGCTGGGTCAGCTGAAACGGGGCAACGCCCATTTTGCGCGTCTGGCCGAGACCTATGCCGAGCTGAACCGGCAGGTCTTTCGCGCGGAATGCCGTCTGGCGCCGATGGATCCGCTGGCCGAGGCGCAGCTGCGCCGGCGGCGTGCGGCCGTGAAGGACGAGCTTTACGGTCTGCTGAGCGCCTGATCCGGGGCGGGCCCCAGGAGGGGCTCGATCCGCGCGGTCAACGTCTGCGAGAGGGGCCGCGTCGTGGAGCCCCAGAAGGCCACGAAGTTGCCCTCGCCGTCGAGCAGCACCTTGTTGAAGTTCCAGGCCGGTCGCACGTCGTGATCGGCCTCGAGCCATGCGTAGAAGGGATGCGCGTCGGCGCCCGTCACGCTGGTGATCGTGGTCATGGGCAGGTCGAGGCCGAAGTTGACCGCGCAGTAGTCCCGGACCGCTTCGTCGCTTTCGAGCTCCTGCCGGAAGTCCTGCGAGGGCACTGCCAGCACGGTCAGCCCGCGGTCGCGGTAGCGGTCGTAGAGCGCTTGCAGCCCGTCGTACTGAAGTGTGAAGGCGCAGCGCGAGGCCGTGTTGACCACGAGCACCGGCCCGCCTTTCATGTCGTCGAGGGGGATGGTGCCGCCGTCGATGCTGTCGAAGGTGAAGGGACCCGAGGCCCGGACGGGCAGGGTGGCGGCGAGCAGGAGGCTCAGGGTGAGTGTGGGGACAAGGATCGGGCGCATGGCGGGCACTCCTTTCCGCGAGGAAGTAGCGTCCGCGACCTGAAGTCAATCCTTGTGGGGGCGGCATGTGGCGGTGGCCGGGACGGGGGCTCTGCCCCCGCCGCCCTGCGGGCGGCTCCCCCGGAATATTTGGGCCAAGAAGAAGCGGCATGGGGTTTGGTTCTTTGCCGGGCCGCGCCTATGTTTACGGGATGTTCTGCCAAGGAGGTGTGCCATGGCCGGAGGCTGGACGCGCGACGGCGCGGTGAGCGAACAGATCGAGGCCTCGATCTCGGATGAGTTGGAGAGGATGCGGGCGCGCCGCGCGCCGGTGGGCGAGAGCCTGACGGAATGCGCTGAGTGCGACGAGGAGATCCCCGAGAAGCGGCGCAAGGCGCTGCTGGGGGTGAAGCTCTGCGTGGAATGCGCGGCCGAGCACCAGGGGCGGGCCACGCCGCGCGGCGGTGTGAACCGCCGCGGATCGAAGGATTCCCAGCTGAAGTGAGGTGTCAGGCTGCGGGCGCGGCGGCCTGCAGGGGCAGGCGCATGATGTATTGCGGCCCCGAGGCGCCGACGAGGTAGTCTTCGCCCGTGTCCGTGAAGCCGCCCTTGAGGTAGGCCGCCTTGGCGCCGGGGTTGCGGTGGTTCACGGTCAGGTAGACGGTCGCGGCCTGCGGGTATTGCCTCGCGAGGTAGGGGCCGAGGGCGCGGCTGGCCCGCGTGGCAAGGCCGCGGCGCTGGTGGCGGGCGTCGATGCAGAACATGCGCAGCCCTATTGTGCCCGCTTCTGCGAAATCGTGGGCCTGCGCGTAGTCGAGATCGATGGCGAAGAAACCGACCGGCGTTTCGCCCTCCCAGATGAGGTGCCCATCGCGGCGGCCCGTGGCCTGCGCCATGGAAAGCGCGGGTGGCGAGGCGAACTGCTGCTGTTCGGGCGGAAGGGTGATCGCCTCGAGCAGGTCGGGGCGGTCCGGTGGAAGAGGCGAGAGGGTGATCGTCATCGGGATACTCGGCAGGGATGCCCGGCCCGCGCGGGGCCGGGCGGTCTGGTCACTCTTCCATCGCTTCCAGTTCGTCGATGAAGCGTTCGATCATCGCGAGGCCCTTCTGCCAGAAGGCGGGGTCGGTGGCGTCGAGGCCGAAGGGTTCGAGAAGCTCCTTGTGGTGCTTGGAGCCGCCGGCGCGGAGCATGTCGAAGTACTTGTCCTGGAAGCCCTCGGGCGCTTCCTCGTAGGCGGCGTAGAGCGCGTTCACGAGGCCGTCGCCGAAGGCGTAGGCGTAGACGTAGAAGGGCGTGTGCACGAAGTGGGGCACGTAGGCCCAGAAGGTCTCGTAGCCCTCCATGTACTCGAAGGTGGGGCCGAGGCTTTCGGCCTGCACGGACATCCAGATGGCGTTGATGTCGTCGGGGGTGAGTTCCCCGCCGCGGCGCGCCTCGTGGAGCTTGCACTCGAAATCGTAGAAGGCGATCTGGCGCACGACCGTGTTGATCATGTCCTCGACCTTGCCGGCGAGGAGCACCCTGCGCTCCGCCGGGTCGGTGGTGTTCGCGAGCATGCGGCGGAAGGTCAGCATCTCGCCGAAGACCGAGGCCGTTTCGGCGAGCGTCAGCGGCGTGGAGGAGAGCATCTCGCCTTGGCCGGCGGCCAGCACCTGATGCACGCCGTGGCCGAGTTCATGGGCGAGGGTCATCACGTCGCGCGGTTTGCCAAGGTAATTCAGCATGATGTAGGGATGCACCTCGGTCACCGTGGGGTGGGCGAAGGCGCCGGGCGCTTTGCCGGGCTTCACCGCGGCGTCGATCCAGCCCTTTTCGAAGAAGGGGGTGGCGATCTCGGTCATGCGGGGATCGAAGCCCGCATAGGCGTTCATCACCGTCTCGCGCGCCTCGTCCCATGTCACCGTGCGGGTCTGCTCCATGGGCAGGGGCGCGTTGCGGTCCCAGACCTGCATGGTGTCGAGACCGAGCCACTTGCGCTTCAGCTCGTAGTAGCGATGGCTGAGACGGGGGTAGGCTTCGACCACGGCGTCGCGCAGGGCCTGCACGACCTCGGGTTCCACGTCGTTGGAGAGGTGACGGCCGGTCTGCGGCGTGGGCATGCCCCGCCAGCGGTCCATGATCTCCTTCTCCTTGGTGGTGGTGTTGTGCACGCGGGCGAAGGTGCGGATGTTCTCGCCCAGCACCCGGGCCAGTTCGCGGGCGCCGGCCTCGCGCTTGGCGCGGTCATGGTCGGTCAGCAGGTTCAGCGTGCCCTCGATGTTGAGGTCCTCGCCGTCGACCGTGAAGGTCAGCCCGGCGATGGTCTCGTCGAAGAGACGTTCCCAAGCGTCGCCCACCACGCCCATGTCATGCAGGAATTTCTCCAACTCGTCGGAGAGCTGGTAGGGCTTCATGGCGCGGATGCGGCGCAGCGCGGGGCGGTAGCGTGCGAGATCGCTGTTCTCACCCATCAGGGTTTCGAAATGCGTGTCCTCGATCCGGTTCAGCTCGAGCGTGAAGAAGACCAGCGGCGTGGTGTAGACGGTGACCTTTTCCTGCGCGTCCGAGAGGAACTTGGTGCGCGCGGGATCGGTGGTCAGCTGGTAGTAGCGCAGGCCCGCGTAGGACATGATGCGGCCGGCGACGGCCTCGATGCGTTCGTGGCGCTGGATGGCCTCGAGCAGGGTTTCGGCGTCCAGGTCGGCGATCTTGCCTTCGAAATCAGTGGCAAAGCGCTTGCAGGCGTCTTCGAGCCAGTCGAGGTCGCGCTTGAGTTCGGGCGCGTCGGGCGCGGGATAGAGATCGGTCAGGTCCCATTCCGGCAGCGGCCCCAGGTCACGGTCCCCGTGCGGGGCGTTGGCGTCGAAGAGCGGCTGCGGGTCGTGAAGCTTGGTCATCGGGATCCTCGTTGTCGTGTCCCGCCGACATAGGCGCGGGGGTGGGCGATTCACACCTGTCTTGGGCAGGAAATGCAAGGGGGACCGGGCGTCCCGCTCAGCCGTAGGCGTCGAGCAACTGCTTGAGGTCGTCGAGCGTGTTGGCGTCCTGCACTTGTTTGTCGTGACGCCAGCGCGACATGCGCGGGAAACGCAGGGCGACTCCGGACTTGTGGCGGGGCGAGGCGTGTATGCCTTCGAAGGCGATTTCGAAGACATGCTTAGGGGTGACCTGACGGACGGGGCCGAAGCGCTGTTGCGTGTTGCGGCGGACCCAGTGGGTGATGCGGTTGAATTCCTCGTCGGTGAGGCCGGAGTAGGCCTTGGTGAAGGGGACGAGGTCGTTGCCCTGCCAGACGGCGAAGGTGAAGTCCGTGAAGAGGTTGGCGCGGCGGCCGTGGCCCTGCTGGGCGTAGATCATCACCGCGTCGATGGTGAGCGGGTCGAGTTTCCACTTCCACCAGTCGCCCTTCTTGCGGCCCGAGAGATAGGGGCTGTCCAAGCGCTTGAGCATGACGCCCTCGGCGCGAAAGTCGCGGGCGGTGGCGCGCTGGGAGGCAAGGCTGTCCCAGCTGTCGAAGGCGATGCGCGGCGAGGGGCGGATGGGGGCATCCTTGGGGAGATTTTCGGCAAGATTTTCAAGGGTTGCGCGGCGCTCTTGAAGTGGCGTGTCACGCATGTCGCGGCCTGCGTGTTCCAGCAGGTCGTAGGCCAGCAGGATGACGGGCGCCTCCTTCAGGAGCTTCTTCGGCACGGTCTTGCGACCGATGCGTTGCTGAAGCGTGTTGAAGGGCATGGGCTGTTCCGCCTCGGCATCCCAGGCGACGATCTCGGCGTCGATCACGGTGCCGTCGGCCAGGAAGTCGCGCGCGCGGGCGAGCTCGGGGAAGCGGTCGGTCATCAGCTCTTCGCCGCGGGACCAGACGTGGTGGTCGCTGCCGCGGATCAGGAGCTGGCCGCGGATGCCGTCCCATTTCCATTCGGCCAGCCAGTCCTTCGGGTCTCCGAGGGACTCGGGTGGATCGTCGAGCTGGTAGGCGAGGTAGAAGGGATAGGGGCGGCTCTGGTCGGCGGCGGCATCCTCGGCCTCGATCAGAGCGTGGTAGCTGGTGGTTTCGGGTTTCCAGCCGCCCATGAGCCTGTGGGCAAGCACCGCCTCGTCCTGGCCCGTGGCCTGGGCGAGGGCGCGGGTCATGAGCTTGCGGCTGACGCCGATGCGGAAGCCGCCGGTGATGAGCTTGTTGAAGAGGAAGCGTTCGGTGTCGTCCTGCCGGTTCCAGGCGTCGAGGATGCGCTGCTTGCGGGTGTCGATGTCCACGTCATGAAGCGCGCGCAACGCGTTGATCCAGAAGGAAAGTGGTTCGTCGCTGTGCTGCTCGGCCGGGGGCAGGATGAGGGCGATGGTCTCGGCCAGATCGCCGACGATGGGATAGCTTTCCTCGACCAGCCAGAGCGGCAAGCTGGCGCGTTCGGCGGCCCATTCGCGCAGCTGCGTGGTGTTCACGGCACGCTTGGGACGGCGGCCCGAGAAGAGCGCGATGGTCCAGAGCTTGTCGGCGTCGTCGGCATTCTTGAAGTAATCGGCCAATGCCTTTGTTTTCGCGGTGGTTTTCGTCGTCTGGTCGACGGCGGTGAAGAGATCGGCGAAGGCTTTCACGAGGTGGCCTCCGCGAGCGCTTCGCTGTCGTCCTCGTCGCTGCCGAACTCGGTAGGGACCACCTGCGCATCCCAGCCTTCGGAGGTCAGATGCCGCGCGAAGATATCCGTGTAACCATGCGTTACAAATATCTTTTCCGCATCTGTCTCGCGGATCGTGCGCATCAGGTCAGGCCAGTCGACGTGATCCGAGACGACAAAGCCGCGGTCCGCGGCGCGGCGGCGGCGGACGCCGCGCAGGCGCATCCAGCCGCTGGCAAAGGCGGTGGAGGCGGCGCCGAAGCGGCGGCCCCAAGGCTGGGCCAGCGCCGAGGGCGGCGCGATGACGAGGGCGCCGGGGTGATCCTTGCCCTTGAGGTCGGGGGTGACGTGCAGCGTGTCGGGCAGGTCGTAGCCCTGCGCGCGCAGCACCTCGTTCGTGGCCTCGACCGCGCCGTGGGTGAGGATGGGGCCGATATCGGGGTCGAGCATCCTGAGCAGGCGCTGGGCCTTGCCGAGGCTGTAGGCGCCGAGGATCGAGGCGCGCCCGGCGGCGGCATTGGCGGCCCACCAGGCGTTGAGCTCGGCGCGAACCTCGGCCTCTTCCGGCCAGCGGAAGACGGGCAGGCCGAAGGTGCATTCGGTGATGAAGGCGTGGCAGCGGAGCGGCTCGAAGGGTTCCGACAGGCCGTCGTCGACGCGCTTGTAGTCGCCTGAGACGACCCAGACTTCTCCGCTGACCTCCACCCGGATCTGGGCGGAGCCGGGGATGTGGCCGGCGGGGTGGAACGAGACATCCGCGCTGCCGATGCGCCGCACCTCGCCGTAGCGGATGGTGTCGAGCGCGATTTCGCCAAGCCGGTGCCGGATCACTGGCGCGGCGCCCTCGGTCGCGAGGTAGCGGCGGTGTCCCGGCCGCGCGTGATCAGCGTGACCATGGGTGATCAGCGCCCGGTCCACCGGGCGCCAGGGGTCGATGAAGAAATCGCCTGCCGGGCAGTAGATGCCACGTTCGGTGAAGGTGAGGGCGGGGTCGGCCATTCTGGCCAGTATAGGGCGCCGCGTCCCCCGGGCCAGCGTCAGGCGCTGAGCGCGGTGCGTGCGCCATCCTCCTGCGAGAAGAGGGCGCAGGCCGCTTCGAGGATTCGGTTGCGGATCACGGGCCCTTCCATGAGCAGTTCATGCTCGCCGTTCTCGACCACCTCGAGCTTGCCCTTGGGCCAGGCGGCCATGCGGTCGTGCACGCGGTGCGTGTCGACGATGCGTTCGTTGGCGCCGATCCAGGTCAGGCAGGGCAGGTCGGGCGAGGGGCGGCGCGAGAGGTCGCGGCATTCGCCGAGCGCCTCGAGTACCCATGTGAGCGAGGGGCCGCCCAGGTGGAAACGCGGGTCGGCATCCACCTGCCGCTGCATGTAGTCCCACATCTCGCGGTCGCGGGTGAGCAGGTTGTCCTCGAAGGGCGAGCGGGCGACGTAGCTGTCCGACCCGGTGCCCGGCGCAAAGAGATGGCCGAGCCCGATGCGGCGGCTGCCCCAGCCGAGGGCCCAGGCCGCAGGTCGCACGGCAGCGCCGATGCGGATGCCCCACATCGGCCCGGTGAAGGCCGCGGCGCCCACGTCAAGCCCGTTCATCAGCGACCGGAGGCCGATGCAGCCGCCCATGGAATGCCCGAACAGGAAGCGGGGGCCGGGCAGGTCTAGCTGATCGACGAGGGCGAGCGCCGCTTCGACGTCGCGCTGGTAGTCCGCGAAGCGGTCCACGTGGCCGGTCAGCGCGTTTTCGAGCATCCGGTCGGCCATGCCCTGACCGCGCCAGTCGATGGCGATGGAGTGAAAGCCCCGGTCGGCAAGTCCGGCGGCGACGCGGCCGTATTTCTCGACGTATTCGGTGCGGCCCGGAAAGATCAGGACCGTGCCGCGGGCGGTCTCGGGGCCGGGGTAGTGGGCGATGCGCAGGCGGAGACCGTCGCTGGCCTGCACCCAGAAGGCCCGGGCCCCGGGCACGCTGTCGGCGAGTTCGGTCAGGAAGGGCGCCTGCGCAGTCTCCATCAGGACAGGACCTGGGCCAGCTGCATGGCCTTGCCCATGTCGCCGTCGATCTTGAGCTTGCCGGACATGAACGCCGAGGTGGGGTTCAGATCGCCTGCAATGATCTGCTGGAAGGTTTCGGTTTCGGCGGTGAGCGTGACGTCGGCGTCTTCGTCGCCCGCATGGGCGCCGGCCTCGTCGACGATGATGCTGCCCTCGTCCATCACGAACTTGGCGGTCCCGTCAAAGCCCTGGCCGCCCATCTTTTCGTTCAGGGCTGCCACCGCGGCGTTGATCGCGTCGCTCATTGCTGTTTTCCTCTCGATATCGTGCGCTGGCATTTGCCGGCGCTGGCGCTAGACTGACAAGATGATGGCGACCGTGATATCGAATATCAAATGTAGCGTGGCGGCATTTTCCGCGATGGTCATGTTTTCCATACCCGTCGCCGCGCAGGCGGTCGACGGAGCGGAAGGCCTTCTGGAGGAGCTTCGCACCGCCGAGTCTGAGGTCGCGGCACAGCGTCTGGAACGGCAGATCATCAATGCCTGGTCGAAGTCCGGGTCGCCCGCGCGGGACCTGCTGCTGACACGGGGGCGTGATGCGCTGGAGGTCGGTGACATTTCGGGTGCGATGGAGCACCTGCAGGCACTGACCGATCATGCGCCGGAGTTCGCCGAGGGCTGGCACGCGCTTGCGCTGGCCTACTTCCAGGCGGAACGGCTGGGCCTTGCCATGGATGCGCTCGAGCATACACTCGCGCTCAACCCCCATCACTTCGGCGCGCTGAAAGGGGTCGGTGCGATCCACCAGGCGACGGGCAATCCCGCGCTTGCGTATGCCGCCTACGAGAGAGTACTTGAGTTGAGACCGCACGACCCGGAGGTCGAACAGGCCCTCGAGCGGCTCGAGCAAGAGGTTAAGGGCACCGCCCTCTGAAATTCCGAATTCCAAAGGCGGCCCCATGGGCGAACGCGCGAGGGTCGCGGCCATTCTCGGCCCGACCAACACTGGCAAAACCCACTACGCTCTCGAACGGATGCTCGGTCACAGGACCGGGATGATCGGGCTGCCCCTGCGGCTGCTCGCCCGCGAGGTTTATGACCGGCTGGTGGCGATCCGGGGGCCTTCGGTGGTAGCGATGATCACCGGCGAGGAACGCATCGTGCCGCCGCGGGCGCAGTACTGGGTCTGCACCGTCGAGGCCATGCCCGAGGGCATGGGCTGCGATTTCGTGGCCATCGACGAGATCCAGCTTTGCGCCGATCCCGAGCGGGGGCATGTGTTCACCGACCGGCTGCTGCGGATGCGAGGCACGAAGGAGACGCTGTTCCTGGGTTCCGACACCATGCGCGGTCCCATCGCGCAGCTGGTCAAAGGGTGTGAATTCGTGCGCCGCGAGCGCATGAGCCAGCTCACCTACACCGGGTCGAAGAAGGTCAGCCGGATCAAGCCGCGCACGGCCATCGTCGGGTTCTCGGTCGAGAACGTCTATGCCATGGCCGAGCTTCTGCGCCGTCAGAAGGGCGGGGCGGCCGTGGTCATGGGCGCACTGAGCCCCCGTACCCGGAATGCGCAGGTCGAGATGTATCAGCGCGGCGACGTGGATTACCTGGTGGCGACGGATGCTATCGGCATGGGATTGAACCTCGACATCGACCACGTGGCGTTTTCCTCGCTGGTGAAGTTCGACGGGCGGCGGATGCGTCCGCTGCAGCCCAACGAGCTGGCGCAGATCGCCGGGCGCGCGGGGCGGGGCATGAGCGACGGGACCTTCGGGGTGACCGGCGATACGGGGCCGATCCCCGACGAATGGGTCGAGGCCATCGAGAACCACAGTTTTACGCCGCTCAAGAAGTTGAACTGGCGGAACCACAAGCTGAGTTTCGGCAGCATCGACGCGCTGGAGCAGAGCCTCGAGATGCCGCCCGAGATCGAGGGGCTGGTGAAATCGCGCGAGGCCGACGACCTCATGGCGCTGCGATCGCTGGCGGGCGAGCCGGAGGTCGCGGCGCGGGCGCGGAACCCGCAATCGGTGCAGCTTTTGTGGGATGTCTGCCGGATCCCGGATTTCCGCGGCATCAGTCACGCGGAACATGCTGGCCTGTTGCAGGTTATCTTCAAGCATCTTCACGAGACCGGGGCGGTCCCGGAAGATTTCCTTGCGCGACAGGTGCGCAGGATCGACAGGACGGACGGCGACATTGACACATTGTCGAAACGACTCGCCTATATCCGCACTTGGACTTATGTCGCGCAGAGGCGTGGCTGGGTTCGGGACGATGCCCATTGGCGCGGGGAGACGCGCGCTGTAGAAGACCGCCTCTCGGACGCGCTGCACGAGCGTCTGACGCAAAGATTTGTTGACCGGCGCACTTCCGTGCTCTTGCGCCGGTTGAAGCAGAAGGAGGCCCTCTTGGCCGAGGTGAACGACAAGGGTGAAGTGACCGTCGAGGGCGAATTCGTCGGACGGCTCGAGGGGTTCCGGTTCCGTCAGGACAAGGACGCCACCGGGCAGGAGGCGAAAACCGTACGCCAGGCCTCGGTGCAGGCCCTGGCGCCGCATTTCCATTTGCGGGCGGATCGCTTCTACAATGCCCCCGATACGGAGATCGACTTCACCGAGCAGGGTGGCCTCATGTGGGGCGATCAGGCGGTGGGCAAGCTCGTCAAGGGCGACGATCCCCTCAAGCCGCGCGCGGCGGCCTTCGTCGATGACGAGGCCGGTGCCGATGTGGCGCAGAAGGTGGAACGCCGCCTGCAGCATTTCATCGACCGCAAGATCACGGCGCTTTTCGAGCCGCTGGTGAAGATGCGCGACGACGAGACCCTAACCGGGCTGGCGCGTGGCTTTGCCTTCCGCATGGTCGAAGCCATGGGCGTGCTTCCGCGCGCCGACGTGGCCGACGAGGTCAAGGCGCTCGATCAGGAGGCGCGCGGCTCGCTGCGCAAGCACGGCGTCCGCTTCGGTCAGTACACGATCTTCATGCCGCTTCTGCTGAAGCCGGCACCGACGCGTCTGCGGCTTGTGCTCTGGAGCCTTGCCAACGGGCTGGACGTCTTCCCCGAGGCGCCGCCGCCGGGCCTGGTGACCGTGCCGAACCTGCCCGAGGTGGAGGATGCGCATTACATGCTGGCGGGCTATCGCCCGGCTGGTGCGCGCGGCATCCGCATCGACATGCTGGAGCGTCTGGCCGATCTTCTGCGCGCCGAGGACACGCGCGGCGGATTCGAGGCCAAGGCCGACATGCTGTCGATCACGGGTCTGACGCTAGAGCAGTTCGCCGACCTGATGCAGGGGCTGGGCTACCGCGCCGAGCAGGGCGAGCGCACCAAGGAGAAGCCGGTCGACGAGACCGTCGCGGGCTCCGAGCAGACCACCACGCAGGAAGAGGTCGTGGCCGAGGCGGTCGAGGATACGCCGGTCATGGATGCGGCGCAGGACAGCGTTCCGGGCGAAGCCCCCGAAGCCGAGGTCGCGCCCGAGCCTGCCGATGTCGAGGAGCCCGTGGCCGAGATCGCGGACCAGGGCGAGGCGCCCATCGCGGAGGAACCCGCGGAAGAGACGCCCGACAGCCCGGTGCCCGACACGCCCGAAGAGGAAATCCTGCCCGGCACCGCGCCGGACGAGGGGATCGCCGGTCCCGAGATGGAGGTCTTCTATACCTTCACCTGGGCCGGGAACCGGGGCAACAAGCCGCGCGGAAACCGCAACCCCCGGCGTGATGCGAAGGGTGGCGGCGAGGCGCGCGGTGGCGACAAGCCACGCGGCAAGGGCAAGCCCAAGGGCGGCAAGCCGCAGGGCAAGGGCGGTGGCGATCGCGGGGCCAAGAGCTTCGAATCCCGCCCGCCGCGCCGCAAGGACAAGCCGATCGACCCGGACAATCCCTTCGCTGCGGCGCTCATGGGGCTGAAGGACAAGCAGTAATTGGCG
Organism: Allosediminivita pacifica; assembly: GCF_003054175.1. Taxonomy (GTDB): domain Bacteria; phylum Pseudomonadota; class Alphaproteobacteria; order Rhodobacterales; family Rhodobacteraceae; genus Allosediminivita; species Allosediminivita pacifica. The sequence continues at coordinate 52,817 of NZ_QBKN01000013.1, forward strand.
GAACAGGCGGCGCGGCTGCGCATCGACAAATGGCTCTGGCAGGCGCGTTTCTTCAAGACGCGCTCGCTGGCCTCAAAGGTCGTCTCGGCCGGCAAGTGCCGGCTGAACGGCGCACCCGTCGCCAAGCCGTCCCGCAACGTCGAGCCCGGGGATGTCCTGACCTTCCCGCAGGGCCATGACGTGCGGGTGATCCGGATTGTCGCGCTGGGCGAGAGACGGGGGCCCGCGCCCGAGGCGCAGGCGCTTTACGAGGATCTTTCCCCGCCGGAACAAAAGGAAAAAGACCCCGCAGCGCCCAAAGTAGATGCAGGTGGTCGCCCGACGAAGCGTCAGCGCCGCGAGTTCGAAAAGTCACGCTTCCGGGCGCTTGAATGATCCTCGGCACTCCATTAGCTGTCCACGGAACGTCTGGCTATACGGATACCGACACCACATGACCTACGTCGTCACCGACAATTGCATCGCCTGCAAATACACTGATTGCGTCGAAGTCTGTCCCGTGGACTGTTTCTACGAAGGCGAGAACATGCTGGTGATTCACCCGGACGAGTGCATCGACTGCGGTGTCTGCGAACCGGAATGCCCCGCCGATGCCATCCGTCCGGATACGGAACCGGACATGGAGAAATGGGTCGAGTTCAACCGGAAGTACTCGGAAGCCTGGCCGGTGATCATCACCAAGAAGGACGAGCTTCCCGAAGCGGAAGAGCGTGACGGCGAGACCGGCAAGCTTGAAAAGTACTTTTCGGAAGCGCCCGGCGAGGGCGGCTGAGAACGATTCGCGCCGGCGTCAGTCGCCGGCGCGTGAACACAGGGAAATTTGCCTGCAATTCTCGGGATTTGCAGGATATTCCTCGTGCTTTGTATCCTCCTAGGATGAGGCGCGAAAATGTGTTATAGATCTATTACATATCAGACCGTCATGGGGCGGCCCCGGGGGCCCGCCCGCAGTTGGTGGCTTGTGCTGCGATAATGCTTGAGGTGATCGGGAATCCGCGGATACCCGCTCGCCTTTATTGTCGCCTGCACAGGCCATCCCTCACCTGACGGAAGCCGCGAGGACCAGACATAGATGACAAAAGTCAAGAAATCCGAATTCCGGCCCAACGACCACGTGGTGTACCCGGCGCATGGCGTCGGGCAGATCATGTCCATCGAAGAGCAGGAAATCGCCGGCATCAAGCTGGAACTGTTCGTGATCTCCTTCGAGAAGGACAAGATGACCCTGCGCGTGCCGACGCACAAGGCCACCGAGGTGGGAATGCGTTCGCTGAGCACGCCGGACGTGGTCGATCAGGCCATGAAGACGCTCAAGGGCAAGGCCAAGGTCAAGCGGGCCATGTGGTCGCGCCGTGCGCAGGAATACGAGCAGAAGATCAATTCCGGCGACCTGATCGCCATTGCCGAGGTCGTGCGCGACCTGCACCGTGCGGATGACCAGCGCGAGCAGAGCTACTCGGAGCGTCAGCTCTACGAGGCGGCGCTCGAGCGGCTGACGCGCGAAGTTGCTGCCGTCTCCGGTGGCGACGAGGTCAGTGCCGCGCGCCAGGTGGACGAGGTGCTCGGCCTGCGCGCCGCCTGATCCGCAGTCTTTCGGCTGACTATTGAACCGCGTCCCTCTGGGGCGCGGTTTTTTCGTACGCCGGTCGTGGTCAGGCGGCGTCCTCGCGCCCGCGGATTTCCAGCGCGGTGAAGAGGGCGGTCTCAAGCTCCTTCTCAAGCTCCTTGGCGCGCTCGATGTAGGCGGTGTTCTGGTCGGCCGGGATCGCGGGATCCCAGAGCTTGGCCAGTTCGCGCACGGTTTCGCGGTCGTGGTGGAAGAAGGTTTCCTGCGCCACGGCGGCCTCGTACTCGGTCATGCCGATGTTCTCGAGCACGTAGCGCCCGGCCCGCAGGGAGCTGTCGAACATCTCGCGCACGATGTCGTTCGCGCCGGCGCGATAGAGCCGGTAGACGTGCGAGCGGTCACGGGCGCGGGCGACGATGTGCAGGTCGGGGCGCAGGCGGCGGGCATAGGCCACGAGCTTGGTCACCGCCTTGGGGTCGTCGAGCGCCACGACCAGCACGCGCGCGCTGTCGATGCCTGCGGCGTGCAGCAGTTCCGGGCGGGTCGGGTCGCCGAAGAAGCCCTTGTAGCCGTAGCGGCGCATGAGCTGGATGGTCTTCATGTCGTGGTCGATGATGACCGTGTTGTGCCCGGCGGAGCGCACCAGCCGGTTCACGATCTGCCCGAAGCGGCCGATGCCCGCGATGATGACGGGACCCTTCTCGTCGATCTCGTCGTCGGGGGGCTGATCGGCGCTTTCCTCGGCCATGCGGTTGGAGAGCCAATCGTAGAGGATGAAGAGCAGCGGCGTGATGAGCATCGACAGCGCCACCACCAGCAGCAGGCGGTCGCCGAGCGGTTCGCTCAGCACGTTCTGCTGAAGCGCGAAGGAGATCAGGACGAAGCCGAATTCGCCGGCCTGGGCGAGGCTGAGGGTGAAGAGCCACTGGCCCCGTCCGCGCAGCCCGAAGAGCAGCCCGAGGCCGTAGAGGATCACGCCCTTGAGGACGATGAGCCCGAGCGCGAGGCCGACGATGACGAAGGGCTCGGAGATGAGGCCGGGGATGTCGATGCCCGCGCCGACGGTGATGAAGAAGAGCCCCAGAAGCAGCCCCTTGAAGGGTTCGATGTCGGATTCGAGCTCGTGGCGGAATTCGGAGTTGGCGAGCACCACGCCGGCGAGGAAGGTGCCGAGTGCCGGAGAGAGACCCACGGACATCATGAGCGAGCCGATGCCCACCACTATGAGCAGCGCGACCGCGGTGAACATCTCGGGCAGGCGGGCGGCGTGGATGAATCGGAAGAGCGGACGCGCGCCGTAGATGCCAGCAAGGATGATCGCCGCGATGGCCCCGAGGGTCACGAGGGTGACGCCCCATGCCGGCAGCCCCTCGACCAGCGATAGGGTGGCGTGGGATTCCTCGTGGTGATCACCGGCGCGCAGGATGGCGCCGTCCTCGCCGAGGCTAATCATGGGGCCGGCGGCCAGCAGCGGCATAATGACGAGCATCGGGATGACGGCGATGTCCTGCGTCAGCAGCACCGAGAAGGCGGATCGCCCGCCTTGCGTCTGCATCAGCTTCTTTTCGTTGAGCGTCTGTAGGACTATGGCGGTCGAGCTGAGCGCCAGCAGCATGCCGACGGCCACTGAGGTGGGCCAGGCGAGGCCCAGCAGCCAGCCGCAGGCCGAGACGGCCGCGGTGGTGAGCAGGATCTGCAGACCGCCGAGCCCGATCAGGCGGTGCCGCATGTCCCAGAGTGCCCGGGGTTCGAGCTCGAGCCCGATCAGGAAGAGCATCATGACCACGCCGAATTCGGCGAAGTGCTGGATGTCCTCGGTGTTCACGACAAGGCCAAGGCCGGGACCGATCGCGAGGCCGGCAAGCAGGTAGCCAAGGACCGATCCGAGCCCGAGCCTTGCAGCGATCGGCACCGCGATGACCGCCGCACCGAGGAAGATCGTGGCTTGGAACAGAAATGAATCCATGTCTCAAAGGGCTCCGGTTCTGGGATACATGCAGGATGCGGTGCATGTGTGTCCCTGTGCAACCGCTGGCCGCGAAATGACGGGGAAAGATGACGCAGGTTTGAGCGGTTGGCCGCGGATCAGCGGGCGGCGGGCTGGCCACCCTGCGCGATCGGGGCCCGGGGCAGCGCCGGGATCAGGCGCGACCAGCGCGGCGTGCCCTCGTCGGGCAGAAGCGCCCGGAGACGTGAGAGGGGCAGGGCCCCGGACAGAACCCTGCGGTAGAGCGGGAAGACGCCTTCGCGGGTGTAGGGGGACCAGTGGCAGATCCGGCGTAGCGGCGGCGCGATGCGGAAACCGGCGGTTTCAAGGGCCTCGAGGCTGCGCAGATCGTCGAGCTGAAGCGTCACCATGTTGGGCAGCCGGAGGCCTCCGAGGCCGAGCATGCGGTCGCCGGGGTGGGGCGACGCGACGAGGCGTTCCAGCAGGAAGTCGAAGAGGTCGTTTTCGCGGCTGGTGACGTTCAGCACCTGCGTCCCGGGCCCGGCATGGTGCAGCGCGGCTGCGGCGGTGCCCGAAAATTCGGCCGCGGCCAGCAGGATGCCGCGGGAGACAGTGCCGGGCCGGCTGAGGGCGATGGCCCGAAGGGTGACCCGGGCGCCGAGGGAGTGGGCGATGACGTGGATCGGTCGGTCTGGGGCGATGGCATGGATGCGCGCGAAGAGCCCGGCCATGGCATCGCCGGCCTGTTCCGCGCGGCGGTGGGCGGCCCAGATGGAGCCCCGCGCAGACCAGCCGAAGGAGATGCCGAGCCCCTCGCCATATTGGCCCTGAAGGCCGAGGTGGCTAGGCCAGCTTAGGATGCGTGCGTCCGCACGGGTGGGTTCCGCCGCCTGCAGCGAGGTATGCGGGCAGTGCACCGGGTGGCCGGGCAGGTACTTGTAGCCGTGAACCATCAGCGTCACCGGGCCCGGATCGGCCTGCAGGGCGGCGCGAAGGCTGCGCGACGCGCCTTCTGTTCCGAGCTCAAGTCCGGTGTCCGTTGCGGTTGCGCGTAGAATGGGCATGGCAGTGCTCCACTACATCTTGTGGCGAGCGCCTAAGCCAAGCCTGCAAAGCTTTCGTGAAAGCTTGGTTACACCAACGTGAAGCCCTTGATTTGTGGCGGCGGCGCCTCTATCCGCTTCGCACGTGGCGATTTGTTCACCGGATTGCGGGCCACGTAAAACATCCCGCTAAAGAGGTCGGACGGAAGGGCCCCTTTCGCTTGACCGCGACAGGGGCTTTTTTGTTGGGTCTACGCGGCCCTTGAAAGGATCGACATGGCAGACAAGCGCAAAAGAACGAACCTCGTGCACGGCGGCACGCGGCGAAGCCAGTACGGAGAGGTCAGCGAAGCAATCTACCTCACGCAGGGGTTCGTCTACGACACGGCGGAGGCCGCCGAGGCCCGGTTCCTCGAAACGGGGCCGGACGAGTTCATTTATGCCCGCTACGGCAACCCGACGGTCGCCATGTTCGAGGAACGGCTGGCGCTGCTGGAAGGCACCGAGGACTGTTTCGCCACCGCGAGCGGCATGGCGGCCGTGAACGGCGCGCTGACGGCGATGCTGCAGGCGGGCGATCACGTGGTGTCCGCCAAGGCGCTGTTCGGCTCGTGCCTCTATATCCTCGAGAACGTGCTGGGGCGCTTCGGGGTCGAGGTGACCTTCGTCGACGGCACCGACCTGAAGGCCTGGGAAGAGGCGATCCGCCCGGACACCAAGGCGGTCTTTTTCGAGAGCATGGCCAACCCGACGCTGGAGCTTGTCGACATCGAGGGCGTGGCGAAGCTGGCCCATGCCAAGGGGGCGCTGGTGGTCGTGGACAACGTCTTTTCGACGCCGATCTATTCGCGCGCGGTGGAGCAGGGGGCCGACGTGGTCGTCTACTCGGCCACCAAGCACATCGACGGGCAGGGCCGTGCGCTGGGCGGCGCGATCCTCGGCACCAAGGAGCACATCCGCGGTGTGGTCGAGCCCTACATGAAGCACACCGGCGGCTCGATGAGCCCGTTCAACGCTTGGGTTATGCTCAAGGGCATGGAAACGCTCGACCTGCGGGTGCGGGCGCAGACCCAGTCCGCGGGCGAGATCGCCAAGGCGCTGGAAGGGCATCCGAAGCTGAACCGGCTGATCTATCCCGGTGCCGACAGCCACCCGCAGGGCGAGCTTGTCGCGCGGCAGATCGGGGCGGGCGGCACCATGCTGGCCTTCGACCTGAAGGGCGGCAAGGACGAGGCCTTCCGCTTTCTCAACGCGCTCGAGGTCATCATCATCTCGAACAACCTCGGGGATGCGAAGTCGATCATCACGCACCCGGCCACAACGACGCACCAGCGGCTCAGCGACGAGCAGCGCGAGGAACTGGGCATCGGCCCGGGGCTCGTGCGCCTGTCGGTGGGGATCGAGGATCCCGAGGACCTGATCGCCGATCTGAAGGGGGCGCTCGAGGCTGTCTGACCCCGAAGGGGTGGGGGGAGTGATCCACCCGCCCGTTTCGCGCGTACCCTGACAACAAGACGGGCGATTGGAAAACGCCGCCCAAGTTCTTACGTCTACAGGGAACGCACGGGCAGGGAGCCTGAAGCCATGAACATGCATACGCCGGAAATCGACCGCAAGCCGAGCCGCGAGGAAGCGGAACGGGCACTGGAACTGCTCCGCCGCTGGGCCGGCAAGGCGAAGGACACCGAGATCGCGGAACTCGACCCGGCCGTGAAGCGGCTGGTCGAGGGCGCGGACGACTATCCCGCGCTGCGGCGCGAGTATCCGGACGGGTTTACCGTCGACGCCGACTACAAGGAAACGCTGCCGGATCTTCAGAACGGCCCGGCGGCGCTGATCCGCGGCGAGAACCGCGGTATCCAGCACGTGGGGATTTCCAACTTCCGCCTGCCGATCGCCTATCACACGCGCGACAACGGCGACCTCGTGCTCGAGACGAGTGTGACGGGGACCGTGAGCCTTGAGGCGGACAAGAAGGGCATCAACATGAGCCGCATCATGCGGTCGTTCTACGCCCATTCGGAAAAGACCTTCAGCTTCGAGGTGATCGAGGCGGCCCTGGACGATTACAAGAGCGATCTCGAGAGCTTCGACGCCCGCATCAACATGCGCCTGAGCTTTCCCATGAAGGTCGACAGCCTGCGGTCGGGACTGGCGGGCTACCAGTACTACGATATCGCGCTTGAGCTGGTCGAGGTGGACGGCGTGCGCCGCAAGATCATGCATCTGGATTACGTCTACAGCTCGACCTGCCCCTGTTCGCTGGAACTGAGCGAACACGCTCGGCGCGAGCGCGGACAGCTTGCCACGCCGCATTCGCAGCGGTCGGTGGCGCGCGTGTCGGTGGAGCTGTCGGGCGACGACTGCCTGTGGTTCGAGGATCTGGTGGACATGTGCCGCCGCGCGGTGCCGACCGAGACGCAGGTCATGGTCAAGCGCGAGGACGAACAGGCCTTTGCCGAGCTGAATGCTGCCAACCCGATCTTCGTCGAGGACGCAGCGCGGCTGTTTGCCGAGCAGCTTCAGGCGGATGCGCGGGTCGGTGACTACCGGATCGTCGCCAGCCACCAGGAAAGCCTGCACAGCCACGACGCGGTTTCGGTGCTGACCGAGGGTGATCTCTTCTCGGCCGACAGCCTTGATCCCAAGCTGTTCTCGACGCTCTTCCACGTGGGCTGAGGCCCGCACAGGAAGCGATGGAGCATGAAGCGCCCGGCCCCGTGCCGGGCGCTTTTTTGTGCAGGAATGCTGCAGTGCAGCAAAAATTTGCGATGCGGAAGGGAAATCTTCAGCCCTCGCGCGTTAGCTGGCCGACAGAGGCAGTGCCGAGGCAAGGAGGCAGCCATGACAACCCCCAACGTCCGCATCGCGATGGGGCGGGAATCGCTCCACGGCAAGATCGACCGATTTTTCACCGAGCGCGGCTTCGGGGTGAACCCCGACGGATTGCGGCGGGCCCGGATGCGCGAGATCATCACGCTCGAGATCATGAGCGACGCCGAGCTGGCGCACCTGGGTATCGGACGGGACGAGATCCTGCCTTTTGTCTTCCGCGACCTGCTGGCCGCCTGATAGGCTTCCCCGGGCAAGCGGGGAAGATCCATGGACGAGATACGCGGTCATTGCCTGTGCGGGGCCTGCAGCTTCAGCCTGCGGGGGCCGCACAACTGGGTGGCGCATTGCCATTGCGAGAGTTGCCGTAGGGCGACGGCCTCGCCCATGACGACATTCATCGGGCACCCGGACGGAGCCTGGAACTGGACGGGCCAGATACCCGCCCGGTACGAGAGCAGCCCCGGACAGACGCGGGGGTTCTGCGCGACATGCGGCTCGCCCATGTTCTACGCCTCCGACCGCTTCCCGGGCGAAACCCATTTTTATGCGGCGCTGCTGGAGGATCCCTCCGGCCTCGTGCCGTCGGTCACCTACCATGGTGACGAGGCGCTGCAATGGGCGCCGACGCTCTGTCCTGCTGAAGCTTGACACCCCCGACAGGGGCGACCAAGGCTTCGCGCATGTTCGACGTCCGTCCTGTCGCCTACGTGATCGGTCTTCTCGTGACCTGCCTCGGTGCCACCATGCTGCTGCCGCTCATGGTCGATATCGTCGAGGGCAGGGGGCAATGGCACGTCTTTGCCGAAAGTGCCATCCTGACCATGCTCGTGGGCGGGCTGACGGCGCTCTCCTGCTCGGATGCCGGGCGGCAGGGGTTGTCGATCCAGCAGACCTTCCTGCTGACATCGAGCGTCTGGGGCGTACTGCCCCTGTTCGGGGCGCTTCCCTTCGTCTTCGGCGCCACCGAGGCCAGCTTCGTCGACGCCTATTTCGAGGCGATGTCGGGGCTTACGACCACCGGATCGACCGTCTTCAGCAATCTCGACACCATGCCGAAGGGGCTGCTGCTGTGGCGGGGGCTTCTGCAGTGGCTCGGCGGGATCGGTATCGTCGTTGTGGCCATGGTCTTCCTGCCCGAGCTTCGGGTGGGTGGCATGCAGATCTTCCGCTCCGAAGGCTTTGATACCATGGGGAAGATCCTGCCGCGCGCGACGCAGATCAGCTCCTCGATCTCGACCATCTACGTGACGCTAACACTCGTCTGTGCCGGGGCCTACCTGCTGACCGGCATGAACCCCTTCGATGCCACGGTGCATGCCATGACCACCATGTCGACGGGCGGGTTTGCCAATTACGACGCCTCGTTCGGGGCATTCTCGGGTGCGCCGGAATACGTAGCCTCGGTCTTCATGATCCTCGCGGCGCTGCCCTTCGTGCGCTACGTGCAGTACGTGGCAGGCGACCGGGGGGCCATCTGGCGGGATATCCAGGTGCGCGGTTTCGTGTTCACCATCGGCGCGCTGGTGATTGTCGTGTCGGTCACGCTGCTGGCGGTCTTTCCGCACCATCCCGAACAGGCGGTGCGCGAGGCGCTGTTCAATATCGTCTCGATCATTTCGGGCACGGGCTATGCGAGCGTCGACTACATGGGCTGGGGCCCGTTCCTGGTCATGCTCTTCTTCTTCATCGGGCTGATCGGGGGCTGCGCGGGGTCGACCGCCTGTTCGGTCAAGATCTTCCGCTACCAGCTGCTCTTTGCTTCGGTGCGGGTGCAGTTGCGCCGCATCCGGGCGCCTCACGGGATCTTCACGCCGCGCTATGACGGACGCCCTGTGACCGAGGAGATCCTGAACTCGGTCATGGTCTTCTTCGTGTTCTTCGTCGTGTCGCTGGGGGTGCTATCGGTGGCGCTGAGCCTGACGGGGCTCGACTTCATCACCTCGCTCTCTGGGGCGGCGACGGCGCTGGCCAATGTCGGCCCGGGCCTTGGCCCCGAGATCGGGCCGGCGGGGAACTTCGCGGGGCTCAGCGACACCGCGAAATGGATGCTGGCCTTTGCGATGCTCGTGGGCCGGCTGGAACTGATGACGGTCTACGCGATGTTCACGCTCCGGTTCTGGAGGGCGTGAGGCCGGTTCCGCGACCGGAGCCCGGCAAGGCTCCGGTCCGCGTCAGGCGCTGCATTTTTGATACTTGAAAGACTGCTTCGGCTGCGCAGAGCGGGCGACGCGCAACGGTCGCCTGTGGTCGCGGGCGCCCGATGCACAAGCCCCGGGTGCCCGCGTGAGTGGCGTCAGCCGATTTCCTCGAGTCGCCGCATTGCATCCTGTAGCTTGGCCTTCTCGTCCTCGCGGGCGGCAAGGTTGCCCTCGGCCTCGGCCACCACCTCTTCGGGGGCGCTTTCGCGGAACTTCGGATTGTTCAGCCGGCCCTTGAGGCCGCCGATCTCCTTGTCGAGCTTGCCGATGGTCTTTTCGAGCCGGGCCTTTTCCTCAGCCACGTCGATGATGTCGGCGAGCGGCAGGCCGAAGACGGCGCCGCCCACGGGCACAGTTGCGCAGCCCTTCGGGAAGGCGTCGACCTTCTCAAGGCTCTCGATCCGGGCGAGGCGCTGGATGAGCGTCGCGTTGCGCGCCCATGCGGCGTCTTCGTGCGCCGTGATTTCCGTCACGAGCATCGGGATGTGCAGGCCAGCGGGCACGTGCATCTGGGCGCGGGCGGACCGCACGCCGTCGACGACGCCGATCACCCAGGACATCTCGCGCTCGGCCGCCGGATCGACGACCGCGGCGGTGTAGGTCGGCCAGTCGCGATGCACCAGAAGCTCGCCCCGCTTTGCCGTGGTGCCCCAGAGCTCTTCGGTGATGAAGGGCATGAAGGGGTGCAGCATGATCAGGCACTGGTCGATGACCCAGGCCATGCAGGTCTTGGTTTCAGCCGCGACGGCGGGGTCCTCGGAGGCCAGCAGCGGCTTGGCGAATTCCACGTACCAGTCGCAGACCTTGTGCCAGGTGAAGGCGTAGAGCCCGTTGGCTGCGTCGTTGAAGCGGTATTCCTGAAGCGCGGCATCGACGGTTTCGCGGACCTTTGCGGTCTCGCCCACGATCCAGCGGTTCACGGTCTGCGTCGCTTCGGGCACGGCGTCGGGCGCCAGCGTCGTGTGACCCTCGAAGGCGCCGTTCATCTCGGCAAAGCGCGTGGCGTTCCAGAGCTTGGTGCCGAAGTTGCGGTAGCCCGCGATGCGGTCGACCGAGAGCTTCAGCACGCCGCCGATGGAGGCCATGGAGGCATTGGTGAAGCGCAGGGCGTCGGCCCCGTATTCGTCCACGATTTCAAGCGGGTCGATGACATTGCCCGTGGTCTTGGACATCTTCTTGCCCTTCTCGTCGCGGACGAGCTGGTGCAGGTAGACCGTGTGGAAGGGCACCTCGTCGACCACGGCAAGCTGCATCATCATCATCCGGGCGACCCAGAAGAAGAGGATGTCGAAGCCGGTGATGAGCACCGAGGTCGGGAAGAAGCGGTCGAGCTCGTCGGTCTGTTCGGGCCAGCCCAGCGTACCGATGGGCCAGAGCCCGGACGAGAACCAGGTGTCGAGCACGTCGGGTTCGCGCCAGACCGGGTAGACCAGCTGGGTGGGGTCCTGCGTCGTCTCGTAGGCGGCGAGGCTTTCGGCCAGCTGGTGAATGGCGGTGGCGCGGTCCTCGACCTCGACCACGCGGGCGTGGTTGAGCGGCGTGGGCAGGCGGCCCAGCACGTCGCCGAAACGCGCGCGGACGCTGTCGAAATCGGCGGCGGCATGGTGGATGGCGTCGCCGGGCAGCATGGACTGCGCGTTGAGCAGGCGGCCCATCTCGACGAGATCCAGCGCGCCGTCACCCTCGTCATCCTTGAAACCCGGTGCGTCGAGGTCGAGCCCGTACCAGACAGGGATCTGGTGACCCCACCAGAGCTGGCGCGAGATGCACCAGGGCTCGATGTTCTCGAGCCAGTGGTAATAGGTCTTCTCGCCGCTTTCGGGCATGATCGTGACGCGCCCGTTGCGCACCGCGTCGAGGGCCGGGCCCACGATCCTGGCGGCATCGACGAACCACTGGTCGGTCAGCATCGGCTCGATCACGACCTTCGAACGGTCGCCGTAGGGCTGCATGATCGGCTTGGATTCGACCAGCGGGACGAGCTTGTCCTCTTCGACGCGGTCCTCGCCGCCTTCCTCGGGGGCGAGCGGCTTTTTCGCCGCCTTGCCGAGACGCGGATCGCTTTCCTGCGTCATGACGGCGAGGCCTTCGGCGGTGATCTCCTCGACCACCTTCTCGCGCGCCTCGAAGCGGTCGAGCCCGCGCAGGTGGTCGGGGACGAGGTTCAGCGTGTCGACCTCGGCTTCGGTGAACTCGGCACCGTTCGCGATGTCCTGCGCCCGGGTGGCGGCATCGGCGTAGGGCGCGCCGTCGGCCCGCATCTGGCCTTGCGTGTCCATCAGGCGATACATGGGGATGCCGCCGCGCTTGGCCACCTGGTAGTCGTTGAAGTCATGCGCGCCGGTGATCTTCACCGCGCCCGAGCCGAAGGTCGGGTCGGGGTATTCGTCGGTGATGATCGGGATCAGGCGGCGGTGTTCCTTCGGGCCGACCGGGATCTCGCAGAGCTTGCCGACGATCGAGGCATAGCGTTCGTCCGAGGGGTGCACGGCCACGGCGCCGTCGCCCAGCATGGTCTCGGGGCGGGTGGTCGCGATCGAGATGTAGTCGCGCTCCTCCTGCAGAAGGACGTTCCCGTCTTCGTCCTTCTCGACGTAGGTATAGGTCTCGCCCCCGGCCAGCGGATACTTGAAGTGCCACATGTGGCCCGGGGTCTCGATGTTCTCGACCTCGAGGTCGGAAATCGCCGTCTCGAAATGCGGGTCCCAGTTCACCAGCCGCTTGCCGCGGTAGATCAGGCCCTTGTCGTACATGTCGACGAAGACCTTGATGACAGCATCGTGGAAATCGGGGCTGTTCTCGTGGCCCGTGCGCGGGTCACCCGGCGCGCCCGCCATGGTAAAGGCGTTGCGGTCCCAGTCGCAGGAACAGCCCAGCCGCTTGAGCTGGTTGACGATGGTGCCGCCGTATTCGCCCTTCCATTCCCAGACCTTGTCGAGGAACTCCTCGCGGCTCAGGTCGGTGCGGCGCAGGTTGCTTTCGGCCTTGAGCTTCTTCTCGACCTGGAGCTGCGTGGCGATGCCCGCGTGGTCCTGTCCCGGCTGCCAGAGCGTGTCGTGCCCCATCATCCGATGCCAGCGCGTCAGGATGTCCTGCAGCGTGTTGTTGAAGGCATGGCCCACGTGCAGGGCGCCTGTCACGTTCGGCGGCGGGATCATGACGCTGAACGAGGGCTTGCCTGGCTTTGCGTTCGCCCCCGCGCGGAAGGCGTGTGCCTGGTCCCAGAGGGCAGAAATGCGCGGCTCGGCCGCGGCGGCGTCGAAGGTCTTGTCCATCGCCATGATGTGGGCTCCCGGGGGCTCTTTCGTCTTTCGGTCCTGTTACCGAATGGGCGCAGGAAGGGAAAGGCGCCGCGGGCGTCCCGTGCAAATGCACCGCAGCCGGGCGGTCTTCGTGATGGCGCGTGGGAAAATGAAAAACGGCGACGCCAGGGAGGAGGAGAGGCGCCGCCGTTTCAGGCATCGGACCCTCAGGGAGGAGGAGAGAGGGCCCAATTCGATGCGGGCGTCGGGCCCGCGATGTTCTGGTTGCGGCGGTGCCAGGGAGGAGGAGAGGCACCGCCGCGAGGATCAGGCCCTCAGGGAGGAGGAGAGAGGACCCAATGCTGTCGGGCCCGAAGGCCCTTATTCGTCGCGGCGGCACCAGGGAGGAGGAGAGGTGCCGCCGCTTCGGTCATCGGGCCCCCAGGGAGGAGGAGAGGGAACCCAATCCGATGTGGACCTTGCGATCCGGAATTCAGGCGCGGCGACGCCAGGGAGGAGGAGAGGCGCCGCCGCTAGGTATCAGGCCCTCAGGGAGGAGGAGAGAGGACCCAATCCGTTACGGGCCCGAGGGCCCTAAACTGTCGCGGCGGTGCCAGGGAGGAGGAGAGGCACCGCCGCTTCTGGTATCAGACCCTCAGGGAGGAGGAGAGAGGGCCCAATGCCGTCAGGCCCGAAGGCCCATGTAGGTGGCGGCGCGCCAGGGAGGAGGAAAAGCGCATCCGCCGGTATCGCAGGGCTCAGGGAGGAGGAAAGAGCCCGACGAAACTGTTGTTCCTTGTCAGCCTTCGCAGGCTGCCTGCCACGCAACACGGCGCAGCGAAGAGCGTTCCAGACCCAGATCGGCCAGATCACGGTCGCTCAGCATCGAAAGTTCTCCAAGCGTCGCGCGGAAAAGGCGACGGCGTGCAAAACGTGCGTCAATCTGATAGAGGATGGCGGAAACCCGGCCACCCAAAACGCTTTGGGTCTGATCGGCAATATTGCTGATGTAGGCCATTCTCGTGCGTTCCTCGTCTAGTCGTCCTTGGCGGCGGCCCGTCCGGCTGTCCGCGTCCTGTTGGCCCTAACATGTGGCAGATGCTGCAGATGCACAATCCCCCGGGGTCGCAATGCTGCCATGCGGCATTTGCATATTAACTCCGGGTAAAACCGGGTTGGTTCCCTGCGGGATCGAAATTTCCGCACGATGAATCCCCCGGGCTTGCGACTCCACCTCTTAGTTGCAAACAAGGAGGGCAGAATGAACGGAGAAGAGGCATGGATGATCTGAAAGACCGTGTCCGGGCCGCGCTGGCCCGGCTGAGCCTGCCCGACGGCGGCGACCTGGTCTCGCGCGACATGATTCGTGCCCTGAACGCCGAGAACGGTGCCGTCCGCTTCGTGATCGAGGCGCCGAGCGCGGAGATCGCCAAGCAGATGGAGCCCCTGCGCGCGGCGGCCGAGGAAACCGCGCGCAACGTGCCGGGCGTCACCTCGGCCAGCGTGGTGTTGAGCGCGCCGACCGCCCAGAAGGCGCCACCGCAGATGAAGGTGGGCGGACACGCGAAACAGCAGGAGGGGCCGATGCGCCCGCCCGGCGTCAAGGCGCTGATCGCCGTGGGGTCGGGCAAGGGCGGCGTCGGCAAGTCCACGGTCGCCTCGAACCTTGCCGTGGCCCTTCGGCGGGCCGGCAAGACCGTGGGTCTGCTCGATGCCGACATCCACGGCCCGTCGCAGCCGCGCATGTTCGGCCTGACCAAGCGCGCCGCCAGCCCCGACGGCAAGACCATCATCCCGCTTGAGGCGCATGGCGTGAAGGTCATGTCGATCGGCTCGATGCTCGACGAGCGCAAGGCCGTTGTCTGGCGCGGCCCGATGCTGATGGGGGCGCTGCAGCAGATGATGATGCAGGTGGAATGGGGCGCGCTCGACGTGATGGTCGTGGACCTGCCGCCGGGCACGGGCGACGTGCAGCTCTCGCTCTGCCAGAAGTCCGAGGTGACCGGTGCGCTCGTGGTCTCCACGCCGCAGGACGTGGCGCTTCTCGACGCGCGCAAGGCGCTCGATGCCTTCGAGACGCTCAAGACCCCGGTGTTGGGGCTGATCGAGAACATGGCCGTCTTCGTCTGCCCCAACTGCGGTCACGAGAGCCACATTTTCGGCACCGGTGGCGTCGCCGCCGAGGCAGAGGAGATCGGCGTGCCGCTGCTCGCGCAGCTGCCCATCGACCTGGAGACCCGGCTTGGAGGGGATTCCGGCCAACCGGTGGCGCTGGGCGAGGGGCCGATGGCCGAGGCTTACGCCGGCTTGGCCCGGCGGCTGATCGATGGCGGGATCGTCTGAACGCGACCCTGTGGCGGATCGGGCATGGGGCGCTGCCCCCGCCGCCCGTGGCTGGCGCCTCCCCCGGAGTATTTCGACCAAGAAGAAGCAGGGTGCGCGGCCTGCGGCTTCTTCTTGGCTCAAATACTCCCGGGGGTGAATTGGCCGGAGGCCAAGAGGGGGCAGAGCCCCTTCGCGGCGAAGCCGCGCGGAGCGGATCGCCTTGCGATCCGAGATCGCTCCGGTTCAGAGACCGGGGCGCATCTGCAGGAAGAGGTCGGTGACCAGCGCGGCCGGATCGATGTTGACCGCCCTTGCGTGCCGGGCGCGCTCGCCCGCGACCTGGGCGCGGGAGGCCCAGTGCCGCCCGGATGCCGGGTCGGGGGCGATGCGGGCCAGGACCTCGGCCTCGCCGCTGGCGGCCTCTCGGCCGGGCGTTTCTCCGGTCACCCCGCGGCGGGCGGCGCGTGCCAGGGCCCGGTCGGTCAGGCTGAGTAGGAGTTCTAGACGGGTTTCCTTGCCGCGCCCCGCGCAGCTTTCGGCCAGCGACAGGATGCGCGACCGGTCTAGGCGGGGCAGGCTGCCGAGAATGCCGAGTATCTCGCCGTAGAGGGCGAGTCCGTCAAGGTTCAGCAGGCGCATTGCCTCGCCTACAGACCCGCCCGAAAGCTCGGTCAGGGCGCTGGCGGTCTCGGGCTTCACCTCGGCGCCGGCCTGCGCGAGGGCCCGAGACATGTCCTCGGGGCCGAGGGCGGAGAGGCGAAGCTCGCGGCAGCGCGACCGTATCGTCGGCAATAGCCGCGCGGGCTGGTGCGCGATCAGCAGCAGAGTGGTGTTGGCGGGCGGCTCTTCCAGCATCTTCAGGAGCGCGTTGGCGGCCTGCACGTTCAGCTCGTCTGCGGCATCAACGATCACCACCCGCCGCCCGCCGTCGGCCGAGGAGAGCGCGAAGAATTCGCGCATGCGGCGCACCTCGGCCACGCGGATCTCGGTCGCGAGCCGGTCGCCCTTTTCGTTTGCCCCGCGACGGAGCAGGAAGAGCCCGGGATCCGATAGGGCCCGGACGCGGTGCGCCACCGGGTGATCGGCGCCGATTTCCAGCGAGGACGGGGGCGGGGGCGCGCCGAAGAGCCCGTCATCCGCTTGCGCCGGTGTGGCCAGCAGGAAGCGCGCGATGCGCCATGCGAGCGTTGCCTTGCCCACGCCCTGCGCGCCGGTGACCAGCCAGCCGTGGTGCAGCCGCGATCCCGAGAAGGCCGAGAGGAAATCCTCTTCCGCGCGGGCCTGCCCGAAGAGCACGTCGGTTTCGCGCGGATGGGGGGCGCCTTCGACGCGGTCGGGTTCGGGAAGATCCTCGGCGGCGCTCATGGCAGATCCGGGGCGATGGCCTCGCGCACACGGGTGGCGACCGTCTCCTCATCGGCGGCGCCATCCACCACGCGAAAGCGGCCCGGTGCGTCGGCAGCCAGCCCGAGGAACCCCGCGCGCATGGCCTCCTGCAGGTCGAGACCGAAGTCCTCGAAGCGCATCTCGATCCCGCGGCGCGCGTGGGCGCGGGCGAGGGCGTCTGTCGGGGACATGTCGATGAGCACGGTAAGATCCGGTTCGATACCGATCATCAGGTCGTGCAGCGCGTCGACCTTTTCGCGCAGATCCCCGCGCGACAGCCCCTGGTAGAGCCGCGTGCTGTCGGCAAACCGGTCGCAGATGACGATCTGGCCGGCCTCGAGCGCGGGCGTGATGACCCGTTCGATGTGATCGCGGCGCGCAGCCGTGAAGAGCAGCATCTCGGTTTCCGCCGACCAGCGGTCCGGGTCGCCCTGCAGGACAAGCGCGCGGATTTCCTCGGCGCCGGGCGAGCCGCCCGGTTCGCGAGTCAGGATGCAGTCGCGGCCTTCGCCCGACAGCGTCTCGTAGAGCCGGCGCGCCTGGGTCGATTTACCCGACCCGTCGATGCCTTCGAAACTCAGAAAAAGCCCCTTGCGGGTCACATCACATCCCCGTCGGGTTCCTGCACGCGCTTGAGAAGCGCCATGCTCGCCATGCGCAGCCGGGTCACGAAGCCGCCCGCATCGACGGGCGCGGCCGCGAAGAGCGGCACGCGGTGTTCGGGCAGGCCCTCGGGCGAGATGATGAGTTCGGCGAGCTGCTGGCCCTTGGCCACGGGCGCGCGGATCGGGCCGGTATACACGACCTCGGCGCTGACGCCTTCGGCCGACATGGTCGGCACGAGAAGCGAAACATCGCGGTCGGTGACGAGACCGACGCTGTCCTCCTCGCCCATGAAGACCTCGGCGCGGGCCACTTCCTCGCCGGGGGTGACGAGCGTGCGTGCGGCGAATTGGCGGAAGGCCCAGTTGACGATGGCCTCGGCTTCCTCGGCGCGGTCGTTTTCGGTGTCGAGACCGGTCATGGTGAAGATCACGCGGCGCCCGTCCTGCGTGGCGGAGCCGACGAGGCCATAGCCCGCTTCCTGCGTGTGCCCGGTCTTGAGCCCGTCTGCGCCGATGCCAAGGCCGAGCAGCGGGTTGCGGTTGAAGCGGTTCGTGCGTTCGTTTTCGTCGAAGAGGAATTCACGCTCGGCGAACATCTCGTAGAACTCGGGGAAGTCCTCGATGATGTGGCGGGCGAGCAGCGTCAGGTCGCGCGCGGACATCACGTGTCCGTCGGCGGGCCAGCCGTTCGAGTTCTTGAAGACGGAATTTGTAAGGCCCATCTGCTGCGCGCGCTGGGTCATGAGGCGGGCAAAGCCCTCTTCCGTGCCATCCGGGGACAGCGCCTCGGCGATCACCACGCAGGCGTCGTTGCCCGAGAGCACGATGATGCCGCGCAGCAGGTCCTCGACCTCGACCCGTTCGCCGGCGCGCAGGAAGAGAGTGGAGCCGCCGTAGTCCATGGCGTGCTGCGACACGCGCAGTTCCTCTTCAAGGCTGAGACGGCCGTCACGCACCGCCTCGAAGGCGATGTAGAGCGTCATCAGCTTAGACATGGAGGCCGGGGGCATCGCCTGGTCCGCGTTCTTGGCCAGCAGCACGGTGCCGGTGCCGTAGTCGAGAACGAAGGCGGCCCGGGCGCTCGTGTCGAAGGCCTGGGCATTGCCGGCGACGAGCGCGGCGCAGGCCGTGGTCAGCACGAGGCGGCGTAGGGCGCGGATCATGGGGCAGCTCCTGTCCTTTGGGTCGGGACGCCGTCAGCCGTCGACGGCGTAGGCGTCCGAAAATCCGGTTCCGCGGATCGTGTCAAGCAGCGTCGCACGTTCCTCCGCGTTCTGTGAGGGGCCGACAAGCACGCGCCAGTAGGCCTTGCCGTCGCGTGACTGCGTCTTCAGCGTGGGGACCATGCCTGCCTCGCGCAGTGTCGTGGCGGTGTTCCGGGCGTTCTGTTCGACGCTGAAGATCCCGACCTGGATGAAGGGCTTGTCGAGCGAGGACGCGGGAGCGCCGGGGGCGGGGTCGGTTTGCGTCGTCGGGGCAGGGCGCGAGGTAGTCTGCAGGTCCGGCGTGGGGCCGTTCTCGCGCCGGAGCGCCACCACGTCGAGGCTGGCGGGGACACTGGCCGTCATGCCAAGCGCCGCCGCGGCCTCGGAGGACACCTGCAGGCGCGGACCCGATGTGTTGGCCTTGCGCGGGTAGAGGGCGCCCATGACGAAGGCACCGTTGGTTTCGTTGCGGATGATCACGCGGCCGGGTTCGCTTGCCTCGGGATGTGAGATCCAGACCCCACCGGACGATGGCGTGCCGTCCCACTGGCCTGGCTCGGTGAGCTGAAAGATTTCCGGCGCCTCGATGTCGCGCGGTGCGCTGGCGCTGCCGTCGGCGCGACTGACAGTCTCGCCCTGCGCATTGTCCGTTCCGCGAAGCGCGCCGCATCCCGCGAGAAGGCCGAGGGCCATCGCGATCGCGAGGCCGCGGCGCAGGGTGCAACCTGGCGTGCCCATTGTATTGCCGATGATGCGACGCTCACCTGTCACTGGTCCGTCCCGTCCGGTGGCACCGAAGACCGGTCTTTCCGGCTGCCCTCGCGTGCCTGCTCTGCCTTGAGGGGCTCTCTCGGCCCTTGGGAAGAGAGTAACCGCAGCGCGCCTTCAAGGGAAGCCCGCTGCGCGGTGTGCCGATGCCCTTCCAGAATCGCGCGGGCGGGGCTATCGGTCGGGTCCGGAGGCTTGGCAGAGTGGTCGATTGCGGCGGTCTTGAAAACCGTTGACCCTTCGCGGGGTCCGTGGGTTCGAATCCCACAGCCTCCGCCACCTCGCCCTTGGCAGTTTCGATCTCCGTCTTGTCGTGCCGTGTCTTAGGTGGTCCCCGAACTGGGCCCTGGGTCCTCGCGAGGACCTTTGCAGCAGGTCGGTCGTGTGTTTGCGTCTTCAACCTCGGGTGGGCGGTGCAACGCCGATCGTGTGAACCGTGTTCGCCACCGACTACGTTTGCGACGCCAAGTCGACCTGCCGAAGCTTCGTGACGATTTCTTCGTGCTTGTGCGTCGCCCTCCAAATGCTCCCCGAGTCAGTTCAGTGAGGGCCACTTTCGAGCGGGCGGGCCAAGGCAGCACATTTGTCCGGGGCTCGAAGCCGGCCAGTTCAGCTTTAGCTACGGCCCTTCTGCGTAGCCGCAATGAAAAGGGCCGCCGGTCAACCGGCGGCCCCAGAGCCTCGAGCAGGCGTCGATGGCTTACTCCTTGTCGACCAGCCGGTAGAAGACGAAGTCCGAGGTCGCGCCGTTCACGTAGCCCGTGACATCCGCGCCCATGGCGACCTCGTAAGAGGCCTGGAACATGATCACGATGGGAGAGGACTCCTGCACCTTGGCCTGCAGGTCACGGTACATCTCGAGACGCGCTTCGGGATCGCTTTCCGACAGGGCGGCCATGGTCTGCTCGTTCATCGCGTCCGGGACGGCCCAGGCGTTCCGCCAGGTGGTAGTCGCCTGGTAATTGTCGTCGGAGTTGTCGGAGTTGTAGGCAAAGGCCTTGGCGTTCGAATGCGGGTCCATGAAGTCCGGGCCCCAGTACAGCAGCATCGCCTCGTGGGTCCGCTCGCGATACTTGGTGATGACCTGGGCGCCGGTGCCGGGCAGGATCTCGAAGTCGATGCCCGCGTCGGCAAAGCTCGCCTGCAGCGACTGCGCCATGTCGGTGAATGGTGCCGCGTTGATCACGTCGAGCGTCACCTCGATCGGAGTCTCGACGCCCGCGTCCTTGAGGATCTGCATTGCCTTCTCGGGATCGTAGGTGAAGGGCGTCTCGTCGTAGGAGCCGGGGAAGCCCTTGGGCCAGAAGGCCTGGTGGACCTCCATCTGGCCCTTGATGATGGTATCGGTCATACCCGTGTAGTCGACGAGGTAGCGCGCGGCTTCCCAGACGGCCGGATCGGTCAGGCTGTCGGTCTTCTGGTTGAACGACAGGAAGTGGACGGCCGCCTGCGGGAAGGTCTCCACCTTCACGTCGTCACCCGACAGCGATGCGACCTGGTCGGGCGTCAGGTTGCGCGCCATGTCGATGTCGCCCTGTTCGAGCAGAAGCTGCTGGGTGGCGGCCTCGGCCACGTGGCGGATGATGACCTGGGACATCGCGGGCGCGCCCTTGAAGTAGTCCTCGTTGGCGGCCATGCGCACCATCTGGCCCGGGGTGTAGCCGGTCAGTTCGAACGGGCCGGAGCCTGCCGAGTTGGCGTTCAGCCAGGCGTTGCCCATGTCGCCGTCCTGCTCGTTCTCCATCACCAGCGCCTTGTCGACGATGGAGGCGGGACGCGCGGCCAGCACGTTGAGCACGAAGGCGGGCGAGAAGTCGCCCTCGTATTTCACCGTCACGACGTTGCCGTCGGCGGTGACCATGTCGTCCACGTTCTCCGGGGTCCAGCCAAGCTGGGCGAGGATGAAGGCAGGCGTCAGGTTCAGCTTGATGACGCGCGAGAGCGAGAACAGCACGTCCTCGGCGGTCACCGGGTTGCCCGAGTTGAAGACGGCATCGTCGCGCAGGGTGAAGGCGATGGTCTTGGCCTCTGCGTCGACCTCCCACTCGGTCGCGATGCCGGGCGCGAGGACGGTCGGGTCCTCGGCATCGTACTGGACAAGGCGGTCATAGAGGTTGGTGACCAGCTCGCCCGAGGTGAACTCGTAGGCCTGGGCCGGGTCGATCGCGACGATGTCGTCGATGTTCTGGGCGATGACCAGCACGTCATCGGGCGTGTCGGCCAGCGCCGCGGTGCCCGCCAGGGGCAGCGCGAGCGCCGAGGCGAGCAGCGCGGGTTTCAGCATGTTCATTTGGCTCTCCTTGTTGGTGTTCGATGGCATGGGACGGCGTTGCTCAGCTTTCCAGCTGCGCCATCTCCGGTAGTTTCATCCCGCCCTTGCGGTTCAGAACGGCAAGGGTTCCGGTCCAGAGGATGCGGACGGGCCTGTCGGTGGGATTGGTCCATGAATGGGGCCGCAGCCCGCTGTAGTGCAGGCTGTCGCCGGCCTTCATGCGAATGATCTGACCGTCGAGTGTCTGCTCTATCTCGCCTTCCAGGATGTAGATGATCTCCTCGCCCTCGTGGCTGACCACTTCGGAGGCATATCCGGCCGGTACGTGGAGAATGTAGCTCGACAGCTCGGCCCCGGGGAAGTCAGTGGCGAGATTCTCGTATCCGATGGACGAGCCGTTGAGCGAGAATTGCGGTCGGGTCTCGGCGCAGGTCAGGCTGTCGGCGGGGCCGGGGGTGGCGATGAAGTATTCAAGCTTCACGTCCAGCGCCGCGGCGATCTGTGCCAGCGTTCCGAGCGTCGGCGTGGCATTGTCGCGCTCCACCTGGCTGAGATAGCCGACCGAGACGCCAGCGGTATCGCCCATGACCTGCAGCGTCAGCCCGAGCTGCTTGCGGCGCTTGCGAATGAGGGGGCCGAGCTGCGGCTCGGTCTTGTGTTTCTCCCGTGTCATCGCGGGGTCCTTCCGAAACTATCTCGTGGACCTTACAAAAATTTTTTTACTATGGCAAAAATTCTTGCGACACTGCGGACTGGATTTCAATTGGCAGAGGCCACGGGAGGCGGAGACCTTGGCGACAGATGCAACAATGGCCGTCCGGGCGGGACGCAGCGCGCGTGGGATCGGCGGCTTTGTCATCGTCACCGCGCTGACCTTCCTGGGCTTGCTGGCCATCACGTTTTTCATCGGGCGGGTGGTGCCCATCGACCCCGTCCTGTCGGTGGTCGGAGACAGGGCGACGCAGGCACAATACGACGCCGCCCGCGTGGCCATGGGCCTCGACCGTCCACTCGTCGTTCAGTTCTTCGACTACGTCTGGTCGGTGATGCAGGGCGACCTGGGCACATCGATCTCGACAAACCGGCCGGTCGCGGTTGACCTGCTGCGCGTCTTTCCCGCGACGCTCGAGATGGCGACGCTCGGCATCATCATCGGCATCGTTCTGGGCGTGCCCGCCGGGGTCTGGGCCGCCACGCGCCGCGGCGAATGGGTGGACCAGGTGATGCGGGTCTTCGCGCTGCTCGGCTACTCGGTTCCCGCTTTCTGGCTCGGTCTCGTCGGGCTGGCGTTCTTCTACGCGGGGCTGGGTTGGGTCGCGGGACCGGGGCGCCTCGACATCTTCTATGAAGGTCTCGTCCCCTCGCGCACCAATGTCATGCTGATCGACGCGGCGCTGGCCGGCGACTGGACCGTGTTCGGCAACGCGCTGTCGCACCTCGTTCTGCCGGCCTCGATCCTTGGCTTCTTCTCGCTCGCCTTCATCGCGCGAATGACGCGAAGCTTCATGCTGGACCAGCTTGGCCAGGAGTTCATCACCACCGCCCGGGTCAAGGGCGTGCCGGAGTGGCGGGTGGTCTGGGTCCATGCCTTCATGCCGATCCGGGTGCCGCTGATCACCGTCATCGGCCTGTCCTACGCGGCACTGCTGGAAGGATCGGTGATGATCGAGACGGTCTTCAGCTGGCCCGGCATCGGCAACTACCTGACCACTGCGCTTCTGAATGCCGACATGAATGCCGTGCTGGGGGCGACGCTGGTGATCGGCTCCGTCTTCATCCTGATCAACAAGATCTCGGACGTACTCTACCGCGTCCTCGATCCGAGGAGCAAATGATGAGCCCCCGTGACTGGCTTCTCGACGACAGCCCCGCCACGCTGACCCAGGCGAACTTGGGCCGTGCCTGGCGTATGACGACAGCCCTCCTGCGCAATCCGCTGGCTGTCGCCGGAATCCTGATCGTCCTGCTGCTGCTGGCCACCGCGCTATTCGCGCCCTGGATCGCGCCCGAAAGTCCGGTGGGGCAGAATCTGCGGACGCGCCTGCTTCCTCCCTCGGCCGAGCACTGGATGGGCACCGACGAACTGGGGCGCGACATCTTCAGCCGCGTCGTCTACGGGTCGCGCATCACCTTGATGATCGTGGCGCTGGTGGCCGTGATCTCGGCCCCGCTGGGGCTCATAATCGGCGCGGTCGCGGGCTACTTCGGCGGCTGGGTCGATCGCGTCCTGATGGGGGTGACCGACATCTTTCTTTCGCTGCCCAAGCTCATCCTCGCGTTGGCCTTCGTCGCGGCGCTCGGGCCGGGTATCGAGAACGCGATCATCGCCATCGCGATCACCGCCTGGCCGGCCTACGCGCGGATCGCACGGGCGGAAACGCTGACCTTCCGCAACTCCGAGTACATCCAGGCCGTCCGGCTCGTCGGCGGGTCGCATGCCCGGATCATCTTTCGGCACGTGCTGCCGCTTTGCACCTCGTCGATGATCGTGAGGGTCACGCTGGACATGGCAGGCATCATCCTGACCGCCGCTGGTCTCGGCTTTCTGGGGCTCGGCGCGCAGCCGCCGCTGCCGGAATGGGGTGCCATGATTTCCCGGGGCCGGACATTTATCCTCGACCAGTGGTGGGTCGCCACCATGCCGGGCTTTGCCATCATTCTTGTCTCGCTGGGCTTCTGTTTCCTGGGCGACGGGCTGCGAGACGTGCTCGATCCCAAGCAAGGGAGCGAGAAATGAACGAGACACCGCTTCTGGAAGTCGAGGATCTTCGCGTCAGTTTCGCCACGCCCAACGGGCCGGTCGAGGTGGTGAAGGGCCTCTCGTTCACTCTGGGTCGCGAAGAGCGCCTGGGCATCGTCGGCGAAAGCGGATCGGGCAAGTCGATGACCGGCCGGTCGATCCTGCGCCTGATCCGGGCGCCGGGAAAGCAGACGGCCAAGACATTGCGCTTTGACGGGCTGGACCTCATGGCGCAGGGCAACCGCCAGATGCGCAAGGTGCGCGGCGCGCGGATCTCGATGATCATGCAGGACCCGAAGTTCTCGCTCAATCCGGTCATGACCATTGGCGAGCAGATCGCCGAGGCCTTGCGGGTGCATGAGCGCCTTCCGCGCCGCGACCTGCGGGCCAGGGTGATCGAGATGCTGACCTCGGTACGCATCAACGACCCCGGCCGCGTGGCCAGGATGTATCCGCACGAGGTGTCGGGCGGCATGGGGCAGCGGGTCATGATCGCCATGATGCTGATCCCACGCCCCCAGCTCCTGATCGCGGACGAGCCGACCTCGGCACTGGACGTCTCCGTGCAGGCGCAGGTGCTGGATCTGATCGAGGAACTGGTGACCGGCAACGGCATGGGCCTGATCCTGATCAGTCACGACCTGAACCTTGTGGCGCGCTACTGCGACCGGATCCTGGTGATGAACGGGGGAGAGGTGGTCGAGGCCTGCGCCGCGCAGCGCCTTCACGAGGCCAGCCATCCCTACACCCGCGGACTTCTGGCGGCCCAGCCTCGCATGGAAGAGACCCGCGACGAACTTCCGGTTCTCGACCGAAGCGGAGGAGCAGGCACATGACCATCCCGGCGATCTCTCTCAAGGATGTCGATATATCCTACGGTGATACCAGGGTCGTGCGCGACGTGAGTTTCGACGTGGCACTGGGCGAAAGCTTTGCGCTCGTGGGCGAAAGCGGGTCGGGCAAGTCGACCGTGCTGAAGGCCAT
Source organism: Allosediminivita pacifica (assembly GCF_003054175.1). Lineage (GTDB taxonomy): Bacteria > Pseudomonadota > Alphaproteobacteria > Rhodobacterales > Rhodobacteraceae > Allosediminivita > Allosediminivita pacifica. The sequence goes on from NZ_QBKN01000013.1 coordinate 77,935, forward strand.
TGCCGGGTTGGCGCCGGAATGGACCGGCGAGATCTCGGTTCTGGGCAAGTCGCGCGGGCACGGCATGGATCGCGCCTTTTCCGAAAACTGTCAGATGGTGTTCCAGGACCCTTACGCTTCGCTGCACCCGCGCAAGACGATCGACACCGTCTTGAACGAACCGCTGGCGATCCACGGCATCGGCCGGCGCAGCGAGAAGGTGATCGAAATGCTCGCGGCGGTGGGCCTCGACCGGCGATTCCGCTTCCGCTTTCCACACCAGTTGTCGGGCGGACAGCGCCAGCGCGTGGCCATTGCCCGCGCTCTGATGCTGGAGCCCAGGGTGATGCTTCTGGACGAACCGACCTCGGCGCTGGACGTTTCGGTGCAGGCGGAAATCCTGAACCTGCTGAAACGCCTGCGGCGCGAACAGGGGCTGACCTACCTGATGGTCACCCACAACCTGCCGGTGGTGAGCTTCATGTGCGACCGCATGGCGGTGATGAACAAGGGCCGCATCGTCGAGATCGCCCCCAAGACAGCGCTCTATGACGGCGGCTTCGCCGATCCTTACTCGCGCGAACTCTATGCCGCGTCCGGCGGCAACCCCGGCGCCGAACCCGACATGGTCGCGCCAGCTACGAAGGACCCTGCATGACCGATACGACCAAGGCGCTTGCCGATTTCACCGCCGCGCTTTCTGCGGCGACCAGCGAGGAAGCGGCCTTTGACGCGCTCTGTGCGCTGACCAAGGCGACGGTGGGCGCAAAGCTGTTCACGGTTATGACCTCGGACACCGATTCCATGGTTGCCCGCCGGGCCTATACCGACGATGCCGTGAACTACCCCACCTCTGGCGAGAAGCCGATCGTGCTCAATCGCTGGTTCGACCAGGTGCTGACCCGTCAGCTGGCCTTCGTCTCCAATACTCTGGCCGACATCGATACGGTCTTTCCCGATGCCGAGTTGATCGGCAAGCTGGGCTGCGGCTCGGTAGTGAACCTTCCGTTGATCATCGGCGGCAAGGTCGTCGCGACCATGAACATCCTGCACGAAGAAGGCTATTACATACCCGAGCGCGTGACCCTGCTCCACGACACCCTGCGCTTGCCGGCCACCGCCGCCTGCGCCGTGGCGATGCTGCTGCGAGACTGACCTCGCGCAACGGTTCGGCCTGTGCCCCCGTATGCTGTGAGAGGGGGGGCGGGAAGTGCCGAAGGCGTCCGTGGTCACCGCTCCGTGGCTCCCGGCATTACCGCACTTGCAGGAAAGCCGGCTTTCAGGCGGCGAAGGTCACTTCGCCGCCGCAGATCGTCACCGCGGCGCCGGTCTGTTCGACCGTGTCCGGCTCCATGGCCTCGAGATCCTCTCGCAATACCGCGATATCCGCGACCATGCCCGGATGTAGTCGGCCCTTGCGCGCTTCGGAGAACTCCAGCCAGGCATTGTCCGCGGTCATCGACCGAAGTGCATCCATCAGGGACTGGCGCTGATCCCCCCACGGGGCCGGCATGGCGACGGGCGCGATCGCTGCGCGCAGCGTCGCCATAGGGTCGAGTTTGATGACAGGCCAGTCGGTCGAGAAACACACGGGGTTTCCGGCCTCGCGCAGGGTCTGCCAGGCGTAGGCAAGCGGCTTCTGATCCTCGTGCAGGTGCGGCCCAAGCGCTTCAAGAGGAAAGATATGCCCGAAGGGCGCGTGTCCTGGCTGGTAGGACGCCACGACGCCCAACTCGCGGAACCGGGGCAGGTCGGCCGGGTCCAGCGTCTCGATATGCTCCACGCGGTGCCGCGCGTCGCGCGCGCCGTTCGCCTCGCGGGCCGCGGCGTAGCCCTCAAGCGTTCGGCGCACAGCCAGATCGCCGATCGCGTGCGTGGCGATCTGAAAGCCCCGCGCGTCCGCTTCGACGCAGGCGGAGTTGAAAGCCTCGGGCGTGAAGACCGCGTCACCAGAAAGGTCCGAGCCGGGGTAGGGGCGCAGCATGAGCGCTGTCCGGCTTTCGATCACGCCGTCCATGAACATCTTTACGCGATTGCACCAGAGCCGGTCGGAGGCCCAGCGGCTGCGCATCTCTTCCGCCTCGGCGAACCGGTCGAGGCCGTCCACCGCCTTGAAGTGAAACGGAACCTCGGTCCGGCAGGGCAGCTCGCCGTTTGCTTCGAGCTCGGCCAGAAGCTCCATCGTGTAGAAGTTGCCGTCCATGTTGTGCAGGCCGGTGATCCCGTAGGAGGCACAATGGGCCAGCCCGCGCCGAAGGGCATCCAGATCGCGCCCGCGTTCCGCGACGGACGCGGCTGGTACGGGATCCTTGCCGGTGACAAGCCCCGCCAGGTCTCGACCGCCATGCGGCGTCATCGCCAGCACCCGCGCGTAGGCCCCGGGCTCGCGCAACTCCCCCTCGGCAAGACCGTCCTCGCCCATGACGATCTCCGATCCCGGTTCGGTTGCCCCGCCCTGCAGAAGCCCCGCCGCCTCGAGCGCGCGGGTGTTGGCCCAGATCGTGTGGTGGTCGGCGGCGAACATCGCGAAGGGCCGGTCAGGCATCACCCGGTCGAGATCGTGGCGCGTCGTCCGGTGTCCCTCTCCGAACATCGCGTAGTCTGCCTGCACCCCGAACAGGAGGGGCGCATCGGGTTCCTCTGCGGAGCGGGCGCGGACCGCGGGGATCACCGCGTCGTCGCCCTGCAGCCCGCCCAGATCCAGGTAACCGAGCTCCACCGACCCGCCGAACAGGTGCACGTGCGAGTCGATGATGCCGGGCATGACGGTGCCGCCGGCGGCGTCGATCACCCGTGTGCCGTGGCCCGCCAGAGCGCGTATCTCGGAGGTCGTGCCGACGGCCACGATCACGCCGTCCCGTACCGCAAGCGCCTGGGCGCGCGGCATGGTGTCGTCGAAGGTCAGCAGGCTGCCGTTCAGGATGACGAGGTCGGCGGTGTCGGTCATTGAAACCTCTCGAGAAAGCAAACGGCGGCCCGATGAAATCCGGGCCGCCGCTCGAAGTGTCTTACTTGGTCAGCTCGGTCCAGATCTGGCTGTAGATCTTCTGAGCCTCGGGCGGGCAGTTCTTCGAGATGTAGCCCGCGTCTGCCAGCTCTTCCGGCGTGTTGATCTCGGGTGCCTCGGCCATGACATCGTCCATGAATTCCTCGCTGCCCTCGATGCCGTTGGCATAGCGCGCGAAGTTCGACAGCATCGCCGCGTTCTCGGGCTCCATGATGAAGTTCAGGAACAGCTTGGCGTTCTCGACGTTCTGCGCATCGGCGGTGATCGCCGCGTTGTCCATCCAGATGGAATAGCCCGTCTGCGGGTAGCCGAAGGCGATATCCTCGTTCTGCAGGCGCGCCCGCATCGAGGCCCCATTCCAGTTCAGCGTCGCGGCGATGTCCTCGTTCGCAAGCCGCTCGATGTTGCCGTAGGCCATGGAGAGCCAGTGGGGCTTGGCCTCGACCAGCTTGTCTCGGACCTGGCGCAGCACCTCGCGGTCGGTGGTGCATTGCTCGCCGCCCATGTAGTGGATGGCGCTGCCCATGACGTCGTTCATCTCGGGGATGACGTTGATCTTGCCCTGAAGCTCTTCCGGCGGATCGAAGATCAGGCCGGCGGTGTTGATGTCGCCGTCATAGACGGAGGTGTTCACGCTGACACCGACCGTGCCCCATTGCCACGGCACGGTATACTCGCGGCCCGGGTCGAATTCGACGTCCACCCAGCGCTGGGCGACGTTGCCGAAGTTCTCCATCTCGTTGGGGTTGGACTTCATCAGCACCCCTTCCTCGATGAAGATCGGCACGTAGTTGCCCGAGGGCACGACAATGTCGAAGCCGTGGCCGCCGGCCTTGAGCTTGGCCAGCGCGGTGTCGTTGGAATCGTAGTCCGTGACGGTGACGTCGACGTCGAATTCCTGTTCGAACTTCTCGATCATCTCGGGGCTGGTGTAGTTGCCCCAGTTGTAGATGTTGAGCTCGCCCTCGGCGTGGGCGGCGCCCGCGGCAAGCGTGAGCGCCGCGATGCCGGCAATTGGCGTGATGCGGTAGGTCATGGTCGGTCTCCCTGTTGTGGGCCGCCCGGCTTGGCGGTCCGTGTCGGGCCGGATCATTTGCGTGTCCGGCTCATGAAGAAGAAGGCTGTCACCAGAAGCACCGAGATCGCCAGAAGGGCGGTCGAGATGGCGTTGATTTCCGGCGTGATGTTCCGCCGCAGCTGGCCCAGCATGTAGGTCGGCAGCGTGTCCTGGCCGGCCGACTTCACGAACTCGGTGATGACGACGTCGTCGAGCGAGATCACGAAAGCCAGCATACCTCCGGCGAGGATCCCGGGCCAGAGCTGGGGCAGGGTGATGTGGCGGAATACCTTGATCGGCGTACCGTAGAGATCGGCCCCCGCCTGTTCGAGATTGAGGTCCATCCCCTGCAACCGGGCACGGATCGGCATGTAGGCGAAGGGGATGCAGAAGGCCGCATGGGCGATGACGAGGTACCAGAGGCCGGTGTAGCCGGTCCAGACCTTGATCATCGAGAAGAAGATCAGCAGCGAAACGGCAGTTACGATCTCGGGCACCATCAGCGGCTGGTTGATCAGCGCGAACGCGACGGTCTGTCCCCGCCAGGGCGTGGTGCGCGTGGTGGCCAGCGCTGCCAGCACGGCCGCCGAGGTGGCGATGAGCGAGGCCCCGAGTGCGATGATCACAGAGCGGATCGTCGCGTCCTGAATCTGCTCGTTGTCCCAGGCGGATACGTACCAGCGCAGCGAGAACCCCTCCCACTGGGAAATCGACTGGCCCGCGTTGAACGAGTAGGCGACCAGCAGGATGATCGGCAGGTAGAGCAGCACGAAGCAGGCAATCGCGATCATGGTGAACCCGGGCTGCCGGGTGACGTCGAAGCTTCTAGCCATGTCCGCGTTCCTCCGCGCCCACGGTGCGAACGTAGAAGATCAGCGCCACCATGACGATCACCAGCAGTGTCAGCGACAGCGCCGCGCCAAGCGGCCAGTTGCGCAGCTGCCCGAACTGCAGCTCGATCAGGTTGCCGAGCATCAGCTGCTTGCCCCCGCCCAGCACGCGCGGCGTGACATAGGCGCCAAGGCACGGCACGAAGACAAGGATCGATCCGGCCACGATCCCCGGTTTGACGATGGGCAGGATGACCCGGCGCAGCACCTGCCAGCGCGTGGCGTAGAGATCGTAGCCTGCCTCGACCAGCCTGAAGTCGAACCGCTCCATCGAGGCGTAGATCGGCAGGATCATCAGCGGCAGATAGACATAGGTCATGCCCAGCAGCAGCGAGAATTCCGTGTAGAGCATCTGCACCGGCTGCGTGAAGAGCCCCATGGCGATCAGCACGGTGTTGATCGTGCCTTCGTTCCGGATCAGCTCCATGATCGCGAAGGTCCGGATCAGAAGGTTGGTCCAGAATGGGATCATCACCAGCAGCATCCAGATGTCCCGGCTGCGGCGCGGGCGCGTGGCGATGAAATAGGCTGTCGGGAAACCGAAGATGAAGGACAGAAGCGCCGTCAGGAGCGAGAGCTTGATCGACCGCCAGAACACCGTGAGGTGCGCGTCGGCCCAGCTCAGCTGCTCGGTAAAGAAGTCGCGCTCGGCGAGCACTCCGAACCAGGCATCGGTCGAGAAGTCCCAGACGACGCCGCCGTAGTCGCCGGGCGTCAGGAACGAGTAGAGCACGACGATGATCAGCGGTCCCGCGGCGGCGAAGATCAGGATCGCCATGGCCGGGGCCAGGAGGGCGGCGCGGGTGCGGGCGGTCGAGGAAATCGGATCCGGCATCGGCTCAGTCCCTCAGTACCTGGCCAGCGGAGCGGCCAAGCCTGATGCCGACGCGGTCACCGCGCTGGTAGCCGCGATCCTCGTCGGGCTGGTTCTGCTTGCGCAACACGAAACGCTCGCCGCCGCCGTCCAGGGCCACGTGGTAATGCGTGTCGGTGCCGAAGTAGACGATGTCCTCGAGCGTGCCGCCAAGCACGCCCTCGCCCTCGGGGGCAAGGTCGGCGTGCTCGGGCCGGATCGCCAGCGTGACTGTCCCGCTCGAGGCGGTGGCCTCCGACGCCCGCGCATGCACCTCCTGCCCTGAGGCAAGCCGCAGGCGTGCGCTCTCGCCCTCACGGCCCAGCATCTCGGCCTTGAGGAAGTTGGTATCCCCGATGAAGTCGGCGACGAAACGTTCGGCGGGATGGTCGTAGATCTCGCGCGGGGTGCCGATCTGCCGGATCTCGCCATCGCTCATCACCGCGACGCGGTCCGACATGGTCAGCGCCTCTTCCTGATCGTGGGTCACGAAGACGAAGGTGATGCCGGTCTCAGACTGCAACCGCTTGAGTTCGAGCTGCATTTCCTTGCGCAGCTTGAAGTCCAGTGCCGAAAGCGGCTCGTCCAGCAAGAGCACCTTGGGGCGAGGGGCAAGCGCCCGGGCCAAGGCCACACGCTGCTGCTGGCCGCCCGAGATCTGGCTGGTCTGCCGGTCGGCGAGGTGAGACATGCGCACCAGTTCCAGCATCTCGGAAACGGTGCCCGATATCTCCGACTTGGGCCTTCCAAGCATCTTGATGCCGAAGCCCACGTTCTCGGCGACCGTCATGTGCGGGAAAAGCGCATAGGACTGGAACACGGTATTCACCGGGCGCCGGTAGGGTGGCTGGCCGGACAGGTCCTCGCCGCCCAGCAGGATCTGCCCGCCGGTCGGCCCCTCGAACCCTGCGATCAGGCGCAGGAGGGTGGTCTTGCCACATCCTGACGGGCCCAGGAGGGTAAAGAATTCGTTTTCGCGGATGGTTACCGAGACCTCGTCCAGAGCGCGGAACGCGCCCTCTCCGGAGCCGAAGACCTTGGTGACGTCTTGTATTTCGATCATGAGACAGCCTGCTGATTCAATTTGATCAAATCAGAGGGGGGAGCGGAGTATCAAGAATTTATTTTGCCATGGCGGGGCTGACGAAAGGGATTGACTGCTCAGGCAGCGTTCCTTCCAAAGAAGTACGAGTGCGACGGCCGGCCAGGAGGAGGGCGCCGGGGACCGTAAGGAAAGATGATCCTACCCACCCCTTTTCGCTCGAGGTTGGTGGTCGCTGCCGCCTGAAACGCCCCGTTCTCGGACCTCGGAATGCTGGAGACGCGAAGCATGTCAGGGCCTTTCGACGCGCAGCGCCGGCAGGCCGGGCTGCGCGGGTCGATTTTTCGGCGAGGCGTCAGCCGCCGAATCGCGGCTCTGGCACGCCGGTTACGCCAAGCCCGTTGACCGCGAAGAGGCTGCCGCGCTGGACGCCGTCGCCGGGGAAGCGGGGCAGGGGCGGCTTGGCCATGGATGTGACATAGAGCGTGTCGAGGTTCGGCCCGCCGAACTGCACGCTCGTGACCTTCTTGACCGGCATGGGAATCTCCATGTCGAGCGAGCCATCGGGCGCGTAACGGCAGATCCGACCATCGTAGACCAGCGCCATCCAGTAGTACCCCTCGGAATCGACGGTTGCGCCGTCCGCGGCGCCGCCGTTTGAGGTGTCGACCTTGGCAAAGGTCCGGCGGTTCGAGACGGTGCCCGTTTCGATATCGTAGTCGTGGGCCCAGACCTCGCCGGTCCAGGTGTCGGTAAAGTAGAAAGTACTGTCGTCGGGCGAGAAACAGGGCCCGTTCGAGCAGATGATTCCGTCATAGACCTGCGTCACGCTCATGTCGGGATCGACGCGGTAGAGCGCGCCTTTGGGCCCTTCCTCCATCATGTCCATGGATCCGGCGAAGAAGCGGCCCCGCCGGTCGCATTTGCCGTCATTGATGCGGGTCGTGTCGAGACCGGATTCGGGATCGTGCAGAAGCTCGCACTCGCCGCTTTCGAAATCGAGCAGCCAGAACCCCTTGTCGAGCGATACGATGGCGCCCGATCCGTCCTTGCGCAGCGCCATTGAGCCGATCTTGCCGGGAACGTCCCAGGCGCGCAGCTCGGTGCCTTCGGCGGTGCAGCGGAAGACGCGGCCATCCATCGAGTCGATGAAATAGAGCCGCTGGCTTTCGACGTCCCAGACCGGGCCTTCGCCCAGCGTCGTCTTCACGTCGAGCAGAATGTCGATCTGCATGGTTTGTCTCCTCCCTCGGGGTCCGTTCAGAAATTTACCGCGTCGCCGCCCTTGAGCGACAGCATCTCGCGCGCCTCGGCAGGCGAGGCGATCTCAAGGCCCATGCCCTCGATGATGCTGCGCGCCTTGGTGACCTGCTGGGCGTTGCTTTCGGCCAGCTTCCCGCGCGAGATCCAGATGCTGTCCTCGAGCCCGACCCGGATGTTGCCGCCCATGCTGACCGCCTGCGTTGCGATGCGGAACTGGTCCTTGCCGGCGCCCAGCACCGACCAGCGAAAATCCTTGCCGAACAGCCGGTCGGCGGTGCGCTTCATGTGCATGATGTCCTCGTGGTGCGTGCCGATGCCACCAAGCAGACCAAAGACCGACTGCACGAAGAATGGCGGCTTCACTAGCCCGCGATCGGCGAAGTGGGCGAGGTTGTAGAGATGCGAGATGTCGTAGCATTCGAACTCGAACCGCGTGCCGTTGTCGTAGCAGGTCTCGAGCACGTACTCGATGTCCTTGAACGAGTTACGGAAGACGAGATCGCGCGACCCTTCGAGGTGCTCGCGCTCCCACTCGTGCTTGAAGGTCCTGTACTTCGCCAACAGCGGATAGAACCCGAAATTCATCGAGCCCATGTTGAGCGACGCCACCTCGGGCGACCACTTGGCCGCAGGCTTGGTGCGTTCGTCGACCGTCATGTAGGGCGATCCGCCCGTGGTGATGTTCACCACCGCGTCGGTCGACTGCTTGATCCGGCCGAGGAAGGGGGCGAAGGCCTCGACCGACTGGTCGGGTTTGCCGGTCTGCGGGTCCCGGGCGTGCAGGTGCAGGATCGCGGCGCCCGCCTCGGCGGCGCCGATTGCGGCCTCGGCGATCTCGTCCGGCGTAATCGGCAGGTGGTCCGACATTGTCGGGGTGTGGATCGCGCCGGTCACGGCGCAGGTGATGATCACCTTGTCAGTCATGGTCAGTCTCCGATTTCGTCCGTTGCGCGCCGCTTGTGGGCGGCAAGCGCCATGAGGCGCCGGTCGCGCCAGGCTTGTCTTTCGGCGAGCGCCTGCGCGGGCAGGGCGGCGCGGCGCTCTGCCTCGATGCTGTCGAGAACCGGTCCGCGCCAGTCGGCGGCGGGCTGGTCCGAAAGGCCGTCGTAGATGCCCGCATAGCGTTCGACGTATTGCCGGATGCCCTCGGGCGCGTTCAGGTCGATGGTCTCGAACGGGCCGATGAAGGACCACCGCAGGGCAAGACCCTCGCGAAGGCCGATGTCCACGTCCTCGGCGCTGGCATAGCCGTCGGCCACCAGGCGGAAGGCCTCGTGCAGCAGGGCGCCCTGCATCCGGTTCATGACGAAACCGTCGATCTCCTTCTGCATGACGATGGGGCGCATGCCGGCCGAGCGCAGCATATTGGCGGTACGTTCCATCAGCGCGGGATCGGTCCATGGCGCGGGCACCAGCTCTGCCGCCGGGATGAGGTAGGCGGGGTTGATCGGGTGGTTCACCATGACCCGGTGGTGCCCTTCCAGCCCCTCGGAAATGGCAGAGGGCAGTAGCGCCGAGGAGGACGAAGCAAGCACCGTTTCCGGTCCCGCGATTGCGTCGAGCCTCGCAAAGATCGCGCGTTTGACGCCGATCTCCTCGAAGGTGCTTTCCTGCACGTGCTCCGCCCCGTCCAGCGCCTCTTCCAGGGTGGCAACGGGGTGGATACGGCCCAGAGCGTCTTCGGCCGTGCAGTCGATAAGACCCTGGCTTTCCAGTTCCGGGAGCATCTTTGCAGCAAAGTCTCGGGCGGCGGCCGGGGCGCCGGGGTTCTCGTCCCAGAGCCGCACCTCGTGACCGGCGCGTGCAAAGACGATGGCCCAGCCGCGACCGATGAGACCCGCACCCACGCATGCGACAGGGGCGGCCATCATAGCGTCTCCACGTTGCCGTCGACGGGAAAACTCTGTCCTGACAGGTTGCGCCCGGTGTCGGCGATCAGGAAGGCGGCCATGTCGGCCACGTCCTCGGGCGGGGTCATGCGCCGCAGCGAGATGCGCGACAGGTACTCTGCCGTCATGTCCTCGCGGCTCACGCCGGTCTGCTCCGCGCGGGCGGCGATGACGCCCTCGATCCGCGGCCCCTCGATGATGCCCGGCAGGATCGCATTGGCGCGGATGTTGTCGGGCCCGAGTTCCTTGGCAAGGCTCTGCGTAAAGCCGATCACCCCCCACTTGGCCGAGGCATAGGGCGTGCGGAAAGCGTAGCCGAACTTCCCGGCCGAGGAAGATATGTTGACGATGGCGCCGCCGCCTGCGGCGCGCAGCATCGGCACCGCATGGTGGGTGCACAGGAATTGCCCGGTCAGGCAGATGTCGATGCAACGGCGCCAGTCGGCGGGCGTGATCGCGTCCACGCCGCCGGTCGGCCCGGCAATGCCCGCGTTGTTCACCAGCGCGTCGAGCCCGCCCATGTCAGCCGCGATGGTCTCGAAGAAGGCGGCCACTTGGGCCTCGTCCGATACGTCGACCTTCATGGCAACCTCGGCGTCAAGTTCCTCTGCGGCGACCTTCAGCGCCGCGTCGTCGACGTCGCAGATCGCCAGCCGTGCACCCTGGCGTGCCAGCTCTCGTGCGATGCAGAGACCGATGCCGCCTGCGCCCGCGGTCACCGCGACGCGCGCGCCGGTCAGGCCGGGCAGGGTCATGCGGGGGGTGTCACTCATGGATAACTCCTTCATTCACGCAGCGCGATGACGGCCATCAGGATGACGAGGCCGAAGAAAACGGATCGGAAGGCAAAGGGCAGCGCGGTCCCGGCCAGCAGGGTCTGCATGGCGGTCAGCATCAGCGCGCCGCCCAGCATCCCGGCATAGTGGCCGCGCCCGCCGGTGATGAGCGCGCCGCCCACCACCACCACCGCGATCGAGGGCAGCAGGTAGTCGTCGCCCATCCCGAGGCTCGCCTGTCCCGAGAACCCCGCGAGCAGCACGCCCACCAGCGCCGCGCAGAGCGCCGAAAGGATGTAGACCGAGACGATCACGCGCCCGGTGCGCACGCCCGAGAGCCGGGCTGCCAGTTCGCTGTTGCCGACGGCATAGACGCGGCGGCCGAAGGCGGTGCGTCCCAGAAGCAGGATGGCAAAGGCCGTGAAGACCACCATGAAGAGGATGACAGGCGTGATGCCCATGACCTTGCCGGTCATCATCCAGCGCAGCACCGGCGGGGCAAAGCCCGCGGGCGTGCCGCCGGACCAGATCAGCGCGGCGCCCTGCAGGATGCCGTTCATGGCCAGCGTCACCACGATGGGCGAAAGCCCGAGGGCGACCACGCCCAGCCCGTTCGCCAGACCGATCACCGCCGCCACCGCGAAGACCACCGGTAGGGCGGTCAGCAGACCCATGTCCTGTCCGCCGACGAGCCCTGTCAGCAGCACGCCCGAAAGCGCGATGCACCAGGGCAGCGACAGGTCGAGCCCGCCGGTCAGGATCACCGCGCCTTGTCCCAGTGCGAGGATGGCGAGGAAGCTCGACAGCACGAGCAGCGAATCCCAGTATCGCCAGCCGGTGAACACGTTGCCCAGCACCGCCTGCGTCGCGATCAGCACCAGCGCAAGGCAGAGCCAGGCAGGCAGCGCGTGACGGAGCGTGTGGCCGTACTTCTGCATGAACGAAAGGCGCGGGGCCGTGTCGGAGGGTCGGGTGAAGGCGAGGCGCCTGTCCTCTGCCGGGCGCTGCGTCACGAGCCAGCCCTTCCGTCTCGCAGACAGCGCGTCGCTCAGGTCGCGCAGCCTTAGCGACAGCGTGCTGTCCTTGCTCAGCGACCCCGCCAGTACCGCGATCAGCAGGACCGCGCTTTCGGCAATGGTGGAGTAGTAGGCCGAGACATTGAGCGACAGCAGCAGGTTGACGACGATCATCAGGATATAGGCGCCGAGGATGGTGCCCAGGACGCCGCCCTTGCCACCGCCAAGCCGGGTGCCGCCGATGACAACCGCGGCGAAGGTCGGAAGCAGCAACGCATTGCCTGCCAGCGGGTCACCACTGCCGGTCTGTGCGCTGACGAAGACCCCGGCGAGCCCGTAGAGTCCGCCTGCGAGCACGTAGGTCGCGAAGGTGACCGTGCGGGTTCGCAGGCCGGTGGATCGCGCGGCCTCCGGGTCGCTGCCCACCGCGTAGAGCGTCACGCCGTAGGCCGTGCGCTTGAGCCAGAGCCAGAGCGCGACCAGTACCAGCAGCAGGGTGACCGGCGCGGGCAGAAGCCCGGGGATCGTGTCCCCGAGGTACGTGCTGGCAAGCGTGGGCGAGACGAACCCGCCGGGCATTGCCATGATCAGCAGTGTCAGACCCTGCACGATGAACATCACCGCCAGCGTCACCACGATGGGCTGCAGCCGCATGACGGCGACGAAGAAGCCGTTCACCGCGCCGACCCCCATGCCGATCGCGATGCCGATGGCGGTCCAGAGCGGCACAGAGGCCTCCATGTTTGACGGATCCATCGAGGTGGCCAGCACCGCGTTGACCAGCGACACCACCGCCCCGGCGGAAAGGTCGAAGCCCCCCGACAGGATCACCAGCGTCTGTCCCGCGGCCGCGATCGCCGTGGTGGCGCCGCCGCTGGCAAGGAAGGAAACATCAAAGTAGCTCAGGGGGTAGGGGCTCAGAAACGCGTTGAGCGCCATCAGCGCGGCAAACACGAGCGCGGCAACGATGACGGCCTGCCCGCGTTTCAGGTTGCGGAAGCTGCGGGTGGCCGTGCGGCGCGGTGCCGGGGAATGAAGGGTCTGGTCGGTCATGCCGGCTCCTTTTGTCCGGTGCGGGCCCCGGAGAGATGCAGGGGGTCGCTGCCCCCGAGCGTCGCTTCCATGATCGCATTCTCGGTCAGGTCGCCGCCCTGCAGCCAGCGCGACAGGCGGCCCTCGTAGAGCACGCCGACACGGTCGCAGAGATGAACGAGCTCGGGGATTTCGGTCGAGTGGAACAGCACAGACCCGCCCGCGTCCGAATAGGCGCGCAGCAGGGCATAGAGTTGCTCCTTGGTGCCGACGTCGATCCCGCGCGTCGGATCGAAAAGCAGCAGGATGCGGCTCTGGGCCACGAGCCACTTGGCCAGCACGATCTTCTGCTGGTTGCCGCCGGAAAAGGCGCCCGCGGGAAGATAGTGCGCCCGTCCGTCGACCTCGACGGCGGCAAAGGCGCCATCGGCGGCGCGGGCCTCGGCAGCATCGTCGAGCAGCGGGCCGTTGTGAAAACGGGACAGCACCGGAAGGCTCGCGTTCTGCCGTCCGGGAAGCTTCAGGAAAAGCCCTTGCGTCTTGCGCTCTTCCGGCACGAAGCCGATGGAGACGGAGGGATGCATCGCGTCCGAGGGCGCGCGCAGGTGCAGCGGGGTGCCGTCCAGTTCGATATGCCCCGCGGTCAGGTGCTCCTGTCCGAAAAGCGCCGAGAAGAGCGCCTCCTGTCCCATGCCCTGCAGTCCCGCGATCCCGAGGATCTCGCCCCGCTGCAGGGCGATCTCGGCCTCCTTCAGCTTCGGACCGGCCGAGAGCGCGCGGGTGGCGAGCACCGGCGTTTCGCCCGAGGTGTCGCGGGGCGCACGGGGCGGGGGAAAGGCGTTCTCGACCGAGCGCCCGATGATCATCTCGACCACCTCGGCATCGCTTACGTCAGCCACTTTTCCCGAATGCACGGACTTGCCGTTTCGCAGGATGGTCAGCGTGTCGCAGAAGGCGCGCACCTCGGGCATCCGGTGCGAGATGAACAGCACGGTGATGCCCTGTCCCGAGGCCTCGGCGATGACCCGGCCAAGCCAGTCCACGTCGCTGCCCGACAGCGCCGAGGTCGGCTCGTCCAGCAGCAGGATGCTGGGCTTGCGAGAGAGCGCCCGGGCGATCTCGATCTTCTGGCGCACGGCGAGCGTGAGTTCCGAGGTCAGCGCGTCGAGGTCGACCTGGAGGTCCAGCGCCTCGAAATGGTCCGTGACCTCGCGGCGGATGCGGGCCCGGTTGAGCGTGCCGAGCGGCGTCCACGGCGCGCGCGGCAGCAGCATGTTGTCGAGCACCGTCAGGTCCGGCACCAGCGTGAGTTCCTGGAAGGCGGTCTGGATGCCGTTGGCGTGGGCATCGCGCGCGGTGCCGAGGCTGATCTGCTCGCCGTAGATGTGGATGCTGCCCGCGTCCGGACGGACGAGCCCCGACAGGAGCTTCATGGTGGTCGACTTGCCCGCGCCGTTCTCGCCCAGCAGCGCGTGCACGCGGCCCGGCGCGACCGAAAAGCTGACCTCGTCGTTGGCCACGGTGGGGCCGTAGGCCTTGGTGAGGCCCTCGACCTCGACCGCGGGCGCGGAGCCATTGGCGGATGACATGCCGTCCTCCGATATGTGTTGTGATCAGGTGGAAGGGCCCCGACGGCCGTGACCGCCGGGGAAGCTCATCAGCTCTCGGGCTGACCCACGAGGGCGGCATTCAGGCCAAGCTGCGGCAGCTCCTCGGAAAAGATCGAGGCAAACCAGCCGGGGTTGGAGACGAGGCCGGGCTGGAAGGCGTTGCAGCCCGCCTTCTGCTCGTCCCAGCTACCTGTCTCGCAAAGCTCGATGGTCTCGTTGGTCACGAGCGGCAGCGGTAGGGTGGTGTGCTCCGGGATATCCTTGCCGTCGAGCTTGTCCACCGCCAACTTCAGTGCAAGCGCGCCAGAGTAGGGCGGCGAGGCATATGAAATCCGCGGAGCGCCCATGGGCGCGTAGGGGGCGCTCGCCCCGTCGACCTCGGTATCGGCGGGCAGCATCTGGATGCGGCCCCCGTTCGATCCCTCGCCCGCGCAGGGCAGAAGCTCGGAGGGCTCGCGTCCGGCTTCGAGCTGCATCGCGTTGGCGGTATAGCAGCCGACCTGCATCCACAGTCCGTCGATATCGGACCAGTCCCGCGTGGCCATCAGCTTGTTGAGTTCGGTCCGGGCAACCGCCTGGCTCCACATGCCGACGGCTTCACCGACGATGTTGATGCCCTCGTGCTGGGCAAAGACCTCTTTCGCGGCGCTGGTGCGCGCAGTGTCGACCGAGGTACCCGGCACGCCGGTTACCATGACCACGTCGCCTTCGCCGTCCATCTCATCGACCAGCCATTCGGCCGTCTCCCGCCCGGCTTCGGCCTGATCGATGGTGACATTGTAGGCGCAATCCTCGGTGATCTCGGCATCATACGCGATGATTGTCACGCCGCGGGAACAGGCGCTTTTGACGACGCTGTTCAGGGCGGTCGGCGAGATCGGGAAGACGACGATCGCGTCGGCCCCAGCCTGTACCATTGCGTTGATCTGCTGGATCTGGCGCTGTGCATTCGGCCCGGCGACCTGCACCTCGAGGTTGACGCGGTCAGCATAGTCCGACGAGGCGGCCAGCGCCTTGACCATGTTCGAGGCTTCGGCCTGCCAGTCGTTCCCGATGTAGCTCATCGAAAGGTAAATGTCGTAGGGCGCGCCCTCGTCCTGCGCCTGTGCGGCGCCCGCGGAAAGCGCCAGTGCGCAGGCCGTGCCCGCAAGAAATCGTCCGATCATGATGTCCTCCCTTGGCAGGCGACCCTCCCGATCGCCTGGCATGATTGATGATCCAATATCTTTGATCAAAAGTCAAAACGTGTTTTGTTATCTCGAAAGGCCGCGTAGTTTGGGCGGCGAAGCAAGGGATTTGGGCATGTTCGAAAGCGTCACGCCACTGAAGCGGGAAACCCTCCAGACGCTGGTGCACCAGCGCCTGTGCGACCTGATCCTACAGGGCGAGATCGCGCCCGGGGAATCGATCACGGTGGGCAGCATCGCCAAGGCGCTGGACGTGAGCCCGATGCCCGTGCGCGAGGCGATATCGCGGCTCATGGCGCTGGGCGCGCTGACGGTGGTCTCGGGGCGCTCCATAGGTGTGCCCCGTCTCGGGCTGCAGGAACTTGCCGACCTGCGCAGGGTACGTTCCGAGGTCGAGGCCTCGGCCGTGCGCTGGGCAGTGCAGCAGCGCGACGCCGCCTTTCTGGCAAAGCTGGAAGAGATCCTGTGCAGCATGGAAGCGGCCGAGAAGGCAGGGCAGGTCCGCGAGTTCATCCACGCGAACTACGACTTTCACTTCGCCATCTACCGTCAGGCGGGTTCGCCACTTCTGCTCGAGATCATCGGCAACATCTGGCTGCGCATCAATCCCCAGTTCCACCTGCTGCAGCGCCACGGGCACTACCGGGTGTCCAATCGTCAGCACCGCGCGCTCTTCGACGCGATCAGCGCGGGCGACGAGGCGGTGGCCGTCGCTGCCCTGCGCGAGGACATCGGCAGCGCCTACGAGGTGATCCTCGAGACGCTGAAGGACGACAGCAAGGACTGACCGGCCAAACGCTCGTGTTTCACGTCGGCCGGAAGGCCTCGCCGCGAATGGTGTCGCGCCAAACCAGCCGCCCCGGGATATGCGTGGCCTCGGCAGGACCGACACCGCGGTCGGGATCGTCGAGATGCAGGTGCGCGATCGTCCGTTCGACCATCGCGGCCACCGGTTGTTCGATGGTGGTGAGCCGATAGGGCAGGCGGCCGGATTCGGGAATGTTGTCGAACCCGGCCACCATGACGTCCTCGGGAACCCGCAGCTGGTAGCGGTAGGTCAGCTCGTCGATGGCGCCCATGGCGATCACGTCGGCGATCCCGAAGATGGCATCGGGGCGGAAGCCCCCCTCGATCATCTCGCGCGTCGCCGCGGCACCGCCCTCGTAGGTGCTGTGCGCCTCAAACAGCCGGATGGAATCCCCCGGCAGCCCGGCTGCCAGCACCGCGTCGGTGAAGCCGCGCACCCGGTCGTTGCTGGTCGAGCCGTTGGCATCTCCGGCCAGCACTGCAAAGCTGCGCGCCCCTGCGGCGAGAAAGGCCTCGCCTAGGATCTTGCCCCCGTTGCGGTTGTCGCAGCTGACCGAGGGGGTTTCGAGGCTTGGCAGGATGCGGTTGAATGAGACGACCGGGATGCCCCTGTCGTGGCACATCGCGGTCATCCGCGTCGACATGTGCGCAGACGTCAGCACGACGCCGTCGACCTGGTACTGCAGCACCTCCATCAGCGCGCGGTCACTGTTTTCCTCGCGCTCGACGGCGAAGACCAGCGCCTGCCGCCCGATGGCACCGAGCTTCCGGCTGAACTCGTGAAGCGCCATCATGTAGAAGGGGTTGTCGCGGTTTCCGAGAACCAGTGCCACGATGTTGGACCGCCTCGTCGAAAGCCCCCGCGCAAAGGAATTCGGCACATAGTTCAGCTTGTTGGCGGCCTCGAAGATCTTTTCCCGCGTGGCTTCGGCGATTACCGCGCCGGGTGAAAAGGCGCGCGACACGGCGGATTGCGAGACACCTGCCAGCGCTGCGACATCGACGGAGGTCACACGACTGCTCTTCTTCTTCAACCTTGGACTCCTGGTCGAAAAGGCGGCGGGGTCACGTCGCGGACGTGCCCCGAGGCCACAAGTCTATCGACATGAAACGTGTCTGCAAGCGCGGTCGCCCCGGGGCTCCGCGCCTGGCCTGGGATTCAGAAGCCGGCGAGGCGGGGCAGGAACAGGAAGACCTGCGGCAGGAACAGCGCGGCCAGCGCGACGCCCAGCTGGATCACGATGTAGGGCCAGACCTCGCGCGCGATCGCGCCGACTTTCAGCCCCGAGATCCCGGACATTAGGAACAGCAGGGCGCCCACCGGGGGCGTCAGCATGCCGACGATCAGCGTCAGGATGAAGACCAGCGCGAAATGCAGCGGGTCGATCCCGTAGGTCAGAGCCATGGGCGCGAAGATCGGCACCAGCATCACGTAGGCGGCCGTCGTCTCCATGAACATGCCGATGACGATCAGCATGGCCATGACCATCAGGAGGAACAGCGTGGCGTTGGTGGTCAGCGCCTCCATCAGCCCGCGGATGTCGGTCGGCAGGTGGTCGATCGAAAAGATGAAGGTCACGGTCGAGGCGAAGGCGATGATGATTGTCACGATCCCGGTCGTCAGCCCCGCATGCAGCATCGCCTCGCCGATCGACGTAAGGTTCAGTTCACGCGTGTAGAAAAGTCCAAGCAGAAGCGCCATGAGGACCGCGATGGCGCCGCCCTCGGTCGCGGTGAAGGCGCCACCGATGATGCCGCCGATAACCGCGACGGGCAAAAGAAGCACCGGCAGCGCACGGGCGCCCGCGCCGGCGACAGCGGACCAGCGGAAGGGCTCGCCCGTTAGCGGATAGCCCCGGCGACGCGCCGCGAGGTAGATGTAGGCGCTCATCAGCAGCGCGATCAGCAACGCCGGCAGGACCCCGGCGATGAAGAGCCCCGGCAGCGACAGTGTCGGACCCGCGATCGTCGCGTAGAGGATCATCGTCGTCGATGGCGGAAGAACCGGCCCGAGGTTGCCGGTGGCCGCAATCAGCGCCGCACCGAAGGGCTCCGAGTAGCTTTTCTGCAGGGGCTTCATCAGAGCCGAGCCGAGCGCCGCGGAATCCGCCAGCGCCGCCCCCGAGACCGAGGCAAGCCCCAGCCCCGATGCGACAGTCACGTGCCCCAGGCCGCCACTCGTGCGGCCGAGGATGGTGTTGGCAAAGTCGATGGCGATCCGCACGATGCCACCTCGCACCATCAGCTCGCCCGCGAACATGAAGAAGGGGATCGCCAGCAGCGGGAACGAATTGATCGAGAACATCATCTTCGAGGCCATGACCTCGATCGGCAGGTTCATCATCCAGACGCCGACCAGACCGGCAAGCCCGAAGGCAAAGGCAAGCGGCACGCCCAGCAGGCATCCTGCGAAGAAAAGCAGTCCGACAGGCAGGCTCATGAGGTCGGCTCCATCGTCTCGCCGGGGGTGGCCGCGTCACGCCCATGCCGAAGGCCGTCCACCAGTTGCACCACGAGATGCACGAGGCTCCAGCCCGCGCCGAGCGCAACGGGATGGAAATACCACGCCGCGGTCAGGGGCAGGGTGTTCATCTGCTCGTAGGAGCGCGCGTCGATGCTGGTCAGAGCGCCCATCAGGACGACCACCATCAGCGCGATGACGAAGAGCGTGGACAAGGCCCACATGCCCGTCCGCAGCAGCGGCGGCACGTTGTCCTGCACCGCGGTGATGGCCACGTGCATGCCCCGCGATATGCCCAGTGGCATCACGAGGAACGTCAGCCAGATGAGGCCCAGCCGACTCAGTTCGCTCGAGAAGATGATGGCGCTGCTGAAGATGTAGCGGGCGATCACGTCGGCGATGATGGTGGCGCAGATCACGCCCATCATGAGAATGACGCCGGTCATGAAGAGCCGGTCGCCCCAAAGGGTCGCTTTCCTGATGGTATGCATGGTGCTGGTCCTCGGCCCGGGATGGGGCGGGGGCGCGCCGAGCGCCCCCGCGACGTGGGTCAGTCCTGCGCGTCGGCCAGTTCCTGCAGGAACTGGCCGACGAAGTCGGGATCGATGCTCTCGCGGATCCAGTCGTAGATCGGCGTCGATGCTTCGATGAAAGCCGCGCGCTGCTCCCCGGTCAGCTGGTTCATCTCCATGCCGGTTTCGAGCACGGCCTCGCGGTTGGCCGCCTCGTCGGCGGTCGCCAGGCGGCGCTGTTCCTCGGTGGCAAGTCGGCCCGCCTCGATCACCGCCGCGCGGTCCTCGGGTGTCATCGAGTCGAGCACGCGCTTGGAGCCCGCGAAGACGATCAGGTCGAAGAAGTGACCGGTTTCCGAGACATAGGGCTGATTGGCATCGTAGAGCCGCAAGTTGTTGATGACCGAGTAGGGGTTTTCCTGCCCGTCGACGACGCCCTGTCGCAGGGCCGGGAAGATCTCGGTCCCGTCGAGCGCCACGGGGTTGGCGCCGTATTCCTCGAAGGTCGCGATGTGCACCGGGTTGGTCTGCAGCCGGATCGAGAGCCCCTCGAGATCCGCTGGCGTCTCGATCGGGTGAACGGCGTTCGTGATATGGCGGAAGCCGAGTTCCATGAAGCCGAGCACGACCAGCCCGTCTTCCTCGAACTTGGGCCTGAGCACGTCGCCGATCGGGCCGTCGATCACCTCGAAGGCGACTTCGCGGTTGGGAAAGACGAAGGGCAGGTTGGTGACGCCCAGCTCAGGCACCTGCGCGTTGAAGAAAGCGGTCGAGGCATAGGCGCCGAAGTTGATACCGGACTGGGCCTGGTTGATCATCTCGTTGGTCTGACCAAGCTCGGCATTGGCAAAGACCGCAACGGTGTGGCGACCTTCGGTCAGTTCCTCGACCTTCTCGGCGAAGACGCCGCGCAGCGCCTGCGCGGTCGAATGCGTGTCGCCGAAGTTCGATCCGATGCGAAGCTCGTCGGCCTGGGCGGACAGCGCGCCGAACCCGAGGACAGAGGCGAGAAGGGTGAATTTAATAGTTCTCGGTATGACAGTCATGACAATTCCCTGTTGGAGGAGGAGGAGGGCGGGCCGCGCGATTTCTTATGTGCCGGATCGTGCCCGCGCAGCCCCTGGGGTCCGATCCGGTTCAGACGAGTTCTTCGGCAGAGATCCGCGCCGCCGCCTGACCGGCGAGCCGGCCCAGCGTCAGCGCCATGCAGAGCCCCGCGGCCGGCAGATAGCCGTCGCAGTGGTGGCCCGAGATGCTGCAGGCCGCGCCGCCCCCGGCGAAAAGGTTGGGCAGGGCGCTGCCATCCTCGCGCAGCACCCGCGCGTTTTCGTCGACCATCAGGCCGCCCTGCGTGTGGAACAGCGCGCCGGTGACCTTCAGCGCGTAGAGCGGCCCCTCGGACAGCGGGTCGGACCCGGTGAAGTCGCGGCCGAAGGGGCAGGTGGCCTCGCCGCGGGTCATGGCGCGGCTCTCGGCCAGCGTGGCTTCCAGCGCCTCGGCGGGTACGCCGATCAGCGCGGCAAGGCTCCGGGCATCGTCGGCGCTACGGACAGCCCCAAGCGAGACCAACTCACGGAACTCGGGCAGGTCCTCGGCCAATGCGCGCCGCGCGTCGTCGACGACCACCCAGCCGATACCGCCGGGCTGCGGAAGGATCTCCAGCGACTGTGCCGAGATGTCCTTGTTCTCGTTCGAGAAACGTTTGCCCTCGGTGTTCACCATGATGCCGCCGTGCATGATCATGTCGTAGTTCACGATGATGCCGTGAGGCTCGGCCAGCGCCCCGTATCCCTGGAAGCTATCCATGCAACCAAGCGCAGCGCCGAGGTCGCGGCCCCACTGGATACCTTCGCCCTCGTTGCCCTCGTGCCCGAAGTATCGGTAGTAGGGCGTCTTGCCGAAGGATGGGATATGCGTCTGCACCATGTCCTCGTTCGCGCCGAAGCCGCAGGTGGCCAGCACCAGCCCCCCGCAGCCGAGGCTCTCGCGCGCGCCGTCCTTGCGGGTAAGGGTGATGCCGGTCACCCGACCGTCCGGATCGTGATAGACCGTGTCCACATGCGCGCCGGTCACGACCGTGACCCCCGCCTTGTCCGCGGCATGCTGAAGGCTTTCGTGCAACTCCTCACCGGTGCGGCTCGGCACGCCGTGCATCCGGTTGACCGAGTGGCCGAAGAACCCGCTCCAGGGCAGGTTCATGCGAAAGGGGATCCCGTGCCTGTCCATCAGCCAGTCGATGACCGGTCCCGAGTTCTCGGCGATGGTTCGCGCGATACGCGGATCGGCCTGGCCCTTCGAGCGCGCCATGATGTCGGCGTAGAAGGTGTCGGGATCGTCCTCGACACCGGCTTCGCGCTGGATGCGTGAACCGGCGGCGCAGGCATATCCCTGCGACATGCTCGTGCTGCCGCGAGGTACCTCGTCTCGTTCGAGGAGTATCACCTCGACACCGGCGTCGCGGGCGGCCAGTGCCGCGGCCAGCCCGGCCGCCCCGGCGCCGACCACGACGACCGGCACCTCGATATCGAATCCGCCCGGGGGCGTGGGTTTGACGGGCATGGAACCTCCTTGCGTCTCTTTCGTCCGGCGGCCCGCATCGGAAACGCGGACATCTCTATCCCTTCGGCCGGGCCTCGTGGCCCGTAAGGGGATGCCGGATTGCCCGATTGGGGGTCGAGCAATGAATACGTATGCATACCAAGTGCGAGGGTGGGCCGGTCAATCCGAAAATAAGTTCAGAGTCCGATGAAGAAATCTCAGCATCAGTCAAACAAGCCGGATTTCCGGCCGCGACACTGTTCGCGAGGCCTGCGCTGAAAAAAGCGCCGAAGCGGAAAGCTCATTTCGTGGGCGTCGGAAAATACACTAAATATCTGTTTTAAAGTTGCTAAATCTTATCTCGCTCCGGGGCAGGTGGGGGCCTGCGCGCCGCCAGGTCCCTGGAGAAAACAGGGGTATTGAACATTGCTTCAGCGTTGCCCCTTCCGGGCCCTTTCCGCGGCTCGTGTCTTCTTGACAGCTTGGGGAGGGCTCTTGTTGCATACCAATGCACCGTGATCTCACGTCCGCCCTTCACTGAGCCGGCTGGAGGAAATCGCGGGACAATTCACGCCGCGCGGCAGGACGCGATCAAGGGCCCGCGCGCCCCGAAGGAAGGACACGACCATGACCACCAAGGAAAACCCCGTCCCCTGGCTTGTCGAGCGGATCGTCTCGACCAAGTTCGAGGATTTTCCCGAAACCACCATCGCGGCGGCCAAGACCTTCCTTCTCGATACCTTCGGCGTCGGTGTCGCCGGTTGCTACGGCTGGAAGCTTGACGAAGTGCGCTTGGTCGCGGCCGGGTGGGGGCAGGGCGACGAGGCCACCGTCTGGGTGAGCGGCGATCGCCTTCCCGCCGCCTCGGCCGCCTTCGTGAACGCCTACCAGATCCACAGCCTCGAGTTCGATTCCGTCAACGAGGCGGCGGTGCTGCACCCGCTGGCCACGATCCTGTCGGCGGTCTTCGCCTACGCCGAGCGCCGCGCCGCACGCGGCACCCCGGTCAGCGGCCGCGATCTCTTGGCGGCCATGATCCTCGGCGTCGATGTCTCGGTCTTTCTCGGCAAGGCCTCGACCGGCCCGATCCGCTTCTTCCGCCCCGCAACCGCGGGCGGTTTCGGTGCCATCGCAGCGCTGGGTCGGCTGGAAGGCTTCGATACCGAGCAGATGACCTGTGCGCTCGGCACGCAGTATGCCCAGACCAGTGGCACGATGCAGTCGCACGTCGAGGGATCGCCGCTGCTCGGCATGCAGGTCGGCTTCAACGCCCGCGCTGCCGTCACGAGCTGCGACCTCACCATCGCCGGTATCGCCGGACCCAAGGACGTGCTGACCGGCCCTTATGGTTACCTGCGGCTTTTCGAGGGCGGCGTCTACGACATCTCGTCCGCCGTGGCGGAGCTGAACGAGACCTTCCAGGTCGAGCGCATGTCCCACAAGCCCTTCCCATCGGGGCGGCTGACACACGGCATCGTCGACGGCCTGCATCGCCTCATGAAGAGCGAGGGCTTCGGCGCGGACGACGTGGCGCACGTCACCTGCCATGTGCCCCAGCTGGTCAAGCGGCTCTGCGGCCGCCCGGACCTGCCCGAGCCCGCGCCGAACTACGCCAAGCTCTGTCTGCCCTTCGTGGGTGCGACCTACATGCGTCATGGCAAGGTCGACGTCGAGCATTTCGTCGGAGCCGAGATGCTCAACGATCCGAAGACCCACGAATATGCCGCGCTGATCGAGGTGGTCCAGGACGACAATCCCAGCCATTCCGCGATTTCTCCGCAGCGGGTCGTGGTGACGCTGAAATCCGGCGCCACCCACGCCATCGACCTGCCGTTCATCTACGGCCATTACGAGGTCCCGCTGACCCGCGAGGAACATCTCGACAAGTTCTTCCGCTGCTGGGGGCGCGCCGAGGGCATGGTGCCCGCGAACGGCCAGCGGCTGTCGGACATGGTCGACGGTCTCGAGACCCTCGCCGATGTCAGCGATCTCGTCGCGATGATGGTGCCCGAACGCGCCCGCGCGGCGGCAGAGTAGGGGGGAATGATGGACCGGCTCGACCGTCACATCCACACCCTCGGCACCGCCTTCGCGCGCTTTGCCGGCGGGCTCATGGTCTTCATCGCGGTCATCGTCGCGATCGACGTTGTGACGCGCAATGTCACCGGGCAGACCTACCTGAACGCCTACGAGTACAGTCGCTATCTCTTTGCCGTCGCTCTGAGCTTCGGCATGTCCTATGTTCTGCTCTGCGGGGCGCATATCCGGCTGGACATCGTCTACCAGAAGTTCCCGGATCCCATCCGGAGTGCCCTCGATCTGCTCAGCAGCCTGTCGCTCGCGATCCTGGCATGCGGGCTTGCGTGGTTCGCGGTCGATCTGACGCTGGAAAGCTATCACAACGGCACGATCTCGACCTCGGCGGCCTCGACGCCGCTGGCCCTGCCGCAGGGTGTCTGGGCGCTGGGTCTCGTGGTCTTTGCCGTCACGGCCGTCTTCATGGCCGCACGCCACGTGCTGGCGTTGGTGGGCGGACCTCGTGCCGAGACGGCGTATTTCTCTTCCGACCGTGAAATCGAGGAAGCGGTGGCCGACGCCGCCGCGCAGAGAGGCACCTGACATGATCGGAACACTGCTTGTCATCCTCTTCGGCGGCCTCGCGCTCGCGCTGCCCGTGGCGGCGGTGCTGGTGCTGGCCACCGTTGTGCTGGACCAGACCTTCTCCTTCTTCCCGGTGATGCCCGTCGTGGGCGAAATGCTCTGGAGCGGCTCCAGCAACTTCTCTCTCACGGCGGTGCCGCTCTTCATCCTCACCGGGGAGCTTCTGCTGAGCTCCGGGATCGCGGCGCGCATGTTCCGCGCCATCGATGCCTGGGTCCGCGTGGTGCCGGGCGGCATGCTGCACACGATCATCGGGTCGAGTGCGCTCTTCTCCGCGACCTCCGGGTCGTCGGTCGCCACGGCGGCGACGATCGGCACCGTCGCCATGCCCGAGATGAAGACCGGTCGCTACGCGCCGCCGCTCTTCTTCGGCTCCATCGCGGCGGGCGGCACGCTGGGAATCCTGATCCCGCCCTCGATCAACATGATCATCTATGGCGTGCTGGCCGAGGTCTCGATCGGGCGGCTCTACCTCGCCGGGATGATCCCGGGACTGCTGCTGGCCTTGCTCTTCTCGACGATCGTGGTCGTGCTGACGCTCTGGCAGCGACGCGGATCGCGGATGCAGGTGACGCCCGCCACGTGGCGCGAACGCATCGAGGCCCTTCCGGGTGTCCTGCCGCCGGTCGTGCTCTTCATGCTCATGGTCGGCTCGATCTACGTCGGCGTCGCCACCCCGACCGAGGCCGCCGCGCTGGGCTTTCTCGCGGCGCTGGGCATGACGGCCATGGCGGGACGCCTGAGCTGGCCGATGCTGCTGCGCGCCTTCGAACGGACCATGCGCACAACCTGTATGGTCATGCTGATCGTGCTGGCGGCCGAGTTGCTGAACTTCGTCATGGTCTCTGTCGGGCTGGCCGACCAGATCCGCAGCCTCGTCGCCGCGACCAACGCCTCGCCGCTCACCATCATGCTGGGTATCGTCGTTGCCTACATGGTGCTCGGCTGCTTCATGGAGACGCTGTCGCTGATGATCGCCACGACGCCCATCGTGGTGCCGATCATCACCTCCATCGGCTACGACCCGGTCTGGTTCGGCGTGGTCTTCATGATCCTGATCGAGGCCGCTCTGATCACGCCGCCCATCGGCATGAACCTCTTCGTGGTCCAGTCGGTCCGCAACGAGGGCAGCTTTGCGGACGTCAGCCGCGGCGCCTTGCCCTTCGTGCTGGCGATGCTCGCAATGATCGGGCTGCTGATCGCCTTTCCCGGGCTGGCCAACTGGCTGCCATCGGTGCTGCGCGGCTGATCGCGCGGCGCCCCACGCTCTACCCCGGAGGAATAACCGGGGCTCCGAACCTGCAAGATCAATCCCAACAGAGAGACTTCCCCAATGAAAAAGCTCTTCGCTTCGACCACCCTCGGCGCGGTGGCCCTCGCTGCCGCGGCCGGTGCCCAGGAACTTCCAAAGACCGAGATCAACGTCGTGGGCAACCTCGGCACCACCACGCAGTCGCGCCTGCTCGAGGCGCCGTTCTGGGCCGAGGGGGTGACCGAGCTCTCCGACGGGCAGATCACCGCGCGCTTCCGGCCGCGCAACGAACTCGGGCTGGAGGGCCCCGAGACCTTCGGTCTTCTGGCTGACGGCGTGATGAACATCACCAACGGCGCACTCGGCCACCAATCGGGGCGCGACCCGATCAGCGACGGCAACGACCTGGCCGGGATGACCACCAGCTTCGACGAGTTCGAGGCCGCCTCCGAGTCCTTCCTGCCCGTCCTGCAGGACTACTACCGCGAGAACCTCGGCCTGCAGCTGATCTCGCTGCTCTCCTTCCAGAGCCAGGTTCTCTACTGCCGTGACGAGTTCGCCGGCCTGCAGGACGTCGAGGGCAAGCGCATCCGGACCTCGGGCGCGAGCCAGGCGGATTTCATTTCCTATCTCGGCGGCTCGCCCATCGACATGTCCTTCGGCGAGGTCCAGCAGGCGCTCGACCAGGGCGTGATCGACTGCGGCATTACCGGCACGCTCGGCGGCTACACCTCGCACTGGTACGAGGGCGCCAGCTACATCTACTCGCTGCCCATCAACTTCGGCGCACAGGCCTACGTGGCAAATGCCGAGTGGTGGGACGGGCTTCCCTCCGAGGTGCGCGAATTCCTCGAGACCGAGATCAACGCGCTCACCGACGAGATGTGGGCCCTGAACCGCAAGGAGAACGAAGAGGGTCTGCTCTGCAACTCCACCGGCCCATGCGAGTGGGGCGAACCCGCGGGCCTCACGCTCGTCGAGCCGACGGAGGAGGACTACGCCCTCCAGAAGACCGCCTTCGAGGAAGGGGTGCTGCCCTCCTGGATCGAACGCTGCGGCGAGGAATGCCGCGAAGGCTTTGCCGAGACCATCGCTCCGGTCCTGGACATCGACATGCCGTGACCCCGGAGGCCGGGCACGGAAGGCATCGGGAGGGGCCGGCAGTCTTGCCGGCCTCTTGTCGTTTCGGGACGGCGCCCCGGTACGATCCGACACTCTCGATGCTCGCTATGGTAGAGTAATGGCGAATCATTCACCCGCGAGAGAGGAAAATCGCCGCCTCACTGAGCAGCAAGGTTCCGGTAGCCGGACAAGAAAGTTTCGCAAAACCCGTGGTCTCGTGACGGAAATTTGCAAAATCTGGCCGGTGATGCGGAATTGCCTCGGGTCAAGCTTGCTGCAACTTGGTGGCTTGCTATCAGATCGCCGGATCGGGCCGGCGCGATTCCTCGATACTGGATCGCTGGGGGACCGCCCGGTTCAATTCTCATAAGCACAGGTATCACAGGGAGATCATCTTGACCCGTACCACGAAACTGGCACTGGCAGCACTGCTGTCGAGCACCGTGCTGGCCACGCCGGCCGCCATGGCTCAGACCGAGACGCATCCCGAAACCGGCGAGACGCTGGCCGAGGACCAGACCTTCACCTACCGGATGCTGGATGACGTGAGCTCGCTCGACCCGCAAATCGTCGAGGACGTGAACGGCTCCGACATCGTGCGCAACCTCTTCGAGGGTCTGATGAACCAGGCCGCCGACGGCACGCTGGTGCCGGGCGTGGCAACCGACTACGAGGTCAGCGACGACAACCTCACCTACACCTTCACCCTGCGCGACGACGCGGTCTGGTCGAACGGTGATCCCGTGACCGCCGGCGATTTCGTCTTCGCCTGGCGCCGCGCCGCGGCCCCCGAGACCGCATCGCCCTACCAGTGGTTCGTCGAGCTGATGTCGATCGAGAACGCCGCCGCGATCATTGCCGGCGACATGGAGCCTGAGGAACTCGGCGTGCGCGCGGTCGACGACAAGACCTTCGAGGTCACGCTCTCGACGCCGCTGCCCTACTTCCCGCAGATGACGACGCACTCCACGACTTTCCCGGCGCCCCAGTCCGTGATCGAGGAGCACGGCGCCTCTTGGACCCAGCCCGAGAACATGGTGTCCAACGGTGCCTACACGCTCTCCGAGTTCAACCCGGGCGAGCGCATCGTGCTCGAGCGCAACGAGAATTACTGGGACAACGAGAACACCATCCTCGACCGCGTGGTGGCCCTGATCATCAACGACGAGAACGTCGCCCTGACCCGCTACCAGGCGGGCGAGCTCGACCGCACGGAGGTGCCCGCAGGTCAGTTCCCGCGCCTCAAGGAAGAATACCCCGAAGAGGCGGTCAGCTTCCCGCGCCTCTGCAACTACTACTACACCTTCAACCTCTCCGAGAGCGGCCCCGAGGCCTTCAAGGACCCCAATGTCCGAAAGGCGCTGGCGCTCGCCATCGACCGCGACATCATCACCGAGAACGTGAAGGCCGGGGGCGAGCCGCCCGCCTACACCTTCACCCCCGAGGCCGTCGCGGGCTTCACGCCTCCGACCACCGAGATGGCCGAGATGACGCAGGCCGAACGTGACGAGATGGCCCGCGAACTGCTGGCCGAGGCCGGCTACGGCGAGGACAACCCGCTGTCCTTCGACATGATCTACAACACTTCTGAAAGCCACGAGAAGATCGCCGTGGTCATGTCCCAGATGTGGAAGCAGAAGCTCGGCGTGCAGGCGAACCTTGCGAACATGGAGTGGAAGGTCTTCCTCGACACCCGCGGTCAGCAGGACTTCGAGATGGCCCGCGGCGCATGGTGCGGCGATTACAACGAGGCCTCGACCTTCCTCGACCTGCTCCAGAGCGACTCCGGCTACAACGACGGGAAGTACGCCAACGAGGAATACGACGCGCTCCTGGCCGAGGCGAAGACCGCCGAGGACACCTCGCCGCTCTACACCGAGGCCGAACAGATCATCGCCGAGGACATGCCGGTGATCCCGATCTACCACTACGCGGGCGTCTACATGCTCGACAGCGACGTGGGCAACTGGCCCGTCGATAACGTCGAGCAGAACTGGTACGCGAAAGATCTCTACAAGATCGCCGAGTAACAGACCAATCCGCACACGCGCGCCCCGGAACGCCTCCGGGGCGCGCGCCATATCTGACAGGTTCGTTCCTCACCCATGTTCTTCTACACCCTTCGCCGCCTGCTGGTGGCGGTGCCGACCATCCTGCTTCTGGTCGTCGCTGCCTTCTTCATGATCCAGGTCGCGCCGGGCGGCCCGTTCACTTCCGAACGTCCGCTGCCGCCCGAGGTCCTGGCCAACATCGAGGCCCAGTACGGGCTCGACCAGCCGCTCTGGAAGCAGCTCTTCGACTACTTCTACAACATCGTCGTGCATTTCGATTTCGGGCCGTCCTTCGTTCAGAAGGACCGCAACGTGAACGAGATCATCGCCAATGGCTTCCCGATCTCGCTGACCTACGGCACGCTCTCGTTCCTCGCCGCGACCCTCGTGGGGGTGACCCTTGGCATCGCGGCCGCGATCCGGCACAACAGCTGGATCGACTACGCCGCGGTCAGCCTCGGCATCGCCGCGCAGGCGCTGCCCAACTTCATCATGGGCCCGATCCTGATCCTCACCTTCACGCTCTGGCTGGGTTGGCTCCCGGGCGGCGGCTGGAACGGCGGGCAGTGGGAATACCTGATCATGCCCGTGATCGCGCTGGCCACCTCCTACATGGGGTCGATCGCGCGGATCACGCGCTCCTCCATGCTCGAGGTGATGAATGCCAACTTCGTGCGCACCGCGCGGGCCAAGGGCCTGCCGTCGCGGACGATCATCTGGCGCCACGCCATGAAGCCGACGTTGCTGCCGGTCATCTCGTACCTCGGGCCGGTCTTCGTCTACGTGCTCACCGGCTCGGTCTTCGTCGACCTCTACTTCTCCACCGGCGGCCTCGGGCAGGACTTCGTCAACTCGGCCCTGACGCGCGACTACGCGGTGCTGCTCGGCGTGACCATCCTCTACGGGGCGCTGACCGTCATCGTAAACCTTCTGACTGACCTGGCCTATGCCTGGTTCGACCCAAAGATCCGGTACTGACATGCGCACACTGGGAACCTCCAAGAGGGCGGCGGAGCTTGCCGCCGACGTCACAGATTTCCGCGCGGTCCGGGGCCGGTCGCTGTTCCGCGACGCCATGGGCCGCTTCCTGTCGAACAAGGCCGCCATGGCGAGCGTGATCGTGCTGGGCCTCATCGTGCTCTTCGTGCTGTTCGGGCCCTTCTTCGCCCAGTACAGCAACGAGGAAATCGACTGGACGCGCATGGGCGACATCCGGGGGCAGGGGATGCCCTCGTTTGAGACGGGCCACTTCTTCGGCCTGGATGAACTCGGGCGCGATCTCTATTCCCGTACGATCCAGGCGACGCGCACCTCGCTTCTCGTCGGGCTCATCGGCGCGGCGGCCGCGCTCGTCATCGGCACCGCCTGGGGCGTGATCGCGGGCTACTACGGCGGCAAGCTCGACAGCGCCATGATGCGCATCGTCGACATCCTGCTCGCCATCCCGCTGACGCTGGTGCTCATCCTCATCCTCGTCGTGGCAGGCCGCAGCTTCATCGCGCTCTTCCTCGGCCTCGGCGCGGTGTCATGGCTCACCATGGCGCGGATCGTCCGGGGCCAGACCCTCACGCTCAAGACGCGCGAGTTCATCGAAGCCGCCCGCGCCGGCGGTGTCTCCGAGACCAAGATCATCACACGGCACATCCTGCCCAACCTGATCGGCGTCGTGATCGTCTACGCCTCGCTGCTGGTGCCGGAAATGATCCTCGCGGAAAGCTTCATCTCCTTCCTCGGCCTAGGCATCTCCGAGCCTCACACCTCCCTCGGCCGCCTCATCGCCGAAGGGGCGGGCACGATGAACTACGGCACGCTGTGGCAACTGGCCTTCCCGCTTTTCTTCTACGTCACCATCATCATCACGATGTTCTTCATCGGCGATGGCCTGCGTGACGCGCTCGACCCGAAGGACCGATGACATGAGTGTTCTTTCCGTATCCGACCTTCACGTGCGCTTCGAGACGCAGGACGGCCCGGTCGAGGCGGTGCGCGGCGTCTCCTTCGACATCGAGGCGGGCGAATGCCTCGGCATCGTCGGCGAAAGCGGCTCGGGCAAGAGCCAGAGCTTCATGGCCGCCATGGGGCTTCTGCCCCCCAACGGCAGCGCCTCGGGCTCGGTCACCCTCGGCGGGACCGAGATCCTGAACCTGCCGCCCAACCGGCTCAACCGCGTGCGCGGCTCGGACGTGGGCATGATCTTCCAGGACCCGCTCACCGCGCTCACCCCGCACCTCAAGATCGGGGCCCAGATGGCCGAGGTGCTCAAGGTGCACCGCGGCATCACCGGCAAGGCGGCGCGGCAGAAGTGCCTCGAATGGCTCGAACGCGTCCAGATCCCCGAGGCCGCCCGCCGCATGGACCAGTACCCGCACGAACTCTCGGGCGGGATGCGCCAGCGCGTGATGATCGCGCAGGCCATGCTCTGCGAACCCAAGCTGCTGATCGCGGACGAACCCACCACCGCGCTCGACGTGACCGTGCAGGCCGAGGTGCTCGACCTCATGGTGAACCTGCAAAAGGACCTCGGCACCGCCATCGCGTTGATCACCCACGACATGGGCGTGGTCGCGCGCATGTGCGACCGCATCAAGGTCATGCGCCACGGCGCCTTCGTCGAAGAGGGCAACACCGAAGAGATCTTCGCCAACCCCTCGCACGACTATACCCGCAAGCTCCTCGACGCGATGCCGCGCATCAACGCCGAGGCCTCGCCCGCGGGAACGGCAGGCGAGGAAATCCTCCGCGTCGATGACCTCAAGGTGCACTTCCCGATCCACATGAAGGGCGGGCTTTTCGGGCGGACGCAGGACCTCAAGGCCGTCGATGGTGTCTCCTTCGGTCTCGGCCGGGGCGAAACGCTGGGCATCGTGGGCGAAAGCGGCTGCGGCAAGTCCACGCTGGCCCGCGCCGTCCTGCGCCTAGTCGAACCCTCGGCGGGCGACGTGAGCTGGCTTGGCACGCCGCTCACCGACCTCGACCGCAAGGCGCTGATCCGCGAACGCAAGGATCTCCAGATCGTCTTCCAGGATCCTCTGGCCAGCCTCGACCCGCGCATGACCATCGCGGATTCCATCGCCGAGCCGCTCAAGACCTACCGCCCCGAGATGACCCGCCGCGAACGGAAGGACGCGGTGATCGAGATGATGGAGCGTGTGGGCCTCGAAAAGGAAAAGTACAACCGCTACCCGCACGAGCTTTCGGGCGGCCAGAACCAGCGCGTCGGCATCGCGCGCGCCATGATCAACCGACCCAAGATGATCATCTGCGACGAGGCCGTCTCGGCCCTCGACGTCTCTATCCAGGCGCAGATCGTGAAGTTGCTCAAGGAACTTCAGGCCGAATTCGGGATGTCCATGCTCTTCATCAGCCACGACCTGTCGGTGGTGCGCGAGATCTCGACCCGGATTATGGTACTCTACCTCGGCCGGATCGTCGAAATGGGCGACGCCGCCACCATCTGCACCGAGCCAAAGCACCCCTACACGCGCTCGCTGATCTCGGCGGTGCCGATCCCCGACCCGCAGGTGGAACGCAGCCGCAAGCGCATCCGCCTTCCGGGAGAGCTGCCCTCGCCGCTGGATCCCAAGGCGTCGCTTCGCTTCCTGCCGTCGCGGCTTGAAGGCGGGCAGGGGGACTACGTGCCCAAACTTCAGGAAGTCGCTCCAGGCCACTACGTCGCCGAACACGACCCGCTTGAAGATATCATGGCCCGCGGCGCGGCCTGATCGTCATCCGGGCGCTTCGCGGGGAAGGGCCTCAGCCCAAGCAGCCGCGTAGCGCCCGGACGAAAAGTCCCGCACCGAGTTGGATGAGGCTGTCGGGAAAGTCGAAGTCGGGGTTGTGCAACCGTGGCGTGTCGACGCCCGACCCGAGAAAGACCATCGCGGCGCTGGCGTGATCGCCGAAGCGACCGAAATCCTCGGACGCACGCATGGGCACCCCGTCGCGGCGCACGGTGATGCCCCCGGCCTCCAGCGCCTCGGTCAGGATGCGCGTCGCCTTGGGCGCGTTCTCGCAATGGCGGAAGATGTCGTGGTAACTTATCTCGTGCGCAAGGCCGCCCTCGACGGCCGCCGCCGCGACCAGGTCTTCCGCCGCTTCGACCAGCGCCTGCATCTGCGCATCGGTGCGTGACCGGAGCGTCACCCGCAGTTCCGCCTCGCCGGGCGCGATCCCGAAGGCGGGTTCGCCCAGCCGGGCATGGGTCACCGTCGCCAGCGCGAAGTCCGGATCGTCCACGCCCGCCCCCTGCGACAGCGCCGTCAGCGCGGGGATCAGCCGTGCGAGCGCCGGGGCGGGCGAGATGCCGTTCTCGGGCTCGGAGGCATGGGCGGTGCGCCCCTTCAGCAAGATCTTCATCCCGCGCGACGCGCAGTTCGCGATCCCCTCAGCAAGCAGCGCCTCGCCCACCGGAACGCCGGGATAATTATGCAGCGACAGGGCGATCTCGGGCCGGATCTCCTCGAAGCGCGGATCCTGGATGACCTTGGCTGCGCCTGATCCATCTTCCTCCGCGGGCTGGAACAGCAGGATCACGCGGCCCTTCGCGGGCGGATAGCGGTGCAGCCAGCGCGCCACCGCCAGCAGGATCGTCATGTGCCCGTCATGTCCGCAAAGGTGCCCTTTGCCGGGGACGGTCGAACGGTAGCGCAGATCCGGATTGAGCTCCTCGATCGGCAGCGCGTCCAGCTCGCAGCGCAGCAGCACCGCCGGCCCGCCGGCGGCGCCCTCGTAGACTGCGGCCAGACCATGCCCGCCTAGGCCGGTCAGGATGCGGTCGGGCGCCGTGGGCTCCAGCATGCCTTTCACGCGCGCGGCGGTCTCGGCCTCCTCGCCCGAGACTTCGGGGTGCCGGTGCAGGGCGCGGCGGAACTCGGTCAACTCGGCCACGTCGCGGTTGGTCAGGATCGGGGCGTCATCGGGCATCGGCTCTCCAGTCTCCGGGGTAGGCCCGGCCCGACCAGTTCGCCACGCCGGAATGCGAACGGCAAGGGCAGTGAGCCAGTCTTGAACTGGCAAATTTGAGAATGCCTCGCAATTTCATTGACGGCGGGAAGACCCCGGTCTAGCTATGCCGTACGAACAGGAATTCACGAGGTATCTACATGTCGGCGATCCGTCCCGCTCTGCTAGCCGCCGTGGCCACGGCGGCCTTGGCTGTCGCCCCCGGCGCGCAGGCCCGCGAGGGCGATCCGATGAAGGTCGTCACCACCTTTACCGTGCTCGCCGACATGGCGCGCAACGTGGCGGGGGAGGCCGCCGAGGTCGTCTCGATCACCAAGCCGGGCGCCGAGATACACGGTTACGAGCCCACGCCGCAGGACATCGTCGGGGCACATGACGCCGATTTGATCCTCTGGAACGGGCTGAACCTCGAACGCTGGTTCGAGCAGTTCCTCGCCAACCTCGGCGACGTCCCGTCCGTGACGCTGACCGAGGGCATCGACCCGATCCCCATTGCCGAGGGCGCCTATGAGGGGCAGTCGAACCCCCACGCCTGGATGGGCGTCGAAAATGCCATGGTCTATGTCGACAACATCGCGGCGGCCCTTGCCGAGCATGACCCCGACAACGCCGAGACCTACGCCGCCAACGCGGACGCTTACAAGCAGCGCATCCGCGACGAGATCGGCCCGCTGCGTGACCGCATCGCGCAGATCCCCGAGGAAAAGCGCTGGCTTGTCACATGCGAAGGCGCCTTTTCCTACCTCGCGCGGGACTTTGACATGCAGGAGCTCTACCTCTGGCCCATGAATGCCGATCAGGTCGGCACGCCAAGGCAGGTCCGCGCGGTCATCGACGGCGTCCGCGAACATGAGATTCCGGTCGTCTTCTGTGAAAGCACGGTGAACACCGCGCCCGCGCAGCAGATCGCACGCGAAACCGGCGCGGCCTACGGCGGGGTGCTCTACGTCGACTCACTGTCGGAAGAGGGCGGGCCGGTGCCCACCTACCTCGACCTTTTGCGCACGACGTCCGAAACCATTGCCGACGGGCTGGCGCCGGCCTCCAACTGACAGGGCCGCCAGGCGGCTTGGAAAGACAGACAGATGCTTGACAGAGAGACACCACAGGCGGACATCGCGGCCGGAACCGATCCCGGCGGCGGCATCCTCGCGCGGGACGTCACCGTCAGCTATCGCAACGGCCACACTGCGCTGTCCCATGCCAGCTTCGAGATCCCCCTGGGCACCGTAACGGCGCTCGTGGGCGTGAACGGCGCGGGCAAGTCGACGCTCTTCAAGGCGATCATGGGCTTCGTTCCCGCCGCCGCGGGCGAGATCCGGCTGCTCGGGCGCACGGTGAAACAGGCCCTGCGCGAGAACCTCGTCGCCTATGTCCCGCAATCCGAGGAAGTCGACTGGGCCTTCCCGGTGCTGGTCGAGGACGTGGTGATGATGGGCCGCTACGGGCACATGGGCTTCCTGCGGCGTGCATCAGCCAACGACCGCGCGGCGGTCGATCAGGCCTTGGCGCGCGTGAACATGACCGACTTCCGGCACCGCCAGATCGGCGAGCTTTCCGGCGGGCAGCGCAAGCGCGTCTTCCTCGCCCGCGCGCTGGCGCAGGAGGGGCAGGTGATCCTGCTCGACGAGCCCTTCACCGGCGTTGACGTCAAGACTGAGGAACAGATCGTGGCCCTCCTGCGCGAGCTCAAGGAAGAGGGCCGCGTCATGCTCGTCTCGACCCACAACCTTGGCTCGGTGCCCGAGTTCTGCGACCGCACCGTGCTCGTGAAGGGCACCGTGCTGGCCTACGGGCCGACCGAAACCACCTTCACGCGCGAGAACCTCGAACGCGCCTTCGGCGGCGTGCTGCGCCACTTCACGCTGGGCGGTGCCGACCTGCACGACGACCATGACGACGACCCGCGCGAGCTGACCATATTCTCGGACGACGAGCGCCCGCTCGTCCACTACGGAGACCGCACCCGCACGCGGGGCGAAACCGAATGAGCACCCTGCTGGAGCCCTTCGCCTACAGCTACATGACCAACGCCATGTGGGTCTCCGCGCTGGTTGGCGCGCTCTGCGCCTTCCTGTCGGGCTACCTCATGCTCAAGGGCTGGAGCCTCATCGGTGACGCGCTGTCGCATTCTGTCGTGCCGGGCGTGGCCGGTGCCTACATG
This sequence comes from Allosediminivita pacifica, assembly GCF_003054175.1. Taxonomy (GTDB): domain Bacteria; phylum Pseudomonadota; class Alphaproteobacteria; order Rhodobacterales; family Rhodobacteraceae; genus Allosediminivita; species Allosediminivita pacifica. The sequence goes on from NZ_QBKN01000013.1 coordinate 114,066, forward strand.
CTGGGCCTGCCGTTCGCGCTCGGGGCCTTCCTGTCGGGCGGACTGGCGGCCGGGGCCATGCTCTTCCTCAGCGACCGGTCCGGGCTCAAGGTCGACGTCATCATCGGGCTGATCTTCACCGCCTTCTTCGGGCTGGGGCTCTTCATGGTCTCGATCAATCCCATGGCGGTCTCGATCCAGACCATCACCATGGGCAACATCCTCGCCATCTCGCCCGGCGACACGCTGCAGCTTGTCCTGATCGGGGTGATCTCGCTGGCGGTGCTGCTGCTCAAGTGGAAGGACCTCATGGTCACCTTCTTCGACGAGAACCACGCTCGGTCCATCGGGCTGAGGCCGGGGCTGCTCAAGGTCGTCTTCTTCATGCTGCTCTCGGCGGCGGTGGTGGCGGCAATGCAGACGGTGGGCGCATTCCTCGTCATCGCCATGGTGGTGACGCCCGGCGCCACCGCCTACCTGCTCTGCGACCGTTTTCCGCGGCTGCTCATGCTTTCGGTGGCGATCGGGGCGGGCACCAGCTTTACCGGCGCCTACCTGAGTTACTTCCTCAACGGGGCCACGGGCGGGGTGATCGTGACGCTCCAGACGCTGATCTTCCTCGCCACCTTCGTGCTGGCCCCGAAACACGGCCTGCTGGCCGCACGGCGGCGGGCGGCCGAGGCCCTTCGGACGCCCGCGGGGGAGGCTGCGCCATGAGCCTCGACGCGCTGCTTCTGCCCTTTCAGTTCCCCTTCATGCAGAACGCCTTCCTGATCGCCATGATCGTGGCGGTGCCGACGGCGCTGCTTTCGTGCTTCCTCGTGCTCAAGGGTTGGGCGCTCATGGGGGACAGCATCAGCCACGCGGTGCTGCCGGGGATCGTGCTGGCCTGGATCACGGGGCTGCCGCTGATCGTCGGCGCCTTTGCCGCGGGCATGACCTGTGCGCTCGCCACCGGCTACCTGAGCGAGAACAGCCGCGTGAAGCAGGACACGGTGCTGGGTGTCGTCTTCTCGGGCATGTTCGGGGTGGGGATCATCCTCTACACCTCGATCCACACGAACGAGCACCTCGATCACGTGCTTTTCGGGAACATGCTGGGCGTCGGGGTGCAGGACCTCTGGACCGCCGGGCTGATCTCGCTAGCGGTGACGGCGGTGCTGCTGCTCAAGTGGAAGGACTTCCTGCTGCACGCCTTCGATCCGGCGCAGGCGCGGGCGAGCGGGCTGCGGGTGGGCTGGCTGCATTACGGCCTGCTGTCGATCCTGTCGCTGACCATCGTGGCGACGCTGTCGTCGACGGGGCTGATCCTCGCCGTCGGGCTGCTGATCGCGCCGGGGGCCATCGCCTTCCTGCTGGTGCGCAGCTTCGGCAAGATGCTGGTCGTCGCGGTCGTGGTCTGTCTCGTCTCGATGCTTTCGGGCGCCTACCTGAGCTTCTTCCTCGACAGCGCGCCGGCGGCCACCATCGTGCTGATACTGACCGCCTTCTTCCTGCTGGCCTTCCTGCGCCGGCAATGGCTCACGCGCGCCGCGTCTCGCAGGCCGGTCGAGGTGTCCCGGGCCGGGACATCCTGAGCCGCAAGCAATATCAATAGCTTGAGCGCGCGCGTTTACGGGAAATTAAGAGTGTCCCGCGACAGCGACTCTCAGGCCATCGCCGCTTCCAGGCCCAGCACCTCTCCCACGAGGCTTGCGACCGCGATGGTCATGCGGTCGGTGTAGCGTGGCGTGATGATGGACATGCCCAGCGGCAAGCCGTGCGGTCCGGTCATGCCGGGGACCGAAACCACGGGCACGTGCAGCAGCGTCCAGATCGCGTTCATGGCGGCGTCGCCGGGATCCTCGGGCCCGGACGGCGCCTCGTCGCAGGCGGAGGGAGTCATGACCGCGTCGAACCCGGTCGCCAGTTCCTCGAATTCGCTTCTGCACCGGTCGGCAAGCGCGTAGGCCGCGCGCATCTCGGAGGGGCCGAGGCCCCCGGCCCGTGCGCCCCGATCATCCTCGCTGGCGACGTGCTCCGCCATCTTCCGATTCAGACGCGCCGCGCGGCTCTCGCGAGCGAGGATGCGCGCATGGGCCGTCTCCAGCCCCTCGAAGAGCCCTGGCAGGCGGAGCTCGATCACCTCGGCCCCCTCGAGCCGCAGCCGCCGCGCCGCATCGTCGAAGGCCTCGCGCATGGGCGGTCGCACCCTGTCCGGCAGCGGCCCTCGGCAAAGGCCGATGCGCAGCCCCCCGAGCCGATCGGGCGCGGGGCCGAGCAGGGGGTCCATCTCGAAGAGATCGGCCAGCAGCCCGAGGTCCGCTGACCGGCCCGAGAAGATGCCCAGAGTGTCGCAGCTCGGCGACCCGCCTCCCAGTCCCTCGGTCGCGACCGCGTTCCAGGTGGGCTTCCATCCCCAGACCCCGCAGAAAGAGGCGGGCACGATGGTGCAGCCTGCGTTCTGGAGGCCGAGCGCCAGCGCGCAGAACCCTGCGGCCACGGCCGCCGCTGCCCCGGAGGAGATCCCGCCGGACAGACGGTCGAGTGCGTGCGGGTTGCGCGTCGGGCCATCCCCGGCCGGGCCGCTGACACGGGTCCGGCCCAGCAGGACCGCGCCATGGCCGCGCAGCAGGTCGACGCAGGTGGTGCCCGGTGTAGGGCGCCCGGCGCCCGGCGCAGGGGCTTCGCGCGTGGCAAGCGCCTCGCTCACGGCGAGCGTCGCGCCGGCCAGCCTGCCGCATCCGCCGCCCGCGTCGACCGCCTCGGCCCGGGCGAGGACCTCCGCCGGATCAACCTCGGCAAAGGCCCCGACCAGCGGGTCATAAGCCTCGATCCGGCGGAGCGCCCGGCGTGCGATCCCGCATGCGGTGGCCTCTCCCTCCCGGACGGCCCGGGAGATTTGCGCGGCCCCGGCGAAAGCTCTCTGCGACATCTGCCACTCCTGAACACGGCAGGAGTGAAGCACGCGCCCGGGGGGATGCCACGCCGCAATATCTCATCCGCGGCGTTGAATTTTCTTCAGCGTGTTGGCCTCAGACCGCGCGCACGCAGCCGTTGCCCTCGACCGACTTCAGCAGCCAGTCCTTGAACTGCTGCAACAATGTCGCACGCTCGGATTTCCAGGGCGACAGCATGTAGTAGACGCTGCGCTCGGGATAGCTTTCGCCGACCGCGACAAGCTCGCCGCGCTCCAGCGCGTGCTGGATCAGCAGCGACCGCCCCAGCATCACGCCCACGCCCGAGCGCGCCGCCTCGATGGCGGAGCCCGCCTGGTTGAAGCGGGGGCCGTGGATCTGGTCCTTTCGCGGGATGCCGTATTCGCCGAGGTAGCGCCCCCAGTCGGGCATGTTGCCGTCAAAGCCAACCCGGTCTGTGTGGATGAGCGGCGCCTCGGCCAGAAGGCGGGCGTGGTCGCCCTCCCAAGCCTGCGCCATGGCGGGGGTGCAGACCGGCATGATTTCCTCCTCGACCAGCGCCTCGCGGCGCCATTCGCGGCTGCTGTCCCAGTTGCAGATGGTCAGGTCGATCTGCTGCGCCTCGGCCTCGCGCACGGTGAGATAAGTGTGCAGGCTGAGGTCGATCTCGGGCGATCCGGACAGGAAATGCCCGATCCGCGGCATCAGGAAATGCGACGCGACCGAGCTCGACACGCCCACGGCAAGCTGGCGGTCCTTCTCGTCCGCGATGGTCTGCAGGGTCGAGACGCTCTCGTCGATCAGATCCAGCGCCGAACTGATGCGCGCCAGGATCGCGGTGGATTCCGGGGTGAGGTAGATGCGGCTGTTCTTCCGCGTGAAGAGGTCGGCCTGCAGGAAATCCTCCAGCAGCCGGATCTGGTGGCTCACCGCCGTGGGCGTCACGCAAAGCTCGTCGGCCGCCTTGGCAACGGACTGGTTCCGGGCGACGGCCTCGAAGGCCCGGATCGCGTTCAGGGGAACTCTCTTGCGCATGGTCTCGCCTCCTTCATCTGGCGCCGCGGGTTTCCTCCCGCTTGCCAGAATCGCGAGGCCGGACGTTGCGGCAAGCCTCACCCGCACGGCGGGGCGCCGCGTATCGGCGTATTTGCGCCGCGCGCGTCCGTTTTCAGCGCGGGCCGGGGGCGCGCACAAGTTTGGAGCAGAATAAGTACGGACAATCGGATCGCCAGACTTGCCCTTCCTGCATGAGATTTTTTCAACCGGAGCCAAGAGATAAATGATCTAGGGCTTTTCCGTCCGGCCTGTCAGGTTGTGCCGGAAAAGGAAAAGTCCGCAGGAGAGAACGATGGACATCGGTGTTTTCATCCCGATCAACAACAATGGCTGGCTCATCTCCAAGACCTCGCCGCAGTACATGCCGAGCTTCGAGCTGAACCTCGATATCGTGCAACGGGCCGAGAGCTACGGCCTCGACTTCGCGCTCTCCATGATCAAGCTGCGCGGCTTCGGCGGCGAGTCCGAGTTCTGGGACCACGGGCTCGAAAGCTTCACGCTGATGTCCGCCCTGGCGGCCCGCACCGAGCGGATCCGGCTGTTCGCCTCGAGCGCGATCCTGACGCTGCCGCCGGCGCTGACGGCGCGCATGATCTCGACCATCGACAGCGTCGCGCCGGGCCGCATCGGCGTGAACATCGTGACCGGCTGGGCGCCTGCGGAATACACCCAGATGGGCATCTGGCCGGGCAACGAATACTTCGGCTACCGCTACGACTACGCCACCGAGTACGTCCGTGTGATGAAAGAACTGTGGGAGACCGGGAAGTCCGACTTCGACGGCGAGCACTTTCACATGGAAGACTGCAAGCTGTCGCCGCAGCCGCAGGGCCGGATCGAGATCGTGGCGGCGGGCCAGTCGGACACGGGCATGGCCTTCTCCTCGCAATATTCCGACTATTCCTTCGTCAACGGCATCGGCGTGAACACCCCCGCAGCCTTCGCGCCCACTTGCGAGCGGCTCATGGCGGCGGCGGAAAAGACCGGTCGGGACGTGGGCGCCTACATCCTGATGATGTGCATCTCGGACGAAACCGACGAAGCCGCCATGGCCAAGTGGGAAAAGTACCGCGACGGCGCCGATGTGGATGCGCTGGCCTACATGGGCGTGCAGGGGGCACAGGACGCACAGGCAGCGGAAGGCTCGACCGCCAAGCACATCAACCTTCCCGAGGGGGCGGTGAACTTCAACATGGGCACCATCGTCGGCTCATACGAGAGCTGCGCGAAGATGCTGGACGAGGCCGCCGCCGTGCCGGGCGTGAAGGGCATCATGCTGACCTTCGACGACTTCGGGAAGGGGCTCGACGATTTCGGTACCAAGATCCAGCCGCTGATGAAGACCCGCGATCACGTCGCCCTGGCGGCGGAATAGGCGTCTTTTCGCGATCCGCGAAACGGGCGGGTGCGGTCTGTGCCGCATCCGCCCTTTCTGCCGCGCGGTGCGGCGCAGGCGGCAGGCTGGACAAGCCCGCGCGATTGCCGCAGGTCGGGGCGACGATGTCCCGCCGGGGCCCCGGATCCCGCGGACGTCCCCTTTGATGGAGCCCTCGTGCCCGGTTTACCCGTTTCCGAGCGACGCCTCGTGCAGTGGCTGATCATGCTGGCCGCCTCCGTCGCGGTCAGTTTCCTTCTCGAAGCCGTGCACGTGCCGGCGGCGGCGCTGGTGGGGCCGCTGCTGGTGGGGGCTTCCATGAGCCTCTGGGGCGCCAAGATCCGCTACCCGCGCTGGACGCGCAGCAGCGCACAGGCGGTGACGGCCACGCTGGTGGCGACCTCGCTGCGGCCCGACACCTTCGACACGCTTCTGCGGATCTGGCCGGTGGCACTGGTCCTCCTGACGGCTGTCATGGTCTGCGCGGTGCTTGCGGGGGTGCTGACGGGCTACCTTGCCCGGATCGACCGGGAAGCGGCGATCTGGGGCTTCCTGCCGGGGATGGCCAGCGCGGTCATCGCCATGAGCGCCGACCGCGGGCTGCCCGCGGGCATCGTCGCGGTGATCCAGGTGATCCGCCTCGTCACCGTCATCCTGATGACCGCGCTGCTGGTCGCGGTGATTGGGGCCGGGGGAGCCGGCCCCGGGGGATCGCCCACCGAAGGCGGTTACCTCTGGTTGCTGCCACTGGTCATCCTCGTCGGCCCGCTTGCCGACCGCTTTCTCAAGGTGATCCCGGCGGGCGCGCTACTCGTGCCGCTGGTGCTGGCCTCGGCCATGGAGCTTTACGGGATCACCGTGGCGCTGCCGCACATCGTCATCGTGCTGGCCTACCTCGTCATCGGCGGCAACGTCGGACTGGGCTTCGACCGCGATCTTCTGCTGCAGGCCCGGCGCGCGGTGCCGGTGGTGATCGTGGTGGCCATCGGGCTCTACTGCGTGGGGGCGGCGCTGGGTATGTTCATGGCGCTGGTCACGGGCATCGACATGCTGACGGCTTTGCTGTCGACCGTGCCCGGCTCGATCGATGCGGTCGCCGCGATCGCCTACAGCGAGGGCGCGGATGTGTCGGTCGTCATGTCGCTGCAGATCATGCGGCTTTTCGTGGTGGTGCTGGTCGGCCCGCCGGTCGCCAGGGCCGCCGCCCGCTGGGTCCTGCGCGAGCGGGGTTGAGCGCCGCGCGTGTCCGGGCCCGCCTGTCGTCACGCGGGATAGGTTTTGCGCGGGATGCCGGGGCGGGCTAAGCTGCGGGCATCGCACTTCGGTACAATCTGGTTCGGTAGCAGTTTGAAGGCCTCGGTTTATTGAGACGAGGCGGTCGCTGTGGTGCGGGCTCCGTGCGCAATTTCCGCGCGCGACAGATCATTTTTTGGAGGAATATTGATGTTCAGTCATTCAATCGACGCTCCTGCGGGGGATTCCCATTACGCGGTACATGCGGAGATCGTCTCGGACGCTGTCGCGGAGGGACGCGTTTCCACCGTTGTCAACGTGAGATGGCGCAGCGAGGCGACCGGCGGGGAGGAGCGTTCCGTCGATTTCCACGTCGAGACCGACGACGGCAACGAGACCCTGCGGCTGGTACACGACAACGAGGTGTTCGGTGCCGTCAGCCTCGATACGCGGATCCCGGGCGAAGGCTCAGACCCGTCGGTGGTGGATGAACCTCTCGGGCCAATCCTCGACGGGGCCACGCGTCTGGCCGATGCGCTGGTCGCGCTCGATCCCGTGGCAGGATGCCTGATCAAGGGCGCTGCGACCTCGGTCGCGGGCCAGACCATCCGCTGCTGGCAGGCGTCCGATCCGAACGATTCCTTTAGGGACCGCGCAAGGTCAGCCGCCGCGTGCCTGCGGTCGAACGGAATGAAGGTCGCCTGGAACTTCGTCAAACGGGTCGGCAAGTGCCTGATCTCGTTGGGTCTAGACTGAGACGGCCATAAGAGACGCCCCGCCGCCGAACGGCGGGGCGAGGTCAGGGAGGAGGGCGAGTTCAGGCGGCGCTGAGCTTTGCGTCTCGCGAGCGCATCAGCGGCTGGATCTTCTCGCCGAAGACGTCGATGCCGGTGTCGTAGTCGTCGAAGGCCAGCATGATGCCCCTGGTCCCGGGCACTTCCGCCATCTCGTCGAGCATGCGCGCCACGCTCTCGTAGCTGCCAACCAGCGTGCCCATGTTCTGGTTGGCCGCGCCCTCGGGCAGGTTGATGCGCTTGGCCGTGCCCGTGGTATCGGCCTTGGCATCGCGGCCCGACTGCTCGGCCATCCAGCTTAGCGCATCCACGTCCACCGCGTCGGAGTACTTGCGCCACTTGGCCTCGGCCAGCGCGTCGGTCTCCTCCGCGATGATCATGACAAGTACGTAGGCCCCCACGTCCCGACCGCTTTCTGCCGCCGCCGCGAGCATGCGCTCGTTGGTGCCGGCAAAGGCCGTGGGCGTGTTGATCCCGGTGCAGAAGGCAAAGCCGTAGTCGGCATGTTCGGCGGCGAACTTCATGCCCCGCGGGCTCTGCCCGGCGGCCACGATGTCGATCTTGCCCGAGGGGCGCGGCGACAGGCGGCAGTCCTCCATGGTGAAATGATCGCCCCTGAAGTTGCTGACCCCGCTCTCCCACAGGTCGCGCAGCACGGTACAGTACTCCGAGGCGTAGTCGTAGCGGTAGCCGAAGTACTCGTCGCCGGGCCACAGCCCCTGCTGCGTGTATTCCGCCGGCTGCCAGCCGGTCACGATGTTCACCCCCACGCGCCCCGGCGCGATGCTGTCCATGGTCGAGATCATGCGCGCGGTAATCGCGGGCGGCAGCGACAGGATCGCCGCCGAGGCAAAGAGCTTCACGTTTTCGGTGGCCGCAGCCAGACCCGCGCAGAGCGTGAAGGCCTCTAGCGCGGAATCCCAGTAGCCGGTCTGCCCGCCGAAGCCGCGGAACTTCACCATCGCCAGCCCGAATTCCATGCTGTGCCGGTCGATCTTGTTGATGATCTCGAGATGCTGCCGGTAGGTCGGATCGAACTGCTTGGCCGCGGTCGAGATCATGTAGCCGTTGCGGCCGTTTGGAAGAAAGACGCCGATGTCCATTGGGGATCTCCTCTGGGTCTTGGGGTCAGCTGAAGAAGGCGCCGCCGTTCACGTGGATCAGCTGGCCGTTCACGAAGCTCGCGGTATCGCTGAGAAGGTAGACGGTGGTCTCGGCCACCTCGTCCGCAGTGCCCCAGCGCCCGGCCAGCGTGCCGGCGACCAGCTCCTTGAGCTGCTCCTCGGTGTAGCCGCCGCGCGGCTGGGCGGTGTCAATCAGCCCCGGCGCGATCGCGTTGGCGCGGATGTTCAGCGGTGCAAGCTCGATCGCGAGGGTCCGGGTCAGCCCGATGATCCCGCTCTTCGAGGCGCAGTAATGCGCCGAGTCCTGCCAGCCCTGCACCGCGAGCGAGGACATCGACACGATGGCACCGGCACAGCCCGCCGCCTTGCAGTGCAGCGCGAAGGCCTTGGACAGGAACGCGTTGGCCTTGAGGTTCACCGTCAGCGTTGCGTCCCAGATGCTTTCCTCGAGCTCGAGGATCGGCTGGCGCGGGTAGATGCCCGCGTTGTTGCACAAGAGGTCCAGCCCGCCGAGCCCCTCGGCCGCCTGCGCGACCATGTCGGGCAAGGCGCCGATGTCGGTGACGTCGCCCCGGACCAGCACCGCCTTGCGGCCCATGCCGGTGATGGTCTCGGCGATGGCCCGGGTCGCGGCCTCGTCGTCGAGGTAGTTCAGCGCCACGTCCGCGCCCGCTTCTGCCGCCCTTAGCGCGACCGCCGCGCCGATGCCCTGCTGCGCGCCCGTCACCAGGAGTTTGCGTCCTTCGAGTATCATTCCTGTCTTACCTTGCTGAGTGGGAAGGGGGGCGTCACATCATGACGTGGCCGCCGTTCATGTTGAGGCTCGTGCCGGTGAAGAAGCCGCCCTCGGCGCGCGCCAGCAGAAGCGCGGCATGGGCCACCTCGGCCACGGTGCCGAGCCGTTTCATGGGCAGTTCCTCGACGATGGCGCCCACGACCTCGGCCGGCAGCGAAGCCACCAGCGGCGTGTCGATGGGCCCGGGGGCGAGGCAGTTCACCGTGATGCCGTCTTCTGCCACCTCGCGGGCAAGTGACTTGGTGAAGCCGAGGATGCCCGCCTTGGCGGTGCAGTAGGGCACCATGCCCGCCGCGCCGCGGTGGCCCAGCTGCGAGGAGAGGTTGATGATCCGCCCGCTGCCGGCGGCACGCATGGCCGGCAGCACCGCCTGCGTCACGAGGAAGGTCCCCGTCAGGTGCACCGCCAGCATCCTGTTCCAGAGCGCGAGGTCCACCTCCTCCAGCGGGGCGATCACGTCGATGCCCGCCGCGTTGACCAGGATCGTCGCGGGACCGGTCAGGCCCGCCAGCTTCGCCACGGCGGCGGTCACGGCCCCGGGGTCGGTCACGTCGGCCTGCACGGCTGGGAAATCGGCGCAGGGCGCCATGTCGATCACGCCCACCTTCGCCCCTTCGCTGGCGAAGAGCGTCGCGATCTCCAGCCCGATGCCCGAGGCGCCGCCGGTCACCAGCGCGGTCATGCCAGCGAGCGCGCTCATGCCACGCGCTCCGGCAGGCCCTGCCGCAGGATGCGGTCCGAGAGGGTATGGAAGGTCTCGAACCGGTCACTGACCACGTCGGCGCGCTCCAGCTTGTGATGGTTGATGCAGTGCACGAGGTGTTTCGGCTGCGGGTATTCCGGCAGGGGCATCCTCTCGCGGCAGGCCGGCTCGACCAGCGGGCAGCGCGAGGCGAGCGGGCATCCCGGCGGCAGGTCCAGCGGCGAGGGGATCTCGCCCTCGAGCTTCATGCGTTCGGGTGTCTTCAACGAGGGATGCGGCAGCAGCACCGAGGCCATGAGGCCGACGGAATAGGGGTGCCGCGGATCGAGAAAGACCTTCTCGGCCGGCCCCGTCTCCATGACCGATCCGAGGTACATCACGCAGATCCGGTCGGTCAGGAAGCGCACGGTGGACAGATCGTGCGAGATGAACAGGTAGGCCGTCTCCATCTTCTTCTGGACCGAGATCAGCAGGTCGACGATCTCGGCCCGCGCCGTGGGATCGAGCGCCGAGGTGGGCTCGTCCAGCACCACGAGATCGGGGCGCGTGATGATCGCGCGGCCCACGGCGGCGCGTTGAAGCATCCCCGGCGACAGGTCGTCGGGCAGCTTCATCGCGGTCGCCATGGGCATGCGGATCAGCTCCAGCACCTCGGCAAGCCGCCTGTCGCGGTCGCTGCGGTTCATCCCGAGGTACTTCAGCGGCTCGATCATGGCGGCGGCCACGGGTTCGCGCGGGTTGAAGCTCTCGCCCGGCTCCTGGAAGACGAACTGGATACGGCCGCGCAGCTCGGGGCTGCGGATGTTGCGCTTCCAGCTCATGGGCTTGCCGTCAAAGACGATGGCGCCCGAGGTGGCCTCGATCAGCCCCACCACGGCGCGGCCCACGGTGGTCTTGCCCGAACCGCTTTCACCCACGAGCGAGAAGGTCTCGCCGCGCTCGATCTCGAAGGTGACGCCGTTGAGTGCCTTCACCAGCTTGGATGACCCCGAAACGGGGAAATGCTTCACGAGGTCCTGCACGCTCAGAAGGGTCATGTTCCGGCCTCCACGGGGTAGTGACAGCGCACGCGGCGCCCCGCGCCGCAGTCGCGCAGGGCAGGCGCCTCCGAGACGCAGCGCGGCTGGCGCCGGGCGCAGCGGTCGGCGAAGCGGCATGCGGGCCGGGTGCCGTCTGCCAGCGGTGGTACGTCCCACCAGGCTTCGCGCAGCGCGGGCGAATGGGCGAAGGCCGCCAGCAGGTTGATGGAATAGGGATGATGGGGGCGGTCGAAGAAGGCGTCGCGCGGTGCCTCTTCCACGACCTCGCCCTTGTAGAGGATCACCACCCGGTCGCAGTAATGCGCCGTGATGGCGATGTCGCGCGTGATGATCAGCGCGGCGGTCTCGGAGCCCGCGACCATCTCCTTCATGAGGTTCAGGACCTGCAGCTGCACGGTCACGTCGAGCGCCGACGTGGCATCGTCCGAGATCACGAGGCCCGGGTCGCACGACAGCGCGATGGCGATGACGACGCGCTGCGCCATCCCCCCCGAAAGCTCGTGCGGCCAGGCGTCCATGCGGCTTTCTGGGTCGGGGATGGCCACGGCCCGGAGCATGTCGACCGCGCGGGCGCGTGCCTCCTTCTCGGACAGGCCCAGGTGATGCCGGATGACGTTCACGATCTGCTGGCCCACGGTCAGAACCGGATTCAGCTCGCGCCGCGGGTTCGACACGATGAGCGCGATGTCCTTTGCCGGGCGCACCGGGCTCTTATCGTCGGGGAGGTCGGTGAAGGGCGTGCCGTTGTAGCGCATGGCCCCGGAGGTGTGTTCTCCCCCGCCCGGGATGGCGCCCATCACGGTGCGGGTCAGAAGCGTCTTGCCTGCGCCGGTTTCACCCACGAGGCCCACGATCTCGCCGCGGCGGATCTTCAGGTCCACCGCGTCCAGCGCCACGTGATCGCTTTCCCCGTAGCGGGGATAGGCGACGGTGATGCCCTCGAGTTCCAGCACCGGCGCGGCCACGGCCTGCGCCTCGGTGGTGTCTGTCTTGTCCTGGTAGGTCATGGTCCTCCTAGCCCCGCGTGCGCGGATCGAGCGCGAAGTAGAGAAGATCGACGATGAGGTAGACGATCAGCGACAGCACGGCCGAGAAGATCACGAAGCCCAGCACCGGGTTCAGGTCCGAGTTCAGCACGCCCGCCACGGCGTACTGCCCCGCGCCGCCCCAGCCGAAGACGATCTCGACCAGCACCGCCGCGCCGATGGTGAAGCTGTAGAGCACGCTGATGATGGTGATGATGTTGGGCAGCGCCGCCCGCAGCGCCTGCCGCCGGATCATCCGCCGCGGCAGCCCGTTCATGCGCGCGTAGGCGATGAAGTCCGATCCCAGTGCCCGGTCCATCGACGACTGCGTCGCCTTCAGGATCGGCCCCGCGTTCACCAGCCCCAGCGTCAGCACCGGCAGCGCCAGGTGGCTCAGCGCCGACATGAACACGTCGAAGCGCCCGGTAATCAGGCTGTCCACCAGGACCGACCCGGTGATGGTCTGCGGCGGGATCAGCATGATCGAATACCGCCCCAGCGGCGCCGGGGCCCAGCCCAGCAGCGTGTAGAAGACGAAGATGAACACCAGCGCCAGCCAGAAATCCGGGATCGCGCCCGACAGCAGCCCGTAGTAGTTTGCCGCCTTCCGCACCGCCCCCCTGGGCCGCATGGCCGACGCGATGCCCAGCCCCAGCCCGATCACCACCGCCAGCAGCAGCGACAGCGTCACAAGCTCCAGCGTGGCGGGAAAGCGCGTCATCAGGTCGCTCAGCACCGGTCGCGCGCTCTGCCAGGACATGCCCAGGTCCCCCTGCAGCACGTTGCCGAGGTAGATCATGAACTGCTGGAACACCGGCAGGTCGAGCCCCATCTCGGCCCGCAGTTTCGCCACCGCGTCGGCGGTCGCGTTGGGCCCCAGCATCAGCACCGCCGGATCGCCCGGGATGAGCTTGATCAGGAAGAAGCTGATGAACAGGATTCCCAGCATCTGCGGGATCACGAACAGCAGCCGTTTCAGGATGTAGCGCAGGATCTGCATGTCACGCCTCCTTGCGGCGAACCGCCCGCCGTTGCGCTGCCTGCGACAGCCTGCGCCGCGCCACCGGATCGCTCAGTACCTCGACGCTCGACCCGATCAGGGCAAAGCCGAAGACCGTCAGCCCCAGCGCCACGCCCGGAAAGACCGAGGGCCACCACTGGCCCGTCATCACGCTCTGGAACCCCGAGGCGATCATCGACCCCCACTCGGGCGTCGGCGCCTCGACGCCAGCACCCACGAAGCTCAGCGCCGCGGTCAGCAGGATCGACCAGCCGATGTTCACCGAGAGCTGCGACAGCGCCGGGGCCATGGCATTGGGGATGATGTGGCGCCGCAGGATCGTCAGGTCCGAGGCGCCCGACACGAAGGCCGCCTCGACGAAGCGCGTGCCCCGCAGGGTCAGCACCTGCGTCCGCATCAGGCGCAGGTAGATGGGAATGTTGACGAAGGCGATGGCTGCCACGATCGACCCGATCGACTGCCCGAAGACCGCCACCAGGCAGATCGCGAAGACGAAGACCGGGAAGGCCTGCAGCACGTCCATGATGCGCATGACCGTGGCGGCAAAGGTCTTCTGCACCGTGCGCACGCCGTCGTAGTAGCCCACCAGCGCGCCCAGAGGGATGCCGATCAGGGCCGACACCGCCGTGCCCAGCAGCGCGATGGCAAGGTCGATCCGCGGCGCGTAGATCAGCCGCGTGGCGATATCCATTCCGGTGTTGTCGGTGCCCAGCGGATGGGCCAGCGACGGCGGCTGGAGGTAGGCGGAGGGATCGGCGCTGACCGGGCTGTAGGGGCTGAGCCAGGGCGCGAAGATGGCCAGCAGGCAGACCAGCCCCACGATCACGTAACCAAGCGCGAAATCTGGCCGTACGCGGGCCACGTCGCGCGCGAACCGCAGCCGCGAGGCGCGCGAGGCGGGATCGCCTCTGTCGGCGGGCATGACCGCGCCTTCCGCTTCCTGGACACTCATGGGCTCCTCCCGAACTGTGATGGAAGAAGGCCGGCCACCGCGGGTGGGGGAACGCCAGTGGCCGGCCGCCGCGGATCAGGAACTCGCGTAGCTGAAGTCCTGGAACCGCAGGTTGTTCGAGGTGTAGTAGGTCAGGCCCTCGACGTTCTCGCGCATGGTCACGGTGAACTTCGGGTAGCCGATGAAGACCCAGGGCGCCTCCTCACCGATGATGTCCTGTGCCTCGGCCATCATCTTGAAGCGCTCGGCATTGTCCGGCGACAGCGAGGCTGCGCGCAGAAGCTCGTCCACCCGCTCGTTGGCGTAGTTGCTGTAGTTCGAGAAGGTCGCGCTGTCGAAATAGAGCTGCATGGAATAGCCCGGGTCCGGGCACCACGGCGTGTCGGTGAAGAAGATCATCGGCTGGGTCCGCCCCGAGACCTCGTTGAAGTAGGTGCCCGCGGGAATCTTGCGCAGCGAAAGCTCCACGCCGATCTCGCGCAGGGCGGTCTGGTAGAGGATCGCCATCGGCTCCTGGATCGGGTCGCCGGCGTTGTAGGCAAGCGAGGTCTCGAAGCCGTCGGCGAGCCCCGCCTCGGCCAGCAGCGCACGCGCGCGCTCGAGGTCCTGCCGGTAGTCCGCCGTCGGCTTGAAGCCGGGGTAGATCGCGGGCATCGGGCCGGTCATGGGATCGGCGGTGCCGCGGTAGATCGTCTCGATCACCTGCTCCTTGGGGAAGGCGTAGTTCATCGCCTGCCGCACCGCGACCTGGTCGAAGGGGGCGAACTCGGTGTTAAGCTCGACCCAGAACATCGGCGAGGCCTCGATCGAGGCGACCTTGACGCCCTGCGTCTGGGCAAGCTGCTCGATCTCGAGCGGCTGAAGGACCAGCGCGATGTCGACTGCTCCGCCGCGTACCAGCGATGACCGCGTGGCCGATGTCGGCACCTCCCGATAGACCACCTGCTGGATCGCCGGCATCCCGTTCCAGTAGTCCTCGCGGCCCACCAGAACCGCCTGCTGCCCGCGCACGAGGTTGGCAAGGCGATAGGGGCCGAACCCCGCGCTGTCATTGGCGATGAAGTCGCGCGCCCAGGGGTCGTCCTCGGTTGCCATCTCGCGGCACTTCGTGCCGTCGAG
Organism: Allosediminivita pacifica; assembly: GCF_003054175.1. Lineage (GTDB taxonomy): Bacteria > Pseudomonadota > Alphaproteobacteria > Rhodobacterales > Rhodobacteraceae > Allosediminivita > Allosediminivita pacifica. The sequence goes on from NZ_QBKN01000013.1 coordinate 129,180, forward strand.
GATGTTGTTGTAGAGATTGAGCTGCAGCTTCATCAGCAGGGGATTGGGCTGAGGCAACTCGAAGCGCACCGTGTAAGTGTCTACAGCAGTTACGTTTTCCGGTCCGCTCATGCCCAGGAGCTTGGTGAAGAACCCGCCGATGGCGCCAAGCGCGAACTTGCGCTCCCAGGTGTAGACCACGTCCTCTGCGGTCAGCTCGTTGCCCCAGTTCGACAGCACGCCTTCGCGCAGCTTGAACTCGGCCCAGGAACTGTCCTCGGCCACCTCCCAGCTTTCGGCCAGCTTGCCGGTGATCTTCACGCCGCCGGGCAGGTCGGGGTAGTCGGTGACATCCTCGCGCATGACGCCCTCGATCTCGGGATCGGGCACGGTCTCGAAGGCGACGAGGCTGTCGTAGAGACAGCCGATCATGTCCAGCGTCCCGAGCGAGCCGTCGAACTCGGAGTCGAGCGACTGCGGCGTGGCGGGGGCGGCGATCACGAGCGGCTTGGCCTGGGCCTCGGCGGGGCGCGCGCCGGCAAGCCCCAGCGACAGGCTGGTCGATCCGGTCGCGGCGGCAAAGGCCGCGGAGCGCCCGAGAAAGGCGCGGCGGTCGAGATCGGTCGAGGAGGTCTTCATAGGCAAGTGTCTCCCTGTTCCGGCAAGGCGAGGCCATGCCGGTGGTCGCGGCGCCGAGGCGCCTTTCCTGTTTGGATTGCCGCATTTGCGGCTTATTGTTCATGTTGCCCGGCGCGGTTCTCTCCGCCTCGGACGGGACAAGGGCCGGTGCGGTGCGGATTGGGCCCGTACGTCCTTCGCCCAAGCCTGCCCAAGGGTCAGGCGAGGTGTCAACGCGCCGGTCCGGACAGCTTGCTGAGAATAATGATGCCGCCTTGTGAGCTTTTTCGGGGAGATGACGAAAACTGCCGAAGTCCGCTGAGTTTTTCTGTCGGCACGCGAGGTGCCGCCGCGCGGGGGCGCCGCTTCGGAAGTCACCGGTTCTGGAGTGAACTCGTATATAGAGTCATGACTGACAGTATATTACGCGATGATCTTCGGATCACGGCACAGGGCTCGGGTGAGAGGGAGTGGCAGAGCGACACCGCCCGTATCATGGAGGGGCGCTCACTCCCGTATGCGCGCCGCCGCGAAGCCGCCCGACGTCCATTGCCTCTTTTGGAGGCGGTTGCTTGGGGCTTTGCGCCATCCATAGCCGGTCAGTCCCAGTGCTGGCGCAACGGGCCGAATCCTAATGAATGGTTAATGTGCCTCTGTAACCCATTGATTTTACGTGAGCGCAGGGATGTCCCGGCCCGGGACACCCCCGGGGGACGGTCTAACCTAGCCGCCGGTCTGGGCCCGGAAATACCAGATCCCGGCCGTCACCAGCACGACCAGCACATGGCCGCCCGCCACCACGGCGCCATCCCGCGCGATGATCCCGAAGGCATAGACCGCCACCGGCAGCCCGATCAGGGGCGTGGCCACCGGTATCGCGCCGAGCACCAGCAGCGAGCCGCCGCCGAGCATCAGGATCACGGCCACCACCGAAAGCGAAGCCCGCCCCTCGGCGAGGCTGGTCAGCCTGACATGCAGGAACCTCCGCAGGAAATCCGCCGCCGGGTGGATCTTGTCGGCCGTCTTCCGGATGTGCCGGGCGGGAATGCAGCGCTTGCCGATGAAGTGCGGCAGGTCGATGCGGGTCTGGCGCATCAGGATCTGAAACCCAACGATCGCCACGACCACCCCCAGCGCCCCGCCGACCCCGGGGATCATCCCGATGGGCGAGATCATCAGCAGCGCACAGACCATCAGCAGCGGTGCGTTGCCCTGCTGCCCCATGGTCTGCACCAGCTGGTCGAAACTGACCTGGTCCCGGTCCTGCGCCAGCTCGCGAAGGCGGTCGACCATGGCGGGAACCGCGCGCGGTCCGCTCGAGGGCTTTCTGCCGCCCCTCGCGGGGGCCCTTTCGGTGGCAGCGTCGCTCATGTTTTCGGGGCCTCCGTGGCATCCTTGGCAAGGCAAAAGCTTGGGCGCGTCTCTCGATCGCGCCTGCTCGTGCCCGTTCAACCGATCCGCCCCGCCCGGGTTCCATCGCCGGCGAGGCCCGGCCCGTGGTCTACCTGCCGGTGCGGTCTGTGACGGCGGCAGCGGTCTTGTAGATGATCGCGAGGTCGCGGCGGAAGGAGACGGTGGAGAGGTAGCGCACGTCCATGGCC
>NZ_QBKN01000014.1 GCF_003054175.1 Allosediminivita pacifica
TACACCGCGCTCGGAATACCTGTCACCGAGCCCATGGGATAAGTGCGTCCGGGGAAAGGGGAGCCTCGGCTATCAGGCGATTTGCGCAACAGAGCCGACGGAAGTAACAAAGCTGGAGTGGAAGCTGACTTTCACGCACAAGGTCGCCGACGCTCAAACCGCCCAGGACATTGAGCAGACGGTTCTGAAGAAGTTCTCAGGCTTCCAGCTCGCAAGTAACGGAGAGGTCTTGCAGGGGGTCGCCGAGCTGGATGTGCAGCTTGCGATTAAAGAAGCGGCGGCGCGGGCCTGATCTAGCGCTGGCGCCTGATCTAGCGCTGGCGCTCTAGGTGTGGGAGAGGCCAGCGAGATGCGGGCATCTGTCAGGCGTCCGTTGGCAAGCTTTTCCTCAATGGCGGGGTCTTTGGCGGGTAGCCGCCTCGAAACGCAGATTTCCCTAATAAAATCAGGGAGTAGTGGCGGAGAGACAGGGATTCGAACCCTGGGACCCCGTGAAGGGTCAACGGTTTTCGAGACCGCCCCGTTCGACCACTCCGGCACCTCTCCGCGGGGGTCGTGTGGAGAGCCATCTAGTAAATCGTCCCGGGGCGTGCAACAGGGAATTTCCCGACCTGACCCAGGGTGAGGCCATTGGAAAGATGCGGGCCGCGCCCTAAGCTGGATACGGCCTTCATTGAGGATCGATCATGCCCCGTCTTCTCGCCAGTGCGCTTGCCGCGCTCATCGTGACATCCGTGCCGCTTCGGGCAGCGCCCGCCGACGATCTGCTCGAGGCGCTGCGCATCGACGACATGCTCCGGATCATGCGCGACGAGGGGATGGACTACGGTCGCGATCTTTCGACCGACATGTTCGGACGCCCCGCCAGCGCGCGCTGGGAAGAGGTCGTGTCCGAGATCTACGACACCGATCGCATGCGCGAGATCGTCCGCGAGGGCGTCGAAGAGGGGCTCGAAGGACAGGAGGTTCCCGCGATCCTTGACTTCCTCGAAAGCCAGGAGGGGCAGCACGTGGTCGCGCTGGAACTCGTAGCGCGCGAGGCGATGATCGACGAGGGCACCGAGGCCGCCGCGCGCGAGCGCTTCCGTGCCATCGAGGGCAGTGACGACCCGGTGCTGCTGGAGGTGGAGCGCTTCGTCGAGGCCAACGACCTTGTCGAGGCCAACGTCGCCGGTGCCCTGAACGCCTCGTTCCAGTTCTACCAGGGCCTCGCCGACGGCGGCGCGATCGAGATCACCGAGGGCGAGATCCTCTCCGAGGTCTGGGCCACCGAGGAGGAAACCCGCGCAGACACCCGCGACTGGCTCTACGGCTTCATGCTCATGGCCTACACGCCGCTCGAGCAGGCCCGGCTCGAGGACTACGTGGAGCTTTCGGCCACCGACGAAGGGCGCCTGATGAACCGCGCGCTCTTCACCGGCTTCAACACCATGTACGATTCGATCTCCTACGCGCTCGGTCTCGCCGCGGCGCGGGAAATGCAGGGCGAGGACCTCTGAAAAGACGCGCGCGAGGCAGCCTGCGCGCTTGACAAGAGGGGCCGTCGCGGACCATATGCGCGCTACGCAGAGACGGGGCTTCGGCCCCGCCTTTCGTTTTTGTCAACATTGTCCCGCACCGCGGGGCACGCCGTCCGAGGCTGGCAGGGCAGGGGCCCTTCCGCGAAACGCCCGATCCGGGGGCCACAGGACGCGGCAGAGAAGAAGAGGAACGCGATAGATGTTCGCGGTTATGAAAACCGGTGGCAAACAGTACAAGGTCCAGTCGGGCGACACGCTCCGGATCGAGAAGCTGGCCGCCGATGCGGGCGAAACCGTCCAGTTCAACGACATCCTGATGCTCGGCGGCGACAGCACCGTCGTGGGCGCGCCCTTCGTGGCCGGCGCCGCGGTACAGGCCGAAGTGGTCGACCAGATCAAGGGTGAGAAGGTCATCCACTACACCCGCCGCCGCCGGAAGCACAGCTCCAAGCGGACCAAGGGTCACCGCCAGCAGCTCACCACCGTCCGGATCACCGAGATCCTGTCCGAGGGTGGCGACAAGACCGGCGTGAAGGCCGCCATGGGTGCCGGCGTTGCCGGGGCTCTTGGTCTCGGCGTCGACCGTTACACCTCGAACGCGGACGAACAGGACGACATGGTCGCCCGCGTCAAGAACAACGAAGCCAAGGCCGAACCCGCCTCCGCGGCCGGCACGGCCGAGGGCGCAGGCGACGACCTGACCAAGATCAACGGTGTCGGCCCCGCCGCCGCCAAGAAGCTGTACGAAGCCGGCATCACCACCTTTGCCCAGCTCGCAGCCCTGGACGCCGACACCTTCGAGGCGACCAAGGTGAAGCCCGAGTGGGTCGAGCAGGCGAAGACGCTGGCCTGAGCCTAAGGAGAGAGACACATGGCACACAAGAAAGCAGGCGGTTCCTCCCGTAACGGACGCGACTCTGCCGGCCGTCGACTGGGCGTGAAGCTCTACGGCGGTGAACTCGCAATCCCGGGCAACATCATCGTGCGCCAGCGCGGCACGAAGTTCTGGCCCGGTGAAGGCGTCGGCATGGGCAAGGATCACACGATCTTCGCCACGACGGAGGGCAACGTGTCCTTCAGCAAGGGCCTGAAGGGTCGTACCTTCATTTCCGTGCTGCCGGCAGCGGAGGCTGCCGAATAAGCCGAACCCCGGCGCAACGAACACATGAAGGGGATCGGCAAGGCGCCGGTCCCCTTCTTCGTTTCCGCATGCCCGTGTCACGGACCGGCGGAACGGCCGGGGGGCTGGCAGGTTTAGCAGGACCGCAAGACCCCGCGGTTCAACAAGGTGCGGAGAGCCCGCGCCACGTGCCGTTCAGAGGAGGAGCGACATGAACATCGAGACCCCGGTCCAGGACCAGCAGGTGATCTCCACGGAACGTTTCGACCTGCGCCCGGTGCGCCGGTCCGACATGGGCCTTCTGGAGCTCTACACCTCGGACAAGCGTCTTGCGCGCATGACCACGTCGATTCCCCACCCGCTGCCGCCCGGCGCGTCCGAGGCCTTCGTGACCCGTGCCACCAAGGACGGCCGCGACGAGGACATCTGGGTCATGGATTCGACCAAGACCGGCGGGTCCGAGCTCATGGGCGTGATCGCGCTCGAACGCATGGATCGCAACCAGTCCGAGATCGGCTTCTGGGTTGCGCCGCCCTACTGGAACACCGGCCTCGCCTCCGAGGCGGTGCAGGCGCTGGTCGATGCCAACCCTCTGGGAAGCGAGACGATGTTCGCCAGCGTCTTTCAGGACAACCCCGCCTCGGCGCGGGTGCTGGTGCACTGCGGCTTCGACTACATCGGCGATGCCGAGGCCTATTCCGTCGCCCGCGGTGCCACCGTGCCGACCTGGACCTATCTCAAGCGTCTCGGCTGACAGGTCGGGCGCATCCCTCATGCCCCCGGGGACGGTCCCGGGGGTGCCACCACGCCGCTTGAGGCGGCAGGGCGCAGGGGATACACCCCCGCCAAAGGCCATACGCGAAAGCCCATCCCATGAAGTTCCTCGATCTCTGCAAGGTCTACATCCGCTCGGGCGGGGGCGGGAACGGCTGCATCAGCTTCCGCCGCGAAAAATTCATCGAATACGGCGGCCCGGACGGCGGTGACGGCGGCGACGGCGGCAGCGTCTGGGCCGAGGCCGTGGACGGTCTCAACACGCTCATCGACTTCCGCTACCAGCAGCACTGGTTCGCCCAGAACGGGCAGGGCGGCATGGGCAGCAACCGCACCGGCCGCGACGGCGAGGAAATTACCCTCCGCGTGCCCGTGGGCACCGAGATCCTCGACGAGGACGGCGAAACGGTCGTGGCCGACCTGACCGAACTGGGCCAGCGCGTGCAGCTCGCACGCGGAGGCAACGGCGGCTGGGGCAACCTGCGCTTCAAGACCTCGACCAACCAGGCCCCGCGCCGCGCCAACCCCGGCCAACCGGGTGTCGAGCGCACGCTCTGGCTGCGACTGAAGCTCATCGCGGATGTCGGCCTTGTCGGGCTGCCCAACGCGGGCAAGTCCACCTTCCTCGCCGCGACCTCCAACGCGCGGCCCAAGATCGCCGACTATCCCTTCACCACGCTGCACCCGAATCTCGGCGTGGTTGGTGTCGACGATACCGAGATCGTCGTGGCCGACATTCCCGGCCTCATCGAGGGCGCACACGAGGGGCGCGGTCTGGGCGACATCTTCCTCGGTCACGTCGAACGCTCGGCGGTGCTGCTGCACCTGCTCGACGGCACCAGCGGCTCGCTCATCGAGGACTGGCAGACCATCTGCAACGAGCTCGACGCCTACGGTGCGGGCCTCGCCGACAAGCCGCGCGTGACCGTGCTGAACAAGATCGACGCGCTCGACGACGAGGAACGCGCCTTCCTCAAGGAGGAGCTGGAAGCCGCCGGGGCCGAGGACGTGCGCCTCATGTCCGGCGCCAGCGGTGAAGGCGTGCAGGAGGTGCTCCGCGCCCTGCGGCCCCACGTCTCCGAGAAGCGCGCCTTCGAACGCGGCGACCACCTCGAGGAGGAAGGTCCTTGGGAACCCTGAGTTCGGCACGGCGGATCGTCGTCAAGATCGGCTCGGCGCTTCTGGTCGACCGCGACACCGGCGCGCTGCGCGCCGACTGGCTCAAGGCATTGGCCGAGGACGTCGCCCGCCTCAAGGCGCGCGGCGCGGACGTGATCCTTGTCTCGTCGGGTTCCATCGCGCTGGGGCGCGGCGTGCTGAAGCTGGCCGAAGGCACGCTGCCGCTTGAACAAAGCCAGGCCGCCGCCGCCGTCGGCCAGATCCGCCTCGCCCGCGCCTACGAAGAGGCGCTCGCGCCTCACGACATCACCACCGCGCAGGTGCTGGTCACGCTCGAGGACACCACCTCGCGCCGCCGCTACCTCAACACCCGCGCCACGCTGGGCACGCTGGTCAACCTCGGCACGGTCCCCATCGTGAACGAGAACGACACCGTCGCCACGGACGAGATCCGCTACGGCGACAATGACCGGCTCGCCGCGCAGGTGGCCGTCACCGTGGGCGCCGACATGCTTGTGCTGCTGTCGGACGTCGACGGGCTCTACACCGGCAACCCCAACAGCGACCCCGACGCCCGGCACTTGGCCGAAGTGGCCGAAATCACCCCCGCGATCGAGGACATGGCCGGCGACGCGGGCTCGGGCCTGTCCAAGGGCGGCATGAAGACCAAGGTGCTCGCCGCCAAGACCGCCACCGCTGCCGGTTGCGCCATGCTGATCGGGCAGGGCGCTTCCGCCCACGCCCTGCGCGCGCTCGAAGAGGGCGCGAAATGCACCCTCTTCACGCCGCAGACCGATCCCCATATCGCCCGCAAGCGCTGGATCTCGGCCATGAAGCCGCGCGGAGCCGTCTTTGTCGACGCGGGCGCCGTCCGCGCGCTGGGGCAGGGCAAGTCGCTCCTGCCCGCGGGGCTGTCCCGCATCGAGGGCAACTTCGGCCGCGGCGACCCGGTTGCCATCCGCGATCCCGAGGGCCACGTGCTGGGCCACGGCCTCGCCCGCTACACCGCCGAAGAGGCCGGCCTCATCGCCGGCCACCGCAGCGCCGAGATCGAGGAGCTTCTGGGCTACCCCGGTCGCGCCGTGCTCATCCACCGGGACGACATGGCCCTTCAGACATCGGCGAAAACCGGTTAACCAAGGGTCCAATCCCCATCCTGCAAAAGGTTCAGGAGGCTCCGACATGAAGGACATGACCGACATTCCCGCCCTGATGGCCGAAATCGGCCAGCGCGCGAAAACGGCCGCTGCGGAGCTTGCCTTTGCCCCAGCCGAGGTGAAACGCGCAGCCCTCGAGGCCGCCGCCGACGCCGTCTGGGCCCGCCGCGCCGAGATCGTCGAGGAAAACGCCAAGGACATCGCCTTCGGCCGCGACAAGGGCCTGAGCGACGCCATGATGGACCGGCTCAAGCTCGACGAGGACCGCATCAAGGGCATCTGCGACGGCCTGCGCGCCGTCGCCGCCCAGGCCGATCCCGTGGGCGCCGTCATGACCGAATGGGACCGCCCCAGCGGGTTGCACATCCAGCGCGTGCGCACGCCGCTCGGCGTTGTCGGCGTGATCTACGAATCGCGCCCCAACGTGACCGCCGACGCGGGCGCGCTCTGCCTCAAGGCCGGCAACGCCGTCATCCTGCGCGGCGGCTCGGAAAGCTTCCATTCCTCCGGCGCCATCCACGCCTGCCTCGTCGAGGGGCTGCGCGCTGCGGGCCTGCCCGAGGACGCGATCCAGCTTGTCCCCACCCGCGACCGCGCCGCGGTGAGCGAGATGCTCACCATGACCGACACCATCGACGTGATCGTGCCGCGCGGCGGCAAGGGCCTCGTCGGCCTCGTACAGCGCGAGGCCCGCGTGCCCGTCTTCGCCCACCTCGAAGGCATCGTGCACATCTACATCGACAAGGCCGCCGACCCGGCCAAGGCGCTCGAGGTGGTGCTGAATGCCAAGACCCGCCGCACCGGCATCTGCGGCGCCGCCGAATGCCTGCTGATCCACGAGGACGTCGCCGGGACCCTCGGCCGCGACATCCTCGGTGCGCTGGCCGAGGCCGGGGTCGAGGTGCGCGGCGACGCGACGCTTCAGGGCATCGAGGGCATCACACCGGCGCAGGACGACGACTGGGGCCGCGAATACCTCGACATGATCGTCGCGGCCAAGGTCGTGCCCGACGTGGACGCCGCCATCGCCCATATCCGCCAGTACGGCTCCAACCACACCGACTGCATCCTCACCGAGGACGACGCTTGCGCCGACCGTTTCTTCCAGCGGCTCGACAGCGCCATCCTCATGCGCAACGCCTCGACGCAGTTTGCCGACGGCGGCGAATTCGGCATGGGCGCCGAGATCGGCATCGCCACAGGCAAGATGCACGCCCGCGGCCCGGTCGGGGCGGAACAACTCACCAGCTTCAAGTACCTCGTAACCGGAAACGGAACGGTGCGCGGCTAGGCCCGGGGGTCTAGCCGATCCGGATGTCGATGCGCGTCTCTTCGGTGCGGGCCAGAAGGCCCATGCCGCTTTCGCGGGCGAAAAGCGACAGCAGCGCGAACTGCACCCGCGATGGTGAGATCTCCTCCACGACCGCCGGCCCGCCGAGACAGGCCCAGATCTCGGGTTCGATCCGCATCCGCGGCCCGCTCGCCACGATCTGCCAGATCCCGTCCACCCGCGCGAAGCTGACTTCGCCACCCGCGGAGAGGGCGCTTTCGCAGCACAGAAAGGCGAGGCTGAGCAATTGCGCCTCGAACCGGGGCAGATCCTCGGTAAGCGTCCACTTTGCAGCGATCCGCCCGCCCTGCGTGACACCGGCCAGGATATCGGTCATGTCCCGGCTGGACATGACCTGCTCGGACCCTGCCGACCCGAAGGCCACGCGGAAAAGCCGGATCCGCGCGGTGGCATTGGTGCAGCTGTCCTGGATCAGCTGCATTTCCGGGGCAGGGGCGGCGCTGGCCTGTTCCAGCGCGATCAGCTCCAGCCCGTTCTGGATGGCTGAAATCGGGCTGATGAGATCGTGGCAGAGGCGCGACCCTACCAATGCGGCGAGCGCCGCCCTATCGTCCGACATATCGTACTCCACCATGGGAGGGAGTCATGAGTGACCTGAACCAGATGCTCGAGCCAGGCATGCTCGTCCAGAATCCCGACCGTCCCGACTGGGGCGTCGGACAGGTGCAGTCCAACATCGGCGGGAAGATCACGGTGAACTTTCCCGATGAAGGCAAGCTGGTTCTGGATGGTCGCCTGATCACACTTGTCCCGTACTTCGGAGATTAGGTTAACGGCCAGATGGTTTAAGGAAGGTTAACATAGCCTTTCATCTCCGTCGCGCACACCTCTCCCCGGTCTCCCCTGTCGAGGCTTGTTGGCTTGAAAGTGATCGACTAGAAGCAGCCCTATGACGGTTGTGGGGCAGAGGATGGCGGCCGCGCAGGGCTTCGACGTGCGCCTTGCGGGCTCCGAAGACGAGATCGCGGCCGCGCAGCGCCTGCGGTACGACGTCTTTGTCGAGGAGCTTGGGGGCGACGGCCCGCTGGTGGATCACGAAAATCGCCTCGAACGCGACCGCTTCGATCCCTATTTCGACCACCTGATCGCCACCGACACGAATCGCGGCGAGGTGGTCGGCGTCTACCGCCTCCTGCGCGACGACCAGGCGGCCCGCGCCGGCCAGTTCTACTCCGAGGACGAATACGACCTCTCTCAGCTCCGCAACAGCGGACGCCGGCTGATGGAGCTCGGCCGGTCCTGCCTGCACCCCGATTACCGCGGCGGCCCGGCGATGTTCCTGCTCTGGCAGGGGCTGGCCGACTACGTGCGCCAGCACGGGATCGAGGTGCTCTTCGGCGTCGCCAGCTTCCACGGCACCGACCCGCAGGCGCTCGCCGCGCCGCTCTCGCTGCTGCATCACAGGCACCTTGCGCCGGAGGAGCTGCGCGTGCGCTCCCGCGCCTTCCAGTCCATGGATCTTATCCCCGAGGCCGATCTCGACCGCCGCGCGGCCATGCTCGAGGTGCCGGCGCTGATCAAGGGCTACCTTCGTCTCGGCGGCTTCGTGGGCGAGGGCGCCTACGTCGACCACGACTTCAACACCACCGACATCTGTCTTGTCATGGACAGCGCGCGCCTCAACGCGCGGCAGGCGGGGCTCTACACCCGCGCCGGGGGCGCATGAGCCTCACCTGGGAGGGCGGAGAGCCGCCCGCCCGACCGCCGCTTGGCGCAGGCGACTGGCTGCGCGTGATCTGGCGGGGCGGGGCGCTCGGCACCGTTACCTTCGGATGCCTCGCGCTCCTGCTGCTTGTCCGCCTGGTGGAACGTCCGCTGTGCGGTGTGCGCCGCCCGGTGACGCCCTGGATCACCCAGTTCGTCTGCCGCATGGCCTTCGTCATCCTGCGGCTGCCGATCTCGGCCCGCGGCCCCCGGATGACCGGGCCCGGCGCCATCGTCGCCAACCACACCAGCTGGCTCGACATCTTCGCGCTCAACAGCCGGCGCAACGTCTACTTCGTCTCCAAGGCCGAGGTGGCGGGCTGGCCCGGCATCGGCTGGCTGGCGCGGGCCACCGGCACGCTTTTCATCGCGCGCGACCGGCGCGAGGCAACGGCCCAGACCCGCGCCTTCGAAGAACGCCTCCTGCAGGGCCAGCGACTGCTGTTCTTCCCCGAGGGTACATCGACCGACGGCATGCGCGTGCTGCCCTTCCGGACCACGCTGTTCGCCGCCTTCTTCGCCGAGCCGCTGCGGCATTCCATGCAGGTGCAGGCGGTCAGCGTCGTCTACCACGCGCCGACGGGCGAGGACCCGCGCTTCTACGGCTGGTGGGGTGACATGGACTTCGGCCCCAGCCTTCTGCGCGTGCTGGCACAACGCCAGCAGGGCCGCGTCGAACTGCGCTACCACCCGCCGTTGCGCGTCGACGACTTTCCCAACCGCAAGACGCTCGCCGCCCGGCTCGAGACGCAGGTGCGCGACGGCCATGAACGGGGCGCCGGTTCGGTGTAAAATTGAGCCGTAGCCGGTGTGACCTTCGCCTTCGGGTGGTCACGCCATGGCAGCCATGCAACCTTCGTGATAGAAGCAACGTTCGGATGCGTCGGGGTGAACGGCCGGGCCGCGACGGACGACAACAGGGTCAGGACGAGGACGAGGGAGTGACGACATGCGCATGCGTGTAGGATGCCGGATGAGCTACGACATACCGGCGCCGACGCCGATGATCCTGCTGGTCAACGTGCACTATTCACGGGCAAGCGATCTGGAACGCCCCGATCACCTCGTGACCGAGCCCACGGTCCCGGTGGAAGGCTACCGCGACAGCTTCGGCAACTGGTGCAACCGCCTGGTGGCCCCCGCCGGGCGTTTCACCGTCTCGACCGACGCCTACCTACAGGACGACGGCACCCCCGATCCGGTCGCCCCCGACGCGGCGCAGGTCCCGGTCGAGCTGCTGCCCAGCGACACGCTCGGCTTCCTGCTGCCCTCGCGCTACTGCGAATCCGATGTGCTGTCGGACTTCGCCTGGCAACGCTTCGGCAACACGCCCGAGGGCTGGCCCCGGGTGCAGGCGGTCTGCGACTTCGTGCACAACCACGTCACCTTCGACTACGAACAGGCCCGCGACACCCGCACCGCTGTCGGCGCGCTCGAGGACCGCGTGGGCGTCTGCCGTGACTTCGCGCACCTCGCCGTCGCGCTCTGTCGCGCGCTCAACATCCCCACGCGCTACTGCAACGGCTACGTCAGCGACATCGGCAACGCGCCCGCCCCGGTGCCCGATTTCGCGGCCTGGATGGAGGTCTACCTCGGTGGCCGCTGGTGGACCTTCGATCCCCGCAACAACGACACGCGCTACGGCCGTGTGCTGATCTCGCGCGGGCGCGACGCGGCGGACGTGCCGCTCACCCACAGCTTCGGCCTGCACGACCTCGCCGAGTTCACCGTCTGGACGGAGAAAGTAGAGGACTGATGCAGTCTGCTTGCCGCACAGGGTGCCTGCTGGCGCAAGTGCAACGCCAGCCGGGCCAGCGCAGGACCGTGGTGTGGCGCAGCGCCCTTTGAGGTAGGCGCTTTATCCCGGCCAAGCCCGGATGACCTCTGAACGATGCCCTCCAATTGCAAAAGCGCCAGACCGTCACGCCGGAGGCGTGCCGACGGATAATCGGCGCACCTCTGGTGCGACCGGACGGTCCGGCGCTGGCCCGGCGGGGCTGAAGCCCCTTGTTCCGGGCGTTTCAGGGCATGGCTCGCATCTTGTTCAAGTTAGCAAGCGAAACCGCCCGACCGGGCGCGGCGTCGCTGACCCGAGGCCCGCGCCTCAGCCCATCGCCGCCCGAAGCCGCTCCAGCGCCGCGGCGGGATCGTCCTCGCGCCAGATCTCCGGGCCGATGCCGAAGAAATCGGTGAAGGGCGCCAGCTCGGCCACCTTCTCGACGGTCAGCCCACCCTCGGCCACCACCGGCACCTCGATCATCTCAGACCACCACTGGAACAGGTCCCGCTCGGCCACGGCCCCGTCGCCCAGTCCGGTCTCGACCACCGGGCCAAAGGCCACGTAATCCGCGCCGGCCTCGCCCGCGCTCATCCCGTCGTGGCTCGACTGGCCGCAATGACAACCCACGATAGCGTCATTGCCCAACGTCTTGCGCGCCGCGCGCACGCCCCGCGATCCCGACAGGTGCACCCCGTCCAGCCCCAGCCGTTCGGCCAACACCACGTGCGTGTCGATCACCGTGGCGATGTCGCGCTGATGCGCCACCTCGCGCACCGCGTCGGCGGCGCGCACCAGCACGTCCTCGTCGTGGCTTGCCAGCGCGAGGCGCAGGCAGGCGACCTCCACCCGGTCGAGCACGCGTGCAAGCGTGTCGGGAAAGCTGCCGAGATCGATCTCGGTCGGCGTGATGAGGTAGATCTGGGGGGCGTCCTGCTCGGGCATGAAGGCTCCGTAAGGCTCTATCATTCTTTGGGCCGGTCTCATACCGCGCCCTTCGGGCTTTGACCATCGGGTTTCTGCGCCCCGCCGTCGTCCTGCCACCGCCAAGCCTTGCACCACGCCACCGCGCGGCCTAGAGGGGCGCACGCAGAACCGGAGGGGTGTCATGTACACGCAACAGGCAGGCCCGGCCTTCGTGCTGGTGCGCCCCCAGATGGGCGAGAACATCGGCGCGGCGTCGCGCGCCATGTGGAACTTCGGGCTCGACCGGATGCGGCTGGTGAGCCCCCGCGACGGCTGGCCCAATCCCAAGGCGACCGCCATGGCCAGTGGGGCGGGGCGGCTGCTCGACAACGCGATCCTCAGCGGTACGCTGCCCGAGGCGCTCGACGACAGCACGCTCACCTTCGCCACCACCGCGCGGCCCCGCGGCATGACGAAACCCGTCTACTCGCCCGAGGCCGCCATGCGCGCCGCGCAGGAGCACATCGCCCAAGGCGGCCGGGTCTCGGTCATGTTCGGCCCCGAACGCGCCGGGCTCGAGAATGCCGACATCGCCCAGGCCAACGCGATCATCTCGGTGCCCGTGAACCCCGAGTTCCCTTCGCTGAACCTCGCCCAGTGCGTGCTGCTGGTGGCCTACGAATGGCGCCGCGCCAGCGCCGAGGCCCCCGACATGGTGACCGAGATGGGCGGCACGGAATGGGCCAGTGCCGTCGAGCGCGACCACCTGTCCACGCACTACGAAGAGGTGCTGGACGAGGCCGGCTTCTTCTTCCCCGAGACCAAGGCAGAGGGCATGAAGGTCAACCTGCGCAACATGTGGTCGCGGATGCCACTGACACAGGCCGACGTGCGGATGCTGCACGGCATGCTTCGGCAGATGGTGCGCAGAAGAAAAGACCGGGCAGAGTGAACTCTGCCCGGAGGTGGTGCCGGTCAAGGCACAGGGAGGACCGTGGAAACTCGGACTGCTGAAACGCGCTTTCCATGAAAGTATAGCGCGGAACTCGCCATTAGCGATAGTAAGGTTTGCCTGACGTTTCTGCCCCCTCCCTGCGCCAACCCGTCCCGCTTGAAGCGGCAGGGGCCGGGGTCTAGTGTCCGCCGCAAACCGGAGGGTCGGATGGCGGAAAAACGCAAGCTTTTCGAGGATGTGACGGAAACCGGCGCCTCGCGCGAGGTACCCAAGGGCGGCATGATCGACGCCGGACGGCGCGGCGCACGCGGGGCGGTGCGCGTCTGGCTGATGGTGCTTTTCGCCATGGTGGTCGTCATGATCGCCGTCGGAGGGCTGACCCGTCTCACCGAATCCGGCCTCTCGATCACCGAATGGCGCCCGGTCACCGGCGCGCTGCCCCCCATGAATGCCGCCGACTGGGAAACGGAGTTCGAGAAATACCGCCAGATCCCGCAGTACGAACTGCTCAACAAGGGCATGACCCTGACCGAGTTCCAGTTCATCTACTGGTGGGAATGGGGCCACCGGCAGCTTGGCCGCGCCATCGGTCTGGTCTGGGCGCTCGGCTTCCTGGGCTTCCTCGTGACCCGGAAGATCCCCCCGGGGTGGACCGGACGCCTGCTCGGCATCGGCGTGCTCGGCGGGCTGCAGGGGGCCATCGGCTGGTGGATGGTCTACTCGGGCCTCTCGGGCGAGATGGTCTCGGTCGCCTCCTACCGGCTGGCCTCGCACCTGGGGCTGGCCTTCGTGATCCTCGGCTTCATCGCGTGGTATGTCTACGCTCTGGGCCGCGAGGAGCGCCAGCTCATGCAGGCCCGCAGGCTTGCCGAGCCCAAGCTCTTCTCGATGTCGACGGGGCTTCTGCACTTCGCCTTCCTGCAGATCCTGCTGGGCGCGCTGGTGGCGGGCATCGACGCTGGGCGGAACTACTCCGACTGGCCGCTCATGGCTGGGGGCTTCCTGCCGCCCGATCCGCTCCAGATCGAACCCCTCTGGCGCAACTTCTTTGAAAATGACGGCACCGTGCAGTTCATGCACCGCATGGCGGGCTACCTGCTGTTCGTCTTCGGCGTCGTCGTCTGGCTGCGCGGGCGCAAGTCCTCGCACCCCGACACGCGCTTCCGCTTCAACGCCGTCGCGGCCATGATGGTGGTGCAGATGCTGCTCGGCATCGTGACCGTCCTCTACATGGCGCCCCTTCAGATCGCGATCCTGCACCAGCTCGGTGCGGTCGTGCTCTGGGCGCTGATCCTGCGCGCGCGTTTCGCCGCGCGCTACCCCATTCAAACGACGATCCGCGGAGCCCGCGCATGAGTGCCTACGACGAGTTGATGGAATACCAGCGCGACACCGAGGCGCTGGGACAGGTGGCCGGGCGGCTGCACTGGGACATGGAAACGGTGATGCCCAAGGGCGCCGGCGACCAGCGCAGCGACGAGCTCGCCGCGATGGAGCACGTCCTGCACGCCCGCAAGACCGAGCCGCGCATCGGCGACTGGCTTGCCGCCATCGACGAGGCGAGCCTCGACGAGGTCGGCCGCGCCAACCTGCGCCACATCCGCCGCAGCTACGAGCGCACCCGCCGCTTGCCGGTCAAGCTCGCCGCCGAGATCGCGCGCACCACCTCGCGCAGCCACGCGGTCTGGGCACAGGCCCGCGCCGAAGACGATTTCGCCGCCTTCGCCCCCATGCTGAAAGAGGTCGTGCGCCTCAAGCGCGAGGAGGGTGCGGCGCTGGCCGATGGTGGCGATCCCTACGACGCGCTCATGGACGATTATGAGCCCGGCGCCACCGCCGCCGACCTCGAGGCCATGTTCGGCGCCCTGCGCCCGCGCCTCGTGGCGCTGCGCGAGAAGGTGCTTGGCAAGCCCATGCCGCGGGGCCTCGAGGGCACCTACGACGACGACGCCCAGATGGAGCTCACCCGGAGGATCGCGGCCACCTTCGGCTACGACTTCAGCCGCGGCCGCGTCGACAAGGCGGTGCACCCCTTCAGCTCGGGCAGCGGCGACGACGTGCGCATCACCACGCGCACCAACCCGCTCGACCCGTTCAACTGCATCTTCTCGACCATTCACGAGACCGGCCACGCCTCCTACGAGCAGGGCATCGACCCGGCCTATCGCCTCACGCCGCTGGGGCAGGGCGTCTCCATGGGCGTGCACGAAAGCCAGTCGCGCATCTACGAGAACCAGCTCGGCCGCGGCCGAGCCTTCTGCGGCCACCTGCACGGCATGATGACCGAGAGCTTCGGCGATCTCGGCATGGATCCGGAGGCCTTCTACGCCGCCGTGAACCGCGTGCAGAACGGCTACATCCGGACGGAGTCCGACGAGGTGCAGTACAACCTGCACATCTTCCTGCGCTTCGATCTCGAACGCCAGCTCATCGCCGGCACGCTCGACGTGGACGACCTCGAGGAGGCCTGGAACGCGCGCTTCCTCGCGGACTTCGGCTACCCCGTCGAAAAGGCCTCGGACGGGGTGCTGCAGGACGTGCACTGGTCGCTCGGCCTCATCGGCTATTTCCCGACCTACAGCCTCGGCAACGTCTACGCCGGTTGCCTGAACGAGGCGCTGCGCGGCGCGGTGCCCGATCTCGACGACCAGCTGGCCCGCGGTGACACCTCCGGCGCCACCGGCTGGCTGCGCGAGAACCTGCAACGCCACGGCGGGCTTTACGAGCCGCGCGAGGTCGTGACCCGCGCCTGTGGTGCGGCGCCCAGCGAGGGGCCGCTGCTGGATTACCTCGAGGCGAAGTTCGCGGGGATCTACGGGCTGTGATGGCTTTTCGGGGAGGGCAAGGGGGCTCTGCCCCCGCCGCGGCTGCGCCGCGACTCCCCCGAGGTATTTTCAGCGAGAAGAAGCGCAGGGGGCTGTCTTGGACCTGACGCTTGCGGACGTGACCGTGGCGCGCGGCGGCGTGCCGGTGCTGGAGGGGGTGAGCTTCTCGCTCGCGCCCGGCCGGGCGCTGGTGCTGCGCGGGCCGAATGGGTCGGGCAAGACCACGCTTCTGCGCACGGTGGCGGGGCTGCAACCCGAGCTTTCAGGCACGATCGAGGGCGCGGGCGAGCGGGTGGCCTATGCCGCCCATGCCGACGGGCTGAAGGCTATGCTCAGCGTGGGCGAAAACCTGCGCTTCTGGGCGCGGGTCTTTGGGCTGAGCGAGATTGGCGCGGCGCTCGCGGCCTTCGACCTCGAACGGCTGGAGGATCGGCTGGCGGGGAACCTCTCGGCCGGGCAGAAGCGCCGGCTGGGGCTGGCGCGGCTCATGGTGACGGGGCGGCCGCTCTGGGTGCTGGACGAGCCGACCGTGTCGCTCGACGCGGCCTCGGTCGCGCTGTTTGCCGACGCCGTGCGCGCGCATCTCGGGCAGGGGGGCTCGGCGCTCATGGCCACGCACATCGACCTCGGCATCCCGGAGGCCGGGATCTTCGACGTCACGTCCCTGCGCGCGCGTCCCCGCGCCGCCGTGCAGGACGAGGCCTTCCTGTGATCGCGCTACTGTCTCGGGACCTCAAGCTCGCCGTGCGGGCGGGCGGGGGCTTTGGCCTGGGCCTCGCCTTCTTCCTGATCGTCACCGTCCTCATCCCCTTCGGCGTCGGCCCCGAGACCGAGCTTCTGTCGCGTATCGCGCCCGGCGTGCTCTGGATCGGGGCGCTGCTGGCCTGCCTGCTCTCGCTCGACCGGATCTTCGCGCTCGACTGGGAGGACGGATCGCTCGACCTGCTGGCCACGGCGCCCCTGCCGCTCGAGGCCATCGTGACGATCAAGGCCGCCGCGCATTGGCTCACCACCGGGCTACCGCTGGTTCTGGCCGCGCCTGCGCTCGGCGTGCTGCTGAGCCTGCCGCAGGGCGCCTACCTCTGGGTGCTGGTGAGCCTCGCGCTCGGCACCCCGGCGCTGTCGGTCATCGGCACCTTCGGCGCGGCGCTCACCGTGGGGCTGAAGCGTGGCGGGCTGCTGCTGTCGCTGCTGGTGCTGCCGCTCTACGTGCCGACCCTGATCTTCGGCGCCGAACTGGCCCGCCGCGGCGCCGCGGGGCTGGAGGTCGAGGCGCCGCTTTTGATGTTGGCTGGGATCAGCTTCGGCACGCTGGCGCTTTTGCCCTTCGCCAGCGCGGCGGTGCTGCGCATCAACCTGCGCTGAAGGGCCTTTCAGTCGCAGCCCGGTGCCGTTGCCTCGGGCCGCGATTTGAGGTGTAACCGGGGGACCAAACGACAGGGCCGAGGCATGGCATCGATCTGGGAATACGCCAATCCGGTAAAGTTCATCCGCACGACGGACCGCCTGCTGCCGTGGATCTCGGTGGCGGCGGTGGCCTGTCTTGCCGTGGGGCTGGTCTGGGGATTCTTCTTCACGCCCGAGGACTATCGTCAGGGTTCAACCGTCAAGATCATCTACCTGCACGTGCCCGCCGCTCTCATGGCGATCAACGCGTGGCTTATGATGCTCGTGGCCTCGCTCGTCTGGATCGTGCGCCGCCACCACGTGAGCGCGCTGGCCGCACGTGCCGCCGCCCCCGTGGGCGCGGTCATGACGCTCATCGCGCTGGCCACCGGCGCCATCTGGGGCCAGCCCATGTGGGGCACCTGGTGGGCTTGGGACCCGCGGCTGACCTCCTTCCTGATCCTGTTCCTGTTCTACCTCGGCTACATGGCGCTCTGGGAGGCGATCGAGAATGACGACACCGCCGCCGACCTGACCGCGATCCTCTGCCTTGTCGGGTCGGTTTTCGCGCTGCTGTCGCGCTACGCGGTGCTGTTCTGGAACCAGGGCCTGCACCAGGGCGCGTCGCTGTCGATGGACGCCGAGGAGAACGTGGCTGACGTCTTCTGGTACCCGCTGCTCGTCTGCATGGCGGGCTTCATCCTGCTGTTCGTCGCGCTCGTCTTCCTGCGCACCCAGACCGAGATCCGGGCCCGCCGGATGCGCGCGCTCATCGCAAGGGAAGGGGCTTACTGATGCCCGAACTTGGCAAATACGCGGTTTCCGTGCTCAGCGCCTACGGCGTCTCGCTGGGGCTTCTGGCGGTGCTCGTGGGGCTCAGCGTGGCCCGCGCCCGCCGCGTGAAGGCGCAGCTTGCGCGCGTCGAGGACCGGCAGGGGAGACAGCATCATGGCTAGGATTTCGCCGCTCATGGCGCTGCCGCCGGTGATCTTCGCGGGCTTCGCGGCGCTGGTCTACTTCGGCATGCTGCGCGAGGACCCCGACGGGCTGCCCTCGACCCGCGTCGGGCAGGAGGCCCCGCCGATCACCGAGACCGCCTTGCCGGGCTACCCGGGCGTCACGGCCGAGGACCTCCGCTCGGGCGAGCTCACGCTTGTGAACTTCTGGGCCAGCTGGTGCCCGCCCTGCCGGGCCGAGCATCCGCGCCTGATGGAGATGGCCGAGGACGAGGGCCTGCGCATCGTCGGCGTGAACTTCAAGGATCAGGAGGGGAACGCCCGCCAGTACCTTGAAGAATATGAAAATCCCTTCATGGCCGTGCCTTTCGATCCGCGCGGGCGCACCGCCATCGACTGGGGTGTGACCGCCCCGCCCGAGACCTTCATCGTGAACGGCGAGGGCGAGGTGCTCTTTCGCTTTGCCGGGCCGCTCGTGGGCACGGACTACGAGCAGCGCTTTGTCCCGGCCCTGAACGCGGCGCTTTCGGGCTCCTGATGCCACGTCATTCCGGGACAGATCGTGCCGCCTGAGGGGGGCGCCCTGCGGCGCGTCCTGGTGGTCGTCACGGCGCTTGCCTTCCTGCTGTTGCTGGCGGGCTTCGGCGCGCGGCTGCACCCGGCGGGCGACACCATCGGTGTCTTCCGTATCCCCTTGGCCGTGGTTACGATTGCGGGCGCGCTGCTGCTCTGGCGCCCGCTGACCGCGACGGTGCCGGCTGCGCTCATCGCCGCGGCGGCTCTCATTCCGCACCTGCCGGGGCTTGCGCCGGAGGAACCTGCAGAGCCCATGCTGACACTCTACCAGCAGAACCTGCTCTATTCCCGAACCGACCACGAGGCCTTCCTGGCCGAGATCCGCAGGCAGGCGCCCGACGTCATCACCCTGCAGGAGGTCTCCAAGCAGAACGTCGCGATCATCGATGCGCTTTCCGACCTCTATCCGCACCAGCATTTCTGTCCCGTGGGCGACAGGTTCGGCGAGGCCGTGCTTACGCGCCTGCCGGTCGAGGAGGGCAGCGTCGAGTGCCTGCCGGACGGCGGTCTCGCCCTGCTGCGCGTCCGGACCGGGGCCGGGCCAATGTGGATCGGTTCTGTGCACCTCAACTGGCCCTGGCCGCGCGGTCAGGCGATCGAGGTGGACGAGCTCCTGCCGGTTCTCGAGGGGCTCGAGGGGGCGGTGCTTCTGGCGGGCGATTTCAACGCTGTGCCCTGGTCGCACGCCGTGCGCCGGATGGGCCGCGCCGCAGGGGCCCGCCGCGCCGGTCCCGGCCGCGCCAGCTTTGTCCTGCCGTTCATCCACCTGCCGGTCACCATCGACCACATCCTTGCGCCGGAAGGCTTCGACGGCGGTGCAAAGGTGATGTCGCGGCTCGGCTCGGATCACCGCGGGGTGCTCGCGTGGCTGGATCGCGCGCCACAGTAGCAGGCCGCGTCACACCAGCCCTCTGTCCAAGCGCCGCGCGGCGGGCTAGGGCAGGGGCATGATCCTGCAATCGCGCCTTCCCTACGACATCGACGCCGCCCGCAAGCTGCCGGGCATCGCGCCGCTCGATCCCGCCGACTGGCTCATGGTTGACGAGGCCTTCGCCGACCAGATGGCCCTGCGCGAAACCCTCCTGCGGGACCGTCGCGACGATGTCCTCCGCCTCGACCCCGCCGCCATGCCCGCCGCGCTGGAGCTGCTCGACACGGTCATTGCCGCGCTGCCCGAGGACTTCCACGCCACAGACACCGCCATCACCCGCCCCGACTGCGCCCGCGTCACCCTCGACCGGACCGACCCGATGGGCACCCTTGGCCACCTCGTACAGGAGGACCTCTGCCTGCTGGAAAAACGCGGCGAGGAACACGTGCTCACCGGGGCCGTGCTCTGCTTCCCCGCCAGCTGGACGCTTTCCGAGAAGGTCCTCAAGCCCCTCACCGCGATCCACGTGCCCGTGCCCGAATACGATGCCGACATCGCCCGCCGGGTGCAGCGGCTCTTCGACGGGGTGAAACCCGGCCGCCCGCTCTGGCGCTTCAACGCGCTGCGCTACGACGACCCCTCGCTCCACCACCCGCGCACTGAGAGCGCGCCCAAGGCGCTCGACCACCCCGACGACGCGCCCTTCCTGCGCTCCGAACGCCAATGCATCCTGCGCCTGCCGCAAACCGGCGCGGTGGTCTTCTCCATCCACACCTTCGTGGTCCGCGTCAGCGACGCTTGACGACCCAGACCAGCACGCCCGCGAGTGTCCCCCAGAAGGCCCCGCTGATCCCCAGCAGGGTCATGCCGCTGGCGGCAAACAGGAAGGTCAGCGCCGGTGCCTCCAGCCGGTCAGCCACGCTGAACGCCCCCGACAGCGCCGAGACCAGCGCCGGCACCAGCGCCAGCCCCGCAACGGCGGTGATCAGCTCCGGCGGCGCCACGCCCGCCAGCGCCACGATCGGCTCCGAGCAGAAGGCGATGGCGACATAGGTCACGCCCGAGGTGATCGCCGCCCAGTAGCGCTGCGCCGGATCGCGGCCCGCGTCCTCGCCCGCCATCATGGCCGCCGTGATCGCCGACATGTTCACCGGGATGCCGCCGAAGGGCGCGATCAGCAGGCTAGCCAGCCCCGTGCGCCGGATCATCGGCTGCCGCTCGACCGCGTAGCCGTTCAGCTCCAGCACGGCAAAGCCGGGGATGTTCTGCCCCGCCATGGTCACCAGGTACAGCGGCAGGCCCACGGAGATCGCCCCCTGCAGGCTGAAGACCGGCATGACGGCCTCGAGCGCGGGCAGGCCGAAGCCACCCGCCGCCATGCCCGCCGTGACGTCCACCGAAAGGAAGGTCACGACCAGAAAGGCAAGGATCGTCAACGGCATGGCCGCCATCCGGTGCCACGCCAGCCCCGCGCCCCAGGCCAGTACCAGCGGCAGGATCAGTGCCGGCGCCGTGCCAAGCGCCTGCGCGGGCGCAAGGCAAAGCCGCAGCAGAACCCCCGCCAGCAGCGCGTTGGCCAGCGGCTTGGGGATCGCCGCCACCAGCCGCCCCAGCGCGGGCACGAAACCCGTCAGCACGATCAGCGCCGCACAGACCGCCAGCGCGCCCACCGCCTCGGCAAAGCCGCCGGGCAGGACGTGGGCCGAGGCAAGGAAGGCCGCGCCCGGCGTCGACCACGCCACCGCCGCCGGGATGCGCGACAACGCGGGCAGCACGATGCTGCAAAGCCCCATGGCCAGCGTGGCAAAGAAGAGCCCCGTGGCCACCTGCGCCTCGCTCGCCCCCACGGCCGAGATCCCCGACAGCACGATGGCAAAGGACGCGGCATAGCCCACGAAGGCCGCCAGAACACCCATGTAGATTGCTGAAAAAGATACCTGCCGGACCATCGCGCCGATCCCCTCTCGCTGCCCCGTTCCCCCGGGTTGGCCCGGGTGTCGCGGTTTGACTACAGCAAGCCGCCGGGGCAGGCGAGGCGAATGCGCGCCACTGTGCACCCGCACGTGCAGGCCGCGTGAAAGAGGCTCACGTCCCTCGGCGTGAAATTCCCGGAAACCGGGCACGCGCCACGGCGGCGATCGCGGCAGCCAGGGCAGCAAGGCAAAGCGCCCACTTGCTGACCGTGCCCATCGTGCCTTCGATCTGCACCGCGTGGATCACGGTCCCCAGAACCACAACCAGAGCGAGCACGTTGTGGATCGCGGCCCATGTCGCGGGCCTGAGCCGCATCTTGCGCCGCAGCGCCACCAGGACCGCGCTCAGCACCACGGCCCACATGGAGGTCACGCCCCAGACCGAGAACGGCGTGGGCGAGCGCAAAAGCAGGGCGTCGATGGCATCCGGGGGGCTCGCGATCAGCAGCCCGCCGACATGCACGGCGACCAGGACGACCAGCACAAAGCCCGTGCGCCGGTGCCAGCGGCGCAACCGTGCAGGCGCCACGCCCGGTGGCCGCGTCTTCAGCAGCGGCTGGATCAGAAGCACCCCGAGCGCCAGCACCCCCGCAAGGCTTGCCGCGACATAGGAGGGCGGGCGATAGGCGTGAAGTGGGCTCAGGGCCGCGACGAGGACCGGAACCGCGACGAACAACGCCAGCGCGCCCCAGGCGAGGATCGTCCGGCTAAGGGTCAAGCCTCGGCAAGCACGAAGTGCGCCTCGAGGCGCGTGTCGCGGGCCGACGACATCACCGGACGCAGGAACACTGTCTTGAAGCCGCCGCCGGCGAACTCGGCGTCATAGGCCAGGTGCCCGTGCGGCTGCCCGAAGGTGGGCACGATCTGTGGCATGTCCATCAGGAACGCCCCGGTGGCATCTGTCAGTGTGGCGCCGTGGCTCTCGGGGTCGCTCTCGTAGCCCTCGGTCGTGTGGGCCCAGATCTGGATGCGGGCGCCTTCGATGGGTGCGCCGTCCCCGGCGCGGCGCACGGTACCGGTCATCCGGAAGCCGCCGCTGCCGATCCGGTCAACGATCGGCGCACCGGGTCGATAGTTGTTGGCCCCGCCCCGCATCGTCGGAGTGGGGGCCAAACCTTGTGCCCGGGCCGGGCGGAATATGGCGGGCGCGAAAAGGCCCGCACTCGCGGCTGCGGCGCCTGCGATCATCATGCGGCGGGAGGCGATAAGTGTCATGTCGGGTCTCCTTCGCTTCGAATTCCCAAATAGGATGATGACCTAGATTGCCCGATGCGCAAAGGAACGTAGCGCAAGAAATCGTGAGACGGCGCTGCCGATGCGCGGCGCCAGCACGTGAGTGACGGTCTTTGGCAAACCTTCCCGGAAAGGGCTGAGAGCGTCCGGAGCGCGATGCAAAGGGTGCGGGCATGCCCGCACCCCCTGGCCTCAGGCCGACTGCGCGTAGCCGCCGTTGTAATCCTCGCTCTTCCGGCGGATCTGCGAATGCTCCACGATCCGCTCGCGCGCGACGCCCCGGAACTCCTCGATCGAGGAATAGCCCTTCCGCTCGAGATAGTCGGCAAGGTCGTCCGTCAGCTCCTTGATGAGCTTCACGCCCACGCCGCCGCTGCCCTTTTCCTCCATCGCCGCGGTGCAGATCTGAAGGTTGCCCGCCCCGTGCACGATGAAGTTGAAGGCCTCGCGAAAGCCCTTGATCCCGCCGATCCCCGAGATCGACTTGTCCGGGTAGGCGCGCGACAGCGACGACACCCGGTCCAGCGCCTGGTGCAGGATGGCAAGGCCGCCCTGGCCGCCGGACGTCACCAGCCCGTCCACCTCGACCTCGAACTTCATTGTCTCGGGGTCCATCAGCGGCAGCGACGGGAAGGTGTTGCAGAGCGAGATCGACGACGCCCCCGCCGCATAGGCCGCGCCCGCCCCGTCGATCAGCGACGAGGACGACGGCGTGAGCTTGACCCAGATCGGCACGTCCACCGCGGCCTTCACCGCCTTCAGCACCGACTGGATGATCTCTTCGTCGTTGGCGATATGCGCCCCCATGTCCTTGCGGTCCATGTGCGGGCACGACAGGTTCAGTTCCAGCGCGTCGCAGCCGACGCCGACGCAGGCTTTCGCCAGCGTCTGCCAGTTCTGCATCTCCTCCTCGCTGCCCGCGCCCGCCATGATCGAGGCGATCACCATCCGGTCGGGGTAGGTCTCCTTGATCTCTTTCAGGTCCGGCAGCCACTGCTCCAGCGGTTGGTCCGAGATAAGCTCCCAGTTCCACGAGGAATGCGACACCGTGTCGGGCCGCTTCTCGCGCGAGACGTAGGGCTTCGTCTCGCTGGTGCGCTGGTAGATCGTCTTGGGCCCCGCGACGTTCTCCACCGGGTGCAGGCCGATGGTCTTGGTGACCACGCCGCCCCAGCCCGCCTCGAAGGCCTTGAGGATCTTACGCTTGCTCTCCGTCGGCGGCGCGGAGGCCAGGATGAAGGGGTTAACAAAGTCGAGTCCGGTGAACTGTGTCGTCAAGTCTATCGTCATGGCGCATCCCTCCTGCTGCTGTGGAAACCAGCACCGACTTTTTTGACCATTTAGTCAATAATTCTCTGAGCCCGCAGTCAGCCGAGGTGCAAAAGGCACAAAAGGCGCCGCGTTTTGATGTAAAGATGGGCAAGCGGGCGCGTTGCTCGCGCAGGCTGATCCTCCCAGGACGAGGGACCGGTGTCGCCAAGAGGGCAGGTGGCAAGGGTCTGAAAGCTTTTCCCGCCGAAGGGAAGACTGCCGTTCAAGCCACAAGCGGCGAACAGCCGCGTGGTGCCGATGTGATCACCGGCCTAGATCAATTCCCCGTTTCGTCAGTCGTCCAGACGCCAGCTATCGATGAGTTTCAGGGCCTGGTTTGCTGGCTTCGCCCAGCCGTCAGAAGCGGTGGCAAGGTGGGCGGGAAAGGTCAGGTAGAGCACCGTGTTCGTCTCCGTGTTCCAGACCGGGCCGTCACAGATCGGCTGGATCACAGGGCCTCCGGTATCCTCGTTGGCGACATTGCAGCGCAGCATTGCGCGGAGCGCTCCCGCTTGCTCAAGGAGGCGATAGTCGGCATGGGCCGGATCGCCCTCGAATGGGACATTCCCGTAGGGAGCGAGCCGTCCCTCACCCATAGGGGCAGGCTGTAGGCCACGCGCCTCCGCGACCTCGAACCGACGGATGGAATCCGGTGACGGGACAAGGGGGCCTGCCCACAGGATCTCCGCTTGCACGACTGGCCCGCCGGTGACGAAGTCAGGATCGAAGAAGAGATTCCGATCCACGGGGCGAAGGTCGTCGACGTGGAATGCGAAAGCCATCGTCGCCTCGGTCCCGGTCACAAGCGTAGGGTCGTAGGCCCCATCGGCCACGTAGCCAGTTCGCCCCGGCGCCGCGGCCAAGGCGCGCTCCATGGCCGGGCGCGAGGTAATCAAAGGCACGTCCACCTCTGGGATCCACGGCGTACGATATTCGAGCGGGTAGCTGAACCAGTGCCCCTGCTGCCAGTGTAGGCCCTGTTGAGAAGAGCCGGCGAGGGCGGGGCCGAATCCGGGGATCAAGGTGGCCATCAGGAGGACCGCAAAGTTCGAGATGCTGCACCGGCCCATCATGCGCCAGAGGCCGCGCCGAGCTTCACCTCCATGTGAGTGCTCTTCGGTCATTCGGGATCCAACGCGCATCGATCCACTTCAATCGTGGTATCGGGAGAAAGGTGACCCAGATCGGTGGTTGGCACAAGAAGGACCAATGTATCGCAGCCGGATACTGGCGGCGCTCTCACCAGAGCTTCCCCGCGGACGATGGTGCGAAATTGGCCCGAGATCTAGATTGGCATTCGACAGTCAGCACCTGCTGCGCGCCCAGAGCAGCTTCGCGCCAATAGCCCGCGCGCCGCGGGACACTCTTAACAGTTGGTTAACGCCAGCTTACTAACCCATTGATTCATATAGAGTGCGAGGATGTCCCGGCCCGGGACATCCGATTGTCCCGCGGGTCAGGGGCCAATCCCACGAAAAAAGGGACGCCCGAAGGCGCCCCTCTCTTCACTGTCCCGATGGGAAAGATCAGCAGCTGTAGTACATGCCGAACTCGACCGGGTGCGGCGTGTGTTCGAAGAGTTCGATCTCTTCCATTTTCAGATCGATGTAGCCTTCGATCTGGTCTTTCGTGAACACGTCGCCGGCCAGAAGGAACTCGTGGTCGGCCTTCAGGCTGTCCATGGCTTCGCGCAGCGAGCCGCAGACGGTCGGGATCCCTTCGAGCTCTTCCGGCGGAAGGTCGTAGAGGTTCTTGTCCATCGCCTCGCCCGGGTCGATCTTGTTCTTGATGCCGTCGAGACCGGCCATCAGGAGTGCGGCGAAGCACAGGTAGGGGTTTGCCGACGGATCGGGGAAGCGGGCCTCGACGCGCTTGGCCTTGGGGCTCTCCGTCCACGGAATACGCACGCAGCCCGAGCGGTTGCGGGCCGAGTAGGCGCGCAGGACCGGGGCTTCGAAGCCGGGGATCAGGCGCTTGTAGGAGTTGGTGGACGGGTTGGTGAAGGCGTTGAGGGTCTTGGCGTGCTTCAGGATGCCGCCGATGAACCACAGGGCCTCGTCGCTGAGGTCGGCGTACTTGTCGCCGGCGAAGAGCGGCTTGCCGTCCTTCCAGATCGACATGTTCACGTGCATGCCGGTGCCGTTGTCGCCGTAGATCGGCTTCGGCATGAAGGTCGCCGACTTACCGTAGGCCTCGGCCACGTTATGGATGACGTACTTGTACTTCTGCAGCTGGTCACCCTGATCGGTGAGGCTCGAGAAAATCAGGCCAAGCTCGTGCTGGCACGACGCCACCTCGTGGTGGTGTTTGTCGACCTTCATGCCCATGCGCTTCATGGTCGACAGCATTTCCGAGCGAATATCCTGGCCGTGGTCGACCGGGTTCACCGGGAAGTAGCCGCCCTTGATGCCGGGACGGTGGCCGGTGTTGCCGACTTCGTACTCAGTGTCAGTGTTCCAAGCCGCGTCGAGCGCGTCAACCTCGTAGGACACCTTGTTCATGGTGTTCGAGTAGCGGACATCGTCGAAGATGAAGAACTCGGCCTCGGGGCCGAAGAAGGCCGCGTCACCGATGCCGGAGGACTTCAGGTAGGCCTCGGCCAGCAGCGCCGTGCCGCGCGGGTCGCGGTTGTAGGGCTCGTTGGTATCGGGCTCGACCACGGTGCAGTGCAGGCAGATGGTCTTCTCGGCGTAGAAGGGGTCGATGTAGACACTCTCGGTGTCCGGAAGAAGCTTCATGTCGGAAGCCTCGATCGATTTCCAGCCGGCGATCGAGGAGCCGTCGAACATGAAACCTTCGTCAAGGA
Organism: Allosediminivita pacifica; assembly: GCF_003054175.1. GTDB lineage: Bacteria > Pseudomonadota > Alphaproteobacteria > Rhodobacterales > Rhodobacteraceae > Allosediminivita > Allosediminivita pacifica. The sequence continues at coordinate 26,321 of NZ_QBKN01000014.1, forward strand.
AATCCTCGTCGACTTGGTCCGCCATCACCGTCACGTGCTGCAGCTTGCCGCGCGGGTCCGTGAAGCGGATGTCGACGTAGGCGACGTCCTCGTCCTTGATCAATTTGAGAACTGCGTCCTTGCTCATTCTCTACTTCCCTTTCTGCATATTGTTAGGGCGTAACTTTGCGGCGGCCTTGGCTCAGAGAGCGTCCGAGCCCGTCTCGCCGGTACGAATTCGGATGGCCTGCTCGACGGGGCTCACGAAAATCTTGCCGTCACCGATCTTGTCGGTCTTGGCTGCGGCCACGATAGCCTCGACTGCGGCCTCGACCTGATCGTCGTCAAGCACGACCTCGATCTTCACCTTTGGAAGGAAATCGACAACGTATTCTGCACCCCGATACAACTCGGTGTGCCCTTTCTGGCGGCCGAAACCCTTCACCTCCACGACGGAAAGACCTTGAATGCCGGCTTCTTGCAGCCCCTCTTTCACTTCGTCGAGCTTGAATGGCTTGATGATCGCTTCGATCTTTTTCATGCCCCAGTCCCTCCTCATCCGGATCGTTGGACCCTTGGAGAACACTTCTGCGTTGGAGCCACAATCCGATAGGGTCGGCCAAGCCGTGCAGGCCTTGCCGGAAAATTAGGCGAGTTCAAAAATTGGGCAGTGCGGGCAAAATGTGTGCAGAACTGAATCGAGGGGCTTCATGACCGAACTTCTGACCGCCGAGCAGATGCGATCGACAGAGGGTAGCGCGATCCGGACCGGCGAGGTTTCGGGGGCGATGCTGATGATGCGGGCCGGCCAGGGCGTGGTCGGCGCCGTGGCCGAGGCCTGGCCCGAGCTCGAGAACGGCGTGCGCCGGGCCGTTGTCCTGTGCGGCCCCGGAAACAACGGCGGCGACGGGTTCGTGGTGGCGCGGCTCATGCATGCGCGCGGATGGGCCGTGGATCTCTATCTCTACGGCGATGCCGACAAGCTCCCGCCCGATGCTCGCGCGAACCACGATCTCTGGGCCGCCTTGGGCGAGGTATTTCCCCTGACCGGCAAGACGGAGCCGGGCGAGGCGGACCTGCTGGTCGATGCGCTCTTCGGGACCGGGCTGACGCGGCCGGTAGACCTGCCGCTCGACAGCTACGAGGCGCCCCGCGTGGTCGCCGTCGACATGCCCTCGGGCCTCTGCAGCGACAGCGGGCGTGTGATCGGCGATCTGGCCATGGCCGCCGATCTCACCGTGACGTTCCACAGCCTCAAACCCGGGCACGTGTTGGCCGAGGGGCCGGCGCACTGCGGGGTGATCGACATCGTCGATATCGGCCTCGAGGACACTGAGGCGCCCTCCGACGGCCATGTCACGCTGGTCGATCTTCCCGAGGGCGCGCTCGGCAAGGCCGGGGGGCACAAGTATGTCAGTGGGCACGCGCTTGTCCTGACCGGCGGATCCGGGCGGACCGGCGCGGCCCGGATGGCCGCGCGGGCTGCGCTGCGAAGCGGGGCAGGGCTGGTCACGCTCGGCGTGCCCGGATCCGCACAGCAGGAGATCGCCTGCCAGGTTACGGCCGAGATGCTGTGGCGCGTGGACGGGGCCGCCGACCTCGAGTCGGTGCTCGAGGATGACAGGCTCAACGCGCTCTGCATCGGCCCGGGCCTGGGCGCCGAACGGGCGGCAGAGCTGGTGCCGGTTGCGGCCAAGGCGGGCCGGGCGCTGGTGCTTGATGCCGACGGCATCACGGGGTTCTCGGAGACGCCCGAGGAGCTTTTCAAGCTGCTGCACGACAACTGCGTGCTGACCCCACACGACGGAGAATTTGCGCGTGTGTTCCCGGACCTCGGCGAGCGCCTGAATGGCCCGCTGAAGGAAGGCCCGGGATTTTCGCGCATCGATGCGGCGCGGATCGCGGCGGCGCGGGCCGGGGCGGTTGTGCTGCTGAAAGGCCCCGACACGGTGATCGCGGCGCCCGACGGCCGCGTGGCGGTGCATGCCGCGACAGGCGAAAGGGCCGCGCCCTGGCTCGCGACAGCGGGCGCCGGGGATGTCCTCGCGGGTCTCATCTGCGGGCTCATGGCGCGCGGCATGGAGGGCTTCGAGGCGGCGCAGGCGGCGGCCTGGCTGCACGTCGAGGCGGCGCTCATGTTCGGGCCGGGCCTGATCGCCACGGACCTGCCCGAGATGCTGCCGGAGGTCTTCTTCGAGCTGGGCCTGTGACGCGCGGAGAGGGGATTTTTCCCCTACCGCTGGCCCCGAGGCTTTGCTAGAGAGCCGTTCGAGCCGGGTGCCTCGCACCCGGCCGTGTGCGGGTGTGGCGGAATTGGTAGACGCACCAGATTTAGGTTCTGGCGCCTCAGGCGTGGGGGTTCAAGTCCCTCCACCCGCACCATGTTGATTTCAAGGAAAACTCCTAAAGCAGCGATCTCGTACCCCGACCGATCGGTCGAGTTTCGCACTTCGTTAGCACTTTCCCATCTCGTTTTCGCTATGTTCCAGATGGTCTTTGCCCTCTTGGAGGAGGTCGCTTTCCGGTTCGCCTAGGCGGTAGATTTCTGAACTATCGAGAGTGTCTAATGGTCATTCACGGCTTGGAGTCGCGCATATCAACGCCCGCGTCGGCCAGCTGGGTCGCCGCGGTGTATCGCAACCCATCAGGCACTAGACGATCCTTCCCGGAGAGGACGCTGTGAATCCTCATAGGCCCAGGTTCTGCAACAACGCCTCGCGAGGCTGAAGAAGGTCTTCGCCACGGCCGACAACGTCGACGGACGCTTTGTCTGGACAACTGGGGTGGTGGTGCGACCCTGGGTGAAGCGGGCTTACGAAGCGGGAACAGTGCGCGGACCGATTAGCAGGTTCAGCGCTAGCTGACTGAGCGCGACCTGACGGCCTCGAGATGGCCCGGAGCTACAATGACACGGCCAACAACCAGAACAACCTGAAGATTAAAACGGGACTGAAAGGCTCAAGGGCACCCTGCGCCTCTTAACCAACGTCATGTGGTTCACCGGCATGTGTCAGGCCGAGGTCTGGAACTGGTTCCTGATGGTCGCGCTGGTCGACATCACATGCAGCCCCTGGCTGATTTGGATGACCGAGCGCAACCCGGTCATGGCGGTGAACGAAAACGTGCTGATGCCGGTAGATCAGGCGCGGCCATCACGGGGGATTCCGTCGGCGTGGCGGTCTGGAACGCCTTGAACAAGAGCGGTGCCCCAAGCGATCTGGCTATCCGCAACTCCAAGACCAAGAACCCGAACTCCAACCGCAATGCCGACTGGCGGATGCAGATACTCAAGGACATCCCAACGTGCCAGCTTCGATGAGCGCTTTGAGGGCATGAAACTGAAACTCTACGCCTTCCGGCATTCCTTCGTGAGGCCGGCAAAGCCTGCCATGGAGCTCCACGCGGCCGCCGCGCTGACCGGTTATACCGCCAAGAGCACCCTGCACGTCTACGGCGCGCGCAACCAGTGACGGGAGGCGGGAAGCCGCAGGTCACGCATGAGGCGCGACTTGCTGCCTTCCCCCGGATCCGATCTACACCCAGATGATCCGTCGGACATGGGTGGGAGAGATGGTGCTGGCCCCGACGCCCAGCCGGAATGAGAAAACTGTCCAAATAAATTCGCGACCTATCCTTCCGCGGCGGCATGGCCAACATGCACCGTGATCTGAAGGGCGGGGGGTGCTCGCCCAAACCCTCAGTGGTTGTGCCTTGGAAGGGTCCGCGCGATCCGGTGGAAGCCCTTGGCCGACCGCAGCCCCGCCCCGTCACTGAGCTGCGAGGCCTCCTGCCGGAAGATCTTCTGCCAGGGCGTCTGCGAGACGGGAACCTGCGGCTGCGTCTCCTGCCTGCGTCGGTTCAACTCTGCCTCGTCGAGGAGCATGTCGCAGCGCCCGGAATTGAGATCGATTCGGATCGTGTCGCCGGTCTGCAGGACGGCAAGCCCGCCGCCATCCGCACTTTCGGGCGAGGCGTGGACAATCGAAGGGCTGTCCGAGGTGCCCGACTGCCGACCGTCACCGATGGTCGGCAGGCTGGAAATCCCGGCGCGGATCAGCCGGTCGGGTGGCTGCATGTTCACCACCTCCGCGGCGCCGGGCCAGCCAAGCGGACCCGATCCGCGAATGACCAGGATCGAGCGCTCGTCGATCTCCAGCGCGGGATCGTTGATCCGGGCGTGGTAATCCTCGGAACCGTCGAAGACCACCGCTTGCCCCTCGAAGCAGTTCTCCTGGCCGGGCTCCGACAGGAACCGGCGGCGGAAGTCCTCGGAAATCACGCTGGTCTTCATGATCGCGAAATCGAAGAGATTCCCCGAAAGCACCCTGAACCCCGCGCGCTCCATCAGTGGCGTGTTGTAGGCCCGGATGACCTCCCGGTCCCTGGCCTCGCGGCCCTTCAGGTTCTCGCCGATGGTCTGACCGGTGACGGTCGCACAGCCTGTCTCCAGCACGCCTGCCTCGGCAAGCTCCCACATGATCGCGGGCACGCCGCCCGCGCGGTGGAACCGCTCCGACAGGAAGCGCCCGGCGGGCTGCACGTCCGCCAGAAGCGGGATGTCGTAGCCGTGGATCTGCCAGTCCTCGTGGCGCAACTCAACGCCCGCAGCCTCGGCGATGGCGGCAAGATGCGGCTGCGCGTTGGTCGACCCGCCGATTGCCGCATTCACCCGAACCGCGTTCAGGATCGCGTCGCGCGTCAGGATCTTCGACGGCAGCAGGTCTTCCTCGACAAGCTCCACCGCACGCTTGCCGGTACGATAGGCCATCTGGCCGCGCTCGCGGTAGGCGGCGGGAATGGCCGCGCACCCGGTGAGCGACAGTCCTATGGCCTCGGCCAGGGCGTTCAGCGTCGAGGCGGTGCCCATGGTGTTGCAATGGCCGATGGAGGGCGCGGATTCGAGCGCCGCCTCCAGGAATTGCGCCCGGTCGATTTCGCCCGCGGCATAGCGGCGGCGCGATTTCCAGATGACCGTGCCAGAGCCCGACAGCCGCCCCTCGTGGACCGAGTCGAGCATGGCGCCACCAGACAGCACAATGGCCGGGATATCGACCGTCGCCGCCGCCATGATCGCCGCCGGCGTGGTCTTGTCACAGCCGGTGGTCAGCACGACCCCGTCCAGCGGATAGCCGTGCAGCAGTTCCACCAGCCCGAGATACGCCAGGTTGCGGTCCAGCGCCGCCGTGGGACGGCGGCAGTTTTCAAAGATCGGATGGGTGGGAAACTCGATGGGAATTCCACCCGCATCGCGGATCCCGTCCCGCACCCGCTTGGCCAGGTCGATGTGATGGCGGTTGCAGGGCGACAGGTCGCTGCCCGACTGCGCGATGCCGATGATCGGGCGCCCCTCGGTCAGCTCCTCGGGCGTCAGCCCGTAGTTCATGAAGCGCTCGAGGTAGAGCGCCGTCATGTCGGCGTGATCCGGGTTGTCGAACCAATCCTGGCTTCTCAGACGCCGCTTGCTCATTTCAGCACTCCCCTTGCCGCGAGATTGCGCATCAAGGCGCCGGTTCCGAAGGTCCAGGGCGCCACCTCGTCACAGGGCTGCACCCGGTTCACAAGCCGCCCGAGCCCGGCCGAGAACACCGAGACCACATCCCCCGCCTTGTGGGTAAAGCCCATCCCTGCCCCGTCACGGTCCTGCGTCGGCGCGAACATCGTGCCAAGATAAAGCACCGCGCCGTCCGGATACTGGTGCGTGTCGTTCAGAAGCTGCCCCGCCAGATCGGCGGGCTGGCGCGAAATCTGGCTCATGTCGGAATGATCGGAGAGTTCGAAACCGTCCTCTCCGGTGACCTCCAGCCCCACGCGCAGGGTGCTAAGCCCCTCGAGCGTGAAGGCTTCGTCGAAGATACGGATGAACGGCCCCAGCGACGCCGAGGCGTTGTTGTCCTTGGCCTTGCCCAGAAGCAGCGCGGAGCGCCCCTCGAAATCCCGCAGGTTCACGTCGTTGCCAAGCATCGCGCCACGGATTTGTCCGCGCGAATTGATCGCAAGCGCGACCTCGGGTTCGGGGTTGTTCCATTGCGACCGGGGATGCACGCCGATCTGCGCGCCGCACCCGACAGCCGACATCGGCTGCGCCTTGGTGAATAACTCGGCATCCGGGCCGATGCCCACCTCCAGGTACTGGGACCAAAGCCCTGCCTCCTGCAGGTGCGCCTTCACCTCCGCCGCCTTGTCAGAACCCGGCACCAGCCCGCGGAGGCTTCCGCCAAGGATTTCGGCAAGCTCGTCCCGGATCGACTCGGCCAGCGCCGGATCGCCCTTGGCGCGTTCCTCGATCACCCGTTCGACCATGGAGCCGGCAAAGGTCACGCCCGCCGCCTTGATCGCCTGCAGATCGCAAGGCGCCAGCAAGGCCCCGAACCGGCCCCTGCCATCCGCGTCGAGATAATCGTCGAGCGCCCCGAGGGACGGCCCGCCGTCGCGCAGCGCCCCAGCCAGATCCTCGATCTCCAGAAGCTCCGACATCGTCGGGGCCACGTGCGTGAGGTCCAGAACTTGCCCCTCCCGGATCAGCACCGGACAGGGCCCGTTCGCGGCATTCGACCAGACCCGGCCAAGGAGGATGGCGCCCGCGTCCTCGGGCAGGATGTCATTGGCGGTCAGTGCCACTGGCTTCGTCATCGTAAGTCTCTCACTCTTGTTCAAAGTCGGCCGCGCGACCTCCCGCCGCCAGTTGCGCCCGAAGGCGCCGTCTTCCGCACGGGCCGGACGTGCCTTGGCCCGGCCGTTTCAGTGCCCCGCCTCGGCCACGCCCGAGGCCTTGGGAAACGTCGCAAGCCCCTGTTTGAGATGCGTGCGCATGAGGTATTGAAAGGCCAGATGGTCCGCGGCCTCGACTGCCCGCACGATCGCATCGTGCTCCATGGAGGTTTCCCCCTCGATGATCCTGAGCGTCTTGCCGTGCTGCATGATCCGCAGGATCACCGGTTTCATGATCCCGTAGACATCCAGGATCGACCGGTTCCCGGTCAGCGAGATCAGCTTGGTGTGGAACTCGAAATCGAACTCAGATGCCTCGACGATGCTGTCCGCCCGCACCATCCGCTGGTTGATCTCGCGCAGCTCGGCCAGATCCTCCGCTTCGACGGCATGGAATACGGAGAGCGCGATGCCCATCTCGATTAGTTCGCGAAACCCCTGGATATCCTGGAAGGTTTGGCGCGAGATCTCGGCCACGTTGAACGAGAAGATGTCCAGTGCGCGGTTCATCCGCTGGTCGATGATCGTTGCACCTACCTTGGGCCGCACGTCCACGATGCCATAGGCTTTCAGCATCCGCATCGCCTCGCGCACGGTGTTGCGGCTGATCGCGAACCGATCGCAAAGTTCGCGCTCGGTCGGAAGCCTGTCGCCCACGGTCAGCCCGTCGGCATCGATCAGGGCGCGGATCTGATCCACCACCTGATCGACAGCCGATCCGCCACCAGCATCTTCGGTTATATCGTCCAATGTCACGCCCCGACTCTTCTCGTCACGATACCCCTCATACCGGCCAGGTGGCGATCGGCGGGAAGAACAGTATCGTCGCCAGCACGATCATCTGAAGGGCGATGAAGGGAAGAAGCGCCATGTAGATGTGCTTCAGCGTGATCTCCTTCGGCGCGACACTCTTGAGGTAGAAGGCGGCGGGCCCGAAGGGCGGTGTCAGGTAGGACACCTGCATGTTCACCGCGAAAAGGATGCCGAACCAGATCGGGTCGTAGCCAAGTTGCACGACGATGGGCACGAAGATCGGCAGGGTCAGCAGCGCGATCCCGATCCAGTCGAGGAACATGCCCAGCACCAGCAGGATCAGCATCATGACCATGATGATCACCACTGGTGCCGCGTCGATCCCCAGGATCGTCTGCGCGACGAAGCGGTTGCCGCCCATCAGGTTGTAGACCCCCACCAGCACGGCCGCGGCGATGCCGATCCAGATGATCATGCCGCAGGTTTCCAAGGTATGTACGAGGCTGTCCTGCAACATCTTGAACGTCAGCTCACGCCGCAGGATCGCGATGATCAGCACTGCCGAGACGCCCATGGCCGCCGCCTCGGTGATCGAGGCGATGCCGCCGTAGATCGAGCCCAGCACGACAAAGACGATGAACAGCGGGGCCGCTAACGCGCGAAGCGCCGAAAAGACGGATTCCTCCGCCGCTTCCTCGCGCGACATCGGCGGGCCAAGCTGCGGGTTGCGCCAACACAGGAACAGGACATAGGCCACGTAGAACCCCAGCAGCAGCAGCGCAGGCGCGATCGCGGCTATGAAAAGGTCGGCGATGGAGGTGTTGGCCACCAGCCCGTAGATGATGAGCACGATGGAGGGCGGCATCATCGTCCCCAGCGACCCGCCGGCACAGACCACCCCGATGGACAGCTTGCGGTCATAGCCCAGCCGCAACATCTGCGGCAGCGCCAGGATGCCCAGCAAGACAATCTCGCCGCCGATCACGCCCGACATGGCCGCCATCAGGATCGCGACGATCAGTGTCTGGACGGCGACGCCCCCGGGCAGGCGCCCGGCCAGGATGCGCATCCCGTTGAACAGCGACTTCGCAATGCCCGACCGGTCCAGCAGCGCGGCCATCAGGATGAACATCGGGATGGCGATAAGGGAGTATTCCGTAATGAAGCCGAAGATCCGCGAGGTCACCAGCGGCAGGGCCATGGGGCCGAACCAGCCGAAGGTGAAGATGAGCGCGACAAGGCCCGTCACCCATGCCAGCGGCTGCCCGGTCAGAAGCAGGACGAAGATCGCCCCGACAAGCAGGTAGGACCCGTATTCGATACCGATTGCACTGAGATCCATGGTCACCGCTCCCCGTTGGTTGCACGGTCGTCGGAGGTATCGCGCCTCAGGGCCGCGATCAGGTGAAAGCAGGTCTGCACGAACATCACCGCCACGCAGATCAGTACCAGCAGCTTCAGCAGCGCCGGTGTCGGCGGGTTCCACGAGGTCCCCGTCCCTTCCAGATGCAGCTCGCCGCCCGGCGTGAACCAGGATTTGCCCACCATGACCCAGCTCGCGTAGGTCAGGCCCGCGAAGAAGATCAGCGCGATCACAGAGTTGATGATATCGAGCACACGCTTCCGCCGCGGCCTGACGGAATCGTAGATCATCCGCACCCGGATGTGCTTGTCGCGCGCCAGCGCAACCGGGCCGCCGATCAGGAAAATCGCGGCAATCAGGAACCCCGTCGTCTCGTGCGCCCAGAATGTCGGACTGTTGAAGACGTACCGCGCGAAAACCTCGATGACGGTGATCAGGAAGGCCACGAAGATCCCCCAGGCCAGGATCTTGGTGGATCTGGAAACTGCACGATCCAGCCCGGTGCGGATCTCGTCGTTCTCGCCTTCCACTGTGTCTGTAGTGCCGCCTTGGCCGGCCATTTTGGCGCTCCTCCTGCCTGTCGTGGTCGCGCCCGGCCGATGGCCAGCCGGGCGCGGTAGGCTGCCTTTTCCCTCAGCGGATCAGAGCAGATTTCGCCCCTTGAGGTAGGAGGTCACGGCATCGTAGTAGCGTTGCGTCATCTCGCTCTTCTCGGCCCAGTTCTGCCATTCCTCCTGCGCGATGCGGCGGAACTTGGCGCGCTCGTCACCCGACCAGTTGATGATCTCGATCTCCGGGTTCTCCCGGGCCTCCTCGACGGCGGCCGCGTCGAGTTCCCGGACAGAGTAGATGTGATCGAAGGCGAACTGCGTGACCGAGACCTTCAGAATCCCCTTCAGGTCGTCCGGCAGGCCATCCCAGGTCGCCTTGTTCATCGAAATGTCGATGAGCGGCAGCGAGTGGAACCCGGGGTAGAGCGGATAGGGCGCGATGTCGTTCATGCCCAGCGACTGGTTCGTGGCAAAGACGGTGTTGTCCGCGGCATCCACCACGCCCTTGTCGAGCGCAGAGAAGATCTCGGACCCTGGCAGCGACACCGGCGAGGCCCCGGCCTTCGAGAAGATCTCGTAGACCATGCCCTCGGGGGCCCGCAGCTTCACGCCCTCCAGGTCCTCTACCGACCGGATCGGCACGCGCGAGACGAAGGCCTCCGGCTCGGTCGCCGCGGCGCCGATGAACTGCACGCCGTAGGGCTCGACCAGTTCGGCATAAAGCTCGTTGCCGCCGCCGCTTTCCATGAAGCCCAGAAGCTCGAACGGATCGCTCCATGCACCGACGAGGTTGCCCATCATCGCGAAAGCTGGATCCTTGCCCGCGAAATAGCTGGGATCGGTCAAGTGACCCTGCAGGATCCCAGCCCCGACCGCCTCGAGCGTGTCGGTATGGGGCACGACGGCGCCGATGGGCAGGATCTCGATCTCGATCCTGCCCTCGGACAGCGTGCCGACATTGTCAGCCCATTTCTGCTTGTTGACGAACCCGGGCTCGCCCGCGGTTTCCGATGTCTGGAATGTCCAGTTGTAGTCTTGCGCCACGGCGGCGCTGGCAAGGCCGAAAGCCGCAAACGACACTGCCGCCAAGCCGGCAAACCTCTTGATGAAAGTCATGGTGTCCTCCCTCAGATCCAAATCCAGGCCCGGTTCATCTCCTCCAGAGAACCAGGCGGGGCTGTCCGCCCCTCTGGTAGGACAAATAAGGCATGGGTCGAGATCAAGATCAATCTTCGATACTTGCGGAGAGCAGATTTCCTCTGCAAAAACCGTAAACAAAGGATAATTCACGAGACTATCTCGCAGTCTCCAGCTCGGGCACGGGACGGCGAGGGGGGTACTCGATTCTGGCCCTACAATATGAATGCTTTCGGCCATCCGCGGCGCGAATAGTCGTTTTCCTTTTTCGCAGTTTCTGGGGATCTTTACAGAAGCGTAGCCGAAAGGCTTGGTTCGCGATGAGTTAAGCGGAATCGCGTGTGAACCGGGATCGAGAGCTGACCCACCTTGGACTACGCTGAGCGGGTCATGTTTGGGTCAAGACTCGGCTTCCCTTCCTTTATGCGTTGCTGCAGTCGCGCTGTTATTGACGCGGAATCTGTCGTTTCCGGTTTCGAAGAATTGGCAGCGATGGGTCAGCCGATTGACGAGCACGATGGTCATCTTGGCGTCACCGAACACTGTGGTCCACTCGCCGAACCTGAGGTTCGTGTTGATGATCACGCTGGTAGCGCCGCACGGGCTGGGGGCTCATGGTCTGTCGGCCCACCGAGCCCGGACCGGGTCAGCCAGCGCGCTATCGTCGAGTGCGGCGGGTCCAGCTTGCGGGCAATGACCGCGCCAGTCAGTCGCAACCGCTGACGCAGCCAGCCGATCAGAACGAGTACGCGCTGTGGCAGCCGGTGCGCTGACCCGGCGTTGTAAGCTCGAACGGTTCTGAAGCGCCGCAGGTTAGCCCTCGCGGAGCCGAGCCAGCCACCTGCGCACCTTGCGGACGGAAGCGCCAAAGGCCTGCGCCACCTCGGCAGCGATTTGACCGCACGGCGACACGTGCGACGCATCTGTCGATGCGGGCATCGGCGTCCTGCAGACCGCCTAGGACACGCACGAGGCCGCGGACATAGTTGCCGATCTCGCGAACGGGCTCCGGTCCTCCCTGAGCGTCGCCTCGAAGCTTGGCGGCGTGCTCGGGCCCTCGCCGCCTTCGGACCGGTCCCCGGGAGGGTGTCCCGGGCCGGGACATCTTTGTGCATCATATAAATCAATGACTTACAGGGGACACTTTAACCGCTTGTTAGGCTAGTCCCGGGACAGGGCCTCCTTTTGCAGCCATTCGGGGCGTGCCAGTGTGTCTCGGGGAAGGTGCCCCGGAGGACTGCCATGACCGTCTCGATTCGCCCTGCAAATCCCGACGATATTGAAGCCATGACCGAACTCATGGTGGGCGACGCCCGGATCCGCGCCGGTCGCGAGCCGGTGCTTTGGAAACTCAAGGCCGACCCCGCCGGTGCTGTGGGCGCAGCCCTGCGTGCTGCAATGGAGGCCGAGGCGCCACCATTCCGACAGCAATGGCTTCTGGCCGAGAACGATGGCTCGGTCGTGGGGGTGGTACACAGCATCCTCCTGCCCGTGCCGCCAATCTATGCCGGGCGGTTCGGACCGCCGGGGCTGATCATGGAAGACAGCGCGGTTTCGGACAACGCACCGGAAGACACGCCACAGGCCTTGCTGGAAGCGGCCGAGCGCGACCTGCACGAGGCGGGGGCCGAGGTGCTCCTGGCCTCTTCGGTACCGGGTGGCGACTGGGAGAGGGTGCACGAGACCGCGGGCTACGCGCCGCTGACGCTCTATCTCGCCCGGAGCAGCCTGCGCGAGTCCGAGGCGCCGGAGGGCGTGCGTCGCGCTACGGAGGCGGACATCCCGGGCATCGTGGCGCGCAGCGCCGAGCATCGCGACATCCTGCATGGTCTGGAAGATTTCTGGGAAACGCACCCGGATGCGGATGCGCGCTTCGGGGCGTGGATGAAGAAAAGTTTGACGCTGGCTGATCGCGACATGTTCGTCGCCGCGCGCGGCGTGGAAGTCGACGGCTACCTGGTCACGCAGCCTGCGACGCCGCTGCATTTCCCCTACGCCCATGACATCGCAACGACCGGTTTCGTCGATGACTTCTATCACGTTGCCCTGTCCGACCCCGGTGCAGACCCCGGCATTGCCAGCGCGGCTGATGGGCTTTTCGTGAGGGGCGAGACGGCGCTGAACGCGCGGGGCAACGCGGCGATGCTGATCGTCTGCCCGGCGGCCTGGCAGTCCAAGCGGGCCATGCTGGAACGCCTCGGGCATGGGGTTGTGCTGGTCTGGCGCATCCGCCGCTGACCGCGGTCTGACATGCAGGCAACGGTGCGGAAGCCGCGTTGCGCTTGCCGTGCAGGCCGCCTTGCGTAACCCGACTGTTTCTGTCAGCGGTATTGTCGAAGCAAGCTTTCCAGGCCAGCCAACACATATCGAATTCCGGTGATCGGGCCCGCAGGCGGCGGCGCCCGCGGTGCGTGTTGGCCTTGCCTGGGGGCGCCTTCCGTCTGCCGCGTGCTGCGTCCTCGCGGCCCCACGCCGGAGCAGACAGGAGTTGCCAGTCGTGATGAAACGAGGTTTTGTGATCGCCGCGGCGATCGGTGTGGGGCTGCCTGCGGCCGCGCAGGAGGGGGGCGCGGTCGATCTGGGCACGCTCGTGCTTGAATCGGAGAGCAACACCACGCTCGTGCAGGAAGGCTACGTCGCCCAAAGCGGCCGCCAGGCCACCAAGGTGGATACCGACGTGAAGCTGATCCCGCAGAACATCAGCGTCGTGACGCAGGACCAGATCGAGGATCAGGCGCCGCGCACGCTGCTGGAAACCGTGGGCTATTCCAGCGGCACCACCGTGTCGAACTTTGCCTTCGACACCCGCTACGATGCGATCTACCTGCGCGGATTTCCGGCCTACTACACCGGTCTCTTCCGAGACGGACTGCGCCAGTACAACGGGCCGTCCGCATGGTTCCGCAACGATCCCTACAGCTACGAGGGGGTCGCGCTGCTCAAGGGCCCGTCGTCGTCGCTCTACGGTGTGAGCGGGCCCGGTGGCCTCGTGAACGTGGTCAGCAAGCGCCCGCTGGAGTACACCTTCCGCGAGATCAAGGTGACCACGGGCACCGATGACCGCAAGGAAATGGCCTTCGACTTTTCCGGGCCGGTGGATGAAGAGGGGCGCTTCAAGTACCGCCTGACGGGGCTCGTGCGCAATTCGGGCACGCCGCTCGAGGGCTATCCCGATGACAAGGTGATGATCGCGCCGAGCTTCACCTACGAACTGACGGACCGGACCACCTTCACTTTCCTGGGCGAATACACCGAGGCGACGGTGGGTGGCACCGCATCCTACTACAATGACGGGCCAGGATCGGTGTCGCGGCGCTACAACGGCGATCCCGACTACAACGATTTCGATCAGACCCAGTGGCGCGTGGGATACGAACTGGCGCACGAGCTGACCGATAGCGTCACACTGCGCCAGAAGCTGCGCTATGCCGAAGTTGAAGCGGATCTGGAGTATTCCGGGTTCTACGAGGTCACCGATACGCCCGGCTTCTTCCGGTACTGGGGGCACTACCTCGAGGATCTCGAGGTGTTTACCGTCGACAACACCGCCGAGTTCCAGTTGGCCACGGGGAGTGTGTCTCACGAGGTCGTTGTCGGGCTCGACTATACCGAGGCGATCTACGATGCCTATTCGACCGGGACGCAATACGTGTCGGCTGCAGCCACCGACGCCATGGATCCGCCCTACGCCGGCGGGCAGGAGACGGAGCAATGGGGCATCTACCTGCACGACCAGGTGACGCGCGGGCCGCTGAAGGCCTTCCTGAGCGCGCGCTACGACTGGGTGGAGACGACGTCGATCGCGGCGGACCGCAGTGAAACCGACACGGATGACGAGGCCTTCTCGGGGCGTGTCGCGCTGTCCTACGAGTTCGGGAATGGCGTGACGCCCTTCGCCAACTACGCCACCTCCTTCTCGCCGAACATCGGGCGCGTCTACGAGGATCCGGCTGTCGATGAGAGCAGCCCGGCCGAGCCTACGCTGGCGCGGCAGGCCGAGGTCGGCGTGAAGTACCGCCTTCCGGGCACCGAAAGCCTGATCACCGCCTCGCTCTTCGACATCCGGCAGGAAGACGGCGTGGTGCTGGATGCTTCGGCAGGGGAAAACCGGCAGGTGCAGCAGGACATGCATTCGCGGGGCTTCGAGATCGAGGCGCAGGCGAGCTATGCCAGCGGGCTGAATTTGACGGGCAGCTTTACCCGGACCTTCGTCGAGATCGAGGAAGGTGCCGAGGGGACAGAGGGCAACTTCCTGTCATCGATCCCGGAGAACCAGGCCTCGGTCTGGGCCTTCTACGCGCCCGAGAGCGGTCCTCTGAAGGGCATCGGGTTCGGTGGCGGGCTACGCTATGTCGGCGAAAGCTGGGGTGATGATGCGAACACCTATCGCAACGACGACAGGGTGTTTGCGGATCTCGCGGCGTCCTACGACTTCGGGCGGCACGGGTTCGACGGGATGCAGTTGCAGGTGAACGTGAAGAACGTCTTCGACGACACCAGCCAGACCTGCACGGCGGACTACTGCTATCGCTATGAGGGCCGGACGGCGACGGCCAGCCTGCGGTACCGCTTCTGATGGCGGGGACGGCCCGGGGCACGCTGCCGGTGGTTGGGGCCATCGGCGGGGTCTACGTCGCGCAAAGCGTGATCGGGGGGCTGACGTGGTCGGGCCTTCCGGGCGTTCTGCGGGCGCAGGGGCTGCCGCTGGACCGGATTGGCCTCCTGTCGTTGCTGGTGCTGCCCTGGGCGCTGAAGTTCCTCTGGGCGCCGGCGGTGGAGCGCTACCGGCTGCCCGCCTCGGGGCGCAACCGCTCGGCCGAGGTGGTGCTGATCGGCGGGCTGGTGTCGGTCTGCGGGCTGACGCTGGCGGGGCTGGTGGGGCCGGTGCCGGTCGTGGCGGTTTTGGCGCTGTTGTTCGGCGTGGCGCTGTCGACGGCCACGGTGGACATCGCCTGCGACGGCTACGCCGTTGGCGCTTTGCAGGGTACGCAGTACGGCTGGGGCAACGCGGCGCAGGTGGGCGGGGCCTACGTGGGCTCGGCGCTGGGCGGCGGGGTGTTCCTGGTGCTGGTGGATCACTTCGGCTGGGGTCTGGGCGTCTGGACAATGGCAGGGGCGGTCTGCCTGCTGGGGCTGCCCTTCGTGCTGATGGCGCGGTCGGACGTCGCCGAGGAGCGCAGCCACATGCCGCGGCTGCGCAGTGCGCTTGCGCGGCCCGAGGTGCGCAGCGGGTTGCTGCTGGCGGCGCTTTACGTCGTTGCGCAGAAGACCGCGATGGGCATGGTCGGGCCGTTCTTTGTGGACGCGGGCTTCAGCCTGTCGGCGCTGGGCGTGCTGGGCGGCGCGGGGTCATTGGGGCTTGGCCTTGCAGGGGCGCTCTGCGGCGGCGCATTGGTGCGGCGTTTCGGGAGCCGGGTGGTGCTCGTTGGGGCGATCGCCGTTCAGGTCTGCCTGCTGGCGCTGGTGGCGCTGTCCTCGCTCGCCGCGTGGCTGACGCCGCAGGTGATCGCGCCCGTCGCCGTGGTCATCAGCCCGGCGATCATGGCACTGGGCTTCGTGGCGCTTTACGCGCTTTTCATGAAGTGGTCGGACCCGCGGCAGGCGGGCGTCGACTTTACCCTGTTCCAGTGCATGGACGGGGGCGTCAGCATGGTCTCGGGGAGTGCGGCGGGCTTCGTGGCCGAGCACTTCGGCTACGGCGTCTTCTTCGCCGTGGCGGCCGCGCTGGCGCTGGGCGCGATCCCGCTGGTGATGCGGGTGAGCCGGCCCGCGCAGCACGCGCGGGCCTGACCGGGTCTCAGGCGTAGGCCGGGTAGCGGCGTTCGCGGAAAAAGGCCACGGTCATGGCGCTGAGGCACACCATCAGGACCGCGACAATCGCGAAGGTCTCGGAGTATCCCACCGCCGCGATGATCGGTGCGCTGGCCAGCGGCGAGAGGAACTGGCCGAGGAAGATGCTCGTGGCGACCGCACCGGAGGCAAAGCCGCGCCGGTGCGCGGGCGCGACGTCCAGGACGATCGAGATCAGTGCCGGCATGACGAAGCCCACGGCCAGCCCCAGCAGCAGTGCGCCGACAAGCGCCATGGCAAGGTTGCCGGAGATCGCGAGCACGCCAAAGGCTGCGGCGTAGCCGAGATACCCGAGCGCGGGCGTCATGGCTCGACCGAGCCGCATGCGGACACGGCCGTAGAGCAGCGAGAAGATCCCGCCGGAAAGCATCATCACTGCCAGCAAGAGCGCCGCGGCCGTGGGCTCGGGATGCCCGATCGTGGCCAGGAAGTAGGGCGCCTGCGTCGGGATCAGGTAGAAGCAGACGAAGGTCAGGCCGCCCAGGGTGACAACGGCGATCAGCTTGGCCATCCAGCCTTCTTCGCCGTCGTCCGCAGGCATCTGGGCGCGCTCTTCCGCGGTCGGGCGCCTCGGTTCGGTCAGCGAGATCCAGAAGACGGGCAGGTAGACCAGCGCGATAAGGTAGATGGCGAAGGGAAAGAATGGCGACCGGTCGGCCAGCGCACCGGCGATCAGCAGGAAGACGAAGCCGCCGAGGTTGGTGGCAGCGATCTGGATGCCCATGAAGCGGCCGCGCATCGGGCCGTCGAAGTAGTCGCCGATGAGTGCGGTCTGGGCGGTCATGATGAAGGCCACGGCGATGCCGAGCATCATGCGGCTGACGAGGATGGCGGGGAGCGAGTCCAGCCAGAGCCCGGCGCTGCCGGTCAGCGCGAAGAGCACCACGCCGATCAGGAGTTGCCGGCGCTTGCCGAAGCGGTCGGCGAGGGCGCCGGCGAAGGGGGCGACTGCCGCGACCAGCAGGGCCGGCGCTGTCACAAGGAGCCGTACGATTAGAGCGGCGTTGGGCGTGCCATCGAAGGCCGCTTCGATCCCGGGCAGGGCGGGTGAAATGATGGAATTGGACAGGATCGTCAGGGTGGCGGCGAGCAGCAGCGCCACGACCCGTGCATCCTTGAACAAAGAGAGCATCTCGGAGGGCTTTCTCGATGAGCGGGGACACGGCGGGTGGCCCCGGTATTCCGGAAGGAGGCCGCCGGCGAAGCCCGGCGGGCACAGACGAACGAAGCACGCCGTCCGGTACCCGGGCGGCGTGCTTTGGCGATGTCCCGGCCCTGCGACGTCACGGCATCGCTGCGGGCTTGCGGGGCTGAAACTTACAACTTACATCACTGTGTAACTTGTAACTCCCCTTTCGTCAAGGAGGTCATTCATGCCCCGTACCGGACTGTCCGCGGACGAACTGCGCGAAAAGGCGATCGGCATCACGCTGGAAAAGGTCCGCCGCGACGGCTTCGGCAAGCTGCACCTGACCGAGGTGGCGCGCGAGCTCGACATCAGCCATGCCGCGCTCTACGCGCATTTCACCTGCAAGGCGGCGCTCAAGGATGCGGTCAAGGCGCGCTGGTTTGCCGAGGCCGAAGCGATGCTGACCGCCGAGGCGCAGGGCGCCGGCGCGCCGCGCGACCGCATCGAGCGCTGGTTCCTGAGGCGCTACGCGATGATCTCCGAACGGGCGGCGCTGGACGCAGAGCTTTACCGCACCTTCGATGCCGCGACCGCCCGGCGCAGCCCTGTGGTGGCTGGCTATCTGGAGCGTCTTCGCGATCAGCTTGCCGACCTGCTTGTCGAGGCGGGGCTCGGCGGCGCGGAGCCTGCCGCGGCGGCGGATTTCCTGCTCGACGCGATGGCGGCCTTTCACCACCCGAAGCTTGTCGTCGAGACAATCGGCGAGGACCGGACCCCGCGGCTGCGCCGGATCCTGGCGCATGTGCTTGACGGCATGTCGCGTGAGGCGGGGCAGGCCACGCCGTCGCCCACCGGTGTCGGACGGTTCGCCGCCTCGGCCTGAGCCGGAAGCCCGGGCCGGGGCGGCTACTTTTGCGCAGGGTCAGCGCGCCGTCAGGCGCGCTGCGGATCCAGAGTGATCGACCAGAGCTCGGTATCGGCCACATCCATCAGCCGCACGGTCATCTGCTCGGTATCGCCGTCGATGTCGACGAGGCCGAAGAACTGGAGGCCGGACGAGGGCGGCAGGTTGGCCTGACCCTCGGCAGGGGCCTTCACGAAGCGTTCCTCGGGGCCGAAGGTCATGTCGAGCGCGTTGGGCCCGAAGGTGCCCGCGTGCAGCGGGCCCGAGACGAATTCCCAGAACGGTTCGAAATCCTGGAATTGCGCCTTTTCGGGGTTGTAGTAGTGCGCCGCGGTGTAGTGCACGTCGGCGGTGAGCCAGACGGTGTTGCGGATGTTGGCCACCTTGATGAACCGCAGCAGCTCTGCGAATTCCAGCTCGCGGCCCTTGGGGGCGCCGCCGTCACCATTGGCCACGGCCTCGACGCCGGACTGGTCGGCCCAGTTGTCCCAGACCACCACACCGATGGGCATGTCGCAGGCGATGACCTTCCAGGTGGCGGTGGAATTGGCGAGTTCGCGCTTGAGCCAGGCGAGCTGCTCAGCGCCGAGCACACGGCTTTCCTCGGTGATCTCGCCCGACATGCCGTCGTTGTTGGGCCCGCGGTAGCTGCGCAGGTCGAGGAAGAAGATGTCGAGCATGGGGCCGTAGTTGATCTTGCGGTAGATCCGGCCCGGCTCGGCGGGGGTGTAGGAAATCGGCGTCAGTTCGTGAAAGGCGCGGGCCGAGCGGGCGGCCAGCAGGGCGATGTTCTTTTCGGTATAGGCGTCGCCCAGCACCTTGGAGGCGGACCAGTTGTTGGTCACCTCGTGGTCGTCCCACTGGTAGAAGGTCGGCACGGCGGCGCTGAGGGCGCGCACGTGTTCGTCCATCATGTTGTACTTCCACTGGCCGCGGAATTCGTCGAGAGTCTCGGCCACCTTGGACTTGGCCTCGGTCAGCACGGTGTTCTTGAAGGTGGCGCCGTCGGCGGCGGTCACCTCGTCCTCGTGCAGCGGGCCGTCGGCATAGATGGTGTCGCCGGAGTGGATGAAGAAATCGGGCTCGTGCTGGTGCATCGTCGCGTAGGTGCGCATGCCGGCCTCGTCGATGCCGTAGCCCTGGCCCGCGGTGTCGCCGGACCAGACGAAGCGCACGTCGCGGCGCGCGGTCGGCGCGGTGCGGAAGTGGCCGGTGACGGGATCGGAGATGGCGTTGACGTCCGACAGATCCTGCGCGGTGAAGCGGTAGAAGATGTCCTGGTCGGAGGGCAGGCCGTCGACCAGGCGCTTCACGGCGAAGTCGCTTTGCGGCAGTGCGTCCATCGGGGGCAGGCGGCGGGCGTTGGCGAAGTCTTCGGTGGTGGAGACTTCCATCATCACCTTGGCCGGGCGGTCGGTGCGGGTCCAGATCATGCCCGAGCCGGTGCGCACATCGCCGGACTGCACCCCGTGTTCGAAGATCGGGGCGGACTGGGCGCGCAGGATGGAGGGCGTTGCCAGTGCTGCGGTCATGGCGGTGCCGCTGGCAAGGAAGCGGCGGCGGGACAGGGTCATACGGGGCATGGATCTCTCACTCGGATGTTGCTGGAAGCTGCAAACGCCCGCAGGAGATCCGTCGCGGATGTAACGGCAGCGCGTGCGATATCTGACGGTTTGACGAAAGCTTTGTGACAGGTGCCTGCCGGGGCGCCCCGAATCCGCCTTGCACGAGCCGGACCCCTTGCATAGAAGACCCCAAATTCATCCGGGCGGCCCGAGTATGTCCGCCGAACCGCAATCACGAGGACTCGAATGCAGGTCACCGAGAAGCAGAACGAGGGTCTGAAACGGGCCTACGCGATCACCGTCACCGCCGACGAGCTGGACGCCAAGGTCAACGAAAAGCTGACCGAAGCCCAGCCCGAGATCGAGATGAAGGGCTTTCGCAAGGGCAAGGTGCCGATGGCGCTGCTGAAGAAGCAGTTCGGCGAGCGCCTGCTGGGCGAGTCGATGCAGGAAGCCATCGACGGTGCCATGAACGAGCACTTCGAGCAGACCGGCGACCGCCCCGCGGCCCAGCCCGAGGTCAAGATGACCAACGAGGAATGGAAGGCCGGCGACGACGTGCACGTCGAGATGAGCTACGAGGCGCTGCCCGACGTGCCGGATCTCGACTACTCGCAGATCGAAGTGGGCAAGATGACCGTGAAGGCAGATGACGCCGCGGTCGACGACGCGCTCAAGAGCCTTGCCGAGAACGCGCAGGACTTCGAGGACCGCGCCGAGGGCGAGGCTGCCCAGGACGGCGATCAGGTGGTCATCGACTTTGTCGGCAAGATCGACGGCGAGGCCTTCGAGGGCGGCGCTGCCGAGGATTACCCGCTGACGCTGGGCTCCAACAGCTTCATCCCCGGTTTCGAGGAGCAGCTGACGGGTGTGAAGGCCGGCGACGAGAAGGCCGTCGAGGTCAAGTTCCCCGAGGAATACGGCGCCGAGAACCTTGCCGGCAAGGACGCGGTCTTCGATGTGACCGTGAAGGCCGTGAAGGCGCCGAAGGCCGCCGAGGTCGACGACGAGCTGGCCAAGAAATACGGTGCCGAGGATCTCGAGTCTCTGAAGGGCCAGATCCGCGAGCGGCTGGAAGCCGAGTATGCCGGTGCTGCGCGTCAGGTGATGAAGCGCAACCTGCTCGACAAGCTGGACGAGATGGTGAGCTTCGAGCTGCCGCCGAGCCTTGTCGAGGCCGAGGCCAAGCAGATCGCGCACCAGCTCTACCACGACGAGCACCCGGACGATCACGGCCACGACCACGGCGAGATCGAGCCCACCGACGAGCACAAGAAGCTGGCCGAGCGCCGCGTGCGTCTTGGGCTGCTGCTGGCCGAGCTGGGTCAGAAGGCCGAGATCGAGGTGACCGACGCCGAGATGACGCAGGCGATCATGAACCAGGCACGGCAGTACCCGGGCCAGGAGCGCGCCTTCTTCGACTTCGTGCGCCAGAACCCGCAGATGCAGCAGCAGATGCGCGCGCCGATCTTCGAGGACAAGGTCATCGACCACATCGCCGAGCAGGCGACCGTGACCGAGACCGAGGTCACCAAGGAAGAGCTGGAAAAGGCGGTCGAGCAGCTCGACGAGGAGTGATCCCGCCGGATCCGGACGTAATGAGGGCCGCCCTTCGGGGCGGCCCTTTTTCTTTGCTCGGATGACGCGGGACAGGGGTGTCCCGGGCCGGGACATCCTTTCGGATAAGGGAAATCAATGGGTTAAGTAGGCTACTTAACCCTCTGTTAGGAATGTCCCCGAGTCTGCGGAGTCGACCCGATCACGCGCGGCGCTTGCCGGCCCCCTGCATCGGCGGGTCGCCGACCTTCCAGCCGCCCGGCTCCTCGGGGGAGGTGCGGAAGTGCGCGACCTCGTTGTTGAGCGACTGGGCGTCATTGGCGAGAGAGCGGCTGGCATCCGTCGTCTCGGAGACCATGGCGGCGTTCTGCTGGGTGACCTTGTCGAGCTGCGAGATGGCGGTGTTGATCTCGCTGAGGGTGCCGGACTGGTCCGAGAGGCTGCGGGCGACCTCGGTGATGCGGCCCGTGATCTCGCTCACGCCCTCGAAGATGCGGGAGAGTTCGGCGCTGCCGTTGTTCACGAGCTCGGCGCCCTCGGTCACATGCTCGGAGCTTTCGCGGATGAGGGCCTTGATCTCCTGGGCGGATTCGGCGGAGCGCTGGGCGAGACCGCGCACCTCGGAGGCGACGACGGCGAAGCCGCGTCCGGCCTCGCCCGCGCGGGCGGCCTCGACCCCGGCGTTGAGGGCGAGCAGGTTGGTCTGGAAGGCGATGTCGTCGATGACGGTGACGATCTGCGAGATCTTGCCCGAGGACTGTTCGATCCGCTCCATGGCGGCGGTGACCTGCGCTACGAGATCGCCGCTGGATTCCGCGGCGGCGCTGGTCTGGCGGGCGACCTCAGTGACGTTGCGCGCGTTCTCGGCGGCTTCGCTGGCGCTGCTGGTGAGCTCCTGCACGGCGGCGGCGCTTTCCTCGAGGGTGGCGGCCTGGGTTTCGGTCCGCGCCGAGAGATCGTCGGATGACTGGCCGAGCGCGCCGGAGGTGGCACCGATCGTGGCGGTGATCGCCTTCACGTTGCCGACCATGTCGGCCATCTGTTCGGCGGCGGCATTGTAGGCGGTGGCGAGCTTGTCCATGTCGGGCAGGCTGCTCCCTGGGACACGGTGGGTCAGGTCACCCTCGCGCAGGTGGTAGAGCCCGCGCGCAAGCCCGAAGACGCAGGTCGTGCGTTCGGTGACGTCCGAGGCGACCTTGACCACGCGTGTGACATTGCCCGCGGCGTCGGTGACGGGGGCGTAGGTCGCCTGGATCCAGATGCGCCCACCGGATTTCGTCCTGCGTGGGAAGTTGTCGGAGAAGCTTTCGCCTGCCGCGAGTCGTGACCAGAACTGGCGATATTCGTCCGTGTCGCGGAACTGTTCCTCGACGAACATCGAGTGATGCTTGCCGACGATTTCCGCGGAGGTGTATTCCAGTGCGTTGAGGAAGTTGTCGTTCGCCTGCAGGATCGTTCCGTCGGGGGTGAAATGGATCACCGCCTGCGTGTTCATGACCATCTGCAGGAGCGCAGCGTCAGCGGCATCTTGAGTTGGGGCAGGGGCCCGGCGGGCAAAAAGAGGCATCCGGCGATCCTTAGCTGGAAGGCAACAACGATGCGGACCCTAGAGCCAACAATTTTACGGTTGATGAAGATTTTCCGGCAGTTTGCGAGGAAGGCCCCGTTTCATGCCGGTGGCTTCGCGTGGCCCGGGCGCAAGCGCCCGGGCCCGGGGCATCAGAGCGTCATGCGGAAGAGCGCGAAGCCCTCGTCGGTTTCGCCCGCGGGGGCGATGTCGACGCTTTCGATGCTCTCGGCGTATTTCGCGCCGGCGGGGCCGGTCTCGAACAGCACCGTGGTGTCTTCCATCGGCTTGAAGGTCCAGTTGGCATCTGCCGAAGGGCTGACGGTGCCCTGTTCGACGATGTAGCGCACCAGCACGTCACGGTTTGTGTCAGGCCCCTCGAAGATGATGGTGGAGCCGTCGTTGCCGGGGAAGTTGCCGCCGCCCGAGGCGCGGTAGTTGTTGGTGGCGACGATGAAGTCCTGATCCTCGTCGATGGGCTCGCCCTGGTAGCGCAGGTCCACGATGCGCTGCGCGTCGGGGTTCACCAGCTCGCCCTCGCTGTCGTAGCGCGAGGGCTGGCTGAGGTCGATCTGATAGGTCACGCCGTCGATCACGTCGAAGTTGTAGGACGGGAAGTCGGGATTCAGCAGACGCGCATCCTCGGAACCGGGCTCGATCCGGTTGAACATGCCCGCCGAGCGTTCGAGCCATTCGCGCACGGCGCCGCCCTTGATCTTCACCGCGCGGACGGTGTTCGGGTAGAGATAGAGATCGGCCACGTTCTTGATGGCCACATCGCCCACCGGCACGTCGGTGTAGTATTCCGGGCCGCCGCGTCCGCCGGCCTTGAAGGGGGCGGCGGCGGAGAGGATGGGAAGGCCCTCGTTCTCGGTGCCGGCCATCATCTGTTCGATGTACCATTCTTGGGCGTTCGACACGATCTGGACCGAGGGGTCGTCGGCCACCAGGGCAAAGTAGCTGTGCAGCGGCGCGTCGGTCTTGCCCACGGCGCGGCGGACGTAGGCGAGGGTGGCCTCGTGCTCCTGCGCGACCGCCTCGATGATGGGCTCGTGGTCGTCGACCAGCGGCGTGATGGAGCGGTCCTCTTCGCGCTGGTAGATCGGGCGGGCCTCGGCGCTGTGGGAGGCGATGCGCCAGGAGTTGCCGTCGCGCTCGATCATCAGGTCGATGAGGCCCATGTGGCTGCCCCAGTAGCCGGCCATGACGGCGGGCTTGCCCATGAGGGTGCCGTTGGCGGCATCCACGCCGGCCCAGCCCTCGTAGGTCGAGGAGGGGAAGACGAGGTGCGAGTGCCCGGTCAGCACGGCGTCGATGCCGTCGATCCCGGCCAGCGGCACGGCGGCGTTCTCCATCCCGTCGGTGTGGTCGGCGGCGCCGATGCCCGAGTGCGCCAGCGCGATCACGATGTCGGCGCCTTCCTCGCGCATCTGCGGCACCCAGGCGCGGGCGGTCTCGACGATGTCGCGGGCCTCGACGTTGCCTTCGAGGTGCTTGCGGTCCCAATTCATGACCTGCGGCGGCACGAAGCCGATGAGGCCGATGCGGATGGGGTAGCTTTCGCCGGCGCCGTCGGTGATCTCGCGCTTGAGGATCACGTAGGGGGGCAGGAGGGTCTGGTCCTCGCGCGGGGAGGCGCCGCGCTGGGTGACGATGTTGGCGCAGACGATGGGATACTCGGCCCCCGCCAGCGACTTGTCGAGGAAGCTGAGGCCGTAGTTGAATTCGTGGTTGCCGAGGGTCGAGGCGTCGACGCCGAGCGTGTTCATGGCGGTGATGACCGGATGGGGGTCGCCCTCGCTCATGCCCCGCTCGTAGGCGATGTAGTCGCCCATGGGGTTGCCCTGCAGGAAGTCGCCGTTGTCGAGCAGGATCGAGTTGGTGGCCTCGTTGCGGATGCCCTGGATCAGGCTTGCCGTGCGCGAGAGGCCGACGGTGTCGATCTCGCGGTCGGCGTAGTAGTCGTAGGGGTAGACGTGGACGTGGATGTCCGTGGTCTCCATGATCCGCAGGTGGGCCTGGCCGGCTGCGGCGCGGGCGGAGAAGGGGTGCAGGGCGATGAAGCCGGCGGTGCTGGCGAGAAAGCCGCGGCGGTTGATCTTGAGGGACATGGGGGACCTCCTTGTCGGGTGGGATCGTTTCTTGGCGTTTTCTGCACCAGACCCGCGTGACGGTCTCATGACAAGGGGGATGTGGCGGAACGCGGGGGAGGCAACGTCACCTTCGCCTTGAGGCCGGGGGACATCGGTGACAGCCTCGGCGGCGTGCGGGCCGCATCCCCGGCCGGCCGGAGAGGGAAGGAGATCCCATGTGGACGGAGTGGTTCTATCCCGGCTCGGCCTCGGCCCTGCTCTGGGTCGTGGTCGGATCTCTGGCGATGTACCTCGTGCTTCTGGGCTTCGCGCGGCTCGCGGGGGTGCGCAGTTTTGCCGAGATGTCGGCCTTCGACATCGCCGTGACCATCGCGGTGGGCTCGCTGTTGGCAACAACGGTGGCGACGCCGTCGCCGTCGGTGCTGCAGGGCGCGGTGGCTCTGGGGACGCTGTTCGCGGTCCAGCTGGGGGCCTCGTGGCTGCGGATCCGGTATCCGCGCGTGACCGAGGCGACCGACAACACGCCGATCCTGCTGGTCGGTCCCGGGGGTAGGCTGAAGCCGAAGGGGATGCAGCGCGCGCGCGTGACCGAGAGCGATCTGCGCTCGCAGCTTCGGGCGCACAACGTGCTGGACCTCTCCGAGGTGCAGGCGGTGGTGATCGAAGGGACCGGCAAAATCAACGTGGTGCACGGGCACGGACGGGATGCCGTGGAGGGCCGGTGGGTCTTCGAGGACGTGCGGGACTACGACGTGGACTGAGACGCGCGATTGGTTTGCCGAGCCGAGCCTGCTCGTTCGTCGCGACATGATCTTGTTGCCGGCACCTGTTTGATGCCAGCCTCTGGTATCTGCAGAGCAATACTGGATGCCAAAATGGAAACTGAGATCCAGGCCTTCCCGGCGGGCGTCGGAGACCACCTGAAATACTACGTCTATCGTCTTATCGATCCGAGAAACGGCGAGACCTTCTACATCGGAAAGGGGAAGGGGAACCGCATCTTCCAGCACGTCACCGCGACGAATCCGGAGGAGGTCGAGAATGACGCCGATCGGGAGGTCGAGGGGGAGGTCGTCAGGGAGGACGAACTGAGCCTGAAGCTTCACCGGATCAACGACATTCGCCTTGCGAACCTACGGGTGCTCCATGTCGTGCACCGGCACGGGATTCAGGATGCACGGACAGCTTACGAGGTAGAGGCTGCCCTGATCGATGCCTATGGCGGGTTGACGAACGTCGCCAGTGGTCACCACAGCAACGACCGTGGTCCGATGCACGTTCAGCAGATCCTGGACAAGTACTCTCTCCCTGTTGTGGAACTCGGAGGGGAAAAGCTGATCCTGATCAATCTGAACCCTTCCAACTATTCCCCCGACGAGTTGCTTGACCGGGTCAGGTATGCTTGGCGGATTTCTCGTGCCAGAGCCGAAAAGGCTGACTACGTGCTCGCGGTCATCCATGGGGTGGTGAGAGGGATCTTCAAACCAGATTGCTGGCTCGCGGCGACCCCAGAGAATTTCCCCGAAATACACACGGATGAGACTTCGCCCACCAGGTCGGGGTTCAAGGGACGTATTGCCGACGATGAAACGTGGAACAGGTTCGTCGGCAAACGGGGAAGAAGACTGCCGGAAGAGCTACGCCATCGCGGTCAGAACCCGATACGCTACCATAACTGCTAAGGATGCGTGGCCAGCGTCGCGCGATAGCTGGGGCCCAAACAAAAACGCCGCGCAGCGGGGCTGCGCGGCGTCTTCTGTTCTTGTCCGAAGGCCGGATCAGCTGGGCTGCTGCTCGGCTTCCTCTGCGTCACCGCCCCGGGCGGGGGTGTCGTCGTCGTCATCGGAGGCTGCGCCGCCGATGTCGTCGAAGAGCTGGCTGACCTCGAATTCGGCCTGCGCCTCTTCCTCGGCCTGCTGGTCCTGAATAGACTTGCCGGAGGCCTGAAGCTCGGCTTCCTCGGGCGAGCGTGCGACGTTCAGCGTGATCGCCACGATCACCTCGGGGTGGAGGTGGAGCTCGACCTCGTGGAGGCCCAGTTCCTTGATCGGCTGGCGGATGATGACCTGCTTGCGGTCGACGCTGAAGCCGTTCTCGGTGGCCACGTTGGCGGCGTCACGGGTGGTGACGGAGCCGTAGAGGTTGCCGCCGTCGGAGGCCTGGCGAATCACGACGAACTGTTCGCCTTCGATCTTCTGTGCCAGCGCCTCGGCTTCCTTGCGGGTTTCGAGGTTGCGGGCTTCCAGATCGGCCTTCTGGGCTTCGAACCGGTCGACGTTTTCCTTGGACGCGGTCAGCGCCTTGCCCTGCAGCAGCAGGTAGTTGCGTGCAAAGCCGGGTTTGACATCGACGATGTCGCCCATCTGGCCCAGCTTGGCCACGCGTTCGAGAAGAATGACCTGCATGGTGTTCTCCTTACTTCACGGCGTAGGGGAGCAGGGCGAGGAAACGGGCACGCTTGATTGCACGGGCCAGTTCACGCTGCTTCTTGGAAGAGACTGCGGTGATGCGCGAGGGCACGATCTTGCCGCGCTCGGAAATGTAGCGCTGCAGCAGCTTGGTGTCCTTGTAGTCGATCTTGGGCGCGTTGGCACCCGAGAAGGGACACACCTTGCGGCGGCGGAAAAACGGTTTGGCTGCCATTGGTTATATCTCCTTCTATCAGCTACGGTCGCGGCGTTCGCGCCGGCCGTCGCGCTCGTCTTTCTTCTGCATCTGGATCGACGGACCGCCTTCGTGCTCTTCCACCTTGATGGTGAGCACGCGCATCACGTCGTCGTGCAGGCGCATGAGGCGTTCCATCTCGTGAATGGCCGTCGCGGGTGCGTCGGTCTTCAGGAAGGCGTAGTGCCCCTTGCGGTTCTTGTTGATCTTGTAGGCCATCGTCTTGACGCCCCAGTACTCGCTGTCCACGAGCTGGCCGCCGTTGTCGGAAAGCACGGTCGAGAAGTGTTCGATCAGGCCTTCGGCCTGCGCGTTGGACAGGTCCTGACGCGCGATAAAAACATGCTCATAGAGCGGCATGTTATCTCCGTTCTTCTGTCTGGGCGCATTTCAAAGGACGCGGGTTCATGCCTTCCGCCCCGGTCCACGAGAGACTGCGCGGTTGTCGATACTCCGCGGAAGGTTCGCGGGGTATAACGATCTGTGGCGCATTTGCAAGGGTGGAAGGGACGCGGGCGATGCGGGGCCGATCTCTGCCGGTTGGTGGGGGGCGGGGCGCACCGTTGCGCCGCTCGCGCGGGGGCTGTAAGGGGCTGCCGCAGGACAGTCACGGACTTTTAGGGAGGCCCGCATGCCCCGCGCGTTCATCTTTCCCGGGCAGGGAGCCCAGGCCATCGGCATGGGCAAGGATCTGGCGGAGGCCTACCCGCAGGCCCGTGCCGTCTTCGATGAGGTCGACGAGGCGCTTGGCGAAAAGCTGTCCCAGCTGATCTGGGAAGGCGAGGCCGAGACCCTGACCCTGACCGAGAACGCGCAGCCCGCGCTGATGGCAACTTCGATCGCGGCCATGCGCGCGCTCGAGGCCGAGGGCGTGGACATCACCGCGGCTTCCTACGTGGCCGGGCACAGCCTTGGCGAATATTCTGCCCTGACCGCGGCGGGCGCGCTGAGCCTTGGCGACGCGGCGCGGCTTCTGCGGCTGCGCGGGCGCGCGATGCAGGAGGCGGTGCCGGTGGGCGAAGGTGCCATGGCGGCGCTGCTGGGCCTCGATCTGGAGGCCGTGCGGGCGCTGGTCTCCGAGGCAGCGCAGGGCGATGTGCTGGCCGCAGCCAACGACAACGATCCCGCGCAGGTGGTGATTTCCGGTCAGAAGGCGGCGGTCGAGCGCGCGGTGGAGGCGGCCAAGGGCGCCGGTGCCAAGCGCGCGGTCATGCTGCCGGTGAGCGCGCCGTTCCATTGCGAGCTGATGCAGCCCGCCGCCGAGGCCATGCGCGCGGCACTGGCCGAGGTCGAGATCGCGGCGCCGAAGGTGCCGCTGGTGGCCAACGTGGTGGCCGAGGCCGTGGACGATCCGGCGCGGATCCGCGAGCTTCTGGTCGAGCAGGTCTGCGGCGCTGTGCGCTGGCGCGAGTCCGTGGAATGGATGGTTGCGCAGGGCGTGGACGAGTTCTGGGAAGTGGGCGCCGGCAAGGCGCTGAGCGGCATGGTGCGCCGCATCCACCGGCCCGCCGCGGTGCGCACCGTGGGCAGCGCCTCGGACGCAGGTGATGCGGCGGCGAGCCTGAAGGCCTGAGCCGGGCGGCACGAGACAACGACAAGCGACAGGGATAGCGACAATGTTCGATCTGACGGGAAAATCGGCCCTCATCACGGGCGCCTCGGGCGGTATCGGCGGCGAGGTGGCCCGGGTGCTGCACGGCGCGGGCGCGACGGTGGGGCTTTCTGGCACGCGGACCGAGCCGCTCGAGGCGCTGGCCGCCGAGCTGGGCGAGCGGGCGCACGTGCTGCCGTGCAACCTGAGCGACGCCGAGGCGGTCAACGCCCTGCCCAAGCAGGCGGCCGAGGCCATGGGATCGGTCGACATCCTGGTGAACAACGCGGGCATCACGCGCGACAACCTGTTCATGCGGATGTCCGAAGAGGAATGGGCCAGCGTTCTGGACGTGAACCTCACCTCGGGGTTTCGCCTGTGCAAGGGCGTGCTGCGCGGCATGATGAAGGCGCGCTGGGGCCGGATCGTGAACATCTCGTCCATCGTCGGCGCCACGGGCAATCCCGGGCAGGGCAACTACGCCGCCGCCAAGGCCGGTCTGGTGGGCATGACCAAGTCGCTGGCCTACGAGGTGGCGACGCGCGGTGTGACCGTGAACGCGGTTGCGCCGGGCTTTATCGAGACGGCGATGACGGAAAAGCTCAACGACGATCAGAAGGCGGGAATTCTGGGTCAGATTCCGATGGGGCGTATGGGAAGCCCTTCCGAAATCGCCGCCGCCGTGCTTTACCTTGCAAGCGCCGAAGCGGGCTACGTGACCGGTACCACGCTGCACGTCAACGGCGGTATGGCGATGCTCTGACAGGGACATCACGCGACGATGACAAAGCTGTTGTCATCTTTGGTGCCTGTGCTATAGGCGCCGCAGATTTTGGCCGGGGGGATTGCGCCACTGGCCTAGCCCGTCCATGTGGTGGGCCTAGCCGCCCGCAAGGGCACTCGATGCCACCCCCGGCAGGGCGAGGGCGAAGGAAAAGGGCCTGAAGGTCCGAAGGAAGTGAGGAAGAGACATGAGTGATGACATCGCCGAGCGCGTCAAGAAGATCGTCGTCGAGCACCTGAGCGTCGAGGAAGACAAGGTCACCGAGAACGCTTCGTTCATCGACGACCTGGGCGCGGACAGCCTCGACACCGTCGAGCTGGTCATGGCGTTCGAGGAAGAGTTCGGCATCGAGATCCCGGACGACGCCGCCGAGACCATCCAGACTTTCGGCGACGCGGTGAAGTTCATCAAGGAAGCGCAGTAAGCGGCTTCCGTCCGCTTCCGCGGATATTGCAAGTTTCGGACGGCGCCCCTTTGCGGGCGCCGTTTTCGTGTTCGCGGGCCATAGGGCGCCGTTCACGTTTGGCCGCTAGGCAGGGCGGATTATCGATTTCCCGGAGCTTGCCATGATCCTTCGTCCCACCGCTGTCGCCCTTCTGGCGGTTGTCGCCTTTCCCTCCTTCGCCGAGGAGGTGCAGCTTGCCTATTGGGAGCACGGCTCCTGGCGGGTGGCGCTGGTGGAGGACACGCAGTGGAACATGCGCAGCTGCCGGGTCTGGACCGGTGGTGACGGCAACGGCACGCTGGCGCTGCATGTGGGCGACGGTGGGGCGGATGCCTCGTTCTCCTACGAGCCGGTGACCTTCCGCAACATGGCGCCGCCCATGACGCTCGACGACGAGGTGGTGCTGATGTTCGACGGGCAGGAAAGCTGGATCGCCGACGAGCTGACGGTGTCGGAGTATCACAACGATTTCGGGGATTTCGTGGTGGATGCCTCGCTGTCCAACAGCTTTGTGTCCGAGACCGTCAAGGAGCTGCGCGCGGGCAACACGGTCATTGTCGGCGTGAGACGGGGCGGTGCACCGAAGGTCTTCGATACCTTCCTGCTGAACGGGTTCACGGCGACCTGGCTGAAGGCCTCGGAGTGGTGCCAGTTCAATGCGGGGAAGTCGTTCTTCTCGTCTTGATGAGGGTTTGAGGGCCGACCGCCGGATGGAAAAAGCGCCGGACTGCTTTCGCGGCCCGGCGCTCTGCTTGGCGGGATTGCGTCAGGTTTCGGAGCCGGGGGCACGATGGTTATCTGCCCGGGGCTCCGCCTGGAGAGTTCGCCGCCGCCAACGGCGCAGGTCCGGAAAATGCCTGGGGCCCGGGGCTCCGCCCGTGATCATCCCGAAAGGTCCCCCGGACCTTTCGCTCCCGCGCCGGAGGCGCGGGAGTTCGGATGATCACCCATCAAAGTCCACTTCTTCGACGAGGCGCAGGGCTTCGTCGCGGTGGTCGGCGATTTCCATCAGGTTGAGCGGATCGGCCCCGAATTCACCCCAGCTCTGGACCAGCTCCACGGCCTCGGAACCCGGCGCAATGGGGTATTCGTAGTTGGCGGCGGCGTAGATCTCCTGTGCCTCGGGCGAGGTGAGGAATTCCATCATCTGCAGCGCCGCGTCGCGGTTGGGGGCCGACTTGGTCATGGCCACGCCCGAGATGTTCACGTGCGTGCCGCCGTCCTCGAACTCCGGGAAGAGCACGTTGACGGAGTTCGCCCATTCCTGCTGTTCGGAATCCTCGAGCATCTTGCCCATGTAGTAGGTGTTGCCGAGGCTGATGTCGCATTCGCCGGCCCAGATTGCGCGGACCTGCGCGCGGTCGTTGCCCTGCGGACGGCGGGCGAGGTTGGACTTCACGCCCTCGAGCCAGGTCTTGGTCTCTTCCTCGCCGTGATGCTCGATCATCGCGGCGACGAGGGCCAGCGTGTAGGGGTGCGTGCCCGACCGGGTGCAGATGCGGCCTTCCCACTTGGGATCGGCGAGATCCTCGTAGGTGGTCACCTCGGAGGGATCGACGCGGTCCTTGCTGGCGTAGACGATGCGCGCGCGGGTGGTGAGACCCCACCAGTGGCCGTCGGGATCGCGGTACTGCGAAGGCACGTTCTCGCGCAGGGCATCGCTTTCGGCGGCCTGGGTCACGCCGGCGTCGACGGCCGCGGCAAGGCGCGAGATGTCGACGGTGAAGATCAGGTCGGCGGGCGAGCGTTCGCCCTCGGCGCGAAGGCGCTCGACCATGCCCTTTTCAAGGTACGCGACGTTGACGTCGATGCCCGTTTCCTCGGTGAAGGCATCGGTCAGCGGCGCCAGCAGTTCCGGCTGCCGGTAGGAGTAGACATTGACTTCTTGCGCGAGCGCCGGCGTGGCGACGGCCAGCGCGGCAAGCGCGGGGATGAGGCGGTGGGACATGAAGCTCCTCCTGTTGGTTTGCCGCGGTGTTGTCACCGAGACGGGAGGGCACGTCAATTCCTGAGTAAACAAATCGGATAAATTTGTTTCCTAACCTGAGGCCTTTTCCGTGCGCTTGGCCGCGTCCCAGAGAGCGTCCATTTCCTCAAGCGTGCTGTCCTTGGGATGGCGTCCCTGTTCGGCCAGCGCGGCCTCGACCGCGCCGAAGCGGCGGGTGAACTTGAGGTTGGCGGCGCGCAGGGCGTCCTCGGGGTCGATGTCGAGGTGGCGGGCGAGGTTGGCCATGACGAAGAGCAGGTCGCCGAATTCCTCGGCCCGGTGGGCGGGGTCGGTGGCCTCGCGCAGTTCGGCCATTTCCTCGGCCACCTTGTCGAGCACCTGGTCGGTCTGCGGCCAGTCGAAGCCGACGCGGGCGGCGCGGTTCTGCAGCTTCACGGCGCGGGTGAGGGCGGGCAGGCCGAGTGCGACGCCGTCGAGCACGCCCTTTTCGTCCTTGGCGGCGCGTTCGGCGGCCTTGACGGTTTCCCAGTCGCGGGTCTGCTGCTCGGCGCTCTTGTCGCGGCTCTCGTCGCCGAAGACGTGGGGGTGGCGGGCGACCATCTTGTCGGCGATGGCATTGGCCACGTCGTCGAAGTTGAAGAGCCCCGCATCCTCGGCCATCTGGGCGTGGAAGACCGACTGGAAGAGCAGGTCGCCGAGTTCGCCTTTCAGCTCGCCCCAGGCTTCGCGCTCGATGGCGTCGGCGACCTCGTAGGCCTCCTCGATGGTGTAGGGCGCGATGCTGGCGAAGGTCTGCTCGATGTCCCAGGGGCAGCCGGTCTGCGGGTCGCGCAGCCTGCGCATGATCTCGCGCAGGCGGGGCATGCCGCCCTTCGGGTCGTGGATCAGATCGTCGCGCATTGCATGAACCCCCTTTTTGCGTCAGGGGAGCCTTGCGGGATCGCGCCTCAGGAGTCCATGCCCATGCCCATCGTCAACCGCATCGCGGAATTCGCGCCCGATATGAAGGCGTGGCGGCGCCATCTTCACATGCACCCCGAGCTGGGGCTGGAGTGCTATGGCACCGCGGCCTTCGTGGTCGAGCAGCTGCGCAGTTTCGGCGTGACCGAGATCCACGAGGGCCTTGCCGAGAGCGGCGTGGTGGCCGTGATCGAGGGGCAGGGCGAGGGTCCGGTGACGGGCCTGCGCGCCGACATGGACGCGCTGCCGATGACAGAGGAAACGGGGCTGGAGTATGCCTCGACCGTCCCGGGCAAGATGCACGCCTGCGGGCACGATGGTCATACCTCGATGCTGCTGGGCGCGGCGAAGTACCTGGCGGAGACGCGGAATTTTGCCGGGCGCGCGGTGCTGATCTTCCAGCCGGCCGAAGAGACCATCGGCGGCGGGCGGATCATGGTCGAGGAAGGCCTGATGGACCGTTTCGGGGTCGAAGAGGTCTATGCGATCCACACCGACCCGTTTTCCAAGCTGGGCATGTTGCGGACCACGCCGGGGCCGATCATGGCCTCGGTCGACGATTTCGAGATCACGGTCACGGGGCGCGGCGGGCACGCCGCCCATCCCGAAAGCTGCCGCGATCCCATTCCCTGCGCGCTGGCCATCGGGCAGGCGCTGAGTGCGCTGGTGTCGCGCGAGGTCGCTGCGCTCGATCAGCTTGTCGTGTCGCTGACGCAGGTGCACGCCGGATCGGCGATGAACGTTGTGCCGGGGACGGCCTATCTTGCCGGGACGGTGCGCAGCCTCGATCCGGGCGTGCGGGCGCACGCCGAAGAGCGTATCGCCCAGATCGTCGCCGGGCAGGCGGCCAGCGCCGGGCTGACCGCCGAGCTGCAGTATCACAAATCCTATCCGCCGACCGTGAACCACGCGGCGCAGGCGGCCTTTGCCGCCGAGGTGGCGCGGGGCGTGGCGACCGAAGTGGTGGACGACCTGCCGCCCGAGATGGGGTCGGAGGATTTCTCCTATATGCTGGAGGCGCGGCCGGGGGCCTTCCTCTTCCTCGGGCAGGGCGAGGGGCCGTCTGTGCACCACCCGGAATTCGACTTCAACGACGAGGCGGCGCCCTACGGGGCAAGCTTCTTCGCGCGGCTGATCGAGACGCGGCATCGGCTCCGGCCTTGATTTCGCGGTTTCATGAAGCCTCGTAATATACTGACAAAAAAGGGGTAAGCCGATGGCCCTAGAAGACGCGAAGACGCAGATCGACCATGCCTTTACCCGTGACGATCTGAAGGGGCGTTCCTACGAGAACGTCTTTGCCGGGGCGCCGTCCTTCCTGCGCCGGCGCTACACCAAGGACCTGTCGGGCGCCGATATCGCCTTGACCGGGCTGCCCTTCGACCAGGCGGTGACAAACCGGCCCGGCACGCGGCTGGGGCCGCGGGCGATCCGCGAGGCGTCGCTTTTGCAGCCCTGCGATGCGCCCTTCGGCTGGGGCTTTGACGTGCTGAGCGAGTTCGCCATCGCGGACTACGGTGACATGGCATTCGACTACGCGATGCCGTCGGAGATCCTCGGCAAGATCGAGGCGCACGTGGCCGGCATCCTGTCGCAGGGCGCGGCCTGCGTGGCGCTGGGGGGCGACCATTCGGTGACGCACGGCTGCTTGCGCGCGCATGCCAAGGAACACGGGCCGCTTTCGGTGATCCAGGTGGACGCCCATACCGACACCTGGGCCGACGACGATCCGGAGCGCGTGGATCACGGCACATTCATGTACAAGGCGGTGCAGGAAGGGATCGTGGACCCGGCGACTTCGGTGCAGATCGGCATCCGGACGGACAATCCCGATACGCTGGGCTTCAACATCCTCGACGCGCGGCAGGTGCATGCCGAGGGGCCCGAGGCCATGGCAGCGCGTGCCAAGCGGTTCGTGGGCGACAGGCCCGTCTACCTGACCTTCGACATCGACGGGCTGGACCCGGCCTTTGCGCCGGGTACCGGCACGCCGGTCTGGGGCGGGCTGTCGAGCCACCAGGCGGCGGTGCTGTTGCGGGGCCTTGCGGGGATCGACCTCAAGGGCGGTGACGTGGTCGAGGTTTCGCCGCCTTTCGACCCGGCGGGCATCACCGCGGTGGCCGGCGCGCATGTCGCGACGGAGCTCTTGTGCCTCTGGGCCGTGACCCGGCGCGCGGGCTAGCGACGGACCGCCGCTGACGGGGCGGACCCCTTTCAAAGGGGCGGGATTCGTGACATCCCCGGCGATGGGCGCGCGTCAGGGCGCCGTGCCAGCAAGGGAAAGGACAGGGCGTGCGCATGATCTTCTGGTTCATCGTTCTGGTTATCGTTGCGGGGCTGGCCTGGATCCGGCTTGCGCCATCCGATCCGGCTGTCTGGAACGTCGATCCGATGGTCACCTCGGATCAGGACCTTGCGCATGGCGTGCGCCGTCGCATTCCCGGTGACGCCGAAACCTTCGAGCGCCTGCACGGCATCATCCTCGAGACGCCGCGCACCGAGGTGCTGGCCGGCGGCCCGTCGGAGCCGCGCGCGACCTATATCACGCGGTCCAAGTGGTTCGGCTTTCCCGATTACACCACGGTGCAGCAGGGCGAGGGATCGCTCGAGATCTATGCCCGCCAGCGGTTCGGTCAGTCCGACATGGGCGTGAACCGCGAGCGCGTGGAGGGTTGGCTTTCGCGCCTCGAGAGCGAGGGCGCCGAGGGCTGAGTGCCGCGGGCATCTTGACCGCCGCGCGGGCTTGGGCGACAGAGCCGCATGGTTCCTCAGGACAGACTTCAGCAGATCAAGGAGCGCTTCGGCTACGTCGAGGCGCGGATGTCGGAAGGCTCGGGCGATATCGCCGCGCTTGGCCGGGAATATGCCGATCTGCGGCCCGTGGTGGCCGTGATCGAGGATTGGGAGCAGGTGCAGGCCGAGATCGCCGAGGCCGAGGCCATGCTCGACGATCCCGAGATGAAGGCGCTGGCCGAGGAAGAGCTTCCGCAGCTGCGAGCGCGCCTGCCCGAGCTTGAAAGCGCAGTGCAGCTTGCGCTGCTGCCCAAGGATGCCGCCGACGCCAAGCCCGCCATGCTGGAGATCCGTCCCGGCACGGGCGGCGAGGAGGCGGCGCTTTTCGCGGGCGACCTGGCCCGCATGTACCAGCGCTACGCCGAGGCGCGCGGCTGGCGCTGGGAGGTCGTCGAGGAGCAGGCGAGCGAGCTGGGTGGCGTGCGCGAGCTGGTGGTTCGGATCGCCGGGGACGGCGTCTTTGCGCGGCTCAAGTACGAATCCGGCGTGCACCGCGTGCAGCGCGTCCCTGAGACGGAATCGGGCGGGCGCATCCATACCTCGGCGGCGACTGTGGCGGTGCTTCCCGAGGCCGAGGAGGTCGACCTGAAGATCGACCCCAACGACCTGCGCATCGACACCATGCGGTCGTCGGGTGCGGGCGGGCAGCACGTGAACACCACGGATTCGGCGGTGCGGATCACCCATGTGCCCACCGGGATCGTGGTCACGAGTTCCGAGAAATCGCAGCACCGCAACCGCGAGATCGCCATGCAGGTGCTGCGCGCGCGGCTCTTCGACATGCAGCGGCAGGAGGCGGATTCGGCGCGCAGCGCGGACCGCAAGGCGCAGGTCGGATCGGGCGACCGCTCCGAGCGCATCCGCACCTACAACTTCCCGCAGGGGCGGCTGACGGATCACCGGATCGGTCTCACGCTCTACAAGCTCGACCAGGTCATGGCGGGCGATCTCGACGAGATCATCGACGCGCTCACCTCGGAACATCAGGCCGCGCAGCTGGCCGAGATGTCGGGCTGAGATGCGCGGGAGTTCCGTTCTGGCAGATGGCATGGTGCGGTTGACGGCGGCAGGGATCGAGGACCCGGCCCGCGACGCCCGCCGGCTGCTCGCGCTGGCGCTCGGGGTTTCGCCCGCCCGGCTGACACTGGCACTTGGCGACGAGATCGGCCCGGAGGTGGCAGAACGCTTCGAGGACCTGATCGGGCGCCGCGCGGCGCGTGTGCCGGTGAGCCACCTGACAGGCCGGCGGGCCTTCTGGGGGCGCGATTTCGCGGTGACGGGCGATGTCCTCGACCCGCGGCCGGAAACCGAGGTGCTGGTCGCTGCGGCGCTGGAGGGGCCTTTCGAGAACCTGCTGGATCTGGGCACCGGGTCGGGCTGCATCCTGCTGACCCTGCTGGCCGAGCGCCCGCAGGCGCGGGGAACGGGCACCGACCTCAGCGGCGCGGCCTTGCAGGTGGCCGCGCGCAACAGGACGGCGCTGGGTCTCGAGACGCGGGCAGAGCTGCTGGAGGGCAGCTGGTTCGATCCGTTGCCCGCGGGCAGGCGCTACGATCTCGTGGTCTCCAACCCGCCCTATATCGCCGCGTCGGAGATGGCGGGGCTCTCGCCGGAGGTGCGCGGCCACGAGCCCGAGATGGCGCTCACCGACGGTGGCGACGGGCTCGAGGCCTATCGCGCGATCGCCGCGGGCATCGGCGGCCGTATTGCCCCCGGGGGCCGGCTCTTGACGGAAATCGGGCCGACGCAGGGCAGCGCCGTGGCGGGGCTTTTCGGCGATGCGGGTTTGCGCGATGTCCGGGTGCTGCGCGATCTCGACGGTCGGGACCGCGTGGTCGCGGCGGCGGCCCCTCGCTGAACGGGGCGAATTCTCCGTAGAAACCAGAGAGAATCGCCGCTTTTCTCTTGTCACATGCCATTCGCTGTGGTTAGTCAGGGGCCATCGAGGCGGTGGATGGCCAAGCGCCGGTCCCGCCCGACACCAAGCCGAACATGGATGTGACCCACCACTGCGGTGCGAGACATGCACCATAACACGGTCACACACAGCAGTCGCAACCAAGGCTGGACTACGAAATATGCGTTCTTCCAAATCTCGTTCGCGGTCCAAGAACAACCGCAACCGTAACTCTTCGCTGGGCAATGTCGTCAACCGCGTGTTCGACAGCAGTGGCCCGGAGGGCAAGGTGCGCGGTACGCCGCAACAGATCATCGACAAGTACAATCAGCTCGCCCGCGATGCGACGCTCGGCAACGACCGCGTCGCCGCCGAGAACTTCCAGCAGCACGCGGAGCACTACCTGCGCATGCTGGGCGAGGCGCAACGCGAGCAGGAGCAGCGCCGCGAGCAGCAGGAGCGGGAAAACCGCGAACGCCAGTCGCAGCGCGACCGCGAGCGCGCCGATCGCGAGGCCCGCGAGGCGGAGAAATCCGACGGCAACAGGTCCGATCGCGGCGACAAGGGCGACCGGCAGCAGGGCGGCAATGACGGTTCCTCGGACAACGCCCCGCGCAAGCAGCCCGAGCCCGCAGCCCAGGAGGCGCCCGCGCAGGACGTGATGGATCTCGGCAACGAGGAAGAGACCGGCCTCGTCGAGACCCCCGAGAACCGCGCCGAGCCTGCACCCGCGTCCAAGCCGCGGCGCAGCCGCGCCAAGCCGAAGGCCGAACAGCCCAAGGGCGAGACGGCCGAGGGTGATGCGCCCCAGGCGCAGGCCGAGGAAAAGCCCAAGAAGCCGCGCCGCAGCCCGCGCAAGAAGGCCGAGCCCAAGGCCGACGGTCAGCAGGACGGCGGAGAGGCCCCCGGAGAGGCCAAGCAGGACGCCGCCGAATAAGGCGGCGCCCTGGCGCTCAGCCCGCGGCGACGTTGCGGGCGAGCGCGCAGAAGGCCTCGATGCCCACCTGTTCGGCCCGCTCGGTAGGCTTGATCCCCGAGGCCAGAAGCCGGTCCTCGATGTCCGGCGACAGCCCCTTCAACGCCGCGCGCAGCATCTTGCGGCGTTGGTTGAAGGCCATGGCCACCACGCGTTCCAGAATCTTCGGATCCGCCGGGAAGCGCGGCTCGGGCAGCGCATCGAGCCGGACCACCGCCGACGACACCTTGGGCGGCGGCGTGAAGGCCTGCGGCGAGAGATGCATGACGATCTGCGCCTCGGTCCGCCA
The DNA here is from genome assembly GCF_003054175.1 of Allosediminivita pacifica. Lineage (GTDB taxonomy): Bacteria > Pseudomonadota > Alphaproteobacteria > Rhodobacterales > Rhodobacteraceae > Allosediminivita > Allosediminivita pacifica. Next base: position 65,824 of record NZ_QBKN01000014.1, read on the forward strand.
TTGCGCAAGCACCGCGAGCCGCCCGTAGGCCTTGCCGCCGGGCTGTGCCACGATGCGCTCGGCCACCTCGCGCTGGAACATGAGCGTCAGCCGGTCCCATGCGGGCGGCCAGGTGGGGGGCGTGAGCCAGCGCACCAGCAGCTCGGTGCCAACGTTGTAGGGCAGGTTGGCGCAGATGGCATAGGGCGGCTCGAGATGCTCGGCCGGGTCCAGCGCCAACGCGTCGCCCGAAATGACCTCCAGCCGGCCGGGATAGGCCGCGGCGATCTCGGCCAGCGCCGGCAGGCAGCGGGGGTCCTTTTCGACCGCCAGCACCCGGCGCGCGCCCGAGGCCAGAAGCCCCCGCGTCAGACCGCCTGGGCCCGGGCCCACTTCGAGCACGTCCTTGCCGGAAAGATTCCCCGCGCTGCGCGCGATCTTCGCGGTCAGGTTCAGGTCCAGCAGGAAGTTCTGCCCCAGCGCCTTGCGCGCGGTCAGCCCGTGGCTGGCGATGACATCGCGCAGGGGGGGAAGATCGTCGATGCCGCTCATGCGCGCCTGTCCTGCTTCTTCTTGGTTCAAATATTCCGGGGGAGTCGCGGCGCAGCCGCGGCGGGGGCAGAGCCCCCTTGCGCCCTCAGCCGCCGGACATCGCCCATGCGAGCTTAAGCGCCTCCAGCGTGGACGTCACGTTTGCCGCACCTTGCCCCGCGATGTCCAGTGCCGTGCCGTGGTCGGGCGAAGTGCGCACGAAGGGCAGACCCAGCGTGACGTTCACGCCGCGGTCGAAATCCAGCGTCTTGATCGGGATCAGCGCCTGGTCGTGGTACATGCAGAGCGCGGCATCATAGCGCGTGCGTGCGGCGGAATGGAAAAGCGTGTCTGCCGAAAGCGGGCCCGCGATCTGCATGCCTTCCGCGCGCAGCTTCTCAAGCACCGGGGCGATCACCTCGATCTCTTCACGGCCCATGCGACCGCCTTCGCCCGCGTGAGGGTTCAGACCGGCGACGGCGAGGCGGGGCTCGGGCAGGCCGAAGCGGTCGCGCAGCGCGGCGTGGGTGATCCGGATGCGCCGCTCCAGTAGCTCGGGCGTGAGCGCGGCAGGGACCTCCGAGACGGGGATGTGGATGGTGAGCGGCACCACGCGCAATTCGGGCGATGCGAGCATCATCACCACGTCCTCGACGCCCGCAAGCTCGGCCAGGAATTCAGTATGGCCGGGAAAGGCAAAGCCCGCGCCCTCGGCCAAGGCCTGCTTGTGGATTGGCAGCGTGCAGAGCGCGGAGGCGGCGCCCTGCTGCACCAGCTTCACGCCGATCTCGATGGCGGCGATCGTACCGCGGGCGTTGGCGGGATCGAGCCTGCCGGGCACGCGCGGGGCGTCAAACGCCAGCGGATGCACGCAGAGGCCTTCGTTGGCGCGGGAACTTGCCTCGGACGGATCCTCGCAGATCACGTGGGGAACGCTGCCGGGCAGGTGGTCGGGGGCGCCGATCCAGAGGAAGGGAAGGCGGCCCCGCAGCGCGTCCCAAGCGGCTTCAGCCAGTTCGGGGCCGATGCCCGCGGGGTCCCCGCAGCTCAGCGCGACGGGGGCCTTGGTCATTGGTCGACGATGCGCGCGTCGGAACGAAGCTGGGCGAGGTAGCCATCTGCGAGCGTGCTGAGACGCTGGTTGCGCAGGCTCATCGCGACCTGGCTGCGGTCCTGCTCGCCGTCACCTGCGCCCGCGCCGGTGGAGCGTCCGCAGAGCATCAAGAACATCAGCGTCTGCCCGTCATTGCGGGTGATCGCGGTCGAGACCTCGCCCGGATCGAGCTTGCTGAGCTCGATGGCCATGTCGGTGGGCAGATCGCCGACCGGCACGCTTTCACGGCGCAGCACCTCGGCGGGCTGGCCCTTGGCGACGCCGTAGAGGTCGTCGCAGCGGTCGACGCGCTGTTCCAGCACGCGGGCGCGGGCGAGCGACTCGGGCGAGCGGCCGCCCGGCATGAAGTAGGCGGCGTATTCGACGCCGGTGATCTCGGGCGCGGTGTAGCCCGCCTCCTCGATGTCGCGGAGCTGGAAGAGCGCCACCGCGCCTTCGAGCGGCAGCGGATCGGTTACCTCGCCCGGCGAGAGGCCGAGCAGGATCGGGCGCAGCTGCGCGGGCAGTTCGCTGAGGTTGCGCCAAGGCAGGCGGCCGCCGTTTTCTCGCGAGGCGGTGGCGGAGTACTGCCGCGCGGCGGAGGAGAACTGCGAGGTGGAGGTGAGCTGCGAGATCCGTTGGGCACGGGCGCGGACTTCGTCTGCGTTGCCCTGCTGGATCGGCATGATGAGCTCGGAGAGAAGCACGCGGACGTCGGAGCTGCCGCCCTGCGGGGTGAGCGCGCGGTCGATCTCGGCCTCGCCGACCTGGGCCTGCCCGCCGAAACGCCCCTGAACCACCTGACGCCAGGCGATGCCGGCGCGGACGAAGTCGCGGAAGGTCTCGATGGCGACGCCGCCCTGCTGGAGGGCCTGGTTGAACTGCTCGGCGCTGAGATCGGCGCGGGAGGCGAACTCGGCCATGCCCTCGGCGATCTCTTCCTCGGTGACTTCGATTCCCATCTCGCCGGCGGCCTGCATGCGCAGGCGGTCGTCGATGAGCTGTTCGCGGGCCAGATCCTCCGGATTGCCGGGGGCGTTCAAGAGGGTCAGCATGCGCGCACGCTGCTGAAGTTCGTAGCCGGTGATGACGCGGTCGTTGACCGTGATCGCGGGGCTGAAGAGCCCCTGCTGCGCGCTTGCCGGGACGGCTGTTCCGAGAAGGGTAGCCGTGGCGGTGCCGGCGGTCAGGGCGGCGGTCGCTGCCATGGCGCAGAGCGCGTGACGGATCATTGCGGACATGTGCGTCGGTACTCCTTGCCGCTGCCGTCGGTGCCAAAGCCCTTCAGCGCGACGGTCAGGCCAAAATCAGTGGAGGGTTCCACGTTCTCGGAGGAGGCATATCGGCGGGTCGCCGAGAATTCCACCTCGATGCATTCGTTGCGGTATTGCAGCCCCAGCCCGAACCGGTCAAGCCGGTCGTCCGCGAGGTCGTAGCGGGTCTCTGCCGAGGTGGTCCAGTTGCGGCGCACCCGGTAGCTGCCATCGAAGGTCCATTCTGACTGGGCGTCGCCGCGGCCTTCGTCGGGGTCCGAGACCAGCAGCAGATAGGACGCGCCGAGGTCGAGCCGGTCGTTCTGCCATTCGGCGCGAGCTTCGGCCTTGGTGAAGGAAAGGCCGTCGAGCAGCCCCCGGGCCATGAGGTCGAGCCCGGTGGGGTAGCTGAAGCTTGCCGCGAGCAGCCAGTCAGAGGCGTCGCCGTCGAGACCCGAGGAACGGGTGAAGGCGGGGTCTTCCCCGTCGTGGAGCACGCGGCCGAGGGTAAGCCCGGTCTGCCAGCCCGCGGGCGCGCGGTGCAGCATGCGCAGGCCGGTGGCGAGCGTGGTGCCGTGTTCGCGCCGGTCGCCGGCGGGAAAGCGCGAGAGTGCCAGAAGGTTGCCCTCGTCGAACTCGGCACGGGTGCTTTCGTCGTTGGCGATGTTGGGGCGCTCGCCGCCCGTCCAGCCGACCTGAAGAAGTGGCTCCAGCAGCGTGCGGCCCCCCTGCGCGCCGCGGCGCAGCAGCGGCCAGCGCAGCTCCACGGAGGCGCCGGGGGTCAGGGCACTTGCGTCCTCGTCGCTGGTGGCATCGTCCTCGATGGCGTAGCGGTCGGCCCAGAGCTGAAGCTGTGCGCCGGCGCGCAGGCCGGCAGGCAGGGTCCAGCGTTCGCGCCAGCTCATGTCCACCCCGACACGCGCCACGTCCCGCCCGTCGACGAGGTCGTCCTCGTCGGGGCCGTCGTAGGGGTAGGAGGAGTAGCGGTGGTGCGAATGGATCGTGCCGCCGAGCCGCAGCTCGCCCGGCAGGCCGGAGGGGAAGAGGCGGCGTTCGTATCGGATGTCGCCCACGATGGCGGGCTGGGTGTCGTTCTCTTCGTCTTCGCGCAGGGATTCGTAGTGCACGATGCTGGCCCGCAGCAGGCCGCTGTCGCGGGCGCGTACGAGTTCGACCGCGCTGTCGAGACGGTCGGTGCTCGAATAGCCGTAGTCCGAGAGGTAGCCGTAGTCCTGTACCGTCTTGAGGTTGAAGGAGAGGTCGAAGTCGTTAGGCAGCTCGAATTCGCCCTCGGCGAAGAGGTAGGCGCGCAGGTCGTTGTTTTCGAGCGTGTCGCGGGAGACGGCGCCGTTCAGTTCGATCTCGCCATGGGCGAAGGCCCGGCGGTAGCGAAATTCCATCGTCGTTGTCTTGCGCGACAGGTAGGGCGTCAGTGTGATGTCCTGATGGTCACCGATGGGGATGAAGTAGGGGACCTTGACCCCGAAGCCCAGCAGCGTGGAACTGCGCAGGCGGGGGATCAGCACGCCGCGGGCGCGGGTGACGGTGGGATCGGGAAGGCGCAGGCGGGGCACGTAGAGCACCGGAAGGTCCAGCACGCGCAGGGTGGCGTTGTCGAAATAGAGCTGGCGTTCCTGCTGGTCGTGCACGACGCGGTCGGCGCGGATCTGCCAGAGCGGCACCTCGTTGGCGCCGCAGACCTGACAGGAGGAGACGGCGACGCGGTTGAGCTCGGTGTAGCGGCCCTCGGCGCGGCGGGCCTCGACCGCGGCGAGCTGAAGCTGGCGGTCGAGCACGAGGCGAGCGCCGGTGAGGATCCCGTTCTCGAGGTCCTGATCCAGTTCGGCGGTATCGGCCAGAAGTACCTCGCCCTGGGGGCCGGTGATGCGGATCGGGCCCTGGAGTTCGAGGCTGTCGGCGGCGCCGTCGTAGATCACACTGCGTGCGGTCAGGCGGGTCTCCTGGTAGAGGATCTCGACATTGCCCTTGGCCACAAGGCGTTCGTCGCCCTCGACGAAGAGGTCGTCGGCCACCAGCAGGGCGGCGTCGTCTTCCTGGGCAGCGAGGGGGGCCGCGAGGAGGGTCAGCAGAAGGGCGAGGGTGGCGCGGAGAGTCATCCGTCCTCCATCTGAAGGACAAGTCCAAGTGCGAGAAGGACCGAGGCGACCGGTGGCACCCAGGCAGCGAGCAATGGCGAAAGCTGGCCGTTTTCGCCCATGACCTGGGCAAAGCTGCGCACGTAGTAGAGGCCGAAGCCCAGCAGCACGGCCGAGAGGATGGCAAGGCCGGTATGGCCGAGCCGCGCGGGGCGCATGGTGAAGGCGGCGCCGATCAGGACCATGGCGAGCAGGAAGACCGGGCGGGCGAGCTCCATCTGCAGCCAGACGAGATGGCGCCGGGCCGAAATGCCGGCGTCCTGAAGGTCGGTGATGAAGGCGGGCAGGTTCCAGACCGAGATCGAGGCCGGGTTGCCGAAGCGGTCGCGGATGCTTTCCTGCGTGAGCGTGGAGGGGATGCGCAGGGTCTCGTGCCGTTCGGATGAAGTTTCGGGGTTGAGACCCGCGGCCAGCGGCCAGGCCTTGGCGTCGGTCAGGGTCCAGCCGTCCTGGTCGAGGCTGGCCTCTGCCGCGTGGATGCGGCGGACCGGCCCGGCCTCGGGGGCGTAGGCGATGAAGGTCACGTCGTAGAGCACCGAGGCGTCGCCGTTGGCGCGGGCGGCGCGGATCACGGTCTGGCCCTGCGGATCACCCTGCCGCAACCAGAGCCCTTCGGAGCCGATCGAGAGCACCGATCCGCCCCCCGAGCGGTAGGCCTCGAGCTGTTCCTGGTAGTGTTTCGATGTGGTCGCGACGAGGGGATTCATGACGCCGACGATGAGCACGCCGATGATGAGCGCGACGGTCACCGGCCCGGCCAGAAGCGTGAGGCCCGACCGGCCCGAGGCACGGGTGACCACAAGTTCCGAGGAGCGCGACAGGCCGATGAAGAGCGAGATCGTCGCGAGGATCATGACCAGGGGGATGATCTGGTAGAGCCCCTCGGGCGTCTTGAGGAAGGTCATGCGGATGACCTGGGCAAGGCCCACCCGGTCATCGAGCCGGCGCAGGAGTTCTGTGAAGTCGAGCAGGAGCTGGAACGTGGCGAAGACCGCCAGCAGGGCGAGGAACATCCACAGGAAGCGACGGGCGAAATACCGGTGCAGGATCATGCGGGATCCTCGGCCGGCGCCCTGCCGGGGCGGAAGGGGGCGGCGGCCCTGCGGATGAGCAAAAGCGCGACCGCGAGCCCGACGACGCTGGGCAGGTAGGCGAGCGGCCAGAGCTGACCGTTGTCGTGGACCGGATCCGCGACCGCGCTTTCGACGAGCTTCACCAGCACCAGAAGTGCGATGCCCATCACGATCTGGCGGGTGGCGCCGAAACGGGAGAAGCGCCCGCTGATCATGGCGGCGTGGCCGATGAGCACCGCGACAAGGCAGAGAAACGCGGCCTCGAACCTGAGGTGCACGGCCTCCCAGACCTCGGTCAGGCGTTCTCCGGTTTCCTCGGCGATGGTGGTGGGGCTCATGAGCATTTCCCAGGTCGGCACGCTGTCCAGCTCGCGCTCGTCCCCGTCCGAGGGCACGATGAGACCGGAGATGTCGTAGGTGAGGTCCTCGAAGTTGGTGGTCGAGAGACGTTCGTTGTCGGCGGTGTAGACTTGGGCGAGGCCCGCCACCATGACCAGCTTGGGGCCTGCGTCGTCGCGCAGCAGGTAGGCGCGTTCCGCGGTGTAGGTTGTGACCTGGTTGGCAGTACGGCGGTCCGAGAGCAGGACGTCGCGCAGTTCGCCCTCTTCGGTGATGGCACGGATGTAGAAGGTCACCCCGCTCGTGGGGTGCAGGAAGGCGCCCTCGCGCAGGATACGGGCGCTGAGCGAGGTCGATATCTCCTGCTCGCGGTCGCGGAGCTGGGCATAGGAAAGCGGCACGAGAAGATGGGCGAGGATCGACATGATGAGCATGAGGATCAGCCCGAAGGCGAGGACGGGGCGAGTGAGGCGCCAGGGCGAGTAGCCGGTGGCCTGAACCACCGTCAGCTCGGAGTCGCCCGACATGCGGTTCACCACGTAGATCGCCGCGGCAAAGCCAGCCATGGGAAGCACCAGCGCGATGACCGAAGGCAGGGAGAGCATGCTGAACTCGAGAAACACGCCGGCGGAATGGCCGTCGGCGATGAGCCTGTCGAAGAGCACGACCGCGCGGTTCACCCAGTAGATCGCGACGAGCACGAGGGAGAAGAATCCGAACAGCATCATGAGTTGCGACAGCATGTACCTGTCGAATCTCTGCACGTGACATCCCCCGAGGCTTTGGTGGACGGACACTAGCCGATGGCGCCGGGGGGGAAAAGCGGGCTCTGGTCAAGCAGCGGCTGCGGGGCTAGGTCTGGTCGGGACGAAAAATCAGAGCAGCGAGGAAGAATGCCATGACGGATCTGCGCAAGGTGAGCTTCGGGGTAGTCGATCTCGACGGACTGGCCGAAGCCGGGGGGCGCATTGCCGCTCTCTGCCCGGCAGAAGTCAAGATGAGCCCCGGCCTGCGCCGCCTGAACCGGCTGACCAAGGGCGCCGTGGAACGGGCGCTGCAGAGCGAGGCCTGGGGCGAGCTGAAGCAGGGCGACGCGATGAGCCTCGCCTATCCGGCCGGTGTCGCGGCCGAAGGGATTGACCTCGTGAAGCTGGAGCGCCGCGCCGATGTGGCGGATTCCCGCAAGGCGGGGGCCAGCATCGCCAAGGCCGCCGGAGACAAGGCGGTGACGCTGATCGCCGAAGGCGTGGCGCGCCCCGCCGAGATCGCCATGGGGCTGGTGCTGCGCAGCTACCGCTACACCGCCCAGAAATCGCAACCGGCGGATGTGCCGGCCGACGCCAGCGTGATGTGCAAGGACCCCGAGGCCGCCACCGGCGCCTTTGGTCCGCTTCTGGCGCAGGCCGAGGGCGTGGTCTTTACCCGCGATCTCGTGAGCGCGCCGGCCAACGTGCTGACCACCACGACCTTCGCCGAGGAACTGGTGGCGCTGGGCGAACTGGGCGTTGAGGTCGAGGTCCTGGACGAGCCCAAGCTCGTGGAGCTTGGCATGCGGGCGCTGCTGGGCGTGGGGCAGGGCTCGGAAAGCCCCTCCAAGGTGGTCGTGATGCGCTGGAAGGGCGGCACGGGCGCGCCGTTGGCGCTGGTCGGCAAGGGTGTCGTCTTCGACACCGGGGGCATCAGCCTCAAGCCCGCCGCGGGCATGGAAGACATGACCATGGATATGGGCGGCGCGGGCACCGTCGCGGGCGTCATGAAGGCCGTGGCCACACGCAAGGCCAAGGCCAATGTGACGGGCCTTGTCGGGCTGGTCGAGAACATGCCCGACGGGCGCGCGCAGCGTCCGGGCGACATCGTGAAGACCATGAAGGGCGACACGGTCGAGATCATCAACACCGACGCCGAGGGCCGGATGGTTCTGTGCGACGTGATGTGGCACGCGCAGGAGGCCGAGAAGCCCGCCGCCATGGTCGATCTTGCCACGCTCACCGGGGCCTGCGTGATCGCGCTGGGCCACGAGAATGCCGCCGTTTATTCCAACGACGACGGTTTTGCCGAGGACTTCCTCAAGGCGGCCAAGGCCGAGGGCGAGGGCGCCTGGCGGATGCCGCTGGGCGAGGCTTATGACGCGATGCTGAAATCCGACAAGGCGGACTTCAAGCACGTGGGCGGGCGGCCTGCGGGATCGATCACCGCAGCGCAGTTCCTCAAGCGCTTCGTGAAGGACGATGTGCCCTGGATCCACCTCGACATCGCGGGCGTGGCGCAGGTCGCCGCAGACACGGCGCTGGCGCCGAAGGGCGCGACCGGCTGGGGCGTCATGGCGCTGGACCGGCTTGTGCGCGACCGCTTCGAACAGGAGTGAGATGGGCGCGGCCTACTTCTATCACCTGACCCGGCGCCCGCTGGAGGCGACGCTCCCGCTGCTGCTGGAGCGGTCGCTTGCCGCGGGCTGGCGGGTGGCGGTGCGTGGCGTGGACCCCGCGCGGATCGACTGGCTGGACGAGAAGCTCTGGCTGGTTGCCGACGAGGGATTCCTGCCGCACGGCGTTGCGGGCGGAAAGCACGACGCGGATCAGCCGGTGCTGCTGACCACGGGGGCCGAGGCGGGAAACCGCCCGGCCTGCGTCATGGCCATCGACGGCGCCGAGGTGGCGCCGGAAGAGGCCAAGGTGCTGGAACGGGTCTGCATCCTGTTCGACGGTCACGATACGGAGGCGGTGCAGCACGCGCGCGGTCAGTGGAAGACGCTGACCGCTGGCGGCGTTCCGGCGCAGTACTGGTCCGAGGAATCGGGCAAGTGGGAAAAGAAGGCCGAGCACGGTGCCTGAGGCGGCGCGTATCAGGCTGGCCGAGGCGGGCGATCTGCCCATCATCGAAACCATCGTCTCGGCGGCCTACGGTCCCTACGAGGCACGGATCGGCGTGCGGCCCGGGCCTCTCGACGATGACTATGCGGGGCCGATCGCAAGGGGATGGGTGCATGTCCTGGAGGCGGAAGAGCCCTGCGGGTTCGTCATCCTGATCCCGCAGGAGGATGCGATGCTTCTCGACAATGTGGCGATCCTGCCTGCGGCGCAGGGGCGGGGCTTCGGCGGCATGCTCATGCGCTTTGCCGAGGCACAGGCGCGCGCGGCGGGCTTCACGCACATCCGGCTTTATACGCATGAGAAGATGGTCGAGAACCGGGCACTCTACACCCGGATCGGCTATGTCGAAACGGGGCGCAAGACCGAGCGGGGCCTGGCGCGCGTCTACTTCGAAAAGCCGCTCTAGCGTTCGAGCACCATGCGGTTGTCGGCGATTTCGACCCGGCTGAACTGCTGCAGGTAGCTCATCCCCAGCAGGGACTGCGACATCTCTCCACCGTTCACGAAAGCCCGGACATTGCGGTCGGCGAAGGGACCGATGGACACGCTGTCAAGCGTGACGGGCGCGGTGGCAACTGCGCCATTTGCAGTCATCGCTTCGGAGAAATACGAAAGCTCGTCAGGGTCGATCCCGGCGCGGCGGGCATCGTCGCGTGTCAGCACCAGAACACTGGCGCCGGTGTCCACCACGAAGCGCGTGGGCGTCCCGTTCACGTCGACCGTCGCGTAATAATGTCCGTCCGGACCGCGGGGCAGCTCGATCCGGCCCTCCTGCGCAAAGACCGCCTGTTGCGGGGCCACGGTGGCGCGGATGTCGTCCCAAAGACCGACGGCGGCGATCACCCCGAGGAAAATCAGCCCCCAGAGCGCAAGGTTGCGCATGTTCTGGCCCAGCCGGGCCCGGTCGGTGATCACGAACCATATCACCAGCGCGCCCCCGAGAAGGCCGAGATAGGCCAGGCTGGCGATCTGGTCTCCGGTCATGCGCTCCCTCCGCTCATGCCCTGAAAGATAGGGCCGCGGGCGATGGTTTCACAGGGTTCAGCCGCCGGCAAAGCCGAAATCGCGCAACCCGTCGAGCACGAACTGGACCGAGAGCGCCGCAAGCAGCATGCCCAGCAGCCGCGTCACGACGGTGATGCCGATGCGGCCCAGCAGGCGTTCGATCATTCCCGCAGAAAGGAAGAACGTCATCACGACGGCAAGGCAGGTTGTCATGATGCCAAGCACGCCTGCCATCTCGGCCGGGCCCTCGGCGCGCCCCATGAGAAGGATCATCGTGGCGATGGCGCCGGGGCCGGCGATGAGCGGGATGGCGATCGGAAAGACCGAAGGATCGGGATAGTCCTCCTCGGCCTCGTCGGCCTGTCCCGCGCGGCGCTTGGTGCGCCGCTCGAACAGCATGTCGAGCGCGGTGAGGAAAAGCAGGATGCCGCCTGCGATGCGGAAGGCGGGCATGGATATGCCGATGAAGCCCAACACCGCCTCGCCAAAGAAGGCAAAGAGCGTCAGCAGCGCCAGCGCGACCAGACAGGCCCGGATCGCCACGGCGCGGCGGTGGGCCGCGTCGGTGCCGGCGGTCAGGGCGATGAAGACAGGTGTCAGGCCCACGGGGTCGATCACCACGAAAAGCGTGGCGAAAGAGGTTATCAGGAAGGCGCTGTCCATGCCGGCGGGGTAACGGCAACGCGCCGTCCTGTCCAGTTGGCGCGTGGCCGATGGCTCAGGCGCTCTCGGCGCTCTCGAGCTTTTCCTGCGCCTTCATCCAGAGCCCTTCGGCCTTTTGCAGCCCTTCCATGACCTCGGCGTATTTCTTGTTCCAGACCTCGAGCTCGCCCACGCGGGTGTCCTCGTAGAGCGTCGGATCGGCCAGCTTTGCGGCGAGCTTTTCGCGCATCTGCTCGATCTTGGTGACGCGCTCCTCGCACTTGCGCACCTCGGCGCGCAGTTCGAGGATGACCTCGCGCGGGGGGCGCTTGGGCTTTTCCGGGGTCTTGTCGGCGGCCGCCGTGGTCTGCTTGGTCGGGCGGCTGTCGGTCAGCAGGAACTGGCGGTAGGTTTCGAGATCGCCGTCGTAGGGCGCGACACTGCCGTCGGAGACCAGCCACAGCCGATCGGCCACGAGGCTGAGCAGGTGCATGTCGTGGCTCACGAGGATCACTGCGCCGGAATAGGCGTTGAGCGCCTCGGTCAGCGCCTCGCGGCTTTCGATGTCGAGGTGGTTGGTCGGCTCGTCGAGGATCAGCATGTGCGGCGCGTCGAGCGTGGCCAGAAGCAGCGACAACCGCGCCTTCTGGCCACCCGACAGACGCCCGACCTCGGTTTCGGCCTGCGCGGCCTGAAGACCGAAGCTTGCCAGCTGCGCGCGCAGTTTCGCGGGCGGCGTGCCGGGGCGTTCGCGCTGAAGGTGCTGCAGCGGGGATTCGTCGAGATGCAGCTCGTCCACCTGGTGCTGGGCAAAGTAGCCCACGCGCAGCTTGGAGGACCGGGTCATCTTGCCGTCCATCAGGGGCAGCCGGTCGGCGAGCAGCTTCGAGAGCGTCGACTTGCCCTGGCCGTTGCGGCCCAGAAGAGCGATGCGGTCGTCCTGGTCGATGCGCAGGTTCAGCCGGCGCAGCACCTCGGTCTTGCCGTAGCCGGTGACGCCGCCTTCGAGCGCCACAATGGGGGGCGACAGCTCCTCGGGCTGGGGGAAGCTGAAGACGCGCTTGGCGGCTTCTTCGGGCGCCGTCACCATGTCCATGCGTTCGATCATCTTCAGGCGTGCCTGCGCCTGCTTGGCCTTCGAGGCCTTGGCGCGGAACCGGTCGACGAAGCTCTGAAGGTGGGCGCGGCGCGCCTCCTGCTTCTTGGCGGTGGCGGTGGCCTGGGCGCGCTTTTCGGCACGCTGGCGGGCGAACTGGTCGTAGGGCCCGTTGTAGAGCGTGAGCTGCCGGTCCTCGAGATGCAGGATCGCGCCCACCGCCCGGTTCAGCAGCCCGCGGTCGTGGCTGATGACGATGACCGTGTGCGGGTAGCGCGAGAGATACCCCTCGAGCCAGAGCGCACCTTCAAGGTCGAGGTAGTTGGTCGGCTCGTCGAGCAGCAGCACGTCGGGCTGGGCGAAGAGCACGCCTGCAAGCGCCACGCGCATGCGCCAGCCGCCCGAGAAATCCGACACCGGCCGCGCCTGCGCCGCCTCGTCGAAGCCCAGCCCCTTGAGGATCGCCGCGGCGCGCCCCTCGGCGCCCCAGGCGTCGATGTCGGTGAGCCGCGTCTGGATCTCGGCGATGCGATGCGGGTCTTCGGCTGTCTCGGCCTCGGCCATGAGGGATGCGCGTTCGGTGTCGGCCTCGAGCACCGTCTCGACGAGGTTCAGCCCGGTGGCGGGCGCCTCCTGCGCGACGCCGCCGATGCGGGCGCGCGGGGGCAGGGTGATCTCGCCGCCATCAAGCGGCTGTTCGCCCCGGATAAGCCGGAAGAGCGTGGTCTTGCCCGCGCCGTTGGGTCCGACGAGGCCGACCTTGTGGCCGTCGGGAATGGTCGCGCTGGCGCCCTCGAAAAGGGGACGCCCGGCGATGGAATAGGAAATGTCGTCGATCCGCAGCATGCGCCGCCTCTAGCAGGTTGCCGGCCCCGGGGGAAAGGGCAAACGGGGCGGCTTCTTCGTGGCAGAAATATTCCGGGGGAGACGCGGCGCAGCCGCGGCGGGGGCAGAGCCCCCGTTGCTTGCCATTTGCCACGAAAAACCCCCGCCGGCATGACCGGCGGGGGCGGTATTCTTGCAGGGCGCAGATCCTACTTGAACTTCTTGATCTCGCCCGTCCGAAGCCGCTCGACATAGGAGCCGAGCTCTTTTTTCACGATGGGCATCAGCAGGTAGAGGGCGATCACGTTGATGACCGCCATCGAGAAGAGCATGGCATCCGAGAAGTCGATGACGGGCCCGAGGTTCGCAGCCGCGCCGATCACGATGAAGAGGCAGAAGATCACCTTGAAAATGTTCTCCTTCATCGCCCCTTCGCCGAAGAGATACGTCCAGGCCTTCAGCCCATAGTAGCTCCACGAGATCATGGTCGAAAAGGCGAAGAGTACCACCGCGATGGCGAGCATTGCCGGGAACCACGAGAAGCTCTGGGCGTAGGCGGCCGAGGTGAGCTCCACGCCGGAGACGCCGCCCTCGGTCTCGATCTGGCCGGCTTCCGCGTTCCAGATATACATGCCCGTCTCGGGGTCGATGTTGAGCACCCCGGTGATGACGATGACGAGTGCTGTCATGGTACAGATCACCACGGTGTCGATGAAGGGTTCCAGCAGGGCGACGTAGCCCTCGGTCACTGGCTCCTTGGTGCGAACGGCCGAGTGGGCGATGGCGGCCGAGCCGATCCCCGCCTCGTTCGAGAAGGCCGCCCGACGGAAGCCCTGGATGAGCGCGCCGGTGAAGCCACCGGCGACGCCGAGTCCGGTGAAGGCACCCTCGAAAATCTGGCCGAAGGCCCAGCCGATCTCGTCGAAGTTACGCAGCAGGATGATGATCGAGACGACGATGTAGAAGATGCCCATGAAGGGGACGACCTTCTCGGTCACCCGCGCGATCGACTTGATGCCGCCGACGATGACGATGCCCGTCACGACGGCCAGAACGGCGCCGGTGATCCAGCCCGGGTATTCCCCGAGCACGCCGGAAAGCTGGGCGTGGGCCTGGTTGGCCTGGAACATGTTGCCGCCGCCGAGGGCGCCGAGGATGGTGAAGATGCAGAAGATCACCGCGAAGATCGAGCCGCCCTTGAGCCCGCGCTCGGCGAAGCCCTTGGTCATGTAGTACATAGGGCCGCCCGAGACGCGCCCGTCGGGATACTCGTTGCGGTACTTCACGCCGAGCGTGCACTCGGTGAACTTGGTCGCCATGCCAAAGAGGCCGGCGATGATCATCCAGAAGGTGGCACCCGGCCCGCCGATGCCGACGGCCACCGCGACGCCCGCGATGTTGCCGAGACCCACGGTGCCCGAAAGCGCCGTGGCCAGCGCCTGGAAGTGGCTGACCTCGCCCGCGTCGTCGGGGTCGGAGTAGTCGCCCTTCACGAGCTTGATGGAATGCACGAAGCCCTTGAACTGGATGAAGCCGAAGTAGCCGGTGAAGATCAGCGCGGCCACCACCAGCCAGAGTGCGATCCACGAGAAGTTGGTGCCGGGCAGATCGGCGAAGATCAGTGCGACGTACCAGCCGGTATAATCCGCGAAGATCTGGTTGATGGTCTGGTCGAGCCCCTGCGCCGCCGCCGGACCGGCGGAGAGGAGGGCGGCCGCCAGAAAGGCGGCGGCAATGGGAAGCTGCTTCATGATGCTGCCTTTCCGGTCAGGGGACGATGACTGTGGGTACCGGTGCGATCTGGGCGAGACCCAGAGGAACCGATCCGAAGACGCGCGAGGAAACGGAGTTGCGGCCCGAGCGACCGACGAAGATCATCGCGGCCTTCTGGGCACCGGCGATCTCGGCGATGATCTCGACGACCTGCCCGTAGCGGATTTCGCCGGTGCAGGTGACGCCGGCCTTTTCGATCTCGGCGATGGCGGGTTCGAGGATCACTTCGCGGGCGCGCGAGATCTCGTCCTTGCGGCGGCCGTGCCGTTCCTCGAGCTCTTCCGGCGTCAGGAAGGAGTATGGAGACCATTCGAGCACGTGCACGATGTGCAGCGCCGCGCCCTCCTTTCTTGCCCGTTCCAGCGCGTAGGAGAGCAGCGAGCTGTCCTCCACGCTGCCTTCGTAGGCCACGACGAATTTTTCTGAAGTCATCGGCTTGCGTCCCCTTGTTGATGTCGTTCCTGGGTTCTTTTTGGTCTTTCGCCGCTCCTTGGGCATGTGCGTTGATCGACGTTGGCGCGGAACGGGGCGTGCGTCATGGATTCTGGGGCACGCCCCGGAATTCCGCCGGAAGATGAACCATTTTTCTCACAACTGCCGCAAAAGTAGACAGGAGCGAGTCCTGTTATAGCCTTGGTTGCGCGGTTTTGAGGAAAGGTCAGGGTTCCGGAGCCGGAAGTCCGGAGGGCAGACACGAAAGGGCGCCGCCCGGAGGCGACGCCCTTCTTTCGATTGGCTGACGGTTGGTGCCTGCGCCTACTGTGCCGCGCGCATCTCGGCGAGGTGGGCGGCGCAGCCGGTGAGGGCTGCGTAGTCGTCGGTCACGAGCCGCACCGGGAACTGGCGCATGAACTCGGAGAACCGGCCCTTGTCGCAGAAGGCGGCTTCGAACCCGTTGGTGGCAAGATGCGGCGCGAAGTGGCGTGCGACGCCACCGATCAGGTAGATGCCGCCGAAGGGCAGGGTGATGAGCGCGAGGTTGCCCGCCGCGCGGCCCAGGAAGCGCACGAAATGCGCCACCGCCTGCGCCGCGAGCGGATCGGTCGCGACACTCTCCATGATCGCGGCGGCGTCCTTGGGGGCGGCCCCGGCCTCGGAGGCGAGCCAGGCGTAGAGATGCTCGAAGCCGCGGCCCGACAGAACCTCTTCGAGGCCGGGCTGGCCGTGGTCGTGTTCCAGGTGATCGCGCAGGAAGGCCATGAGGCGCAGCTCCTCCTCGCTCTGGAGGGGCAGGGTGACGTGGCCGGATTCCGACGGTGGCACGAGCGTGCGGTCACCGAGGCGGAAGACCGGGGCCGCGTTCATGCCGGTGCCGACGCCGATCACGAGGCGGGCGGCATGGGGGCTTGCCGGCGCGCCGGGCAGGATGTCGGTGACCTCGGCTTCCGGGATGTGACCCAGGGCATGCCCCTGCGCCTGAAGGTCGTTCAGGACGGTGACGGTTTCCGCCCCGGTGGCGCCGCCGATCAACGTGCGGTCGATTTCCCAGTCCCGGTTGGTCAGGTGGCCGTGGCCGTCGCGGACCGGACCGGCCACCGCCACGCTGGCAGCGGCGGGCGTCGCGCCGGTTTCCGTGATGAAGGCGCGCAGGACGGCCGCGAGGCTGTCGTAGCTGTCGTTGCGGAACTTGCGCACGCTTTCGGGCAGGAGCACGCCGTCCTCGGCTAGCGCGACGCGGGTATTGGTGCCGCCGACGTCGGCGACCAGACAGCTCTCGCTCATGCGGTTCAGTCCTTCAGGGCCTTTGCGAGCGCGTGGTACGAGGCTTTGGGCGTGCGTGCAAGGCTGTCGAAATCGACATGCACGAGGCCGAAGCGCTTCTCGTAACCGAGCGACCACTCGTAATTGTCCATGAGCGACCAGATGTAATAGCCGTTCACGGGCACGCCCTCGTCCAGCGCGCGCTTCACCGAATGCATGTGATCGTCTAGGTAGTCGATGCGCGGCTGGTCGTTCACCGCGCCATCCTCGATCACGTCGGGCGAGGCGAGGCCGTTCTCGGTCACGTAGAGCGGCAGGTCGCCGGTGTATTCCTTGGCGGTGCGGGTGAGGAAGTTGTAGAGCCCCTCGGGATAGATTTCCCAACCCATGAGGGTCTTGGGCAGCGGGCCTTCGACCTCCTGCAGGTGCGGCCAGGGTTCGTTATTGGCGGCGATGACCTTGCGGGTGTAGTAGTTGATGCCGCACCAGTCGACCTTCTGGCTGATGAGGGTCATGTCGTCCTGCCAGTTCGCGGGCATGTGCGGCTCCAGCCCCTCGAGCACGTTCTTGGGGTATTCGCCCTTGAAGACACCGCCCAGGAACCAGCGGTTGTAGATGCCGTCGTAGCGGTCGGCGGCGGCGCGGGTGGCCTCGCTGTCATCCGCTGGCGTGGACCATTCGAAGTTGAAGACGCCGCCGAGGTTCTGGACGCCCAGCCCGCGCATGACCTCGATCGAGCGCCCGTGGGCGAGCAGGACATGGTGCATGGCGCGTGCGGTGGCGCGGATGTCGCGGATGCCGGGGGCCTGCAGGCCCATGAAGTGGCTGAGCCAGGCCACGCACCAGGGTTCGTTGATGGGGGCCACGGAATACATCCGGTCGCCGATGCGCGACATGATGGTCTCGGTGAACTCGGCGAAGTGGTCGGCGATGTCGCGGTTGCGCCAGCCGCCCTTGTCGGCGAGCGGCGAGGGCAGTTCCCAGTGGTAGAGCGTGGCGCAGGGCTTGATCCCGCGTTCGAGCATGGCATCGGTCAGCCGGTCGTAGAAATCGAGCCCCCCGGGGTTCACGGTCTTGCCGTCGGGCATGACCCGCGCCCAAGAGGTCGAGAAGCGGTAGCAGTCGAAGCCTGCCGCGGCGACGAGGTCGAGGTCGGATTCATACCGGTGAAAGTGGTCGCAGGCCACGGCGCCGTTCTCGGCCCGGACGACGTTGCCCGGCGTTGCGGCGTAGTCGTCCCAATGGGTGCGCCCCGCGCCGCCGTAGGCATGGCCCTCGATCTGGTAGGACGAGGTGGCGGTGCCGAAAAGGAAACCTTCGGGGAAATCGGACCTGCGATATTTCATGAAATCCTCAAATGGGGGCTGGGCCGGTGGAGGCACCGAGAATGAACTCGGCCTCCATCAGGCGGGTGGGTCTTGGCGCCTGGGGCGCCGCGATCATCGAAAGGAGCATCTGGGCGGCGTGGCGCCCGGCGTCGCGCACGGAGGAGCGCGTGGCGGTGAAGATCGGCACGTCGGCGCCGTTCTTCATGTAGCCGAGGTCGTCGTCGTGGGTGACGATCGACACGTCGCGCCCGGGCGCGAGGCCGAGATCCTGCGCCGCGCGGCGCACGCCGATGGCGGCAATGAGCGAGGAGACGAGGAAGGCGGTGGGCGGCTCGGGGCCCTCGAGAAGGCGTCGCGCGACCTCGTGGCCGTAGAGCTCGGTCATCTCGCCCGCGCACATGGTGGCGGGGTCGGGGGCGAGGCCGCGGGCGGCCAGCGCGGTTTCGTAGCCGAGCCTGCGGCGCCATGCGAAGTCCATGTCCTCGTGCCCGTTCACCAGCGCGATGCGGCGGTGGCCGAGGTCGAGCAGGTGGTTGGTGGCGCGTTCGAAGGCGCGTTCGCTGTTGCTGTCCACCCAGGCGTAGGGGGCTTCGATCCGGGTGGCGCGGCCGTGCACGACGAAGGGCATCCCGAGGTCGTTCAGCAGGGCGATGCGGCAGTCGTCGAGGCGCGGGCCGTGCACGACCATGCCGTCGACGTTGCCGCGCGCGCGGATCGAGCGGTAGAGATCCTCTTCGCCCGCTTCGCCCACGAGGCTCATCACCATGTCGTAGCCGGAGGCGGCGTAGACCTCGCCCGCGCCGGCGATGAAGTCGCCGAAGACGGGGTTCACCATCTGGTGGCGGTCGGAGACGGGAATCACATGGCCGATGGCCATGCTGCGCCCGGTGGCGAGGCCCTTGGCGCGGGAATTGGGACTGTAGTTGAGCTCGCGTGCGGCGCGGATGACACGCTGGCGTGTGTCCTCGCTGACCTCCGGATAGCCGTTCAACGCGCGGCTAACCGTGGTCTGGGACAGCTGGAGGTGCTCGGCGAGCTGGCGGAGGTTCATGGCACCTCGATTCAAAGCGCTTTCAATTCCGGCGACGTTACACGCAAAACATGTGCCCGGAAAAGAGGCTTCGACGGTAGACCTTTTAGCTGCGGCGCAGCATGTTTTGCGGGGCTTGCAAATGCGGTTACCGATTGACAGTCTGGTTCCTGACGCGGACGGTGGCGAACGTCAAAGCGCTTTGGGAGGAGGGGCCCTCGGCCTCGGCTCAACCGCCGCGATACTCAGAACCCGTGCCCCTGGGGGTGCGCATTACGGGAGGACGATTATCATGAAATCCGTACTTTTGACCGGAGCCGCCGCGCTTGCGATCTGCGCCGGGACGGCGCAGGCGCAGGACCTCGTGTTCGCGCCGGGCGAGGGCGACTTCAACTGGGACAGCTTCGAGAGCTTCTCGGGGGAATATGACCTGAGCGGCGAGACCGTCGAGGTGACCGGCCCGTGGACGGGCCGCGACGCCGAGCTGGTCAACAGCGTGATGGCCTACTTCGAGGAAGCCACCGGCGCGACGGTCAACTTCTCGGGCTCCGACAGCTTCGAGCAGGACATCGTGATCGCCGCGCGCGCGGGCAGCGCCCCCAACGTGGCCGTCTTCCCGCAGCCGGGCCTTGCCTCGGACATGGCATCGCAGGGCTACCTGACGCCGCTGCCCGAGGGCACGGCGGATTGGATGCAGGAGAACTACGCGGCGGGCCAGTCGTGGGTGGATCTCGGCAGCTACGAGGGCCCCGAGGGCGAGGAGAACTACTACGGGTTCTTCTACAAGGTCGATGTGAAGTCGGTCGTCTGGTACTCGGAATCGGCCTTCGACGAGATGGGCTACGACATACCCGAGACCATGGAAGAGCTCAAGGAGCTGACGGAGCAGATCGTCGACGACGGCGGCACGCCGTGGTGCATCGGCCTTGGGTCCGGCGCGGCGACTGGCTGGCCGGCGACCGACTGGGTCGAGGATATGATGCTGCGCACGCAGCCCCCCGAGGTCTACGACCAGTGGGTCGAAAACGAGATTCCCTTCGATGATCCGGCCGTGGTCGGCGCGATCGAGGAATTCGGCTGGTTCGCCAAGAACGACGATTACGTGCAGGGCGGCAGCCAGGCGGTGGCCACCACCGACTTCCGCGAGAGCCCCGCGGGTCTCTTCACCATCCCGCCGGAGTGCTACATGCACCGTCAGGCGTCGTTCATTCCGACCTTCTTCCCGGAAGACAACGACTCGTCGTTCTTCTACTTCCCGGCCTACGAGGAAAAGGACCTTGGCCAGCCGGTGCTGGGCGCGGGCACGCTATGGGCCATCACGGGCGAGAGCGAGGGCGCGAACGCGCTGATCGAGTTCCTCAAGACGCCGATCGCGCACGAGGTCTGGATGGCGCAGTCGGGCTTCCTGACGCCGCACACCGGGGTCAACACCGAGCTCTACGCCAACGAGACGCTGAAGGGCCTTGGTGACATCCTTCTCGGCGCCTCGACCTTCCGCTTCGACGCGTCCGACCTGATGCCGGGCGAGATCGGGGCAGGGGCCTTCTGGACCGGCATGGTCGACTACGTGACCGGCACGCCTGCCGAGGAAGTCGGTGCCGACATCCAGGACCGCTGGGACAGCATCCAGTAAGATACCACGAGGCTCTGCCCGGCGACGGGCAGGGCCTTTCTGTACCGGGGCGCCTTATGGCCGGCGCCCGACGGACCGCGCCGGAAGGATCAATCCATGTCACCGATCATCCAGGGCATCCTGACCATCATCATCGGGGTCGGGGGATGCATCACCTACTTCTATGCGTCGAATTGGGTGCTCGATCACCTGATCTTTCCCGCGCGCACTGATGACCGGGGGCGCAACATCAACCGAGCCACGATGGTCCGGCCCTGGCTGTTCCTGTTTCCAGCGATCTTCGCGCTTGGGCTCTACCTCGTCTACCCGGTGGTGGGGAGCTTCTACCGGTCGCTCTTCAACCGCTCGGGCGAGGAGTTCATCGGGCTGGGCAACTACTACTACCTGTTCGCCGAGGACGGGTTCCGCGTCGCGGTCTTCAACAACTTCCTCTGGATCCTCTTCGTGCCGGCGGCGGCGACCTTCTTCGGGCTCATCATCGCGGAACTGACCGACAAGCTGAGCTGGGGGAACCTGGCCAAGTCGCTGATCTTCATGCCAATGGCGATCAGCTTCGTGGGCGCGTCGCTGATCTGGAAGTTCGTCTACGCCAACGACCCCGACATCGGCATCATAAACGCCGTGCGCGACAGCATGGGGCTTTCGCCCATCGACGTGCTGCAGATCCCGTTCTGGAACAACTTCTTCATCATGTTCATCATGGTCTGGATGCAGACCGGGTTCGCCATGGTGATCCTTTCGGCGGCGCTGCGCGGCATCCCCGAGGAAACGGTCGAGGCGTCGATCCTCGACGGGGCGAACCCGTTCCAGATCTTCTTCCGCATCAAGGTGCCGCAAATCCGCAGCACGATCATCGTGGTCTGGACGACGATCACCTTCCTGACGCTGAAGATCTTCGACATCGTCTACACGATGACGGGCGGCAACTTCGATACCGAGATCCTGCCCAGCTACATGATGGACTACATGTTCCGCGATGACGGGCGCGCCACGGCGGTGGCCTTCGTCATCATGCTGATCGTTCTGCCGGTGATGATCTGGAATATCCGCCAGGCGCAGAGGGAGGCCTGAGATGGACAATATCGCCGGCAAGCGCAGCGCCCTGACCATCGTCACGCACCTGAGCGTGCTGCTTCTCGTGATCATCTGGCTGGTGCCGACCGTCGGCCTGTTCGTGTCGTCCTTCCGGGACCGCGAGCAGATCCAGGAGACGGGCTGGTGGCTTGCGCCCTTCCCGGTGGAGCAGGCCTACCGCGTCACTCCGGAACTCGAAGGCGTCACGCGGGAAGGCGACCGCTGGGTGCTGGAGGGCAGCCTCGAAGGGGCCTACCAGGGGTCGGCCGTGGCGGGGTTCGGTATCACGTCGCGCGATCCCGGGATGGGCGAGCCGGGGGAGACGGTCGCGCGCTACTCCGTGGACGTGGAGGAGGAAGACGGCGAGATCGACGACACGCGGATCGAGATCACCTATCCCACCGAAGAGGGGCCGAGCTTTCCCGAGAGCGACGAGGACGGCAACCGCATCATCCCCGACACCGAGGTCTTCGACCGGTCGCTGAGCGTGACCGAGGAGGGGCAGTTCCGGTGGGAGGATGCCGACGAGATCACGCGAGCGCCTTCGATCTATGTGGTTGCCATGTCTCCGCCGGACTTCGGGCTGGGCAACTACCGCACCATCCTGAGCTCCGACAACATGGACCGCGCGTTCATCAACACGCTGACGGTGACGATCCCGGCGACGGTGATCCCGATCCTGATCGCGGCCTTTGCCGCCTACGCGCTGGCCTGGATGGATTTCCCCGGCCGCAGCTGGCTGGTCGCGGGCGTGGTGGGACTGCTGGTGGTGCCTCTTCAGCTTGCCCTGGTGCCCATGCTGACGCTGCACAACCAGATCGGCGTGGGGCAGAGTTTCCTTGGCATCTGGATGGCGCACACGGGCTTCGGCCTGCCGCTCGCCGTCTACCTGTTGCGCAACTACATGGTCGGCCTGCCGCGCGACATCATCGAATCCGCAAAGGTCGACGGGGCGACCGACTTCCAGGTGTTCACGAAAATCGTGTTGCCGCTGTCTTTTCCGGCACTTGCCAGCTTTGCCATCTTCCAGTTTCTGTGGACTTGGAACGACCTGCTTGTGGCGAAGGTGTTTCTGCCCTCCAATTCGGAGAGCTGGGTGATGACCGTGAAGATCGCCGATGATCTTCTCGGCTCACGCGGCGGAGACTGGGGCATCCTTGCCGCGGCGGCTTTCGTCTCGATCGCCGTGCCGCTAGGGATGTTCTTTGCGATGCAGAAATATCTGGTGCGCGGCCTGCTGGCCGGCTCCGTGAAATAGAAAGAGTAGCCATGAACGAACAATCGGGCGTGTCGATGAATGCCGCCGTGGATGATCCGGACTGGTGGCGGGGGGCGGTGATCTACCAGATTTACCCCCGCAGCTTTCAGGACAGCAACGACGACGGGATCGGCGACCTGCTTGGGATCGCCCAGAGGCTGCCGCACGTGGCCTCTCTCGGCGTGGACGCGATCTGGATCTCGCCCTTCTTCAAGTCGCCGATGAAGGACTTCGGCTACGACGTGGCGGATTACTGCGACGTCGATCCGATGTTCGGGACGCTGGCGGATTTCGATATCCTGATCTCTACCGCGCACCGGCTGGGGCTGAAGGTCATGATCGACCTCGTGTTCAGCCACACCTCGGACGAGCACCAGTGGTTCAAGGAAAGCCGGTCGTCGAAGGACAACCCGCGGTCGAACTGGTACGTCTGGGCGGACGCGAAGCCCGATGGCACGCCGCCTAACAACTGGCTGTCGATGTTCGGCGGGTCGTCCTGGGCCTGGGACACGACGCGGTGCCAGTACTACCTGCACAACTTCCTCAACGAGCAGCCGGACCTGAACTTCCACGAGCCGCAGGTGCAGGAGGCGCTGCTGAAGGTGGCGGATTTCTGGCTGGCGCGGGGGGTCAACGGTTTCCGGCTCGATGTCATCAACTTCTTCGTCCATGACCAGGAACTGCGCGACAATCCGGCGCTGGCCCCGGAAGAGCGTAACCCGATCATCGCGCCGGCGGTGAACCCCTACACCTGGCAGAACCATCTCTACGACAAGAACCGGCCCGAGAACCTCGACTTCCTGCGCAAGCTGCGCACGCTGCTGAACAAGTACAACGGCGCCGCCGTGGGCGAGATCGGCGACGACCAGCGGGGGCTGGAGATCCTCGGGGAATACACCTCGGGCGGTGACAAGGTGCACATGAGCTACGCCTTCGAGCTGCTGTCGTCGAAGCCGCCCACGCCGCAATACGTGCGCGAGACGATGGAGAGCCTGTTCGAGAAGGCGCCCGAGGGATGGGCCTGCTGGGCGTTCTCCAACCACGACGTGCCGCGGCACGTGTCGCGCTGGGAACTGACCGACCAGGCGGCGCGGCTGTTCACGACCTTCATGATGTGCCTGCGCGGATCGGCCTGTCTCTACCAGGGCGAGGAGCTTGGCCTGCCCGAGGCGGACGTGCCCTTCGAGGATCTTCAGGACCCCTACGGCATCCGGCTTTGGCCCGCGTTCAAGGGGCGCGATGGCTGCCGCACGCCGATGGTCTGGGAAGCGTCGAACCAGAACGGCGGGTTCACGTCGGGCCAGCCCTGGCTGCCGGTCTTCCACGACCACCTGCACAGGAATGCCTCGGCGCAGGAGCAGGACCCGGCCGCGATCCTGCACCATTACCGCCGCGCCATCGCCTTCCGCCACGCCTACCCGGCGCTGAGCAAGGGGCTGCTGACGGAGTTGGGCTCCGAGAACACGATCCTTCACTTCAAGCGCGAGCACGAGGGGCAGACCGTCTTCTGCGCCTTCAACCTCAGCGGCGATCCTGAGGTGATGGACATGCCCGACGGCAACTGGCGACAGATCGGGATCGAACTGGGCAGCGGGTTCTCCGCGCCCGATGGCAAGTTGCATCTGGGGCCGTGGCAACCGGCGCTGGCGCTGCAGGCGGGCTGAACGCGCCCGCATCAGAAGGGGGAAGGGGACCATGGCCACTTTGAAGCTCACCGATGTCGGCAAGACCTACGGCGGGACCGTCGAGGTGCTCAAGCACATCAACCTCGACATCAAGGAGGGCGAGCTGATCGTCTTCGTGGGCCCCTCCGGCTGCGGCAAGTCCACCCTGCTGCGCATGATCGCGGGGCTGGAGAAGATCAGTGCCGGCACGCTCGAGATCGACGGCGACGTCGTTAACGACGTGCCGCCCGCGCAGCGCGGGATTGCGATGGTTTTCCAGTCCTACGCGCTCTATCCGCACATGACGGTGCGCGAGAACATGTCCTTCGCCCTGAAGATCGCCAAGCAGTCGAAGGACGAGATCGACGCGGCGGTCGACCGGGCGGCCAAGATGCTGCAGCTTGAGGACTACCTCGACCGGCTGCCCAAGGCACTTTCGGGCGGCCAGCGGCAGCGGGTGGCCATCGGCCGGTCCATCGTGCGCGACCCGAAGGTCTATCTTTTCGACGAGCCGCTTTCGAACCTCGACGCCGCGCTGCGCGTGGCGACCCGGATCGAGATCGCGCAGCTCAAGGAGAAGATGCCCGAGCGCACGATGATCTACGTGACCCACGACCAGGTGGAGGCGATGACCCTGGCCACGCGGATCGTGGTGCTGGCCAACAAGGGCGTGGCGCAGGTGGGCACGCCGCTGGAGCTTTACGAGCGGCCCAACAGCGAGTTCGTGGCGCAGTTCATCGGGTCGCCCTCGATGAACCTTCTGAAGGGTGAGGTCGTGAGCACCGGCGCGCAGACGCGCGTGCACTTGGGTAACGACGGGGTGGCGTTCTCGGACTATCCGACGACGGAGGCGGACCAGGGCCTGCAGGTGAAGGTGGGCGTGCGCCCCGAGGATTGCCGCATCGCGAAGGACGGCGATTTCTACTTCTACGAGGGCAAGGTGGATATCACCGAGGCGCTCGGCGAGGTGACGCTTCTGTATTTCGAGGCCGAGATGGGGCAGGACCCGGTGATCGCCAAGCTGCCGGGCGTGCATTCGAACATGCGCGGCCAGACCGTGCGGCTGACCACCGAGAGCGACAAGGTGCACCTTTTCGCGGACGGCGTGTCGCTGCACTACCGCGAGGGAACACCCGAGCCGGAAAACGCGTGAAGGCGGATCAGGTGGACGGCTTGGGGCGCGCTTGATCCTCGTGAACGGGGCGTTCCCCGAAGAGCCGCGGCGGGTTCGGCGGATCGATGATCGACCACTGTGCGACGGCGAACTGCAGGAATTTCTCCTGCAGACCGTCAGCGTCCTCGGTAAAACGGTTCCGCCAGCTTCCCTTGGCCTGGATCGGCATGCGGATGTCTTCGGGTGATGGGGTGCGCCTGCCCGCCTTGGCAGCCTCAGCGGCCACGTCCTCGGAGAGCCGTGCGAGGCGGTTCAGGAGCGGCTGGACGTGTCGCGATCTGCGACCCGCGAAGAGCACCTCGACGGCGACCAACTCGTTTCGGCCATCGACCACGAATCCCTCGATGATGCAGTCGCCGCGCCGGTTCCGCCTGAACCGGGGTGTCATGACGACGACCATGCTGCTGGAAGGCATGCGGAAGAGGCCCGCATCCTCGACCCGCCGGGTCATGGCGGTCGTTTCCCTGCGCCTGTTCTGCATGCTCGGCCCCTTGCATTCCCCGAAAGCGGGCTTAGCGAAGCGCACCTAATGTTTGGTAAAGCCGGAGCCGCCTCGGGCGCATCGCGTTTCGGAGCCGGTCAGGCGGCCAAACCGAGCGGCAGGTGGCGCGCGAGGGGCGCCAGGGGGCCAGCATGTAACCACGTGCCGCCCTGGCGTTGCGCTTCGGCGCCGGTGCCGAGCTTGAACCGTGCAAGCCCCGGCGCGTCCTGCGTGTTGAGCGTGCCGAGGTCGAGGGTTTCGTGCCCCTCATCGGCGAGCCAGCCCATGGCCTCCCAGAGGAGCAGATTCATTGCGTTGAGGAGACGCCCCTCGGGGCGAGCGACCCCGATCTGCCAGGTGGCCATCGGGCCGTGGCGCAGGATGAGGATTGCGGCGACGGGCTTGCCAGCGTTGTGCGCCTCGAAGACCCAAGCCCCGGACGGATTGGCCGCGGCGAAGGCCGCGGAAAGAGCCGGCGGCAGGCCGCGATAGCCCCGCGCGCGGGCCTGCTCGGCCTCGGCGGCAAGAAGCCAGTGTCTCCGGTCAAGGGGGCGCCGGCGGATCTCGATGCCCCGGGTTTCCGAGCGATTGAGGCGATTTCGCCATTTCTGGTGCATCGCCGTCCGCATGGTGGCGCGATCGGAAAGCGGCAGCAGTGCAATCGTGGCTGGCGTCATGAGCGGCCAGAAGCCGTGGGCACGCAGCGCTTCGGGCGGCAGGCCGGGGGCGTTCAGCAGCAATGGCGCTCTCCCGTGCCAGCGGCGCCACCCGTCAAGCCAGTCGCCCGCCTCGGCCGGGTCGCGCGCCACCGGCCCGCGCGAGACGAGATCGACCCGCCCCAGAGGCCCGAAGCGGCGCGATTGCACCTGCCACCAGAGGGTGACGGCGCTGTCGCGGGCGCGCTTGCAGACCCGCACGGGCAGCCCCATGGCGGCGCAGGCCCGGGCGAATTCCGGTGACTGTGGCAGGGGAAGGGGCAAGTCATCCATGCCGACATTAACCCGATGACAAGTTTCACCGCCGTTAATCGGTGCCATGAAACAGCCGACTCGCCAATTTGTGCCCCGCTTCGAGGCCCGGGTGATATCCCGACCCCGCCCCACCGCCGCCGCAGCGCTGCTGCTCGCGACGCTGCTGTCGCTGCCGCTCGTGGCGCTGAGCTTCGTGCAGGCGGTGTTCTGAGGCGGACCGAAAAAGGCCGGGCGCCTGGCCCGGCCTTCGCGAACTCGCCGTACGCGGGTTGTTCAGTCCGCGAGGCGCACCAGCGCGTGGCGCTTCTTGCCGGCGCTAAGCTTGACCGGCGACGATAGCGCCGCAGCGTCGAGCATGAGCCCGGGGTCGCCGATGGGCGCATCGTCGAGCCTTGCGCCGTTCTCGGAGATCAGGCGCTTGGCGTCCTTGCCGGACTTGGCCAGCCCCGAGCGGACGATGAGCTGCACGATGGAGATGCCGTCGCCCAGCTCGGCGGGCGACAGCTCCAGCGTCGGCAGGTCGTCGCCCGCGCCGCCCTTCTCGAAGACCTCGCGTGCCGTGGCCTCGGCCGCCGCCGCCGCGTCCGCGCCGTGGCAGAGGGTGGTGACAGCGTTGGCCAGCACCACCTTGGCCTCGTTGATCTCGGCCCCACCGAGAGCGCCGAGCCGGTTGCATTCCTCGACCGGCATCTCGGTGTAGAGCCGCAGGAAGCGGCCCACGTCGGCGTCGGTCGTGTTGCGCCAGAACTGCCAGAACTCGTAGGGGCTTCGCTGTTCGGAGTTGAGCCAGATCGCGCCGTCGGCGGTCTTGCCCATTTTCTTGCCATCGGACGTGGTCAGCAGCGGCGTGGTCAGGCCGTATATCTCGTGATCGAGCACGCGGCGGGTGAGGTCGATGCCGTTGACGATGTTGCCCCACTGGTCCGATCCGCCGAATTGCACGAGACAGCCGTAGCGCCGGTTCAGCTCGAGGAAATCGTAGGCCTGCAGGATCATGTAGTTGAACTCGAGGAAGCTCAGCGACTGCTCGCGGTCGAGCCGGGACTTCACCGACTCGAAGCTCAGCATGCGGTTCACGCTGAAATGCCTGCCGATGTCGCGCAGGAATTCGAGGTAGTTCAGCCCGTCGAGCCACTCTGCGTTGTTTAGCATGAGCGCGCCGGTAGGGGTGTCGCCGTAGTCGAGGTACTTGGCGAAGACCTGCTTGATGCCGGCGATGTTACTGTCGATCTGCTCGTTGGTCAGCAGAGGGCGTTCATCGGCCCGGAAGGAAGGATCGCCCACCTTCGTCGTGCCGCCGCCCATCAGGGTGATCGGCTTGTGCCCGGTCTTCTGCAGCCAGCGCAGGGTCATGATCTGGATCAGCGAACCTACGTGCAGCGAGGTCGCGGTTGCGTCGAAGCCGATATAACCCGGCACCACCCCCTTGCTCAGGGCTTCGTCGAAACCCTGATAGTCGGTGCAGTCGGCCAGGAAGCCGCGCTCCATCATGACGTGCATGAAGTCCGATTTGGGATGGTAGGTCATGGGGCCACCTCATTATAGTGCGCGCGCAGCTATACTGAGGGGCAAGCCGAAGGTGAAGGGCAAGTTGAAGGACGGGCCGGTACGTGTTGTGGGGGCGATGTCGGGGACGTCGCTCGACGGGGTGGACGCGGCCGAGATCATGACCGACGGGGTGCGGATCCTGGAGTTCGGCAAAACCGCCTACCGGCCTTACACGGATGCCGAACGCGCGGTCTTGCGGGAGGCGCTCGGATGCTGGCCTGGGCCTGGCCTGGAGGAAGCGGCAGATGTGCTGCACGAGGCGCATGCCGAGGTCCTTTCGCGATTTGGGCGCGCGGAGCTGGTGGGGTTTCACGGTCAGACGCTCGCGCATGATCCCCGGGGGCGCGGGACACATCAACTTGGTGACGGGGCATGGCTGGCTGAGCGGCTCGATTTGCCCGTGGCCTGGGATTTCAGGTCCGCTGACGTGGCTCTGGGGGGCGAAGGCGCGCCGCTGGCGCCTTTCTTCCATTTCGCCTGCGCGAAGTGGTTCGGGGCCACTGGTCCGGTCGCCTTTCTCAATCTTGGTGGCGTGGGAAATGTCACTTGGGTCGATCCGTCGGCCAAGGCGCCCGAGCAACCCGGCGCGCTTCTGGCTTTCGACACGGGACCGGCAAACGCGCCGCTCAACGACCTTCTGTGGGAACGGCGCGGGCTCAGTTGCGACGAAGGCGGGGCGCTGGCAGCGGCGGGCGGGGTCGACAGCGCGGCGCTCGAGACTTTTCTCGACGACGAGTATTTCAAGAGAATTCCGCCCAAGTCTCTTGATAGAAACGATTTTCCGGGCATGCGCGGCCTCGTTCAGGGGCTGTCGGATGCGGATGCCGCGGTGACCCTGACGGCCATGGCGGTGTCTTCGGTGGTACGCGGGATGACACATTGCCCGTCCGCCCCCGAACGCGTGCTGGTCACCGGCGGAGGCCGCAAGAACCCGGTAATGATGCGAATGCTTGAAGGCGAGCTTGACTGCCCGGTGATCACGGTCGAGGACGCGGGGCTCGACGGCGACATGCTGGAAGCGCAGGCCTTCGCCTTTCTCGCGGTCCGCGTGGCGCGCGGCTTGCCCACCTCTGCCCCCGGTACGACCGGCGTTTCCATCCCGATGGGGGGCGGGCAGCTGAGCAGGCCATGAGCCTGGCCGCTGCTTCAGACGCCCCTGCGCGGCCTTGGTGGAACGCCCCTGCGGGGCGATGCGCCTGCGGCGCAGCCTACGGCGGAGGTATTTGGAGCGAGAAGAAAGGCAGGCGGCCCGCCCCGGGGTCGAGGCGGGCCGCAAGAAGCCGGGGCTTCTCCTCGCACGGTCATCGGCTCCTCAGCCTGTACCGCACCTCATCGAAGCACGGCTTTCCTAAGCCAGCATTAAGGTTAACGCGCCCAGGCTTCTTTTCGCTGAAAATACCTCGGGGGAGTCCCGAAGGGACGGGGGCAGAGCCCCCAATTGCGCGCCGTTCTCACCCGCCAGTGTGGCTCATGTGGCGCGACACGCGGCCATCGACGCCTTGCCGGGAATAGTCGAAGTCATGGCCTTCGGGCTTGCGCGAGATCGCCTCGCGGATGGCCTCGGTCAGGGGGGCGTCGGTGTGCGGGTGGTTGCGCAGCGGCGACCGCAGGTCGGCGCGGTCTTCCTGACCGAGGCACATGAAAAGCTCGCCGGTACACGTCAGACGCACGCGGTTGCAGCTTTCGCAGAAGTTATGCGTGAGCGGCGTGATGAAGCCGATGCGCTGTCCGGTCTCTTCGAGACGGACGTAGCGGGCAGGGCCGCCGGTACGGTCGGGAAGGTCGGTCACGGTGTATTGCTCCGACAAGCGCTCGCGTAGGTCGGTGAGCTTCCAGTACTGGCCGATGCGGTCCTCGTTGCCGATGTCGCCCATGGGCATGACCTCGATCCAAGTGAGGTCCATGCCGCGTGCGGCGCACCATTCGGTCATGGTGAAGAGCTCGTCTTCATTAAATCCCTTGAGTGCCACGGCGTTAATCTTGACGTGGAGGCCGACGCGCTGTGCCTCGTCGATGCCCTGGAGCACCTGTTTCAGGCGGCCCCAGCGCGTCACGCGAGCAAACTTGTCCTCATCGAGCGTATCCATCGAGAGGTTCACCCGGCGTACGCCGGCGTCGTAAAGCGCCTGCGCGTGCTTCGCGAGCTGCGAGCCGTTGGTGGTGAGTGTCAACTCCTTCAGGGCCTCGCTTTCGAGGTGCCGGCCCATTGCGCGGAAGAACGTCATGATGTCGCGCCGCACCAGAGGTTCACCGCCGGTTATGCGCAGCTTCTCGACGCCGAGGTTCACGAAGGCGGAACACAGCCGGTCGAGTTCTTCGAGGGTCAGAAGTTCCTTCTTGGGAAGGAATTTCATGTTCTCCGACATGCAATACACGCAGCGAAAATCGCAGCGATCCGTGACGGAGACACGAAGGTAGGAGATCGGGCGGTGGAAGGGGTCGACCAGAGAATGTTCCATTCGCGTCAAGGTATGCCGCGTGCTGGCCTCCGGCAAGGGCGGCGACGAGATTGTCTTCGCGGCGCCGAGGGCCTAGCGTTGATGGCATGAAAAAGATTGCACTTACCCTGATGATCGCGGCGCTTGCCGGATGCAGCCAGACGCCCGGCGGAAGCGAAAGCCCTGCCGCGCCCTCTTCCACGACCGGTGCCGATGCCGCCGAGCAGACACGTCCCCGGACACGCACGGAGGGCGCCCGGACCGCGGACTCTCTCGACACAACCTCCGAGGCCGAGCGCGCGCAGGCCGCAACGCCGCCCGAGGGCGGTGCGCTTCTGGGCGAGACGGTTGCGAGCCTCGGCAACGTGGGGCGCGAGGGCTTCTGGCTCGAGACGCCGCTCGTGGACGAGACCGTGCCGGGCCGGATCGAATACGCCGCCACAGGCGAGACGGCGCGGGTCGAACTGCGTCCAATTCCGGGGCCGGATACCGCCGGAAGCCGGATTTCGCTTGCCGCGATGCGGCTGATCGGGGCCCCTTTGACCGGTCTGCCGACGCTCCAGGTCTACCTCGCCGACTGATCGCCTGCCGCAGTGCTGCGATGCTCGGGAGCTTCGCGAGCTGACGGTCCCGCGGGCGGGGAGAGGCGCAGGGAGGGTCCGTCATTTCGGTACGGAGAATGCCGCTCGGAGCGTCTTGGTGCCCGGGATCCCATGAGCTTGTCCTGGGGCCCTCGGGCACTTCGCTATCTCATTCCACCGTTACCGACTTGGCAAGGTTGCGCGGCTGGTCCACGTCGGTGCCCTTGGCCACTGCGGCGTGGTAGGCCAGCAGCTGTGCGGGCAGCGCGTAGAGGATGGGCGCGAAGGCCTCGTCCACCTCGGGCATCAGGATCGTGCGCCAGACGTCGCTGCCGGCCAGTTCGGCCCCGGCGGCATCTGTGATGAGGCAGACCCTGCCGCCCCGGGCCATGACCTCGTGCATGTTGGAGACAGTCTTTTCGAACAGCCCATCGCGGGGGGCCATGACGACCACCGGCACGCTCTTGTCGATCAGCGCGATTGGGCCGTGCTTGAGCTCGCCAGACGCATAAGCTTCGGCATGTATGTAGCTGATTTCTTTTAGCTTTAAGGCGCCTTCCAGTGCGAGAGGATACATCGATCCGCGCCCGAGGAAAAGAACGTCGCGCGCCTCGGCGATCTGGCGGGCGGCGTCCTCGATGATCTCGTCGCGTCCTAGCGCCACGTTCAGAGCGCCGGGCAGGCCCCTGAACTTGCGTGAGAAATCGGCGATCTGGTTGTCATTCATGCGGCCGCGGTCGGCGCTGGCACGCAGGGCCATGGTGAGCAGCACGGTCAGCATGCAGGTGAAGGCCTTGGTCGATGCCACGCCGATCTCGGCGCCCGCGTGGATGGGCAGGACGTAGTCCGCCTCGCGCGCCATGGAGCTTTCGGGCACGTTGACGACGGCGACGATGCGGTCTGCCTTGCCGCGTGCGTAGTGCAGGGCCGCGAGCGTGTCGGCGGTTTCGCCCGACTGGCTGACGAAGATTGCCTGCGTCCCCGGCGTGATTGGCGGCTCGCGGTAGCGGAATTCCGAGGCGATATCGACCTCGACCGGTATGCCGGCGAGCTTCTCGAACCAGTACTTGGCCGTCAGGCAGGCGTAGTAGGCGGTGCCGCAGGCCACCATGACGAGCCGGTCCACCTTGGTGAAATCCATGCCCGGTTCGGGCAGGGCGATGCTATCCTGCGTGAGGTAGGCCGAGAGCGTGCCGGAGATGACCGAGGGCTGCTCGGCGATTTCCTT
Source organism: Allosediminivita pacifica (assembly GCF_003054175.1). GTDB lineage: Bacteria > Pseudomonadota > Alphaproteobacteria > Rhodobacterales > Rhodobacteraceae > Allosediminivita > Allosediminivita pacifica. The sequence continues at coordinate 98,568 of NZ_QBKN01000014.1, forward strand.
GGCCATGAAGTGCTTGTAGCCGGCCTTGTCGACGCGGGCGGCGTCCATCTGGATCTTCTTGATCTCGCGCTCGACCGGGTTGCCGTTGGCGTCCTGGATCTGGCAGCTGGCGCGGGTGAGGACGGCGCGGTCGCCCTCCTCGAGGTAGGTGATCCGGTCGGTCAGCGGGGCGAGCGCGATGGCGTCGGAGCCGAAGTAGGCTTCGCCCTCGCCGAAGCCGAGCGCCAGCGGGCTGCCCTTGCGGGCGCCGATCATCAGGTCGGGTTCCCCGTCGAAGAGCATGACGAGCGCGAAGGCCCCTTCGAGCCGGTCGATTGTGGCCATGGCGGCGGCGCGCGGGTCCTTGCCCTGTTCGAGGTGATACTGGGCGAGCTGCGCGATGGTTTCGGTGTCTGTGTCGGATTCGGGTGTGATGCCGGCACTGGCGAGTTCGCGCCGCAGGTCTTTGTAGTTTTCGATGATGCCGTTGTGCACGACGGCCACGCGGCCCGCGCGGTGCGGGTGGGCGTTGGCCTCGGTGGGCGCGCCGTGGGTGGCCCAGCGGGTGTGGCCGATTCCGGCCTTGCCGGGCAGCGGTTCGTGCACCAGCAGGTCGGAGAGATTCACGAGCTTGCCGACGGCGCGGCGGCGGTCGAGGTGGCCGTCGTTCAGCGTGGCGATGCCTGCGCTGTCGTAGCCGCGATACTCGAGGCGGCGCAGCGCCTCGACCAGCGTGGGAGAGACCTCGTGGGTGCCGAGGATGCCGACGATTCCGCACATGGGTTCAGTCCTTCTTGCCCTGGGCAGCCTTGCGGGCGCGCAGCATGTCCATGAGTTTGCGCGCGAAACCGGGCTTGGTGACCTGTTTCGCGCGGCCGAGGCCGAGCGCGCCGGGGGGCACGTCCTCGGTGATGGTGGATCCCGAGCCGGTCATGGCGCCGTCGCCGACCGAGATGGGCGCGACCAGCATCGTGTCCGAGCCGATAAAGGCATCGCGGCCGATCTTCGTCTGGTGCTTGAAGACGCCGTCGTAATTGCAGGTGATGGTGCCCGCGCCGATGTTGGTGCGTTCGCCCACCTCGGCATCGCCGATATATGTCAGGTGGTTGGCCTTCACACCTGCGGCGAGGGTTGCGTTCTTGATCTCGACGAAGTTGCCGACGTGCACGTCTTCGGAAAGCTCCGCGCCGGGGCGCAGGCGGGCGTAGGGGCCGACCACGGCGCCGCGGCTGACGTGGCAGCCTTCGAGGTGGGAAAAGGCGCGGATGCGGGCGCCGGTTTCCACGGTGACGCCAGGGCCGAAGATGACGTTCGGCTCAACCTGCGCATCGCGGCCGATAACCGTGTCCCAGGCGAGGAAGACGGTGTCGGGGGCCTGCAGGCTCACGCCGTCCTCCATCAGCGCCGCGCGGGCGCGGGACTGGAATTGTGCTTCTGCGGCAGAGAGTTCCGCGCGGGAGTTGATGCCGAGCGTTTCGCTTTCCGGGCAGCGGACGACGGTGGCCGAAAGGCCGCGGTCGCGGGCGAGGCCGACCACGTCGGTGAGGTAGTATTCGCCAGAGGCGTTGTCGTTTCCCACGCCGTCGAGCAATTCGAAGAGCTTGTCGCTGTCTGCTGCAATCACGCCTGAATTACAGAGGTTTATCGCGCGTTCCTCATCCGTTGCATCCTTCCATTCGACGATGCGCAGGAGGCTTGTGCCCTCCGTCACGAGGCGGCCGTAGCGGCCCGGGTCGGCGGGCTCGAACCCCAGCACGACCACGTCGTGGGTCTGGCGCGCGGCCTGCATGGCGGCGAGCGTTTCTTCCGAGATGAAGGGCGTGTCGCCGTAGAGCACGATGGCGTCACCGGAAAAGCCGTCGAGCGCGGGGCGGGCCTGTGCGACGGCGTGGCCGGTGCCGAGCTGTTCCTCCTGCAGGACGCAGGTGGCGTCGGGGTCGTAGGCGCGGGCGCTCGCGGCCACCGCCTCGGCGTCGTGGCCGGTGACGACCACGGTGCGGTCGGGCGCAAGGGCCTGCCCGGCACGCATGGCGTGCCAGAGCATGGGGGCGTGGGCGATTTCGTGCAGGACCTTGGGGGTGTCCGACATCATCCGCGTGCCCTTGCCCGCGGCGAGAATGATCAGGGCGGTGCTCATGGCCTCGGTCCGTTGTTATTTTCTGGCCCCCGTTTTATCCGAGACGCAGTGCGGGGCAAGCAGACGGCGGTCACGCCTGATTTCCTTATGTGACAGGGGTGGCCCATGCGCTGCGTGATCTTCGATCTGGACGGAACACTGGCGGACACGAGCGGCGACCTGATCGCCGCGGCGAATGTCTCCTTTGCGGAGATGGGCGCCGCGGTGCGGCTGGACCCGCAGGCGGACGCGGCGACGGCCTTCCGCGGCGGGCGGGCTATGCTGAAGCTGGGGCTTGCGCGCGAGGGGCGGCTTTCCGACAACGCGGTGGAGGCGTGGTATCCTCGGCTGCTGGAGGCCTACGGCGACGAGATCGACCTGCGGACGAAGATCTATCCCGGCGCGATGGAGGCCGTGGAGGCGCTGCGCTCGGACGGCCACGCGGTGGGCATCTGCACCAACAAGCCCGAGGCGCTGGCCGAGACGCTGCTGCAGCGATTGGGCGTGCGGTCGATGTTCGACTCGCTCATCGGGGCGGACACGTTGCCGGTGCGCAAGCCCGATCCCGCGCCCTTCTGGGCGGCGGTCGACGGGGCCGGCGGGTTCCGGGACCATGCGCTGCTGGTGGGCGATACCGACACCGACCGGCGCACGGCACGGGCGGCGGGCGTGCCCTGCATCCTCGTGACCTTCGGCCCCGAGGGCGATGCGGTGCTGACGCTGGAGCCTGAGGGCAAGATCGCGCATTTCGATCAGCTGGCCGCCGAGGTGTCGCGCATCTTCGGCCAGCGTTGACGGCGAGGCATCGGAGGCGCAAGACAGGCGCATGACAGAGGTCTTCACAGGGTCCTTCACCCAGCAGGAACCGATCCCCGAGGCGGGGATCGAGGCGGCGCTTTCCGTGATGCGGAGCGGGCGGCTGCACCGTTACAACACCTGCGAGGGCGAGGTGTCCGAGACCGCGGCCCTAGAGCAGGAGTTCGCGGCGCTGACGGGCGCGCGCTATTGCCTTGGCGTGGCCTCGGGCGGCTATGCGCTTGGCTGCGCGCTGCGGGCCGTGGGGGTGAAACCCGGCGACCGCGTGCTGACCAATGCCTTCACGCTGGCCCCTGTGCCCGGCGCCATCGCAAGCGTGGGCGGCGTGCCGGTTTTCGTCGAGGTGACCGAGGACCTGGTGATCGACCTCGAGGACCTTGAGGCGAAGGCGGGGCAGGCCGATGTCCTGATGCTGAGCCACATGCGCGGGCATCTGTGCGACATGGATGCGCTGATGGAGATCTGCCGCGCGGCGGGGATCACGGTGATCGAGGATTGCGCGCATACCATGGGGGCGACCTGGAATGGCGTCGCGTCGGGGCGGCACGGGCTGGTGGGCTGCTATTCCACGCAGACCTACAAGCACGTCAATTCCGGCGAGGGCGGCTTCCTTGTCACCGACGACGCGGAGGTGGCGGCGCGGGCTGTGATCCTGTCGGGGTCCTACATGCTGTACGAACGGCACGCGGCGGCGCCGGGGCCGGAGGTCTTCGAGCGGGTGCGGCTGGAGACGCCGAACGTGTCGGGTCGGATGGACAACCTGCGCGCGGCGATCCTGCGCCCGCAGATCGCGAAGTTGGGCGAGCAGGTGGCGCGGTGGAACGCGCGTTACGACGTGGTCGAGGCGGGCCTCCGCGACACGCCGGGCCTGCGGCAGGTGACGCGCGATCCGCGCGGTGTCTTCGTGGGCTCGTCCTACCAGTTCCTGTTGCCGGAGTGGTCGCCTGGGGCAGTGGAGGAGGTCGTGACCCGCTGCAAGGCGCGGGGCGTGGAGCTCAAGTGGTTCGGGGCCGAGGCGCCCGTGGGCTATACCTCGCGCTACGACAGCTGGCATTACGCGCCGAGCGGCCCGCTGCCGCGGACGGACGCGGTGCTGGCTGGACTGCTCGACATGCGGTTACCGCTGACCTTCAGCCTGGACGATTGCGCGCAGATCGCGCGGATCATCCGGGCCGAGGTCTCGGCCGTCTATCAGGCCGCCGGGGGCACCGACGCGCGGGCGTGAAAGACGAAGCCGAGCAGGTTCATGAGAAGCTGCGCCGCGAGGATCGAGGTCGATCCGGTGGGGTCGTAGTCGGGCGCGACCTCGACAAGGTCGATGCCGATGACGGGATGCGCCTTGGCCACCGCCTGAAGAAGCTCCAGCACCTCGTAGTAGAGAAAGCCGCCATGGCTGGGCGTGCCGGTGCCCGGCGCGATGGAGGGGCAGAAGGCGTCGATGTCGATGGTGATGTAGACGGGCGCGCCCTGCGGCAGGCGCGCCGCCGTGGCGAGGGCTCCGAGCGCGCGCATCTGCCGGACCGAGAGGATGTCGGAGCCGCGGGCGCGGGCATCCTCGTAGCCCTCGCGGGCGGTGGAGCTGACGTTGCGGATGCCCACCTGCGTGAGGCCGCTGACCCAGGGCTTTTCGGCGGCGCGGCGCATGGGGTTGCCGTGGCCGCGCGTGACGCCGTGCCGTTCGTCGACGAAATCCAGATGCGCGTCGATCTGGAGAAGGTGGAAGGGGGCGTGGTCCTCGTAGGCCTCGATGCAGGGGATGTTGGTGGAGTGGTCGCCGCCGATGGTGACGGGCAGGGCGCCCGCGGCCAGTGCGGCCGCGACCCCCGCGCGGATGTTGGCGTGGCTTTGCAGCGTGTCGGTGTGTACGATGTCGGCGTCGCCCATGTCGGCGATGCGCACGCCGTCGAGGTAGGTCACGTCATCTTCGTGGTCGTAGGCGCCGGCGTGGCCGAAACTGAAAAGCGTCGAGGCCTCGCGGACGCCGCGGGGGCCGAAGCGGGCGCCGGCGCGCCACTGGGTGCCCGCGTCGAAAGGCGCGCCGAGGACGGCCACGTCGCAGTCGAGCGCGGCCCAGTCGGCCACGTGGGGCGCGCGGGCGAAGGTGCAGATGCCCGTGAAGGGCAGGTCGAGACGTCCGGTCTGGTATCCGTGCATGGCAACTCCTTGATCGCGATCACGATTACGCTCGTGCGGCACGGTGACAAGGCCGCTGCGTAAATCCGGCCTTTTCTTTTGCCGTTCTGCGTGCAAGAGGGACGTGCCAACCGACACCTCCCAAGGAGACCCCCATGGAGATTCGCGAGGCGCTCACCTTCGACGACGTATTGCTTGTTCCGGCCGCTTCCGACGTGCTGCCGAGCACGGCCGACACGCGCACGCAGGTCACCAAGTCCATCGCCCTGAACATTCCGCTTCTGTCGAGCGCCATGGACACGGTCACCGAATCCCAGATGGCCATCACGCTTGCGCAGGTCGGTGGCATGGGGGTGATCCACCGCAACCTGACCGTCGAGGAACAGGCGCGCGAGGTGCGGCGCGTGAAACGGTTCGAGAGCGGGATCGTCTACAACCCCGTGACGCTGACCCCCAACCAGACGCTGGCCGATGCCCGCGCGCTGACCGAGCGCTACGGCTTCACCGGCTTTCCGGTGGTCGATGAGACCCGCAAGGTCGTGGGCATCGTGACCAACCGCGACATGCGCTTCGCGCAGCGCGACGACACGCCCGTGCACGTGATGATGACCTCGGAAAACCTCGCCATCCTGCGCGAGCCTGCCGATCGTGACGAGGCCATCGACCTGATGAAGGCGCGCCGGATCGAGAAGCTTCTGGTGACCAATGCCGAAGGGCGCCTGACGGGCTTGCTGACGCTAAAGGACACCGAGCAGGCGGTGGTGAACCCGACGGCCTGCAAGGACAGCCTCGGCCGGCTGCGGGTGGCTGCGGCCTCGACCGTGGGCGACGCGGGCTTCGAGCGGACGCAGGCGCTTGTGGATGCAGGCGTCGACATGGTGGTGATCGACACAGCCCACGGCCACAGCGCGGGCGTGGCCAAGGCGGTCGAGCGCGCCAAGTCGCTGTCGAACGAGGTGCAGGTCGTGGCGGGCAACGTGGCCACCGCCGAGGCCACCCGCGCGCTGATTGGCGCGGGTGCGGACGCGGTGAAGGTGGGAATCGGCCCGGGGTCGATCTGCACGACGCGGATGGTGGCCGGTGTCGGCATGCCGCAGCTGACGGCGATCATGGAATGCACCAAGGCGGCGGGCGACGTGCCGATCATTGCCGACGGCGGCATCAAGTTTTCGGGCGATTTCGCCAAGGCGATCGCGGCGGGGGCCTCCTGCGCCATGGTCGGGTCGATGATCGCGGGCACGGACGAGAGCCCCGGCGAGGTGATCCTCTACCAGGGCCGGTCCTACAAGGCCTACCGGGGCATGGGGTCGCTTGGCGCCATGGCGCGCGGGTCGGCCGACCGGTATTTCCAGAAGGATGCCGCCAGCGACAAGCTGGTGCCCGAGGGGATCGAGGGCCAGGTGCCCTACAAGGGGTCCGCGGGCGCCGTACTGCACCAGCTGGTGGGCGGTCTGCGGGCGGCCATGGGCTACACCGGCTGCGCCACGGTCGCGGAGATGCGGAAGAACTGCCAGTTCGTGCGCATCACCAATGCGGGCCTGCGCGAGAGCCATGTGCACGACGTGGCCATCACGCGGGAGTCTCCGAACTACCGGATCGGGTGATCGGGCGGATCGAGAAACGCTGTCTTAATTGATCCTCTGTTAAGGGTGACTCGGCCCTCGGATTTGGGGCCGGGATCGCTGGAGGATCGATTGGACAGACAGATGCTGAAACCGGTCTTCACCAGTCCGCGTGCGCCGGGCGGCTCTTCGACTGACGGGGTGCAGGGTATGCCCGCGGGGACCTCCGGGGTCATGCGCGACGACCGTGGCGACCTTGGTGCATGGATGGAGCGACTCGCCGACAGGCTGGATCAGATCGAATTCACGCTTGGCGATTCTGTCGAGGCGGCAGGCGAGATGGGCGCAGAAAGCGATGCGCGGGTCGCCCGCCTCGAGGCGCTGGCGGAGACCCTGGCAGGCGCGCGCGGTGGGCATGATATGCTGGCCCGGCTCGAGCGCGTGGCCGAAGCGAACGAGGCCGTTGCGGCGCAGCTTGGCGGGCTGAGCGAGGTCATGGCGCTGAGCGACTCGCGGCTTTCGCTGATCGAATCCCGTCTGGATTCGCTTGCCGCGCGCATTGGTGCCACGCAGGGCCCCGAGATGCTGGACAGGCTCGGCGACCGCATCGCGGACATGCTCGACGGCTTCGGCGAGACCATGGGACAGTTCAGGCGCGACGTGGCGGCAGAGGCCCGTGCTGCGATCGAGGAGGCCGGGATCTCGGCGGCGGAGGCGGAGCAGACGGCCCTGCTCGCCCGCCTGAACCGCCAGGTTCTGGCCGCGCTCGGCGGTATCGGCAGTGCGTCGGAGCGGGCGGAGGTGATCCAGCAGGAACTGAAGGCCCTGCTGCTGCAGCTTTCCGAAAGCCATGGCACTGTTCCCGAGGCGGCACCAGAACCCGAGCCGGCCGAAACCAAGGCGCTGCGCCGTCTGGCCGTCCTGAACGGACAGATCGCGGCGCGCGTCGATGCCCTTGGCGAAGGGCCGGAAGGACCCGCGCTGGTAAAGAGCATTCGTCGGGCCATCGACACGATCCTGAGCGATGCGCGCCCGGCTGTGCGGCGCGACGACGAAGCCGCGGAGAACTGAGCCGCATCGAGCCACGCGCATAAAAAAGGCCCCCGGTTCCACGGGGGCCTTGTTCGTTTCAGGCTCGATCCGAGACCGTCTCAGTCGGCCAGCGCCTTGTCGGTGACAGCGTGGGTGAAGGCGCCTTCGGGCTCTTTCGTGATCACCGGGTCGGAACCGCCGGCGAGCAGGGTTTCCACCGTACGCTCGTAGTCCGCCTCGTCCAGGGCGCCTTCGGTGCCGGCGGTGAGCTTGGCGACCTCTTCCATCATGCGGATCTGGTGCTGTTCCGTCTGGGCGCCGGTCTCGTCGTAGTCGAGCACGATCATGGCCGCTTCCTCGGGGTTCTCCTCGGCCCATTTCCAGCCCTGCATCGAGGCATCCACGAAGCGGGCCATCTTGTCGACGAAAGCCTCGTCCTCGAGATCGTCCTCGAGCACGTAGAGACCGTCCTCGAGCGTGGCGACGCCCTGGTTCTCGTACTGGAAGGTCACGAGTTCCTCGGGTGCGACGCCCGCGTCGATGACCTGCCAGTATTCGTTGTAGGTCATGGTGCTGATGCAGTCGGCCTGGCGCTGGAGCAGCGGGTCGACGTTGAAGCCCTGCTTGAGCACCTCGACGCCGTTTTCGTCGGCGCCGTCGGTGTCGATGCCGAGCTGGCTCATCCACGACAAGAAGGGATATTCGTTGCCAAAGAACCAGACACCGAGCGTGCGGTTCGCAAGGTCGGCCGGTTCCTCGATGCCGACGTCACCCCAGCAGGTGAGCATCATCCCTGAGGCCTTGAAAGGCTGGGCGACGTTCACCAGCGGCAGGCCGTTTTCGCGCGCGGCAAGCGCGGCGGGCATCCATTCCACGATCACGTCGGCACCGCCCCCGGCGATCACCTGCGTGGGTGCGATGTCTGGGCCGCCGGGCAGGATGGTGACGTCGAGATCCGCCTCGTCGTAGTAGCCGTTTTCGAGCGCCACGTAGTAGCCGGCAAACTGGGCCTGCGTGACCCACTTGAGCTGCAGCGTGACCTCGTCCTGCGCCATGGCGGGCGCGGCGAAGGCCAGGGACGCCGCGGCGGCGGCGAGGATATTGCGATGCATTGACGAACCTCCATGTTGTCGTCGGTGACGGCCCGGGTTGTCCCGGGTCCGGGTTCTGGAACTGTCAGCCCCGCTGCGAGGCGTGCCAGTAGGTCAGGCGCTTTTCGAGGCCGGCAATGATGCCGTAGAAAAGCGTACCGAAGATCGCGGCCACCAAGATGGCGGCCCAGACCATGCCGAGGTCAAGCTGCCCGATGCTGGTCGAGATGCGGAAGCCGAGCCCCAGCGTGGGACTGCCGAAAAACTCGGCAACGATGGCCCCGACGAGCGCCAGCGTGGTGCAGACCTTCAGGCCGTTGAAAATGAACGGCAAAGCCGCGGGCAGGCGGAGCTTGAGCAGGGTCTGGCCCCAGCTTGAGGCATAGGTGCGCATGAGATCGCGCTGCATGTTGGTCGTGTCCGAAAGCCCCGCGACGGTGTTCACGAGCATCGGGAAGAAGACCATGAGCACGACCACGGCGGCCTTGGACTGCCAGCCGAAGCCGAACCACATCACGAGGATCGGCGCGGTGCCCACGATGGGCAGGGCGGCCATGAAGTTGCCCAGCGGCAGCAGGCCCCGGCGCAGGTAATCGTAGCGGTCCACCAGCAGCGCCACGAGGAAGGCCGCGGCGCAGCCCATGAGGTAGCCCGTAAGCGCCCCCTTGAGGATGGTCTGGACGAAATCGCCCCAGAGCATGCCGAGGTTCTCGGAGAAGGTTGTGGCGATCATGCTGGGCGGCGGCAGGATCACGCGGGGCACGTCGAAGCCGCGCACCATGAGCTCCCACATGCCGAGCAGGGTGGCGCCGAAGATGATCGGCACGGCGAGCGCGCCTGCGCGGGTTGTGCCGCCGGGGCCGTTGGCGATGCGGACGTTGATCGCCCAGCCGGCGGCCCAGAGGATCAGTGCGAAGACGACGAGGCTCATGTCTGCATCCCCATGCGGGCGAGGGTTTTCCGTTCAAGCCAGCCGAGCAGTCCCACAAGGACTGCGGCAAGGGCGGCGGCGGTCAGAAGCGCGGCCCAGATCTGCGCGGTCTGGCCGTAGTAGCTTCCCGCCAGCATCCGGGCGCCAAGCCCGCCGCGCTGCACCGGAAGCTCACCCACGATGGCGCCCACGAGGCTCGCCGCGATGGCGATCTTGAGCGAGGCGAAGAGGTAGGGCACCGAGCTTGGCAGTCGCAGCTTCTGGAGCACGGTGCGGGCGTCGGCGTTGTAGGTGCGCATGAGGTCGAGCTGCATCCCGTCGGGCGCGCGCAGGCCCTTCACCATGCCCACGACCACAGGGAAGAAGCTGAGGTAGGCCGAGATCACCGCCTTGGGGATCAGACCCTGCACGCCGATGGAATAGAGCACCACGATGATCATGGGCGCCAGCGCCACGATGGGGATGGTCTGGCTGACGATGGCCCAGGGCATGACGCTCATGTCCATGACGCGGCTGTGCACGATGCCGATGGCGAGCGCCACGCCGAGCACCGCACCGATCAGGAAGCCCACGAAGGTGGCGTTGAGCGTCACGAGCCCGTGGTAGACGAGGCTGCGGTTCGAGAGGCTGCCCGAGCGGACAAGGCCACGGCGACCGTTGACCTCTTCGCCGATTGTCGAGTCGTAGAGCTCTTCCACCACAACGTGCGGCGCGGGCAGGCGCGGACGCGCGGTGGCCCAACTGCCGGCGATGTGCTGCGGGTTGCGCGCCACGAGCGCCCAGTTGGACATGTCGCGCCGCTCCACCGCGCTTTCGGGGGAGACCACGGCGCCGTCGCGTTCGACCTGCGTGAGCGCTTCCTTGATGTTCATCGGCACCGCGGCGACGTACCAGAGCGCGATCAGCGCCACGATCATGGGCACGACCGGCGGGATGGGCAGCCGCCGATGCGGGCGCGGAGCGGTGCCTTCTGCCACGGCCTCGCTCATTCCTCGTACCCAGCGCGCAGACCTTCGCGGACGCGGTGGGCCACCTCGATGAACTCGGGGCTGTCGCGGATGTCGAGCGGGCGCTGCCGGGGCAGGGGGCTTTCGATCACGTCGGTGATCCGGCCCGGCCGCGGCGACATGACCACGATGTGTGTGGACAGGTAGACCGCCTCGGGGATCGAGTGTGTGACGAAGGCGATGGTCTTGCCCGTGCGGTCCCAGAGGCCCAAGAGCTCCTCGTTGAGCCGGTCACGCACGATCTCGTCCAGGGCGCCGAAGGGTTCGTCCATGAGCAGGATGTCGGCGTCGAAGGCGAGCGCCCGGGCGATCGAGGCCCGCTGCTGCATCCCGCCCGAAAGCTGCCAGGGGAATTTCTTTTCGAAACCCGTCAGTTCCACGAGGTCGAGGACACGGGCGACACGCTCTTCCTGCTCGGACTTGGAAAAGCCCATGATCTCAAGCGGGAGGCGGATGTTGCCGCCGATGGTGCGCCACGGATAAAGCCCCGCCGCCTGGAACACGTAGCCGTAGGCGCGCGCCTTGCGGGCGGCGTCGGGGTCCATGCCGTTGACGGTGAGCTTGCCGCCTGTGGGCGTCTCCAGCGCCGCGATGCAGCGCAGGAGGGTGGTCTTGCCGCAGCCCGAGGGGCCGATGAAGCTGACGAAATCCCCCTTGGAGATGTCGAGCGTGACGTCCGAGAGGGCGTTCACCGGGCCGTCGGCGGTCTGGAAGGTCAGGAAGAGGTTCCGCGCCGAAACGACGGCGGGGGCGCTCTGCGGGGCCGGGGCGGATTGGGCTGCGGCGCTCTGCATGTGTCCCTTACACCCCCGTGGCCGGGATGCCGGTGCGTTCCACCGGGCGGGGCGAGGTGAGCTCCTTCCAGCTCGACAGCGCCTTGTTGACCGGGCCGTTGCCCGAGCGCTTGACGAACTTGCCGTGGCCCGGCTCGCTCTGAAGCTCCCCGTCGTTCACGGCAAGCTGCCCGCGGGTCAGCACGAAGCGCGGCAGGCCCTTCACCTGCATGCCCTCGAAGACGTTGTAGTCGATGGCGCTGGCCTGCGTGGCGGCGCTGATCGTCTTTTCCTTCTCGGGATCCAGAACGAGGATATCGGCGTCGGCGCCTTCGCGGATCGCGCCCTTCTTCGGGTAGCAGTTCAGGATCTTGGCGATATTGGTGGAGGTCACGGCCACGAATTCCTCGGGCGTCAGGCGTCCGGTGCCGACCCCTTGGGTCCAGAGCAGCGGGATGCGGTCCTCGACTCCGCCGGTGCCGTTGGGGATCTTGGTGAAATCGCCCACGCCGTAGCGTTTCTGGTCGGTGCTGAAGGCGCAGTGGTCGGTGGCCACCACCGACAGAGACCCGGCCTGCAGCCCGTGCCAGAGGCTTTCCTGGTGCTTCTTGTTGCGGAAGGGCGGCGACATCACGCGGCGGGCGGAGTGGTCCCAGTCCTTGTCGAAATACTCGCTCTCGTCGAGCGTCAGGTGCTGGATCAGCGGTTCGCCCCAGACGCGCTTGCCCTGCTGGCGCGCGCGGCGGATGGCCTCGTGGCTCTCCTCGCAGGAGGTGTGCACGACATAAAGCGGCACGCCCGCCATGTCGGCGATCATGATCGCGCGGTTGGTGGCCTCGCCCTCGACCTGGCTGGGCCGCGAATAGGCATGCGCCTCGGGGCCGGTGTTGCCCTCGGCCAGAAGCTTGGCGGAAAGCTCGGCCACCACGTCGCCGTTCTCGGCGTGGACCATGGCGATGCCGCCGAGCTCGGCCAGCCGCTGGAAGCTGGCGTACATCTCGTCGTCGTTCACCATCAGCGCGCCCTTGTAGGCCATGAAGTGCTTGAAGGTGTTGATGCCGCGTTCCTCGACCACGGTCTTCATCTCGTCGAAGACCTGCTCGCCCCACCAGGTGACGGCCATGTGGAAGGAGAAATCGCAATGCGCGCGCGTGGACTTGTTGTCCCACATCTGGATCGCATCGAGCAGACCCTGGCCCGGCTGCGGCAGGCAGAAGTCGACGACCATTGTGGTGCCGCCCGCCAGCGCCGCGCGGGTGCCGGTGTCGAAGTCGTCGGTGGAGTAGGTGCCCATGAAGGGCATCTCGAGGTGCACGTGCGGGTCGATGCCGCCGGGCATGACGTAGCATCCGGTGGCGTCGAGCACCGTGTCCCCGTCGAGGTTCTTGCCGATCGCGGCGATGGTCTCGCCCTCGACCAGCACGTCGGCCTCGAAGCTCATGTCATGCGTCACGACGGTGCCGTTCTTGATCACTGTGCTCATCTTCTTCTCCCTCCAGACCGTCTCGCGTCGCGGTCTTCTTCTTGGTTCAAATATCCCGGGGGAGTCGCCCCATCGGGGCGACGGGGGCAGAGCCCCCTCCCTCCCTGTCACTCCACGATCTGCGCCGTCTCGACCACGGCATGGAACAGGACCTCGGCGCCCGCGCGGGCCCAGTCCTTGCTGATCTCCTCGGCCTCGTTGTGGCTCAGCCCGTCGACGCAGGGGCACATGACCATGGCCGAGGGCGCCACGCGGTTGATCCAGCAGGCGTCGTGGCCCGCGCCCGAGACGATGTTCATGTGGCTGTAGCCAAGCCGTTCGGCGGCGCTGCGGATGGCGCCGACGCACTCGGGGTCGAATTCGACCGGGTCGAAACCACCGACCTTCTCGAATTCCACCTCGAGGCCCATGTCCTCGCAGATCTTCGTCGCGTCCTCGCGCAGGCGCTTTTCCATGTCTTCGATCACGGCGAGGTCCGGCGAGCGGAAGTCGACGGTGAAGACGGCCTTGCCGGGGATCACGTTGCGCGAATTGGGGTAGACGTCGATGTGGCCCGCCGCGCCCACGGCGTGGGGCTTGTGCGACCAGGCGATCTCCTCGACCTTTTCCAGCACACGCGCCATGCCGAGGCCCGCGTTCTTACGCATCGGCATGGGGGTGGAGCCGGTGTGCGCGTCCTTTCCGGTGATGGTCACCTGCGTCCAGCTCAGCCCCTGTCCGTGGGTGACGACTCCGATGTCGACACCCTCGGCCTCGAGGATCGGGCCCTGTTCGATGTGCAGCTCGAAGAAGGCGTGCATCTTGCGCGCGCCGACCTCTTCCTCGCCCTTCCAGCCGATGCGCACGAGCTCGTCGCCGAAGCGTTTTCCCTCGGCGTCCACGCGGTCATAGGCCCAGTCCTGCGTGTGCATCCCGGCAAAGACGCCCGAGGACAACATCGCGGGGGCAAAGCGGGTGCCTTCCTCGTTGGTCCAGTTGGTGACGACGATCGGGTGCTTGGTCTTGATGTCGAGGTCGTTGAGGCTTCGGATCAGTTCGAGCCCGCCGAGGACGCCCAGAATGCCGTCGTACTTGCCGCCGGTAGGCTGCGTGTCGAGGTGCGAGCCCACGTACACGGGCAGGGCGTCGGGATCGGTGCCTTCGCGACGGGCGAACATGTTGCCCATCTGGTCAAGACCCATGGTGCAGCCCGCGTCCTCGCACCACTTCTGGAAGAGCGCGCGGCCCTCGGCATCCTCGTCGGTCAGGGTCTGGCGGTTGTTGCCCCCCGCGACGCCGGGGCCGATCTTGGCCATTTCCATGAGGCTCTCCCAGAGCCGTTCGCCGTCGATGCGCAGGTTCTCACCCGGTGCCGCCATTTTTCGTCCCCTGTCTTCGTTCTTCGCGGCGTTGCGCTTGACCAAGGCCGCGCCGGTTTTTTACCATTTGGTAAAGTCACGATTGCAACGGGTCGGTAGCCTGTCAAGCGCGGCGGAGCGGCTTCGCAGGAAGCTCTGCCCGGATGTCAGTCTCGGCGCACATTGTATCAGCATTGGGAAAATCGATTATGGCCGATGATGGCGCTCTTTCCTCTCGCCCGGGGGCCGCAAAGCCGCGGAGCCGAATCCAGAGGCGCAACCGCAAGAAGATTCTCGAAGCCGCGCTGGACGTTTTTTCGCAGCACGGATTCCGCGGTGCCACGCTCGACCAGATCGCGGGACGGGCGGGCATGTCGAAGCCTAACATGCTGTATTATTTCGACAGCAAGGAGGCGATCCATGTCGAATTGCTGAACGCGCTGATGAGCGAATGGCTGGCGCCTCTCGAGGCGCTGCAGGACGCCGAGGACCCGGTTGCTGAGATCATGGGCTACGTCCGCAGCAAGATGGAGATGAGCCGCGTCATGCCGCGGGAGAGCCGACTTTTTGCGGGCGAGATCCTTCAGGGGGCGCCGCGGATGGCGCCGCACCTGAAAGCGGCGCTGAAGCCGCTTTTCGATAGGAAGTGCGCGCTGATCCGCGGTTGGAGCGAGAGCGGCAGGCTGGCGCCCGTGGACGCCGAACATCTGCTCTTCACCATCTGGGCTGTGACGCAGCACTACGCGGATTTCGAGGCGCAGGTGGATGTGCTGATGCCCGAAAAGGAAGCGGCCTGGCGTCGGGCCTGCGCCCATGTGGAAGGCCTGTTCATGCGGCTGCTGACCCCTGCCCGTGAGGCCGGCGAAATCTGACGCGGCGCCACGACCTGCCATTTCGGTTGCGGCTGACCGAGGGGCCCAGTCAGCCGCAGGCTTCTCATTCCGCGGCCGGGGCCAACGGGTTGTTGGGATGCGTCGTCCAGTTGGCGTAGTCCGTTTCGATCCGCTTGCCGGTGCGCGGATCGACCGACCCGGTGGGCAGGCGCTCCATGGTGATGCACTCCTCGACCGGGCAGACGTCGACGCAGAGGTTGCAGGCGACGCATTCGTCGTCCTCGACCTCGAACACGCGGTCCGGGCTCATCGAGATGGCCTGATGCGAGGTGTCTTCGCAGGCGGCGTAGCAGCGGCCGCACTTGATGCAGGCGTCCTGGTCGATGCGCGCCTTGGTGACGTAGTTGAGGTTGAGGTACTGCCAGTCGGTGACGTTCGGGATTGCCTTGCCGACAAAATCCGAGGTGCTGGCAAAACCCTTGTCGTCCATCCACTCCGACAGGCCGCGCTTCATTTCTTCGACGATCTTGAAGCCGTAGGTCATGGCCGCGGTACAGACCTGCACGGTGCCGCAGCCGAGCGTCATAAATTCCGCCGCATCGCGCCAGGTTGTGATCCCGCCGATGCCGCTGATGGGCAGGCCGTGGGTTTCTGGATCGCGGGCGATCTCGGAGACCATGGACATGGCGATGGGCTTGACCGCCGGGCCACAGTAGCCGCCGTGTGTGCCCTTGCCGTCGATGGTGGGTTCGGGCGCGAAGCTGTCGAGGTTGACCGAGGTGATTGAGTTGATCGTGTTGATCAGGCTCACCGCGTCGGCGCCGCCGTTCCTGGCTGCCGTGGCGGGCTTGCGGATGTCGGTGATGTTCGGCGTCAGCTTGACGATCACGGGCCGGTCGTAGTGTTTCTTGCACCAGCGGGTGACCATCTCGATGTACTCGGGCACTTGACCCACGGCGGCGCCCATGCCGCGTTCGGACATGCCGTGCGGACAGCCGAAGTTGAGCTCGATCCCGTCGGCGCCGGTTTCGGCGACCCGGGGCAGGATAGCCGCCCAGGCCTCTTCCTCGCAGGGGACCATGATCGAGGCGATCAGCGCGTGGTCTGGGTAGTCGGATTTCACGCGGGCCATTTCCTCAAGGTTGGTCTCGAGCGAGCGGTCTGTGATGAGTTCGATGTTGTTGAGCCCGAGAAGGCGGCGGTCGGCGCCGTAGATCGCGCCGTAGCGGGGGCCGTTGACGTTGACCACCGGCGGGCCTTCGGCGCCCAGCGTCTTCCAGACGACACCGCCCCAGCCGGCCTCGAAGGCGCGGCGGACGTTGTATTCCTTGTCGGTGGGCGGCGCCGAGGCAAGCCAGAAGGGGTTGGGGCTTTTGACGCCCAGGAAGTCGTTCGTGAGGTCTGCCATCTGGGTGTCCTCCTCAGGCGCCGGTCAGGGCGGCGTGGATGTCTTCGGCTGCGTCCCGGCCTTCGGAAACGGCAACCACGGTCAGGTCCTCGCCGGGCGTGCAGTCGCCGCCGGCCCAGACCTTGTCGAGGGAGGTGCGGCCGTTGTCCGAGGTCGCGATCTTGCTACCCGCCATGTCGAGCCCGAGCCCGCTGACAAGGCTCTGGCCGATGGCGCGGAAGACCTGGTCGGCGGGCAGGCGGAAGGTTTCGCCGGTGCCTTGCAGGCTGCCGTCGATTTCTTGAGTGTATTCCAGTTCGATCTCGGCGACCGATCCGTTGCCGTGCATGGCCTTGGGCATGACGTGGGTCAGGATGCGCACGCCCTTGGAGGTGGCGAGGTCGCGTTCGTACTGGCTGGCGGGCATCTTGTCGGGGCCGCGGCGGTAGGCGAGCGTGACCTGCTCGGCACCCAGCAGCTTTGACTGTACAGCCGCGTCGACGGCGGTCATGCCGCCGCCGATGACCACGACATGCCGCCCGACGGGCAGCTTTGTCAGGTTCTCGGACTGGCGGAGTTCGGCGATGAAATCAACGGCGTCGGCAACCCCGTCACGATCGTTGCCGGGAGCGTCGAGCGCGTTCACGCCGCCAAGCCCCATGCCCAGGAAGACGGCGTCGAAGTCGGTCCGCAGGGTTTCGAGGTCGAGATCGGCACCGAGGGGGCGGTCATATTCGATGGTGATGCCACCGATACCTAGCAACCAGTCCACCTCGCGCGCGGCGAAGGCGTCGGTCGCCTTGTAGGCGGCGATGCCGTATTCGTTCAGCCCGCCGGGCTTGGACCTGGCCTCGTAGATGGTGACCGTGTGGCCCTTCATGGCAAGCCTGTGCGCGCAGGCAAGACCGGCGGGGCCGGCGCCGACCACGGCGACGCGCTTGCCGGTCTCGGCGGCGCGGTGGAAGGGG
Source organism: Allosediminivita pacifica (assembly GCF_003054175.1). Taxonomy (GTDB): domain Bacteria; phylum Pseudomonadota; class Alphaproteobacteria; order Rhodobacterales; family Rhodobacteraceae; genus Allosediminivita; species Allosediminivita pacifica. The sequence goes on from NZ_QBKN01000014.1 coordinate 116,016, forward strand.
TGGCCCTGGCGGGACATGAGGCTGTCCGTGGCGTGGCGCTGGAGGCGTCCGATCTCGACAGGTTTGCCTTCGGCGGCTTCGCGCACGCAGGCCTCTTCGCAGAGCGTTTCGGTCGGGCAGACGCGGGCGCACATGCCGCCGAGGATATTCTGTTCAAAGATCGTCTTGGCCGCGGCTTCGGGCATGCCGGTGGCGATTTGCCGGATGAAGAGCGGGATGTCGATCTCGGTCGGGCAGGCGGTCACGCAGGGCGCCTCGTGGCAGAAGTAACACCGGTCCGCGGCGACGGTCGCTTCGTGGCGGTCGAGCGGGGCGTGCAGGTCGGAGAAGTTCTTTCCGATCTCCTCGGGCCCAAGGCGTCCGGGCACGATCCCCGGGGTCAGTTGGCTGGTCATGCTGGCTCCCTGATCCTTGTCTTATGGAAAAAGACTGCCACGGAAGTAAATTTTATCAAACGGTAAAATTTGAGTGGTCTGGAAATGGATCTGCGAGCCCGGGGCGATTAACCGACTGGCAAGGAGCTCTTCGCTATTTCACGAACCATGGAACGGGATCAGCTTTCCGCGCGGCTTCAGGCGCTTGGACATGTGCAGCGACAGGCTGTGCTCCGACTTTTGATGCGTCACCTGCCGGGGGAGCTGCCAGCAGGGATGATCGCGCGCGACCTCGGGCTCAAGGCTTCCACGCTCTCGGTCTACCTGAGCGCGCTGTCGCGCGCGGGGCTGGTGACCGCGCGGCGCGAAGGGCCGGAGCGTCGCTATCGTGCCTGTCCCGAAGCGATTGAGCAGATCATGTGCGGTATCGCGGAGCAGGTGGCCGAGGGGCGGCTGGCCCGAGGATCGGCACGCCGCACCACGCCTTGGCAAGTGCTTTTCCTTGAGGGGGAAGCCGGTGGTGCAGGCCCGATCGCCGCGGCGGTTCTGCAGCGCTACGGAATGGCCCGTTTTCATGCTTCGGTGGGTGGCCTCTCCCCGCTGCGCGAGGTCGATCCGGTCGTGGCGCAGGTGCTCATGCGGATGGGGCACGACGTGTCCGGCCTGACCCCGATGGGGCCGGGGCAGGCCGCAGATGTTGTTGTCACGCTGGATGCCACGGCCGCGAGCTTCGATGGACCATGGAGCAATGCGATGCGGGGGCATTGGCCGATGCCGCAGCGACCGGATCGCGTGATCTGCCGGGCGCTTTGGGCCCAGCGGATTTACATGGAGCTCACGCGCCGGGCCAAGGCTCTCACCGCTGCCACGCGGGGCGAGGGGGGAGCCGCTGCCTTGCTGACCGCGCTCAACGACCTCAGTTCATGTCCTCCAGAAGCCGGCCATGCCTGCGCGTTTCGGCAATCACCTCGCCGAAGGTCGTCAGCCCCTGAGCCTCGAGAAGCGGCAGCATCCTGACGAAGACCTCGGCCGTCGCCTGGGCGTCCCCGAGCGCCGTGTGACGCAGCATCGCGGGTAGAGCCACGCCAAGGCGGTCACAGAGCGCGTCGAGCGTGTGTGTCTCATTGGTCCCGAAAAGCACCGCCGACAGCAGAACAGTGTCGAGGATAGGGTTGTCCCATTCCACGCCCATGCGCTGGGCATGCCGGCGCAGGAAGGCCATGTCGAAGGGCGCATTGTGCGCAACGATGACAGAACCCTTCGCGAATTCGTGAAATCTCGCACCGGCCGATGCGATGTCCGGGGCGCCCTGGACCATGGCGTCGGTTACGCGGTGCACCTTTGAGGCAGAGGCCGGGATCGTGCGACCGGGGTTGACCAGCTGGTCGATGACCTCGCCCGGGACAATGCGGCCGTTCACGATCCGCAGAGCGCCGATCTGGACGATCTCATCCTTGTGGGGCAGCAGGCCCGTCGTTTCGGTATCGAAGACCGCGTAGGTCAGAGCACGCAGGGGCAGGTCCTCACTCGCACGAGAGGCTCCGCGATCCAGCAGGTCGAAGTCGTAGACGAGCGGTCGCGAGGCGCCTGGCGATAGCGTCGGCTCTTCCTCGTCGATCATGAGCATGTAGCCACCGCCGTCCATCGGGCGCATGCGGGCCTCGAAGCGCTGGGCGCCGGTCCTTCCGCAGGCGGTGAAGCTCACCTCGCGGCCGCTGCGATGCAGGCGCGCACGGGCTTCGGTTAGGCAATCGGCGCTGAAATAGTCGCCGATCGGCGCGTTGAGCCGTGGGACGCCGAGCTGGGCAAGGACTTCGGCGGCCTGCCCGTCGTAGAGCACGATCTGGTCCGAGGCGTTCACGAGGATCATCGCGACGGGTATCTCGGTCAGCAGCGCGGTGAGGCGTTCCCGTTCTCGGGCGAGCCGCTCGGTTTCGCGCGAGACCTGCATGGCCGAGTCCATGGCCGTGCGATTGAGCGCATCCGAGACAGCCTGCGCGGCGGGGCCGAGGTCGCCGAGATAGCGCGCCTCTTCGGCCGAGACGGGGGTTTCGACCTGGGCGTGGGCGCGGACCCGAAGCCGTGCGGCGAGCGCCTCGATCGGGCGGGCGATGTTTTCGTCGAAGAGCAGCCAGATGCCGGCAGTGAGCCCCACAAGGCCGAAGGCAGAGAGCGTCGCGGCCAGGATGAAGCCGCTTGTCGCGCCGTTTGCGTCGCTGCGGTGGTGCCCGAACCAGAGTGCGATCAGGACGACGGCGGTGCTGCCGAGCGCTTGGAACACGAAGAAGAGGAAGATGCGGAAGCGAAGGCTGTAGCGCTGCATGTGTCAGACCTGCGCGCAAACGGTTCGCACGATCCCGTCGTCTGGCCCGACATCGCGCCAGACCGGCGGCGAGCCGTCGCCCAGGGCCGGGTCGGCCCTTTGGCCTGCTCCGCAGTCCACCATGACCTCGACCGATTGAACCGGCTGCCAGCGACCGAAGAAATAGAGGTCGGCGAGGTACAGTGACTCTTGCTGCGAGTTTGCACGAAGCCCGCCGGTGTCGACCGCGACGAAGCGATCGGTCAACGGGAAGGCATAGGTCCACGGGCGCCAGAGCGCGCGGGAGGTGCCGGTCTCGGCGACGGTCATGCTCTCGGGCAGGGCTTGGGATGTGCGCGAAAACCAGCTGTATTCGCTGCTGATCGTCGCGGCGAGCATGGCGGCCCCGGCGCCGAGCGGCACGATCCAACGGGGCAGGCGTCCCCCGGTCAGACGCGCCAGAAGCAAGGTCGCGCCCGCGCCGGCAAAGCCGGCCACGAACACCGCTATCAGTTCCAGAAACATCTCTCCCCCCGTTTCGACCCTTGTTTCAGCCGGGCGCCCCGCGCCCGTGTCCCAGCGCCGACTGCATGGATTTGACCACAACGAAGGCGTCGCGCAAATGGCTGCGTTCGAAATCCGAAAGGACCGCAGGCGCCACGAAGTTGTCGGGCGCGTCCCCCTCGCGGACGCGCCGGGCCTGGTGTTCCAGCCGGGTCTCGGAAATGTGGTCGTATGCGGCGAGCAGATCCTGCCCACCGCGTTGGCTCAACACCCCTGCGGCCTGCGCCGCTTCGAGCCGCCCGCGGGTGTTTACCTGCGTCAGCTTGCCCTGAAGCGCATAGACACGCCCCATGTCGACGACGGGTACGACGCCGTTGTGCTTGAGATCGAGCTGGTTCTTGTGTTCGCCCGAGCGGATCGTGGCAAAGCCGCGCAGAAGTCCGAGAGGCGGTGTGTGCTTGAGCGAGTTGGCGATCATGTGCGCGGTGAAGATCGAGTTGCGCGCGGCGTCGCCGAGCGTGTCGCGCTGGAGATCCTCGAAGAGCGCCGTTGTTCCGCCGATGGGGCGCAGGTCGAACATGACGCTGGCGAGCATCTGCGCCTCGGGGCTCGGCTTGGTGATCCAGCCGTGGAAATACTGCCGCCAGACCCGCATCGGCTGGCACCAGCGCGGGTTGGTCGCCATCATGTCGCCCGGGCAGTAGACGTAGCCGCAGGCATGCAGGCCGTCGCTGACGAATTTCGCCAGTTCATGAAAGTATGGAAGATCCTGATCCGACACGGAATCGTCGAGGAACAGGCAGTTGTCCTGGTCGCTGACGCCGGTCTGTTCCTGCCGGCCCTGGCTGCCGCAGGCGAGCCAGAGGTAGGGGGCAGGTGGCGGCCCGAGCTTGTCCTCGGCCAAGGCGAGCAGCCTTCGCGTAACCGTGTCTGCGACGTCGGTGATCAGCCGGGTGACGACCTCGTGCCTGTTGCCGCCTGCGACGAGCTGTACCAGCAACTGCGGAATGCGCGCGGTCGCCTGCGCCATGGCCTGGGGCGTTTCGGCGGCGGCGACCTCGGCCACCAGACCCGCCGAGCTGACCGCCTGGAACCGTGTGAGATCTGTCTGAGTGACCATGCCCGTCAGGCGCCCGCCCTCGGTCACGGGCACATGCCCGATGCGTCTTTCGAGCATCATGTGCAGGACGTCCGATCCCAGCGCCGAGGGGGGCAGGGTCATCGGGTCCGCACTCATGATCTGCGAGATGGGCGTGTCGTAGGGCAGGGCCTCGGAGACCACCTTGCCCGAGATGTCGCGCAGCGTGGCGATGCCGTGCAGTGTGCCCCCTTCCGTCACGCAGATGGACGAGACATGACGCCCCGCCATCAGGCGGGCGGCCTCGCGGACCGGTGTGTCGGGCGCGCAGGTCAGCGGGTTGCGCGTCATGAGCGTCTCGACCCGGCTCGTGGCGAGATCCGTCTTGCTGCTGCGCGGCGCGCGGGAGCGATCGAAGAAGCGCCGCGCGGCCGGTTCCTCGGCGATCAGCGTATCGAAAGCGGCCGGGGGCAGTATGAGCAGCAGGCTATCCTCGAGTGCGCTGGCAGCGGTGGCTGCCTTGCCGTCGCGCAGCAGCCCGCGTTCGCCGAAGGAGTTGCGCGGGCCGAGCAGTGATATGGCGACGCCGTTTTCGTCACGCACCTCGATCTGGCCCTCGAGGATCAGATAGAGGCCCTCCAGCGGCGCGCCGAGCGTGTAGACCTGCGCGCCCGCCGGAACCCGTTCCTGCCGGAACTCCGGCAGCAGCCGGTCGAGCGCTTCGGGGTCAAGCGCGTCGTAGGGGTGCACGGCGGAGAGAAAGCGGCGCAGGGCGGGCAGGTCGAGCGGCATTCAGATCTCCGGCGCGGATGAAAGGATGCGGTAGCGGGTCGCGACGAGCCCCGAGCGGTAGCTGCGCACTTCGCGCAGCTCCAGGTCGATGTCTTCCTCGAGCGGTCCGAACAGCCGTCGCCCGGCCCCGAGCAGGATCGGCACCTGCGTGATCGTGATCTCATTGAGAAGGCCCGCCCGCAGGAAGGACTGGATTGTCGCACCGCCGTCGATGTAGGCGCGTCTCCATCCCTCGGCTGCGAGCGTGGCGGCCAGCCGGGAAGGGCTGGTTCCGGCGATGCGGACGCGGTCGTCGCGCCGCAGCGGGGCCGGAATATCATCTTGTGTGAGCGTCCGGCTCAGCACCACGACGGGCGTCTTGTAGGGCCATTCGGGGAAACCGCGTACCTTGCGGAAGGAGTGGCGGCCCAGGATTACGCCGTCCATGCGTGCGACAAAGGCTTCGTAGCCGTGATCGTCACCGTCGAGCGGCTGCTTGTTGAGCCAATCGATCTCGTGATCGGTACGGGCGATAAACCCGTCGAGGCTGGTCGCGATGAAGGCATGTCCCTCGAGCGTGGCCATATCGTTTCCCCGGAAATGCGTGTCCCGTCCCGCTTACGCGGAACGGGACGGTTTCGCAAAGGCGTCCGCCAGATCAGTGATCGGTGGCGGCGCCGGCGCCGCGCGGGACGCGGACCGATTCAACGAGGTCCTCAATCTCCTGCGGGATGGGGGCGGTCATGCTCGACACGATGAAGGCCACCGTGAAGTTGATGATCGCGCCGATCGCCCCGAAGCTGGTCGACTTGATCGGGCCCAGCAGCGGTGCCGCGTCGGTGAACTGGTTTGTGTCGGGAATGAAGAACCAGCCCTTGTGCATGAAGATGTAGAGCAGCGTGGTCAGCAGGCCGGCGAGCATGCCTGCCACTGCGCCCTTGCTGTTCACCTTCGTGAAGATGCCCATCATCAGCACAGGGAAGATCGACGACGCCGCAAGACCGAAGGCCAGCGCCACTGTCTGGGCCGCGAAGCCCGGTGGGTTGAGGCCAAGGTAGGTGGCCACGCAGATTGCGATGGCCATGGCAACGCGGGCCGACATGAGCTCGCCCTTTTCGCTGATGTTGGGGGTGAGCTGTCCCTTCATCAGGTCGTGGCTGACCGCCGAGGAGATCGCGAGCAGGAGGCCGGCCGCCGTCGAAAGTGCTGCTGCAAGGCCGCCCGCCGCCACGAGGCCGATCACCCAGGACGGCAGGTTCGCGATTTCCGGGTTGGCAAGCACGAGGATGTCCTGGTTGAAGTTCGTGAACTCGTTGCCGGCCCAGCCTTCTTCCTCGGCACGCGCCTGCATGTCCGGGTCCGCATCGTTGTAGTACTGGATGCGGCCGTCGCCGTTCTTGTCTTCCCAGCCCAGAAGGCCGGTTTGCTGCCAAGTGGCCATCCAGTCATAGGCCGGATCGTTCTCGATGGTTTCGAGCGACACGGCCTGTTCCTCGGTACCCTGGGGCCAGAACTGGTCGGTAATGTTGAGCCGTGCCATGGCACCCACGGCCGGGGCCGTGAGGTAGAGCAGGGCGATGAAGACCAGCGCCCAACCTGCCGACCAGCGCGCGTCGGCCACGCGCGGCACGGTGAAGAAGCGCATGATCACGTGCGGAAGGCCGGCGGTGCCGATCATGAGCGACAGCGTAAAGAGCACCATGTTGATCGTGTCGCCGTTCTGGGCGGTGTACTCGTTGAAGCCGAGGTCGGTGACGATCTGGTCAAGCGTGGCCAGCAGCGGCTCGCCGTTCTGGGTGTCGCTGAAAAGGCCAAGCGCGGGGATCGGGTTGCCGGTCAGCTGAAGCGAGATGAAGATCGCCGGGATCGTGTAGGCGAGGATCAGCACGCAGTACTGTGCGACCTGCGTGTAGGTCACACCCTTCATGCCGCCGAAGACCGCATAGGCGAAGACGACAACGGCGCCGATCAGAAGGCCGGTGGTGTTGTCGACCTCGAGGAAGCGGCCGAAGGCCACGCCCACCCCTGTCATCTGACCGATCACGTAGGTGGTCGAGGCGATGATGAGGCAGATCACGGCGACAAGCCGTGCGGTCGGGCTGTAGAAGCGGTCGCCGATGAACTCGGAGACCGTGTACTTGCCGAACTTGCGCAGGTAGGGCGCGAGCAGCAGTGCGAGAAGCACGAAGCCCCCGGTCCAGCCCATCAGGTAGGTGGAGTTGTCGTAGCCCACGAAGGCGATGAGACCCGCCATCGAGATGAAGGATGCCGCCGACATCCAGTCGGCCGCGGTGGCCATGCCGTTGGTGACAGGGTGCACGCCACGACCCGCGGCATAGAACTCCGAGGTCGAGCCCGCGCGGGCCCAGATGGCAATGCCGATGTAGAGCGCGAAACTCGCGCCCACGAAGAGCAGGTTGATGGTGAACTGATCCATTGTGACTTACTCCTCGTCCACACCGAATTCATGGTCGAGCTTGTTCATCCGCCAGGCGTAGAAGAAGATCAGCGCCAGGAAGACGAGGATGCTGCCCTGCTGGGCGAACCAGAAGCCGAGGTCCGTGCCGCCGACCGGGATGCCCGAAAGCAGCGGGCGCAGCAGGATGCCGAAGCCGAAGCTGACCAGGGCCCAGATGATCAGGCTGATGATGATGATGCGCAGGTTGGCCTTCCAGTAGGCCTTCCCCGACTCCGATAGCGTGTTCGCGGAATGCGATGTTTGATCCGCCATGGTGCGGGTCCTCCTCCTTCTCCGAAACGTCCCCCTCCCCAGGAGGCACAATGAACTGGCGGGCCTAGCCCGTCAGCGGTCTTACGCGCGCCGCCAGGTCCGCGGCGATCTCGTCGATGGCGCCCATGGCCGGAATACGGCTGAGGGCGCCTGTCTTGTCGTAGTAGGCGACCAGCGGGGCGGTTTGGGCGTTGTAGGCCTCGAGCCGCGCGGCGACGGTTTCCGCCTTGTCGTCGGCACGCCGCTTGAATTCGGTGCCGCCGCACTTGTCGCAGACGCCCGGTTCCGTGGGCGTCTTGAAGCTGTCGTGCCAGCCCTCGCCGCAGGCTGCGCAGGTGTAGCGGCCTGAGATGCGCTCGACCATCGCGGCGTCGTCCACCTCGAGGCTGATGGCCGCGTCGATGCGCTGGCCGCGTTCGTCGAGCAGTGCATCGAGCGCCTGGGCCTGCACGGTGGTGCGCGGGAAGCCGTCGAGGATGACACCCCGCGCGCAGTCGGGCTGGTCGAGCCGGTCGCGCAGAATGGCGATGACGATCTCGTCGCTGACAAGCTCGCCCGCGTCCATGACGGCCTTGGCGCGTTTGCCTGCCTCGGTCCCCTCTGCCACGGCGGCGCGCAGCAGGTCGCCGGTGGAGAGCTGCACGAGACCGAAGCGCTCCTCCAGCATGCGCGCCTGCGTGCCCTTGCCGGCCCCCGGGGGGCCCAGCAGGATCAGCACCGGGGCGGCTGTTGTCGTGGTTCCGTCCATCATCCTCTCAGCCTTTGTTCATGCGGTGTTCGATGAGGTCGTCGACGACGGAGGGGTCGGCGAGTGTTGATGTGTCGCCGAGGCTGTCGTGGTCGTTTTCG
>NZ_QBKN01000015.1 GCF_003054175.1 Allosediminivita pacifica
CGCCGCCGTCAGCGTCGTCTTGCCGTGGTCGACGTGACCGATCGTGCCGATGTTGCAGTGCGGCTTGCCGCGCTCAAACTTTTCCTTTGCCATCTTTCCAGACGCCTCGTCAGTTGTCATGGGTCGGAGCCGACCCGGTTCCACATCGCGCGCCGTTTATTGACTCGGGCGCGGAAAATCAAGCCGGGTTTGCGGCGTGGGAACGCCCCCGGGCCCAGAGGTCACAGGGGCTTGAGCGCCCGTCACCGGGGCTACTGGACGGCGGCCGCGGGCGCGGCAAGATCCGCGTCCGAAAGCACGGTTCCGCCGGTGGTCTCGGGCGCCTCGGGGGGCGGTGCGGTGCCCTGGGCCGTCGTGGCGGTGGTCGTGGCGTTGCCGGTGAACCAGCCCTCTGTGCGCATCTGGGTGCGCAGCCATGTTTCGATGTTCCGGGCGGCCTGTTCGGCCATGATCTGCACCCGCTCCTCGCGCGTGCTGGCCATGCGTGCCTCGATCACCTGGATCACCGTGATGACCTTGGTTTCCTGGTTCAACTTGGCCTGCGCGGCGTCGTCCCAGACGGTCACGCGAAGCGCGAGCGCGGACTTGCCGGGCACGATCGGCTGCGGCACCGAGTATTCCTCGACGCTGATGCCCATGTGGTAGTAGCGGCTGCCTTCGAAGCGGGAAAAGCGGGTCTCGACCGCCTCGTCGACGGCGGCGATCCATTCCTCTGGCGTCACGTCGTAGGAGACGAGCCGCTTGGTGAGGTTGGGGGCGACGACTTCGCTGAAGCCGAGGCGGAAATCGCCCAAGGGTTCGACGGGCTCCTTCAGGTCCTCGGTCGGGGCCGCACAGGCGGCGAGGGCGAGAAGGCTCAGGATCAGGGCGGCGCGGCGCATGGAACGCTCCTTGGTCGGGTCCGGGCAGGCTTATCGGAGCGGGGCCCGGCTTGCAATTGCCCCGGCCCCTGCCGCAGCTATCTTCTGTGGAAAGGGGGAGACATGACCCGACACGAGCCGATCCGACAGCCCGTTCCCGTGCGCGTCCCGCTGGTGACGAAACCCATGGGCCTCTGGGCCAGCCTTCAGGCCTCGCGCCGCAACGTGCTGTCGATCATTCCCGATCTCGCCACGCGGCAGCCCATGGTCTCGGGCAAGACCGGTGTGCGCTGGCACATGGTCATGGACCCCGAGGCCAACCGCCGGGTGCTGCGCGAGAACATCGGCAACTATCCCAAGTCGCTGGTGACCAAAAACCTGCTGCGCCCGGCCATCGGCGAGTCGATGTTCATCGCCGAGGGCGCGGAATGGCGCTGGCAGCGTCGCACGGCGGCGCCGGTCTTTTCGCACCGCAACATGATGGCGCTGGCACCGGTCATGGCAGGTGCTGCGCGGCGGTCGGTGGAGCGGATCGCGGCGGCCGAGGGGGCGCCGGTGGATTTCCTGGCCGAGATGGTGACGACGACCTTCGACGTGATCTCGGACGTGACGTTTTCGGGTGGCGAGGGCTTCGAGCGTGACGCGGTGCACGCGGCGATCGACGCCTATATCGGGGCGGCGGGCAAGATCTCGCTTTTCGACATACTTGGCCTGCCCGACTGGGTGCCGCGCCCGCGCCGCAGCTTTGCCGCGGGCGGTGTCGGCGACATGAAGGCCATGGCCGACGAGGTGATCGAGGCGCGCCGCGAGAGGGGCGAGGGCGAGGTGGCGGACCTGCTGGACCTTTTGCGCGAGGGCGAGGACCCGCAGAGCGGTCGCAAGATGACGACGTCCGAGCTCCGCGACAACCTGCTGACCTTCATCGTGGCGGGGCACGAGACCACGGCGCTGACGCTCGCGTGGTCGCTCTACCTGCTGGCCTTCGATCCCGATGTGCAGGAAGAGGTGTGCGCCGAGGTGGACGCCGTGGTGAGCGGCGACGCCGCCACGGGCGAGGACGTGGCCGCGCTGCCGGCCGTGCGCCGCGTGGTGGACGAGGCGCTGCGGCTCTATCCGCCCGCCGGCATGGTGTCGCGCACTGCGCTGGGGCCGGACGAGCTCTGCGGGCGCGAGATCCGCAAGGGCGATACGGTCATCCTGCCGATCTACGCGTTGCACCGGCACCGGCTGCTCTGGGACGACCCCGACGCCTTCCGCCCCGACCGCTGGGAGGGCGAGAAGCCCGAGCGCTACGCCTACCTGCCCTTCGGCGACGGCCCCAGGGTCTGCATCGGGGCGTCCTTCGCCACGCAGGAGGCGGTGATGATCCTCGCCACGATGCTGAAGAATTTCCGGTTCGGGGCCATGCCGGGGCGGGTGCCTGAGCCGGTGATGATCCTGACGCTGCGGCCCGAAGGCGGTGTCTGGCTGCGTGCCGAACGGCGGTAGTCGCCCCCTCCCTAACCTCCCCTGTCAGGGGGAGGGGGCCTGTTGCGCGAGGTGCGGGTGGGGCGCTTGATAACGAAATGTAAAGCGTGCTTGACTGCGTGGCGCCCCTTGCGTATGTAAAGTATGTTTTACATTGCGGGGGATGTCATGCGCGGATTTCTTTACCTGATGCTCGGGTTGGCCGCCTACGGGGCTTTGCTGGTGCTGTCGCAGACTGTTCTGTCAGACGGGGTCGAAGGCCAGGCAGCGCGGCTGCTGCTGGCGCTTCTGCCGATGCTCCCCGCGCTCTTCATCTGCTGGGTCGTGGTCCGCAGCATCCGGCAACTCGACGAGTTGCAGCGCCGGGTTCAGCTCGAGGCGCTGGCAGTGGCCTTTGCGGGCACCGCGCTCATCACCTTCGGTTACGGGTTTCTCGAGGGGGTGGGCCTGCCGCGGCTGTCGATGTTCCTGGTCTGGCCGGTCATGGCCTCGTTCTGGTTCGTTGGCGTCATGGTCGGGCGGTTCCGCTTCCGATGAGGAACCGCATCCACGAACTGCGCAGGCAGGGGGGCTGGTCGCAGGCCGATCTCGCCACGCGGCTGAAGGTGTCGCGGCAGACGGTCAATGCGCTTGAACGGGGGCGTTACGATCCGAGCCTGCCGCTGGCCTTCGCGATCGCGCGGCTGTTCGGCCTGACCATCGAGGAGGTCTTCCAGCCCGAGGAAGACGAGGCGTGAGGGCTTGCGTCAGCTGATCTTGGTCAGCAGCTTCAGCAGCGTCTCGCGTTCCTTTTCCCGCAGGGGGGCGAGGGTTTCCTCGGTCACGCGGATGGCGGCCTCGACGGCCTCGTCGATGACGGCCACGCCCTCGGGGGTGAGCGAGACGAGGTGGCGGCGGCGGTCCTGCGGGTCGCGGCGGGTCTGCAGGAGGCCGCGCGCGATCAGCCGGTCGACCACGCCCTTGGTGGTGGCGCCGTCCATGGCGACGGAACGCCCGAGGTGGTTCTGCGACATGGGCCCGTCCTCGGCCAGGCGGTTCATCACCGAGAACTGCGTGGTGGTCAGGTTGCCGGGCACCATCGACAGGAAGAGCGTGGAATTGCGCTGGTAGGCGCGGCGCAGCAGAAAGCCGATCTGGTCGTCGAGCACGTAGCCGTGGTCGGCGCTGGTGCGGGGCCTGACGTCGCTGGTCACGGGGGCGTCCTCCGGATGGGTGGGCGCCTGCGTAGTTGGGCAGGCCGCGCGGGGCAAGCCCGGCGTGGCGTCAGACCGAGAGGTAGGCATCCCGGATCTCCGGCTGGGCCTCGAGCTCGGCGAAGCTGCCGTCGAACTTCTTCTCGCCGCCCTCGATGATGATGGCGCGGTCGGCCACGGCGCGGGCGAAATGCAGGTTCTGCTCCGAGATCATGACGGTCAGCCCCTCGGCCTTGAGCGTCTTGATGGTCTCGGCCATTTGCTCGACGATCACGGGGGCGATGCCCTCGGAGGGTTCGTCGAGCAGCAGGAGCAGCGGGTTGCCCATGAGAGTGCGGGCGATGGTGAGCATCTGCTGTTCGCCGCCCGACATGTGCTTGCCGCGGTTGGTGCGGCGTTCCTTGAGGTTCGGGAAGATGTCGAAGAGCTGCTCGATCGTCCAGTCGGGCGCGCCCTTGCGGGCGGGCTGGCGGCCCACCTCGAGGTTCTCCATCACCGTGAGGTCGGTGAAGATGCGGCGGTCCTCGGGGACGTAGCCGATGCCGGATTTCGCCACGCGGTAGGAGGGCTCGCCCACGAGGTCGGCGCCCTGGAACATGACGCGGCCCTGCCGGGGGCGGACCAGCTGCATGACCGATTTCATGGTGGTGGACTTGCCCGCGCCGTTGCGGCCCAGGAGGGCCACGACCTCGCCACGGCGGACCTCGAAGCTGAGCCCGTCGAGGATATGGGCCTTGCCGTAGTAGCTGTGCACGGCCTCGACGCTAAGCATGGGCGTCCTCCTCCTTGAAGAGCGTTCCGCCGCCCAGGTAGACCTCCTGGACCTGCGGGTTGTTGCGCACCTCGGTGACGCTGCCGTCGGCGATGAGCTCGCCCCGGTTCAGCACCATGATGTGATGCGCGTGGGCGAAGACCACGTCCATGTCGTGCTCGGTAAACAGGACCGAGACGCCCTGGTCCTTCACGATGTCGGCGACGAGCTGCATGAGCTCGATCCGGGCGCTGGGCGCCATGCCGGCGGTGGGTTCGTCCATGAGCAGCAGGCGCGGCCGGTGGGTGAGCGCGATGGCGAGTTCCAGCCGCTTGAGGTCGCCGTAGGCCAGCACCGAGCAGGGGCGGTCGGCCTGATCGGCCATGGCGACGGTGTCGAGGAACTCGAAGGCCTCGTCCCGGTAGAGCTTCCACGCGCGGGGCATCATGGAGAAGAGCTTGCGGTGGTGGCTCATGAGGGCCATCTGCACGTTCTCGATCACCGTCATGCTCTGGTAGGTGCCGGTGATCTGGAAGGTGCGGCCGACGCCCTTGCGCCAGACATCGCGGGTCTTGCGGCCGGTGATGTTCTCGCCGTCGAGAAAGACCTCGCCCTCGGTGGGGCGGTGCTGGCCGGTGAGCATGTTGAAGCAGGTGGACTTGCCGGCGCCGTTGGGACCGATCAGGGCCTTGAGCTCGCCCTTGGCGACGCCGAAGGACACGCCGTTGACCGCGACGAAGCCGTCGTAGCTTTTCTTCAGGTTCTCGACCCTCAGGATCTCGCTCATTTCGCGACCTCCTCGTCGCCGGTGCCGCGGTACCGCGCCCAGGCGCTGCGGATGGAGCCGACGATGCCCTCGGGGGCGATGATGACGACGGCGATGATGACGAGGCCGAGCAGCAGGCGCCAGTATTCGAGCCGGGTGAGCCAGTCCTCGACCACGGTCATGAAGCCCGCGCCGACCACGCCGCCGGCGAGCGTCTTCACGCCGCCGAGGAAGACCACGATGAGCGCGTCGAAGCTGGCCGCGATTTCCAGCTCGGTGGGGAAGACCGAGCCCTTGGAGAAGACGAACATGCCGCCTGCGAGGCCCGCCATGACGCCCGCGAGGGCGAAGGCGGCGAACTGGATGCGCTTGACGTCGATGCCCATGGCCTCGGCCTGGCGGGGGCTGTCGCGGCCCGCGCGCAGGGCATAGCCGAAGGGCGCGTGGATCACGTGGCGCAGGAAGAGGATGCCGCCGACGCCGAGGATGAGGGTGAAGTAGTAGTAGGGCACGGTGCCGCTGAGCCAGTCGGTGGGCCAGATGCTGATGAGCCCGTCATCGCCGCGCGTGACCGCGCGCCACTGGTAGGCGAGCGACCAGACGAGTTGGCTGAAGGCGAGCGTCAGCATGGCGAAGTAGACGCCGGTGAGGCGGATGCAGAACCAGCCGATGCCGAGGGCCAGTAGGCCCGCGGCGAGCGGCGCGAAGAGGAAGGCGATCTCCATCGGTGTGTCGAAGTGGTAGACCAGCAGCGCCGCCGCGTAGGCGCCGCCGCCGAAGAAGGCGGCGTGGCCGAAGCTGACGAGGCCCCCGGTGCCGAGGATGAAGTGCAGCGAGGCCGCGAAGAGGGCGAAGACGATCATATCGATGGTCAGGATCAGCAGGAACTGGTCCGCCACCAGCGGCAGCAGCGCCATGAGCACCAGCAGCCCCGCGATGACCGCCTGCCCGAGGCGGCCGTAGGGGCGGATGGGTGTCTCCGGCGCGCCGACCTGCCCGTGTTCGCCGGCCACTTCCTCGCGACCCAGAAGGCCGTAGGGCCGGATGATGAGCACCACCGCCATGACCACGAACATCAGGACCAGCGTGGAGGAGGGCAGGTAGGTCACGCCCAGCACGTTCAGCACCGAGATCAGGACGGCGGCGATGAAGGCGCCGGGCAGGCTGCCCATTCCGCCGATTACCACGATCACGAAGATCGTGCCGATGATGTTGAAGTCCATGAGCAGATCCGCCCCGCCCTTGGGCAGTTGCAGCGCGCCGCCCCAGCCGGCGAGCGCCGAGCCGAGCGCGAAGACGCCGGTGAAGAGCCAGGCCTGGTTCACGCCGAGCGCGCCGACCATCTCGCGGTCCTGTGTGGCGGCACGGACCAGCACGCCAAGCCGCGTGCGGGTGATGAGATACCAGAGGCCAAAGAGGATGAAGGGCGTCATGGCGATCAGCACGATGTCGTACTTCGGGACCGGTTCGCCGAAGATCCGCCAGATGCCGCGCAGGCCGGGGGCGCGGGGGCCCAGCCGGTCCTCGGCGCCCCAGATCATCAGGGTGAGGTCCTGGATCACGAGGATCACGCCGAAGGTCGCGACAAGCTGGAACAGCTCGGGCGCGCGGTAGATCGGGCGGAGGACGACGATTTCCACGATGGCGCCGATCAGCCCAACGGCAAGACCGGTGAGCAGGATCGAGCCCCAGAAGCCGAAATGCCCCGGCAGAACCTCCATCAGGGTGACGCCGATGAAGGCTCCCAGCATGTAGAAGGAGCCGTGGGCGAAGTTCACGATGCGGGTGACGCCGAAGATCAGCGACAGGCCCGACGCCACGAGGAAAAGCGACGAGGCGTTGGCGAGGCCGGTCAGCAACTGGGCAAAGAAGAAGGCCATGGCGTGTGGGGTCCTTGGGCAGTGTCGGCACCCGTCTGGTCACCCGGCGGGAGGGTGTCGGGCGCGGACCGCGCGGGCGGCCCGGCGCGCCCCTGCGGGCGAAACGGTGCGGGAATTCGGGTGCCCGGCGGGGACAAAGGGACGAGCCCCCGCCGGACGGCGTCCGTCAGTCTGCCGGGCGCATTTCCATGATTTCCTCGTCGGAGGGCATGTAGCCGTCGGGGGTCTTGTATTCCCAGTCGACCATGACGCCCGCGCCGTCTTCGAGCGCGAGGGTGCCGACATAGGCGCCCATCGTCGACTGGTTGTCGATCTCGCGGTAGGACAGCGTGCCGATGGGCGTGTCGGGGATTTCCAGCCCTTCGAAGGCCTCGATCAGGGCCTCGGTCTCGGTCGAGCCCGCTTCCTCGATGGCGGCGGCGATGGAATAGGCGGTGAGGTAGCCCACCAGCGAACCGATTTTGGGCGTTTCGCCGGAGTAGTCCATGTAGGCGTCGACGAAGGCCTTTTCGGGGGTGCCGTCCTCGAAGCCGTACCAGGGGTAGCCGGTCACGAACCAGCCCTCGGGGGCCTCGTCGCCCAGCGGGTCGAGGTATTCGGGTTCACCGGTGAGCAGGCCGTAGACGTCGCGCCCGTCAAAAAGGCCGCGGTCGCCGCCCTCGCGCACGAGGCGTGCCAGGTCGGTGCCGAAGGTCACGTTGAAGATCGCGTCGGGCTTGGAGCGTTCGATGGCCTGCACCTCGGCGCCGGCATCGATGTTGAAGAGCGCGGGCCACTGTTCGGCCACGAACTCCACGTCGGGCTTCAGCCGGGTGAGGTTTTCCTTGAAGGCGGCCACGGCGTCCTGCCCGTAGGCGTAGTTGGGCGCGATGGTAGCGTATTTCACCGCGTCGGTCTTGGCGGCCTCTTCCGCCAGCATGGCGGCCTGGATCCAGGTCGAGGCGCGCAGGCGGAAGGTGTTGGGGTTGCCCGAGCCCCAGACGAGGCTGTCGGCCAGCGGTTCGGCGGCGAGGTAGAGGTAATCCTTTTCCGCCGCGAAGGACGAGAGCGCCAGCCCGACGTTTGACAGGATCGAGCCGGTCAGCATGACCGCGCCTTCGCGGGTCATCAGTTCCTCGGCGATGCGGATCGCCTCGGCCGGGTCGCCCTGGTCGTCGCGGAAGACGAACTCGAGCTCGGTATCCAGAACGCCGCCGTCGGCGTTGATCTCTTCCAGCGCCAGCTCGATGCCCTTGCGGTAGGGCTCGGCGAAGGCGGCCATGCGCTTGTAGTGGTTGATCTCGCCGACCTTGATGGTGTCCTGCGCCGAGGCGGCGACGGGGGCGATCGCCAGCGCCGATGCGGCGGCCAGGATCATGCGTCTCGTCAGTGTCATGTCGCGTGTCTCTCCTGTTGGGCGGCGGTAGGGTTCCGCCGGAAGGCCGGTCTTGATGCCGGTCAGTCGTGGTAGACGAAGGCCGGCGAGGGGTCGCTTGCCAGGTCTTCCGTTCTCTCTTTCTCGAGAAGTTCGTTGATCCGCTTCCGATAGACAAGCGGACCCTTGTCGATTGCGATGCGGATGGGCCGCCGCTTGGCGGGGCGGTTTTCCTCGGCCTGCACGGCTTCGAGGATCTCCTTGTCCTCCTGGAAGGCGGTGCGGAACATCTTGTCCATGGTTTCCTCGGCCTGCGGGTCGTCGAGCGCGGTGTTGCGGACGTGCATCCAGCGGTCGATGGAATAGGTCTCGGTCACGGGGGTGATGAAATGCAGGGCGAAGATGCGCACCCCCTTGTCGCGTTCGTCCTCTCCGATGGCGGCCTCGGCCGGCGCTGAGCCGAAGTCGATCATGGCGGTGCAGGGGGTGTAGAGATAGTAGTAATGCCAGCGGTCCACGTTGCCGTCGAAATCGCCGAAGTTCTTGAAGAAGCCGATGGGTTCGGCGTCGCGGATCCAGCGCCATGCGACGATGGCCTCGCCCTCGGTCTGGACGTGGACGGGCACGTTCTCCGAGGCCGCGTTGCCGAGCGTCGTGGGGTGGACGAAGCTGACGTGGGCCGGGTCGACGAGGTTCTCGGCCACGTTGAGGTAGTTGCTTTGCACGTGCAGGGCATCGCCGTGGTGGACGGCCCAGTTGGGGTCGGTGAACTGCGGCATGTCGAAGATCGTGGAGGGATCGGCCGTTTCGGGATCGCCCATCCAGATCCAGACGATGCCGTGGCGTTCCTCGATGGCGTAGCTGGTGACGTAGGCGGACCTGGGCAGGTTGGTCTGGCCGGGCACGCGGGTGCACATGCCGGTGGTGCCGTCGAAGGTCAGCCCGTGGTAGCCGCATTGCACCGTGTCGCCGATGCGCTTGCCCTTGGACAGCGGCAGGTGCCGGTGCGGGCAGCGGTCCTCGAGGGCGGCCACGCTGCCGTCGGACTTGCGGAACATGACGATGTGTTCGTCGAGGATGGTGAAGCGTCGGAGTTGATCGTCGATCTCGGTGGACCAGGCGGCGACATACCAGGCGTTCTTGACGAAAATCGACATGTTCAGTCCTCCTTCGGGTGAGCTTCCTAGCGCAGACCGTCCGCGCCGGTGACGTCCTCGTGGGCAAGGCCCCCCACGCGGGGATTGGGGCGGCCCGTGCGTTGCAGGGCCACGGCGATCAGGATTTCGTCCCGCCGGGGGGCGTCGGGCAGCTGGATTCGCATCCCGTCGAAGTGCGAGCGCACGTAGGCCGCGTCCTTGTGGCCGAGCGGCACGTCGAGCACCGTGCCCGGCCCGCCCATGGCCTTGGACGAGGGTACCAGCGCCTTGCCGCCGCCGATCACCGCGCGCAGCGGCGCGCCGAGTTTCGGGTGCAGCAGGGCAGCTGCGTGTTCCAGCTCGCCGTCCTCGCCCACGAGCGCGGCCTTGCCGTAGCCCTGCACGTCCCCGGCCGTGCCTCCGAGGGCGATCAGGGCCTCCTCGCACAGCATCCCGCCCAGCGTGGCGCCGGTCTCCATCAGCTCGGTCAGGTCCTCGGCGTAGCGCCCGGCAAAGGGGTTGGCGATCACCGCCGCCGCCAGCGCGCGCCGCGCGGGGGGCGAGACGGGCTGGCCCATCTCGGTCCGCGTGATCTCGGAGAGCGTGATGATGCGCCGGATCTTCACCGCAAGCCGTCCTCGCCCTTCACGTCCTTTGCCTCGAGCCCGCCAACGCGGGCATGGATGCGCCCGCCGGTGGTCATCACGAGCACCAGCAGGATCTCGTCAGCCTTGGGCGCGTCGGGCAGGCCCACCTCCATCGCGTCGAAATGCGAGCGCACGTAGGAGGCGTTGGTGTGGGTGATCGGCACGTCGAGCCGAGTGCCGGGGGCGCCGAGCTTCTTGGTCGAGGGCACGATGGCCATGCTCTCGGCGATCTTGGCGCGCATGGCGTAGCCGCCGGGCACGTGCCAGAGCGCGCCGTGCTCGACCTCGCCATTGGTGCCGACGATGGCGCCCTTGCCGTAGCCCTCGATCAGGGCCGCGTCGCCGCCGAGCGCGTCGATCAGGTCCTGCGCCATCTGCGCGCCGAGCGGCTTGAGGTCTTCCATGAAGCCCTCGATCTCCTCGACGTAGCGACCGGCGAAGGGGTTGGCGATCACCGTCATGGCGGCGGCGCGGCGCAGGGGTTTCTCGGGGGCGGGGCCGCCTTCGTGGAAGACGGTTTCGGTGAGGATCGCGCTCTTGCGGATCTGCGGCTCAGGCATGGAGAAGCTCCGTCGTGTCGTCCTGGGGCAGGGCGGGGGCAAGGCCCCGGCCCGTGATGCGGCGTTCGCCCTGGCAGGCGAGGCAGGCCCCGGCGATGAGGCCGCGGGCAAGGAAGTCCTGCGCGATGGCCGCGCCGCGGTCCAGCGCATGGGCGCGCGCGGCGGGCGACAGCGTCGCCACGCCCACGGTCACCGGGCGGTCGCCGAGGTCGCTGTCGGGGGCTATTTCGCAGGCGGGTTCGCGGGTGACGGCGGGGTGGCCGGGCAGGTCCACGGCATTGGCGATGAGCGTGGCGGCCACATCGGCCTGCGCCGCGCTGCGCGCCAGCACGGTGACCGCGTCGGCGATGCCCAGCGAATGCGAGCGCCCGCGCCAGCCCGAGGTCGCGACACCGCCCACGCCGTCGCCTGCGCCAATTTTCGCCCGTGCGCCGGGATCGCCCGCGACGGGGTTCTCGCAAACGGCCAGGGTATAGGGCGCTTGGGAGGTCCAGAGCGCGATGTCGCCCCCGTTGTTGGCATGGGCGCGGGTGAGGCCGTGGTCGCCTGTCAGCATGGCGGCGAGAACGTGGTCGGCCACGGCCCCCGCGACGGCGGCCATGGGCGTGACGAAGGCCGGCGCAAAGCGGCGCGTGGCGCGCAGCATGGTGCGTGCCACGTCGCCCTCGGGATCGGGGCCACTGGCCGCGCGCAGGCGGGGCAGCTCGGCGGCGAGCGCGGGCAGGATCGGCTCGAAGGTCTCGTGCGCGCGGCGGAAGGCGGCGCGCACGGCCGTGTCCGGGCCGTCGGCGCCCAGGATCAGGTCGATGGGACCGTGCACCAGCCGCAACCGCCCGTCGGGCAGGGCGTGGGCGGTGGGGCGCTCGGTCCAGCTCATTTTGCCTGCGCCTTGTCGCGGGGCAGGGGCCATGGCGCGCCGTCCTTGCGCCATTCGGCGCGTTGTCCGGACAGCCGGTGGTCGTTCTGCCGCCCGCGCGCGCCCTTCAGCGCCTCGCCGATGGGCATGACGTAGTCCATGTGGCCGCCCAGCGCGGCATAATCGGCGGCACTCATGGTGAATTCGATTGGGGCGACGAGCGCCGGGGTGGGCACGTAGCCGAAGGCGTGTTTCGGCATCTGCGTGACATCGGCCATGAAGGTGATGCCGCCGCCCGGCCAGGTGAAGACCGGCGCGCCGCCCACGGTCACGCGGGTCAGCCGCGATTGCACCGAGCGCGTCAGGGACACGGGGTTCTCGGTCACGCCCGAGCGCAGGCTGCCGCCTGCGCCCGCCATGAACAGGACCGAGGCCAAGGAGGGTTCGCAGTTCTCCTCGATCCGCGCGACCGAGGGTTTCAGCCTGTCGGGCATCTCGTGCTGCACGGGGATCAGATCGTCGTTCAGCTCGTAGTAGGCGGCGTTCTCGCCCGTGGTCGAGACCATGAGCAGCGACAGGCCGGGGCGGGCGCCCTTGGCCTCTTGCCATGTGTCGAGGATGGTCAGAGGGTCGGTGAGGTCCGTGCCGCCCCAGCCGGTGCCGGGTTCGGCCACCTGGAAATAGCGCCCCGGGGTCGAGCGGCGGCCCTTGATGCGGATGCCGGTGGGGTCCCAGCCGATGACCTTGCCCGCCTGGTGTTCGGACATGACGCCTGTGATGTGGTCGTCGACCACAACCACCTCGTCGACAAGCCCCTTCCACTGCGCGGCGAACATGCCCACGGTGGCCGAGCCGCAGCCCACGCGCATGCGTTCCTCGCGCAAACCGTTCACCACGGGCGCCTGCCCGGCGGTGATCTCGAGCTCGGCGCCCTTGTCGATGGTCAGCTCCACGTTCTCGCCGTTGCAGAGCGCCAGCAGCGCGTTGCAGGTGGCGCGGCCTTCCTTCTTGGAGCCGCCGGTGAGGTGGTTCACGCCGCCGAGGCTGAGCATCTGGCTGCCGTATTCGGAGGTGGTGACATGGCCGATCACCTCGCCCTCGGCGCGGACGGGGGCGCATTCGGAGCCGAGGTGCCGGTCGGTGTCGAGCTTCACCTTGGCGCCGCAGTAGCTGAAGATGCCCTCTGTCACGACGGTTATCATGTCGGCGTCGGCCACCTTGGAGGCGACGATGAAGGGCGCGGGCTTGTAGTCCGGGTAGGTCGTGCCCGAGCCCACGGCGGTGATGAAGGTTTCGTCCCCCGAGACGATGTCGCCGTCCCATTCGCGGTCTAGGAAGGGCACGACCGGCGCGCCCTCGTCGCGGTTCTGCAGGATGGTCAGCGGGTCGAGGCGGACAAGCTCTCCGCCCTCGTTGGCGTAACGGTCACAGGCGCCGGAGCGGCCTTCGGCGATGTAGCACATCACCGGACAGGCATCGCAGCGGATCTTCTCCGGCTTGTCGTCCTTGGCGCGTTTCGTCGGTGTCTCGCTCACGCGGGGTGCTCCGGGGGCTGGGCGGTGCCTTGCAGGTCGGGCCGCATATTCATTTGTATACGAACGCACGGCACTCTTTGCCCTGTCAACGGTTTTGCCGTGGTCCGGGGCGCGGGGCGGGGCGGCCCGGCGCTTTCGGTGATGTTTTCAGCAAGGCCGCGGGGCGCGGGCCTGCCGCGCCCGATTCCGCGCCGGGCGCTGTGAAATCCTGTGCGAAAAGCCATTCGTCTACGAACGAGTTTCCGATTTTCGCCCTTTGGCTCATCACCGCGATTGACAGGTTTTCGGGCAAGTTCGTAGCGTCTGACTGTATTGTTTGCATACGAACGAAGCCCCGGCCCCTGCCGGGCCAGCCCCGAGGCCAGCCATGACGCTTCATCGCCCCGAATCGCTCGACGAGGCCCTGTCGCTTCTGGGCGGCGGTGCCGTGGTTCTCGCGGGCGGGACGGATGTTTACCCGGGGCTGCGTGACGGACCGCCGCCTTCGCGCATGGTGGACCTGACCCGCGTTGCGGGGCTGCGGGGGATTTCCCTTCGGGACGGGCTCTGGCGGATCGGGGCGGCGACCACGTGGACCGACGTGCTGCGCGCCGAGCTGCCCGCCTGCTTTGCCGGGCTGAAAGGGGCCGCGCGCGAGGTGGGGTCGGTGCAGATCCAGAACACCGGCACGGTGGCGGGCAACATCTGCAACGCCTCGCCCGCCGCCGACGGCGTGCCCGCGCTGATGGCGCTGGACGCGCAGGTGGAGGTCGCGGGGCCGGAGGGGCCGCGCCGGGTGGCGCTGGAGCAGTTCATCCGTGGGCCGCGCAACGTGGACCTGCGGCCGAGCGAGATCGTGAGCGCCGTGCTGGTGCCCGAGGCCACGGGGCAGGGGGCGTTCCGCAAGCTCGGGGCACGCAAGTACCTTGTGATCTCCATCGCCATGGTTGCCGCGGTGGTCGAGGTTTCCGGCAACGCGATCAGCCGCGCCCGCGTCTCGGTCGGGTCCTGTTCGCCCGTGGCCGTGCGGCTGCGCGGGCTCGAGGAGGCGCTGACCGGCGCGACAGTGGCAGAGGTGCCGGGGATCGTGGCGGGGGCCGATCTGCCGGGGCTTACCCCCATCGACGACGTGCGCGCCAGCGCCGCCTACCGGCGCGAGGCCGTGCGCACCCTGATCGCCCGGACCATCACCGACGCCATGGAGGTGCGCGATGTCACTTGACGACCCCAAGGGCGGCATCGCCCTGACCCTGAACGGCGAGGCCGTGATCCTGGGCGCCGACCCCGCGGCCCGGCTGTCGGAGGTGCTGCGCGAACGGGCGGGGGCACGCGACGTGAAGGTCGGGTGCAACGCGGGCGATTGCGGGGCCTGCACCGTGCTGCTGGATGGCGAGGCGGTCTGCGCCTGCATCACCGCCGCCGGGCAGGTTGAGGGCCGCGTGGTCGAGACGCAGCGGGGGCTTCTGGAAGGCCCCGAGGGGCAGCGCCTTGCCGCGGCCTTCCAGCGTCATCAGGCGGCGCAATGCGGGATCTGCACGCCGGGCATGATGGTCTCGGCCGCGGCGCTGCTGCGCCGGGGCGGGGCGCTGAACGAGGCGGCGGTGGCCGATGCACTGGGCGGCGTGCTGTGCCGCTGCACAGGCTATCGCAAGATCATCGATGCGGTGCTGGATGCGTCGCGCCACAAGGCGCTGGTCGCCGAGGGCGACAGGGCTCCAGTTTCCGAGGGCGGAGTGGGCGCGCGGGTCGAGCGGCTGGACGGCTGGCCCAAGGTGGCAGGGCTGGAACGCTTCGGCGACGACGTGGCGCCCGCCGATGCGCTGTCGCTGCGGGTGATCCGGTCGCCCTTTCACCGGGCGGGGTTCACCTTTGGCGACCTCGACGCTTACCGCGCGGCCGCCGGGCTGGAGCTGGTGCTGACGGCAAAGGACGTGCCCGGCGAAAACTGTTTCGGCGTCATTCCCGGCTTCGAGGATCAGCCCGTCTTTGCCGAGGGCGAGACGCGCTTCAAGGGTGAGGCCGTGGCCGCCGTGGTGGGCACGCCCGAGGCGCTGGCGGCGCTGCCGGACTTTCCCGTCACGTGGGAGGAACGGCCCGCCAACCTGACCCCGCGCGGCGCGGCGGAGGCGGCGCAGCTTCACGGCACCCGCGCGGACAACGTGATGTGCCGGGGCCGCGTGGCGCGGGGCGATGCGGCGGGCGCCATGCCGGGGGCGGCGCATGTGGTGTCGGGCGATTTCTCCACCGGCTTCATCGAACACGCCTATATCGAGCCCGAGGCCGCTGTCGCGCGGCGCGTTGGCGATCGGATCGAGGTGCAGTGCTGCACGCAGGCGCCCTACATGAACCGCGACGGGCTTGCCCGCATCCTCGGCCTTGCTCCGGGCGACGTGCGCATCCTGCCCACGGCGACGGGCGGGGGGTTCGGGTCGAAACTCGACCTCACCGCGCAGCCCTACGTGGCGCTGGCGGCCTGGCGGCTGAACCGGCCCGTGCGGATCGCCTACACCCGGACCGAGAGCATCGCGAGCAGTACCAAGCGGCACCCTTCCGAGATCCGCATGGAGATCGGTGCGGACGCGGAGGGGCGGCTGGTGGCCGAGACCTTTGACGGGGTGTTCAACACCGGGGCTTACGCAAGCTGGGGGCCGACCGTGGCCAACCGCGTGCCGATCCATGCCTCGGGGCCCTACCTCACCCCCAACTACCGCGCCGACAGCGCAGGCGTGCACACCAACACCGCGCCTTCGGGGGCCTTTCGCGGCTTCGGCGTGCCGCAGTCGGCGGTGGCGCAGGAGCAGCTGTTCGACATGCTGGCCGAAAAGCTCGGGATGGACCGGCTGGCCTTCCGCAAGCTCAACTGCCTGCGCAACGGCGATCCTACGGTGACGGGACAGGTCTTCGAGACCGGCATGGGGATCGAGGCCTGTTTCGAGGCGCTGGAGCCGCATTGGGCCTGGGCGCTGGCCGGGGCGGAGCAGTTCAACGCAACGCACGACACGGTCAAGCGCGGCGTGGGCGTGGCGGGCGGCTGGTACGGCTGCGGCAATACCTCCATGTCGAACCCCTCGACCATCCGCGCGGGGGTGACACCCGCGGGGGAGGTCGTGCTGCACCAGGGCGCCATGGACATCGGGCAGGGATCGAACACGGTCATCACCCAAATCTTCGCCGAGGCGCTGGGCGTGTCGGTGTCGCAGGTGGCGCTTGTCGGCCCGGATACGGACGTGACGCCCGACGCGGGCAAGACATCGGCCAGCCGCCAGACCTTCATCACCGGCAACGCGGCCCGCCTGGCGGGCGCGGCGCTGCGCGCGCAGATCCTGCGGCTGGGCAACGTGGGTGAGGGGGCGGAGATCGGTTTCGAGGACGGGACGATTGTCCTCAGCGAGGGCGGCGAGAAGCGCCGGGTGGAACTGCCGCAGGACGAGGGCTACGCGCTGGAGGTGACTGAAAGCTACGACCCGCCGACCCTGCCGCTCGACGAGAACGGGCAGGGGGTGCCCTACGCCGTCTTCGGCACCACCGCGCAGATGGCCGAGCTTGAGGTGGATCTGGAGCTGGGCACCGTGAAGCTGCTGCGCATCGTGGCGGCGCATGACGTGGGGCGCGCGATCAACCCGCTGCTGGTCGAGGGCCAGATCGAGGGCGGCGTGGCGCAGGGCCTTGGCCTCGCGCTGATGGAGGAATTCCTGCCGGGCCGGACCGAGAACCTGCACGACTACCTCATCCCCACCATCGGGGACGTGCCACCGATCGAGTCCATCATCATCGAATCCGGCGATGAACACGGGCCCTTTGGAGCGAAGGGGCTGGGCGAGCACTGCCTGATCCCCACCGCGCCTGCCGTGCTCAACGCCATTGCGCATGCCAGCGGCGCGCGCATCCACCACCTGCCCGCCACCCCCGCCACCGTGCGGGCCGCCATCCTGGCGCAGCGCGAGAACGGGACCGAATGACTAAACAGACAGACCTGACCGGCAGCTTTGCCGGGATCGACGTGGGCGGCACCTTCACCGACCTCGTCCATTACGACAGCCGCGCCCGCGCCGTGCGGCTGGCCAAGGTGCCGACCACGCTGGAAAACCAGGCGCATGGCGTGCTCGACGCGCTTGACGCGGCCCAAGTGGACGCCGCCGCGCTGGACCTGATCGTGCACGGCACGACGACCACCACCAACGCGGTGCTCGAACGGCGGCTGTGCAAGACGGGGCTGGTGACCACGCAGGGCTTCCGCGACGTGCTGGAGCTGGGCCGTCGCACGCGGCCGCAGGCCTATGGCATGAAGGGCCAGTTCCGCCCGCTGATCCCGCGCGACCTGCGGCTCGAGGTGCCCGAGCGGATGCTGGCGGACGGGTCGGAGTATCTGCCGCTGAACGAGGACGCCCTGCGCGCCGCCGTTTGTGCTCTGCGGGACGCGGGCTGCGAATCCCTCGTGATCCACTTCCTGCACGCCTACGCCAACCCCGCGCACGAACTGCGCGCGGGGCAGATCGCGCGCGAGGAATGGCCCAACGGGGATATTACGCTGGGCCATGCGCTGCTGTCGGAGAGCCGCGAGTTCGAGCGCGGTGTGACGGCGGCGGTCAACGCGAGCGTCCAGCCGCTGCTGCGGCGCTACGTCGAACGCCTTGCCGACCGGCTGAGCGAGCGCGGCTACGGGCGCGACCTGCTGGTGATGAACGGCAACGGCGGCATGGTCTCGGCCCGGATCGTGGCCGAGGAAGCCGCCAAGACGGTCATGTCGGGCCCCGCCTCTGGCGTCATGGCCGCCGCCTATACCGGGCGGCGCGCGGGCATTCCGGATCTTCTGACCTACGACATGGGCGGCACTTCGACCGACGTGGCGATGATCCGGGGCGCCGATCCGGCTGTCTCGCACGAGATCGAGATCGAGTATGCCATGCCGATCCACGTGCCCATGGTGGACGTGCGCACCGTGGGCGCGGGTGGCGGCTCCATCGCGCGGGTCGATGCGGCGGGGCTGCTGCAGGTGGGCCCGGACAGCGCGGGATCGACGCCGGGGCCGATCTGCTACGGCAAGGGCGGGACGGAGCCGACGATTTCCGACGCCAACATGTTGCTGGGACGGATGAACCCCGGGCGGCTCAACACCATCTCGGGCGAGGTCACGCTCGACACCATCCGCGATGCCTTTGCCGACCGGCTCGGCACGCCGCTGGGGCTGGATGCGACCGAGGCCGCCGCCGCCGTGCTGCGCATCGCGACTGCCAAGATGGCCGACGCCGTACGCATGGTCTCGATCTCGCTGGGCGAGGACCCGAGGGATTTTGCGCTTTTCGCCTTTGGCGGGGCGGGGCCGCTGCATGCCTGCGCCATCGCGCGGGAACTTGGCGTGCCGCGCGTGCTTGTGCCCGCGCGGCCCGGGATCACCAATGCGCTGGGCTGCATCGTGGCCGACCTGCGCCACGACTTCGTGCAGACCATCAACACGCCGCTCGACACCTGCGACATGGACGAAGTGCACGCGGCCTTTGCCCGCCAGACCGAGGACGGGACCGCCGCCATCGGGCGCGAGCGGGTCGAGATCGCCGAGCTGCGGGTGGTGCATTCGGTCGACATGCAGTTCATCGGCCAGACCCACCTGCTTCGCGTGCCGCTGCCCGACGGGGTGCCCACGAAAGAGGATCTGCGCGCCCGGTTCGAGGAGGCGTATTTCAAGCGCTTCCAGGTCAGCCTGCCCGAGATCCGGCCCGCGCTGGTCAACGTGAACACCTCGGTCATCGGCCGGCGGCCCGAGGTGGACCTGTCGCTGCTGATCGACGCCAGTGCCCGCAAGGCGACGCTGGCCGAGGCGCAGACCGGCACGCGCGAGGTCTGGTTCGACGGCTGGACCGATACGCCGGTCTACTGGCGCGATTTCCTGCCCGCCGAGGCCACGGTGACGGGCCCCGCCATCGTCGAGCAGATGGACTGCACGCTGGTGATGGAGCCGGGCGACGTGGCCGTGCAGGACCATGACGGCAACCTGATCGTTACACTGGGGGAGGCCCGCGCATGAGCATCGACCCGATCACCCTTTCGGTCATCCAGTCCGGCCTGCAGCAGGTCTGCGACGAGATGGACCTGAGCTTTTCCCGCGCGGCCTTCTCCCCCGTGATCGCCGAGGCGAACGACCGCTCGGACGGGATCTATTCCGCGCAGGACGGCAGCCTGATCGCCCAAGGCTCGCAAGGCCTGCCGGTCTTCGTGGGCACCATGCAGTTTTCCACCGGCACGCTGATCGAGATGATCCGCGAGGGCCGCGCCGTGGCGCCCAAGCCCGGCGACATCTACATCGTCAACGACCCCTACCTTGGCGGCACGCACCTGATGGATGTGCGCTTTGCCATGCCGGTCTGGCGCGATGGCGAGATCTTCTGCTGGCTGTCCAACACCGGCCACTGGCCCGACACCGGCGGCGCGGTGCCCGGCGGGTTTTCCGCCAGCGCCACGGCGGTCGAGCAGGAGGGCCTGCGCCTGCCGCCTGTGCGTCTGTTCAAGGAAGGCGAGCTGGACCCGGAAATCTACGGCATCATCTGTTCCAACATCCGCGTGGCCGACCAGCGGATCGGCGACGTCAAGGCGCAGGCGGCGGCGCTGTACGTGGGGCAGGCGCGGCTGTTCCGTCTGCTCGACCGCTACGGCGATGCCACCGTGCAGGAAGCCATCGGCGAGCTGCGCACACGCGCGGCCCAGCAGATGCGCACCTGCATTTCGCGCATTCCGGCGGGCCGCTACGAGGCGAGCGCCTTCATCGACAGCGACGGGGTGGTGAACGAACCGCTCGAGATCCGGCTGGCAGTCACCTCGGATGGCGAGACGCTGGAGTTCGACTTCACCGGCTCCTCCGATCCCTGTCGGGGGCCGATGAACTCGGTCTGGGCGACCACGCAAAGTTCGGTCTACCTGGCCATGCGCCACATCTTCCCCGAGGTGCCGATAAGCGCGGGCGCGTTCGAGCCGCTGCGCATCAGGCGCCCCGAGGGCACGTTCCTCGATGCGCGCTACCCGCGGCCCGTGTCGGGCTGCGCCGCCGAGGTCAGCCAGCGGATCGCCGAGGCGGTCTTTGCCGCGCTGGTGGGGCCTTTGCCCGATATTGTCACGGCGGCGCCCGCCGGGTCGTCGGGCAACTTCGCGCTGGGCGGCGAGGTGCCCGAGGAGGGCCGCAGCTACGTGATGTACCAGATCTCGGGCGGCGGTTACGGCGGCTATGCGGGGGGCGACGGCATCTCGAATGGCTGTTCCACCATCGGCATCTCCAAGTCGCCCCCGGTCGAGATCATGGAGCAGCAGTTTCCCGTGCTCTACCACCGCTACGCCCTGCACGAGGGGTCGGGCGGGGCGGGGGCGCACCGGGGCGGCTTCGGCCTCGACTACGAGGTGGAGATCCTGAAGGGCAACGCGCGGGCGAGCTTTGTCATGGACCACGGGCGGTTCGGGCCGCAGGGCGCGTTGGGCGGCTCGGATGGCGGCGTGAACAAGGTCGTGGTGACGCAGAGTGGCCAGCGGATCGTGCCCGAGCACCTGTCCAAGGCGCAGGACATCGCGCTTGCGGCGGGCGACCGGGTGCACGTGCGCACGCCGGGCGGCGGGGGTTACGGCAAACCCGAAGACCGCGACCCGGCGCTGGTGGCCGAGGACGTGCGCCTAGGCCGCTATACCGCGGCCGAGGCGAAGGAAAAGTTCGGCTGGGAGGGCACGGGCGGCTGAGCCGCGCGCCCCGCGCCGGATCACAGGCTGGTGGTGATGCCGCCGTCGACGAAGATCGTCTGCCCGGTGGTAAAGCTCGCGGCATCGCTTGCCAGGAAGACCGCCGCGCCGACCAGTTCGTCGACATTGCCCCAGCGGCCCGCCGGGGTGCGCTTTTGCAGCCACTCGGTAAAGGCCGGGTCCTCGACCAGCGCCTTGTTGAGCGGTGTCTTGAAATAGCCCGGCGCCAGCGCGTTCACCCGCAGGCCGTGCTGCGCCCAGTCTGTTGACATGCCGCGCGTCAGGTTGCGCACGGCGCCCTTGGTGGTGGTGTAGGGCGCGATGCCGGGGCGGGCGAGTTCGGCCTGCACCGACGCGATGTTGACCATGCGCCCCGCGCCGCGGGCGATCATGCCCTTGGCCACGGCCTTGCCCACGTAGAAAACGCTGTCCACGTTGGTGCGCATCAACCGCGTCCATTCCTCTTCGGGGAAATCCTCGAGAGGGGTGCGGAACTGCATACCGGCGTTGTTGATCAGGATGTCGATGGGGCCGTTGCCCTCGATCCCGTCGACGGCATATTTCACCGCCGCCGGATCGGTCACGTCGAAGGCGGCGGTCTCGACGGTGAAGCCCTCGGCGCGCAGCTCCTCGGCGGCGGCTTCGAGCTTGGCCTCGGTGCGGCCGTTCAGGATCACGGCGGCGCCGTGCTGCGCCAGCCCGCGCGCCAGCGCGAGGCCGATGCCCTGGCTGGAACCGGTGATGAGGGCGCGCTTGCCGGTGAGGTCGAAGAGGGGGGACATGGAAGCTCCTTGTCAGTTAGTCCTTGGCGTCAGCCGAGCAGGTGCCACAGCCCCGTGGTGAGGGCCGGGAAGATCTCGAGCAGGACGATCACCACGAGCGTGGCGAAGATGAAGGGGATGGCGGCGCGGAAGACGGGCCCGGGCTCCACCTTGGCGACCTGCGCCGAGACGAAGACGAGGATGCCCACCGGCGGGGTCACGCCGCCGAGCTGCAGCGCGATGATCATGACGATGCCCGCCTGGACCGGGTCCACGCCGAAGCCCGCCAGCACCGGCATGAAGAGCGGCGCGGTGATGAGCATGGCGGGGGTGAGGTCGAGGAACATGCCGATGCCCAGCAGGAAGACGGTCATCAGCAGCAGCACGACGATGCGCGAGTCGATGCCGTCGCTCATCAGCGCGACGAGATCCTGCGGCACGCGGTCGGCGATCAGCACCCACGCGAAGGGCGCGGAGGCCGCGATCAGGAAGGCGACGGTGGCCGCCTCGATCCCGCATTCGCGGAAGTTGCGGAAGAAGGTCCCCCAGGAATAGGCGTTGAAGACGAACTTCCCGAGCAGGAACACGTAGAAGAGCGTCATCACGCCGGCCTCGGTCGCGGTGGTCACGCCGAAGCGGATGCCGCCAAGGACCACGACCACAACCACGAGCACCGGGAAGGCCTTGAGGAAGGTCGACCAGACGGTGGAAAGCGGCGCGCGTTTCGAGGCGGCCTCGTAGCCGCGGCGGCGGGCGATGATGTAGGAGGTCACCATCAGCGCGAAGGCGAGGATGAAGCCCGGCACCACGCCGCCGATGAAGAGCTGCGCGATGGACACGTCCACCGCCGAGGCGAAGACCAGCATGGCGATGGCGGGCGGCACCACGTTGGGCAGCAGGGCCGAGGCGGCGGTGACGGCACAGGAGAAGGCCGGGGAATAGCCGCGCTTGACCATTTCGGGCACGATGATCTTGGTTGTCGTGGCCGCGTCGGCGCTGGTCGATCCCGAAACACCGCCCAGCATCAGGCTGTTGAGCACGTTGACGTGGGCGAGCCCGCCGCGGAAGTGGCCCACGAGGCTGCCCGCGAAGTCGATCAGGCGGCCCGAGAGGCCGCCGAGGTTCAGCAGGTAGCCGGCGGAGAGGAAGAAGGGGATGGCGAGCAGGATGAACTTGCCCGCGCCTGCGACCGCGTTCTGCAGCACCGCCTGCGCGGGAAGCATCCCCCCGGTCCAGGTGGTCAGCACCACGCTGCCCACGAGGCAGAAGGAGATCGGCGTGCCGATGAACATCAGCAGGAAGAAGCCCGCGAGCATCACCGTGCTTTGCGACCAGCCCGAGATCACGGGCAGCGGGGCCGCCGCCTCGAGCGCGAAATAGAGCGCCACCGCCCCCACGAGCGAAGCCGCCCGGCGCAGCAGGACGCCCGGCGCCTCGGTGTTCTCGGTCAGCAGCAGGAAGGCGCCCAGCACGCCCGAGATCGGGATGATGGAATAGCGCAGCGGGTTCGGCAGCCCCAGCGTCGGGCTGGTGCCGCCCACGCGCTCGATCAGCACCATGCCCTTCAGCACAAAGACCGTCATGGTGAGGAAGATGGCCACGTCCCGCAGGAAGGCCACCGGCGACTGCCAGCGTTCGGGCAGCATGTCGGTCAGCACCCGCATGGCCACGTGGCCGCCCCGGCCGATCCCCACGGCGGCGCCGGTGAAGATGAGCCAGGTGAAGGACCACAGCGCGAATTCCTCGCTCCACGACAGCGCGTCATTGAAGACGTATCGGCTGATCACGCCGGCCAGCACGACCACCGACATGGCCGAGAGGATCACGAAGGCCGCCGTCGCGGCGACCCGGTCGGTCAGCACGTGGGCTTTGCCCACGACTTCGAGCCAGTGCGGGCCGCGCGTCGCGTTATGGGCGTGACCGCCGGATTCGGGAAATTCTTCCATGCCGTAGTCGGGCATCACGACAGACCTCCTCCCGGGGGGGGATTTGAAACGCTTGCGGGCCGGGAGGATCCCCGGCCCGCGTCCTACACGGTCGCGGATCAGGCGTCCGGCCCGGCCTCGGGGTCCGCCTCCGCGATGATCTCCAGCAACTCCTCCGCGCCGGGGATCTTGGCCGCGTATTCTTCGCGCACGGGCTTCAGCTTCTCGACCCAGACATCACGGTCGATGTCGCTGATGATGGTCGAGCCGGCTTCCTCGGTCTGGGCGAGCGCCTGCGCGTCCTGCTCGGCCTGAAGCTCGGGCTGCTGCTGCTGCGCCTCGGCGGCGGCTTCCTCGATCGCGGTCTGGTGCTCTTCGGGAAGGCTCTGCCACCACTCCTCGGAGAAGACCCAGCTGCCGATGGCGTAGATGTGGTTCAGCTTGGTGTAGTAGGGCGCGACCTCGTACCAGCTCTCGGAGTAGTAGTTGGAGGCGGTGTTGTCGAAGAGGTCGACCACCCCGGTCTGCATCGAGTTGTAGATCTCGGGATGCGGGATCGGCGTCGGGCTGGCGCCCGCGGTTTCCCACAGGTTCACGTGCAGGTCGCTCTGGATCACGCGCATCTTCTTGCCCTCGACGTCCTCGGGCAGGCGCACGGGCTCCTTGCTGATGACGGCGCGCGCGCCGTTGGGCGTGAAGCCCAGCAGGTGGAAACCCGCCTCGGCAAAGTCGTCCTGCAGCGCCTCGGTCACGGGGTCGTTCATGGCCACGGCGTGTGCGTCGCTGTTGAAGATGAACGGCAGGTCGAGCACCTGAACCTCGGGCACCCACTGCGCGAGCACCGAGGAGGTCAGGATGCCGGCCTGTACGGACCCGAGGCGGATGCCCTCGGCCACCTCGACCTCACCGCCCAGCAGCGAGTTGCCGAAGAGCTGGATCTCGACCGCGCCGTCGGTCTTTTCGGACACGGCCTCGGCAAAGATCTCGGCCGCGGCGTACTTGGGGTTGTTCTCGGGCACGTCGAGCGGCAACCGCGCGGTGTATTCCTGCGCCGTGGCTGCGCCCGCAAGCGCCGTGATGGTGCCCGCAAGGGCAATTTGGGTCAGTTTCATGCGTTCCTCCCTCAGAACTCTGCGTCGTATGGTCCGGCGGGCCTCAGCCCGACCGGGTCTTCTGGAATGCGCCGTGCAGGCGCGGTGTCACCTCGTCGACGAGCTGCCGCAGCGTGTCGTCATGGCCCCCCGAGACATCGAGGACGAAGGCGCCCTCGTCGGGTGTGGGCGGTTCGAGCGCGGCAAGCTGGCTGTCGAGCAGGTCGCCCGGCATGAAGTGCTCGCGCTCGGCCATGCGCTGCGCGATGATCTCGCGCGGGCTGGTCAGGAAGACGATCTCGAACGGACCGGCGACCTGCTGCAGCCTGTCACGGTAGATGCGCTTCAGGGCCGAGCAGCTGAACACCACGTCGCCCGTCTCGCGCGCCCCGCGCACCGCTGCGCCAAGCTCGTCGAGCCAGGGCCAGCGCATCTCGTCGGTCAGCGGGGTGCCGGCGGTCATCGCCGCGCGGTTCTCCGCGGAATGGAAGTCGTCCCCTTCCAGGAACGTGGCCCCGAGTTGCCGCGCCAGCCCCATGGCAAGCGTGCTTTTCCCGGACCCGCTGGTCCCCATCATCAGGACGGCTCCCCCCAGATCCAATGTGCTGCTCCCTCGTGTCTCTTTGGCTCTCTTCAAGGTGACACAACCGTGAATGATTGCGCTGTCATTGGCAATGTCAGTTGACATAGGATCGTCTGTAATCTGATAAGATACTGATATGAGTAAAAAGAAATCCCGCTATGCGCCCACGTTGAACGACGTCGCCCGCGAATCGGGGGTTAGCGCGATCACCGTGTCCCGGTGCTTCCGCCACCCCGAAAAGGTCTCGGACGCCGTGCGCAAACGGGTCATGGAGACCGTCGAGAAGCTGGGCTACGTGCCGAACTCCGCGGCCTCGGCGCTGGCCTCGCGCCGCACCGACGTGATCGGGCTGCTGCTGCCCTCGCTCAACAACAACGTCTACCTCGACGTGGTCAGCGGCGCCTTCGACCGGGCCCACGGCACGCGCCACGCAATCCAGATCGGCAACCACAAGTACAGCCCGCTGGAAGAGGAAAAGCTCATCCGCATCTTCCTCCAGCAGAACCCCGCCGGCCTGATCGTCGCCGGCGGCGAACAGACCGAGGCCGCCACCGAAATGCTGCGCGAGGCCGACTGCCGCGTGGTGCAGATCATGGACACCGACGTCGATCCCATCGACCTCGTGATCGGGCTCGACCACGAAAGGGCCGCGGGCGAGGCTGTCGCGGGGCTTCTGGCGCGTGGCTACGAGCGGATCGGTTTCCTCGGGGCGCGCATGGACACCCGTTCGCAGAAGCGCCTTGCGGGCTATCGCCGCGTGATCGGCGACAGCGGTGGGGAAGAGCGCATCGCCACCTCGCCCATGCCTTCGTCCGCGCGGCTTGGGGCGCAGCTTCTGGCCGATCTCTTCGCGCGGTATCCCGACACCGATGCCGTCTTCACCAACAACGATGACATCGCGCTGGGCGCCTATCTCGAATGTCAGCGCCGCGCGATCCGCATGCCCGAGGATTTCGGCATTGTCGGCTTCAACGACATGGACCTGCTGGAAGAGCTGAACCCGTCGCTTTCGACCGTGCGCACGGACCGCTACCGGATGGGCCACGACTCCGTCGACCGGCTGATCGCACTGGCCGACACCGCCCGCCCCGAAGGGGCCGCGGTGCTGGATCTCGGGCACGCCTGCATGTGGCGCGGCACCACGCGCGAGGCCTGAGGCGCTTTCGCGCGGCGCCCGCCCGGGGTAGCAGGGCCGTGGGACAGATCACCGAAGGGGGCATGCCGTGCGCTGGGAAGAACTGCTGTCGGACCAAAGGCTCCGCGATCCGAAATACGTCGAGGGCAAGACCCGGTCGATCTTCGTGCAGGACCACGACCGCATCGTGTTCTCGGCCCCCTTCCGGCGGCTGGCGAACAAGACGCAGGTGCACCCGCTCTACCACCACGATCACCTGCACCACCGGCTGATCCACTCGGTCGAGGTGGGCAGCGTCGGGCGCTCCATCGCCATGCGCGTGGGCGACTGGCTGATCGGGCAGGGCGCGCTGGCGCGGGGCGAGGATCACGACCTGTCGAATGCCGTGCAGGCCGCCTGCGCCGCGCACGACATCGGCAACCCGCCCTTCGGCCATTCGGGCGAGGCCGCCATCGGTGGCTGGTTCGCGGAAGGGTTCGACCGGGCGCAGGGGCTGCTGGCCGATCTCCACGCAGGCCTGCGGGACGAGTTCACCGCCTTCGAGGGCAACGCGCAGGGCTTCCGCATCCTCGCGCAGCTCGAGATGTACCGCGGCGACGGCGGGATGCGCCTGTCGAAGGGCGTGCTGGGCGCCTTCATGAAGTACCCCGTCACAGCCCGCACCCGCGCGGCGCTGCCCGAGGAGACCCGCAAGGGCTATGCGGGCCTGAAGAAGTTCGGTGTGTTCGAGGGGGAGCGTGCGCTGTTCACGGAGGTGGCGGATGGCTGCGGCCTGCCCGCCGAAGAGGGCTGGTGGCGGCGGCATCCGCTGGTCTTCATCGTCGAGGCGGCGGACGACATCTGCTACAACATCGTCGATCTGGAAGACGCCTTCACCTCGGGCGATCTGCCGTTCGAGACGGTCTGCGAGGCGCTGGATGCGCTGGCGGGGCGCCCCAACCGCGAGACCGGCGGCCTGACGCGGACCGAGCACATCGCGCTGCTGCGTTCGCTCGCCATCGGCAGCGCCATCGCCGCCTGCACGCAGGCCTTCATCGAGAATTACGATGCGATCATGGATGGCGCGTTTTCCAAGTCGCTCGTCGATGCCTCGCCGCTGGCGGGGCAGTTCGCGCAGATCGAGGGGATCGCCAAGGACCGCATCTTCACCTCGGCGCGCAAGACCGAGCTCGAGGTTTCGGGGCGGCAGGTGATCCGCAACGTGCTGACCGGCATCCTGCCGGTCTTCGAGGATCTGGCGCGGGTCGGCTGGGACGCCGAGCGGCTGCCGGGACCCTCGGCGCAGATCGTGCGCGCGCTGTCGCTTGACCTGCGGGACGTGAGCGGCCCCGAGAGCGCGCTTCATGCCATGACGGATTTCACCTCCGGCATGACCGACCGCTACGCGCTTCAGATCGCGCGGATGCTCTCGGGGCTCTGATCGTTCAGGTGCGGTTGGCGCCCGGTTGCCAGAGCACGTCGGCGCGGCCCTCGTCGTTGGCCACCCGGCCCACCACGAAGAACCAGTCCGACAGGCGGTTGAGGTAGCGCACCGCCTCGGGGTTGATCTCGGCCTCGGTGGAGAGGTGCACGGTCAGGCGTTCGGCGCGGCGCGACACCGTCCGGCAGTGGTGCAGATGCGCGGCCAGCGGCGTGCCGCCCGGCAGCACGAAGCTTTTCAGCGGCTCCAGCGTCGTGTTCAGCGCGTCGATCTCGGTCTCGAGCCGCGTGACCTGGCTTTCGTGCATCCGCAGCGGCGGGTAGTCGCGTTCGGCATCCTTGTCCATCTCGGGCAGGCAGAGGTCGGCGCCCAGATCGAAGAGATCGTTCTGGATGCGCCCCAGCGAGTCGTCGGTGTCGCCCTTGGCATGCAGCCGCGCGAGCCCCACGACCGAGTTCAGCTCGTCCACGGTGCCGTAGGCCTCGACCCGCGGGTCGAACTTGGCGACGCGGGTGTTGTTGCCGAGCGCGGTGTCGCCCTTGTCGCCCGTGCGCGTGTAGATCTTGTTGAGCTTGACCAAGGTCTCAGCCTCCTCCGCCGCGGACCAGCACGAAGAGCAGGATCAGAACGACCGCGATGAACTGCGCCCCGATCCGCCAGCGCATGGCCTTGTTGGCATATTTCTTGTTGAATTCCCCGCCCTTGGCAAAGCTTCCGATGCCGAAGAACAGGATGAGGACGACCACCACCATTGCGATGGCCATCACGATGAAAAGCGGATCTTGTCCCATGTCACCTCCAGGTCCTGCGCCACAGATAGCCGAAATGCGCGGGATTGCGAGATGCGGTCAGCCGCCGCGCAGGATCAGCCGGTCGAGCATCCGAGTGGATAGCACCCGCCGCGCGACGGACATGAGCTTGGACGGCGTGGTGATGTAGTAGCGCGGGCGCGGGTTTTGCGCGTCGAGCGCGCGGATCAGCACCTTGGTCACGGCGCCCGGGGTCAGTTCGAAGGTATCCGGCCCGCTGCTTTCGTAGAGCCGCTTCAGCAGGGTGGATTCGTACTGGTCGCGCCGGGGGCTGGATTTCCAGTCCACCCACTTCTCGAAATAGGGGATGGAATTCACGCGGATGTTCGTGCCGATCGGCCCGGTGTTGAGCGTGACGATGTCGATGGGCGTGTCGGACATCTCCAGCCGCAGCGTGTCGGTCAGCCCCTCGAGCGCGTGCTTGGAGGCGACGTAGGCGCCGCGCCAGCGCAGCGGCACGTAGCCCAGCACCGAGGAATGGTGCACGATCCGCCCGTGTCCCTGCGCGCGCATCACCGGGATCACCCGCGTGGTCAGGTCGTGCCAGCCCACCACGTTGGTCTCGAAGATCTCGCGCAGGGCGCCGGGGGGCAGATCCTCGACCGCGCCGGGCACGGCCATGGCGCCGTTGTTGAAGAGCGTATCGAGCGTGCCACCGGTGGCGTCGAGCACCTGCGCCAGCGCGGTGTCGATGCTGGCGGGATCGGTGTAGTCGAGCCGGAAGCTCTCGATCCCCTCGGCGCGGAAGGTGGCGCAGTCCTTTTCCTGCCGACAGGTGGCGAAGACGCGCCAGCCCTGCTTCGACAGGGTGAAAGCCGCGTCGCGCCCGATGCCGGAGGCGCAGCCGGTGATGAGGATGGAACGCGTCATGTCTCCCGCTTAGAGGCTGTGGTGAAAAAGGGAAAGCGCGGTCCCGCAGCGGAGCCGGGTCCGATCATCGTGTCGCCGGAACCAGGTCCCACGAGGGGTCCTCGCCGGCCATCGCGATGGCATGCGCCTGTCTGACCCGCTCGACGTCCGCCGGGAAGTCCAGTTCGCGCTCGGCCCGGTCGAGCGCCAGCCGCGCCTGCGCCGCGGCCGGGTCGCCAAGCGTCTCGCCGCCCTGGTGCACCAGCAGGCCCAGCGCCTTCTGCACCCAGATATCCAGCTCCACCGACCCGACGCCGTCGCGGATGATCGCGGCGTAGGCGTCGTCGAGAAGATCCTGCGGTCGCAGGCCGGGCACGCGGACCCGCCTGAAGGTGGGGTCTTCGCGATCTTCCTTTGGCGGGCGGGACTGCCAGTCGCAAAGAATGCGGGCGACGCGGACAACGATGTCGATGGCGGTCCCGGGATCGTTGACCGCCGGAGACAGCGCACGGGAGCCGATTTCGGACAGGGCGACCAGCCCGAAGCGCGGATCGGTCTCATAGCTGCGTCGCGGTGCCAGGACGAAGGCGTCCAGCAGTTCGCTCATGCCCAGCTCCCTGTCCTCCTGCGCATGCCGGACGGTCAGGAGCGGTCTGCGCGCGGTGATGAGCGCGCCGGGCAGCGAGCGCAGGTAGATCACCGCATCGTGGCGTTCGGCCCAGTCTTCCAGGGTTTCCACGTCGACATGCTGGATGAAGCCGAGCGTCTCGGAATGCAGGTCCACGCCGCCGGAGGGGAGTTCGGTGGCGGGGACCGCGTCGAGCGGCGCCCAGGGTTTCCAGTGAC
The DNA here is from genome assembly GCF_003054175.1 of Allosediminivita pacifica. Classification (GTDB taxonomy): domain Bacteria; phylum Pseudomonadota; class Alphaproteobacteria; order Rhodobacterales; family Rhodobacteraceae; genus Allosediminivita; species Allosediminivita pacifica. The sequence goes on from NZ_QBKN01000015.1 coordinate 30,117, forward strand.
CGAAGGCCTCGCGCGTGGCGACCTCGATCCGCTCGATGGTGTTTTCCATCCGGCCGAGACGGGCGATGTTGTCGACCCAGCGCACGAAGGTCAGGATGACCCAGGCGAAGGTCGCGAGGATGAGCAGGAACATCGCGAAGCGACCGGCGACGTCGAGATACTGCGTCTTGACCGCGATGGTCCCGACGATGCTGAAGATGAAGGCCGCGATGAAGCTCGACAGGGCCGTCTGCGAGAGGCTGTCGGCGAGGACGAGCACGAAGGCGCGCGGTGTCGCGGTGCTGCTGGCCGAGGCATAGGCGGAGACCATGGAGGCCACCGCGAAGGTGGCCACGCCCAGCATGCTTGCCGAGATGACGCTCAGCAGCTTGTCGAGCGTCTCGTAGCTGATGTCCGGCACGAGGTCGCTTGGCGGCAGCCTGTCCGCCAGCTGGGCAAGATAGACCGCTGCGACGGCCAGCAGGACGTAACCGAGAGGCTTGATCCATAGCTTTTCGCGCAGGCGGCGCAGCGTGAACTTCAACTTGCTTCTGATCATGCCGGGCCGTTTTCCGGGAAGGCGCCACCGGGCGCGTCCGGACCGTAAAACGCCTCTCTACCGGGCTGGTCAAGGTCCGGCAGGTGTCGCGCCAGCTCCGTCCTGCGGGAGCCCCGCGGGGCGCGGGGCAGGGGGCTCTGCCCCCTCCTGGCCTGCGGCCAGCTCACCCCCGAGGTATTTCGGGCGAAAAGAAGGGCTTGGCACCCTTATGACCGGGGGCGGGTGTCAACCCGCGGGGGCGACGAAGCGCGCGGACATGTAGCCGATGCGCCCCTCGTCCACGGCGCGCAGTTTCACCCAGGATCCGCCTTCCATCTCGCGCAGGACCCTCACGCGGGTGCCTTCACGCAGTTGGCCCGCGACGTTGAAGTCGGTGCCGGGGCCCATGCGCAGGTTCACCACGGTGCCGGTGACCTGGTGCAACTCGGGTTCCGGCGCGGCGGCGGGGGTGGTGGTCTCGAGCGAGGCCTTCTGCACGGTGGCCTGCGGGACAGCGGCTTGCGCCTCCGCCGGCGCGGCATTGGCGGTGCTGATGATCGGGCTGCGCAGGCCCGAGGCCAGCTCGGCCGAGGCCTGGACCAGATGTGCCGCCGGGCTGCGGTCCTGCGGCTCCGCGGGCGCCTCGGCGCTGGCCACCCGGGTGTCGGGGGCGGGGCGGGCGCTGTCGGGCACGGCCACCAGGGTCACGCCGGTGTCGCCGGGCTCGAAGTCTTCTCCGCCGGAAAGTTCGTACCAGGACATTCCCAGCACAATGAGGGTCACGGAAGTCAGTCGCAGCAGCATCTTGTCGTTCCCTTTCAAGGCAGGCGCCCCTGCCTGCAGACATGGCTGGGCCGGCCGCGTCGGAGCAGTGCCCGCGCGTCAGGTGCCGACCGTGGCTTTACGGAGTTCCAAGGGACGGATATGAGCGCATCTATGGATGATGACGCCGTCGACCCCAACATGAACCCCGGCGATATGGCCGAGCCCCTGCGCAGAGCCATCGGGGAGCGCTATCTGACCTATGCGCTCAGCACGATCATGAACCGTGCCCTTCCCGATGCGCGCGATGGGCTGAAGCCAGTGCATCGCCGTATCCTCTATGCAATGCGCAGGCTTCGGCTAAGTTCCGCCGGTGGCTTCCTGAAATCGGCAAAAATCAGCGGCGACACCATGGGGGACTTCCACCCGCATGGCGACGCGGCGATCTACGACGCCATGGCGCGGCTCGCGCAGGACTTCACGATCCGCTATCCGCTGGTCGACGGCCAGGGCAATTTCGGCAACATCGACGGCGACAATCCGGCGGCCTCGCGCTACACCGAGGCGCGCATGACGGTCATGTCCGAGGCGCTGCTCGAGGGACTGGACGAGAACGCCGTCGATTTCCGCGCCAACTACGACGGGCGGCTGCAGGAACCGGTGGTGCTGCCGGCGGCCTATCCGAATCTGCTCGCCAACGGCGCCAGCGGCATCGCGGTGGGCATGGCCACCAACATCCCGCCGCACAATATCGTCGAGCTGATCGACGCCTGCCTGCACCTGATCCGTTCGCCCGGGGCGGCAGACGATACGCTGATGCAATACGTGCCGGGCCCGGACTTTCCCACTGGCGGCGTCATCGTGGAGCCCGCCGACAACATCGCGCAGGCCTATCGCACGGGCCGGGGCAGCATCCGGCTGCGGGCGCGCTGGGCGATCGAGGACCTTGGTCGCGGCCAGTGGCAGATCGTCGTGACCGAGATCCCCTACCAGGTGCAGAAGTCCAAGCTGGTGGAGCGGCTGGCCGAACTGATCACCACCAAGAAGATCCCGATTCTCGCCGATATCCGCGACGAGAGCGCCGAGGACGTGCGCATGGTGCTGGAGCCGCGGTCCAAGAACGTGGATCCGGACATGCTCATGGGGATGCTGTTCAAGCATTCCGACCTCGAGGTGCGCTTCAGCCTCAACATGAACGTGCTGATCGACGGGCTGACGCCCAAGGTCTGTTCGCTGAAGGAGGTGCTGCGCGCCTTCCTCGACTTCCGGCGTGATGTGCTCACCCGCCGGTCGCGGCACCGGATGGCCAAGATCGACAACCGGCTCGAGGTGCTGTCGGGCCTGATGACGGCCTTCCTCAACCTCGACCGGGTGATCGACATCATCCGCTACGACGACGATCCCAAGATCGCGCTCATGTACGAGGACTGGTCCGAGACCCACCAAGTCGGCATCCGCCGCGCCACCGACGAGCGCGACTATGTCTCGCCGCTGGCAGGCGTGGACAAGGCGGCGCTCGAGATGACCTCGGACCCCGAGGCGGAGGCGCCGCCGGATCTGGTCGAGGGCGACGAGCGCACCATCCCGCGCCGCTACGCGGGCCGCGACCACGGCCTGTCGGACGTGCAGGCCGAGGCCATCCTCAACATGCGCCTGCGCAGCCTGCGGCGTCTGGAAGAGATGGAGCTGCGCTCCGAGAAGGAGCGGCTGGAGGCCGAGCGCGCCGAGATCGTGGCGCTGCTGGGCTCCGAGGATCTGCAATGGCAGCGCATCGCCGAGGAGCTGAAGGAGGGCAAGAAGCGCTTCGGCAAGGACTATATCCGCGGCAAGCGCCTCACCACCTTCTCGGAGGCGAGCGAGGCCGAAGAGGTGCCGCTCGAGGCCATGACCCCGCGCGAGCCGATCACCGTGGTCTGTTCCCAGATGGGCTGGATCCGGGCGCTGTCGGGCCACGTGGACCTGAACCGCGAGCTGAAGTTCAAGGACGGCGACGGGCCGCGTTTCATCTTCCATGCCGAGACGACGGACCGCCTGCTGGTCTTCGGCTCGAACGGGCGCTTCTACACGCTGCAGGCCAGCCAGCTTCCCGGCGGGCGCGGCATGGGCGAGCCGCTGCGTCTCATGGTGGATCTGCCCAACGAATCCGAGATCGTGGATCTGTTTATCCACGTGCCCGGCCGCAAGCTGCTGCTGGCCTCCTCGGCCGGGGACGGGTTCGTCGTGACCGAGGACGAGGTCGTCGCCCAGACCCGCAGCGGCAAGCAGGCGCTGAACGTCAAGGCGCCGGTCAAGGCGAAGATCTGCAAGCCGGTGACGGGCGACCACGTGGCCGTGGTGGGCGAGAACCGCAAGGTGCTGGTCTTCCCGATCGAGGAGCTGCCCGAGATGGCCCGCGGCAAGGGCGTGCGCCTGCAGAAGTACCGCGACGGCGGGATGTCGGATCTGCGCACCTTCGCGCTGGCCGACGGCCTGACATGGCTCGACCCGGCGGGACGGACGCGCACGCAGAGCGACCTGACCGAATGGCTGGGCAAGCGGGCCGGCACTGGCCGCATGGCGCCGCGCGGTTTCCCGCGGGACAACACCTTTACCTGAGGCACCCGCCATCCGGACATGAAAAAGCCCGGCTGCCGATCATGGCAGTCGGGCTTTTCGTCTCTCAGGAGACGGAACTCGCGGGATCAGGCGGCCTTGCGGCGGCGGCGCAGGGCGGCCACGCCACCGATGCTGCCCAGCAGCAGCCAGCCGGCCGCCGGCAGCGGCACGGGCGAGGGCAGCGTGCCGGTGAAGGTGCCGCGCACCTCGGTGTACTGGTTCACATCGTTGCCGACCACGAAGGTGTCGGTGCCTCCGGCGTTGAGGTTCAGCGTCGCAAAGGGCGACAGGATGCCGAAGCCGAAGGTGCTGTTCACGTTGACCTCGGTGGCCTCGTAGAAGTTGAAGATGACCGAGGAATCGTCCTGGTTGAAGTTCGCGCCGATGTTGATGACCGACCCGGCCACGTTGACGATGAAGGTGTTGGCGAGGTTGCCGAAGGTCTTCAGCGTACCGGTCTTCAGGAAGTCGGCACTGGAAAGGTTCAGCACCGAGAAGCCGTCCACGGGCGTGCCGCTCGACAGGCTCATCTGGTTCCAGTCGCTGAAATCGTAGCTCGCGCCCGTATCGGTAAGCTGGGCCAGGTCCTTCGACAGACCTTCCATCGCGTTGCGCACGTCCTGAACCGGAACGCTTGCACCGGTGGTGACGGTGTTGTTGCCGCCCTGCACGGTGCCTGACATCGTGTTGGTCACGACGGTGCCGTTGTTCATGGTCGGGCGACCGGCCAGATCGCCGCCGACGACCAGCGTGCCCTTGATCGAGGGCGTCACTGTGCCCTGCGTGTTGCCGCGCGGGGTGATCGACTGGTCGCTGTCGAAGTTGCCGCCGACATAGACCGGCGCCTCGGTGTGCGACTTCAGGGTGTAGTCGCCGAGGGCAATCGTCCCGAAGGAGGAAATCAGCCCTTCGGCGTCGAGTGTGGCGGCCTGCGATGCGCCGGCAGAAGCAAGGAAGGCCGCCGTGGCGAGGGCAAGGCCGTGTTGAATGATCCGCATGAAAACCTCTGTGGACTCGTACCTGGGAAATCGGTTCGAAGCGGATTTACGGCTTAAAAATGTCTTCCCCAAGCGAAACGTGTTCGAGATGGCTAAATTTGGCCACAAACGTTACGTCGGGTCGACAATTCGGGTCCGGTCGGGGAATTGTCGTCGTTTCGCAGGGTGTCGGGGCTGGGGTGCTCCGTCGGTGGCGGTCATCCGGCGCACGGGTGAGTCGCGAGACGGCCTCTGAAAGCAAAAACCCGGCGCACCGACGGGACTTTCGCAGGCGGCCTGCCCCGCATTCGCGGGACAGGCCTATGGCCCGGGAACGCGACCCGGTCAGGCGGCAGCCCTGCGGCGGCCTAGGACCCCCACGCCAAGCAGCGCGCCGAGCAACAGCGGAAGCCCGGCCGGCAGCGGCACCGGCGAGGCCACGGGTCCGCCCGTCTCGGTGGCCGAGACATCCGACAGGCCCGACACGTAGAAGTTCGAGCGGGCCGGTGCGTCGGGGCCCTGCCAGAAGGGCGCTCCGACCAGAAGCGATGTGACTCCGGTCAGGTTCGCCTCGTGCGAGAAGATCCCGTCGGTGGCATCGTCGGGGCTGTTGAAGATCTGCAGGCTGGAAGCGATATCCGCGGGATCTCCGGTCAGATCCACCAGCGAGGCGCTTGCCGCGTACCAGATGGCGCGCGGCGAATTCGACACGTCGTCCACGACGATCGCGCCGATCGACACGGGAATCGAGAAATCGAACTGGACGAGTTCGGAAATGTAATTCCCGTTGGAATCCATGTGCCCGTTGAACCCGAGGGCGGTAGAGGTCTCGGAGCGGATGCCGAGACCGGCGCGCGACAGCCGCAGCCCGTTGGCGCGGCCCCCGGGGCAGAGGGCCGGGTTCAGGTTGGTGCAGGCCGCGACATCGATCGCGGGAAGCGGCCCGCTGATGCTGCCCGCCCCGCCGGAGGATGGGATCGACACGCTGTAGCCGGTTGCCGTGACCGTGACGCCGTTCAGCGTGCGCGAAAACCCGGTGCCGGTGGTGGTGAATTCGCCTGCCGACAGGCCGGACCAGTCAAGGTTGAAGGTGACGGCCTGCGCCGTCGATGCAAGCGACGCCAGGGCCATCGCGGCGGCGAGCGCAATCCTGCCCGGTGAAAATCTCATAATGCGAGCTCCTGAATAAAATGCGCATCCCCTCGAATCATGGGGCGGCAAACAAAATTTAGACAAAATTTTGCCAAAAAGCGAGATCTTCGATAACGCAGCGGAAACCTTTGGGCGCGGTCCCTATGGCCTCGCTCTTTCCCGGCGGGTTGTTCCGGAACGCACGGGCCGGGGGTTGGCACGAGGGCCTTTCCCTCGGCCTGCGTCCGCGTCCCAGGGGGCTGTCCCGCGGGACATTCCTAACAGGTGGTTAATTCGCTCTGTGTAACTCATTGATTTCTATAGAGCGCAAAGATGTCCCGGCCCGGGACATCCCGGGACCGACCTGTCCCGTCCCTCCTGATTCACCTGCGCGCGAGCCCTGATTGACGGGGCTTTGCAGGGCTGGGCGGCGCCTATATGAGGGGCCATGGTTCAGAATCCCCCCGATCTTCGCCCCGATCTCGCCAGCGCCCGCGTCCGCGAAAGCCGCCGCAAGGGCCAGCCTACCATCGGCATGGTCAGCCTCGGCTGCCCCAAGGCGCTGGTCGACAGCGAACGCATCCTCACCCGTCTTCGGGCCGAGGGCTACGGCATCTCGCCCGACTACGGCGGGGCCGACGCGGTGATCGTGAACACCTGCGGCTTCCTCGACAGCGCCAAGGCCGAAAGTCTGGGCGCCATCGGCGAGGCGCTGGCCGAGAACGGCCGCGTGATCGTGACGGGCTGCCTGGGGGCCGAACCCGAGTACATCACCGGCGCGCACCCCAAGGTGCTGGCCGTGACCGGCCCGCATCAGTACGAACAGGTCCTCGACGCCGTGCACGCCGCCGTGCCGCCCGCGCCCGATCCCTTTGTGGACCTGCTGCCCAAGGCCGAGGTCTCGCTCACCCCGCGGCACTACAGCTACCTCAAGATCTCCGAGGGCTGTAACCACAAGTGCAAGTTCTGCATCATCCCCGACATGCGCGGCAAGCTGGTGAGCCGCCCGCAGAAGGCCGTCCTGCGCGAGGCCGAGCGGCTGGTCGAGGCGGGCGTGAAGGAGTTGCTGGTCATCAGCCAGGACACCAGCGCCTACGGCACCGACTGGGCCGAGCGGGACAGCAAGTTCCCGATCACTCAGCTTGCCCGCGACTTGGGGCAGCTCGGGGCCTGGGTCCGGATGCACTACGTCTACCCCTATCCCCACGTGCGCGACATGATCCCGCTCATGGCCGAGGGGCTGGTGCTGCCCTACCTTGACATCCCCTTCCAGCACGCCCACCCCGACGTGCTGAAGCGCATGGCGCGGCCCGCCGCCGGGTCGCGGACGCTGGACGAGATCGCCGCCTGGCGCGAGATCTGCCCCGACATCACCCTGCGCTCGACCTTCATCGTGGGCTATCCCGGCGAGACCGAGGCCGAGTTCCAGACGCTGCTCGACTGGCTCGACGAGGCGCAGCTCGATCGCGTGGGCTGCTTCCAGTACGAGGACGTGGCCGGCGCGCGGTCGAACGCGCTGCCCGACCACGTGCCCGACGAGCTCAAGCAGGAGCGCTGGGACCGTTTCATGGAAAAGGCGCAGGCCATCTCCGAGGCCAAGCTTGCCAAGAAGGTGGGACAGGTCATTCAGGTGCTCGTCGACGATGTGGACGATGAGGGCATCGCCACCTGCCGCACCAAGGCCGACGCGCCGGAGATCGATGGCAACCTCTTCATCGACGAGGATGCCGGGCACCTGGAGCCGGGCGCGTTCGTGACGGTCGAGGTGGACGAGGCCGGGGAATACGATCTCTGGGGCCGGCTGGTCTGAGCCTTCAGAGCTGATCGAGGTAGTAGCGGACGCAATCCTGCACCCTGCGGAAGCGGTCGCCGCCCAGGTGCTTGCCGCCGAACCAGCGGGTGACGATCACCACGTGGTCGAAGAGCTCCTCGCGTTCGAGCATGCGAAGGATCACGGCGCCCGCGCCGCTTTCGCCGTCATCGTTCTTGACCGGACCCCCGTCCGATAAAAGCACCGCCCAGGTGTTGTGCGTGGCCTTGGCGAAGCGCTTGTTGCGCTTGAGTTCGGCGACCAGTGCCTCGGCCTCTTCCTTGCTGGCGGCGGGGCCGCCGGCGACGGCGTACTTGGAGCCGCGGTCGGTCAGGATCTTGTCGTGGACGTTGGGGGTGGACATGGGGCTCCTTTCGCGGAGGAGATGTTGCCAAGGGAGGCGGGAGGCGGCAAGAGCACCGGCATGGCCAAGCTGCACTTCCACTACTCCACGATGAACGCGGGCAAATCCACCCTGCTGCTGCAGGCTGCCCATAACTACAACGAGCGCGGGATGGAAACCCTGCTGCTGACGGCTGCGGTGGATACCCGCGCGGGCGAGGGCCGCATCGGGTCGCGGATCGGGCTGGGACGTCCCGCCGAGACCTTCGTGCCCGAGGACGATCTTTTCGCGCGCCTGAAGGCCCATCTGGAGGCCCGTGAGATTGCCTGCATCTTCGTGGATGAGGCGCAGTTCCTGACGACGGCGCAGGTCTGGCAGCTGGTGCGGGTGGTCGATGACCTTGGCGTGCCGATCATGGCCTACGGGCTGCGGGTCGATTTCCGGGGAGAGCTGTTCCCCGGCTCGGCCACGCTGCTGGCGCTGGCCGACGAGATGCGCGAGGTCCGGACGATCTGCCATTGCGGACGGAAGGCCACCATGGTGATCCGGCAGGACGAGACCGGGCGCCCGGTACGCGAGGGCGAGCAGGTCCAGATCGGCGGCAACGAGACCTACGTGAGCCTCTGCCGCCGCCACTGGCGGGAGGCCATGGGGGATCGTGTCCCGGACTGAGGTTCGGGGTGTCCCGGGCCGGGACATCTTGGCGCTATATAAAAATCAATGGGTTACAGGGACGGTTTAACCACCTGTTAGGATTGTCCCGGGTTTGGGCGGTGACACTTGTCCGTGTTCGACGGGGCTTCGTCGTCTGGTTTCTCCCCCTCGCCCTGGCCCTCTCCCCCGAGGGGAGAGGGGATGTGTTGTGGGGTCGGGTTGGTGGGGTGCCCCGCTTTCGAGTGAGGCTCCGCTAGGCCCCCTGTCAGGGGGGGGCTGGTCGGGGCTTCCTGGTGTGGACGCCCCGTCCGGGCCTGCGGGCTCAGTAGTCGCGTTCGTAGAAGATGCCGATGCCGGTTTCGCCGTCGGCTTCGGCGCGGCCGCGCACGGTGACGTTGTCGGTGACCGAGAGGTTCAGGTTCACCTGCGTCTTGCCTTCGCTGTTCACGCTGACCTCGGAATAGATGTTTTCGGTCAGGTACTGGCCGACGCGGGCCTCTGCGTTGCCTTCCTCGGTGATGCCGATGTCGAGATCGTCCACACCGAGATTCTCGCGCAGACTGTTGGTGAGGCCGAGGCCGCCCTGGCCCGAGAGCGTGCGGACCGCGGCGGCGAGTTGCACGGCCTGCAGGGCCGAGAGGCTGCCGATGTCACGCCCGAAGAGCAGCTGGGCGAGGACCTCGTCCTGCGGCAGCGAGGGCGAGGAGGAGATGTCGAGATCGGGCTCGGAGGCGGGGCCCTCGATGGTGATGGTGATCTCGAGATCGTCGGTTTCGGTCGTGGCGACGAAGCGGATGAAGGGGTCGAAATCGCCCTGCAGCTGGACCGCGCCCTCGTCGAGTTCGAGGCGGTTGCCGAGCAGGTCGAGACGGCCGCGGATCAGCTCGAACCGGCCCTGCGGCTCGACGCTGGCGGTGGTGCCGAGCAGCTGAAGGCTGCCGCCCAGTTCGGCGTCGAGACCGCGGCCGCGCACGAAGATGCGGTTGGGGGCCGAGATCGTCAGGTCGAGCGGGAAGGCGGTGCCGCCGCCGCTTCCGGCGCCGGGGTCGTCGTCGCGCGGTCCGAGCCCGGCACGGGCGAGCGTGAGGCGCACGTCGGGCGGCGGCGCCTGGTGTTCGAGACCGTCGAGCAGCTCGAACGAGCGACCGATCTGAGGGATGCGCAGTTCTGTTTCGCCCAGTGTGAGGGTGCCGCCGATGGTGGCGCCACCGGTGGCGGGGCCCGAGAAGGTCACCACGCCGTTGGCGGTGGTCTCGTAGAGACCCGCCTGCTGCAGCTGCGCGTTGTCGATGCGCGTGCGCAGGTCGGCGTTGAAGGGCGGCGAGAGCGTGATCGGGCCGCGCACGGCGATGTCGCCGCCATTGGAGATCGCCGCGTCGAGGGTGATCTCGGCGCGGGCGCCCGACAGGGCGATGTCGCCGGTGATGCCGTTCAGGGCGACGCCCGGGCCGGGGAGGCTCAGGCGGCTGCCCTCGGTGGTGATGCGCCCGGAGACCGACGAGAGCGCCGGGGGGCCGTTGACCGAGATGTTGAAGTTCGCGACGCCGGAAATCGTGTTGGGAGCGAGCCGCGGGTTGGCGATGGCGAGCGGGGCGCGGCCGGTCACATTCAGCGAGAGGGTGCTGGCGTCGGGTGCGATCGAGCCACCGCCGTCGAGCGTGACGCCACCGGGGCCGCTGCCGTCGAGGTTGACCTGCCAGTTGCCACCGTTCGACTGCTGCGCGCTGCCCTGGATGGTAGCGGCGCCGGGCAGGTCCGAGACGAGCCGGCCAAGGTCGGCGAGGCGGGCCTGGAATTGCAGGCTGTTCTGCTCGGCGCCGGTGCTGCCCGAGGCGCTGCCGGTGATCTGCGGGCCGGTGATCTCGAAACGCTCGATGGTCAGCACGCCCTCGGCGGTGCGGTCGGCGTCGAGTTCGACGTTGTTGGTGCCGGGCACGAGGGTGTCGACCTGGGTGATGCCGGTCGTGAGGCCGCGCAGCGTGCCGCCGAGGCTGAGATCGAAGCTGCCCTCGGCGGGATTGGCCGAGGCGCTGGCGCTGAAGCCCGCGGCGCCGCTGATGGGGCGGCCGGCGAGTTCGGAGAAGGCCGAGAGCTGGGCGATGCCGCCGCGCAGGGTGCCCTCGACGGAGGTGCCGTCGGCGAGCGCGGTGCCCTGCGCGCGGAGGCGCCCTTCGCCCGGGGTGCTGAGGTCGGCGTCGAAGGTCCATTCCTCGCCCTCGAGGCGCGCGGTGCCTTCAAGCGAGGCCTGTCCGGTGACGCCCGGGACGAAGCGGGCGGTGTCGGGGATGCTGGCGGTGAGGTCGAGCGCGCCGGTCTCGGGGCCGAGATCGCCGCTGGCGCTTGCGGTGAGCGCGGGGCCGTCGATGTCGAGCTGGCGGATTCCGATGGTGCCGTCGGCGGCGCGGGTGCCCGAGAAATCGAGCCGCGTGGTGCCGGGCAGCTGCGCCTGCGAGGCACCGAGGGATACGGCGACGTCGCGGGTGATGGTCTCGGCGGTGACGTCGAAGGTGCGCTCGGCCGGGTTGCCGCTGCCGCTGGCGTCGAGGTTGATGGCGCCGGAGAGGTCGCGTCCGGCCAGCGTGGAGAAGGCTGAGAGATCGCCGATGGCGCCGGTCACGGTGCCCTCGGCGTAGGTGCCGTCGGCGCGGGCGGTGCCGTTCACGCGCAGCGCGCCGTCACCGGGGGTGTCGAGTTCGGCGGTGACGTTCCAGCTTTCGCCGTCTTGGCGGGCCTCGGCGGTGAGCGAGGTCGGGCCTTCGAGGCCGGGAAGCGCCAGCGATGTGTCGCGGATCAGCGCGCTGAGGTTCGCCGTGGTGCCTTCGCTGCGCAGGGCGGCGTTGCCCTCGATCAGGGCGGCGGGCGTCTCGATGCGGAGCGGATCGAGGCGGGTGCCGGTCTCGTCCCGCACGGCGCCGAGGCGCAGGCGCCCGGTGCCAGCGAGCAGCGGGTCGACCTGTTCGATGCCGAGGGCGAGGTCGCTGGTGGTGCCGCCCAGGCCGAGGTCGAAGCGGCCCGTGAGGGGGCTGAACGTGCCGGTGAGGTCGAGACCGGCGGCACCCTGCAGGCCGTCGAGCTGTGCGATCGCGGCGAAGCGCGAGAGGTCGCGGGCGCGCAGGGTGAGGTCGGGGGTGACGGTGATCGGGTCCCCGTCGGGGTCGATGGTCACGTCGCCGGTCAGCCCGTAGTCGGCGCCGCCGATGTCGATGGCGGTGAGGCGGATCGGGTTGTCGCGGGTCCAGGCGGCGGTGAGATCCCCGGTGATGCGGTCGCCCACGGCCTGTGCCAGTGCCTCGTCCGCGAAATCGAGTCCGGCGGCGTCGAGGGAGAGGTCACCGGTGACCTGGCCGGCCTCGCGGTCGATGGTGCCGGAGCCGCGCAGGTTGAAGCTGTCGGCGTCGAGGTCGGGGCGGTCGAGGTCGCTGATCTGCGCATCGAGTTTCCAGCCCTCGCCCTCGTCGGCGTCGAAGCCGGCGGAGAGCCGCATCTGGCCGATGAGCGTGCGGTCGCCCGCGATGGGCAGCAGGACGGGCTCGCCGCCGGCGGCGATCTCGCCGTCGAGTGCGAAGGAGCGGGGCCAGCCGTCTGGGCCGATCACGGCGGCGCCGGTGAGGCTGAGGGATTCGGCGGAAAGATCGAGGGTGCGGAGGGCGAAGGTGCCGTCGGGCTGGCGGCCGCCCTCGGCCAGAAGGCGGATGTCGGTGCCGAAGAACTCGCGGTACTCGGGCGCGAAGAGAGGGGCGATGTCGCCGGAGAGGTCGGCGCGGAAGCTCTGCGCCGGCTCCTCGCCCTCGACGGGCTGCATGCCGTCGAGCTCCACCGTGCCCGACAGGCGGTCCTCGCCGTCGGAGGCGAGGCGGATCTGGGCGGTGAAATCGTCGATGGGGCCCGCACCCTCGATGCCGAGCTCGAGCGAGGGGGCGCCGGGCAGGCCGATGAGGGTGGTGACAAGGCCGTCCTGCGGTTCGGAGACCGAAAGATCAATCGCCAGGTCGCGGCTTTCGTTGTCGTAGCTGCCTTCGAGCGCGATCTGGCCGCCTGCGTCGAGGCGGTCGATCTGGAGCTGCGCCTCGCCCGCGCCGCCCTCGAGCCGTGCGGAGCCGGTGATGGCGAAGCTTGCGGCTTCGCCGAGGACGGGTTCGCCGAGCGAGACTTCCTGCAGGTCGAGCTGGTCGAGGCGGACCGAGACCGGCAGCTCGGGCAGGGAAAAGGCGCCGCGTGCCTCGGGGGCAGGCACCTCGCCTTCGGCCGGCAAGGGCTTGCGAGGCATGGAGAGCGTGCCGACGGAGATTTCGTCGATGGCGATGCGGCCGCGCAGCAGGGCGGCGCGGGTCCAGCTGAGGGCGACGTCCTCGGCCGTGAGCCAGACGCCGTCGGGGTCGGAGATGGCGATGCGGTCGATGGTGGCGCGGGAGCTGAGCGCGCCCTCGAAGCCCTGGATGGAGACGGTCCGCCCCTCGGCCGAAAGCGCGTCTTCCAGCAGCCCCTGGATGAAGCCGCGGTCGCTTTCCTCGTCCTGCGCTGCGGCGGCGAGGGGGAGCGTCAGAAGGGTGAGACAGAGGAGCAGAAAACGCATCAAAAGGCCTGGCCAATTCCGAGGTACAGCTGGATCCCTTCGCCGGTGTCGCCACCGACAGGGCCTGCGACGTCAAGCCGGACGGGGCCGACAACGGTGTCGTAGCGGACGCCGACACCGGCACCGCTGTGCCAGCTGCCTTTGCCGTCATAGAAGCTTTCACCGCCGACGTAGCCCGCATCGTAGAAGCCGACCACGCCGATGTTTTCGGTCACGCCGACCCGCAGTTCGCCGGAAAGCGCCGCGAAGCTGCGCCCCCCGAGGGTCACGTCGCCGTAGTCGACGTCGAGCGAGTTGTAGGGCTGGCCGCGCACGGTGCCGCTGCCGCCGGAGTAGAAGAGGAACTCGGGCGGCGTCTCCTCGGCATCCGGGCCGACGAGCGAGCCGAGCTGGAAGCGCCCGGCGAGCACGGTGCGGTCGTCGGCGCCGAAGGAGCGGTAGGCACGGGCATCCATGTCGAGCCGGGCGCCGATGGTCTCGGCGTCGGTGACGTCGACGAAGGGTTCGGCGTTGAGTTCCAGGTAGGTGCCCTCGGTGGCGTCGAGCTGGTTGTCCCGGCGGTCCCAGGCGAGCCCGCCGCGCAGGCTGAGCAGCGTGAATTCGCGGCGCGGGTAGTCGCCGTCGTCGTCGCGTCCGAGGTAGCGGTCGCTCACGTCCGAGTAGGACAGCGCCACGGCGAGATCGCCGGTGAGCGTGTCGGAGAATTCCTGGCTGACACCGACGGCCACCTCGGCCCGGCGGGTCAGGTAGTCGGGTTCGTCGAGGTAGGCGAGTTCGCCCTCGATGAAGAAGAGCGTGTCGGCGCCGTAGACCGCCGGGCGTTCGCCTCGGGCCGTGAGGCGGAAGTCGGGGTCGGTGTCGCCGCCGCCGATCTGGCTGACGCTGCCGTCGATGCGGAAGCGTTCGGCCCCGCCCAGAAGGTTGCGGTGGAGCCAGTAGCCGGTGAGCGCGAGCCCCTCGGTCGAGGTGAGCTCGATCCCGCCGCCGATGCGGCGCGGCGGGCGGTCGACGAGGTCGATGTTGAAATCGAGCGTGTCGTCGGGGTTCACGGTCTCGGATTCGGTGATGACGACCGAGCGGAAGGTGCCGGTCTTGCGCAGGCGGGTGCCGGCGTCCTCGACCGCGTCGGGATCGAACCTTTCACCACGCGGAATGCCGGCCATCTGGCGCACGCGGGCGGGGCTGACGCTGGTATCGCCGGATACGGTGATATCGCCGAATGTGACCTGTCGGCCCGGCTCCACCCGGATCATCACGTCGAGCAGCCTGTCGGCGTGTCGGGCGGTGACGCGCTGGTCGGTGACCGCGGCCTTGGCGTAGCCCGCTTCTTCCCAAGACGAGACGGTGCTGCTGGCGGCCTCTCGCACGACGGGCGCGCGGGCCCATTCTCCGGAAGCGAAGTCCTCGGGCAGTTCGGTGTCGGGCGCGCGGGGGCCGATCTCGGTCCGGCCGAAGCGGAACTTGCGCCCGGGCTCGATGGTGATGACGGCGTTGGTGAAGCTGTCGGGCGCGGCCAGTACGGGAATGTCGGCGGCTTCGCGACCGTCGAGTGAGATGCGGATGACGGCGCCGTAGCGGGCGGTGGAATACATCACCTCGAGCATGCGGGAATAATCCGCGCGGGCGGCCGAGAGCACTTCCTGCGGGGTCGGGGCGTCCTCGGATTCGAAGGCGACGAGCGAGGAGGCGCTCCGCAGCTGACCCTGCAGCTCCTCGTCTTCGATCCCACGGATCGTCACGTCATCGAGCGCCAGAGCGGGGGCGGCATGGAGCGCGCCGCACAGGATGGCGGCGAGCGCGGTCAGACGGTGTTGTGGCACGGGCGGCCCTTCCCCCTAGCGCGGCTGTGGAAACGTGATCAGCATAGGGGCCGAGCCTTGCGTCTTCCAGCGGTGAATTCGGCCGTCACGGCAACTGGCGGAAACGTGACCGTGGGGCAGGCACCGTGGCGGCGTTGCGGGCAGGCGCGAATTTTGCGTGGAGTCTCAATGGGACGGCCCGGCGGCCGGTGTCCCGGGGTGCGAGGTCAGAGTGCCTTTTTCTTCACCCCGGCGAGGCGCGCGGCCACCATGGAGATCAGCGCGGCCGCGAAGGAGAAGAGCGCGCCCATCTTGGCGGCGTCCTGCACCGGTCCGCTGTCGAAAGCGACGGAGGCCACGAAGAGCGAGACGGTGAAGCCGATGGAGGCGACGCAGCCGACCACGAGCAGGTCGATGGTGCGCATCCCGTCGGGAATGCCGAGCCGCAGCGGCCGCGCCGCAATCCATCCGAAGAGCGCGATGCCCACGGGTTTGCCGATCAGCAGCCCGGCCAGCACCAGCCAGGTCGTGGTGCCGATGGACTGGAACACGACGCCGGCGTTGAGCAGGCCGAAGAAGAAGAGAATGACCTGGACCGGCCCATGCAGGGCGTGTTCGATCGTGTTGAGCAGGTCGGTCATGTACTGCTCTTCCTCGGCAAAGAGGCCGAAGGGCCGGTCGGCGTGGGGGATCGCCGGGATCACCGGCAGGAGCCCGAGCGCCGGGTGCAGGCCGGCCTTCATGAAGGCGAACCACGACACGGCGCCGGCCAGAGCGTAGGGCCAGACGTGAAGGCGGTGGCGCACCCACGTGGCGGCGGAGCGGCTGGCATGGCCGCGGTCGAGGTAGCGCGGCAGCCAGTTGAAGAGGATGTAGGCGGTCAGCGCCGCGCCGAGCGAGACCAGCAGCCAGAGCGGAGCGAGATCGTCGGAGGGATAGAAGATCGCCAGAACGATGAGCCCCGCGGCGTCGTCCGCGATGGCCAGCAGCAGCAGGAAGCGCACCGCCGGGTGGCCCGCGCCGAAGACGAGCCGTCCCACGAGGTAGGAGAAGGCGATGTCGGTGGCGGTCGGGATGGCCCAGCCATTGGAGACGGCGTCGTAGGTTTCGGAGCCGAGGATCGTCGCGAGCCCGAGGTAGACGGTGAGAGGACCGAGCATGCCGCCCAGCGTGGAGAAGAGCGGGGTCGCGGCTTTCTTGCCGCGCAGGCTGCCGTTCTGGAGGACGACGGCCTCCCAGACCTCTTTCGCGGCGGTGGCGAAGAAGAAGGCCATGAGCAGGTCGTTGAAGAGGTAGTGGACGGTCAGCGCGCGGTGGCCTTCGCGGGCCTCGCCGATGGGGGCGGGGTTCCAGAGCTCGAACTCGACGAAGTGGTGGTAGCTGGCGGCATCGGTGTTGGCCCAGACCAGCGCGATCAGAGTGCCGAAGACCAGCAGGAGCGAATAGGTCGTCAGAAAATGCCAGAGGCCCTTCACCGTCACCGCCCTCGTCGTCGCCACGTCCCCTTCTCCGGCTTAGCGGCTCGAGGGGCGGGGGGCAACGCGGGGGCAGGGAGACGGGGCGCGGCCCGTGGGCGCATGGCGCTGGAACCGGCAGAGGGCTTGCGCGCCGGGAGGGGGCCGGCGCGCAGGATCGTCGGGTCGGCTCAGGCCAGGGCGCCCCAGGCGAGACCTGCGGCCAGCGCGCCGGTGACGGCGAAGCCGATGTAGGCGGCGAAGACCCGCGGCTTGACCAGCGCCCAGACCGCGACGGCGGCGGGGATGCAGCTGACGCCGCCGGCGAGCACGAAGCTCATTGCCGCGCCCTGCGACATGCCCTGGGCCAGCAGAGCATCGACCATGGGGATCGCGGCGTAGCCGTTGAGGTAGGCGGGCGCGCCCACCACGGCGCCCAGGACGATGGGCCAGATGCCGGTGCCGCCCAGAAGCGTGGCCACGGTCTCGGCCGGGATGTAACGCAGCATGACGGCCTCCAGCAGGTAGGCGAGCGTCAGCCACTTGAGCAGGAAGAGGCCGTTTTCCAAGGCGGTCTCGCGGAAGGTGGCGCGGCGCGGGGCGTCTTCCCAGAAGCGCCACTTGGGCGTGTCGGAGAAGGGTTTCTTGCTGCCCGAACAGCAGCTGCCGCAGCTGGACTGGCGTTTCACGCGCAAGGGATCGCGGAAGACGGGGCTCTGCGCGAAGGCCATGGTGCCGAAGCCGCCGAAGAGGCCGAGGGCGACCGCGGCGAGGGTCTTGGCCACGGCGAAGTCCCAGCCGAGCGTGCCGGAGGTGATGAGGAACATGGCCGGGTCCATGAGTGGCGAGGCGAGCCAGAAGGCCATGACGGCACCGAGCGGCGCGCCCACGGCCAGGAGGGCGGCGATGAAGGGGATGACCTCGCAGCTGCAGAAGGGCGAGAGCCCGCCCAGCAGCGCCGCCAGCACGATCATGCGGGCGGGATTGCCCTCGAAGGCGCGGGCGAGGAGGTTTTCCGATCCGGTTGCCTTGAGCGTCGCCACGGCCAGCACCGCGAAGAGGATGAAGGGCGCGGTGTGGGCAAGCGCGCTGCCTGCGAAGGTGACGGTCTCGACGGTGCGGCCGGTGTCGAAGAGGGCCACGGCCCCCACCAGCGCGAGACTGGCGAGCCAAGCCGGGTCGGGGCGCGGCAGGCGGCGCGGGGGACGCTGGGTTGTCTCAGCCATGATCGTGGTTCCTTTGTCCGGGCGGGCAGTCCGCGCAGCACTGGGTGAGCAGGAAATTCGACAGCTCGCGCACCTCGTCGTAGGCGGCGGCGGCGCAGATCACGCTGCGGCCCTGCTTCGCCTGCGTGGCGAGGCCCGCCTGCGTGAGGATGCGCATGTGGTGTGTGAGGGTGGAGCCGGTCACGCCCGTGCGCGCGCCGAGTTCACCGATGCTGAGCCCCTCGGGGCCGGCCCGCACAAGGGCGCGCAGCACCGAGAGGCGTTGTTCGGAGCCGAGCGCCGCGAACTTGGACGCGGCGATCTCGAGCGGCATGTCGTGCAGGCGGGGGGCGGATTCGTTTTTCATGTTTCTAGCATCGTCGAAATGATGTGATCTGGCAAGCGATATTTCTAGCGGTTTCGAAATGATTGGATATGTCGGAGCGGGGTCGGTTTTCCGAAGGAACATCGGTGGGGGCTCCGCCCCGCGCCTGCGGCGCTCCCCCGAGGTATTTGGAGCGAGAAGAAGCGCAGGCGGGGACACATGCGCCGTGCGATTGACGGGAGGGTGTTTCCGCGCGGGCGGCATGGGCTAGGTCCGTGCGGCATGTCAGAGTTGAGGAAGAGACTGGCAGAGTGTCGCATTTGCGCGGATCGCTTTGCCGCGACGGCGACGGGGCATGCGCCGCGGCCGCTGGTGTGGTTCCGCCCGGGCGTGCGGCTGGCGATCGCGAGCCAGGCGCCGGGGCGGCGGTCGCACGAGGGCGATCTTCCGTTCCGGGACGGCTCGGGAGTCCGGTTGCGGGATTGGCTGGGGCTGGAGGAGGCCGCGTTTTACGACCGCGACCGTGTGGCGATCGTGCCGATGGGCTTCTGCTTTCCGGGCTATGACGCGGCAGGGAACGACCTTCCGCCGCCCGCGATCTGCCGCCGGACCTGGCGCGATGCGGTCATGGCGGAGGTGGGCGAGGTGCCGCTGCTGCTGGCGGTGGGCGGGCTGGCGCAGCGCTGGCATCTGGGCGCGCGGGGCGGCGTGGGCGAGACGGTGGGGCGCTGGCGCGCGTTCCTGCCGGGGGCCGTGCCGCTGCCGCATCCCTCCTGGCGCAACAGCTCGTGGTTGAAGCGCAATCCCTGGTTCGAGGCGGAACTGCTGCCGGTGCTGCGGGCGCGGGTGGCCGGGGTCATGGCGGATCGCGGATGAAGGGCCTATCTGGAGACATATGGATGAGCCGCTGACAGAGAGGATCGCGCGCTGCCGCATCTGCGCGGAGCGCTTTGCCGCGACGGCCACGCGGCATGCGCCGCGCCCGGTCGTGTGGTTCCGGCCCGGTGCCCGGCTGCTGATCGCCGGGCAGGCGCCGGGGATGCGGGTGCACAAGTCGGGGCGGCCCTTCGACGACCCCTCGGGGCAGCGGTTGCGGGCCTGGCTGGGGCTGAGCGAGGATGAGTTCTGGGACATGTCGCGCGTCGCCATCGTGCCCATGGCCTTCTGTTTTCCGGGGTATGACGCCAAGGGCAGCGACCTGCCGCCGCCGAAGGTCTGCGGCGAGACCTGGCACGGCGCGGTGATGGAGGCGCTGCCGGACCTCGCGCTGAAGCTCTACGTTGGCGGCTATTCGCACCGCTACCACCTGGGCACCCGGGCGGGCGTGACCGAGACCGTGGCGCGCTGGCGCGACTACTGGCCCGATGCGGTGCCCTTGCCGCATCCGTCGTGGCGCAATACGGCATGGCTGAAACGCAACCCCTGGTTCGAGGCCGAGCTGCTGCCGGTGCTCCGGACCCGCATCCGCGAGGTGATGGATGACCGAGACGACACCGCTCGACGCCGCGCATGAGGCCATGGAGGCCGCGCCGCAGGACGATGCCGCGCGGCTGCGCTTTTACGACCGGCTGGCCGCCACCGAGATGTTCGTGCTGCTGACCAGGGAGCCCGAGGGCGATGTGGTGGAACCCGAGATCTTCGACCTGGGTGAGGCGAAGGTGGTGCTGGTCTTCGACCGGGAGGAGCGGCTCTCGGCCTTTACCGGGCGGATCTCGCCCTACGCGGCGCTGCCGGGGCGCGCGGTGGTGCGGATGCTCGCCGGGCAGGGCATCGGGATGGGCGTGAACCTGGAGGTGGCGCCCTCGTCGCTGTTGCTGCCGGCCGAGGCGGTGGACTGGCTGGCCGGGACGCTGGATCACGGACCGGAGGAAAGCGAGGCGCGGGTTTCGGAGCTTTCGCCGCCATCGGGGCTGCCGCAGGTGCTGCTCGAGGCGCTGGACGCGCGGCTGGCGAGTGCGGCGGGGCTCGCGGCCTGTGCCTGGCTCGCCGCGGCCGTTTACGAGGACAATTCGCGCGGGCACCTTCTGGGCATTGCCGAGCCTGTTCCGGGGTCCGAGGATGCGCTGGCGCGGGCGATCAACGAGGCGCTAGTCTTCTCGGGGCTGGATGCCGGGGCGCTCGACGTGGTCTTCCTGCGGCGCAGTGATCCGATTGCGGCGCGGCTGGCGCGGGTGGGCCTGCGCTTTGATCTGCCGGAGGCGCCGCAGGCCGAGGCGGTGGAGCGCCCGGCGCCGGGCAGCGATCCGGACAAGCCGCCGATCCTGCGCTAGCGCGCGCGGCCGAGCTCCTGCTGCAGGGTCGGCAGGGTGTCGCCGGGCATGGGCGTGGCCTCCCACACCGCGCGGGCAATGGCGCGGGCGAGGCAGATGCTCGCGGCATGGCCGAGCAGGGTGAGCGTTTCCACCGGGTTTTCGACGGGCGTGGCGCCGGTGCTGGCGGCGAAGACGAGGTCGCCGTCTAGCGGACTGTGCGCGGGCTGGATGGCGCGGGCCATGCCGTCGTGGGCGGCTACGGCCATGCGGTGGCACTGTGCCTTGTCGAGGGCGGCATCGGTGGCGACAATCGCTATGGTGGTGTTGCCGAGGCTGGCCATGGCGGCGGCCTTGCGGCTGGGCGGCAGGGGCTGAAGGCCCTCGGTCGGATCGGGGCCGAGCGCGCCGTATTCGCTGGCGATCTCGTAGGGTGCGGCCCAGAAGTGACGGCCCGAGGGGGTCGTGACGCTGCCCATGGGGTTGGTGGCGACGAGCGCGCCCACGGTGTGATCGCCGACGACCAGGCTGGCCGAGCCGAGGCCGCCCTTGTGCTGCGCGGTCTGGGCGCCGGTGCCGGCGCCGGTCGTGCCGAGGGCGAAGTCCTGGCGCGCATTGGCGAGGGCGCGGCGGCCGAGGTCGGGGAAGAATCCCTCGTCGTAGGTCTTGTCGCCGCCGTTCAGCAGGTCGAAGAGGATTGCGGCGGGCACGATGGGGACGCGGGCCGAGAGGACCGGGAAGCCGCGGCCTGCAGCGTGCAGCGCGTGCATGACGCCTTGTGCTGCGGAAAGGCCGAAGGCGCTGCCGCCCGAGAGCACGAGCGCATCGGCGCCGGGTGCGGTCTTGTCGGGGGCGAGCAGGTCGGTTTCGCGCGTACCGGGGGCGCCGCCCTGCACCGCGACAGAGGCGGTCATGGGCCGGTCGGCGGTCAGCACCGTGGTGCCGGTGCGGGCGCCGTGGTCCTCGGCATTGCCGACATAGAGGCCGGGGATGTCGGTGATGAGGTTGCGGGGGCCGGGGATCATGGGCGTGCCTTCCTGCCTTGGGCGGGAACAGGAAGCACGGGGCATGCGCCGGGTGCAAGCGGCTTTGGCTGATCCCTTCAGCGGAAGCGGGCGGGCGCGAAGGGGGCGGGGTCGAGGGGCGGGGGCGTGCCGCCGATGAGTGCCGCGACGATGGCGCCGGTGATCGGGGCGGCGACGAGGCCGGAATGGCCGTGGCCGAAGGCGTGGATGACGTCCGGGGTGGCCGTGGCCTGTCCGATCACCGGCAGGCCGTCGGGGGTGGAAGGGCGATGCCCGTACCAGCGGCGCACCTGCGACGGGTCGATGGTGAGGTCGGGGTAGGTCCGGCGCAGCGTGTCGAGCAGGATATCCGCGCGGCGCCAGTCGGGGGGCGCGTCGGTGCTGGCCAGTTCCACCTGACCTGCCGCACGCAGTCCGGTGCGGGTGGGCAGGTTTGCCATCTTGCCGCGGCCCGGCATGACCGGTCGCCGGGGCGCGCCCGGACCCGTGGGAAGCTCCACGTGGTAGCCGCGTTCGCTGACCAGTGGCACCGCATCGCCAAGCTGCGCGGCGAGATCCGCGGAGTCGATGCCGGCGGCGATGACGGCCGCGGTGCAGGGCTGCTCGCCCTCATTGGTGCGCACCGCGCGGAGGTGTCCATCAGAGCAGGTAAAGCCGGTGGCGCGGGCGCGAACCAGCCGCGCGCCACGGCGTTCGGCGGCGCCGACGAGCGCCGCGACATAGGCCCCCGGGTCGGTACAATGGGCGCCATCGTCGACCACGGCGGCAAAGCGGTGGAGCGGACGCAGGGCGGGTTCGAAATCCCAGAGCGCCTCGTCCGAGAGTTCGCGCCAGCGCAGCCCGTTGTAGCGGCGCAGCTGCCAGAAGGCGGCCTCGTCATCGAATTCGGCGCGGGTTTCGTAGGCGTAGATCAACCCGTCCTGGCGGATCAGCTCGGGGCAGCCTGCGCTGCCAGCAAGCGCCATGTGGCGGGCCGCGCCATCGCCCACGAGACCCGCAAGGATGCCCGCCGTGCGGTGCAAGCGGGTCTGGGTCGCGCCGGCGCGCAGGAAGCGGATCAGCCAGGGAGCGAGCCGCGGCAAGTGGCGCCAGCGGATCGTCAGGGGGCCGGAGGGATCGAGCAGGTAGCCCGGGACCCTGCGCCACAGGCCGGGCACCGACATCGGGATGCTGGAGGCGGGGCTGAGGAAGCCGCCGTTGCCGTAGCTTGCCGCCTGGGCGCCGCCGGGTCTGTCGGGATCGACCAGGGTGACCTGTCGCCCCGCGTCGAGAAGCGCATGGGCGGTGCAGGCGCCGATGATTCCCGCGCCGATGACGACAACCTGTCCGGGCCCGTTCTGAGGCATCGCGTGTCTTTCTGTCCCTGTGCGCCGGGATGGCCGCCGGTGCCGGGGCTTGCCGTTGTTGCGCAATTTGGCGGCAGCGGAGGGCGCATCCGATCACGCGCGTTGCCCCGTTGTGACTGCGACTCTAGACTGGGGCGATCCCGCGGGGAAAACGTTGAAAACTGGTTCGCGCATGAGTTTTGCTCATGCAGCCCTTGCGAAGGAACACACGTGCGCCGCTTCCTGCCCTCGCTTTCGGCGTTGCAGGCCTTCGAGGCCGCGGCGCGGCATCTCAGCTTCACGCGTGCGGCGGAGGACCTGATGCTGACCCAGAGCGGGATCAGCCGGCACATCAACCATCTGGAGACCCAGCTTGGCGTGCGGCTTTTCGAGCGCACGGGGTCGCGGCTGGTGCTGACCGACGCGGGCCGGGTATACGCCGAGGAGGTGCGGCAGAACCTCGACCGGCTGGAGGAGATTTCGATAGACGCGGTGCGGGGGCGCAAGGCCAGTATGTCGCTCATGCTCGGGGCGCCATCGGCGCTTGCCGCACGCTGGCTGATGCCGCGGCTGCCGCGGTTCGCGAAGGCCTTTCCGGGGCTTCCGGTCGAGGTGCTCGACCTGCGCGACGGGGCCGAGGCCGATACCGGCAAGCTCGACATCGCGATCACGCGGGGCGTCGATGCCTGGGGCGAGATGCGGGCCCGCCCCTTGTTTCGCGAGCAGCTTGCGGTTGTGGCCTCGCCCGGGCTGATGCGCGAGATCGGGCCCGTGGGCGAGTTGCTGGACTGCAACCGGGTGCCGACCCTGCAGAACGCGCGCCGTCCGAGCTTGTGGCTAGCCTGGCTGCGCGCTTCGGGGGTGCGCTACGAGGGCGCGATCCAGGGGATGCGGTTTTCGCGCAACGAGATGCTGATCCGCGGGGCGGTCGAGGGTCTGGGGATGGCGGTGGTGCCCTGGCATTACGTGACCCGCGAGCTGGAGGAGGGCAGCCTCGTGCTGCCTTTCGGTGCGCCGGTGCCCTCGGGCGAGACCTACTGGATCGCGATCCCCGAAACCCGGGCCCACCGGCCCGAGCTGCAGGCGGTGCGCGACTGGCTGCTAGGCGAGGCCCGCAGCGCTGCGGCTGGTTGTGCCAGTACGGCCTCGGCATGATCAAAACTCATCGCCGGACCACTTTTCCGGGCTTCCGGCAACTGTCGGGCGCCGATAGCATCCTGCGAGGTCGCGACGAACGCAGGACGGCTGCCGGCAACCCCGCGGAGACGGGCGCCGGGAAGTTGGCGTTTGGCGGTCCGGGGTGGTGAACCTGTCCCGGCCGGCGGCGGCAGCAGACCCGGGGCGCACTCCGGCAAAGAACAAAAGCACGCTTCGACAGGGGATAGATTGATGACTTTCAGAGTTCTGGCGATGAGCGCGGGCCTTGCCGCCCTCTTCATGTCGGCGTCGGGCGGCTCCGTCTCGGCGCAGGCGATCACCATTGCCATCGGGTCGGAGCCCTCGACGCTCGACCCGCAGCTGCGCGACGACGGCGGCGAACGGCAGGTCAACGACAACATCTACGAGGCGCTGATGGCGCGCACGCCCGAGGGCGAGCTGATCGAGGGGCTGGCCGCAGCCGCGCCCGAGCAGATCGACGAGACCACATGGCAGTTCACGCTTCGCGAAGGTGTGACCTTCCACAACGGCGCGCCTTTCAACGCCGACGCGGTGGTGGCCTCGGTCGAGCGGGTGATCGACCCCGAGAACAACTCTGAGCAGATGGCCTATTTTGGCACCATCGCCGGGGCCGAAAAGGTCGACGACATGACCGTCATTATCCTGACCTCGGGGCCGGACCCGATCCTGCCGTCGCGGATGTACTGGATGAAGATGATCGACCCCGGCTATGCCGCCGAGGGCGACCTGGCCAGCGCGCCGGTGGGCACCGGGCCCTACATGTTCGAAAGCTGGGACCGCGGCACCGAGCTCGAGCTTGCCGCCTACCCCGACTACTGGGGCGGCGAGCCCGAGATCGACGAGGTGACCTACCGCTTCGTGCCCGAGCCCGGAACGCGGCTTTCGGGCCTCATGGCCGGTGAATTCGACGTCATCACCAACCTGCTGCCCGAGTTCACCTCGACCGTGCCGAAGTTCGCGGCCGTGCCGGGACTGGAAACCTCGGTCTTCGTGCTGGGCACCGACAACGAGGTGACGCAGGACCCCAAGGTGCGCGAGGCCCTGAACCTCGCCATCGACCGCGAGGCCATGGTGCAGGCGCTGTTCATGGGCTACGCGAGCATCGCCAAGGGCACCCACGTGAACCCGGCGGCCTTCGGCTTCAACGACGATCTCGACTACTACGACTACGATCCCGAGCGGGCGCGGGCGCTCATCGAGGAGGCCGATGCCGTGGGCGCGCCGCTGGTCGTCGTGGGCGAATCCGGCCGCTGGCTGAAGGACCGGGAGCAAATCGAGGCGGTCGCCGCCTACTGGGCCGAGACCGGGCTGGACGTGACCACCGACATCCAGGAATTCTCGCAATACCTCGACAGCCTGATGGGCGACGGGCCGCGCCCCGACGCGATCTTCATCGCCAACTCGAACGAGCTGCTGGACGCGGACCGCGAGACATCCTTCATCTACCACATGGACGGGGCCGCGGCGTCGAACTCGGACGCGGAAATGGCCGAGATGATCGACGAGGCCCGGGTCGAGACGGACGAGGACGCGCGGCAGGCGCTTTACGACGAGATCCTGAAACGCGCGCATGACCGCAACTACACGGTGCCGCTGTTCAACCTTCAGGACATCTACGGCATGTCCGAGCGGATGGAATGGCAACCGCGCACCGACGCCAAGCTGATCATCAGCGAGATGTCGGTCTCCGAGTGAGCGACCGCAATGACCGGGGCGGGCCACCCGCCCCGGCACGTCCCGGGACCAGTGACGCTTGACCGACTTCATCCTCCGACGCCTGTTCCAGGGGTTCCTCGTCGTCTTCGGCGTGACCACGGTGGTCTTCGTCATCACGCGGCTGGCCGGTGATCCGGTGTCGCTGATGCTGCCGCTAAGCGCCTCGGACGAACAGCGGGCTGCCTTCGCCGCGCAGATCGGGCTGGACCAGCCGATCTGGGTGCAGTTCCTGCGCTTCGCGGGCGATGTCGCGCTGCTCGATTTCGGCGACAGCCTGTGGCAGCGGCGCCCGGCCATGGAGGTGGTCTTCGAGCGCCTTCCCAACACCGCGCTGCTGATTGCCGCGGGCCTCGGCACGGCGGTGGTGCTGTCGATCCCGCTGGGGGCCATCGCGGCGCTGCGCCCCGGGGGATTAGCCGATCGGCTGACCACCTCGATCAGCCTGCTGGGCCTCGCCATGCCGCAGTTCTGGCTGGGGCTGATGGCGATCATGATCTTCTCGGTCACGCTGAAATGGCTGCCGACGTCGGGCATCGGGACGCCCGCGCACCTCGTGCTGCCCGCGCTGACGCTGGCGATGACGCCGCTGGCGCGCTTCACCATGATGGTGCGCGCGGCCATGATCGACGAGATGAACACGCAATACGTCAAGACCGCCCGCGCCAAGGGGCTGGGCCTCGGGCGCATCCTGCGCGTGCACACGCTGCGCAACATCATGGTGCCCTTCCTGTCGATCTCGGGGTGGGAGCTGATCACGACGCTCTCGGGCTATACCGTGGTGGTCGAGACGGTCTTTGGCTGGCCCGGGCTGGGCCTGACGGCCGTGCAGGCGATCCAGCGCGGCGACCTGTTCCTGGTGCAGGCTATCGTCTTTTCCATCGCGCTGATGATCGTCTGCATCGGCATCCTGATGGACGTGCTGTCGAAGATGATCGACCCGCGCATCGAGCTGAACTGATGACGCAGGCAAGGCCCCACCGACCGCTCCGCGCCCTTCTGGCCGAGCTCTGGCAGGACAAGCCCGCGGCGCTGGGGCTGGCCGTGATTCTCGCCATCGTCGCCATGGCAATCCTTGCCCCGCTGGTGGCGCCCTACGATCCCGCCGACCAGTCGATCCTGTCGCGGCTGACGCCGCCGGTCTGGAATGATCGCGGAAGCTGGGAGCACATCCTCGGGACAGACAACCTTGGCCGTGACGTTTTCAGTCGGCTGATCTGGGGTGCGCGCACGACGCTGACCATCGGCGGGCTGACCTGCCTGATCGCGGCGGGCATCGGCACGGTGGTCGGGCTCTGGGCCGGCTTCATGGGCGGGCGGACGGATTCCGTGCTGATGCGGCTGGTGGACATCCAGGTGTCCTTTCCGGGCATCCTTCTGATTCTGCTGGTGGTCGGCGTCCTTGGCCCCGGCATGTGGACGCTCATCATCGTGCTGTCGGTGACCAACTGGATGGTCTACGCGCGGCTCGTGCGCAGCGTCGTGTCCTCCACGCGGCAGACACCCTATGTCGAGGCGGCCGAGGTCATCGGCTGCCGCCCCTCGCGGGTGATCTTCGTGCACATCCTGCCCAACCTCGTGTCGCCGCTGCTGACGCTGCTGATCCTCGAGTTCACCAACATCGTGCTGGCCGAGGCGGCGGTCTCCTTCCTCGGCTTCGGGGTGCAGCCACCCGACACCTCCTGGGGGCTCGATGTGGCCTCGGGGCGGGATTACCTCTTTATCGCGTGGTGGCTGGTGACCTTCCCGGGGCTGGCCATCGTCGCGACGGTGCTGTCGATCAACCTCTTCGCCAACTGGCTGCGGGTGACGACCGACCCCGAGGAGCGCGAGAAGCGCCACGCCCGCACCGTGGCCGCGCGGCGCAGGCGGAGGGGCACGGCATGAACGATCCCCTGCTCGAGATCGACGACCTCCGGGTCGACTTCGACACGCGCGCCGGGCTGGTGCAGGCGGTGCGCGGCGTCTCACTGACGCTCGGGCGCGGCGAGACGCTGGGGCTCGTCGGCGAAAGCGGCTCGGGCAAGAGCGTGACCGCGCAGGCCGTGATGGGGCTGATCGACGTGCCGGGGCGGATTGCCGGTGGCGCGGTGCGCTGGAATGGCATGCCGCTGGTGGGCGAAGGCGTGCGGCGCAGGCCCCGCCGGATCTGGGGGCGCGAGATCACGATGATCTTCCAGAACCCCATGACCTCTCTCAACCCGCTGATGACGGTGGGCGCGCAGCTGGGCGAGGTGATCCACCTCTACCTCGGCCTGCGCGGCGCCGCGGCGCGCACCCGCGCGGCCGAGCTGCTGGACGCGGTGGGGATCTCGGGCGCCTCGCGCCGCCTCGACCAGTACCCGCACGAGTTCTCGGGCGGGATGCGGCAGCGGGTGATGATCGCCATGGCCATCGCGAGCGAGCCGCGCCTGCTGATCGCGGACGAACCCACCACCGCGCTCGACGTGACAATCCAGGCGCAGATCCTCGAACTGCTGGCGGGATTGCAGGAAAAGCTCGGCCTTTCGATCATCCTCATCACCCACGACCTTGGCATCGTGGCGGGGCTCTGCCACCGGGTGGCGGTGATGTACGCGGGCCAGATCGTGGAAACCGGCACGGTCGACGACATCTTTGCCCGCCCCGGGCACCCCTACACGCAGGGGCTCATCCGCTCGACCCCGCGGCTCGACGCGGTGGAGGACCGGCTGGTCTCCATCGACGGCACGCCCCCGGGGCTGCGGACCCCGCCCGAGGGCTGTGCCTTCCGGCCGCGCTGCCCCGCCGCGCAGGCGGCGTGCCATGCGCCGCAGCGCCTGGCATCGCACGGCGCGGGCCATGTCGCCTGCTGCCGGGCCGGGGTCGACGCCTGGGACGTGGGCGCCGCATGACACGCGATCCCGCCCTTTCCGTCGACGGCCTTTCGGTCGATTACCCGCTGTCCTCGGGCGGGCTGTTCCGGCGCGCGCGATCGGTGACGGCGGTCAGCGACGTGTCCCTTCAGATCGCTCCGGGCGAGACGCTGGGGCTGGTCGGAGAATCCGGGTCGGGCAAGACCACCGTGGGACGGGCGATCCTGCGCCGGGTGCCGGCCTCGGCGGGACGGATCAGTTTCGAAGGGAAGGACATCACCCACCTTCGCGGGGACGCCCTGCGCAAGTTGCGGGCGCGGATGCAGTTGATCCTGCAGGACCCCTACACCTCGCTCAACCCGCGCATGACCGTGGCCGACATCGTGGCCGAACCGCTGCTGGTCCACGGACTTGTCGCATCGCGGGCCGAAGCGGCGCGCGAGGTGCGCGGACTGCTCGACCGCGTGGGCATGCCCGCCGACGCCGCCGACCGCTATCCCCACAGCTTCTCCGGCGGCCAACGCCAGAGGATCGGCATCGCCCGCGCGCTGGCGCTGAAGCCCTCGCTCATCGTCGCGGACGAACCGGTGTCGGCGCTCGATGTCTCGGTCCGGGCGCAGGTGGTGAACCTGATGCAGGACCTGCAGCGCGAGCTTGGCATCGCCTTCCTGTTCATCGCGCATGACCTCGCCATCGTGCGGCACATCTCGCACCGGGTGGCGATCATGTATGCCGGGCGCATCGTCGAGGTCGCCCCGCGCGAGGCGATCTATGAGCGTCCCGTGCACCCCTATACCGAAGCGTTGCTGTCGGCGGTTCCGGTGGCCGATCCGCCGGTGCAGCGCGCGCGCCGCCGCATCATCCACCCGGGCGAGGCGGTGGACATTGCCGACCCGCCCTCGGGCTGCCGCTTCCACCCCCGATGCCCCATCGCCACCGAGCGTTGCCGTGACGAGGTGCCGCCGCTGGAGCCGAAGGCGGAGGGACACATGGCCGCCTGCTGGAACCGGGGGGGCGTGATGGGGCTGCGGATGAAGGTGCATTCTTGAGGAGGACGGGCATGTCCAGCGAACCGGTCATTGTCATCACGGGGGCGGCCACCGGCATCGGCGCCGCAATCGCGCGTCGCGTCGCGGCGCCGGGCGTCGGGCTGCTGCTGCACACCGGCAGCAACGCGGACGGATTGGCAGCGGTCGCCGAGGCGGCGCGGGTTGCAGGTGCCGAGGTGGTCACGCGGCTGGGGGATCTGTCCGATCCGGCGGTGCCGGGGTCGCTGCTCGCGGCGGCGCGGGAGGCCTTTGGCCGGGTCGATCAGGTGGTGTCGAACGCCGGACGGGCGCAGCGGTCGTGCTTTGGCGAGCTGTCGGCGGGGGACCTAGAGCGCGCGTTCGCCACTATGCCGATGGCCTTCTTCCGGCTGATCGATTCCGCGCTTCCCGACCTGCAGGCCTCGGACCGGGGGCGGGTGATCGCGGTGAGTTCCTTCGTCGCGCATTCCTTCGGGACGAACGGCATGCTGTTCCCGGCCAGCAGCGCCGCCAAGGCGGCGCTTGAGGCGCTGGCCATGACGCTTGCGGCGCAGCTTGGCCCGGACGGCGTCACGGTCAACTGCATCGCGCCGGGGTTCGTGCGCAAGGACGCCGGCGGCCATCGGGCGACGACGAGCGAGGCAATGGAGCGCGCGCGGGCGATAACGCCGAACGGGCGGTTGGGCGAACCGGCGGACATTGCCGAGACAGTCGCCTTCCTGCTGTCGCCGGGGGCGGGGCACATGACGGGGCAGGTGCTGCACGTGGACGGCGGGCTGCTTCTGCCCTGAGGCACGGTCGCCGGCGGTTTGCCGCAGGTCGCCGCGCTCTATGGGCTTGATCCGACGTGGCGAGAACATATGATGAACATCATGGGAAAGATGAGTCTCGACCGCAAGTTGGCGATCCTCTCGGATGCCGCGAAATACGATGCCTCCTGCGCGTCTTCGGGCGGGCAGAGGCGGGATTCGAAGGACGGCACGGGGATCGGGTCGGTCACTGGGTCGGGCATCTGCCATGCCTACGCGCCGGACGGGCGCTGCATCAGCCTGCTCAAGATCCTGATGACGAACTTCTGCATCTACGACTGCGCCTATTGCGTGAATCGGGTGAGTTCCAACGTCGAACGGGCGCGGTTCTCGCCCGAGGAGGTGGTGGAATTGACGCTGGAGTTCTATCGCCGCAACTACATCGAAGGGCTGTTCCTGTCCTCGGGGATCATCCGCAGCCCGGACGAGACCATGGGCGACATGGTGCGGATCGCCAGGCTGTTGCGCCACGAGCACGGGTTTCGCGGGTACGTGCATCTCAAGACCATCCCCGATGCCGCGCCCGAGCTGATCGAGGAAGCGGGGCTGCTGGCCGACCGGCTGTCGATCAACGTGGAGATGCCCACGGACGCAGCGGTGCAGTCCTACGCGCCCGAGAAGTCGCCCGGGCAGATCCGCAAGGCCATGGCCGACGTGCGGCTGAAGCGCGAGGCGGGCAAGGAGCGCAGCCACACCGGCAGGCGGGCCGCGCGCTTTGCCCCGGCGGGGCAGTCGACGCAGATGATCGTGGGTGCGGATGGCGCCGATGACAGCACCATCCTGCGCAGCGCCACGCGGCTTTATTCGGGCTACAAGCTGAGCCGGGTCTATTACTCGGCCTTTTCGCCGATCCCCGATGCCTCGGCCGCGCTGCCGCTGGTGAAGCCGCCGCTCATGCGCGAGCACAGGCTGTATCAAGCGGACTGGCTGCTGCGGTTCTACGGCTTCGACGTGGAGGAGATCGCGGGGGCGACGCGTGGCGGACACCTCGACCTGGAGGTCGATCCCAAGCTCGCCTGGGCACTGGGCAACCGGCACCTGTTCCCGGTGGCGGTGAACCGGGCGGAGCGCGAGATGCTGCTGCGGGTGCCCGGGCTGGGGGCGAAGACGGTCAAACGGGTGCTCGAGACACGGCGCCACCGCGAGGTGCGCTATGACGACCTGCGGCGGATGGGGGCGAACCTGCGGCAGGCCCGGCCCTTCATCACCCTGCCGGACTGGCGGCCCGGCGCGCTGGCCGAGGCGGTCGATCTGCGTGCCCGTGTGGTGGCGCCGCCCGAGCAGCTGCAGCTGATCTGATGCGGACCGTGGTGCTGCCGGAAACCGGCACCTTTGCCGCCTGGCGGGACGAGGCGCGGGCGCTGCTGGGCGCGGGCGTGCCGCCCGAGGATGTGCTGTGGCAGCGGGGTGAGGCTGAGGCGGATCTCTTCGCCGAGGCGCTGCCGCAGGTCTTCGGGGGCGAGGTGCGGGTGCCGAAGGGGTTTGTCGATCTCGCGCGGTGGGTGGTCTGGCACCGCGATCCGGAGCGTTTCGCCCGGCTCTACGCCGCGCTCTGGGCGCTGCGGGGCAACCGGCACCTGCTGGAGGACCGGGGCGACGCGCGGGTGGCGCGGCTGGACCGGATGGCCAAGGAGGTGCGGCGTGATCGGCACAAGATGACGGCCTTCCTGCGGTTCCGCGACGTTGGCGAGGTCGGGGCGGCGCGGCGTCGTTTTGCGGCCTGGTTCGAGCCTTCGCATTTCATCCTGGAGCCTGCTTCGGACTTCTTCGTGAAGCGGTTCGGCGACATGGACTGGTCGATCTTCACGCCGGACCTGTCGGCGCATTTCGAAGACGGGCGGTTGCGGCTGGCGCCCGGCGAGGCGCGGCCCGACCTGCCGGAGGATGCCGCCGAGGACCTCTGGCGGACCTACTTCCGCAACATCTTCAACCCGGCGCGGCTGAAGGTGAAGGCGATGCAGGCCGAGATGCCGCGCAAGTACTGGAAAAACATGCCCGAGGCGGCTCTGATTCCGGAGCTGGTGGCGGGTGCGCAGGCGCTTGCGGTTGAGATGGCCGCGGCGGCGCCGACGCTGGCCCCTGCGCGGGCGGCGCGGATCGGCGCGCGGCTGCGCGAGGGGCGGGAGGTGCCGGACGCGGAGTCTCTGTCGGCCTGCCGGCGGTGTCCGCTTTGGGGAGGGGCGACGCAGGCCGTGCCGGGCGAGGGACCGCAGGATGCACGGCTGATGGTCGTGGGCGAGCAGCCCGGCGATCGCGAGGACCTTGAAGGGAGGCCCTTCGTGGGGCCTGCGGGGCAGTTGTTCGACGCGGTGGCCGCACGGGCGGGGCTCGACCGGCGGCAGGCCTGGGTGACGAATGCGGTGAAGCATTTCAAGTTCGCGCCGCGGGGCAAGCGGCGCATCCACCAGGCGCCGAACCGGGGCGAGATCCGCCATTGCCGCTGGTGGCTGGACCTGGAGCGCGAACAGGTGAAGCCCGAGCTGATCCTTGCCATGGGGGCCACTGCGGTGGAGAGCCTGACCGGCGACCGTGCCGGGCTGATGGCGCGGCGGGGCGGCGTGGAACGCACTGAGGACGGCGTGCCGGTGCTGATAACCGTGCACCCCTCCTACCTGCTGCGGCTTCCGGCGTCGGAACGCGTCGCGGCCGAGGCGCTGTTCGAGGCAGACCTGCGGCGGGCGGTAGAGATGCTGGGCGCGGGGGACTAGGCTACGAGATCCGCCGTGGCGCAGAGGATTTCCTCTTCCTCGCGGGTTTCGCGGACCAGCACCTCGAGGTCCGGCAGGAAGGCGAGGGCGTTGGTGACCGCGGTGCGGATGTCGGGGGCGTTTTCGCCAATGCCGCCGCAGAAGATCAGCGTATCAAGCCCGCCCATGACGGCGGCGGTGCGGGCGACCTCTTCGGCGATGCGGGTGGTGAAGATCTCGATCGCGTCGCGGGCGGCCTGCGTGTCGGAGGCGAGCAGGTCGCGCATGTCGTTGGAGAGGCCCGAGATCCCGCGCAGGCCGGAGTCGTGGTAGAGCAGGCGTTCGAGATCGGCCGGGCTCATGCCATCGCGCAGGAGGTGGAGCAGCACGCCGGGGTCGATGCGGCCACAGCGCGTGCCCATGACGAGGCCGTCGAGGGTGGAAAAACCCATGCTGTTGGAGAGGCTGCGCCCGTCCCTGACCGCCGTGACCGAGCAGCCGTTGCCGAGATGGGCGATGGCGATGCGGCGGTCCTCGGCCGGGTAGCCCTCGGCCTGCAGGCTGCGCATGATCGACTGGCAGGACAGCCCGTGGAAGCCGTAGCGGCGCAGGCCTGCGTCGTACTGGGCGCGGGGCAGGGCGAAGCTGTCGTGGGCGAAGGGTTTGCCCGCGTGGAAACCGGTGTCGAAGCAGGCGACGTGGCGCGCGCCGGGGAAGAGCGATTGCGCGGCGGCGATGCCCTTCAGGCTGGGCGGCAGGTGCAGCGGGGCGAGGGGGATCAGCGCCTCGAGCTGCGCAACAAGGGCCGCGTCGATCACGCACGGCGTGTCGAGGTGCGGGCCGCCGTGGACCACCCGGTGCCCGGCGCCGATGACGGCGCGACCGGGCAGCTGCTGAGATATGGCGTCGGCTGCGGCGTGGAGTGTTGCCGCCTGGTCGGGGGCGGCGCAGGGGCTGGTGACCTCCGCCTCGCCCGGGCTGGCGAGGCGGAGGCGGGCGTCCTCGGTGCCGACGCGGTCGATGGTGCCCGAGAGTAGCGCCTCGGTCGGCGCGTCGGCGGGTGCCGCCTGAAACTTCAGCGAGGAGCTGCCGACGTTGAAGGCGAGGAGCAGCGCGCTCATCTGCCGAGATCCAGCAGCGTGATGCCGGCGAGCGCGAGAGCTGCGAGGAAGAGCGTTTCGGCCACGATCAGTGCGATGGCACCACCGCCCACCTGCACGACGTTGCGCAGGTCGGTCTTCATGCCGACCGCGGCGATGGCCGCGAGCAGCGCCCAGGAGGCAGCCTTGCCCAGGAGATCTGCGAGCGCCACGGGAATGAAGCCGAGTGAGTTCAGCACCGCGAGTGCGAGGAAGCCCAGCACGAAGGGCGGCACGATCGGCGGGCGGTTGCCGCCGGTGTCGGCGCTGCCTCCTTCGCTGCGCCAGAAGAGCGTGATGAGGACCACCACGGGGGCGAGGAACGACACGCGGATCAGCTTGACCAGCGTGGAGGTCTCGCCCGCCATCTCGGAGATCGAGAAGCCCGCGCCGACCACCTGCGCCACGTCATGCACGGTGGCGCCGATGAAGGCCCCGGCGGTTCGATCGTCGAATCCGAGCGCGTTCGTGAGGATCGGATAGACGATCATCGCGATGGTCGACAGCAGCGTGACGCCGAGGACGGTGAAGAGAAGGTTGCGCTCGGACTTGTCGTCCTTGGGCAGAACGGCGGCGATGGCCATGGCCGCTGAGGCGCCGCAGATGGCGACGGCGCCTGCGGTCAGCAGGGCAAAGCGCGGGCCCTGTTTGAGGAACCGCGCAAGCGCCATGCCGAAGAGGATGGTGAGGGCCGTGCCCGCCACCAGCAGGCCGATCATGCCCCATCCGAGCGACAGGAACAGCTCCCAGCTGATGCGCGCCCCGAGGATCGCGACCCCGAGGCGCAGCACGCTGCGGGCGGTGAAGGCGATGCCCTCCGACGTGGGGCCGGGCTCGCTCAGGAAATTCAGGGCGATGCCGAAGAGCAGCGCCATGAGCATCGCCGGAGCGCCGTAGTGCTCGGCCACGAACTGCGCCGCCAGCGCCACCAGCACCGAGACCATGAGCCCCGGTGCCAGTGCGCGGGCGCGTGTGGCCATGGGCGCCCCGAGCGCCGTGATGCGGTCCGTGGGCGCCATGTCCTCAGGCGTCCTGTTCGACCATGTCGGCGGCGTCGATGCCCGCCACCTGCACCGGCTTCTTCATGGCGTCGCGGCGGAAGGGCTCGCCCAGTTCCTGGTTGATGAGCGCCTCGATCAGGGTGGTCTTGCCGTGCTGCATCTGGTCGGTGATCGCCTTGTCGAGCGCGGCGGTCAGTTCCTCCATCGTGCGCGCGACCACACCCTGCAGTCCGCAGGCCTGCGCGATACCGGCGTAGCTCACGTCGTCGTCCAACTCGGTACCGACGAAGTTGTCGTCGAACCAGAGCGTGGAGTTCCGCTTCTCGGCTCCCCACTGGTAGTTGCGGAAGACGATCTGCGTGACGGCGGGCCATTCGGAGCGGCCGATGGCGGTCAGTTCGTTCACGGCGATCCCGAAGGCGCCGTCGCCGGCAAAGCCCACCACGGGTACGTCGGGGCAGCCGATCTTGGCACCGACGATGGCGGGCAGGCCGTAGCCGCAGGGCCCGAACAGGCCGGGGGCGAGGTATTTCCGCCCCTCGTCGAAGCTCGGATAGGCGTTGCCGATGGCGCAGTTGTTGCCGATGTCGGAGCTGATGATCGCTTCGCGCGGCAGCGCGCTCTGGATCGCGCGCCAAGCCATGCGGGGGCTCATCCAGTCGGGCTTGTCGGCGCGGGCGCGTTCGTTCCAGCTGGTGCCGGGATCGTCGTCCTCGTGATCCATGGACGAGAGCTGCTGCGCCCATTTCGACTTGGTCTCGGCGATCTTCGCGCGGCGGGCATCGCGTCCTTCGTCACCTGCGGTTCCAGAGAGGCGGTTCAGGATGCCGGTGGCCACCTTGGCGGCGTCACCGATGATGCCGACCGAGATCTTCTTGGTCAGGCCGATGCGGTCGGCGTTGATGTCGACCTGGATGATCCTCGCGTCCTGCGGCCAGTATTCCATTCCGTAGCCCGGCAGGGTCGAGAAGGGGTTGAGCCGGGTGCCGAGGGCAAGCACCACGTCGGCGTCCTTGATCAGCTCCATGGCCGCCTTGGAGCCGTTGTAGCCCAGCGGTCCGGCGAAGAGCGGGTGCGAGCCGGGGAAGGCGTCGTTGTGCTGGTAGCCCACGCAGACCGGCGCATCGAGCCGTTCGGCAAGCTCCATGGAGGCCTTGATGCCACCCTTGGACAGAACGACGCCCGCGCCGTTGAGGATGACCGGGTTCCTTGCCTGCGATATCAGCTCGGCGGCCTTTTCGACTGAGGTTTCGCCGCCTGGGCTGCGCTCAAACTCGACGGGCTCTGGCAGATCGACGTCGATCACCTGGGTCCACATGTCGCGCGGAATGTTGAGCTGCGCGGGGGCCGAGAGGTGCTTGGCCTTGGCGATGACCCGGGCGAGCACCTCGGGCACGCGGGAGGGATCGCGGACCTCTTCCTGGTAGGCGACCATGTCCTCGAAGAGCTTCATCTGCTCGACTTCCTGGAACCCGCCCTGGCCGATGGTCTTGTTGGCGGCCTGCGGCGTCACCAGCAGCAGCGGCGTGTGATTCCAGTAGGCGGTCTTTACCGCGGTGACGAAGTTGGTGATGCCGGGGCCGTTCTGGGCGATCATCATCGACATCTTGCCGGTGGCGCGGGTATAGCCGTCGGCCATCATCCCGGCGCTGCCCTCGTGGGCGCAGTCCCAGAAGGTGATGCCGGCCTTCGGGAAGAGGTCCGAGATCGGCATCATGGCCGAGCCGATGATGCCGAAGGCGTGACGGATGCCGTGGCGCTGTAGAACCTTCACGAAGGCTTCTTCGGTGGTCATTTTCATGGTGGTTGGCTCCCTTCCTGTTGTGGGGGCGTCAGGCCGTGGCGGCCAGCGCCCCTGTCTTGCGGTCCTCGAGGATCATGTCGGAGGCTTTCTCTCCGATCATGATCGCGGGGGCGTTCGTGTTTCCGGATACGATTTCGGGCATGATCGAACAATCGGCCACGCGCAGGCCCGCGACGCCGCGCACACGAAGGCGGGCGTCGACCACGGCCGCGGGATCCGTGCCCATGCGGCAGGTGCCGGTCGGGTGGTAGATCGAGGTCGAGTTGTTGCGCGCCCAGTCGAGTGTCCCTGCATCGTCGTCGAGCGGCAGGCTTTTGTCGGGCCTGAACTCGGCCGAGATCTTGGAGGCCAGCGGCGCGTGGCGGGCGATGGTGCGGGCGATGCGGACGCCCTCGGTGATTGTGCGGCAGTCGGTTTCGGTGGCGAGGTAGTTGGGCCGGATCACCGGGTGGTCGGCCGCCTCGGCCGAGCGCAAGCGGATCTCGCCGCGGCTTTCGGGGCGCAGCTGGCAGACCGAGGTGGTGAAGGCCGAGAAGGGGTGCACGCCCTCGCCGGGGCTGTCGGCGGACCAGGGTTGGACGTGGAACTGGATGTCCGGCGTTTCGACATGGTCGCCGGTGCGCAGGAAGCCTGTGGCGAGGCTGGCGGCCATGGTCATCGGCCCGGCGCGGAAGAGCGCATATTTCAGCGCGATGCGCGCCTGGTTATAGAGGCTGCGCACCTCGTCGTTGAGCGTGGGTTCGTGGCACTTGAAGACCAGCCGCGCCTGCAGGTGATCCTGCAGGTTGCGGCCCACGGCGGGTCGGTCGATGCGCACCTCGATGCCGTGGTCGCGCAGGTGGTCGCCTTCGCCGATACCCGAAAGCATGAGGATTTGCGGCGAACCGATTGCGCCCGAGCTGAGGATCACTTCGGCATTGGCCCGCACGGTATGAAGGCTGCCGGCGCTGTCGCGGTAGACGACGCCCGTGGCGCGGCCGTCCTCGATCAGGACCCGCTGCGTGTGGGCGCGGGTGATGATCCGAAGGTTCTCGCGGTCGCGGACGGGATTGAGGAAAGCCACCGCGCTCGAGCAGCGTCGGCCGTTTCGCGTGGTGAGCTGGAAGTAGCCAACGCCCTCTTGGGTGGCGCCGTTGTAGTCGGGGTTGAAGGGATAGCCCGCCTCCTGCGCGGCGGCGACCCAGGCATCGCAGATCGGACGCTGGATGCGCATGTTCGAGACCGCGAGCGGCCCCTCGTCGCCGTGGTAGTCGTCGGCCCCGCGTTCCTGGCCCTCGGAGCGCTTGAAGAGCGGGAGTAGGTCGCGCCAGCCCCAGCCGGTGTTGCCCATCTGGCGCCATCGTTCGTAGTCCTCGGGTTGGCCGCGGACGTAGAGCAGGCCGTTGAGCGAGGACGAGCCGCCGAGCACCTTGCCGCGCGGCCAGTCGAGGCGGCGGCCGTTCAGGCCGGGATCGGGTTCGGTCTTGTAGCACCAGTCCACGGACGGGTTGTGCATGGTCTTGAAGTAGCCGACCGGGATGTGGATCCAGGGGTTCAGGTCGCGTCCGCCCGCTTCGAGCAGGACCACCCGGTTGGCGGGGTCGGCGGAGAGGCGATTCGCGAGAACGCAACCGGCAGAGCCCGCACCGACGACGATGTAATCGGCCGTGATTTCAGTCATCTAAGCTCCCCCTCCCGGCGCCTTTTCGGGCGTTCGGAAATTTTCCTTGCGTCACCATCCATAAATCCTCAATTATTGATACTGCAAGTCTCATTTTTGAGCTTCAGGGAGGAGAAAATGAAAATTTCACAAACCCTTGCCGGGTTATCCCGGCGGGACCTGTTCCGCTTGAGCGGACAGTTCGGGCTGTCGTCAGTGCTGCTTGGCGCCGGGGCGCTGACGGGGGCGGCGACGCTGCCCCAGATCGCGGCGGCGGCAGAAACCAGTTACACCAAGCGGTTCGGCAAGGAGCCCAAGCACACGCTCAAGATGGGCGCGTCGGGCTTCAACGCGCGCAACCTGCTGATCGAGCGCATGGGAGCGCTGGAGTTCGCCCGGGACCTGGAGGAGAGGACCGAGGGCGAGATCCGCGTGGAGTTCATCGGCGACAACCAGCTTTGCGGGCAGCTGAGCTGCGTGGAGAAGACCCAGCTTGGCGTGGTCGACATGTACGCGGCCTCGACCCAGAACTCGGCGGGCGCGGCGCCCTACCTGAACGTGCTGGACTACGCCTACATGTTTCCCAGCCGGGCCTCGCAGTACCATTTCCTCTACAGCCCGGAATCGCAAAAACTCCTGCGCGAACCGCTCGAGAAACGGCACGGGCTGAAGTTCCTGTTCTCGCATTGCGAGCTGCGGGGGCTTCAGATGGGCAAGACCTTCGAGGACAAGCCGACGGTGACGACGCTGGAGGAGCTGTTCGGCACCAAGAACCGGGTGACCGGCACGCAGCTTGGCCGGATCGCGATGCAGCTTCTGAACCTCAACCCGGTTCCGGTCGCGTGGGAGGAGACGCTGGACGGGCTGAAGCAGGGGCTGATCGACGGGGCCGAAACATGGGCCTCCGCCGTGGCCTATGCCAACATGTCTCCGGTGGTGAGCCAGTCGGTGGACCTGAAGTTCTTCTGCGGGACAGAGCACACGTCGATGTCGGCATCGCTCTTCGACAGCATGGAGCCGCACTTGCAGGACGCGATCATGGAGTCGGCCTATTGGGCGCAGGTGCATGTGCAGGGCGCCAACGAGGCGGCGCTGATCAAGACGGTGGGCTTCTCGGATCCGCAGTTGCCCGACACGATCTTCGTGCGCGACGGGGTGCGGCCGGCCTTCCTGCCCGACGACCAGATCAAGATCGCCGAGGAAATGTGCTCGCCCGAGTACAACCCAGAGCCATGGGCACAGTGGCGCGAACGGTTGAATTCCTGGGCGGGTGGCATCGACACCTACCAGGAGATCTACGATGTGGCGCGCCAGATCCCAACGGACATGAAGCCCGAGAACGTGGAGCCGCGGCGCTGGTGGCGCTCGGCCTGAGGCCATGACGGCACCGGGCGGCGCAGTCGTGTTGCCCGGTGTGTCGCCCCGGCAGGGGCGCAAGAGAAAACGGGAACCCTGAAGGAGGAGTGGGGATGACCGACTGGATGCAGGGGGCGGGCGCCATCCTGAGCGCGCTCGCGGCAGGCGATTCATGGATGCTGAGCGAGGCGCTGCGCCACCCGGTGACCTGGCCGCTGGGGCTGGTTGTCATGCTGGTGGGGGCGGCGCTGCTGCTGACGGTCTACCGGCTGGTGCCGCTGGTCGAGAAATACCTCGAGCCCACGATCATGGTGGTCTCGTACCTCGCGATCGGGGGGATCATCTTCGTCGAGGTTTTTCGCCGCTTCGTGATGGAGCAACAGGCGGCCTGGTCGACGACGCTGCCGCCCTTCCTGTTCCTGATCATGACCTGGTTCGGGTGCAGCTATAACGTGAAGCTGCGCACGCACCTGGCCTTTGCCGAGTTCCGCAACATGATGGGGCGGGGCGGGCAGATGGCCTGCCTGATGTTCGACGCGGTGCTGTGGATCGGCTTTGCCTGGGTGGTCATGGTGACCGCGGCGCGTGTGACGGCGAATTCGGCGGCGAATTTCCAGATCATGCTGGGCACCGACAACACCATGCAATGGTGGTTCCTGATCTCGGTGCCGCTGGCCTTCACCACGCTGGTGGCGCGGGTGCTCGAGAACATGGGCGAGGACATTGCCGCCTACAGGGCCGAGGCGCCGACACTGGTGCGGCAGGCCGTAATCGGGGGCGATTGATGTCTGACGGGTCCATCATCACGCTGCTGTCCATCGGCGTCACCGGGCTGTTCATGCTCGGCGTCCCGGTCTTTCTCGTCATCGGTTACTGGGTCATCGGCATGTCCTTCCTGCTGGGAATGCCGCTCGACAACATCGGCGCCGCGCTGTCGGACGTCTTTACCGACGGGTTCGCCCTGCTGGCGATGCCGCTGTTCATCCTGACCGGTGATCTCATAAACCGCTCCGGCATCGCCCGGCGGTTGTCGGATTTCGCCTATTCCTGCCTCGGCTGGCTGAGGGGCGGGCTGGCCATGGCCTCGCTCGGGGCCTGTGGGCTGTTCGCGGCGATCTCGGGGTCGAACTCGGCCACGACGGCCACCATCGGGTCGATGCTGCACCCCGAGATGGTCAAGGGCGGCTATGACGAGCGCTTCTCGGCCGCGACGGCGGCGGCGGGCGGTACGGTGGGGATCATCATCCCGCCTTCGATCATCTTCATCGTCTACGGTTTCCTGCTGAACCTGCCGATCTCCGAGCTTTTCGTGGCGGGGATCATCCCGGGCACGCTGATGGTGCTCGGCATGATGCTGGCGGCCTTCGTGATCTGCCGCCGCAACGGCTGGGGCTACCTGATCGCGCTGTCGCCCCTACGGGTCGCCAAGTCCGGGCTGGGTGCGTGGCTGGGGTTCTTCGCCATCGGGCTGGTGCTCTGGGGGATCTACACCGGCAAGTTTTCCCCGACCGAGGCCGCGGGGGTCACGGTCGGGTTCTGCGTCATCGTGGGGTTCCTCTGCCTGCCGCTGCACCGGATGGTGAATCGTGGCAGGACCGAGCGGCCTGACGTGAGCGAGCGAAGCTTTGGCGAAATGCTGGTAGTGCGCGGCTTCGGCCCGCTGGAATTGCCTTCGATCACCATGCGGTCGGCGCAGATCACCGGCATCCTCGCACCGCTGATCGCGGTGTCGGTGGTGATGCAGCAGATCCTGTCGGTCCTCGGCGCGCAGGAGATCATCGGCAGCTTCGTGACGTCGATGGGCGGCTATTACGCGGTGCTTTTCACCTCGATGGCGATCGTCTTCGTGGCGGGCATGGTGCTGGAGAGCCTGCCGGTGACCATCATCCTCGCCCCGATCCTGGCGCCGGTGGCGCAGGACGTGGGGGTGGAGCCTGTGCAGTTCGCGGTGATCTTCCTCGTGGGCGCCTCGATCGGGTTCATCACGCCGCCTTACGGGCTGAACCTCTACGTGGCCTCGGGCGTGACGGGCGTGCCCTACTTCCGGCTGCTGCGCTACACGCTCTTTTACCTGGTCACGCTGATCGGGGTCTGGCTGCTGGTCGCGCTGGTGCCCGCGCTGTCGACAGTTCTGCTGCCGCAGGGCTAGGAAGGGGGATGGACGACCGCAAGACAGACACGATTCCCACCAACCTGCGTCTGCTCATGGTGATTGAGGAGATCGCGCGCGCCGAGGGGCCGGTGACTCCCACCGTCGTCAACGAGGCGCTGGGCCTGCCGAAGCCGACGATCCACCGGCTTTTCACCACGCTGGAAGACGAGGGCTTCATCCAGCCGGATCTCGAAGGCCGGGGGTTTTCACCCGGTCCGCGGCTACGGGCCATGGCGGGGGGCATCCTGTCGTCGCGGCGGGTGCGGACGGCTCGGCAGGCCATCCTTCAGAACCTCAGCCGCGAGATCGGCGAGACCTGCAACATCTCGCTGCCCGCGCGGGATGCGATGATCTACCTAGAGCGGGTGGAGACCGAGTGGCCGCTGCGGATCCAGCTGCCGATCGGCACGCGGGTGCCCTTCTACTGCACGGCGAGCGGGAAGATGTACCTCAGTTCGCTGTCGCAGGCGCATCTGCGGGCCTATCTTGACGCGACGCCGCTGGAGGCGCGAACGCCGAACACGATCACCGACCGGCCGGCGCTGGCCGCCGAGATCGCGGATGTGCGGAGGCAGGGCTACGCGCTCGACCGCGAGGAGTTCATGACCGACATGGTGGCGCTGGCTGTGCCGGTGGTGGACGCGGGCGGGCGGCTGATGGCGACGCTGTCCTTCCACGCGCCGACCCAGCGGTTCGATGCCGAGCGCGCGGTGGCCTGCCTTGGCACACTGCGGGGGGCGGCGGATGCGCTGAGCCGGATGATCGACGGCGAGAGCCGGTTGCGCTGAGTCCTCTCAGGCGGGGTCGCTTTGCGCGCCGCGCCACATGGCCCAGAGCGCGACCGGCACGGCGATCAGCGCCCCGACGAAGGCGCCCTGCTGCATCATCGCCGCGCGCAGGAAGCTATCGGTGTCGGTGACGGTTTCGGGGATCGGCCGGTCGGCGGTGTAGGCCGGCGCTATCATTCCGAGGGTGAGCCCCGCCATGGCGCAGGCGAGTGCGATGACGACCGCCACGCCGATGGCCGAGAGGCCGCTCGAAAAATAGGTCTGACGGGACCGGATCATCAGAAGCCCCATGACGCAGGCAGGCAGGCTGACCAGCAGGCCGAGCCGTCCGCCTTCCCGCAGGCCCACGAGCGAGGCGCCGAGGCGGTTCTGAAGCGCCTCGGAGAGGCCGGCCTCGATGAACTTCATGTCGTGGAAATAGCTGGCGCCGACGGAGTAGCCGATCTGGTTCGCAAGCGCACCGAATGCCCCGGCGACGAGCGCCGCCAGTGCCAGCAGCGCTACGAATATCGGCCATTTCGACATGGCTCCTGCCACCTGCCTCGTCTGTCGGCGCCGGGGCGCCTGCCCGTGATCGGTCTGTACCGGTCTTTATTCAAATTCTGATCAAAACCTGACCGCGGCGCAAGGTTTTTGCCGCGTTTTCAGGTGGAGATCTTGCCGATCTCGGGCAGGCGGGGTGCGGCTGCGACGAGTTTGCGGGTGTAGGCATGCGTGGGGGCGTCGAGGATCTGCGCGGTCGGACCCTCCTCGACGATGCGGCCTTCCTGCATGACGAGCACCCGGTCGGTGATCGATCGGACCACCGTGAGGTCGTGCGAGATGAAGAGCCAGGCGAGCCCGTAGTCGCGGCTGAGGTCCGCGATGAGATCGAGGATCTGGGCGCGGACGCGGACGTCGAGGGCCGAGACCGCCTCGTCAAACAGGATCACCTCGGGACGCAGGATGAGCGCGCGGGCGATGGCGATGCGCTGGCGCTGGCCGCCGGAGAAGGCGTGAATGTGCCGGTCGGCGTCGTCGGGCGAAAGGCCCACGGCGGTGAGAGCCTCGGCCACGGCCTCGTCCCGGGCGCGGCCCTGCGGGGGATCGGACAGCAGGTGCAGGGGCTCGGCAATCAGGCGGCGCACGCGGTGGCGCGGGTTGAAGCTGCCGTAGGGGTCCTGGAAGACCACCTGCAGCCCGGCGCGCGTCGCGGCGGGCATGTCGGGCGAAACCTGCTGGCCGAAGGCGGTGATCGTGCCGCCCTGCAGCGGTTCGAGCCCGAGAATGGCGCGGGTCAGCGTGGACTTGCCGCAGCCGGATTCACCGACAAGCCCGAGCCGTTCGCCCCGGTGCAGGGTGAGGTCCACGCCCTTCAGCGCCT
Organism: Allosediminivita pacifica; assembly: GCF_003054175.1. Taxonomy (GTDB): domain Bacteria; phylum Pseudomonadota; class Alphaproteobacteria; order Rhodobacterales; family Rhodobacteraceae; genus Allosediminivita; species Allosediminivita pacifica. The sequence continues at coordinate 74,353 of NZ_QBKN01000015.1, forward strand.
CGAACGTCGGGCGGGCTGTGAAGGGGCGCGTGCGCGGCAAGGCATAGGCGCGGCGGGCGCCTTCGACCTTCAGCAGCGGCTCGGTCCGGGGCTGCTCGGGCGGCAGGTCGGCGCGGTGCTGCGAGGCCTCGAAGAGCGTGCGGGTGTAGGGATGGCGCATTTCGCGGAAAAGCTGCGCCGCGGGCGCCTCTTCGACGATTTCGCCCTTGTTCATGACCGCGATGCGGTCGGCCATGTCGGAGACGACGGCGAGGTCATGGGTGATCATCAGGAGGGACATGCCCTCTTCGGCCACGAGGCTCTTGAGCAGGTCGAGGATCTGCGCCTGCGTGGTCACGTCGAGCGCCGTGGTGGGCTCGTCCGCGATGAGCAGACGGGGCCGCAGGGCGATGGCCATGGCGATGCCGACGCGCTGTCGCTGGCCGCCGGAAAGCTCGTGCGGGTAACGGGAGAGAGGGAAGCGGTCGGGCGGTAGGCCGACGCGGGCCAGCATTTCGGCGGCGCGGATTTCGGCTTCCCGGGCGGGCACGGCCGTGTGGATGCGGATGGTCTCGGAGACCTGCCGGCCGATGGTCTGGACCGGGTTGAGGGCGGTCATCGGCTCCTGGAAGATCATGCCCATCTCGCGGCCGCGTAGGGTGCAGAGCTTCTTTTCGGGCAGCGCCAGAAGGTTCTCGCCATCGCCAATCGTAAGGCTGCCGGTGGCATTGGCGCGGTCGGGCAGCAGGCCCATGACCGCCAGCGCGGTCATGCTCTTTCCCGAGCCGGATTCGCCGGTTAGCGCGAGGATCTCGCCCGGGGCGATATCGAAGGAGATGCCGTGGATGACCGGGTGGTCCGCGATGGTGACTTTCAGGTCGCGGGCCCGAAGCAGTGTGGTCGGATCGCTGGCGCGCTCCGATCCGTGCGGGGGGCGCTGCCCCCCGCGCCCGCGAGAAGAATGGGCGGTGTCGGAAGAGGTCACAGGCGTTGCACCTTGAGGCGGGGATCGAGCGTGTCGCGCAGACCGTCGCCAAGCAGGTTGAGGCCCAGCACGGTGAAGACGATGGCGAGGCCGGGGATGATGGCGACATGCGGGGCGAGGGCGACCATGGTCTGTGCCTCGGCCAGCATGCGGCCCCAGGAGGGCGTGGGCGGCTGTGCGCCGAGGCCGACGTAGGAGAGGCCCGCCTCGGCCAGGATGCCGAGCGAGAACTGGATGGTGCCCTGCACGATCAGCAGGTTGGCGATGTTGGGCAGGATATGTTCGGCGCTGATGCGGGCGCGGCCCTTGCCGGCGACGCGGGCGGCGAGGATGAACTCGCGGCTCCAGAGCCCGAGCGCCGCGCCGCGGGTGAGACGGGCGAAGACGGGGATGTTGAAGATGCCGATGGCGAGGATCGCGTTGAGCGCGCCGGGGCCGAGGATCGCGGTGATGAGGATGGCGATGACCAGGCTCGGGAAGGCGAAGACGAGGTCGTTGCCACGACTGATGACCTCGTCCAGCAGGCTGCTGTGGCGGGCGGCGGCGGCGAGGCCCAGCGGCACCCCGAGCGCGATGCCGATGCCCACGGCGACGAGGGCCACGGCGATGGAGGTGCGCGCGCCGATCATCAGGAGCGTGAGGATGTCGCGGCCGAAATGGTCGGTGCCGAGCCAATGCGCGGCATTCGGCGGCTGCAGCCGGTCGGCGATGGTCATGGCCTCGGGGTCGGCGGGCGTCCAGACGTAGGACAGGAGTGCCGCGGCGAGGACGAGCGCGGTGAGCAGGGCGCCGGTGATCAGTGTGCGGCTCATGCCCGGCGCCTCAGGCGGGGATCGACGATGGCATAGGCGAGATCGGTCAGAAAGTTCACCATGATGACGGCAAAGACCAGCAGCATGACGACAGACTCCACGACGATGAGATCGCGTTGCGAGATGCTCTGGAAGATGAGGCGGCCAAGGCCGGGGAGGAAGAAGACCTGCTCGATGATGATCGCGCCGGCGAGCAGGAAGGAGAACTGCAACCCTAGGATGGTCAGCACCGGGATGAGCGCATTGCGCAGCCCGTGGCGCCAGAGCGCCTGGCCCCGGGTGAGCCCCTTGGCGCGAGCGGTGCGCATGAAATCCTCGCCCGTGATCTCGATCAGGGCCGAGCGCAGGACGCGGGCGAGGATGGCGGCCTGCGGCAGGGCGAGCGCCACGGCGGGCAGGGTGAGCGACTTGATGGCCAGTGCGGGGTTTTCCCAGCCGGGGAAGCCACCGGCACTGAACCAGCCGAGGTTGATTGCGAAGAGCAGCACCAGCAGCATGGCGAACCAGAAGTTCGGGATCGCGATGCCGAGCTGCGTGCCGGCCATGACGCCGTAGTCGCCGGCGCGGCCGCGCTTGGCGGCGGCGAGCAGGCCGGCGGGGAAGGCGAGCACGGTAGAGAGCGCGAGGGCGTAGAGCGCGAGCGGCAGCGAGACCCAGAGCCGGTCGGCGATCATCTCGGTGACCGGGGCGCGGTAGGTGTAGGAGGTACCGAAGTCGCCGGTCAGCATGCCGCCGACCCAGGCGAGGTAGCGTTCGACCCTCGGCACATCGAGCCCGAGTTCGGCGCGCAGGGCCGCGACGGTGTCGGGACGGGCGTTGATGCCCAGCATGAAGCGGGCCGGATCGCCAGGAGCCACCTCGACCACGAGGAAGATCTCCAGCGAGGCGACGGCCAGGCTGAGGATCAGGGAGGTCAGGCGACGTGTCAGATAGGCGAGCATGGCGGCCACGTTAGGGACGGTCGGCGCGGGGGTCCACCGCTTCGCTGCATGGCAGCGGACCCGTCGCTTTTTCGTCGCACCAGCTATCGGTCGCCGCGCCACTTTGGGCAGCGGGTTTATCCTGCCGACGGCAGATTTTTCAGATGTGACGGTGTTTCCGAAAGGTCGGGGCGGGCGGTCCGCCCTTTGGCCGGCGCGCGCAGGGATTTGTTGGCCGAGATGCTTTCGGTGCGCAAGGCCTTCGACCTTGCCGCGATCAAGCTGCTAGAGCCTTCGAAGGTCACGCCGCTCCCGTTCTCGACCGAGGCATGCGGCGCGGCTGAACACCGACATCACCATCGCGGGCTATCCGCTTCACGGGATTCTCGGCGGGCTGCGCGTCGGCGGGGCATCGTGTCGTCACTCAAAGGGCCGCGCGGCGACGAAGTGGGCAGCCGGATCCCGGCCCCGGTTCAGCCGGGCAAAAGCGGTGGCCGGGCCATCGAGCACCATCGGCATGGGAGGCGGCCAAGCTGAACGCGTTGGCGACGGCGGACACCACGGGCGACATCGCCCGGAATGCGAGCGGCGTCGACCTTGTCGAGGCCGAGCTGGGTGCGACCGTCAGTCCCGAGAGGGCCGCGGAACTGCTGCAGCCGCGACCCGGCTGGTGGAGTGCCGGGTCTACTCGATCCCGCTGCGGCGCGCGTCCCAGAGGGTGATCGCGTAGAGAATGAACCCTGCGATGCTGAGGCCTGCGCCCACGTAGCCCGCCACGGGGAAATCGTGACCTGCGGCGATGGCGCGGGCTGCGAGGAAGGGGCCGAGCGCGTTGGCCATGTTGAAGGCGGCGTGGTGCAGCGAGGCGGCCAGCTGCTGCGCGTCGCCCGCGACGTTCATGAGACGGGTCTGCATCACGGTCGAGACGCCGCCGAGGGTGCTCATGAAGAACACGGCCAGCGCCATGGTCCAGAGCCCGCCGTAGGCCGCCGCCGGGAAGAGCGCCAGCACCGCGGCGCCGCCGCCGAAGGCCACGAAGGCGGTCGCGTTCAGGCTCTTGTCGGCGAGCGAGCCCATCAGGAGGTTGAAGATCGTCATGCCGATGCCGGCGACCATGAGCATGAGGGCAACCTGCGTCTCGGAGCCGCCGAGCGTCGATGTCACGGTGGAGGCGATGTAGGTATAGACCGCGAAGAAGCCGCCGAAGCCCACGGCGCCGGTCAGAAGCGTCAGCAGTACCTGACGGTTGCCGAGCGCGCCGAGTTCGCGCATCGGGTTGGCGTTCGGATCAGCAGGCGTGCGTGGCGCCTTGAGGTAGACCGCGAAAGCGGTGGCAAGCGCGAGGGCGCCGACGATCACGAAGCCGGCGCGCCAGCCGACGTACTGGCTGAGCCAGCTTGCCGCCGGTACGCCGATCGTCGTGGCGATGGTGAGGCCGACGAAGACCCGGGCGACGGCCGAGGCGCGCTTGTGCCGTGGCACGACGGAGGCGGCGACGAGGGCCGCCACGCCGAAGTAGGCGCCGTGCGGGAGACCCGACAGGAAGCGGGAGAAGACGAAGAGCCCGAAGCTCGGCGCCATGGCGGAGAGGGTGTTGAAGACGGCGAAGGCCAGCATCAGCCATATGAGCAGAAGGCGCTTGCGCACCTTTGCCGCGCCGACCGCAAGCAGCGGTGCACCAACCACGACGCCAAGCGCATAGCCGCTGATGGCATCGGCGGCGCGGGCCTCGGACACGCCGAGGTCGGCGGCGAAGTTCGGGACGAGCGCCATGGCGGCGAACTCGGTGGTGCCGATGGCGAAGCCGCCCATGGCCAGGGCCACGAGCACCGCGCGCGCGGAGATTTCCTTGTCGGCCTTGCCCGCAGCGGGCTGGCCGATCTCTGCCGTCTGATCGGTCATCTGGTCTTGCTTTCTGTCCGGGGGACCGGAGGAGATCCCGTTAGCGCTCTCTCCTCCCTCTCGCGCGCAGAGCTATACCGTTGTCCTGCGGGGGCAAGACGGATACGCGGCTTTTCGCGGAATTTTCATCTATCTCGAAGGTATCTTCACCGGGGGTGGCGCGGGTTTGGACGTGCGCGGCCGGGTTGCCTTTGCTAGAGGCGATCCATGCCTGATCCCGTTCGCCTGCACGTCTGCGCCAATTGCCCCGGTTCGGGGTGGGATCGTTTGCGCGCGGCTCTGGAGGATGCGGGGCTCCCGGTGGCACTGCAGCCTACCGGGTGCATGAACGGCTGTGCCGAGCCGGTGGCGCTGGCGCTGCAGGGTGCAGACCGAGCGACGTATTTCTTCACCGGGGTCGATCCGGAGGCCGATGTCGCGGACATCCTGGCGACGGTGGAGACCTACCTTGCTGCCGACAAGGGCTGGATCGCCGATGCGCGGCCCTGCGGCAGGTTGCGCTTTTGTCTGAAGGGCCGCGTGCCGGCGCTCTAGTCGAGCAGCAGGGTCTCTTCGATTCGCTCGCCACCGACTGCCAGAGGTCTGTGGTCGTTGGCGTTGAGCGTCACGCGCACCTCGGTGCCGGGCTCCTGCGCGGGCAGGTGCAGCCAAGGGCCATAGAATCGACCGAGCTTGACCCCGTCGATGTAGACATGGGCGTGGCCCTCGCCGGGGACGTGGTCGGTGCTGGCGTGTTCGGGCGAGAAGGCAAAGTTGCCCGTCTCGATGTGCAGGTTCCAGCCCGATGAGGGGTCCGGTGTCGCCGTGACCGAGAGAGTTGGCGCGTCGGGGGCTGCGGGCAGGTCGAGGGGCGTCTCGTGGTCGTGCGAGGCGCTGGCGCCGGTGGTGTGGCCGTGGTCGGTGGCGTGATCGTGTCCGTCGAGGGTGATTCCGTTGGCGGCCGCGACGGTGAAGCCGAGCCCGCCGCCGAAGATCAGCCCGACGAGGAGCATGGGAATGGAGCGGTCCATGAGAGGGTCCCGGATGTGCTTTTTTTGGGGGGCTGACGGGTGCGGGGCGCCTTGCGGCGCCCCGGTGTCGGTCAGGCGGGTTGCGAGGCGCGGATCTCGGCGCTTTCGCGGGCCCAGAGATAGGCGGCCAGCGCGCCGAGGATGGCCCAGGCCGCCATGCCGACGCCATAGGCGCGGGCGGCGAAGTGGGCGCCGAGCTCGGTCGGGACGGGGCCTGTGAAGACCGCGGGCTCGGGGGCGCCGACGAGGTGGGGCGCGAGCAGCAGCACGGCTGCTGCGGCCCATGCGACGAGGCCCTGTCCGAAGGCGATCAGCCAGAGCGCGCCGCCGGCAGCCAGCACGGTCGCGATCCACCAGACCTGACGCAGGCCGACATCAGCGGCGGCGACACCCGGCACCTCGGGTGCGAGCGAGAAGCCTGGCGCGAACTGGACGGCGACGAAGCCCGCGATGCCCCAGATGAGGCCACGGCGCGCGGTCAGCGCGGCGCCGCGCGACTGGGCCAGCGCCATGAGCGGTACGAGCACCAGCGCGTAGCCGGTGTAGATGAGCATGGTGAAAACGATGCTGAGGCCGTCACGCACCGGATTGATGCCGCCGAGCTCCTGCTGGGCAGAGACCACGCTTTCGGCACCGAAGTGCACGAGTTCACCGCTTTCGTAGAGCTCCGCGTGCAAAAGCACCGGCTGCACGAAGACAAGCTGCAGAAGGGCGGCAATCAGCCCCGCTGCAGCACCAGCGAGCACCGCGCTGGTCAGGATCCTGCTGAACATGGTTCAGTGGCAGGGAAAGCCGGTGGCGTGGCGCACGTCGTGGGCCGCGTCGTGCAACGTGTCGGCCTGGACGAAGCCGGTCGCAAAGACGATGGCGGCGCCGACCATGGCGGCGAAGATGCCTGCCGCGAGAATCGAGCGGCTGCTGCTGCCGGTGACGACGGTGGTTGCGGGTGCGTTCATTCCGTTCTCCTTGCCCTCTCACCCGAGGGCTTTGAAAGTTTCCCGTGACCGGCAGGTCTCCTGGCTTGCGTGTCTTCGCCGTTTGGCTGGCCTTCCCGGTTGCCCAGTGGCGCCTTCAGCCCGGCTCGACGCTTACAGTTGCGGGGGCAGCTGACGAGTTGGCCCGCGGGCCGCACGACATTCCCTCTTGCCTCCGGGGTGTGTGCCCCCGGAACCGTTCACCCCATGGTGATGCCCGAGCGGGGCGGGGCGCGTCAAGGACTGGTTGCGGCGTCTGCTGGTTCTTCGCCGACTGTTGCCCGGCTCGAAGGTGGTATGTCCCGCCAGATGCCGTAGGTTTCGCGGAAATGGTCGATGGCGCGACGGTCCGAGGCGCGGCGGTTGTCGCCTTCGAAGCTGGCGGCGCGCAGGGGGTCGATTTTCTCGGACTTGGTGCGCGCGCAATGCTCGATGCGGCGAGGCAGCCAGATGCCGATCCCGCGGCGGGCGAGGTGCCCCGACAGAAGGATATCGTCGACCATCCAGACATCGTCGGGAATCGCGAAATTCGGTCCGATGAAGTCGGGGCGGATCACGACGCCGGCGTAGCCGAAGGCGATGTCGGCGTAGCCCGCGCGCACCACGTACCTACGCTGGGCCTTGTCTCCGATGGGTGTCGGACGCCACCATTTGAGCCGCTGGGCGTAGCGCTTCATCCGGAACACGGGATCGGGAAGATGGCGCCCTGCCACTGCGCGGGAACCCTGGCCGACGGCCGGCGTGCCCGGGACGATCTCGTGCAGGTGACCGCCGTAGCAGGCGACGCAGTCCCGGGGCCGCTGACGCTGGGCCCGCAGCAACCCGCGCGCCCAATGTCGCGAGTAGATGCGGTCATCGTCGCAGAAGAGGATCTGCACCTCCTCGCCTTCAAGGTCGCGGGCGGCGTGAAGGAACTTGGAGGCAGGACCGAGGTCGTCCTCGACCCTGACGACGTTGATCCCCTTTGGCACATCTGGTGGCCCCCCGTCGTAGTCCGGAAAACGCCGGTAGCGCTTCGGGATGTATAGCCGGATCTCGTCGATGGTTTCCGTCTGGCGCTGTAGCTGCTCCAGGACGGGGCCAAGGCCAGTGAACCGAGGGGGGATGGAGGTGAGGGAAATGATTGCCATGGGGAGCGAACGAAGGACGCCGCCGGGATTCCCCGGCGGTCATCGCCTCGGTCGATGCCTATGCCATGCGACTGGTCATTCCTTCCAGCTCACGCCGGTCAGGTCGTTCGCCTGCGTCGGCTGGTTCAACCAGAGGCCATCGAGGCGCGCGTCGGCCACGGTGGGGTAGGCGAGCTGGAAGAGATAGGCGTTCACGTGATCGTCGGCGATGATGGTCTGCGCCTCGGCCAGCATGTCCAGCCGCTGCTGCGGTTCGGTCGTTGTCGACAGATCCTGCATCAGCGTCTGGAACTCTGGGTTGTCGTAGTGGAAGTAGTAGTCCGGCTGGGCGTAGATGCCGATGTCGAGCGGCTCGGTATGGCTGACGATGGTCAGGCCGAAGTCGCTGCCGCGGAAGACCTCTTCCAGCCACTGCGCCCATTCGAGGTTTGTGATCTCGGTCTCGATCCCGACCTCGCGCAGCTGGGCGGCGATGATCTCGCCGCCGCGGCGGGCGTAGGAGGGGGGCGGCAGTTTCAGAGTGGTGGTGAAGCCGTCAGCCATGCCCGCATCCTCGAGCAGCTGGCGCGACAACTCCGGGTCGTAGTTCGACCGGTCGATGAGGTCGACGTAGGCGGGATTGTGGGGCGCGAAATGCGTGCCGATGGGCGTGCCGAGGCCGAACATGGCGCCGTCGATGATCTGCTGGCGGTCGATGGCATGGGCCACGGCTTCGCGCACCTGCGGATTGTCGAAGGGCGGCTCGGCATTGTTCATGGCGAGGATCGTCTCGCCCTCGGTCGAGCCGACGAGAACCTGGAACCTCGGATCGGCCTCGAAGAGCGGCAGGTTCTCGGGCGCGGGGAAACCGGCAAAGGCGTCGATGTCCTGCGCCATCATTGCCGCGAAGGCGGCGGTGGGGTCCGAGATGAAGCGGAAGGTCGCCTCGGTCAGGGCGGGCTTGGCGCCCCAGTAGTCGGCGTATTGCGTCAGCTCGATCCGGTCGCCCTGCACCCATTCGGAGAACTGGAAGGGCCCGGTGCCGATGGGCGTCTGCTTGATGTCGTCGATGGAGTCCTCGGACACGATGACGGCGTCGCCCCAGGCCATGTTGAACAGGAACGTGCCCTCGGGCTGGGAGAGCGTCACCTCGACCGTGCGCGGGTCGATGACCTCGACGTTATCGATGGCGGCAAAGAGCCCCTTCTGGGCGTTCTGGCTGTCCTCGCCGCGGGCGCGGTCGAGCGTGAACTTGACGTCATCGGCGGTCATCTCGGTGCCGTCGTGGAAGGTCACGCCCTCCTGCAGGTGGAAGGTGTAAGTCAGCCCGTCCTCGGAGATATCCCAGCTTTCGGCGAGGCCGGGAACGACCGCACCGGTTTCGGTAAATCGCGTGAGGCCTTCGAAGACATTAGCGTAGAGCACGCTGTCGATGGCCCCGGCGGCGGCGCTGGTGGGGTCGAGGTGCGGCGGCTCGAGCTGGATCGCGAGTGTCAGGTCGGTCTGCTGCGCGTGCAGGGCGGTGCCGCAAAGCAGGGCCGCGGCGAGCGTGAGGGTGCGGGTCATGGCGTCTCTCCCTTTGGTTGGGGCGAGTGTTGGCGAAGCACGGGCCCTCTGGCAAGACCCTCGCTGCGCTGCGGCGTCATCGGACCTTGGCCCGTAACATGCGAAGATGGTCGGGCAGTGCCCGTGAGGAGACGCTCGCCTCTTTCACGAGGTGGTCGAAGTGGGCCGTCAGCGCGGTGACCCGTTCAGTGTCGCGGAAGGCCATGTAGTTGCGCCCGACGTAGAGCACGGCCAGCAACGGGCCAAAGATGGTGATCGGGGCGGACCAGAGGCGGCGAGCGTCGAACAGGTAGACGCGCAGCCGGGGATAAAGCGTCTCGGCCAGCTCGGTCAGCGTCTCGATCTGCCGGGCGCGGATCTTGGCATCGAGCCCGCCGTAGTAGCCCGCCCCCTGGGCCAGCCCGTCGAGCTCGTAGAGCGGCATGGCGATCTCGAAGTCCGAACGCGACACGCGCATCCAGTTCAGCCGGTCCTCGGAGGCGTTGATTGCCTGCTCGGTCGTGCGGCCCAGGTGCGGCCCGTATTCCCATTCGAGCATCTCGCGCGTCTTGAGCATGTCGGGCAGGGTCGTGGGCACGTGCCGGACCTTGTAGCCCTCGGCCTCGCGGAACCAGGCGAAGATCTGTTCATCGACGAGTGCGCGGGGCGCCTCGGTCAGGGTGAGCGAGTTTGCCAGCAGGTCCGAGGCGCTTTCGGGGCGGTCCGAAAGGCCAAGAAGCCAGTCCGACGAGATGCCGAGCGCCTGCGCGCAGGCGCCGACGACTTGCGCGTTGGGCAGGCGGGCGCCGTCGTCCTTGAGAAGCTGCGAGACGGTGGAGCGGTCGATGCCGGTGGTGCGCGCGAGGGCGGACTGGGTCGTGCCCGCGTCGGCCATCGCCTGGGTCAGGCGGTCACGGAAAAGCCGGGCGCGTGTGCGCTTGTCGATAATCTGCGGCATGTGGTGATTTATATCACCATTGACGTGTTTTGTTAATCATTTCCCGAATGTCCCGCGCCGCGGCGCGGCGATAGCGTGGAGCAGAACGAAAACTCCCCGAATTCAAGAAGGAGGATTCATGGAATCCCGCTCACGCACGCTTTTGAAATCCGTTCTCTGGACACTGCTGGGACTGGTGACGATGAGCCTTGTCGGGCTTGTTTTTACCGGCTCACTGGTGCTGGGCGGTGGGATGGCGGCGATCAATGCCGTGCTCGGGTTCCTGTGCTATCTCGTATACGAGCGAGTCTGGGCCGGCATCCGCTGGGGCCGCCATGTCTGAGCGGTTCGAATGGCCGACGCTGGTGCTGCTGGCGGGCTGCTATCTGCTCTGGGCGCTGGGAACGACCTGGCTTGCGGTGGTCTGGCTGCCGCTTGCGATGGTTGCCGTCGTGGTCGCGACGGCGCTGCATTCCTCGCTGAACCACGAGATGCTGCACGGCCACCCCTTCAGGTCGCGGTTCTGGAATGGGGCGCTGGTCTTTCCGGCGCTGGCGGTGACGGTGCCCTACATGCGGTTCAAGGACACGCACCTTGCCCACCATCGCGATTCCCGGCTGACCGATCCCTACGACGATCCCGAAAGCAACTACCTCGATCCGGCCGTCTGGGCGCGACTGTCGGTGCCCATGCGCGTGCTGCTGAAGGTCAACAATACGCTCGCCGGGCGGCTGTTCTTCGGGCCGATGATCGGCACAGTTGCCTTCCTGCTGCCGGACCTGCGGGCACTGGCGCGGGGGAACCGGCGGGTCTGGCTGGCCTGGCTGCTGCACGTGCCAGCGGTTGCTGTGGTGCTGTGGTGGATGGTCAGCGCGGCGGCCATGCCGATCTGGGCCTGGGTGATCTGCGTCTACGCGGCGCTGGGCATCCTCAAGATCCGGACCTTCCTCGAGCACCAGGCCCACGAGGAGGCCGAGGGCCGCACGGTCATCATCGAGGACCGAGGCCCGCTCGCGCTGATCTTCCTGAACAACAACCTGCACGTGGTGCACCACCTGCACGCCGCCGTGCCGTGGTATCGGCTGCCAAAGGTCTATCGCGCCAACAGGGATCGCTACCTCGCGCGGAACCGGGGCTATCTCTACGAGTCCTATTCCGAGATCTTCCGCCGGTATTTCTGGCGCGCCAAGGACCCGGTGCCGCATCCTCTCTTTCCCCCGCGCGGCTAGCGGCGCATAGCGGCGGGCATGGAACTCTGGATCATCGCCACCTTCGCTGCCGCCTTCTTCCAGACGCTGCGGTTCATCCTGCACAAGAAGCTGAGCCTCGGGGGCCTTGGCCCCACGGGCAGCACATTCGCGCGCTTCGCCTATGCCGCGCCCTTCGCGGCGCTTGCGGTGGGCGGCTACGTGCTGGCCACCGGATCGGCGCTGCCTGCGCTGAGCTGGCCCTTCTGGGGCTGGGCCTGGGCTGGCGCGCTGGGGCAGATCCTGGCTACGATCTGCGTTGTGGCGCTATTTGCCGAGCGCAACTTTGCCGTGGGCATCACTTTCAAGAAGACCGAGGTGATCCAGACCGCGATCGTCGGGTTCTTAGTTCTGGGCGAGGTCATCAGCCCGGCGGGCTGGGCGGCCATTGCGGTGGGTCTAGTCGGTGTCCTGCTGCTGTCCGAGACGCCGGGATCGGCGGGCACGCTTTGGCACAGGCTGGGCACCAGGGCGGTGGCGCTTGGCCTTGCCTCGGGGTTTTTCTTCGCGATCTCGGCGGTGGGCTACCGCGCGGCCTCGCTCGAACTGGCGACTGACGATGCGCTGCTCCGGGCGGGGGTAACGCTGGTCTGCGTGACATCTTCGCAGGCGCTGGCGATGGGGTTCTACCTTGCGCTGCGGGCGCCGGGGCAGCTGGCCGCGACATGGGGCGCGCGCCGGGTCGCCGTCTGGCTGGGGCTGAGCTCCATGGCGGGCAGTCTGTCGTGGTTCACGGCCTTCACGCTGCAGACCGCCGCGCTGGTGCAGGCGCTGGGCCAGGTGGAGTTGGTCTTTTCGCTCGCGGCCTCGGTGCTGGTCTTCAAGGAGAGCGTCACGCGGCGCGAGCTTGGCGGCATCGCGTTGCTGGCGCTGTCGATCCTGATCCTGATCGCGGTGGTCTGACGGCTCAGCGGTCGATGGGCAGGAAACGCGCGTCGTCCAGCGTGCAGTCGCGGATCACGTCGGCGCCGCAGGTGCGGGGCTCCAGATCGCGTGTCAGGCAGATCCGCGCCTCGCGGATGCCGCCGTCGCGGCAGGTGATGGTGATCTGGTCCGGTTCGAGGTCGGGGTTCGCCTTTAGGAATGCCTCCTCGATGACCGATGCGGGCAGAGTGACCTCGCGGTCGAGATCGCGCAGGACCTGGGGGCGGGCGACGCCGTCATAAGCCCGCCGCGACAGGTCGAAGAAGGCCTGTGCATCAAGGCCGGAGCAGGTGCCGTGGCGGCGCCACTGATGCCGGACAGCGCCCCGGTCGCCCATGATGTCGGTCATCTGCCCAGTCAGGGTTTCCGACGGGTCGGCGATGCTGGTCGGGCACTCCGACGGCCAGCCGCTTTCGTATTGCGGCCAGAGCCCGTGCAGCACCCAGCCGAGGTCGCGGTCGCATTGCGGCGAGCCGCGGGCCTCGCCCACGGCGTCGCACCAGGCGGGCGACCAGCTCAGCGCGAGAACGTAGTAATCGAAGTTTCCGGGGCGGTCGCCCTCGGCCCGGGCCATGGTGACGCTCAGCAGGAGGGCGATGATCCAGCGCATTTGCTCTTTCTTCCTTAACCGTAGGGCACTATATAGCGCGGCAGTTTCCCGACAACGGTGACGTGTTCCGGACCACTCCGGAACCGCCGAGGCCCGAAAGGCCCGGCGCGGGAAGAAGATTTGCCCGCTCGCGCGCCACCGGCCCCGGGCGATGTGACACGCGGCGCCCGATGCGCCCATGACGAGACTCGAAGGAGAGAGGCACATGGCCAAACTGCTGCATCCCAAGGCGACCGCCGTCTGGCTCGTGGATAACACCACGCTGACCTTCAAGCAGATCGCAGATTTCACCGGCTATCACGAGCTGGAGATCCAGGGCATTGCCGATGGCGACGTCGCGACCGGCGTGAAGGGCTTCGACCCGGTCGGCAACAACCAGCTGGAGCAGGGCGAAATCGACAAGGCGGAGAAGGATCCGCTCTACAAGATGAAGCTCAAGCACAACCCGGCGGCTGTTGACGAAGACAAGCGCCGCGGTCCGCGCTACACGCCGCTGTCCAAGCGCCAGGACCGCCCCGCGTCGATCCTCTGGCTGGTCAAGTTCCACCCCGAGCTGGCGGACAGCCAGATCTCGAAGCTGGTGGGCACGACCAAGCCGACGATTCAGGCGATCCGCGAGCGGACCCATTGGAACATCCAGAACATCCAGCCCATTGACCCGGTGGCGCTGGGCCTGTGCAAGCAGTCGGAGCTCGACGCCGCGGTGGCCAAGGCCGCCAAGAAGCGCGAAGAGGTGATGACTGATGACGAGCGCCGCAAGCTGGTGTCTACCGAACAGAGCCTGGAGATGGAGCCCGAGCCGCGGCTTCCCTCTGCCATTGAGGGGCTGCAGAGCTTCTCACTCTCCGATCCCCGCGACGAGGGCGAGGAAGAGGGCGAGGATACCGAGTCCAGCCGCGATGATGGCGACTACACCGACGCGGACAGCTTCTTCAACCTGCCCGGCGACAGCGATGACGACGACGAGGAAAACGACCGCCGCTGAGGTCGTCTTCCCGGGGCGGCGCCGATGAGCGCCCGCGATCTCGTCGCCGCCCTTCCGCCGCTTCGTGAGACGGCGGTTTTCCTGGATTTCGACGGCACGCTCGTCGATCTCGCCGAGACACCGGACGGGATCGCCGTGCCGGAGGATCTTCCCGATCTTCTCGACAGGCTGACCGAGGTCACGGGCGGCGCGCTGGCGCTGGTCTCGGGCCGGTCGGTTGGTGCGCTCGAGGAATTCCTGCCTGGCTTTGAGGGGGTCATCATCGGCGGTCACGGGGCCGAGCAGCGCATCGACGGGTTGCTCGAGACCCATCCGCTGGCGGGCAGCGAGGCTCTGGGACAGCTGACCCGGGCGGTCGAAGCTTTGGCACGGCAGCATCCGGGCACCATCGCCGAGCGCAAGCCCACGGGCGTCGTGCTGCACTACCGTCGCGTGCCCGATCTGGAGGCCCGGCTCGTGAGCCGGATGTCCGATCTCGCGGCCACGCATCCGGGGATTGAGCTTCACCGCGCGAAGATGGCGCTGGAGCTCCGGCCGGACGATATCGGCAAGGATATTGCCGTCGGCCTGCTGAGATCGCGTCAACCCTTTGATTGCAGAAAGGCAATCCTGTTCGGGGATGACGCAACCGACGAAGTGGCGATGCGTTACCTTCTCGACCACGGGGACCTGGCCTGCAAGGTCGGAACGGGAGAGACCGGCGCACCCCTTCGCGCAGAGGATCCGACCGAACTCCGCGCAGCCCTGTGGATGTGGACCAGCGGAGAAGGATCCGAGGCATGGCCGAGCAAAGACTGATCGTCATTTCAAACCGCATCCCCACCGAGGAAGAGCCTTCGGGCGGTCTGGTGGTGGCGCTGCACGACTGCCTGAACGCCCGCGGGGGCATCTGGATCGGAAGTTCCGGCGGACCTGTGGAGCAGCCTCGGGCAGGGCTGACCAAGATCGCGGAGGGCAACTACACGCGCTACACCTTCGATCTGTCGCGGGAGGAGTACGACACCTACTACCTTGGCTATTCGAACGCGGTTCTGTGGCCGGTCTTTCACCGGCGCGCCGACCTGATGCAGGTGCGGCCGGGTTACGCGCAGGGCTATCTCGACGTGAACGCCCGGGTGGCGGACATGGTGGCCGAGTTCGCGGGCCCGGATGATACGCTCTGGGTTCAGGACTATCACTTCCTGCCGCTGGCCGCGATGCTGCGC
Organism: Allosediminivita pacifica; assembly: GCF_003054175.1. Classification (GTDB taxonomy): domain Bacteria; phylum Pseudomonadota; class Alphaproteobacteria; order Rhodobacterales; family Rhodobacteraceae; genus Allosediminivita; species Allosediminivita pacifica. The sequence goes on from NZ_QBKN01000015.1 coordinate 89,497, forward strand.
GAGCGGGGTGTGCAGAGCCGCATCGGCTTCTTCCTGCACATTCCCTTCCCCGAGGCCTCGCACGTGCCGGCGTTGCCGGACGCGCAGAACATCTGCAGCTGGGTCGCCTCCTACGACGTCTTCGGCCTGCAGACCGAGGCAGACGTCGAGCGGTGCGAGAACCTCTTCCGCCACGAGTGTCCGAGCTTCATCGAAAGCGATGGGACGATCTCGGTGGCCGGGCGTCGGTGCCGACCCATGGCATGCCCCATCGGGATCGATGCGGAAGGCTATCGCGCAACGGCCGAGAAATCGAAGGTCGGCAAGCGGCTCTTCATGCACAAAGGCCAGAAGCTGGTTTTGGGTGTCGACCGGCTCGACTATTCCAAGGGGCTGGTGCAGCGCTTCGAAGGCTTCGGCGCCTACTTGGGGCGTCGCTCGAATACCGACGAGCCGGCGACGCTGCTCCAGGTAGCGCCACCCTCAAGGCAGGATGTGGACGCCTACAAGGACATGCGTATGCAGCTTGACCTGACGGCGGGTTCGATCAACGGCGATTATGGAGAAATCGACTGGACGCCGATCCGCTACGTGCGGCGGTCGCTGCCCCGGGACGAGCTTGCAGGGCTTTATCGCCGCGCGGACGCCGTGATGGTGACGCCGCTGGCGGACGGGATGAACCTTGTCGCCAAAGAGTTCGTGGCCGCGCAGGATCCCGAGGACCCCGGCGTGCTGATCCTGTCGCATTTCGCCGGCGCGGCCGAGCAACTGACCGATGCGCTGCTGGTCAATCCCTACGACGCCGACGAGATGGCCGCGGCGCTGGAACGGGCGCTGACGATGCCGCTGGAGGAGCGCAAGGCGCGGCACGCGCGGCTCTGGGAAAACGTCCGCGATGAAGATGTCGACTGGTGGACGGGGCGCTTTCTTGGCGCGCTCTGCCAGCCGAGGGCGGTCGAGGCGGCCTGAGCCCTCTCAGAACCGTTTGGTCACGGCCAGCGCGGCGCCGGTTTCACCGGCGGCGTGGCTGATCTCGAGCCTCCCGCCGAAGCCTGCGGGCAGCGTCATCTCGGCCCCAACCGTCAGCACTTCGCGGTCCAGCAGGTCCGTGGCGGGCACGCTAGTGGAGGCGCCCGAAACGGCGATGTCGATGTCGTCACCTTCGCCCCGCTCGATGGCAAGCGATCCGTAGGGCGTGAGCGTGCCCCAGTCGGTGTCCACCGGCATCGAAAGCTCCGCCTTCAGCCGCGTGACGTGCGCGACCCGGCGGTCGGTGTCCGCCCGAAGGTCGGCCACGGCGCCGCCCTCGGTTTCATGGCGCAGGTAGTCGGTCTGCAGATCAAAGCGCATGGGGCCCGCGCCGGTGCCTGCCCAGACCGGACCGCCGGCCCGCAGGCTGAGCCCCCAGAGCCGCCCGTCGTTGTCGACGCCGCCCGTCCGCGTTCCCGCCAGCTTGTTGTGCGTGCCGCCGCTGAAGAGCGTGGCGCCGTAGTCCACCTTGCCGCGCGTGCCGTCGGTGGCCAGACCGTAAAGGTATGTGCGGATGCGGGCGTAGTGGTCGCCGTCCTCCATGTCGCTCTGGCCCTGGACGTAGCCGACAAAGGCCGAAAGGCCCTGCCAGCCGAGCCCCTGGCCCAGCACGAAGCCGCGGGTATGGAAGTCGCTGTCCTGCGCGTCGTCGACCTGCTGTCCGCCCCAGCGTGCATATCCGGCGATCCAGCGGCCCCGCGACTGGCTGTTGTCCTGCACGAGATCGGCAAAACCGAAGCCCGCCTCGCGCATCATGAGGTCGGACTGCGACAGCGGTGCCGAGTCGATCACGGTCAGCGTGTCGCCCGAGCGCAGCGCCGGCAGATCGGTGGCGGGCGTGGGGGTGCCTGCGGGCAGGTCGTAGACACCGGCACGGTCCTGCGCCGCCGCGAGGCTGGGCAGAGCGAGGCTTGCGAGGGCGAGCGGGAGGATGAGGCGGCGGATCATGACGGCATTCCCGGTATTGCGTGCCTGCCTTTGAGCACGATGATGCGATGCCGTCCAGAGAGCCGGGTCAGAGCCTCTTTCGGGCGTTCAGGGCGGCGCCGATGGTGCCGTCGTCGAGGTAGTCGAGCTCGCCGCCGATGGGCACGCCCTGCGCCAGCGAACTGAGCGCGACGCGGTCTTCAATCTGGTCGGCGATGTAATGGGCCGTGGTCTGGCCATCGACGGTCTGGTTGAGCGCAAGGATGACCTCGGTGATCTCTTCGCCCGCGATGCGGTCCTTGAGCTGCGGGATCCGCAGCTCGTCAGGGCCGACGCCGTCCAGCGCCGAGAGGGTCCCCCCAAGCACATGGTAGCGGCCACGAAAGGCCCCGGCGCGTTCCATCGCCCAGAGGTCGGCCACGTCCTCGACCACGCAGAGCAGGCCGTTGGCGCGGGTGTCGTCGCTGCAGATCTCGCAGATCTCGGTAGTGCCGACGTTGCCGCAGTTCAGGCATTCGCGGGCATTCTGCGCGACCGCCTGCATGGCCTCGGCCAGAGGTTGCAGCAGAATGCCCCGCTTGCGGATCAGGAACAGCACCGCGCGGCGTGCGGATCGGGGCCCGAGGCCCGGAAGCCGGGCCAGCAGGTCGATCAGCGTGTCGATTTCCGAACGGTTCGGGCGGGACATGCGTTGGCTCCGGCTGTGCGTTTCAAGAGTCCTGCATCGCAGCGATGAGCGCAAGCACGTCACCGCCGCTGGCGAAACAGGGGAGGGAAGTGATGCCGAGACGGCGTTGGACGGCGCGCTACGGAGCGCATGAGATCGAGTTGACCCACAGGTGGCGTCTGATTCCGCCAAAGGCGCTCCAGACGCTGAGCGTGGACGGCGAGCTTCTCGCGGCGAAGGAGGCGGTGCTGCCGCAGCTGCAGTCCGAACTGTCCGGCGACATCGAGACCGAAGACGGGCCGGTGCGCGTCGTTGGTCGGGTCGGAGGGCGGACGATCCGGGCCGGGGGGCAGATCCTCGTGGAGGGTCGAAGGATCGGCGGCAAGCCGAAGATCCGCTACATCGAGGACGACAAGCGCGCGTCCATGCGGCGGGGCGGCTTCCTGGGGTACTTCTTCCGCTACGGGCTCTGGACCTTCGGGGTGCCCTACGGGCTTGTCATGGCGATACTGAACCACCGCGATTACCCCGGCGCCGGGATCGAGGACTTCCTGCTGGAGGTCGCGAGCTACGGACTGGCCTTCGCCATCGTCATGTCCGCCGCCTTCTACTTTCGTCTGTGGAAGCTCGGGCGGCGCTGAAGGCCGCCCGGTGCCGGCTCAGAACGGCAGCTTCATGTCGGCGGGCAGGCCCATTTCCTCGGTGAGCTTGCGCATCTCGGCCTCGGATTTTTCCTGCGCGCGGGCCTGGGCGTCCTTGATCGCGGCAAGGATCAGGTCCTCGACCACTTCCTTTTCGTCGCCGTTGAAGATCGACGGGTCGATGTCGAGAGCCTTCAGCTCGCCCTTGGCGGTTGCCGTGGCCTTGACGAGACCGGCACCGCTTTCGCCGACGACCTCCATCGCCTTCAGGTCTTCCTGAAGCTGCGTGACCTTGCCCTGCATTTCCTGCGCGGACTTCATCATCTTGGCCATGTCGCCAAGACCGCCCATTCCCTTGAACATCGTGCTCTCCTGCATCTAAGCGCTTGCGTCCTAGATACGGTCGCCGGCCCGACGGGACAAGGCGTGGTCGGTTTCTGCCCCGCAGCATCTTTGTCCTGCTGCGTCTGCGCGATTTACTTTCGTGACGTGAGGTTCTACGCGCTTGTCGGCGCAGCCATGCGCGCCCTTGCACCATGACGAAAGACTTGCCCGCGATGTCCGAGTTCAGCAACGAGACGCTGCGCCAGGCGGCGCTTCACTACCACGAGTTTCCCAAGCCGGGAAAACTCGAGATCCGCGCCACCAAGCCGCTTGCCAACGGTCGCGATCTTGCACGCGCCTACAGCCCCGGCGTGGCCGAGGCCTGTCTCGAGATCAAGGAGGATCCCAAGGCGGCGGCGCGCTACACCGCGCGCGGCAATCTCGTGGCGGTGGTCTCCAACGGATCGGCGGTGCTGGGGCTCGGCAACATCGGTGCGCTGGCCTCCAAGCCGGTGATGGAGGGCAAGGCGGTGCTCTTCAAGAAGTTCGCCAACATCGACTGCTTCGACATCGAGCTAAACGAGAGCGATCCGGAAAAGCTTGCGGAGATCGTCTGTGCGCTGGAGCCGAGCTTCGGGGCGATCAACCTCGAGGACATCAAGGCGCCCGACTGCTTCATCGTCGAGAAGATCTGCCGCGAGCGGATGAACATCCCGGTCTTTCATGACGATCAGCACGGAACGGCGATCGTCGTGGGCGCGGCGGCGACCAACGCGCTGCACGTGGCCGAAAAGAAGTTCGAGGACATCAAGGTCGTCTCGACAGGCGGCGGAGCGGCGGGCATCGCCTGCCTGAACATGCTGTTGAAGCTGGGCGTGAAGCGCGAGAACATCTGGCTCTGCGATATCCACGGACTGGTCTACGAGGGCCGGGAAGAGGACATGACACCCCAGAAGGCCGAGTTCGCGCAGAAGTCGGACCTGCGCAGCCTGTGCGAGGTCATCGAAGGCGCGGACCTCTTCCTCGGCCTTTCGGGGCCGAACGTGCTCAAGCCTGAACACGTGAAGTCGATGGCCAAGCGCCCGGTGGTCTTTGCGCTGGCGAACCCCACGCCCGAGATCATGCCCGACCTCGCGCGCGAGGTTGTGCCCGACGCGATCATCGCGACCGGGCGCAGCGACTTTCCCAACCAGGTCAACAACGTCCTGTGCTTCCCCTTCATCTTCCGCGGCGCGCTCGACGTGGGCGCGACCGAGATCAACGATGCCATGCAGGTCGCCTGCGTCGAGGGGATCGCCGCGCTCGCCCGCGCCACGACCAGCGCCGAGGCCGCCGCCGCCTACCGCGGCGAGCAGCTGACCTTCGGGGCCGACTATCTCATCCCCAAGCCCTTCGACCCGCGCCTGTCGGGCGTGGTGTCCAAGGCCGTCGCCAAGGCCGCGATGGAAACCGGCGTCGCCGAGCGCCCGCTCGAGGATCTCGAGGAATACAAGCGCAGGCTCGATGCCAGCGTCTACAAGTCGGCCCTTCTCATGCGCCCGGTGTTCGAGGCGGCGGCCACGGCGGCGCGCAGGATCGTCTTTGCCGAGGGCGAGGACGAGCGCGTGCTGCGGGCGGCACAGGCGATCCTCGAGGAAACGACCGAACAGCCGATCCTCATCGGCCGCCCCGAGGTCATCGCCATGCGGTGCGAGCGCATGGGGCTGGAAATCCGCCCCGACCGCGACTTCAACATCGTGAACCCGGAAAACGACCCGCGCTACCGCGACTACTGGGGCACCTACCACGAGATCATGGCCCGGCGGGGCGTGACGCCCGACCTCGCGCGCGCGATCATGCGTACGAACAGCACCGCCATCGGGGCCGTGATGGTGCATCGCGACGAGGCCGACAGCCTGATCTGCGGGACCTTCGGCGAGTACCGCTGGCATCTGAACTACATCCGGCAGGTCTTGGCGACGAAGAAGCTTCATCCGCAGGGGGCGCTGTCGCTGATGATCCTCGAGGACGGGCCGCTGTTCATCGCGGACACGCATGTGCATGCCTCGCCCACGCCGCAGCAGCTTGCCGAGACCGCCATCGGCGCGGCACGGCACGTGCGGCGCTTCGGGCTCGAGCCCAACATCGCGTTCTGTTCGCAGTCGCAGTTCGGCAACCACACCGAAGGCTCGGGGCAGCGCATGCGCGCCGCGTTGGAACTGCTCGACGACGAACAACGGGACTTCTGCTACGAGGGCGAGATGAACCTTGACGCGGCGCTCGATCCGGAGCTGCGCGAACGGCTGCTGCCGGGCAACCGGATGACGGGCGCCGCCAACGTGCTGATCTTCGGGGACGCGGATGCGGCCTCTGCCGTGAAGAACATCCTCAAGATGAAGGCGAGCGGGCTCGAGGTCGGGCCGCTGCTCATGGGCATGGGCAACCGGGCACATATCGTGACGCCCTCGATCAGCGCACGCGGACTGCTCAACATGGCGGCCATCGCGGGCACGCCCGTGGATCACTACAGCTGAGGGGCTGACCGGCGCCGAAAGGCATGACAGCGCAGCGCGTTCTTGCTATGGTTGTGTCAGTTATTGATACATCCATTTCCGGAGACCGCCATGCGATTTGCCCTTCTGGCGCTGGTTCTCTCGTGTCCCGGCGCGCTTAGTGCGCAGGGGCTCTTCTCGGCCCCGAGCGAGGCGCAGCAGCAATTCAGTGTCCAGTCGCCCGTCGCGGCGCCGAGCGGCAAGATCATCGAGGATGCGCTGCGCGATTTCGATGCGCAGCTTGCGGCGCCGGTGCGGTCGGCGGAAGGCGTTACGCTGGTCCCATACCAGGATCTCGTCGATCAGAAAACCGAGGCGCAATGGAGCTTCGAGGGTGAGCAGTCCAAGGCGCTCGGCGTCGATATCTCCAACATCTGCCTGACCGCGGCGGGGGCTTGCTGGGTCGGCTACACCACCGCCGGATCGAGCTGCTTTTGCGAAACCAAGGACATGCTCGAACTGGGCATCGTGCGCTGAGGGGGATCCGGCTTGCAGGTCATCACCAAGCTCATCGAGGTACTGAAGCCCTTTCGCGACCTGATCGTGATCGTCGTGGCATTGGCGAGCGCCGGCTATGGGGCCATCACCTATTTCGCCACGGCCGATCAGCTCGCGAAGACGAAAGAGGAACTGGAGCGTTTGCAGACCAGCCAGCACGGGGCGGCCATCGCGGCGCTGGACGAGCTGCGCTGCTTCAACGGCCTCAACCGGGAGCTTCTGCGGGCGGAGCTCGAGGAGTTCCGGCTGACGACGCTGCTTCAGAAGAACCTTTCGGACAGCGAGAAGCTGCGCGGCGATGAGAGCGAGTTCGGGCGGGTGACGCTGGCGACCCTCTCGGCAAACCGCGACAGCCTCACGAACAAGCTGATCGACGCCGACCGCAAGAAGCGCGAGGCGCTTGGCGCCCTGCAGAACGGGACCTGCGCGGGGACGGCCTGACCGGTCGCGGAGGTGCGTGCGCCGGATCAGGCCCGGGCGGTGACCCGTGCGGGGCGTGACAGGACCGGCGCGAGCATGGCAATCATGAGGGCCAGGCAGCCGACAAGCAGGAAGGAGGTCCGCAGCGAGGTGGCCTCGGCCACGAAGCCGATCGCCGGGGGGCCGAGCAGCATCGCGCCGTAGCCGAGGGTCGCGACCGATGCGATACCCTGGCCGGCCGGAACCTCGGGGTCGTTCGCTGCGCGGCTGAAGGCCAGCGGCACGATGGCGGCGTAGCCGACGCCCATGAGGACAAAGCCCGCGAGCGCAACGGGAAGCAATGGAATGCCGACGGTGAGCAGGCAGCCTGTGGCGGCCAGAAGCCCGCTGGCGCGGGCGACGGTGACCGGCCCGAGCCGTGTGATGAGCGAATCCACACAAAGGCGCATGATCACCATGGTGACCGAAAAGGCCGCGTAGCCCAGTGTCGCCACGCTTTCGCCGGTGCCCACGGTGTCGACCAGATAGACCGCGCTCCAGTCGGTCACAGAGCCCTCGCCCAGCCCGGCGCCGAGGGCCATGAATCCCACGAGGAACAGCGGCCCCCGCGGCAGGACAAAGGCGGGATCTCCGGTCTGGGTGGCGCGGACGCGGGATTGCCAGGTGGTGTTCAGGAACGGGCCGAAGAGCAACGTGGCAAGCAGGGCCAACACCGCGAAGTGCAGGCCCGTTGGGACCGCAAGACTGGTGGCGACAAAGCCGCTGGCCGCACCAAGCCCGGCCCCAAGGCTCCACATCGCGTGGAAGGAAGCCATGACCGAGCGGCCCTTGTGAGCCTCGACCTCGGTCGCCCAGCTGTTCATCGTCACGTCCATCGCGCCATGACTCATCCCGAAGATGAAAAGCGCGACACCGAGCGCGGTAACGGAGGGCGCGAGGCCCACGAGGACAAGGGTCAGGAGGTACAGCGCGGCAAGCCAGCGGGTCACGCGCACGGCCCCGAGGCGATCCGCCAGCCGGCCTGCGAAGGGGAAGGACACCAGCGCGCCCACGCCCATCAGAAGGAGCAGCAGGCCGAAGCTTGCCTCGGAAAGGCCGAACTTCGCGATGACCGAGGGCACGCGCGAGGCCCAGCATCCCAGCAGGATGCCGTTCAGGGCAAAAGCGGCGGCGACGCTGCGCCAGGGCGTGACGAGCTCAGACATTGCGGATCTCCATGCCGGTCCTTGCGAAGGGGGCGGTCTGCTGGGCTGTCGCGTTGCTGACCATGACCCCCAGGGCTTTGCAAGGCGCAACCCGGTGTCTTGCGCGCCGACCGAGCTTTTCCCCCGTTGTCATGACCACGCTGCGATGCGCGGCATCGATCATGGCGCGCTTGACCGCGGCCTCGTCCATGTCGTCGGCTCCGAGCCCGAAGGTGGCGTCGATCCCGCAGGCCCCCAGGCAGGCGAGGTCCGAGGCGATGCCTGAAATCTCTTCGACTGTCCCGTGTCCCACGGCGATCGCGCCGTAGGCCGAGAGGCGGCCGCCGACGAGCTGCACCGGCGTGCCTGCGGCCAGCGCAGCGAGGGCGACCGCGGGAGCGGGTGTGACGATCAGGCCGTTCGGCAGGGGCGGAAGGGCCTGGGCGAGGGCAAGCACCGTCGTGCCGCCGTCGAGCATGAGCACCATGCCGTCCTCGATCAGGGGGAGGGTCGCGGCGACCAAGGCTTCGTGCGTGGCGGCGGTTTCGGTCATGCGGTCCAGGGCGGGGCGTGCCGGACGCGCGACAGGCATCGCGCCACCCCGGATGCAGCGCGCGTAGCCCTGCACCTCGAGCGCCTTGAGGTCGCGCCGCAGCGTGTCGACGGAGACATCGAACTCGGCGGCAGTGGCGGAGAGGCTGAGAGACAGTCCGCGTTCGAGCCGCGCGCGCAGCGTTTCCTGGCGGGCCTCGGGGGTGTTGATGTCCATGGTGCCTCGCGACGAGATTCGGCAATATGCCGTAAAATGAAGTAAATTGCGTATTTATGCAATATCGTGTCTTCTTTCGGATTCTGGCCGTGGGTTTTGCAAAGGCTGAGTGTCTTTGCAGCGCAGGAAGGCTGATCTGCAATCTTTGCAAAGATTTGCAGTCCGAGATTTGCGAAATCACGCCCCTTGCTGCGTGATTCTGTCCTGAGCGTCGCTAACACGCTTGCTCGGTCGCCCGGTGCGCCCGTATCCCATTGGATCAAGGACCGGCAGGAGGAAACCGGTCGCCTGGGAGGAGGAAAATACATGTCTTACAAAGACATCTATGCCAGCTGGAAATCGGATCCCGAGGCTTTCTGGCTCGAGCAGGCGCAGGCCATCGATTGGGTCGAGCCCCCGAAGCAGGCGCTCTTCGACCGCGGAGAGAACCTCTTCGAATGGTACGCGGACGCCAAGGTGAACACCTGCTGGAACGCGGTGGACCGGCATGTCGAGGCCGGGCGCGGCGACCAGGCGGCCATCATCCACGACAGCGCTGTCACCCACACCAAGCGCGAGATTTCCTATGTGGAGCTGCGCAACCGCGTCGCATCGCTCGCCGGCGCCCTGCGCGCCAAGGGCGTGGAGAAGGGCGATCGCGTCGTCATCTACATGCCGATGATCCCCGAGGCGCTCGAGGCCATGCTCGCCTGCGCGCGGCTCGGCGCCATCCATTCCGTGGTTTTTGGCGGGTTCGCCAGCCATGAACTTGCCGTGCGGATCGACGACGCCAAGCCCAAGTGCATCATCGCCGCCTCCTGCGGGATCGAACCGGGGCGGATCGTGCACTACAAGCCGCTGCTCGACGGGGCGCTTTCGCAGGCCGGCCACAAGCCCGACTTCTGCGTGATCTTCCAGCGCGAGCAGGAAGTGGCGCATCTTGAAGAAGGGCGCGACTACAACTGGCACGGCTTCCAGTACGGCGTGCAGCCCGCCGAGTGCGTCCCGGTCGAGGGCAATCACCCGGCCTATATCCTCTACACCTCGGGCACGACCGGACAGCCCAAGGGCGTGGTGCGCCCCACCGCCGGACATCTCGTGGCGCTGAACTGGACGATGAAGAACGTCTACAACGTGGAGCCGGGCGACGTCTTCTGGGCCGCTTCGGACGTGGGCTGGGTCGTGGGCCACAGCTACATCTGCTACGCGCCGCTGATCCACGGCAACACCACCATCGTCTTCGAGGGCAAGCCGGTGGGCACGCCCGATGCCGGGACGTTCTGGCGCGTAATCGAGGAACACAAGGTGAAGTCCTTCTTCACCGCCCCCACGGCCCTGCGCGCGGTCAAACGCGAGGACCCGCAGGGCACCCATCTCAAGGATTACGACCTGAGCGGCCTCCAGGCGATCTACCTTGCCGGCGAACGCGCCGACCCCGATACCATAGAATGGGCGCAGCGTGTCACGGGCAAGCCGGTCTACGACCACTGGTGGCAGACCGAGACGGGCTGGACCATCGCGGGCAACCCGGCCGGGATCGAGGCCATGGAGGTCAAGATCGGCAGCCCCTCGGTGCCGATGCCGGGCTACGATCTTCAGATCCTCGACGAAGCGGGCCACCCGGTGCCCGCCGGCACGCTGGGCGCCATCGCGGTGAAGCTGCCGCTGCCTCCGGGCACGCTGCCGACGCTCTGGGGTGCCGAGGCAAGGTTCCGCAAGAGCTACCTCGACCATTTCCCCGGCTACTACGAAACGGGTGACGCCGGCATGATCGACGAGGACGGCTACGTCTGGATCATGGCGCGCACCGACGACGTCATCAACGTGGCGGGCCACCGCCTTTCGACCGGTGGCATGGAGGAGGTGCTTGCCTCCCACCCCGACGTGGCCGAATGCGCCGTCATCGGCGTGAAGGACGAACTCAAGGGGCAGTTGCCCATGGGCTTTGTCTGCCTGACCAAGGGCGTGGACCGGCCGCATGACGAGATCGCCCGCGAATGTGTGAAGCTGGTCCGCGACCAGATCGGGCCAGTGGCGGCCTTCAAGCTTTGCACTGTGGTCGACCGGCTGCCCAAGACGCGGTCAGGCAAGATCCTGCGCCGGACCATGGCCGCAATCGCCGACGGCGAGGCGTTCAAGCCACCGGCGACCATCGACGATCCCGCCATCATCGACGAGATCCGCGAGGCGGTGAAAGGGCTCGGCTACGCCAAGGAGCCGGCCTGAGGCTCAGTTTTCGTAGAGTTCGAGCGGCAGCCCGTCGGGATCGGCGAAGAAGGTGAACCGCTTGCCGGTCAGTTCGTCGAGGCGGATGTCCTCGACCTCGATACCCCGTGCCTCCAGCGTCTGCTTGGCTGCTGCCACGTCATCCACCGCGAAGGCAAGATGGCGGAGACCCTGCGCCTCGGGACGCGAGGGGCGGGCCGGCGCACCGGGGAAGGTGAAGAGCTCGATCTGTCCGCCGCCGGGAAGGGCAAGGTCGAGCTTCCAGCTGTCACGTGCTTCGCGGTATGTTTCCGCAATGACCTTCAGCCCGAGCACCTCGGTATAGAAGGTCTTGCTGCGGGCATAGTCGCTGCAGATCACGGCGACATGGTGGAAGGCTTTCAGCATCGCGGGGCTCCGACGGTTTGCCCGTTCATGGCACGGCGCCGCGCCGGGCGCTATTCAGTGATGGTGCGCGTGATCGGTCATGCGCGGATCCATCATGCCTTCCTTCACGCCTTTGCGGATCAGCAGCACGTTGACCGGGTAGGCCGCGATCAGGCCGCAGGTAAGCGAGACGATCAGCGAGGACCAAAAGCGGATGTCCCCGAGGCCGGCCTCGCCGGCAAGCGTCATGTCCACGCCGATGGCGACCACCTCCATTACGGCGATCGAGGGCGTTTCCGAGATGACGGCATCCTTGAGCGCGGTGCCGAGTTTCTCGCCACCCTGCAGCAGCGGGCCTACGGTCAGGGCATAGCCCGCCACATAGGCCAGCGTGAAGGTGATGGCCGCCGTGCCCCAGTTTCCGAGCTGCAGCAGTCCGACCGCGATGATGAGGCCCACGATCTCGCCCATGCCGCAACCCGAGTAGCAGTGCGCGACCGACCGGAAAGCCCTGCGCCAGAGCCCGTCGTCGGGGATCTCCTTGCGGCCGCACCGCCAGTAGACCAGCAGGCCGAACGGGCCGGAGTAGAGTACGGTCAGCACCCAGACCACTTTCATCAGACTCATCAGGTGCGTGTTGTTCCGCGTCAGGTCGCGGATCAGCACGATCTGGCAGGGGATCACCAGGGCTGCCCAGATGATGAGGAACCAGGGTGACGAAAGGATGGCGGTCAGGGTCTGCATGAAGGCGGAACACATGCCTGGACCCAGGGTTCCGCTCGCGGATCAGACGAACTGCTCCTGCAGCAGGCGCTCTTCCAGGCCGTGACCCGGGTCGAAAAGCACACGGTGGGCGACGCCGGGCTCGGAACGGATGTGGACACGGCGCACGTCTCGGACGCCGCGGGCGTCGGCCTCGGCCATGACCGGACGCTTTTCATGTTCAAGCACCTCGATGGTGACCTCGGCAGTCTTGGGCAGCAGGGCGCCGCGCCAGCGGCGGGGCCGGAAGGCAGCCACGGCCGTCAGCGCAAGCACGTCGGATCCGATGGGCAGGATCGGCCCATGTGCCGAGTAGTTGTAGGCGGTCGAACCGGCGGGTGTCGCGACCAGTGCGCCGTCGCAGACCAGATCTGCCATGCGGACGCGGCCGTCGACGCTGATCCGCAGGCGGGCGGCCTGAGCGCCTGCACGCAGGAGCGAGACCTCGTTGATCGCCAGTGCTTCGTGCACGAGATCCTTGCCGCAGTGGGCGCGCATGAAGAGCGGATTCAGGACGGCTTCCTCGGCCGCCGAAAGGCGTTCGTCGAGGGCATGCTCGGAATATTCATTCATCAGGAATCCGACGGTTCCGCGATTCATCCCGTAGACCGGCACATGCAGGTCCTGCGTGCGGTGCAATGTGTTCAGCATGAAGCCATCGCCGCCGAGCGCGACGATCACGTCGGCGCCTTCCTCGGCGTGGTCGCCGTAGCGGCGGCTCAGGGCCGCGCGGGCGGATTGCGCGATGGGCGCGCTGGACGCGCAGAAGGCGATGCGGAGAGTCATGGGTTTCCTAAAGGCCACCGTTCACCGCGATGCAATCACAACTTTCCGGCAATGCCCAGCAATGCCGCGGGAAATGGCCGCCATGTCGCTTTGCCGTCTTTGCGTTCCGCGCCCTTTCCTTTACGAAACCTCTCAAACCGAATGCCTGGCAAGGGAGAGCCCCCATGAACGCACCCCATCGCGACGACGGTTTCTTTACCGAGAGCCTGGAAACCCGTGACCCCGACCTGTTTGGCGCCATCCGTGGCGAGCTGGGACGTCAGCGCGACGAGATCGAGCTGATCGCCTCCGAGAACATCGTCTCTGCCGCCGTGCTCGAGGCGCAGGGCAGCGTGATGACCAACAAGTACGCCGAGGGCTACCCGGGCCGCCGTTACTACGGCGGCTGCGAGTGGGTCGACGTGGCCGAGAACCTCGCCATCGAACGGGCCTGCAAGCTCTTCGGCTGCGAATTCGCCAACGTGCAGCCGAACTCCGGATCGCAGGCTAACCAAGGTGTCTTCACCGCGCTGATCCAGCCTGGCGACACGATCTTGGGCATGAGCCTCGACGCGGGCGGCCACCTGACCCACGGCGCCAAGCCCAACCAGTCGGGCAAGTGGTTCAACGCGATCCAGTACGGCGTGCGCAAGCAGGACAACGAGTTGGACTACGATCAGGTCCAAGAGCTTGCCAATGAGCACAAGCCCAAGCTCATCATCGCGGGCGGGTCGGCCATCCCGCGGCAGATCGACTTTGCCCGCATGCGCGAGATCGCCGACAGCGTGGGCGCGCTGCTGCACGTGGACATGGCGCACTTCGCGGGGCTGGTGGCGGCAGGCGAGCATCCCTCGCCCTTCCCGCACGCCCACGTGGCCACCACGACCACCCACAAGACCCTACGCGGGCCGCGCGGGGGCATGATCCTGACCAACGACGCGGAGATCGCCAAGAAGGTCAACTCGGCGATCTTCCCCGGCATCCAGGGCGGGCCGCTGATGCACGTGATCGCCGCCAAGGCCGTGGCCTTCGGCGAGGCGCTGCGCCCCGAGTTCAAGACCTATGCCAAGCAGGTCATCGCCAACGCTCAGGCGCTGTCGGACCAGCTGATCAAGGGCGGGCTCGACACGGTGACCCATGGCACCGACACCCACGTGGTGCTGGTGGACCTGCGCCCCAAGGGCGTGAAGGGCAATGCGACCGAGAAGGCGCTGGGCCGGGCCCACATCACCTGCAACAAGAACGGCGTGCCGTTTGACCCCGAGAAGCCGACCGTGACCAGCGGTATCCGGCTCGGCTCGCCCGCGGGGACCACGCGGGGCTTCGGCGAGGCGGAGTTTCGTCAGATCGCCGACTGGATCATCGAGGTGGTCGACGGGCTCGCGGCCAATGGCGAAGATGGCAACGGCGAGGTCGAGGCCAAGGTGAAGTCTGAGGTCGAGGCGCTCTGCAAACGGTTCCCGATGTATCCTGAGCTCTGAGGTTGGCGCCAAGTCCGGCATTGTGGCCGTCGTCCCTGCAGGGGCGGCGGCCTTTTCGTGTCGGACCGGACGGGGACACGGGTGTCCCGGGCCGGGACATTATTTCGGTCTTTTAAAATCAACAGGTTACCTGGTTTAGGTAACCATTTCTTAGGAATGTCCCGGGGTGGCGGCGCGTCAAGGGGGGGGCTCTGCCCCCGCGGCCTGCGGCCGCTCCCCCGGAGTATTTGGGCCAAGAAGAAGCGCGCCGGGCGCTCGTCGGGACGGGATGGGGAGGAACTTGCCGGTGGCGCGTGAAAACCGGCGCCGGGAGATGCAGGACCGCTTTCCCCCGTGCGACGGTGCATATAGACATTGCATCCATGACAGGCAGATCGGCGCGGATGACCGCACTTGAAGGCTATGAGCGGCTGGAGGCCGTGGGGCTCTGGAGACCCGGGGCCGGAGAGCAGCGCCGCGAGGTGATCGTTTCGCTGGGCGAGGCGACGCTGACGATTTCCGATATCCAGAACCGGGCGCTGACGCACTGGTCGCTTGCCGCCGTGAGCCGCGGCAACCGCGGCAACGATCCGGCTCTGTTTCATCCCGAAGGCGACGACTCCGAGACGCTGGAGCTGCCCGCCGACGAGGCGATGATGATCGAGGGGATCGACCGGCTGATCACCGCGATCAACCGGCATCGCCCGCAGCCGGGCAAGCTGCGCTGGTATCTTGGCGGGGCGGCGGCCCTGGTGGTGCTTGCGCTGGTCTTCTTCTGGCTGCCCGGGGCGCTGATCGGCTACACGGCGCGTGTGGTCCCCGAGGTCAAGCGCGAGGAGATCGGCCGCGCGCTGCTGTCGGAGCTCACGCGGATGACCGGCGAGCCCTGCCGCGCCCCCGAGGCCATGCCGGCGCTGCGGTCGCTCGCAGGGCGGGTGCTGGGGCCCGGGCGCGGCAGTGACCTTGTGGTCGTTCCCGAGGGCGTGAGCGGCAGCGCACACCTGCCGGGCGGGGCCATCCTTCTGTCGCGCGAGGTGATCGAGGGGCCCGAGGACCCGGACGTGCCGGCGGGCTACGTGCTGGTCGAATCCCTGCGTGCGGCCACGCATGATCCATTGCATGACCTTCTGCGCCATGCCGGGCTGTGGCCGAGCCTGCGGTTGCTGACCACGGGCGAGCTGCCGGCGGCGGCGCTTGACGATTATGCCGACGACCTGCTGACCGGCACGCCGCGGCCCCTGGACGATGCCAAGGTGATCGAGGCCTTTACCGCGGCCGAGCTGCGCAGCCGGCCCTATGCCTATCATCGGGACCCGAGCGGCGAGAGCGTGCTGGCGCTGATCGAGGGCGATCCGCGCGCGGTCGAGGGCAGCCGGACCGTGCTGAGCGATCCCGCCTGGCTGCGGCTGCAATCGATCTGCGACGGTTGAGCCGCGCTGTCAGTCGTACATCGGGTGGGTGGTCAACCGGCGGAAGCCGTCGGGCGCTGGCGGCGTGGGGGCCTGCACCCGACCGGTGATGACCGGTGGTGTGAGGGTCGGCGCCGCGTCGGCGGGCACCGCGCTTCTGGGCACGGTGCTGGTCCAGATCTGCTGGGTCGCGGCCTGTCCCGGGACCTTCTGCCATGCGCGCCAGCGGTTGAGACGGCCGTCTGTCCAGACGGGCTGGTATCCCGGCGGGATGGCAAGATCTCCTCCGGCAACGCGCCCTTCCCATACATGCGTCGGGACGATCCAGGCCCGGGACGAGATGCGATCGGGGATGGTGGCCTTCGGAGCCGGTGAGGGCATGTCGAAGGCGGATGTGGCGTAGCGCGTTTCGACCGCCGGTCTGGTGGCGGTTTTTGGGGTGCGGGCTGGGGCCTCGGTGAGGGGCCTGGGGTTGCGCGCTGGCGTGGCGGTCGTGTCCGGGGGCCTTGCCGCGCTGGTCTGAGGCGCGGGTTGCCTTTCGCGGGCGGGGGCTGGTGCGGGCGAGGCGTCTTCGGTGCTGACCACGCGGGTGGTGGCGGGCGCATCGATGGCGGTGGTCCGGAAGCTCGGGGTCTGGCCGCAGACCTGCTGGCTCGAGCGGGTGACGCGCGGAATCCACTGGGTGTCGCCCTTCAGGCCTGCGCGGACGAACACGCAGCCGCGATCATCGACGAACTGCACGCCGGTGAACCCGTCGGGGGGCAGGTTGGCCGGTGCCTCCCACTCCCCGCCGATCTGTGCGGTGGCCTGATGCGCCCCGGTGGCAGCCGCGAGCGCAAGGGCCAGAATCACGTGCCGTTTCAGCATCCTGCAGAGCCCCCCTGAGGTAACGGGCAGGATGCCGCAGCGACAGTCGCCTGTAAAGCGGCGCGCGGGGCTACTTGGTGCCGAACATCCGGTCGCCCGCGTCGCCGAGGCCCGGGACGATGTAGCCCTTTTCGTTGAGGTGGCTGTCGAGCGCCGCAGTGACGATGGGCACGTCGGGGTGGGCCTCCTTCATCCGTTGGACGCCCTCGGGCGAGGCGAGCAGGCACAAGAATCGGATGTCCTTCGCGCCCGCATCCTTGAGCTTCTGCACGGCGGCGACGGAGGAGTTGCCGGTGGCCAACATGGGGTCGACGGCGATGGTCAGCCGGTCCTCGAGATGGGTGGGCACCTTGAAGTAGTATTCCACCGGTTCGAGCGTTTCCTCGTCGCGGTAGAGGCCGACGAAGCCCACGCGGGCGGCGGGGATCAGTTCGAGGATGCCGTCGAGCAGGCCGTTCCCGGCGCGCAGGATCGAGATCAGCGCCAGCTTCTTACCTTCGATCGTGGGGGCGTCCATGGGGCACATGGGGGTTTCGATGCGCTTGGTGGTCACCGGCAGGTCGCGGGTGATCTCGTAGGCGAGGAGGAGGCTGATTTCGCGCAGGAGCTGCCGGAAGGAGGCGGTCGAGGTGTCCTTTTCCCGCATCACGGTCAGCTTGTGGGCGACCAGCGGGTGGTCCACGACGGTCAGGTGGTCGGTCATGCGGCAGGCTCCAGTTTCTTGGCCACGCGGTCGCGGGTGGCGGCGTCGCAGAAGGCGGCCTCCAGCGAGGTGCGGGCGATGTCGTTCAGCACCTCCTCGTCCCAGCCGAAGGCGCGGGCGAGGTTGAGGTATTCGTCTTTCATCGTCGTCCCGAAGAAGGGCGGGTCGTCGGTCGAAACGGTCACTTTCACGCCCCGCTCGCGCAACTTCGCGATCGGGTGGTGACGCATCGTGGAATAAAGGCCAAGGCGGATGTTCGAGCCGGGGCAGACCTCAAGAGTTATCCCTTGGTCCACAATGTTATCCACAAGGCGCAGATCCTCGATGGCGCGCACGCCGTGGCCGATGCGGGTGACATGGAGGTCCTGGATCGCCTCGCGGACCGAGGCGGGGCCGCCGAATTCGCCGGCGTGGGTGGTCAGGTGAAGGCCGGATTCGCGTGCCATGTCAAAGGCATAGGCGAAATCGCCCTGGTGTCCGCGGCCCTCGTCGCCGCCCATGCCGAAGCCGACGATCCAGTCTCCGGCCGTTTCGGCTGCACAGAGCGCGCTGCGCTTGGCCTGCTCTGGGCCGAAGTGGCGGATGCAGGTGACCACGCCTCGCAAAGTTATCCCCAGACGCTGTTCGGCGTCAGTTGCGGCCTCGCGGATCGCGTGCAGGTATTCGCGCCAGGCGCCGACATCGCCGCCGCCGCAGAAGTCGGGGCTGAGGAAGGTTTCGGAGTAGACGACACCCGCCTCGGCGCTCTGTTCGAGGACGGCGGTGGTCAGTTTCGCGAAGTCCTCGGGGGTTTTCAGGACGGAGGTGGCCGCCTCGTAGACCTGCAGGAAGTGGGTGAAGTCGCGGTATTTGTAGCGGCCCTCGGCGTCGAAGATGTGCGAGAGGTTCACGCCCTTGGCCGCGGCCATCTGGCGGATGAAGTCCGGCGGCGCCGCGCCCTCGTGGTGCAGGTGCAGCTCCACCTTGGGCAGGTTGGCGATGCGGTCGAGCTGTTCCTCGTCCATCACAGGAAGCTTACCCCCGGTCCTGTCGATTCCGCGCCCAGATGGGCGGCGATGCTTGCGGCGACGTCGGCAAAGGCGACGCGGCCGATATTCCTGGGCCCGATCCCGGCGCCCAGCACGGGCACGCGTTCGCGGGTGTGGTCGGTTCCGGCCCAGCTCGGGTCATTGCCGTGATCGGCGGTGACGATCAAGAGGTCTCCGTCACGAAGCCTGGGAAGGATGTTGGCAAGACCCGCGTCGAACCATTCGAGCTGCCGCGCATAGCCCGCAACGTCGCGGCGGTGGCCGTAGAGGGAATCGAACTCGACGAAGTTGGCGAAGACCAGCGCGCCGTCGGGGGCACTGTCCACCTGCGTGGCGAGGTGCTGCATGAGCGTGGCGTCCTCGCCCTTGTGCAGCTCGTCGATGCCTTCCATCGAGAAGATGTCGCCGATCTTGCCGATGGCGATGGTGCGGCCCCCGGCCTTCTGCACCCAGTTGGTGAGCACCGGCTGCGGCGGACGGACCGCGTAGTCGCGGCGGTTCTGGGTGCGCCTGAAGCTGCCCGGCTCGCCCGTGAAGGGGCGGGCGATGACGCGGCCCACGCGCATCTCGTGCAGGTGCGGGGCGAGATCGGCGCAGAGGTTCAGCAGACGATCGAGGCCGAAGTGCTCCTCATGCGCAGCGATCTGGAAGACGCTGTCGGCGCTGGTGTAGCAGATCGGCTTGCCGGTGCGGATGTGCTCCTCGCCCAGCTGCTCGATCATCACGGTGCCCGAGCCGTGGCAGTTGCCGAGGATGCCGTCGGTGCCCGCCAGTTCGCTGACCAACCGTGTCAGGTGATCGGGAAAGGCGGGCTGTTCGTCGGGGAAATAGTGCCAATCCCAGGGCACCGGCAGGCCCGAAAGCTCCCAGTGGCCCGAGGGGGTGTCCTTGCCCTGCGAAATCTCGGTCGCCGCGCCCCAGAGGCCTTGCGGGGCGGCGCCAAGTCCCGGGGCCTCGTCGCCGCTGGCAAGCGCGACCGCGGCGCCAAGGCCGAGCGCGTCGAGCGTGGGCAGGTGCAGCGGCCCGCTGCGGCCCTCGTCGGCGCGGCCTTCGGCGCAGGCCTGCGCGATGTGGAGCACGGTGTTGGCCCCGGTGTCGGGGGCGCCGTCGTTGAAGTAGGCGTCGGCATCCGGGGCGCCGCCGATGCCCACGGAGTCCATGACGACTAGAAAAGCGCGGCTCATGCGACACGCTCCCTGACCAGATCGGGCAGGGCGGGCGCCTCGCCCAGCGTGATCGCCGCACGCACCGCCTGTTCGGCCTCTTCCGCCTGCTCCATCCGGGCGGCGTGGATGCGGGCGATGGGCTGGCCCTTCTCGAGCTTGTCGCCGAGGCGGACGACCTCGGACAGGCCCACCACGGGGTCGATCTTGTCGGTTTCCACCTGTCGGCCACCGCCGAGCGCGACCACGGCCAGCCCAAGCGCCTCGCCGTCGATGGCGGCGATGTGGCCGGCCTCGAGCGCGGGGATCTCGCGGATCACCGGGGCCTCGGGGAGGATGCTGCGCCAGTCCTCGACGAAATCATGCGGCCCGCCAAGCCCGTGGACCATGCGGCCGAAGCGCTCGGCGGCGCTACCATCGGCGATGGCGGCGCGGATCTTCGCCTCGCCATCCGCGATGCCCGCGCTGGCGAGAACCTCGGCCCCGAGCGCGACCGACAGGTCGTAGAGCGGGCCGGTTTCGCCCTCGGTGAGCACCCGCATGGCGGCGTCCACCTCGAGCGCGTTGCCGAGCGAGGCGGCCAGCGGCTGGTCCATGCCGGTCATCAGAACCGAGGTGCGGCAGCCCGCCTGGTTGGCGGTGTCGACCATGGCGCGCGACAGAGCGCGGGCGTCATCGAGGGTCTTCATGAAGGCGCCCGAGCCGACCTTCACGTCGAGCACCAGCGCATCCAGCCCGGCGGCGAGCTTCTTCGACAGGATCGAGGCGCAGATGAGCTCCTCGCTCTGGACCGTCGCGGTCACGTCGCGGATGGCATAGAGCCGCCGGTCGGCGGGGGCGATCTCGGCGCTGGCACCGACGATGGCGCAACCGGCGTCGGCCACCACCTTGCGAAAGCGGGGCTCGTCGGGGTTGGTGGCATAGCCGGGGATGGCGTCGAGCTTGTCGAGCGTACCGCCGGTGTGGCCCAGCCCGCGCCCCGAGATCATCGGAACGTAGGCCCCGCAGGCGGCGAGCGCGGGTGCGAGCACCAGCGAGGTGCAGTCGCCGACGCCGCCGGTGGAGTGCTTGTCGGCCACGGGGCCGGGCAGGTCCCAGTCCATGACATGGCCGCTGTCGCGCATGGCGAGCGTGAGGGCCACGCGGCCTTCGTCGGTCAGCCCGCGCAGGCAGACGCCCATGGCAAAGGCGCCGCCCTGCGCGTCACTGACCCGCCCGTCGGCAAGGCCCGCGGCGAACCAGCGGAGATCCTCAGCGCTGGGGTTCTCGCCGCGGCGGAGCTTGGCGATGACGGTGCTGGCCTGCATCAGGTGCGGTCCATGTGGTCGGCGGTGAAGGCGCCGGGCAAAAGCTGCGGCACGGTCATCTCGGCTTCCTCGCCATCGAGCGTGGCCATGGTGACGGTGCAGCCGGGGGCGGCGAACTCGGCGATCTTCTGGCGGCAGCCGCCGCAGGGGGGCACGGGCGCGGGGGCGTCGGCCACCACGTATATGGCCTCGATCTGCTTGTCGCCCGCGGCGACCATGGCGGCGATGGCCCCGGCCTCGGCGCAGGTGCCCTCGGGATAGGCGACGTTCTCGACGTTGCAGCCGATGTGGACGGCGCCCGAGGGCGTGCGCAGGGCGGCGCCCACCTTGAAGCGGGAATAGGGCACATGGGCATTCTCGCGCACGGCGCGCGCGGCGTCTTTCAGTGTCATGCTGGCTCCCTCGGCTGCGGGATTTCATGGTGGAAGGGGGCGCGGGGGAATGCAAGGGGAACCCCGGGGCAGAGCGGGCCGTTGCGGATACACGGAAGGAGCCATCCCGATGACAGATCCCAAGGCCGACAAGGCGCTGGACGACCCCACCGACATGCCCCCCGACCCGCGCGAGCCCCTGACTGACGTTCAGGCCGTGCGGCTGCGCGAGCTGGGCGAGGATCACGACGACGACCTGACCAAGCAGGAGGCCGCGGAGCGGATCGCGCAGCTGGAGGGCAGGGCGGGCTGACCGTGCGGGTCTCCGGACGTGTCCCGGGCCGGGACAGTTTTCGGCCCCATGTAAATCAATAACTTGGCCGGGCGCGTTAACCGGGACTTCAGGAGTCTCCCGGGACGTGCGCCTGATGGTCTGGCGCCTCGGCGCGGTCGTGCATGCCGTAGTCGCGGAGCACATGCGCGACCCGCAGCCGGTAGTCGGTGAAGACCCCCTCGCGGCCCTCGGACTGCGCCGCGCGGTGTTCCGAGAACCTGCGCCATTGGGCGACGCCCTCTTCGTCGCGCCAGAAGGAGATCGAGAGCATCCGGGCGGGATCGGAAAGGCTCTGGAACCGCTCGACGGAGATGAAGCCGTCGATATGGGCCAGGTGCGGTTTCAGCTCGGCCGCGATGTCGAGATAGCGGTCGCGCTGCCCCGGGGCGGGCGTGACGTCGAAGATGATGGCGATCATGCGGCGGTCCCTTCTGCCGGAAGCCTGCGTCTCAGGCCGTCAGTGGAGTGGTTTCCCTGCCGCACTGCAAAGCCCGCGGGAGTTTGGCTCGAGAAGGGAAGGGGGCTCTGCCCCCGGCCCTGCGGGCCTCCCCCGAGGTATTTGGGGCGAAAAGAAGCGCCGGGACCGCGCCGATGGAGGCGCGGGTCATTCGTCCTCGAAGGGGTCCCATTCATCCTCGACCTCGGGGAGCGCTTCCTCCTGCGCGGCCTGGGCGGCCTCCTGCGCGGTGCGGATATGGGCGATCTCGGCGCCGGGGAAGGCGCGCAGGGCGGCCTGCACGAGCGGGTGCTCGGAGGCCTGGTTCTTGAGCGCGATCTCGGCGGCGTTGCGCTGTTCGTCGATGGTGGGCGTGTCGCAATCGTTGACGAGGATCACCGCCCAGCGGTTGCCGGTCCAGCGCTGGAGCGCCGCGCCGAGGCGTTGGGAGAGGTCGGGGCTCGCCTCCTCCGTCGGTGTGAACTCGATGCGGCCGGGCTGGTAGGCGGCGAGGCGCAGGCAGGTCTCTACTTCGCGCAGCAGGACCATGTCGCGGTTGACGCGGATCAGTTCCGTGACGTGCTCGAAGCTGGGGTAGCGGGCGAGCGCGGTCTCGGCAGCCTGCGCCGGCTGGGCGCTGCCGTGGTATGCCGAGGGGCCTGAGGGCGCGGCATGGGTGGGCGCTGGGGCGCCCTGCGCCTGGGTGTAGCCGCCGGCGTCCTGCGGGGCGCCACCGGGGCCGGGCGGCGGTGCGGGCGGCGGGGGCGTGTCGCGCAGCTTGCGCACCAGATCCTCGGGCGAGGGCAGTTCGGCCACGTGGGTGAGGCGGATCACGGCCATCTCGGCGGCCATCATGGAGTTGGGCGCGTGGGCGACCTCCTCGATGGCCTTGAGCAGCATCTGCCACATGCGGGTGAGCGGGCGCATCCCGAGCCCGTCGGCAAAGGCCTGGCCGCGTGTGCGTTCGTCGGGGCCGATGGTGGGGTCTTCGGCGGCGTCGGGAGTGATCTTGACCACCGAGATCCAGTGCGTGAGCTCGGCCAGGTCGCGCAGCACGGCGAGCGGGTCGGCGCCGTCGGCGTATTGGGTCGAGAGCTCGGTCAGCGCTCCGGCGGCGTCGCCGCGCATGATGCGCTCGAAAAGATCCATGATGCGGCCGCGGTCGGCGAGGCCCAGCATGGCGCGGACCTGTTCGGCGGTGGTTTCCCCCGCGCCGTGGCTGATGGCCTGGTCGAGCAGCGAGGTGGCATCGCGGGCCGAGCCCTCGGCGGCGCGGGTGATGAGGGCAAGCGCGTCGTCGTTGATCTCGGCGCCCTCGCGGTCGGCGATGCGGCGCAGCAGGTCGATCATGACCTCGGGCTCGATCCGGCGGAGGTCGAACCGCTGACAGCGCGAGAGGACGGTGACGGGCACCTTGCGGATCTCGGTCGTGGCGAAGATGAACTTCACGTGGGCGGGCGGTTCCTCGAGCGTCTTGAGCAGCGCGTTGAACGCGCTGGTCGAGAGCATGTGCACCTCGTCGATGATGTAGATCTTGTAACGCGCCGAGGCCGCCCGGTAGTGCACGCTGTCGATGATCTCGCGGATGTCGTTGACGGAGGTGTTGGAGGCCGCGTCCATTTCCAGCACGTCGACGTGGCGGCCTTCCATGATGGCCTTGCAGTGTTCGCAGACGCCGCAGGGATCGGTGGTGGGACCGCCTTCGCCGTCGGGTCCGATGCAGTTCATGCCCTTGGCGATGATGCGCGCGGTGGTGGTCTTCCCGGTGCCGCGGATGCCGGTCATGATGAAGGCCTGCGCGATGCGGTCGGCCTTGAAGGCGTTGCGCAGGGTGCGCACCATGGCGTCCTGTCCGACGAGGTCGGCGAAGGTCTCGGGCCGGTACTTGCGGGCGAGCACCTGGTAGGCGGGGCTGTCGGTCATGGCACTCCTCGGGAAACGCGCCCCAAGCTAAGCCCTTCGGGCGGTAGAATCCACACCCCGCGATGCGCTTGTCATGGGCGGCCTGGTCGGGCGGCGTGACGTGTGTGGCGTTGGTGGTCGGCGCCGCTTGGGTGGCGGGCGTCGGAAGGGAGGCGCTGCTGTCGGTGCGGTGGGCCGGACTGCCCGCCGCGTGGCAGGCGCGCTCGAATCGCCTTCCTCACCCTGCGTCATCGTGTATTCTTCCCCGCGTGTCATTGCCCCCGGAGGGAGTCTTGGTTTCGGTTCGCAGTTTCGCCCGGCCCGCGGCGGGCGCCCGGACGATCCCCATTCATGCGCTTTCCGCCGGCGGCGGTACGCTTGCCCTGTCGCCCATGCCCGGGTCGGGCGGCGACTATCGGGGCGATCTTGAGCATATCGCGGCCTGGGCGCCGGCCTTCGTCGTCACGCTGGTCACGCAGGCCGAGCTTGCGGTGGCCGGGATCGCCGACCTGGGGCAGGACCTGCGCGACAAAGGCACGCGCTGGCTGCACCTGCCGCTGGCGGACATGGGTGTACCGGACGAGGGCTTTCTGGCGCGCTGGTCCGAGGCGAGCACGAGCGTGCGCCGGGCCCTGCTGGGCGGCGGCCGGGTGCTTGTCCATTGCAGGGCCGGCTGCGGCCGGTCGGGCATGGTCGTCCTGCGCCTGATGATCGAGGCGGGCGAAGCGCCCGACGAGGCGCTGGAGCGGCTGCGGGCGGTGCGGCCCTGCGCGGTGGAGACCGAGGCCCAGATGCGCTGGGCGCTTGCCGCGCCGCGGGCGCCGGCGCGCTTCCTGCGTCACCGCGATGGCGGGGCCGTTACCTAATCGTCATCGAACTGTCACCGGGCTGCAAGCCTGGCGTGGGAGGGCGTCGCCCAAGCGGCCGTCGCGCCGTGCCTTTCCAGCTTGTTTGCCAGGGGAACCGTCATGGATATCAAGAAAACCGTGGACCTGTCGTGGGACGACTTCGATGAGCTGCGCGATCCGCGCCCGGCCGAGAACGACTTTGACCGGGTGGTCGAGCGCGCCATGTCGCGGCGCGGCTTCCTGTCCCGCGCGCTGGTCTTCGGCTCCGGCGCCGCGGTCTTTGGCTCCGGCGTTCTAGGCTCGGCCACCTCGGCGCGGGCGCAGGCGGCGGCCTTCGATTTCGAGCCGATCGGGATCGCGACCGACTTCGATATCCATGTGCCCGCCGGCTACCAGTGGAAGCCGCTGGTGCGCTGGGGCGATGCGCTGTTTTCCGAGGCCGACGGCGCCTATTCCGCCGAGACCGGGGTGCCGGTCGACATGTCGGACAAGGTCTTCGGCGAGAACACCGACGGCATGGAGACCTTCGAGGTCGATGGCCGCACGGTGCTGGCCATCAATTCCGAATACGTGAACCCGAAGATCAACCTGCCGGAGGCCTCGGAAGGTATGCCGCAGAGCGAAGAAGAGGTTCGCCTGCTGAAGAACATGCAGGGTGTGACGGTTCTGGAAGTCGCCGACAGCGGCAATGGCTATGAGGTGGTGGTCGACAGCCCCTTCAACCGCCGCATCACCCACGAGACGCAGATGACCATGGACGGTCCGGCCGCGGGGTCCGATCTGGTCAAGACGAATGCCGACCCCGATGGCATGTCGTCCATCGGCACCATGAACAACTGCGGGTCGGGCAAAACGCTCTGGGGCACCTACCTGACCTGCGAAGAGAACTTCAACGGCTACTTCGGCGCCACCGGCGACTACGAGGAGACCGATGGCATCAAGCGCTACGGCATCGGCGCCGAGGGCCGTTATGCCTACGAGAAGTTCGATCCGCGCTACGACCTGAGCCAGGAGCCGAACGAGCCCAACCGCCACGGCTGGGTGACCGAGATCGATCCGTCGGATGCCTCGAGCGTGCCGGTCAAGCACACGGCGCTGGGCCGCTTCAAGCACGAGAACGCCGAGATGGTGCAGGCCGAGGACGGCCGGATCGTGGTCTACATGGGCGACGACGAGCGCGGCGAGTTCATGTACAAGTACGTCTCGAACGGCACCTGGGCCGAGGGCGAACCCACCGAGGGGCTGCTGTCGGACGGCACGCTCTACGTGGCAAAGTTCAACGACGACCAGACCGGCGAATGGCTGCCGCTGACGCCCGAGACCACGGGCATGGAGATGGCCGAGATGCTGGTCTTTGCCCGCATGGCCGGCTCGAAGGTGGGGGCGACAACGATGGACCGCCCCGAATGGATCGCGGCCAACCCGCTGCGGTGCGAGGCCTACTGCGCGCTGACCAACAACAAGAACCGCGGGATCAAGCCCAATGCCGGCGGCGACGAGACTCCTGTGGGCGGACCCAATCCGCGCGAGGCCAACAACTACGGCCAGATCGTGCGCTGGTGGCCCACGGGCGAGGATCACGGTGCCGAGACGTTCACCTGGGATCTCTACGTCATGGCGGGCAACCCCGAGGTGCACGAGGGCATGATGGGCGGGTCTGCCAATGTCACGCCGGGCAACATGTTCAACTCGCCCGACGGCATGGCCTTTGACACCAAGGGCATGCTCTGGATCCAGACCGATGGCGACGACGACAACGAGGGCGACTTTGCCGGCATGGGCAACAACCAGATGCTGGTGGGCAACCCCGAGACCGGCGAGATCGCCCGCTTCCTGACCGCGCCGAACGGCGCCGAGGTCACGGGCCTGACCTGGTCGCCCGACCGCAAGGTGGCCTTCGTCGGCATCCAGCACCCGGGCGGGTCCTGGCCCGACGGGGAAGGCAAGCCGCGGTCTTCGGTGATCTCGGTCTGGCGGGAGGATGGCGAAGCCCTGGGCTGATACCCACCTGAGCAACGTACTGATGGACGGCGCCGTGGCAACGCGGCGCCGCTCCGCTTTGAAGCGGTGTCGAGTGCTGTGGACGCGCGTGCGGCGTCTTTGCGTCTCTGTCGGAATGTGGGGGAGGTGAGAGACTGGACAGCGACCCAGGCGGAAATCGTTGCGGCTGCTTCCTTCCGGACCTGACCGGGTTGGCGAAGCGCCTGCCCGCGCCAGCCTCTCGAAACGTCACATAGGAGAGATGGGCGCGCTGTGCAACAGGTGGGTTGGGTCTGTTTTGGTGCGTCGCTCCCTCACACCGACCCCCTCCCTGGCCCTCCCCCTGACAGGGGGAGGGGACGCCCGTTGCGATGTTGCCCACTTGGCGGCTCTGCGGAGGCCAGCTTGTGGGCGATGCCGGGGGCTCTGCCCCCGCGGCCTGCGGCCGCTCCCCCGGGAGTATTTGTGCCAAGAAGAAGCCCGGGCCGGCGGCTCTTTCGCCGGGCATGGCGCGGCTGTATGGGGAGGGGATGGAGACATTCGAGATATTCCTGGCCTGCGTGCCGGGGCTGGAGCCGGTGCTGGCGGAAGAGGCGG
Source organism: Allosediminivita pacifica (assembly GCF_003054175.1). Classification (GTDB taxonomy): domain Bacteria; phylum Pseudomonadota; class Alphaproteobacteria; order Rhodobacterales; family Rhodobacteraceae; genus Allosediminivita; species Allosediminivita pacifica. The sequence goes on from NZ_QBKN01000015.1 coordinate 116,969, forward strand.
CGGCGCTGGGGCTTTCCGGGCCCGTGGTGACGCCCGGGGGTGTGACCGTGCAGGGCGGTTGGGACGCGGTGCGGCGGGCGAACCTTTGCCTGCGGGGCGCCTCGCGGGTGCTGGTGCGGTTCGATACGTTCCGGGCGATGCACCTGTCGCAGCTCGACAAGCGGGCGCGCAAGGTGGACTGGGCGTCGGTGCTACGCGCCGACGTGCCGGTGCGGGTCGAGGTCTCGTGCAAACGGTCGAAGATCTACCACCAGGGCGCGGCGAAGCAGCGGATCGAGACGGCGATCGCCGAGGAGCTGGGCGCGGAAATTTCGGCCGAGGCGGAAATCCGGGTCATGGCCCGGATCGAGGACAACGCGGTGACGCTGAGCCTCGACACCTCGGGGGCGCCCCTGCACCGGCGGGGGCACAAGCTTGCCATCGGCAAGGCACCCCTGCGCGAGACGCTGGCGGCGCTGTTCCTGCGGCAGATGGGCTACGACGGGGCCGAGCCGGTTGTGGACCCCATGTGCGGGTCGGGAACGATCCCGATCGAGGCGGCGGAATGGGCCGCGGGGCTGGTGCCGGGGCGGTCGCGGAGCTTTGCCTTCGAGCAGATGGCCGGGGCCGAGCCGGCGGCGCTGGAGGCCCTGCGCGGGGCCGTGCCGCGCGAGCTGCCCTTCGCCTTCTATGGCTATGACCGGGACCAGGGCGCGGTGCGGAGCGCGGCGCAGAACGCCGAGCGGGCCGGCGTGGATCATCTCGTGCGGTTCGCCTGCCAGCCTGTGAGCGAACTGGCGCCGCCCGAGGGGCCGGCGGGGATCGTGCTGGTCAATCCGCCCTACGGGGCGCGCATCGGCAAGTCGAAGCTGCTCTATGCGCTCTACGGATCGCTGGGACAGGTGCTGAAGGCGCGGTTCCGGGGCTGGCGCGTGGGGGTCGTGACCTCCGATCAGGGGCTGGCGCGGGCGACGGGCCTGCCCTTCAAGGCGCCGGGACCTGTCGTGCCGCACGGGCCACTGAAGATCCGGCTCTACCGCACCGGGGTGCTCTGAGGGGCGCGGGGAGCTCTGTTTCCGGACGACTGGTGATTGGCGGGGGCAGGTCTCAGGACCTTGTCGCGTGCCACGCGTTGCGTGCAAATAGTTGCGTGCAATTAGATGTACGAGCGCGTGCGCGAGGGCGTGTTTCAGCCCCGGCACATCAACGTGACGATACGTGGTTTGGGAAACGGCGGTGCCGGGGCTAGTTTCAATGGCAGGACACATGTCAAGGAAGGCGCATCATGGCCCGTCGCTGGATCAACGATCTTACCCCCGAGCGCGCCACGCCCGAGGCGGCCTGGCTGAACCGCCGGCAGCTGCTGGCCGCGCTGGGCGCCGGGGCCGCGGCGGTGGGGGCGGGCGGCCCCGTGCTTGCGCAGGGCGCGGAGCTGGAGCCCACTTCGTTCGAGGACATCACCAATTACTGCAACTACTACGAGTTCGGGACCGGCAAGGGCGATCCGGCCGAGAATGCCCACATGCTGACGACGGAGCCCTGGTCGGTGAAGATCGATGGTCTGGTGGAGCGGCCGGGCGACTATGGCCTGCAGGAGATCCTCTCGGAGATGACCGTGGAGGACCGGCTCTACCGGTTCCGCTGCGTGGAGGCCTGGTCGATGGTCATCCCCTGGAACGGCTTTGAGCTGGCCGACCTGCTGGAGATGGCGGGCGTCATGCCCGAGGCGCGATACGTGGCCTTTGAGACGGTGCTGCGCCCCGACGAGATGCCGGGCACGCGGCGCAACGTGCTCGACTGGCCCTACGTGGAGGGGCTGCGATTGGACGAGGCCATGCACCCGCTGGCGATCATGGCGACGGGGCTCTACGGCAAGCCTCTGCCCAACCAGAACGGCGCGCCGATCCGGCTGGTGGTGCCGTGGAAATACGGGTTCAAGTCGATCAAGTCGGTGGTGCGCATCACCCTGACGGAGGAGGAGCCGCCCACGAGCTGGAACAAGGCGAACCCGCGCGAGTACGGCTTCTATTCCAACGTGAACCCGCAGGTGAGCCATCCGCGCTGGTCACAGGCCGAGGAACGGGTGATCGGATCGGGGGGCGAGGGCATCTTCGGGCGGCTCAGCGTGGAGCGACAGCCAACGCGCATGTTCAACGGCTATGACGAGGTGGCCGCGCTCTACGAGGGTATGGATCTTTCGGAGTACTTCTGAGATGCGCGATCGCCTGAACCGCGCGGTGCGGCGCGTGCCGGGGTGGCTGATCTACTTGGCCGGCTTCGGCTGGATGGGCTGGCTGTTCTTCCAGGGGGCTTCGGGCGCACTGGGGCCCGAACCGGTCGAGGCGCTGGAGCACGCCTATGGTTTGCTCGCGCTGCAGTTCTTGGTGGCGGGGCTCGCGGTGACGCCGCTGCGGCGCTGGGCGGGGATCAACCTTCTGCCGCTGCGCCGTCAGATCGGCATGATGGCTTTCTGGTTCCTTTGCGGACACGTGGGCGTCTGGGCGCTGCTGGATCTGCAGAGCCTTTCGCGCGTCTGGGCCGAGATCGTGAAGCGCCCCTATATCACCATCGGCATGGCGGGGCTGCTGTGCCTGCTGCCGCTTGCAGCGACTTCGACCAACGCAGCCATCCGCAGGCTGGGCGGCGCGCGTTGGCGGCGGCTCCACCGGCTGGTCTACCCGGCGGTTGGGCTCGGCGCTCTGCACTACATCTGGCTGGCCAAGGGGGCGCAGCTCGAACCCTTCCTCTATGCCGCGGCGGTTGTGGGGCTGCTGGTGCTTCGGGCGATTCCGAAGCGCGCGGGCCGGCGTGGAGAGAGCGGCGACTCGGCGGGCGGCCGTTTCCGGGCCCTGAGCCGGGGGTGACTCGCGGGATCTCCGCCTTACGCCGGGTCCGAAAGGCAGGCGACTCGGGGTGATCTGTGGATAAGCCTGTGGAGAGGCGCCAGGTGCCGGTTTCGAGGGCCGTTTCTTACGCAGGGTGAAGCGTCCGGAGGTGGCGGCGAGCCAAGAAAATTGATGCCTAAGTCGCTGTTATTTAGGTATAAATATGCTTCTTTGAAGAAAATGCGAACACAGCCCGATTTTCCTCTTGCGGGTTTGGCGCGTAATCCGTAAATCCCCCTTCACCGGCGGCGCTGAGGCGCTACGGGGCGCCACGGAGGCGGACGGGACGAGGTTCTGGCGGTCTTCGCGGCAACGAACATTAGAGGCAGACGAGGCGGGGCGCGCCGGTAAGTTAGGGCGCATCTCGGTTGGTTTT
>NZ_QBKN01000016.1 GCF_003054175.1 Allosediminivita pacifica
TGTCCTGAACGTCTACACCGCGCTCGGCATACCCGTAACAGAGCCCGTAGGATAAGTGCGTCTGGGGAAAGGGGAAGTCCGGGCTTCACGCGCTTCGCGCAACAAAGCCGGTGCATTCAATACAGCGTCAGCATCAACCCAGACAATCGGCTTTCCCAAAGTCAAAAGCTTGAATTTTATATAGGTCGCTTTCAGGGAAAAAGCATTCTCCGCACCCATGGCTGGAAACGTCTCCACTGAAACGTTCTGACCGACGGATCGGCAGCAATCTTCCAGTCTTTTCAGATAGGTATCGTAGACACCGTCTCTCGTGCCGAAACTGACGACAGTTGACTCTCCATGACCCTTGGTACCGAAGTTGCCGGAACCTGAATCATCGACGTCCAGCATCCGGCACTGAGATGGCGCCACCAGAAATTGCTCTGGTTCGCTCGAACGGCGAAAACCGGAAACCCCGAAGATGCTTTTCTTCTTTTTCATGCCTACTAGCTAGCGACCGGTGATCTCAGATATACTTGGAACAAGTCCCTTTCTAAGCACCAGCCTCCCCTGTAACGTGTTCAGGGTGCATAAACACAACATGCAGATTGACGTCAACCAAAACAGATAGGCAGAGTCACCTAGTCTCGTCAGCCGTTAAACCGTAAATCTCCCAAAAACTCCGAAATGATTTGCCGTATCTCGCCTATCACAAGGGCCCCGTCTATCACACCCCCCTAAACATCACTAGCGCATCCACCTCCCCCAGATGTGGATGCGCGAAGGCGCCCGGCAGGCGCCCCACGACCTCGAAGCCCGCGCGTTTCCAGGTCTCCACGGCGCGGGTGTTGCTTTCCACGACGAAGTTGAACTGCATGGCGCGGAAGCCCTCCGTCCGGGCGGTCTCCAGCGCGTGGGCCAGCATCCGCCGGGCCAGCCCCCGGCCCCGCGCGGCCTCGCCCGTGACGAAGCCGCTGTTGCAGACGTGCGATCCGCCGCCCGCCTGGTTCCGGACGATGTAATAGGTGCCCATCACTTCGCCCGCGATCTCGGCGACGAACACCTTGCGGCCCCCGCCCGTCCAGTAGGCAAGGGCGGCGTCGGGCGTGATGTCGGGGTCGATGGCGTAGGTGTCGCCGGCGCGGAACACGGGCATCAGCAGCGCCGTGACGGCCTCGGAATCGCCCTCGCAGTAGGGCCGGATTTGCGGATCTGCGGCGGTCACCGCGGGGCCTTTCCCGCGGGACATTCTGAAGAAACGGTAAACGACAAGAGGTAAGTCATTGATTTTTCTTGGGCGCCGGAGTGTCCCGGCGCGGGACACCCCGGGACATCCCTTCAGATCAGTAGACGACGACGGTCCGGATCGACTCGCCCTTGTGCATCATCTCGAAGCCCTCGTTGATCTCCTCGAGCTTGATGCGGTGGGTGATCATGGGGTCGATCTCGATCTTGCCGTCCATGTACCAGTCGACGATCTTCGGCACGTCCGTGCGGCCCTTGGCGCCACCGAAGGCCGTGCCCTTCCAGGTCCGCCCGGTCACCAGCTGGAACGGCCGGGTCGAGATCTCGGCCCCCGCCGGCGCCACGCCGATCACCACCGACACGCCCCAGCCCCGGTGCGAGCATTCCAGCGCGTCCCGCATGACCTGCACGTTGCCGGTCGCATCGAACGAGTAGTCCACCCCGCCGATCTGGTCCCGCTCGGTCTTGGTCAGCTCGATGATCGCCGCCTTCACGTCGTCCACCTTCGAGGGGTTCACGAAGTGGGTCATCCCGAACTTGCGGGCCATCTCTTCCTTGTCGTCGTTCAGGTCCACCCCGATGATCATGTCCGCGCCCGCCATGCGCAGGCCCTGGATCACGTTGAGCCCGATGCCGCCAAGGCCGAACACCGCCGCGGTCGACCCGATCTCGACCCCCGCGGTGTTGATCACGGCGCCGATGCCGGTCGTCACGCCGCAGCCGATGTAGCAGATCTTGTCGAAGGGCGCGTCGTCACGCACCTTCGCCAGCGCGATCTCGGGCATCACGGTGTGCTGGGCAAAGGTCGAGCAGCCCATGTAGTGATAGATCGGCGTGCCATCGAGCATCGAGAACCGCGTCGTCCCGTCCGGCATCAGCCCCTGCCCCTGCGTGCCGCGAATGGCCGTGCAAAGGTTCGTCTTGCCCGACAGGCAGGACGGGCATTCCCGGCACTCGGGGGTATAAAGCGGGATCACGTGGTCCCCCGGCTTCAGCGTCGTGACGCCCTCGCCCACCTCGAGCACCACGCCCGCGCCCTCGTGGCCGAGGATCGAGGGGAACAGCCCTTCGGGATCCGCCCCCGAGAGGGTGAAGTCGTCGGTGTGGCACAGGCCCGTGGCCTTCACCTCGATCAGCACCTCGCCGGCCTTGGGGCCCTCGAGCTCCACTTCCATGATCTCCAGAGGCTTGCCGGCCTCCATCGCAACTGCCGCTTTCGTTCGCATGACGCGCTCCTTCCGTTTTTTGGCGACACTGCTTGAAACGCCGGGGTGCCGCAATAGCCGGAAGACCCGCCGGGGACGCAAATTTCGCCTTGCCCGGCACGCCGATGACGCGCTCCGGATGCAGGTCAGCGCCGCCCCGCCACCCCGGCTTGCAAACCGGCGGCAGGCGGGGCAAACCTCTGTCAAAATTTCTTTCCGTCCGGAGCACTCCATGCAGATCGAGACGATTGCCACCCAGCCGATCGAGGGGCAGAAGCCCGGCACCTCGGGCCTGCGCAAGAAGACCCCGGTCTTCCAGCAGCACCACTACCTCGAAAACTTCATCCAGAGCATCTGGACCGGCATCGGCGGGATCGCGGGCAAGACGCTCGTGCTTGGCGGCGACGGCCGCTACTTCAACGAACGCGCCGCGCAGGTCGTCCTGCGCATGGCCGCGGCCAGCGGCGCGGCCCGCGTGATCGTGGGTCAGGACGCGCTACTCTCGACGCCCGCCGCCTCGAACCTCATCCGCAAGCGCGGCACCGACGGCGGCGTGATCCTCTCGGCCAGCCACAACCCCGGCGGCCCCGAAGAGGACTTCGGCGTGAAGTTCAACATGCCCAACGGCGGCCCCGCCCCCGAAGGCGTGACCAACAAGATCTTCGAGGCGACGCAGTCGATCACCGAGTACAAGATCCTCGAGGCGCACGACGTGGACCTGTCGACGCCCGGGGAGACGACCCTCGGCGACATGGTGGTCGAGGTCGTGGACCCGGTCACTGATTACGCCGAGCTGATGGAGAGCATCTTCGACTTCGACGCGATCCGCGCGCTCTTCAAGGGCGGCTTCACCATCCGCTTCGACGCCATGCACGCCGTCACCGGCCCCTACGCCAAGGCGATCCTCGAGGGCACGCTCGGCGCGCCCGCGGGCAGCGTGGTGAACGCGAAGCCAAGCCCCGACTTCGGCGGCGGCCACCCTGACCCGAACCCGATCTGGGCAAAGCCGCTCATGGACCTGATGATGGGGCCCGACGCACCCGACTTCGGCGCGGCCTCCGACGGTGACGGCGACCGCAACATGATCGTCGGCAAGGGCTGCTACGTGACCCCCTCGGACAGCCTTGCCGTGCTCGCCGCCAACGCCACGCTGGTCCCGGCCTACGCCGGCGGCCTCAAGGGCGTCGCGCGCTCCATGCCCACGAGCGAGGCGGTCGACCGCGTGGCACAAAGCCTTGGCATCGACTGCTTCGAGACGCCCACCGGCTGGAAGTTCTTCGGCAACCTGCTCGACGACGGGCGCGCCACGCTCTGCGGCGAGGAAAGCGCCGGCACCGGCAGCGATCATGTGCGCGAGAAAGACGGCCTCTGGGCGGTGCTCTTCTGGCTGAACGTGCTCGCCAAGCGCGACCAGCCCGTGGCCGAGCTCATGGCCGACCACTGGAAGACCTATGGCCGCAACTACTACTCGCGCCACGATTTCGAGGGCGTGGACGCCGAGGCCGCCAACACCCTGATGGACGAGCTGCGCGGGAAACTCGCCGATCTGCCCGGCACCAAGGCCGGGGATCTGACCGTGAAGGCCGCCGACGAGTTCGCCTACGACGATCCGGTCGACGGATCGCGCGCGGAACAGCAGGGCATCCGTCTCTACTTCGAGGGCGGCGAACGCGCCGTACTGCGCCTCTCGGGCACCGGCACCGTAGGCGCCACCCTGCGCGTCTACCTCGAAAACCTCGTCACCGCCCCCGGCGACCTGCACGAGGACCCGCAGAAGGCCCTTGCCCCGGTCTTTGCCGCCACGGACGAGATCGCCGGCATCAAGACCCGCACCGGACGCGACGCGCCCGACGTCATCACCTGATGGTGTCGCATCATGGATAACCTTCGCGGCATCGGCTTCATGGTCGCTGCCATGGCGCTCTTCGCGGTGGAAGACGCCTTCATCAAGGGCGTCTCCGCGCAACTGCCGACGGGCCAGATCCTGCTCTTCATCGGCATCGGCGGGGGCATCGTCTTCGCCCTCATGTGCCGGGCGCGCGGCATCCGACTGCTCGGCCCGGCCCTGCTTTCGCGGCCGGTCATGCTGCGCAACCTGACCGAGATCGTGGGCACGCTCGGCTTCGTCACGGCCATCACCACGATCCCGCTCGCCACCGCATCGGCGATCCTTCAGGCCGCGCCGCTTTTCGTGACCATGGGCGCGGCCCTCTTCTACGGCGAACCCGTGGGCTGGCGCCGCTGGAGCGCCATCGCCGTAGGCTTCGTCGGCGTGCTGGTCATCATCCGTCCCGGCCTTGCCGGCTTCGATCCCTTCTCGCTCTTTGCCGTGATGGGGGTCATCGGCCTTGCCGGGCGCGACCTCGCCTCGCGCGCCATCCCGCGCGAGATCACGAGCTTCCAGGTGGCGACCTACGGCTTCTTCATGGCGATCCCCACCGCGCTCATCATGCTGATCTTCGACCACGACGTCGCCATGCCCGAACCCCGGCACTGGCTGATGATCGCGGGCGCCATCACCGTGGGTCTGATGGGCTACGTGGCCATCACAACCGCGGCGCGGACCGGCGACGCCAGCGCCGTGACCACCTTCCGCTACACGCGCCTCGTCTTCGCACTCGCCATCGGCATGATCGTCTTCGGCGAACGCCCCGACGCGCTCACCTTCCTCGGCGCGGCCCTCATCATCGGGTCGGGCCTCTTCACGCTCATCCGCGAACGTCGGCTGGCGCGGGCACAGGCCCGCAGCCTCGCGCCGCGTCCGGGGGTGGGCTGACCAACCGGTGCGCCGACCGAAGGCGCCCCTGCCATTTTCAACCGGCGGCTGCTAAAAAGACCGCAAGACACGCAAACCCGAGGGACCTTTCCATGACCACCATCATCGACATTTTCGGCCGCGAAATCCTCGACAGCCGCGGCAACCCCACGGTCGAGGTCGACGTGACGCTCGAAGACGGCAGCATGGGCCGCGCCGCGGTGCCCTCCGGCGCCTCCACCGGCGCCTACGAGGCCGTGGAACGCCGCGACGGCGACAAGGGCCGCTACATGGGCAAGGGCGTTCTAGACGCCGTGGCCAGCGTCAACGGCGAGATCGCCGAGGAACTCGTCGGCATGGACGTGACCGACCAGATCTCGCTCGACATGGCGATGATCGAACTCGACGGAACCGACAACAAGGGCCGTCTCGGCGCCAACGCCATCCTCGGCGTCAGCCTCGCCGCCGCCAAGGCCGCGGCCGAGTTTACCATGCAGCCGCTCTACCGCTACGTCGGCGGCACCGCCGCACGCACCCTGCCCGTGCCGATGATGAACATCATCAACGGCGGCGAACACGCCGACAACCCGATCGACATCCAGGAATTCATGATCATGCCGGTCGCCGCGACCAGCATCCGTGAAGCCGTCCGCATGGGCTCCGAGGTGTTCCACACCCTCAAGAAGGAACTCTCCGCCGCCGGCATGTCCACGGGCCTCGGCGACGAGGGCGGCTTTGCCCCCGAACTCAAGGGCACCCGCGACGCGCTCGACTTCATCCTGAAGTCCATCGAGAAGGCCGGCTACAAGCCCGGCGAGGACATCTACCTCGCGCTCGACGCCGCCTCGACCGAGTACTTCGAGAACGGCAAGTACGAGATGAAGGGCGAAGGTCTCTCCCTCACCCCGGAAGAGAACGTCGACTACCTCGCCAAGCTCTGCGACGACTACCCGATCATCTCGATCGAGGACGGCTGCGGCGAAGACGACTGGGAGGGCTGGAAGCTTCTGACCGACCGTCTCGGTGACAAGGTCCAGCTCGTCGGCGACGACCTCTTCGTGACCAACCCCACCCGTCTCCAGATGGGCATCGACAAGGGCTGCGCGAACTCCATGCTCGTCAAGGTGAACCAGATCGGCTCGCTCACCGAAACGCTTCAGGCCGTGGACATGGCGCACCGCGCGCGCATGACCAACGTCATGTCCCACCGCTCGGGCGAAACCGAGGACGCCACCATCGCCGACCTCGCGGTGGCCACGAACTGCGGGCAAATCAAGACCGGCTCGCTGGCGCGTTCGGACCGGCTCGCCAAGTATAACCAGCTGATCCGCATCGAGGAAATGCTCGGCGAAGTTGCTCAGTATGCCGGTCGCTCCATCCTGCGCTGAAGAAATCCGAACATTCGCGTAACAATCGCCCGGTCCGGCAATACGAGAGTTTGCCGGACCGGGCTTACCCTGTAATACTCCACGTCAATATGTCGAGTATGCAGGGTCATGCCACAGAGCAAGTTTGGTAGGAGGCTGGGCGCGGTCCGGCGGGCCGAGTTCGGCTCGCCAATGGAAACTGCGGCCCGCTCGATCGGGATCCTCGCGACGTCGGCGGCGCTCTACCTTGCCAGCCACGATCCGATCTTCCCGATCTGGTGCGCCTCGTACTTTCTCTTCGAGGGGCTTTTCCTGCTGATCGCCGGGTGGCCCCCCAAGCGGAACATCCGCGCCCATTTCGGGCTGGCGATCCTCTTCTACAATCTCTCGGCGCTCAACTTCGCCTGGCTGCCGCTCTACATGATATGGCTGGGCGAACCGGGCTACGCGCTTGTCGGCGGGCTCGGCATCTTCGGGATGCTGCTCTACACCCTGCACCGGACCGAGTACGAGGCGAGCCTTGTCATCTCGGATTGCCTGCACGCCGTAGTCGTCGCCGGCGCCTTGCTGGTAATTATCGAACCCAGGATCGACAGCACGGCCATGCAGGTCGCCGGCTTCATCTGCGCCCTCGCCGTCGCCAAATACTTCTGCCTTGGCATGTGGGCCAAGCTACGCAACCAGGCCCAACACCGGCGCACCGAACAGCGCTACGCCGCGGCCCAGAAGGAACGCGCCCTGTCGCAGTTCGTCGGCGGCGTGGCCCACGACTTCAACAATCAGCTCACCGCCATCCTTGGCAATCTCGAGCTGATCGACCACCTGCACGATCCCTCGGATCGCGCCCACGCCATGCGCGCCGTCCACGAGGCCGGCGGCAACGCAGCCCAGACGGTGCGCCAGCTGCTGGCCACCACGGGACGCGCCCCCCTGAGGCCGCGGTGGATCGACCTCAACCACTTCGTCGACACCCGGATCAGCTACATCCGCGATCTAATGGGCGATGCGATCCGCCTGGACGTGGGGCCGATCCCCGAACATGCCCGGGTCACCGCCGATCCGGGCATGCTCGAAACCGCGCTCGTCGAACTTTGCCAAAACGCTCGCGATGCCATGGAGGAGGGAACCGGGCGCATCCGGATCTCGGCCACCGACGAAAGCCCTGGCGGCCGTCAGGCGCCGCGCTTCGCGCTCGTGGTCGAGGATGACGGACCGGGCGTCGATGACAGCGCGCTCGCGATGCTCACCGAACCCTTCTACACCACCAAGGGCGTGGGCGAAGGTCCGGGGCTGGGGCTTTCCGCGGTCAGGGGATTTGCCCACCAGTCAGGTGGAGAACTCAGGATTGGCCGTTCCGCGATGGGCGGCCTTCGGATCGCGCTGGTCCTGCCCGAGGTGATGGCTCAGCTGCCCGCGTCGGGCGCCTCGTAGACGCCCTGTTCCTTCAGCGCGTCGATCACTTCCTTGGGCATGTAGGTCTCGTCGTGCTTGGCAAGGATCTCGCTCGCCTCGAACACACCGTCCACGTAGCGGCCGGTGCCGACCATGCCCTGGTTCTCGCCGAAAAGATCGGGCAGCACGCCGGTAAAGACCACCGGCACCACGGCGCCCCCATCGGTCACGGAAAACCGGATCACCTCGCCCTCACCGCGCACGAGCGAGCCCGCCTCGACGAGCCCCCCGATGCGGAAGGTCTCGTGCGGTTGCGGCGGCGCCGCAATCACCTCGGTTGGCGAACGAAAGAAGTTGATCCCGTCCCGCATGGCATATCCGATCAGCGCGGTCGAAATGACCAGCGCCACCGCGAGCAGGGCCACCACCTGGATGCGACGCTGTTTCTTGAGCGATTTCAGGGCCATCTGGGTATGCCTCTCCGATCCGTCGACACTGCCCGCAGGCAGTCTGGGCGACACTATACGGAATCGCCGCACCCCGCGACAGGACCTAGATCAAATTGCTGCGGGTCCCGCGTCAGGGGAAACAGGGCGCCAGCATGAGCCCCGCCGTTTCCTCTTCGCCCAGCATCAGGTTGGCGTTCTGCAACGCCTGCCCCGACGATCCCTTGCACAGGTTGTCGAGCGCCGCGACGACCTGGCACTGCCCCGCGCCACGCTCCGCCGACACGCCGATGTGACAGAAGTTCGACCCGCGCACGTGATGCGTCGATGGCGCCTGTCCCAGCGGCAGCACCTCGATGAAGGGCTCTTCGGCATAGGCCGCGCTCAGCGCCGCGTGCACGGCCTCCGCCTCGCCCTTGAGATAGCAGGTCGCAAGGATGCCCCGGTTGAAGGGCGCGAGGTGTGGCGTGAAGCGGATGTTCACCGGCCGCCCAGCGAGCGCACTGAACTCCTGGTCGAACTCGCCCAGGTGCCGGTGCGTGCCGCCAAGGCCGTAGGCATTCGTGCCTTCCGACAGCTCCGCGTGCAGCAGGTTTTCCTTCAGCGACCGGCCCGCGCCGGAGACGCCACAAATCAGATCGAGGATGATCTCGTCAAGGTCGATGACCCCGGCCTCGATCAGCGGCCGCAGGATGAACTGTCCCGTGGCCGCGTTGCAGCCGGTGCCCGCCACCAGCCGCGCGCCCGCGATCTCGTCGCGGTAGAATTCGGTCAGCCCGTAGACCGCCTCCTTCTGCAGCTCGGGCGCGGCGTGATCGTTGCCGTACCACCGCTGGTAATCCGCCGGGTCGCGCAGCCGGAAATCCGCCGACAGGTCCACGATCTTCAGATGCCCCGGCAGCTGCGAGATCACCTCCTGGCTCGTCTTGTGCGGCAGCGCGCAGAAGCACAGCTCGATCCCGGAAAAGTCGATCTCTTCCCAGGTGACAAGATCCGGAAGGTCGAGGTGGCGCAGGTGCGGGAACACCGCGCCAACGCTCTGGCCCGCCTTGGAATTGGCGGCGAGCGCCGCGATCTCGATCGAGGGATGGGTGGCGATCAGCCGGATCAGCTCGGCCCCGGTATAGCCGGAGGCGCCGATGATGGCGACGGAATGGGTCATGACGTACCTGCGAAGTCTGAAGTGAAGAAAGCAAAGTTCAAGCGCCCGCGCGGGACGCGCTGCACCTTCATCGTCGCATGTTACGGGCGTCGAAACGCATCATGACGGATCTCCTTGCAGGTGCAGTAGCGCCGGGCGGTGCGAGAATCAAGTCACGCTCGGCAGGGCGCCCGGTCAGGCCGCCTCGAAGCTCATGGATTTCCGCAGGAAGCGCGTGGCGTTGTCCGACACCTTGCGCGGATTGCCCGTGGTCAGGAAGCGTTCGCCCTGCCCAGGTCCCACCATGTGCGGATGCCGCTCAAGGTAATCCGCCAGCGACTCGGCCACGATCGAGGCCTGCGAATAGACCGCCACCTCCGGCCCCAGCGCCTCCTGGAAGACATCCTGCAGAAGCGGGTAGTGCGTGCAGCCGAGGATCGCCGCCTGCGGGCGCGGCATCTTGCGCTTGAGCGCGTCCACGTGGCTGCGCACCAGTGCCTCGGCCAGGATCATGTCACCTTCCTCTATGGCATCGACCAGCCCGCCGCAGGCCTGCGCCTCGACGTCGACGCCGATGGCGCGGAAGGCCAGTTCGCGCTGGAACGCCCGGCTGCTCACCGTCGCGGGCGTCGCGAACAACGCGACGTGCTCCACCGCCACCTCGCGCGGGGGCGAGTTGTCGCCCCACGTGCGCTCGGTCATGACCTCGATCAGCGGCACGAAGACACCGAGCACCCGCTTGTCCGCCGGGACCCAGCTTTCCTGCATCCGTCGCAGCGCTGCGGCCGAGGCAGTGTTGCAGGCGAGAATCACAAGATCGCAGCCAGCGTCCCAAAGGCGCTCCACAGCGGCGGTGGTCAAATCGTAGATGTCATCGGCGCTCCGCACCCCGTAGGGCGCGTGCTTGCTGTCGGCGAAATAGACGAAGGGCACGTCGGGCAGCCGCTTCTGCACCGCGTCCAGCACCGTCAGGCCGCCAAGCCCGGAATCGAAAACCCCAACCGCCATGTCTGCCCGCCTTCCCGCGCTCAGTACGGGCGCCGCACCGTTTCTGTCTCGCCGGCCCGCACCCTGTTGTGCCGTTCCTCGAACTCGAACCCGTAGTCGTAGGATTTGAGAGGAATCGGGGAAAGCTCATAGGTCCGTTTGCGCAGGAAATCCATCATCGCCCGGCTGTCGCGCGCATAAGGCGCAAGCACCTCGGGCGGAATCGGCTCACCGATGGCCACGCGCACGGGCGTATCGACCCGCTTGCGGAACTCCTTGATCAACAGCCCCATGCGCAGCGTGTTGTGCAGGTGGCTCGCCAGTTGGAACAGCCGCGAGGTGTGTCCGTCGAAGTAGACCGGCACCACCGTCGCGCCCGACTTGGCGATCATCTTCGCGGTAAAGCTGCGCCAGCCCGGGTCCATGGGCTGCGCAAAGGGTCGCGCCGCGGTCGACACGGTCCCGCCGGGAAAGATGCCAATACAGCCGCCCTCGGCGAGGTAGCGCAGCGCCTCTTTCCGCGTGGCGAGGTTTTCCTGCACCGCCTCCTTGCTCTCTTCGAAGCTGACCGGAAGCACCACACGGTCGAGATCCTGCGCCTTGCGAAAGATCTTGTGCGCCAGGATACGAAAATCGCCCCGCACCACCGACAGGATATGCCCCAGCATCAGCCCGTCGAGAATGCCGTAGGGGTGGTTCGCGATCACGATCACCGGCCCCTCGGCGGGGATGTTGTCGAGACTGCCCGCGATCACGTCGAGCCCCAGCCCGTACCGTGCCACCATGACCTCCCAGAAGCTGCGGCCCCCTGCCACGTCGTCCTCGTATCCCTTCGCCCGCCGGATCAGCCCGATGCGTCCGGTGGCGTTCTCCATCAGCCGGATCATCGCCCGGCCGCCCCGCGTGCTGGCGGAGTAGGAATAGGAAATGTCGCGTGCGGCACTCGGGTGCCGCGGGTGACGCCGTAGGGGCATCCGCATCGGTCCTCGCGGTAGATTGGGTGCGCGGTGGAATAGAAGATGTGGAGGGGAAGTGTAACGGACAAGTAAAGAAATTGCATCAAACCTGTCGAACGGCAGCGGGCCGCCTGTGGCGGCGGCCCGGCCGTGGCAGAGGGGATCACTCCGCCGCGTGCACCATGTCCTGCGGCGCCTTCCGCAGCGCGGCCAGCAGTTCCTCGCGCCGCTTCTCGGCCTTGGCGGCGTTGTCCATCTTCACCGGGCCATAGCCCCGGATCTGAAGCGGCAACTCCGCCAGCGCCACAAGCGCATCCATGTGAACCGCATCCGCCTTCGGCAGCCACTCGGCCATGTCGGCCTCGTACTGCGCGATCAGCGCGCGCTCCATCTTGCGCTCTTCAAGCCGGCCGAAGGGGTCGAGCGGCGTGCCGCGCACGAACTTCATCGCCGCCAGCACCCTGAACCCGGTCAGCATCCGCTCGCCGTACTTGCGCTTTTTCGGACGCCCCTCCGGGTCCTCGCCGTTCAGCACCGGCGGCGACAGGTGGAAGCTCATCTTCGGATCGCCGTCGAAGACCTCGGCCACCTTGTCGCGCGTCTCGAGGTGCATCCGCGCCACCTCGTACTCGTCCTTGTAGGCGAGCAGCTTGTGATAGCCCTTGGCAACGGCCTCCTTCAGACGCTTGTCCTCGATGCCGTCGACAAGCTTGCGGTACTTCCGCGCCAGCCGCTTGGACTGGAACTTCACCAGCGCATCCTCGCGGTAGGCGATCTTCTCGTCGAGCGACTTGGGCATCTGGACCACCTTGGGCTCCATGACGCCCCGCGCCTCGACCGGATGCAGGATGGCCCAGCGGCCGATCTCGAAGGCGCGCAGGTTCTTCTCCACCGCCGCCCCGTTCAGCGTGATCGCCTCGGCGATCGCCTCGTGCGGCACCGGGATCAGCCCGCGCTGCCAGGCCGCCCCGAACAGCATCATGTTCGAGAAGATCGAGTCGCCCATGGTCGCCCGCGCCAGCTCGGATGCGTCGAAGAGGTCCAGCCGCTCCTTCATCCGCGCGCTCAGCGCCACTTCCAGCCGATCGGCGGGCAGCGAGAACTCGGTATCGCGGGTGAAATCGCCGGTGATGATCTCGTGGCTGTTGACCACGGCACCCGTGCGCCCGGCGGCTGTCAGGCCCAGTGTCTTGGCCCCCGCGCTCACCACAAGGTCGCCGCCGATCAGCGCGTCGGCCTCGCCGGTGGCCACGCGCACGGCACTGATGTCCTCGGGGCTCTTGGCCACGCGCAGGTGGATGTGCACCGCCCCGCCCTTCTGGGCGAGCCCCGCCATCTCGATCATGCCCGCGCCCATGCCGGCGATCTGCGCCGCCTGCGCGAGCACCGCGCCAATGGTCACGACGCCGGTGCCGCCGACGCCGGTGATGACGATGTTATGCGTCCCGTCGATCTGCGCCATCTCCGGATCCGGCAGGTCCGGAAGCTCCAGCGCCGTGGTCGCGGCCTTCTTGGGCACCGCGCCTTCCAGTGTCACGAAGGAGGGGCAGAACCCCTTGAGGCACGAGAAATCCTTGTTGCAGGCCGACTGGTCGATGGCACGCTTGCGCCCCAGCTCAGTCTCCTCGGGCAGGATCGCCACGCAGTTGGACTGCACCCCGCAATCCCCGCAGCCCTCGCAGACATCGGTGTTGATGAAGACGCGCTGGTCGGGGTCGGGGAATTCCTTCTTCTTGCGCCGCCGCCGCTTCTCGGCCGCGCAGGTCTGGATGTAGAGGATCGCCGAGACGCCCTCGACCTTGGTGCAGCGCTCCTGCACCTCCTGCATCTCGGCCCGCTCGAAGACCTCGAGCCCCTTGGGAAAGACCGACGGGTCGATCTGTTCCTTCTCGTCGTGCACCACGTAGATCTTCGAAACGCCCATGGCCTCCAGCTCGGCGGCGATCTGCGAGGGCGACAACCCGCCGTCGTTCTTCTGCCCGCCGGTCATGGCGACCGCGTCGTTGTAGAGGATCTTGTAGGTCATCGTGGTGCCCGACAGCACCGCCGCCCGGATCGCCTGGATGCCGGAGTGGTTGTAGGTGCCGTCACCGATGTTCTGGAAGACATGCTCCGTCTTCGAGAAAAGCGATTCCCCGATCCAGTTCGCGCCCTCGGCCCCCATGTGGGTGTAGCCGGCCGTGTCACGATCCATCCACTGCGCCATGTAGTGACAGCCGATGCCCGCGTAGGCGCGGCTCCCCTCGGGCACCTTGGTCGAGGTATTGTGAGGACAGCCAGCACAGAAATACGGCAGACGCGCCGCGATATCCTCGGCGTTGTCCGCGCGCGAGGCTTCCTCGACCCGATGCAGATGCGCCCGCAGCGCCTCGGTGCCGCGGCCCTCGTCAACAAGAACCTCCCCCAGCTTCTGCGCGATCCAGACCGGATCCAGCGCGCCGCGTTCGGGGAACATGACCTCGCCGCCGCGAGCGCCCTTGCGGCCACCCCAAACGCGCAGCCCCGGGTTCCCGAACAGCGCCTCCTTGATCTGGCCCTCGATAAGCTTGCGCTTCTCCTCGACCACCACGATAAGGTCGAGCCCCTCGGCCCATTCCTCGATGCCCTTCGTGTCGAGCGGGTAGACCTGCCCCACCTTGTAGGTGGTGATCCCCAGCCGCTCGGCCTCGGCCTCGTCGATGCCCAGAAGCCCGAGGGCATGGACGAGATCGAGCCAGTTCTTGCCCGCCGCCACGAAGCCGATCTTCGCGCCGGGCCGGCCCCAGATGCGCTTGTCCATGCGGTTCGCATGCGAAAACGCCTCGGCCGCAGGGCGCTTGTAGTCCAGAAGCCGCGCTTCCTGATCATGCGGGCTGTCGCCCAGACGGATGTTCAGCCCGCCCGCGGGCATGGTGAAGTCCGGCATGACAAAGGACATGCGGTCCGGACGCCCGTCCACCACGGACGTGGCCTCGACCGTGTCCTTCATGGTCTTGAGCCCGACCCAGAGCCCCGCATAGCGCGACAGCGCGTAGCCGTAGACCCCGTAATCGAGGATCTCCTGCACGCCAGCCGGGCTGACCACCGGCATGTTGGCGTCGACCATGGCGTATTCGGACTGGTGCAACACGGTGGAGCTTTCGCCCGTGTGATCGTCGCCCATAGCCATGACCACGCCGCCGTGGGGCGACGTCCCCGCCATGTTGGCGTGCTTCATCACGTCGCCCGACCGGTCCACGCCGGGCCCCTTGCCGTACCAGAGCCCGAAAACCCCGTCGAACTTGCCCTCGCCACGAAGCTCGGCCTGCTGCGCCCCCCAGATGGCGGTGGCGGCCAGGTCCTCGTTCAGCCCTTCCTTGAAGATCACGTCCGCCTCGGCGAGGTATTTCGCCGCGCGGTTCATCTGCATGTCGACCGACCCGAGGGGCGATCCGCGGTAGCCGGTCACGTATCCGGCCGTGTTCAGCCCCGCTGCGCGGTCGCGCGCCTTCTGCATCAGCATCAGCCGAACCAGCGCCTGGGTGCCGTTCAGCAGGACGTTATCCTTCGTCAGGTCAAAACGGTCGGACAGCGAAATCTGCGATTTGCTCATTTGTACAAGCCTCCTGCGCCCAACTTACAGGCAGGGGGAGGAGGTAAAAGGTCAGATATACTGTCCCATGCGGAGATTTTTCCAGTTTTTACGACTTCGGGTTATGGTGCACTGGAAGATGGCGATTTAAGTCGCACATTATGCAGACGCAGAAACCGGGCAGCCTATGATGGACTGGGACAAACTCCGAATCTTCCACGCCGTGGCCGACGCCGGCAGTCTTACCCACGCGGGTGAGGTGCTGCACCTGTCGCAGTCAGCGGTCTCCCGACAGATCAGGGCGCTGGAGGAACATCTTGATACCAACCTGTTTCACCGCCACGCCCGCGGGCTGATCCTGACCGAGCAGGGCGAACTCCTGTTCGACGCCACACGTTCGATGGTGAAACGCATCGACGCCGCAACCGCTCGCATCCGCGACAGCGAGGAAGAGGTCTTCGGCGAACTGCGCGTGACCACGACCTTCGGCTTCGGATCGCTCTGGCTCGCCCCGCGCCTGCCCAAGCTCTACGAACAGTTCCCCGAGCTGAACATCGACCTGCTGCTGGATGAACGCGTGCTCGACCTCCCCATGCGCGAGGCCGATGTCGCCATCCGCATGAAGGAGCCCTCGCAGGCCGACCTGATCCGCAAGCGCCTCATGAGCATCCGCATGCGGCTCTATGCCAGCCCCGAGTATCTCGACGCCTTCGGCACCCCCGAAAAGCTCGAGGACATGTCGCAGCACCGGCTGATCTGCCAGAACACCCGCTCGGCCCAGGTCGCCGCCGGCATGATGCTCGTGCAGGAGCTTATGACCCACAACGTCCGCTCCACGCTGACCGTGAACAACTACTTCGGCGTGCTGCAGGCGGTGGTCTCGAATCTCGGCATCGGCGTCCTGCCCGACTACATCATCGAGGATTTCCCCCACGTGGTCCGCGTTCTACCCGAGGTCGAATCGATCGAGGTGCCGGTTTTCCTCGCCTACCCCGAGGAACTGCGCCATTCGAAGCGCGTCGCCGCCTTCCGCGACTTCGTCCAGAACGAGATCATCGCCCACCGCCGCACACTCAAGGCGCTTGTCGGCACCGAGTGAACTCGCCTTAAGGTTACATTCACAAATTGTGGTATGCGGGCCACGCATGGCGGCAATGCTGCAGATGCGTGGTGATTGCGCTTGATCGACTCGGCGCAGATGACATATTCGGCAGACGAAGCTTGAAGCGCTCAACGGCGCATCATCTTCATACCTCCCTGTTGGACTACGGCCGAGCTTTGTGCTCGGCCTTTTTTTTCAGCAACTGCGGGGGATCAAACCTGTCTCTCTCAACTCTGCATCTGTGCGAAGGCATGAAATGCGCTGGCCGAACCCGATCCCAGCCCGTCAGTTCTGTCAACATCCCGCCACTTCAGCTCAGGCGCGGGATCGCAGACGCAGAAAAAAGACCGCCCCACAATCACGTGGGGCAGCCCGGGCACAAATCTTGTGCGAAAGAAAAACAAAACGATGCCATCCTAGGGCGTTTCCGCCCGGTCCGGCGCTATCGGGGCCGCGCTACGTGCGCCCCACGATCTCAACGGCGGAACAACCGGTCGTGGCCGAGGGCGCGACGCGGGCTGTAGGCCAAGGCCGCCACGGGCGACCGCCGACGGCGGCGGCGCATCATCATTTCCGCGCAGCCCACGGCTGCGACAGTTCCGAGCAGGCAAAGCGCCAGGCTGACATAATTCTGGGACATGAGGCCTCCATCATCTGCGGGAGTTGCCCCATTACTACGCCTGATCCCCCCACAAGGTTGCAATCACCGCCCTTCCGCGTGCTCCGGGGGCTTTTCTGTCCCCCTCCCTTGCCATAAACAGCGCCCAACTTAATGCGGGGGATGGCATGCAGGAACCGGAGATCACCGAAGAGCTGATCGAGGCACACGGGATCAGGCCCGAGGAATACGCCGAGATCCTGCGCATCCTGAACCGCGCGCCCACCTTCACCGAGCTCGGTATCTTCTCGGCCATGTGGAACGAGCACTGCTCCTACAAGAGCTCCAAGAAGTGGCTGCGCACCCTGCCGACCGACGGCCCGCAGGTCATCTGCGGCCCGGGCGAGAACGCGGGTGTCGTGGACATCGGCGACGGCCAGGCGGTCGTCTTCAAGATGGAAAGCCACAACCATCCCTCCTACATCGAACCCTATCAGGGCGCGGCCACCGGCGTGGGCGGCATCCTGCGCGACGTCTTCACCATGGGCGCGCGCCCCATCGCCGCCATGAACGCGCTCAGCTTCGGTGAAAAGGATCACCCCCGCACCCGTACCGTCGTGCATGGCGTGGTCGAGGGTATCGGCGGCTACGGCAATTCCTTCGGCGTGCCCACCGTGGGCGGCGAGGTCCGCTTCCACCCCGCCTACAACGGCAACTGCCTCGTCAACGCCTTCGCCGCCGGCCTCGCCGATACCGACAAGATCTTCTACTCCGCCGCCAGCGGCGTCGGCCGCCCGGTGGTCTACCTCGGTGCCAAGACCGGTCGCGACGGCGTCGGAGGTGCCACAATGGCCAGCGCCGAATTCGACGAGGGCATCGACGAGAAACGCCCCACCGTCCAGGTCGGCGACCCCTTCACCGAAAAGCGCCTGATGGAGGCCTGCCTCGAGCTCATGGCCACGGGCGCCGTAATCTCGATCCAGGACATGGGCGCCGCGGGCCTGACCTGCTCGGCGGTGGAGATGGGCGACAAGGGCGGCCTCGGCGTCCGCCTCGACCTCGACCGCGTGCCGGTGCGCGAAACCGCCATGACGGCCTACGAGATGATGCTCTCCGAAAGCCAGGAGCGCATGCTCATGGTGCTCGACCCCGAGAAGGAGGATGTCGCCCGCGCCGTCTTCGACAAGTGGGACCTCGACTTCGCCGTGGTCGGCGAAACCATCGACGAGGACCGCTTCCTCATCATGCACGGCGGCGAGGTGAAGGCCGACCTGCCGCTGCGCGCCCTTTCCGGCAACGCCCCCGAATACGACCGCCCGTGGGAGCCCTGCGAGCCCCCGGCCCCGCTCGAGGACGTGCCCCAGGTCGATCCCGTCGACGCGCTGCGCATCCTCGCGACCTCGCCCAACTACTGCTCGCGCGCCTGGGTATACGAGCAATACGACAGTACCGTCATGGCCGACACGGAAAATGGCCCCGGCTGGGGCGCGGGCCTCGTGCGCGTGCACGGCACGGGCAAGCACCTCGCCTTCACCTGCGACGTGACCCCGCGGTACGTGCGCGCCAACCCCGAGATGGGCGGCGCCCAGGCCGTGGCCGAGGCCTGGCGCAACCTCTGCGCGCTCGGCGCCAAGCCGCTGGCGACCACCGACAACCTCAACTTCGGCAACCCCGAAAAGCCCGAGATCATGGGCCAGTTCGTCGGCGCCCTCAAGGGCATCGGCCGCGCCTGCACCGCGCTCGACATGCCCATCGTCTCGGGCAACGTCTCGCTCTACAACGAAACCGACGGCGTGCCGATCCTGCCCACCCCTTCGATCGGCGCCGTGGGCCTCATCGCCGAGGGCGAAGAGCCGATCCTCGGCCGCGCCCGCGACGGGCACGTGGCGCTCATGGTCGGCCGGCAGGGCTCGCACCTCGGCCAGTCCGCCCTGCTCTACGAGGTCTTCAACCGCGAGGACGGCGACGCCCCCGAGGTCGATCTCGACGAGGAGCGCCGCAACGGCGAGTTCATCCGCGACAACCGCGACTGGATCCGCGCCTGCACCGACCTCTCCGACGGCGGCCTCGCCATGGCCGCCTTCGAGATGGCCGTGGCCTCGGGCACCGGCGTCAGCATCGACAGCGACGACACTGCGACGCTCTTCGGCGAGGACCAGGGCCGCTACCTCGTCGCCTGCAACTTCGACGCGGCCGAGGCCCTGATGATCGCTGCCGGCCGCGCCGGCGTCACGCTCACCACCGTGGGACGCTTCACCGGCGACGACGTGAAGTTCGGAGGCTCCTCCGCCCCCCTAGACGAACTCGCCCACGCCTGGAAAGGCGCCTTCGCCGAGCACTTCGCCTGACGCTGGGGCGCCACGCCCCGCTTCTTCTTGGTCCAAATATTCCGGGGTCCGGGGCAGAGCCCCGGTCCGTCGCTTGCAGGGGACGCGCCCCACCGACCACCGAAGCGCCGAGGGCCAATCCCCGGGGCTCTGCCCCGGACCCCGAGGTATTTGGGGCGAAAAGAAGCAGGGCGGCGCGGCGGCCGGCGTTGCGCCCCCTTCCCCGCCGCGCGAAATCCCCCATATTCAAAGCATGCTCAAGTTCACACCGATCCTGCTCGCGATCCTCTACGCGCTCGTCATGTACCGCTTCTCGAACTGGCGCACCGCCAAGGAACTCGATGCGAAATCGACCGAGCTCGCCGATCCGCGGCTGAAGAAGATCACCGACCGGCTCGCCGCGGCGCTCGATCTGCCGCGCGTGCGGGTGAACATCTACGAGATCGATCCCGTGAACGGTCTTGCTGCCCCCGACGGGCGCATCTTCATCACCCGCGGCTTCTTCCGGAAGTATCAGCAGGGCGAGGTCAGCGCCGAAGAGCTCGCCAGCGTCATCGCGCACGAGCTTGGCCACGTGGCGCTTGGCCATTCGCGCCGCCGCATGATCGATTTCTCGGGCCAGAACGCCGTACGCATGGCGCTGTCGATGGTGCTGGGGCGGCTGATCCCCGGGCTCGGGATCTACATCGCCAATGCGGTCGCCTCGCTGCTGGCCGCCCGCCTCTCGCGGCAGGACGAATACGAGGCCGACGCCTATGCCGCGGCGCTGCTCTCCAAGGCCGGCATCGGCGTCGGCCCGCAGAAATCGCTCTTCCGCAAGCTAGACGCCCTGACCCAGGGCCGCTCGGGCAGCGCGCCGGCCTGGCTCATGTCCCACCCCAAGACGGACGAGCGCATCGCCGCGCTCGACCGGCTCGAGGCGCGCTGGGGCACGGAGTGACCGCGCACCGCAGCCTTCACTCGCCGTAGCCGCCGGGCGTCGGCGTCACCACGACCACCACGTCGCCCTCGTCGACGCTCGCCTGATCGCAGGCCTCGAGCACCTCGGTCTCGCCGTCCGCGCGCCGGATCTCGGTGCGCCCGCAGCGCCCCTCGGCGCCGCCCTTCAGGCCGCGCGGCGCAAGCCCCCGGTGCGAGGACAGGATCGAGAGGTCCATCGGCTCGAGGAACCGGATCGCCCGCGTCGTGCCGTCACCGCCGTGCTTGCGACCCGCGCCGCCCGACCCTTCGTCGATGCGGAACTCCTCGAGCATAACCGGGTAGCGACTTTCCAGAACCTCCGGGTCGGTGAGGCGCGAGTTGGTCATGTGCACGTGCACGCCCGCCTGCCCGTCGAACTCGCGCCCGTCGTTCATGCGGCCCGCGGGGGACCCGGCGCAGATCGTCTCGTAGTACTGGTGCCGGTCGTTGCCGAAGGTGAGGTTGTTCATGGTCCCTTCGCTGTTCGACATGGCCCCGAGCGCGCCGAAGAGCGCATTGGTCACGTGCTGCGAGGTTTCCACGTTGCCCGCCACGACCGCCGCCGGGTAGCGCGGCGCCAGCATGCAGCCGTCGGGCACCTTGATGGTGATCGGCCGCAGGCAACCCGCATTCATCGGGATGGGGCTTTCGACCATGACGCGGAAGACGTAGAGCACCGCCGCCCGCGTCACCGGTTCCGGCGCGTTGAAGTTGTTCTTCTGCATCTCCGAGGTGCCGGTGAAGTCCACCGTGGCCTCGCGCCGCTCGCGGTCGATGGTGATCTTCACGCGGATCTCCTGCCCGGTGTCGGTCGGATAGGTGTATTCCCCGTCCTCGAGCCGCGTCAACACGCGCGCCACCTCGGCGGCGGCATTGTCCTGCACGTGACCCATGTAGGCCTGCACGACCTCCAGCCCGAACATCCCGATCATCCGACGCAGCTCTGCCGCGCCGCGGGCGTTGGCGGCGACCTGCGCCTTGAGGTCGGCGACGTTCTGGTCCGGGTTCCGGCAGGGATATTCGTGATCCGTCAGCAGTTCGCGCAGCGGCCCGTCGCGGAAACGGCCGTTCTCGACCAGCAGGAAGTTGTCGATCAGCACCCCTTCCTCGTCCACACTGGTGGCCCGCGGCGTCATCGACCCCGGCGCGACGCCCCCCACATCTGCGTGGTGCCCGCGCGAGGCGGTCCAGAACAGGATGTCGGTGCCGTCCTCGTCGAAGACGGGCGTGACCACGGTGATGTCCGGCAGGTGCGTGCCGCCGTTGTAGGGCGCGTTCAGCGCAAAGACGTCGCCGGGGCGCACCTTGCCCTCGTTCTGGCGGATCACCGCCTCGACCGAGCGGTCCATGCTGCCCAGGTGAACCGGCATGTGCGGGGCGTTGGCCACCAGCGCGCCATCGGCGTCTAAGACCGCGCAGGAGAAGTCGAGCCGTTCCTTGATGTTCACCGAGCGCGCCGTCTTTTGCAGCGCGACGCCCATCTGTTCGGCGATGTTCATGAAGAGGTTGTTGAAGACCTCGAGCAGGATCGGATCGGCCTCGGTCCCCGCGGCGTGATCGCGGCGTGCGGCCTCGGCGCGGGTCATGACGATGTGGTCATGCGCGCTGATCTGCCCCTGCCAGCCGGGCTCGACCACGACGGTCTGGTTCTTCTCGATGATGAGCGCGGGGCCCGCGAATTCGCTGCCGGCATGCAGGCTTTCGCGCCGGATCACCGCCGCATCGTGCCACTTGCCGCCCGAAAAGACCGGCACCGTGGTCTCGGCCTCGGCGCCGGCGCTGTCCAGCGCCTCGTTGGGTTCGACATCGTCGTCCTTGGCGTGGGCTTCGCCCTCGACCTCGACCGCCTCGACCACCAGCGCCGCATCGGGATCAGTAAAGCCGAATTCCGCCTCGTGCGCGGCCTCGAAGGCCTTGCGCGCCGCATCGGCATCGCCTTCCCAGGTGACCGGCAAGGGCGTGTCGGTGCCCGCGTAGCGCAGGTGCAGGCGACGGCGCATCTCGGCCTCGCCCCGGGCCACGCCCTGCTCGGACAGGGCCGTCGCAACCTCGCTCTCCAACCGGCCGAGGGCCTCCTCGATGCCCACCAGCGCCGCGTCCGAGAACTCCGTCTCGAGCCCCTGCTGGCGGGATTCCGTCACGCGGGCGAGACCGATGCCGTAGGCCGACAACAGCCCCGACAGCGGATGGATCAGCACCTGCGTCATGCCGAGCGCATCGGCCACGAGGCAGGCATGCTGCCCGCCCGCGCCGCCGAAGGCGTTGAGGAGGTAGCGGGTGACGTCATGGCCGCGCTGGACCGAGATCTTCTTGATGGCGTTGGCCATGTTCTCGACCGCGATGCGCAGGAAGCCCTCGGCCACCTCTTCGGGCGCTTTTCCTTCGGCCTCTGCAATCTCGGCGAACTTGGCGGCCACCGTCTCGCGGTCGAGTTTCTGATCCTGGTCGGGGCCGAAGATGGCGGGGAAGAAGTCGGGGTTGAGCTTGCCCAGCATGACGTTGGCATCCGTCACCGTCAGCGGCCCGCCGTTGCGGTAGCAGGCCGGCCCCGGGTGGGCGCCGGCGCTGTCCGGCCCTACGCGGAAGCGCCCCGGATCGGCATGCAGGATCGAGCCGCCACCTGCGGCGACGGTGTGCACGCGGACCATCGGGGTGCGCATCCGGACACCGGCGACCTGGGTCTCGAACGCACGCTCAAAAGCGCCGTCGAAGTGGGCGACGTCCGTGGAGGTGCCACCCATATCGAAGCCGATGACCTTGTCGTGCCCGGCGATCTGGCCGGTGCGGGCCATGCCGACGACGCCGCCCGCGGGACCCGACAGGATCGCGTCGCGGCCCTTGAAGCGGTCGGCGGCGGTAAGACCGCCCGAGGACATCATGAAGAGCAGCGTGGGGCCGTCTTCGTCGGGCGGCGTCGCACCAAGCGCACCGGCCACCTTCTCGACGTAACGCGACAGGATCGGCGTGAGGTAGGCATCCACCACCGTCGTATCGCCCCGGCCCACCAGCTTGATCAGCGGCGAGACCTCGTGGCTCACCGAGACCTGGCCCAGCCCGACCTCGCGCGCCACCGCCTCGATCTGCTTCTCGTGCTCGGGCGCGGTCCAGGCGTGCATCAGCACGATGGCCACCGCGTCGATGCCGTCGGCCTTGGCCTCTTCCAGCGCGCCGCGCACGGATTCGGGGTCCAGCGGGGTTTCCACCGTGCCGTCCGCGCGCACCCGCTCCTCGACCTCCACGACCCGCTCGTAAAGCTGTTCGGGCAGCGTGATCTCCTTGGCGAAGATGTCTGGCCGGTCCTGATAGGCCAGCCGCAGCGCATCGCGGAAGCCCTTGGTGATCAGCAGCAGCGTCCGATCGCCCTTGCGTTCCAGCAGCGCATTGGTGGCCACGGTGGTGCCCATCCGCACGGTACCGACGCGGGCCGGGTCGATCTCGTCCTCGCCAAGATGCCGGCGGATGCCCTCGATGGCGGCATCCTCGTAGACGCCCGGATTCTCGGACAGGAGCTTCATCGCGGCAAGCGCGCCATCCGGTGCGCGGCCGATGACGTCGGTGAAGGTGCCGCCCCGGTCGATCCAGAAATCCCAGCGATTCGTCTCTGTCTGCCTGTTCATTGAGCTGTCTCCGGGGCGTTGAATTACGTTTCGATGGCAAATCGTTGACAAAATGAAAACGTCTGGTCAAGCTTTCCTTGTCCGGAGCGCGTGCGGCCCGCCCCGGTTTTGCCAAGGCCGCCAGAGAAACAGACAAAACAGGGACCGAAGATGACCGTATCCTTCACCAAACCGCTTCTTGGCGGCGCGCTGGCCGTTCTGGCCGGCCCGGCCCTTGCCGAAACCTGGGACATGCCCACGCCCTACGGCGACAGCGTCTTCCACACGCAGAACGTCATGCAGTTCGCCGAGGACGTGGCCGAGGCCACCGACGGCGAACTCGAGATCACCGTGCATTCCGCAGGCTCGCTCTTCGCCCACCCCGAGATCAAGGACTCCGTCCGCCGCGGCCTGGCGCCCATCGGCGAAACCCTGATGTCGCGCCTTGCCAACGAGGACCCGATCTTCGGCATCGACTCCATCCCCTTCCTCGCTGCCTCCTACGAAGACGCCGGCAAGCTCTGGGAAGCCTCGCGCCCCGTGGTCGAGGAAAAGCTCGCCGAACAGGGCCTGACGCTGCTCTATGCCGTGCCATGGCCGGGCCAGAGCCTCTACACGCAGGAAGAGGTTGAAAGCACCGCCGACCTCGAGGGCGAAGCCTTCCGCGCCTACAACACCGCGACCGAGCGACTGGCCCAACTGATGGGCGCCGTGCCCACGCAGATCGAGACCGGCGACATCCCGACCGCCTTCTCCACGGGCCGCGTCGACGCGATGATCACCTCGCCTTCCACGGGCGTCTCCTCGCAGGCCTGGGACTTCGTGTCGGTCTTTACCGACATCCAGGCCTGGCTGCCCAAGAACATGATCATCGTGAACACCCGAGCTTTCGAGGCGCTGCCGGACGAGGTGCAGACCGCCGTCATGGAAGCCGCCGCCAGTGCCGAAACGCGCGGCTGGGAAATGTCCTCGGCCGAGACCGCTGACCAGATCGCCACGCTCGAGGAAAACGGCATGACGGTCGCCGCGCCCTCGGACACCCTGTCGCAAGAGCTGGCCGAGATCGGTGAAACCATGACCCAGGAATGGCTCGACGAGGCCGGCGAAGAAGGCCAGGCGGTCATCGACGCCTATCAGGGCGAGTGATCCCCCGGGGGCCGGCACCGCGCCGGCCCCTTTTTCGTGGTCCCCCGCGGGCCGAACGCCCCTCGTGATCCGGAGCGCTCCATGCGACGTTTCCTAGACCGGCTCTATGCTGGCGCCCTCGCGCTGGCCGCCGCCACCTTCGCCGCCATCGCGGTGCTCGTCCTTCTGCAGGTGCTCGGACGGTTGCTCGACCGCGCCGCGCGCGCCCTGGGCGCGCCACCGCCGGGCTTCACCATCCCCTCGCTGGCCGAAATCGGCGGATTTCTCTTTCTTGCCGCCGTCTTCCTGGGCCTCGCGGGCACCTTCGCCCGCGGCGGCCACGTGCGCGTCACCCTGCTGATCCGCGCCCTGCCCGACCAGATCGGCCGCTGGCTCGCCGCGCTGGTCGCCCTTGGCGCCGCCGCCCTCGCAGTCTTCTCCACCTGGTCGAGCTTCCTGCAACTGCGCGACAGCATTGCCTTCAACTCGGTGAGCTTCGGCATGGTCGAGGTCCCGCTCTGGATACCTCAGCTCGTCATGACGCTGGGCCTTGCGCTCTTTGTCGTCGCCTTGATCGACGCGGCAATCACCCTGATCCGGGGCGGCACGCCCGTGCATGACCTGGCCGAAAGCGGGGGGGTCGAGTGATGGAACTCGCAACGCTTGCACCGCTTCTTCTGGTCGTGCTCTTCGCGACGCTGGCCGCCGGGCTCTGGATCGGCTTCGCGCTGATCGCCGTGGGCCTCGTTGCGATGGTCACGGCCTCCTCTGCCCCGGCCGAGCTGGTCTTCGCCACCCGCGTCTGGGGCGGGCTGACGGTCTGGGACCTGACCTCGCTGCCCATGTTCATCTGGATGGGCGAGATCCTTGTCAGGTCGCGGCTGTCGTCGGACATGTTCGCGGGGCTCGCCCCCTTCACCCGCTACCTGCCCGGCCGCCTGCTGCACGTGAACGTGCTCGGCTGCGCCCTCTTCGCCGCCGTTTCGGGCTCCTCCGCGGCCACGACGGCCACGATCGGCCGCATGTCGGTGCCGGAGCTGACCTCGCGCGGCTACGACAAGACGCTGGCCATTGGCACGCTGGCGGGGTCGGGCACCTTCGGCTTTCTCATCCCGCCCTCGATCATCCTGATCGTCTACGGCGCCGCCACGGAACAGTCGATCGCGCGACTTTTCCTTGCCGGTCTCGTCCCGGGGCTGATGCTGGCACTGATGTTCTCGGGCTTCATCATGGCCTGGGCGCTGCTGAACCCGTCCAAGACCCCGGACTACGAGCCGGGCGAGGATGACGGCCAAAGCCTGCGCGCCTTCCTGCGGCTGCTGCCCGTCGTCGGGCTGATCGCCGCCGTGATCGGGTCGATCTACGCGGGCGTCGCCTCACCCACCGAGGCCGCCGTCATCGGCGTCGCAGGCGCGCTGATCCTGGCCTCGGCAACAGGCGCCATGAGCTGGCGCGGCTTTGCCGACGCGCTTCAGGCCGCCACCGTGACCACCTGCATGATCGCCTTCATCATGGCGGGTGCGGCCTTCCTGACCGTGGCCATGGGCTACACCGGCATTCCCCGCGCGCTCGCCGCCTGGATCGGCGAGATGGGGCTCTCGCCCTATGCGTTGCTCGCCGCGCTGACGGTCTTCTTCATCGTCATGGGCATGTTCCTCGACGGGATCTCCATCGTGGTGCTGACCGTGTCGATCATCCTGCCCATGGTGACCGAGGCCGGCATTGATCCGATCTGGTTCGGCATCTTCCTTGTGCTCGTCGTCGAGATGAGCCAGATCACCCCGCCGGTGGGCTTCAACCTCTTCGTGCTGCAGAAGATCACGGGCGAGGACATCCTCACCATCGCGCGCTACGCGGCGCCCTTCTTCGGGCTGCTCTGCGTGGCGGTGGCGATCCTGTCGGTCTTCCCGCAGATCGCGCTCTGGCTGCCAGGGACGCTGAACTGATGGCGGAGGACGGCAAACACGACGTGGGCCCGGTCGTCAGCTCGGCCCACCTCGCCAACTCGGCCCTGCCCGAAGCCTCGGAGCTGGAATTCGCGCTGACCATGGCGAACCACGCCTTCCAGCGATGGATGACCCGCTGCATGGCCGCGGCCGGGGCCGAGGGCATGGCCCCGCTCGAGATCCTGATCCTGCACCTCGTGCATCACCGCGAGCGCCCCAAGACGCTCGCGGACATCTGCCTGGTGCTCAACATCGAGGACACGCACCTGGTCAACTACGCCCTGCGCAAGCTGACCGAACGCGGGCTGATCGACACCGGGCGCAAGGGCAAGGAAAAGACGGTGAAGATCACCGCCGAAGGCGCCACCCTCTGCACCCGCTACGGCGAGGTGCGCGAGGCGATCCTCGTGCGCGGTCTCAAGGCCACCGGCGTCGATCCGGCCGAGGTCTCGCGCCTTGCAGCCCTCCTGCGGGCCATGTCGGGCAGCTACGACCAGGCCGCCCGCGCGGCCGCCAGTCTCTAGGCGTTGTCAGCCGGGGGCCGGGTCTCCGGCAGCGCCCGCCGCGCAGGGGGCCTCCCGTTGCCTACTTCAGAAGATGGCTCGTGGTGTAGCCCGTCCGGGAACTGACCTCCGGCCAGGCGATGCTGGCGTTCAGCGCAGCGACGATCAGGATCACGACGGCGGCGATGGACAGATGCTGGATGACCCCGATCGAGCGATTGAGGGTCGGGGCGATTTCCCCGCATTTTCCACACAGGTCGCTTCCGGGCCGAAGCTTATGGCCACAGCTCACGCAGCGTATCAGACGAAACGCCATGACTTTGAACTCACTTCAATTACATACTTGTTACACGCGATCGCAAGTGGCTTTCGTTAACCACTTCCCCCGGGGCAATACAACCGGAACGATACGCGGGATCATTGCAGCGTTGTTCAGTAGCCCAGAGGGCACAGCGGCGGCGCGTCCCGGTTTGACCTTGCCCTAGGGCCTCGCCGCGGGAAGCAGTTCGAAAACGCCTTTAGCCGCATCCTCGCCGTTGATCTGAACGGTCACGCCGTGGGGGCCCGGATGCAGTCGGAAGGTGGTCGCATCGCCCTTGAGCCGGTGCGCCTTATCCAACCGCATCGGCTCCCCCGCCTTCACACGCGTCGCCCTCAGCTTGAACACCTTTTCCGCGTCCCCGCCGGGGCGCGCGAACCGCAGGCGGTAGTCCACCATCACCGGCAAGTCCTCAGCCGCATCCAGCACCACGGCAAACCGAAGATCCTCGCCGATCCGCGCGGCCTCCGGCATTTCCAACCGTACGCTTACGGCCCCCGCCCGGTAGCCCAGGAAATCCAGCGCCCCGCGCTCGCCGCGCTTGACCGCCGTGCGCAGCGCGTGCCGCGTCATCCAGTCGAGCTCGCGTTTCTCCTGCCGCCCCTCGGCATGCCACGCGCCCAGATGCGCCAGCACCCGATCGGGCATCACCTTCGACAGGTCGTTCATGTGGTTGGCCACCGACCGCGTCACGTAACGCGTCGGATCGGCATGTAGCATGTCGAGGAACCGAAGCGGCACCTCCGGCGGCAGCGAGATATTCCGCGCCCAGGGCAACCGCGGCCGCGTGCCTTCGCTCACCAGCCGCCGCACGTGGTAATTGTCGTCTTCCGTCCAGCGGCCCAGCCGTGCCAGCGTCACCTCGCGATGCGCGTCGATGAAGGGTCGGATGTAGAACTCCATGGAAAACCGCCGCGTCGCCGCGTGCAGCAGGTCGAGCGCGCGCTCGGGATGATCCATCCCGTGCCGCACCGCCAGCACACCCGGCACCGCGTGGATGAACCGCCCGAAATCATCGTCCGTCCGTGACGCATCCAGCGGCGGGGGCATCGCCGCCTCCAGCGCCTCCGCCATGGCAGGAAACTCCGACGGCAGCCGCGGCTCGAGACAATCGGCAATCCACTCCAGCCGCTCCAGCAGCCCGCGCCCCTCCAGCCCCGCCACGACCTCCGCGTGAAAGGCGTCCCGGTCGAACCCCGGCAGCACGGCGAACTCATCCGCCAGGTCCCGCAGGGACTCGGCGTTGAACAACTGGTCGGCGAGCGAAAACCCCGCCCCGCCGCCCGTCCCGTCGGGCCCCCGCGCCATGTTCAGATCGTCGCGTTGGTGGCGCCGCCGTCGATCAGGATGTTCTGCCCGACGATGAAGCCCGAATGCTGCGAGCAGAGATAGGCGCACATCTTGCCGAACTCCTCCGGCGTGCCGTAGCGCCGCGCCGGGATCGTCGCCTGCCGCTTCTCCCGCGCCTCGTCCATCGAGATGCCCTCGCTCTTGGACACGCCACCGTCCAGCGCCTCGGCCCGTGCCGTGTCGTGGATGCCCGGCAGCAGGTTGTTCACGATCACCCCGTGCGGCGCCACCTGCCGCGCGGTCCCCGCGACATAGCCTGTCAGCCCCGTCCGGGCCGAGTTCGACAGCCCAAGCTGCGGGATCGGCGCCTTGACCGACTGCGAGGTGATGTTGACCACCCGGCCCCAGCCACGGTCGATCATCTTCGGCATCAGTTCCGTCATCAGCGCGATCGGCGCCAGCATGTTGGCATCGAGCGCCGCGATGAAATCGTCGCGCGTCCAGTCGTGCCACATGCCCGGCGGCGGTCCGCCCGCGTTGTTGACCAGGATGTCCACCTCGCCCGCGGCTTCCAGCACCTTTGCGCGGCCCTCTTCCGTGAAGATGTCGGCGGCCACCGCCACGACTTCGACACCATAGGCCTCGCGGATCTCCGCGGCCGTCGCCTCAAGCGCCTCCGCGCCCCGCGCGTTCAGCACGAGGTTTACGCCCGCCTCGGCCAGTGCCTCGGCGCAGCCGCGGCCCAACCCCTTGCTCGAAGCGCACACCAGTGCCCGCTTGCCCGCGATCCCAAGATCCATTGCCGGTCTCCTTCCCGTATCGTTGTGCCCCCGGCCGCGCCGGTGAACTTGGCGCCACAATCCCCCGTCTGGCCGCCGCCTTCAAGCGCGCGATCCCCTGCGTCCCGAGGGCGCCTTGCACCGCGGCCAATCGCCCGGGATAGTCGGGACAGCACGATCCGGGCCGCCCGCGCCCGAAGCCGAGGGACGCCATGCAGAAACTCGCCAAACTCCTCGTCGCGACCGACCTGTCGCACCGCTCCGACCGGGCGATGCGCCGGGCCTTCGCGCTGGCCAAGGCGCACGACGCCGAGCTGATCGTGGTCAGCGTGCTCGACGACGACCTCCCCGAGGACATGATCGGCGAGCTTCACGCCCGCGCCGAGAGGAGGCTCGAAGGCATGTGCGAGACCCTGGGCCCCGGCGTCCGCCACAGCATCGACCTGCGCAAGGGCGATCCCAGCGAGGAACTTCGCGAAGCGCAGCAGGCCCACCAGCCCGAGCTGTCGGTGATCGGCGTGCACCGCACGCGGAACTTCTTCGATGCGCTCAGGGAAACCACCATGATGCGGCTCGTGCGGCTCAGCAAGACGCCCGTCCTGCTCGCCCGCGAACCCGCCGAGGAAGCCTATGACCAGGTCGTCGCCGCGGTGGATTTCTCGCCCGCCTGCGGCGTCGCCCTCGCGCTCGCCCACAAGCTGGCGCCCGCGGCCCAGGTCACCCCGGTTCACGCCGTCCACGTGCCCTATGCCAGCATGATGAGTTCCATGGCCCGCGGCGAGGATGAACTAACCCGTGCCTACCTGCGCGAGGCGACCGCCGAGGCCCAGGCCTGGAGCATGGCGCAACATCTGCCCAAGGGGCGTCTCGCGCCGGTCCGTGTCGCCGTCGGCGCGCCCTACAATTCGCTGCATCAGGCGGTAAAGGACGTGGGCGCGACACTCCTCTGTGCCGGCGCGCATGGGCGCGCCAGCGCAGCGCCGGCGGTGCTTGGCGCGGTGGCGAACGACCTCATGCGCGATCCGCCCTGCGACCTTCTCATCGCCCGCCCGGGCCTGTCCTGAAGGCCGCGCGGGCTCAGTCCTCGCGGAGTGCCTCTATGAGCTCGTCCTTGGTCATGTCGGAGCGGCCCTCGATGCCGATCTCCTGCGCGCGCTCGTACAGATCGTCCTTGCTCCACTCCTCGTAGGGCGGCTGCTTGCCACCCTTCTTCGAAGGCTGCTGGCTGTCGTTGGCCTTGGCATTCGTGATGCGCGCGGCCTTCTCCTTGGACATGCCCTTGTCGCGCAGTTCCTCGTACATGTCCTCGTCCTTGATCGACGGATCCGGCATGGCAAAGCTCCTTGTGTCTGCTGCCATCCGAACCGCGCCACCAGCGGGCAGGTTCCCGCGCCGGCCGTGCCGTCACGAGGTGACGAAGAACTCTTCCAGCACGATTTTGCCGCCCGCCACGTGATAGAGGCCGATCTCGCGCGACTGCATGCGCTCGCCGCTCGCCTTGTAAGTGGCATCGATCGTGAAGATCACCGCGAAACGGTCCGGCCCATGCAGGAAAGGCCCCTCCACCTCGCCGCCGTGCACCTCGAAATTCTCGGCCCACCAGGCGTGCTTCTCGCGGATCCCGGCAAGACCCATGGCCTTGCGACCCCGGCCCATGTCGTGCGGCTCCACCGAGATGGCCTCGGACGAATAGAGCCGCCCGAGGTTCTCTTCTTCATTGCCGTCCCGGCAGCCCGCCACCAGCGCGGCGGCGATCTCTTCCAGCGTCATGAGCTCCTCCCCTGTCATGCACCGCACCAGAATGCGCGGCCCGCACGACAGGGGCAAGAGACCGAGAGGTGCCGGGATCAGAACCCGGCGAAATCGAGCGTGCTCAGCGGACTGCTGAACAGACCCTCGTCCTTGCCGCGGCCCATCTGCCAGCGCAGCCCGGCGCTGACGGCACCAGCGTAATCGTCCCCGTCGGTGACCCGGCCAAGCTCGCCGTAGAATTCCACGTCGGGCGACAGGTCGACGCTTCCGCCGACATAAAGCCCGGTGGCCGCGTCGTTGTCGTAGCGCGTGCGTGTCACCTCGCCGTGCAGGTCGAAGGTGCCGAAGCCCTGCTCGTAGCCCGCGGTCAGCAGGTCGGCATAGTCGCCGTCCATGCTCAGCCGGTCCACGCCGCCATAGGCC
Source organism: Allosediminivita pacifica (assembly GCF_003054175.1). Classification (GTDB taxonomy): domain Bacteria; phylum Pseudomonadota; class Alphaproteobacteria; order Rhodobacterales; family Rhodobacteraceae; genus Allosediminivita; species Allosediminivita pacifica. The sequence continues at coordinate 31,744 of NZ_QBKN01000016.1, forward strand.
TTGGAAATGCCCGGCACGAACTCGTAATGGCCCTCGACGCTCAGCGCGTTCATCGGATCGTCCTCGGCGTCGTAATGCGTCACGCCGCCTTCGACGCGCACCGGACCCGCGAGGTACATGGCCTGCATCGAATAGAAGGTCGCCGGTTCGAAATCGTCATCGTCGAAGGGCACCAGCCGCCCGACGCCGACACCGAAGCTCAGCGCCCGGTCCATGTCGTAGCGGCCCAGAAGCCGGAACGAGAAGGCATCCGCATCTTCATCGGCATTCAGCCCCAGATAGCCCAGGTCGCCCTGCACCCCGAAGCCCCGGCCGAACCCGTAGCCGACATTGGCATCCACCTTGCTCAGCGAGACGGTCTGGTCGTCAAACGCGATCCGGGAATGACCGGTGTCCACGTCGAGCCCCTGAAAGCTCTGCGCGGATGCGCTGCCTGCACCGATGAGAGAAACTGCTGCCGCCGCAATGATCGGGATCTTTTTCATGTTCTTCACTCCGCTCGAAGATTGTCCCTGCCGCTCCTGATGCACCGCGCGCGCGTGTGACGCCAGACCGGAACCGGCCGCCGCGCCGCTTTTTTCGCGCCCCTGTGCCCCGCCGGACTCAGAGTCGACCGCCCCGCCCGCATCTCTTTTGCACCGCCACGGCGAACAACACCGGCTCCGGTGTCGTTGGTCCCCGGACCGCGGCCCACACGCTGCGCAGACACTCAGAAGACCAGGAGACATCCATGCAGATCGATCTTTACGGCAAGACCGCCCTCGTCACCGGCTCCACCAAGGGCATCGGCCTCGCCACCGCCAAGGGCCTCGCCGCCAGCGGCGCCAAGGTCGTCGTCAACGGCCGAAAGCAGCACGACGTCGACGTCGCCGTGACCGAGGTACAGCAGCACGTCCCCGGCGCCGAAGTGTCGGGTATCGCCGCCGATCTCGGCAGCGCCGAGGGCTGCAAGACCGTGACCGACGCCCTGCCCGACTGCGACGTGCTGGTGAACAACGCCGGCATCTTCAAGCCGGAGGATTTCTTCGAGGTCCCCGACGAAACCTGGCAGCAGTTCTACGACGTCAACGTCATGTCCGGCGTCCGTCTCGCCCGCCACTACCTGCCCGGCATGCAGAACCGCGAATGGGGCCGCGTGGTCTTCCTGTCCTCGGAATCCGCCTTCAACATCCCGCCCGAGATGATCCACTACGGCATGACCAAGACCGCCGTCACCGCCGTCGCCCGCGGCCTGGCAAAGCGCATGGCCGGCACCGGCGTCACGGTGAACTCCGTCATGCCCGGGCCGACGCTGTCGGAAGGCGTGGCCGCGATGCTCAAGGACGACATGGAGAAAAACGGCAAGTCGCTCGAGGAAGCGGGCCGCGACATGGTCATGTCCGACCGCCCCAGCTCGATCCTCCAGCGGCCCGCCTCGGTCGAGGAGGTCGCCAACATGATCGTCTACACCTGCTCGCCGCTCGCCTCCGCCACCACCGGCGCCGCGCTGCGCGTCGAGGGCGGCATCGTCGACACGCTCTGAGCGAATCCACGCGACCCGCACGCGGATTTCTGGACACCCGCCCCGCGGGCACCAGTTACTCCGGGCGGCGGCCCCGAAAGCCGCCGCACCGGACATTCGCAAGACACGGGCAGACATGAGAGTTACGAGACACTGGATCGCGGCGCTGCTGATCCTCGCAGCCGCCATGGCGGGCACCTTCACCCCGACCCGAAGCCTGGCCCAGGAGACGGCCCCCGCCGAAGGAACAGAAGGCGAAGACCCGCCCAGCAATCTCGATCTCCTGCTCGACGTGATCGAGGACGACGCCACCCGCGCCGCCCTCATCGACCAGCTCCGCGAGGCACAGGCCCGCGCCGAAACGCCCGTCGACGACCAGATCGTCGAAACCCTCGCCCCCGGCGCCGCCACCCCGCCCGAGGAACTCTCCTTCTCGCGCCGCATCGCGCTCATCACGCAGGAGGTGGCTGAAGGCGTCGCCACCCGCGCCGAAACGCTCTGGACCCAGCTCACCCGCGCGCCCCGCGTCTTCCAGGGCCTCAGCGGCGGCGAGGCCGGCGTCCTGCTCGAAGCGCTCCAGCAGCTTGCCATCATCATCGTCGCGACCATCGCGGTCTTCATCGTGCTGCGCCGGCTGGGCAAGTCGCTCTACGCGCGCATGGGCGCCAAGGCCCGCGACAGCGGCGTCCTGCGCACCGTGCTGCTGTTTTGCGCATCGGCCGCGATCGATGCGCTGATCGTCGTCGTGGCATGGGCGGCGGGCTATCTCATCGCGATCCTCTTCCTCGGCACCATGGGCAGCATCGGCATCCGCCAGACGCTCTACCTCAACGCCTTCCTGCTGGTGGAGATGGCCAAGGTCGCCGTGCGCCTCGCGCTCTCGCCCTCGGCGCGCAACCTGCGGCCCCTGCCGGTCTCGGATGCTGGCGCGCAGTACCTCGCCAGTCGACTCAACTTCATGGTCGGCCTCGTCGGCTACGGCCAGCTCCTGATTGTCCCGATCATCAACACCAACGTCTCCTTCGCGGGCGGGCGCGCCATCTCGGCGCTGATCTCGCTCGTCGTCGTGGCCTTTGCCATGTGGCTCGTGGTGCGCAACCGCCGCGCCGTGGCCGACTGGCTCGAACGCGGCGGCCAACCCGCGGAAGAACACGCCGAGGAGCGCCGCTTCGCCGAGCAGGCCGCTCGTGAAGAAGCCGAGCTTGCCACCGACACCGTCGGAGAGACCCCCGACCAGATCACCGGCGCGGCCGAAGAATACCCCATGGGGTCCGACGCCGACACGCCCGAGAAGCGCTCGCGCCGCAGCGGCGCGCTGCACTTCCTTGCCCGCCAATGGCACTGGTTCGCGCTGGCCTATCTCCTGGTGATGCTGGTGCTCGTGCTGGCGCAGCCCAACGCCGCCTTCCGATCACTGATCAACTCGGGTCAGGTGCTGCTCGTGGCACTGCTGGGCATCACCCTCTCGGGGATGCTGACCCGCATCATGGTGCGCGGCGTGCAACTGCCCGACAACATCACCGCCCGCCTGCCCCTGCTGGAGAAGCGGCTTAACACCTTCGTGCCCCGCGCGCTCTTCGTGCTGCGCTTGCTGATCTTCGTCGTGGTGGTGGCCGTGGCGCTCAATGCCATCAGCCTGATCGACCTGCGTGCCTGGATGGCCAGCCAGATCGGCCTGCAGCTCACCAGCACGCTCTTCTCGGTGGCCGCCGTGCTGCTGGTCTCCTTCCTGATCTGGGTGGCGCTGTCGTCCTGGGTGGACTACCGCCTCAACCCCGATTTCGGCTCGGTCGCCACCGCCCGAGAACGCACGCTGCTCACGCTGCTGCGCAACGCGGCCACCATCGCGCTGCTGATCATCACGCTGATGTTCGTCCTGTCCGAGATCGGGCTCGACATCGCGCCGCTGCTGGCCTCCGCCGGGGTGCTCGGCCTGGCCATCGGTTTCGGTGCCCAGAAACTGGTTCAGGACATCATCACCGGCATCTTCATCCAGCTCGAGAACGCCATGAACGTTGGCGACGTGGTGACCGCCGGCACCACCACCGGCGTGGTGGAAAAGCTCACCATCCGCTCGGTCAGCCTGCGCGACCTCAACGGCACCTACCACCTCATCCCCTTCTCCTCGGTCGACATGGTCTCCAACTACATGCGCGAGTTCGGCTATTCGGTCTGCGACATGGGCGTGGCCTACCGCGAGGACATCGGCGAGGTGAAACAGGCCATGCACGACGCCTTCGACAAGCTCCGCGCCGACCCCGACCACGCGCCGTCCATCCTGGGCGACCTGGAATGGTTCGGCGTCAACGCCTTCGGCGACAGCGCCGTGGTGGTCCGAACCCGCATCAAGTGCCGCCCCGGCGACCAGTGGGGGATCGGGCGCGCCTACAACGGCATCCTGAAAGAGATCTTCGACGAACGCGGCATCGAGATCCCCTTCCCGCACCAGACCCTCTACCTGGGCGAATCCAAGTCCGGCGCGACCCAGCCTTTCCGGGTCCGCATGGAAGGCGGCTCCGAGGACACCGGGACGGCCTGACCGGACCGTCCCTACGGCTCAAAGCCCATCGAGCGCCGGACCCCGAAATCGGTCCGGCGCTTCTTTTTTAGGGTACCAGCCGCGCATCGCCGCCGCACGCGGCGGCGATCCAACCGTTGATCCCTTGGCCCGGAACAAGGGGCTTCAGCCCCGCCGGGCCAGCGCCAGACCGCGGGGACGGTCCGGCGCTGGCCCGGCTGCGCATCCACCTTTGGAAGACGTTGTTTCAGCGCAAGGACCTGCCCACGGGAACATCCGCACGCAGCCGCACTCGGACACGCCGAAGGCATGCTTCCAGCATTACCACGCGCGGCGGGCCTTCGGCCTTGATTCCGCGCAGGGAGCTTCGCACTCGAACCGGACCTCTCCCGGGGAAACAAACCAGCCCCCGCCCAAAACCCAGAAAATCTGCCTACCTAGGCGTCCGGCGCCCCGCCGTTTAGGGCCAAACCCTAAGTCCCGGTTAACGCGTCCAACCAACCCATTGATTTCATTACGCTGGAAAAACGTCCCGGCCCGGGACACCCCCGTGACACGCCTCAGATCCACCGCCCGAGGCCCATTGCCGAAGCCACCCGTCGCACGTATATCCCGCCCATGCTCGACGCCGCCTCAAACCGCCCCGAACTGCCGGCCGAAATCGCCCGGCGCCGCACCTTCGCGATCATCTCGCACCCGGATGCGGGCAAGACCACGCTGACCGAGAAGTTCCTTCTCTACGGCGGCGCGATCCAGATGGCCGGCCAGGTCCGCGCCAAGGGCGAGGCACGCCGCACCCGCTCGGACTACATGCAGATGGAAAAGGACCGGGGCATCTCCGTCTCGGCCTCGGCCATGTCCTTCGACTACCAGAAGTTCCGCTTCAACCTCGTCGACACGCCCGGCCACTCGGACTTCTCCGAGGACACCTACCGGACGCTGACGGCGGTGGACGCGGCCATCATGGTCATCGACGGCGCCAAGGGCGTGGAAAGCCAGACCCGCAAGCTCTTCGAGGTCTGCCGCCTGCGCGACCTGCCGATCCTGACCTTCTGCAACAAGATGGACCGCGAAAGCCGCGACACCTTCGAGATCATCGACGAGATCCAGGAAAACCTCGCCATCGACGTGACGCCCGCCAGCTGGCCCATCGGCGTCGGCCGCGATTTCTTGGGCTGCTACGACATGCTCAACGACCGGCTCGAGCTCATGGACCGCGCCGACCGCAACAAGGTGGCCGAATCCATCCGCCTCGAAGGCCTCGACGATCCCCGTCTGGACGAAAATATCCCCGCGCACCTGCTCGAACAGCTTCGCGAAGAGGTCGAGATGGCGCGCGAACTGCTGCCCAAGCTCGACCCGCAGGCCGTGCTCGAAGGCCACATGACCCCGATCTGGTTCGGCAGCGCGATCAACTCCTTCGGGGTGAAGGAGCTGATGGACGGCATCGGCTCCTACGCGCCCGAACCGCAGCCCGCCCGCGCCGAGCCGCGCCAGATCGCACCCGAGGAAACCAAGGTTACCGGCTTCGTCTTCAAGGTGCAGGCCAACATGGACCCCAAGCACCGCGACCGCGTGGCCTTCGTCCGGCTGGCTTCGGGGCACTTCAACCGCGGGATGAAGCTCACCCACGTTCGCACGAAAAAGCCCATGACCGTCTCGGCGCCGGTGCTTTTCCTCGCCTCCGACCGCGAACTGGCGGAGGAGGCCTGGGCCGGCGACATCATCGGCATCCCCAACCACGGCCAGCTGCGCATCGGCGACACGCTGACCGAGGGCGAGGCGCTCAAGGTCACGGGCATCCCCTCCTTCGCACCGGAACTGCTCCAGAACTGCCGCGCGGGCGACCCGATGAAGGCCAAGCACCTGGAAAAGGCTCTCTTCCAGTTCGCCGAGGAAGGCGCCGCCAAGGTCTTCAAGCCCGCCTTCGGCTCGGGCTTCATCGTGGGTGTCGTCGGCGCACTGCAGTTCGAGGTTCTGGGCAGCCGGATCGAGATGGAATACGGCCTGCCCGTCCGCTTCGAACCCTCGCAGTTCACCTCGGCCCGCTGGGTCCACGGCGACAAGCTGCCGGTGGAGAAGTTCACCAACGCCAACAAGCAGCACATCGCGCACGATCACGACGGCGACACGGTCTACCTGACCCGCCTGCAATGGGACATCGACCGCGTCGAACGCGACTACCCGGACGTGACGCTCAGCGCGACCAAGGAAATGCTGGCGTAAGCCGAGGCGCGGCCGCTCAGGCCGCGCCCCTCGTCGCGTCGTAGCCGTAAAGCCAGTCGAACTGCTTCACCATCTGCCCCGGCGCCGCCCGGCTGGCGAGGCCCAGCACCATGTGCGCCGCGCCCCGGATCAGAGGGTTGCGCAAGTGGTACTTCCACGCGTTGCCATTGGCCGCCGCGATCACCTTCGCCGCCCGATCCCGCCTGCGCGCCTGGTAACGCTGCAGCCCCGCCGCCACGTCCGGCGCCCCGTCCAGCGAGGCGGCAAGCACGAAGGCATCCTCCAGCGCAAGGTTCGCCCCCTGCGCAAGGAAGGGCAGCGTCGGGTGCGCCGCATCGCCGAGGATAGCCACGCCCTCACCATGCCAGCGCCGCGCCACCGGGTGGCGGAACAGCCCCCAGAGCCCCGGCGCCTCGGCCCCCTCCATCAGGCGCCGCAGCTCCGGCGACATGCCCGAGAAAGCCGCGCGCAGGTTCGCCGCCTCGTCGCGATGGCTCCAGCCCTCGGCGACCCAGCCCTTGCGTTCCTCGACCGCCACCATGTTCACCACGCTGCCGTCGCGCAGCGGATAGGTCACCACGTGCCGTCCGGGCCCCATGTGCACCCGAGCCTCGGCCGGATGATCCGTCACGTTCGGCACCACCGCCCGCCAGGCCACCTGCCCGGTAAAGAAGGGCTCGGCCGGCCCGTTTAGCGCGGGTCGCAGAACCGAATGCAGCCCGTCAGCCCCGACCACGAGATCCCCGCCGCAGCGATCCCCGTTGGCGAGCGAAATGGCCGGCGGCGCGCCCGGCGTCACCTCGGCCACCTTCTGGAGCAGCCGCAGCTTGACGCCCGCCTCGCGCGCCGCCGCACCCAGCAGGTCGATCAGATCGGCGCGATGCACGAAGTAATAGCCCGGCTCGGCCCCGGTCAGATCGACCCGCGCGACCTCGGCCCCCCGTGCGCCGTCACGCAGCGACACCGCCTGCCCGCGGCAGGACACTTCCGCCAGCCGCGTATCCAGCCCAAGCGCCGCCAGCACCCGCAGCCCGTTGGGGCTGATCTGCAGTCCCGCGCCGACCTCGCGGATCGCCTCAGCCTGCTCCAGCACCACGACGTTGGCGCCGCGCTGCCGCAGGGCAATGGCCGCGGCCAGCCCGCCGATGCCGCCGCCGATCACCGTGATCTCAAGATCAGAAAACGCCATCCGGCCCCCCAGAGACGCAAAAGCGCCAGGGCTCGGGCCCCGGCGCCTTTTGTGTCCTCGCCGTGCCCCTTGCGGGACAATCAGTCGTCGCGATGCACCTTCTCGCGGCGTTCGTGGCGCTCCTGCGCCTCGAGGCTCATGGTCGCGATCGGACGCGCGTCCAGCCGCTTGAGGCTGATCGGCTCGCCGGTCACTTCGCAGTAGCCGTATTCGCCCTCGTCGATCCGGCGCAGCGCCGAGTCGATCTTGGCCACCAGCTTGCGCTGCCGGTCGCGCGTGCGAAGTTCGATCGCGCGGTCGGTTTCCTCGCTGGCACGGTCAGTCACGTCGGGAATGTTCCGCGTGCCTTCCTGTAGGGCCTCGATCGTGTCGCGGCTCTCTGCCAGAAGGTCGTTCTTCCATGCGTGAAGCTTGCGCCGGAAGTACTCCAGCTGGCGATCGTTCATGAAAGGTTCATCTTCTGCCGGACGATAATCGTCGGGAAGAAAGGTTTCCGCCTTCATCTGCGCTCCCTCATCAACGCCAATACCCATCATGAAGATTTTCCCCAGATATTTGGCACCCCTGCGGGTGGCTCTTAACTGAAGGCTACCACTTTGTCACGCCGCAATCTCAAATGGTTGCCCCAATTTCGCCCGGAAAGGCTGCGGCGGAATGGCTCGCACCCGCCGCGGTTGCCGCAGTGCCGCGAAACCCGGCATCTCCCCCCGAAACGGCGCCCAATCGCAGGGCATCTCCGTCATGACGGGTCGCAATTTATGCCCGATCGGGACCATGCGCGCCGGACATGAAAACGGCCACCTTAACCACCCCCAAGACATCGCGGCTTTCCCGAATGCGGCGTCGCTGGCTTCAATGTCGCTCCGCAGTCGGCGACTCGCGCACGACACGGCGTCACGCGGCGCAGCGGAGCTGCCGCACTTGCAAAGCTCCCGCCACCGACCTACCCCTTTCAGCGGCATCCAACGCGAGAGGCAGGCCCATGCGCTTCGACGGCACACGCGACTACGTCTCGACCGACGACCTGACCATGGCGGTCAACGCCGCCATTACCCTCGAACGCCCGCTCCTGGTGAAGGGCGAGCCGGGCACCGGCAAGACCGAGCTGGCGCGCCAGGTCTCCGCCTCCCTCGGCGTGCCGATGATCGAATGGTCGATCAAGTCCACCACCCGCGCCCAACAGGGTCTCTACGAATACGATGCCGTCTCGCGCCTGCGGGACAGCCAACTCGGCGACGAACGCGTCAACGACGTGCGCAACTACATCCGCAAGGGCAAGCTCTGGCAGGCCTTCGAGGCCGAGGGCCGCGTGGTCCTGCTCATCGACGAGATCGACAAGGCCGATATCGAGTTCCCCAACGACCTGCTGCAGGAACTCGACCGGATGGAGTTCTTCGTCTACGAGACCTGCGAGACGGTGAAGGCCAAACAGCGCCCCATCGTCATCATCACCTCCAACAACGAAAAGGAGCTGCCCGACGCCTTCCTGCGCCGCTGCTTCTTCCACTACATCAAGTTTCCCGATGCCGAGACCCTGCGCAGCATCGTCGAGGTGCACTTCCCCGGCATCAAGGAAAGCCTGCTGACCACCGCGCTGACCCAGTTTTACGAGCTGCGCGAACAGCCGGGCCTCAAGAAACGCCCCTCCACCTCCGAAGTGCTCGACTGGCTGAAGCTGTTGCTGGCCGAGGACCTAGGGCCCGAAGATCTCAAGCGCGAGGGCACGAACCTGTTGCCGAAACTGCACGGCGCCCTGCTCAAGAACGAGCAGGACGTGCACCTTTTCGAACGGCTCGCCTTCATGGCGCGACGGCAGGGCCGCTGACCCCCGCCGCCCGCACCGACGATCAGGCCGCGTTCTGGCGCGGGCCGGTCTGCTCCTGCTCGGCCTCCCGCTTCATCGCAGCGAGGTCGCGGTCGTCGTCGCCACGCCCGTCGCGCGAGATCACGTACCTCAGCTGGCTGCGGCGCTTGCGACTGCTGATCTGCTTGGTGAGAACATCCTCCGACGCAAAGTGCAGGATGCCGTCGCGACGGGTAATGTCGTAGCGCTTGTAGCCCCCAAGCAGCTTGTGAGCCTGCTGCGCGGCCACGACCACGGTGATCTCCATGGAGGTACAGCGGTCGATGGCGATGTTCGCCGCGGTATTTTTCGCCGCGCGCTCGCCGATGTTCTGGAAGCTGCCGATGTCGAGCGCCTCGCCACCACCCAGGGGCCCCTGGTTGGTCCGCTCCCGGAAATCGCCGCCCAGCGGCTCGCCGTCCTCGACCCGGTCCGTCACCAGCGTGCAGAATTCCTCGTCATCGCAGACAAGCTGGACCTGGATTGCCAGGATATAGACCGCATCCGCCCCCATGTTGCTGACGACACAGCGCGCGTCCTGCCCGTCGTTGGCCGCCATCCCGATATGGATCACCGCCCGGTTGCTGCGCCGGAAACTCACGAAGATCAGATGCAGGTAGCCCATCCAGACGAACAGCATCAGCGTATTCGTGAAGAGATTGATGACGCTGCTGTGCTCGCTCAACCATTCCATGGTGACCTCGCCCCCTTGCGATTGTCGGATTTCATATGAGCAATCCCAACGGCAGCGGCGGGATCGGGTTCCGCGCAAAAGGCCCCGTGACCCGATGGAAACCGTACCGGAGCAGGGAAGCTCCTGCACCACGATCGACGACACCCCTGAAGCGCTGCGTGCCCGCCCCCGAGACGGGAGCAACTCCGTCCTGCCCAGATACTTTCCAGCGAACACCGCGACGACGCGGCCAGCCCCCTTAAGGACGAGCTCAAATCGCAACGTATATCGCCGCCCCGTCCCTTCCGTCCCACGGGCGCACGTCGCAGCGCCTCAGAGCCGGGCTTCTTCCTGGCGCAAATACTCCCGGAGCTTGGGGCAGACGCCCGACCCGCCCGTGCAGCAAGGCCGACGCCGAGCAACTGGCACGGGGCACGGGACGCCCCCGTGCGCCTCAAGCGCGCCCGGAAAGCCGCGACAGGATCACGCCGACCTCTCCCGCCGGGATCGCGCCCGAAATCCGCCCGGCCTCGCCGCCCAGCCGCGTGGCGGCGTAGGTCGCCCCGACCTCGCCCGGCGCGAAGCGCAGCAGCAGCGAGGCGGCCAGCAGCACCGACAGCCGCTCCGCGAAAAGCCGCGCCTCAGCCTCCTCCGGCGGCCCGTGCCAGCGCGCGCCATGCGCGTCGAGCGCCGCATCGTAGACCGCCGAATTCCCCCGCGCCGCCTCCAGCTCCAACCGAAGCGCCTCGCCCGCCTCCGGCGCCCGCGCCAGCGTCCGCAGGATGTCGAGGCAGATCACGTTGCCTGAGCCCTCCCAGATCCCGTTCAGCGGCGCCTCGCGGTAAAGCATGGGCAACGGCGTGTCGGTGACGTATCCCATGCCCCCCAGCGCCTCCATGGCCTCGTAGATAACCACCGGCGCGCGCTTGTTATTGTGGAACTTCGCCAGCGCTACCCCGATCCGCGCCAGCGCCCGCTCGCCCGCGTCACCGCCCGCGTCGAACGCCCGCGCCACGCGCAGCCCCAGCGCCGTCGCCGCCTCCCAGTCGAGCGCGAGGTCCGCCAGCACTGCCCTCATCAGCGGCTGGTCCACCAGCCGCTTCTGGAACACCCGCCGGCCCTCGGCCCAGTGCCAGGCCTCGGCCAAGGCCGCCCGCATCAGCCCCGCCGGTGCCATCGCCGTGTCGAGCCGCGTGTGATGCACCATCTCGAGGATCGTGCGGATGCCGTTGCCCGCCTCGCCCACCAGGTGCCCCAGCGCGCCCTGGTACTCGATCTCGGACGAGGCATTCGCCCGGTTTCCGAGCTTGTCCTTCAGCCGCTGGATCCGGATCGGGTTGCGCTCACCGTCAAGCCACCGCGGCACCAGGAAACAGCTCAGCCCCTCCGGCGCCTGCGCCAGCGTCAGGAAGCCGTCGGACATGGGCGCCGAGCAGAACCACTTGTGCCCCGTCAGCCGCCAGTCGCCCCCATCCCGCTCCGCCCGCGTCGTGTTGGCCCGCACGTCCGAGCCGCCCTGCTTCTCGGTCATGGCCATGCCCAGCGTCGCGCCCGCCTTGTCGCCAAGCGGCGCCACCGAGGGATCGTAGACCCGCGACAGCAGCTTCTCGCGCCAGACCTCCAGCGCACCACCCTGCCCGGCCAGCGCCGGCACACCGGCATAGGTCATGGTCATCGGGCAGCAATGGCCCGGTTCCAGCTGGCTCGCCATATAGACCATAGCGGCATGGCTCACGTGGCCCCCGGCACCACCCTCCCAGGCGAGCGCCGCGTAGCCCGCGCCGATCCCGGCCGACATCAGGTCGTGATATCCCGTGGCATAGCGCACCTCGTCCAGCCGCCGGCCCCCGCGGTCGAAGAGCACGAGCTCAGGCGCCAGCCGTTCCGCCTCGCGCGCGGCAACCGCCAGCGCCTCCGATCCCAGCGCCGCGCCATAGGTCTCCAGCGGCACAACCTGCCCGCCTTCACGCGCTACCGCCTCCCGCAGGACGGCATCCGCCGCCCAGGGATCGCGCGGCCCCGGCACCTGTGGTTGATTCCAGACCTCGTGCGTCTGCAGATCCTCGCGCGCGGAAACCATGGTCACTCCCCCCTGCTGATGTCGCTTCCTGGCCCCAGACTAGGCCGCGCGTGCCTGACCTGCCAAGCTTGCCGGCATCTCCGACGCAACGGAATTTCCCCTTGAGAAACAGCGCCATCCACCAGTCTACCGGCACCCCATGTTGCAACGCTGCACGGTATTATCACTCTGACACAGGGGCTTGATTGCGTTTCCTCACCTCCTGGGTGACCCTTGCGATGAACAGGACCACGGCGCCACCGCCCGAACACGACCACCCCCGCGCATGACCCACAGGCAAACGCAGATGACCACGACCAGCCCCAGGAAGAGCCCCCCGAGGACGCCGCTCCGCCCGCAGCGCCGCGTCACCGTCCTGCGCCTGAGCCTCGGTGGCCGCGTCCTGACCTGCCGCCTCGCCTACCAGAGACGATGATGCCCCGGCTGCGCACCGCGGCGACGCTGCTTTCGTTTCTGCTGGCCACCGCCTGCGCGGCACCCCGGACATCGGATACGATCACACGCGCGGCCGCCCAGCCGGGCCCGCAGGCCGGGCTGCCGGTGATAAAGCGCTTTACCGGTTCGCGCCCCACGCCCCCCACCAGCGCCAATGCCGACATCGCCCGCGACTTCCTCGACCTCTCCTTTGCGCTCGAGGACGGCCGCGCGCTGCCGGTACTTACGCGTTTCGAAGGGCCCATCACCCTGCGCGTCACCGGTGCCCCCGCGCCCACGCTCGACGAGGATCTCGCCCAACTCCTCGCGCGGCTACGCGAAGAGGCCGGCATCTCCATCCACCGCACCGACCGCCCCGGCGCCAGCATCACGGTCGAGGCGATCACCCGCAACGACATCAACACCTATGTGCCGCGCGCTGCCTGCTTTGTCGCGCCCAACGTCGGCTCTCTGATGGAATACCGGCTCACGCGCCGGACGTCGCGGGTGCGCTGGTCGCGGATGCGGGAAAGGCGCCGCATCGCCCTCTTCGTCCCCGCCGATGCCAGCCCGCAGGAGCTGCGAGATTGCCTGCACGAGGAGCTGGCCCAGGCGCTCGGCCCGCTCAACGACCTCTACCGGCTGCCCGACAGCGTCTTCAACGACGACAACATGCACACGGTCCTGACGGGCTACGACATGCTCATCCTGCGGCTCTACTACGATCCCGCGCTCGCCAGCGGCCAGACCCGGGCCGAGGTGGCCGCCCGCCTCCCCGCGCGGCTGGCGGCGCTCAACCCGGGGGGCGAGGATCTGCCGTCGCGCCCCCTCGCGCCCGCACCGCGCGACTGGATCGCGGCAACCGAGACGTCGATCGCCGTCGCCTCCATGCCCGCCGAACGCTACCGCGCCTCGGTCCGCGCGCTCGACATCGCCCGCTCGCAGGGCTGGACCGACCACCGCCGCGCCTTCTCGCACTACATCCTCGGGACACAGCTTCAGGTCGTCGCACCCGGGGCGGCCCGCGATCACTTCCTGGCGGCCAACCACTACTACGGCGACCGCGCCGACACCGCACTGCACCGCGCCTACGTCGCCGCGCAGCTCGCCACCGGGGCGCTGGAACGCGACCGCCCACGCGAGGCGCTCTCGCTGGTCCGACCGCAGCTCGCCGTCGCCCGCCGGCACGAAAACGCGGCGCTCCTCTCGACGCTCATGCTGCTGCAGGCCGAGGCGCTAGAGCGCACCGGCCGGCCGCTGCGCGCGCGGCAGGTGCGTCTGGACTCGCTCGGCTGGGCGCGATACGGCTTCGGCCCGGACTGGGCGGTGCACGCCAAGGCGCGCGAAATCGCAGCCCTCAGCCCGGCCCGCAGCTTCTGACAGGCCACGCCGAAGGACCCGCACATGATCACCATCGTCGCCATGCTACTCGGCGCCGTCTGGGGCGGCCTGCTCGCCAGGCGCCGCAAGGGCAACCGCGCGGACATCGCGCAATACGCCGTGGTCTTCGCCATCGCCTTCGGGCTCGTGGGCTTCATCCTGACGCTGGTGCTGGAAAAGGTCGTTCTCTGAGACGGCCCCCCGCCCCTGGCCACGTGTCTTCTTCTCGCTGAAAACACCTCGGGGGAGTCGCGGCCCTGCCGCGACGGGGGCAGAGCCCCCCAGCCAAGGCCGACTGCGCGGCTCGACGGTCAACCGGGCGCAGCTTTGGCAGGTGTTGCCGGGGGCTCTGCCCCCGCCACCCGTACCGGGCGGCTCCCCCGGGAGTATTTCTGCCAAGAAGAAGCCCGGGCCAGCGCTCTTCCTTCCTGCCGGGCTCTTCATATGGTGCGCGCCAGCGGGTCATCCCGGCGTGCGTTGTCCGCAAAGGTCCGCTTGGGGCGGCGGTCTCGTGGCGGACGGATCGGGGACATTCCTAAAATTCGGTTAATTCGTCTCTGTAACCCATTGATCTTGTTACTCCGCGAGGATGTCCCGGCCCGGGACACCCTTTTGTCCCCGGTTTCCCTGCCTCGCTCGGCGATGGACGCGGCCCTGCGTGGCGCCTAGAGTCGGCCCATGTTCGTGCCCTTTTTCAAGACCCTCCGCCGCGCCGGCGTGCCGGTCAGCCTGCGGGAATACCTGGCCTTCCTTGCCGGCCTCCGCGCGGGCCTCGCCACCTATGATACCGAGGCCTTCTACTACCTCGCCCGCACCGCCATGGTGAAGGACGAGCGCCATCTCGACCGCTTCGACCGCGCCTTCGCCCACAGTTTCCAGGGGCTCGACCAGATCCCGCCGGAAGCTGTGCTCAAGGCCATGGACCTCCCCGAGGACTGGCTCCGCAAGATGTCCGAGAAGCATCTCTCGGAGGACGAGAAAGCCGAGATCGAGGCCTTGGGCGGCTTTGAGAAACTCATCGAAACGCTCAAGGAGCGCCTGAAGGAACAGGACAGCCGCCACCAGGGCGGCAACAAATGGGTCGGTACCGCCGGCACCTCCCCCTTCGGCGCCTACGGCTACAACCCCGAGGGCGTCCGCATCGGCCAGCACGAAAGCCGCCACCGCAAGGCAGTGAAGGTCTGGGACAAGCGCGAGTTCCGCGAGTACGACGACAGCATCGAGCTTGGAACCCGCAACATCAAGGTCGCCCTCAAACGCCTGCGCCAGTGGGCCCGCGACGGCGCCCACGAGGAGCTCGACCTCGAAGGCACGATCCGCTCCACCGCCGAACAGGGCTGGCTCGACGTGAAGACCCGGCCAGAGCGCCGCAACGCGGTGAAGGTCCTGCTCTTCCTCGACGTGGGCGGGTCCATGGACGACCACATCAAGGTGGTCGAGGAGCTCTTCAGCGCCGCCCGCGCCGAGTTCAAGCACCTCGAACACTACTACTTCCACAACTGCCTCTACGAGGGCGTCTGGCGCGACAACCGTCGCCGCTGGGACGCCCAGACCTCCACGTGGGAGGTGCTCAACACCTATGGTCCCGACTACAAGTGCATCTTCGTGGGCGACGCCTCGATGTCGCCCTACGAGATCGCCTACCCGGGCGGCGCCAACGAGCACTGGAACGCCGAGGCGGGTCAGGTCTGGCTCCAGCGCGCCCGCGACCAGTGGCCAGGCCACCTCTGGATTAATCCGGTCCCGCAGAAATACTGGCAATACACCCAGAGCATCGGCATGATCCGCGAGATCTTCGAGGATCGCATGGTTCCGATGACCCTCGAAGGCATCGACAGCGGCATGCGCATGATGGTCTGACCCCGGAATGCAGGCACCCGGACGCCGGGCAGCGGTCCCTCTTCATCCCCGCGATCTGCCGCCTGAGCGCAAGCACGGCATGACTTTGCGCGCCCCACCTGCGGTGGTCCATCGTGCGAGGGAGAGCAGATGTGCAAGAGACCGGCCCGGCTTCGTCCACGCCGCGTGCAGATGGCAACAAGTACGAACATTCTTCGTCGTCATTGGTCGAGCAAAGGTTGCGCCAACAGCGAACTCGAGCGTAACAACCTGAAGCTTCCGGCTGCCAGGGTTTCCAGATGACACGTCGTTTCAGCTTTGTCCTACTCGCCATCGTCCTGGGCACAGCCACAGCGTCAGCGCAAACGCCGCAAACCGCGTTGCGGCTCATCACGCCGCAGGCGCCTTCCACGCTGAATCCCTACCTTTCGGGCGGCATCAAGGAGCTGGATGCAGCCACTCTGGTTCTGGAACCGCTGGCGCGCTACGACGAAGATGGCGAGATCATTCCCTGGCTCGCGACCCAGGTGCCGACAGTGAACAATGGCGGCATCAGTGAGGATCTCACGACGATCACCTGGACGCTCAAGCCTGACCTGAAGTGGTCGGACGGGACATCGGTCACCAGCGGAGACGTCGCGTTCACCTACGCCTATTGCACGCATCCCGACGTCGGCTGCGCGCGCAGCACGCGGTTCGACCATATCGCGGAGATTGCGACCCCCGATCCGCAGACCGTCGTCATCCGCTTCGAACGGCCAATGCCGAACCCCTACGGCCCGTTCGTGTCCTCCGAAGCCCCGATCCTGCAGGCCGCGCAGTTCGAAGACTGCATCGGTGAGGCCGCCCCAAGCTGCACCGAGGCCAATTTCGCGCCGATCGGGACGGGCCCCTTTGTGATCGAGGAATTCAGACCGAACGACGTGGTCATGTTCACCAGAAACCCCGAGTACCGCGAAGCCGACAAGCCTGCCTTCTCCGGGGTGGAACTCAAGGGTGCAGGCGCGACCGGAGGCGCGGCACAGGCGGTTCTGGAGACCGGCGAATACGATTACGCATGGCAGTTCCAACTCGCCCCCGATGTCATCGCCGACATGGAGGAAGAAGGGCACGGCGTCAGCGTCGCCGCCTTCGGGTCGACCCTCGAGAGCATCCTGCTGAACCACACGAACCCCGATCCGGGCCTGCCGGAGGGCGAGCGCTCGGTTGTCCGGCCGCACCCCTTTCTTCAGCATCCAGCGGTCTATCGGGCGCTCTCGCTTGCAATTGACCGCAGTCAGCTGATCGAGGTCGGTTTCGGCAAGACAGGCCGCGCCACATGCTCCTGGATTCCTGCGCCGGCAGGCTACGACATCGACGTCGACGGCTGCGCGACCCAGGATCTGGATGGCGCGCGCGCCCTGCTGGACGAGGCGGGCGTCGTCGATACCGATGGTGACGGCGTGCGCGAGCTTGACGGAACGCCTCTTTCCATTCTCTACCAGACAGCGACCAGCTCGGTCCGGCAGGACATCCAGGCGCTCGTCAAGAACTGGTGGGAAGACATCGGCTTTGCCGTCGAACTCCGCAACATCGACCCTTCGGTCTTCTTCAGCGGCGATCCCGGTTCGCCGGATACCTTGCAGAAGTTCTATGCGGATGTGCAGATGTTTGCCGGAAGCTTTCCGGATCCTGATCCGCAGGCCTACCTCGCCTTTGCCCTCTGCGACGAAGCCCCCTCACCCGAGACGCAGTGGCAGGGCATGAACATCGCACGGTTCTGCATGCCCGAATACGATGCGCTCTATGAGGAGCTGACGCGGACCGCAGACATCGCCGAGAGGCAGGCGATCGGGCGCGAGCTTAACCGAATGGTGGTTGAGAACGGAATGACCATCCCGCTGGTGCACCGTGGCCGGCTTTCAGCAAGGGCGCATGATCTGGCGGGTGTCCGGATGAATGCTTGGGACAGCGAACTCTGGAACATCGCTGACTGGTACCGCAGCGAGGAGTGAAACCACCGTCGCCACGTCTCATGTCTCCTTGAGCTGTCCGGTGGGTGGTGGGCGGTGAGGGATTCGAACCCCCGACATCTTCGGTGTAAACGAAGCGCTCTACCAGCTGAGCTAACCGCCCCCGCGCCGCTGGCTTCTACTGTCCTCCTGCAGGCGTATCAAGCCCTTAGAGACCACATCGGCAGGCAATTTCGCCGCCTGCTCCCCGTATGCGTGCGGGACGGCCTCGCCAGCCGAGAGAGGGCTGTCGAAAGCGCTCTGGCGAACCTGTCATGCGAAGATCAGCGCCTCTGTCGGAGTTCGTTTCTTCACCCAAGGCGTCAATACGATGCACCCCGATGCCCCGGCTCGTGCGGTTCCAACCATGCCTTCTGAAAAGGAAAAGCGCGCCCGGACAGGCACGCTTCGAAGGAATTCTGGTGGGTGATAGAGGATTTGAACCTCTGACATCTTCGATGTGAACGAAGCGCTCTACCACTGAGCTAATCACCCGGTAGCGGGGCTAATACCGTCAGGCTGAGGGGGGTGC
Organism: Allosediminivita pacifica; assembly: GCF_003054175.1. GTDB lineage: Bacteria > Pseudomonadota > Alphaproteobacteria > Rhodobacterales > Rhodobacteraceae > Allosediminivita > Allosediminivita pacifica. Next base: position 49,930 of record NZ_QBKN01000016.1, read on the forward strand.
AAGGGGGGAAAATCGAGTTTTTGAACCGATCCCGGTCCCCATCGCCACCCGCAGGCGCGTCACCCGTCGCGACCAGAAAAAGGCGCCGCGAGATCACTCTCGCGGCGCCCGTTCGTGACTTGCAGCCATCTATCGTCAGTGCGCGACGGCACCGGTTGCCGCGTCCTCGGCACGCGGGCTGCGCGCGGCTTCTGCGGCTTCCTCTGCTGCCTCATCCCACTCAATGGGCTCGGGCTTGCGGACAAGGACCTGCTCCAAAACTTCGGAGACGTGCTTGACGGGCACGATTGTGAGGCCTTCCTTAACGTTGTCAGGCAGCTCCTCAAGATCCTTCTCGTTCTCCTCGGGGATGAACACCGTGGTGATCCCGCCCCGCAGTGCCGCGAGAAGCTTTTCCTTCAGCCCGCCAATCGGCATCGCGTTGCCGCGCAGTGAGACCTCGCCGGTCATGGCGATGTCCTTGCGGACCGGGATACCGGTCAGCGACGACACAATAGAGGTGACCATCGCCATCCCGGCCGAAGGGCCATCCTTGGGCGTCGCACCGTCAGGCACGTGGACGTGGATGTCCCACTTGTCGAAGCGCGGCGGCTTGATCCCGATCTGCGGCGAGATCGAGCGGACGTAGGAGCTTGCAGCGTCGATGCTCTCCTTCATGACGTCCCCAAGCTTGCCGGTGGTCTTCATCCGGCCCTTGCCCGGCAGCTTGAGCGCCTCGATGTGGAGCAGGTCGCCGCCGACCGAGGTGTAGGCAAGCCCTGTCACGACCCCCACCTGGTTCTCGTCCTCGGCAAGGCCGAAGCGATGCTTCCGCACCCCGAGGAAGTCGTTCAGGTTGTCCGGTGTGACCCGGACGGTCGATTCCTCGCCCTTGACGATCTTGGTCACGGCCTTCCGCGCGATCTTGGCAATCTCGCGCTCGAGATTCCGGACACCGGCCTCGCGCGTGTAGTAGCGGATCACGTCGGTCAGGGCCGCGTCTTCGATCTCGAACTCGCCCTTCTTGAGGCCATGCGCCTTGACCTGCTTGTCGAGCAGGTGCCGCTTGGCGATCTCGAGTTTTTCGTCCTCGGTGTAGCCCGAGAGCGGGATGATCTCCATCCGGTCGAGCAGCGGCCCCGGCATGTTGTAGCTGTTGGCCGTGGTCACGAACATGACGTTGGACAGGTCGTATTCCACCTCGAGGTAGTGGTCCACGAAGGTACCGTTCTGCTCGGGGTCGAGCACTTCGAGCATGGCCGAAGCCGGATCGCCACGGAAGTCCTGCCCCATCTTGTCAATCTCGTCGAGCAGGATGAGCGGGTTCGTGGTCTTGGCCTTTTTCAGCGCCTGGATGATCTTACCGGGCATGGAGCCGATATAGGTCCGGCGATGGCCGCGGATCTCGGATTCATCGCGCACGCCACCAAGCGAGATGCGGATGAACTCGCGCCCGGTTGCCTTGGCCATGGACTTGCCCAGCGACGTCTTGCCGACACCCGGAGGGCCGACGAGGCAGAGGATCGGCCCCTTGAGCTTCTTGGAACGCGCCTGAACGGCCAGATATTCGACGATCCGTTCCTTCACCTTCTCGAGGCTGTAGTGGTCATCGTCGAGTATCTTCTGGGCACGGGGAAGATCCTTTTTCACGCGGCTCTTGGTGCCCCACGGAATGGACAGCATCCAGTCGAGGTAGTTGCGCACGACGGTGGCCTCAGCCGACATGGGCGACATGTTCTTGAGCTTCTTCAGCTCGGCCTCGGCCTTGTCCTTGGCTTCCTGCGAGAGCTTCGTGTTGGCGATGCGCTCTTCCAGCTCGGCGATTTCGCCCTCGCCGTCCTCGCCGTCACCCAGCTCCTTCTGGATCGCCTTCATCTGTTCGTTGAGGTAGTACTCGCGCTGGGTCTTCTCCATCTGCGACTTGACGCGCGTCTTGATCTTCTTCTCGACCTGAAGAACGCTCATCTCGCCCTGCATCAGGCCATAAACCTTCTCAAGACGGTCGCTCACGGACAGCGTCTCCAGAAGTTCCTGCTTCTGGTTCACCTCGACGCCGAGATGACCCGCCACGAGGTCCGCGAGCTTGGCCGCTTCCTGGCTTTCGCCAACGGCGGCAAGCGCCTCTTCGGGGATGTTCTTCTTGACCTTGGCGTAGCGCTCGAACTCTTCGGCGACGGTGCGGGTGAGCGCCTCGATGGCCGTGGGATCCCCCGGCATCTCGGAGACAAGCTCGGCCTCCGCTTCGAAGAAGCTGTCGTTTTCGAGGTACTCGGTGATGCTGACGCGCGCCTGCCCTTCGACCAGCACCTTCACAGTGCCGTCCGGCAATTTCAGCAGCTGCAGCACATTGGCCAGCACGCCGGACTGGTAGATGCCCGCGGGTTCGGGATCGTCCTCGGCAGGATCAACCTGTGCGGCAAGCAGGATCTGCTTGTCATCTTTCATCACCTCTTCCAGCGCGCGCACCGATTTCTCGCGTCCCACGAAAAGGGGCACGATCATGTGGGGGAACACGACGATGTCGCGAAGCGGCAGCACCGGATAAGAGGGATTGAGGGAGTGTTGCATGCTCGGCTTCCTGTTCTTGGCAAGACCGCCTGGCCCCGCTTTGCGGCAGCGTTGGCCGTCTCCGTTTATGGACCTTTAACGTGGGGTTGAGACCATGAATTTCAACCTCGCACGTCAGGCCAGGGCCGAACCATGGCGCCCCCGGCGCAAGGGTGCAAGGCCAGCCTCTCGGCCAGATGCAATTCTGCGGTGGATAACCGCGGGGCGCTCAAGCGATACCTACGCGCCGGACCCTAAGGCCATGCAAAAACAATGGGGCGGCCAGATGGCCGCCCCTTTCATATTGCGTAGGCATATGGCGCTGTCAGCCCCCGGCGCGGTCGCGACCGTCGAGAAAGGGATAGTCGGTGTAGCCCGCTTCCCCGCCACCGTAGAAGGTCGACTTGTCCGGTTCGTTCAGCGGCGCGTCGATCTCGAGCCGATGCGCGAGATCGGGATTGGCGATGTAGGGCACGCCGAAGGCCACCAGATCTACCTCGCCTTCGCTCAAGCGAGAGATGGCAAGATCGCGGTCATACCCGTTGTTGCCCATCCAGAGCCCATCGAACTGTTTCTTGAGCGTCCCGAGATCCGCGCCCTTGAAGTCGCGCGGGCCGCCGGTGTGTCCCTCGATCACGTGCAGGTAGGCCAGCCCACGCCCCGAAAGGTGCGGCACGAGGAATTCCGCCAAGGCTTCGGGGTCGCTCTCCTCGGCTCCGTTGGCGGGCGAAAACGGCGAGATCCGGATGCCGACGCGCGAAGGTTCCCAGACGCTGGTAACCGCATCCAAAACCTCGTCCATCAGCTTTACGCGGTTTTCGTAGCTTCCGCCGTAGGCGTCCTCGCGCTTGTTTGTGCCGTCTTTGAGAAACTGGTCCAGCAGGTAGCCGTTCGCGCCGTGAACTTCGACACCGTCGAAGCCCGCGGCCTTGGCGTTTTCGGCAGCCTTGAGGAAATCCTCGACCACCCGGGGCAGTTCATCGAGGTCGAGCGCGCGCGGCGCCGAAACCTCTACCATCTGCTCGCCATCGAAGGTATTTACGCCCTCCGCACGGATCGCCGAAGGCGCTACCGGGTCCTTGCCCTCTTTCTGCAGCGAGGTATGGCTGATCCTGCCCACGTGCCAGAGCTGCAGCACGATGCGGCCTCCGGCGGCATGCACGGCCTCGGTCACCTTCTTCCAGGCGACGACCTGCGCCTGCGAATGAATGCCGGGCGTCCAGGCATAGCCCTTGCCTTCGGGAGTGATCTGCGTGGCCTCGGTGATGATCAGCCCGGCACCGGCGCGCTGGCGGTAGTATTCCACGTGGATGTCCATGGGGGCATCGTCTTCGTTCATCGCGCGATTGCGGGTGAGCGGGGCCATGACGATGCGGTTCTTCATGTCGATCGCGCCACAGGCGACCGGTTCGAACAGGCTTGGGGTACTCATCAAGCGCACTCCTGTTGTTTGGGTCCGGTGGATGTAACGCGCCAAGCAGGCAGGACGACCCGCGTGACCTTGCGCAATTCCGCACAGTTGCGGTTCGTCGCAGAACATTCGTTTTACTTTCGCCGAGCGCACCGTTACCCCCGTTTTCCAAAGATAACTTGGGGGAATGATCCATGCGCATCGCGATCCTCGGCGGCGACGGTTTCGTCGGCTGGCCCACCTGTCTCCATCTCTCCGCGCAAGGCCACGAGATCCACATTCTCGACAACCTGTCGCGGCGCTGGATCGACACCGAACTGGGCGTCCAGTCGCTCACGCCGATGGACAGCATTCAGGAGCGCTGCCGCATCTGGAAAGAAGTCTCGGGCGAGACGATCCGCTTCCACCTGCTCGATCTCTCGGGCGAATACGAGCGTCTCAAGGGCTGGCTGACCGAACACAAGCCCGACGCCATCGTACACTTCGCCGAGCAGCGCGCGGCCCCCTATTCGATGAAGACCGACCGCCACAAGGTCTACACCGTCAACAACAACGTAAACGCGACCCACAATCTTTTGGCCGCCATGGTTGAGGCCGAGTGCGACGCGCATCTCGTGCACCTCGGCACCATGGGTGTCTACGGCTATTCCTCGGTCGGCGCCGCGATCCCCGAGGGCTATCTCGACGTGGATATCGAGACGCTGGAGGGCACCAAGGCGCGGCAGGAGATCCTCTACCCGACCAAGCCCGGCTCGGTTTATCACATGACCAAGTCGCTCGATCAGATCCTCTTCCAGTTCTACGCCCAGAACGACGGGCTGCGGATCACCGACCTGCACCAGGGGATCGTCTGGGGCACGCATACCGACCAGACGCGCCGGCACGAACAGCTGATCAACCGGTTCGATTACGACGGCGACTACGGCACCGTGCTCAACCGCTTCCTGATCCAGGCGGCGATCGACTACCCGCTGACGGTACACGGCACCGGCGGCCAGACCCGCGCCTTCATCCACATCCAGGACAGCGTCCGCTGCATCGAGCTTGCGCTTGGTGATGCGCCCGAGCACGGCGAACGTGTCCGCATCTTCAACCAGATGACCGAAACACACCGCGTGCGCGACCTGGCAGAACTGGTTTCGAAACTCACCGGTGCGTCGATCAAGTACCTGCCCAACCCGCGCAAGGAAGCCCCCGAGAACGACCTCGTGGTGAAGAACGACCAGTTCCTTACACTCGGGCTGAACCCGACGACGCTGGCCGAGGGCCTTCTGTCCGAGGTGGTCGACGTGGCCAAGAAATACGCCCACCGCATCGACCGCTCGCGCGTGCCCGCCGTTTCGGCCTGGACCCGCGATCTCGGCAGCCGGGTGGAGCGTGATCCCGAGGGCAAGGCGCTCAAGTCGGTCTCGTGAACCTCGCGCTGCGACCCGAAGGCCCGGCGCGCAGTGCGTCGGGCTACGTCACTCTCGTCACCAACGACGACTTCGCGCTCGGCGCCAAGGCGCTGGGGCATTCTCTGCGGCTGAGCGGGACGACGGCCGATTTCTGCGTCCTGTACACCGGCGGCGTTTCGACCGAGGCCCTCACCCCACTGCGCGCCCTCGGCGCGAGGCTGATTGAGACCGATCTGCTGCCAACATCCGACGCCTTCAACGCCGCCCATACGCGCGAGGCGCTGCACGGTGCCGCCCCCTTCACCCGGGGCGAAAAACCGAAGTTTCACACACCTTTGGACAATTTCGTGAAACTCCGGCTCTGGCAGCTCGATTACGAGTCCGTGGTCTTTCTCGATGCCGATACGGTCGTGTTGAAGAACATTGACCGGCTGCTCGCCTATCCCGAGTTCAGCGCCGCGCCCAATGTCTATGAGAACCTCGTGGATTTCCGGCGCATGAACTCCGGCGTCTTCAGCGCCCGCCCCGATCCCGCGACCTTCGATGCCATGCTGGCGCGGCTCGATACCGAGGGCGCCTTCTGGCGGCGCACGGACCAGACCTTCCTGCAGGACTTCTTTCCCGACTGGCACGGCCTGCCGGTCTTCGACAACATGCTGCAATACGTCTGGATGAACCTGCCGGATCTCTGGGACTGGGACAGCATCCGCGTGCTGCATTTCCAGTATGAAAAGCCCTGGCAGGATCATGCCAAGGCCGACCGTCTGCGCCCCCTGATCGAAGTCTGGCAGGGCTTTGCTGAGGGCCGCACACCCGACCTAGACACCCTGCCCCGCCCATGAAGATCGCGCTCACCGGCGCAAGCGGCATCGCGGGCGAGGCTCTACTAAGGGGCCTTGCCGGGCACGAAATCACGGTGCTCGGACGCAACCCGGTGCCGGGCCATCCGCATCTGCCTTGGCGTCTCGGATCACCTACGCCCGACCTCGCCGGTTTCGATGCTCTGATACACGCCGCCTTCGCCCACGCGCCCGGTCGATACAGGGGCGGCGAGGGCGACGACCCGCAGGGGTTTCGCACAGCCAACCTCGACGGAACCTGTCGTCTATTCGAAGACAGCGCAAAAGCCGGTGTCCGACACGTGATCTTCCTGTCAAGCCGCGCGGTCTATGACGGGCTTGGCGAAGCTACGACCCTGACGGAAGATCGCCCGACCTGCCCCCGGAGCCTCTATGGCCAGATCAAGGCCGAGGCCGAAAAGCATCTCTTTTCCCTGCCGCTTCAGGGCATCGCCCTGCGCTGCACCGGCCTCTACGGTCCCGGCAAGGCCAACAAGTGGGCGCCGCTCTTCGCGGACTACCTCGCCGGTCAACCCATCGAGCCGCGGCGCGGCACCGAGTTGCACGTGGACGATCTCGCCTCGGCTGTGAGCTTGCTTCCCGCGTCAGACGAAAGTGGTCCGGTGCACGCCTCCGACATGATGCTTGACCGGCACGACCTGCTCGCAGCAGTGCGGCACCTGACAGGATGCCCGCATGCCCCCCCGGCGCGCAGCGCCCGTGCCGTCAATCCGCTGATCTGCAACAGGTTACACGCACTGGGCTGGCAGCCCGGCGGCCTTGACCTGCTTCAGGCCACCCTGCCTGCGCTACTCCACACCGACTTCTCTTCGCCGGGAATACCTCGGGGGTGAATTGGCCGCAGGCCAAGAGGGGGGGCAGCGTCCCCCTCCCCAAATTACAGCCGCGGAATATCCCTTTCCGCGCGGGCCTCGTGGAACGCCGCCTCGAAACTCTCGAACGTCCCCTCAAAGATGGCAGTGCGCAGTCCCGCCATAAGCTCCTGATAATAATGAAGGTTGTGCCAGGTTAGCAGCATGCCGGAGATCATCTCGCCGGACCGGAAGACGTGGTGCAGATAGGCGCGGCTGTAGCTTCGGCACGCCGGGCAGCCACAGTCTTCATCCAGCGGCCGCGGGTCGTCCGCATGACGCGCGTTCTTAATGTTGACCTGACCGCGTCGCGTCCAAGCCTGGCCGGTCCGGCCCGAGCGCGAGGGCAGCACGCAGTCCATCAAGTCGATGCCGCGCTTCACGGCACCGACGATATCATCGGGCTTGCCGACCCCCATCAGATATCGCGGCTTGTCCTCGGGAAGCATGTCGGGCGCGTAGTCGAGGCAGGAGAACATGGCCTCCTGCCCCTCGCCCACGGCAAGCCCACCGACGGCATAGCCCTCAAATCCGATATCCCGCAGAGCCCTGGCGCTCTCCTCTCTGAGGTCGCGCTCGAGCCCGCCCTGCTGGATCCCGAAAAGCATGTGGCCGGGGCGATCCCCGAAGGCCTCGCGCGACCGCAGAGCCCACCGCATCGACAGGCGCATGCTCTCCTCGATGCGCGCGCGATCCGCTGGCAAGGCGGGGCATTCGTCGAAGGCCATCACGATGTCCGACCCCAGAAGCCGCTGGATCTCCATCGAGTGCTCCGGGGTCAGATGGTGCTTCGACCCGTCGACATGCGAGCGGAAAGTCACGCCCTCCTCAGTCAGCTTCCTGAGGTCAGCAAGGCTCATCACCTGAAAGCCACCGGAGTCGGTCAGGATCGGCCTTTGCCAGTTCATGAACTGATGAAGACCGCCAAGGCGGGCGATGCGTTCGGCGCCGGGGCGCAGCATCAGATGGTAGGTGTTGCCCAGCAGGATATCGGCGCCGGTCTCGCGCACGCTCTCAGGTAGCATGCCCTTCACAGTGGCCGCCGTCCCCACAGGCATGAAAGCGGGCGTGCGAATATCCCCGCGCGGCGTACGCAAGAGACCAGTCCGCGCCTTGCCGTCCTGCGCCTTAAGCTCGAACCCGGTTTCCGTCATCTTACGCTCCAGCAGCTTCAGCCCTCCTCGACAGACGAGGCGGGACCGGCGCTATCTGCCGCATGCCGGGCGCACTGAAAAGCCCGCGCGCCCGGATATCTCATGCAAAATCGCGTGCGATCACTCGGCAAGCCGCGCGGGCAGGTTGTTGGCCCAGGCGCTGATGGTCCCCGCACCGAGGCAGACAACCATGTCGCCGGGCTGTGCCTGTTCCCGCACCAGCCGTTCGAGATCATCTTCGTCGCGGATCGCGCGCGCGTGGCGATGCCCGTGCCGCACCAGGCCCGCGACAAGGTCGTCGCGCGTGGCGCCGGGGATCGGGTCTTCGCCTGCGCCAAAGACATCGGCAATCGCGACGACATCGGCCTCGTTGAAGCAGGTGCAGAAATCCTCGAAAAGCCCCGAGAGGCGCGAATAGCGGTGCGGTTGGTGCACGGCGATCACCCGGCCTTCCGTCGCCTGCCGCGCCGCCTTGAGCACCGCCGCGATCTCGACCGGGTGGTGCCCGTAGTCGTCGATGATGGTCACGCCGTTCACCTCACCCACGCGGGTGAAACGGCGATTGACGCCGCCAAAGCTCGCCAGCGCAGCGCGGATCTCCTCACCGGCCATGCCCAGATGCCGGGCCACGGCAACGGCGGAAAGCGCGTTGCTGACGTTGTGGTCCCCGGGCATCGGCAGGGTCACGCCCTCGATCACCTCGTCGTCCCCCTGGAAGACCACGTCGAAATGCGCCACGCCGCCCTTGTAGGTCAGGTTCACGGCCCGCACGTCGGCCTGTGCGTTGAACCCGTAGGTCACGACACGGCGGTCGGTGACGCGCCCGACAAGCGACTGCACCTCGGTGTGATCGGTGCAGCAGACCGCAAGCCCGTAAAAGGGGATGTTCGAGACGAAATCGTAGAAGCCCTTGCGCAGGTTCTCGATGCTGCCCCAGTGCTCCATGTGCTCGGGGTCGATGTTGGTGACGATGGCAATGGTGGCCGGCAGGCGGTTGAAGGTCCCGTCGCTCTCGTCGGCCTCCACCACCATCCATTCGCCCTGCCCCATACGCGCGTTGGAGCCATAGGCGTGGATGATCCCGCCGTTCACCACAGTGGGGTCGAAGTGACCCGCATCCAGAAGCGTGGCGACCATGGTGGTGGTCGTCGTCTTGCCATGAGTGCCGGCGACAGCAACATTGGACTTGAGCCGCATGAGCTCGGCCAGCATCTCGGCCCGGCGCACCACGGGAAGGCCGCGGCGCCGCGCCTCGTCAAGCTCGGCATTGCCAGGCTTGATGGCGGAGGAAATAACCACGACCTCGGCCTTCTCGAGGTTCTCGGCGCTCTGGCCGATGAAGATCTCGGCGCCAAGCGCCTTGAGGCGCCCTGTGATCTTCGACTCCTTCAGGTCCGATCCCTGGACCCTGTAGCCATGGTTCAGCAAAACCTCGGCAATGCCGGACATGCCGATACCGCCGATGCCGACGAAGTGGATGGGCCCGACGTCGCCGGGCAGCTTGGTCGCCCCGGTCATGACCGCGCTCCGTTCAAGTTCCAGATCCTTCATAACCTGCCCCTTCTTTTCTTGTCGTTCCTGACAGTTGCTCGATTTCATCGGCAAGCGCGTTGGCCGCCTCGGGTTTGCCGACGCTCAGCGCCGCCCGCGCCATCTGCGTGGCGCCTTCGGGGTTCTCCAGGACGGCCCGGATCGACTCGGTCAGGCTTTCGACCGAAAGCTGACTTTCCGGCATCCGGATCGCGGCACCCGCCTCGACCAACGGCCGGGCGTTGGCGCTCTGCTCATCCCGGATCGCCGCCGCGTAGGGAATGAGGATCGAGGGCCTGCCGATCACGCTCAGGTCCGCAACACTGGACGCCCCCGAGCGCGAGATCACCAGTTGCGCCTCGCTCATCCGGCTCGGGACGTCATGGAAGAACGGCTGAACATCGGCGTCGATCCCGACCTCGGCATAAAAGGCCGAGACGCGGTCGATATCCTCTGGCCGGGCCTGCTGATTGACGCGAACCAGTTGGCGCATATGGTCCGGCAGCGCAGCGAAGGCGGGCGGGACAATATCGCTGAGGATGCGGGCCCCCTGGCTGCCGCCGATGACGAGCACAGACATGGGATAATCGCCCGGCGGGATGTAGCCTGCGCCGGCGCGTTCAAAGACCGCCTGGCGCACAGGGTTTCCGGTGTGAACAGCGTCAACTCCGTCCGGGAGCTCTGTGGGCCAGGTGCCGCAGGCGATACGGGTCACCCTCGTGGCGAACAGCTTGTTGACCTTGCCAAGAACCCCGTTCTGTTCATGGATCATGCGCGGCAAGCCCAGCAGGATCGCGGCGCTGAGCGCAGGGATCGAGGGATAGCCGCCGAAGCCGATCACCGCGGCGGGTTTGTCGCGTCGCATCCGAAGGGCCATGTCGCCGACGCCACCGGCGATGCGAAAGGGAACCAGCGCACGTGCCGCCACGCCCCCTCGCGCAAAGGTCGCGCTAGAGACTTCCTCGATCTCGACCTCGTCCGGAAAGCCCCCGACGTAGCGTGCCCCGCGCGCATCGGTCGAGAGCTTCACGCGCCAGCCGCGGGCCAGAAGCGTTTCCGCCAGAGCTTGCGCCGGGAACATGTGCCCACCCGTGCCACCTGCTGCCATCAACAACAGGGGCCTGCGATCAGCAGCCATCAGGAAACCTCCGTGCCTTGGATTGGCGCCGCATATACGAGCGGAATTGGCACCGCAACGCCACCGGCGGAAGGACGCCGACGAGGCCACTCGGCGACCCGCTCATGACTTCGGAAGCGGCCTGCCCGGACACGCGCTCAGCGGCGCCGGCTGCGCAAGAGATCACCGATCTCGCCCTGCGGCCGCGTTCTCGTGAAGGCCAAGAGCATCCCGACGCCAATACCGGCCGCGATGACCGAAGAACCACCATAGCTGACGAAGGGAAGCGTCATGCCCTTGGCCGGCAACAGCCGCACAGCGACACCCATGTTGATCATGGCCTGCACGCCGAAGATGGCTGCAAGCCCGGTGCCCGCAAGCCGGATGAAGGGATCACGTTCGCGCATCAGGCGGATCATCGAGCGGACGACAACAACCATGTAAAGCGTGATGATCGCACCCACCAGGATCAGGCCGTATTCCTCGGCCGCGACGGCGATGATGAAGTCCGTATGGGCGTCAGGAAGCGACCATTTCACTTGGCCTTCGCCAACGCCCACACCGAAGAAGCCACCTTCGCGGATGGCGTTCGTGGCGTAGCCGAGCTGCGTGTTCGGGTCGACCTCGGGGCTGAGGAAGCCGTCGATACGCCGGGCGAAGTGCTCGGATGCGTTGTAGGCGACCGTTCCGAAGAAGACGACCACGCCCGCGAGCGCCATCAGAAGGAACATCGGCGCGCCGCCGACGAACCACATCACGCCCCAGCCGAAGAGGACGAGGCACGCCTGCCCGAAGTCCGGCTGCAGGGCGAGCATCGCCACGATGGCGACCATGAGCGCGAAGGAATAGACACGGCCCGGAGGTCCGCCAAGCTCCTGCCCCGCCGCCATGAGCCATGCGCAGGCAATGACGAAGAGCGGCTTCAGAAACTCGGACGGCTGCAGCGAAGCAAAGCCCATCGAATACCAGCGCACGGCCCCCTTGCCGAAATCCGTTCCGAAAAAGGGAAGCATCGCCAGGGCAACGAAGGCTACAATGAAGCCCAGCACCGACAAGCGACGCACCAGCACGGGCCCCATCATGGATGCCAGAACCAGCGCAATCAGCCCGAGTAGACCGAAAAAGGCCTGACGCTGGACATAGTAGAAAGGCTCGAGTCCGTTCCGCTCGGCCAGAGGCGGCGACGCGGCGAGGCCGAGAAGCAGCCCCACCCCAAAGAGCATAAGGACACAAGATAGCGACCACTTGTCGACCGTGCGCCACCAACGCGAAAGGATGGGCTCGGCTGTGCGCAGGGGTGCTGCGCCATAGACCATTTCTGTCATGGGAATACCGCTCGTCTGCCTCTGAACGCCCGTTTTCCGGGTCTGAATAATACTCTAGCCGAATTCTACCAACCAAGCCAGCTTTAAGACGCGCGCGTGGCGTAGGATCTCGGCCAATAGCAGAACGGACCGAGCGGCTTGAAGAGGCCCTCTCTTCCCGGCATCACCTTGCCTCGACGCCGACCACCGAGGAGCCACGACCATGGAGAAGCAAATGCACTGCCGGACGCTGATCCTCGGCGCCGGGGCAGCGGGCATGATGGCTGCGGCGCATGCCGGGCCCGATGTCATTGTCATCGACCACGCAAAGCGTCCCGGCGAGAAGATCCGTATCTCGGGCGGGGGGCGCTGCAACTTTACCAACTACCGCGTTGAACCGGAACGGTTTCTCGGTTCAAACCCGCATTTTCACAAGTCAGCTCTGGCCCGGTACACGCAGTGGGATTTCCTCGATCTGGTGCAGCGCCATGGGATTGCCTGGCATGAAAAGACGCTCGGCCAGCTTTTCTGCGACGGCAAGGCCACGCAGATCATCGAGATGCTTCAGACAGAGATGAACACGGCCGGTGCCAAACTCTGGCTCGAAACCGGCCTGACCGGCGTAAGACACGTGGACGGGTGCTTCGTGTTGAACCTCACGTTCAACGGGGAAAACATTGAATTGACGTCGGAAAACCTGATCCTTGCGACCGGCGGAAAGTCCGTTCCCAAGATGGGTGCGACGGGTCTGGCCTACGACATCGCGCGACAGTTTGGGCACGCCGTGACCGAGATCCGGCCGGGATTGGTCCCCTTCACCTTCGAGAAGCGCTTTGCCGATATCTCGGGGATCTCCACGAACGTGCTGGCGCGGAACGCGCGCGCTTCGTTCGAAGAGGCGCTGCTTTTCACCCACCGGGGTCTTTCGGGGCCCGCAGCGTTGCAGCTTTCGAGCTACTGGCGCGAGGGGGAGGAGATTTCGGTAAATCTTTTCCCCGGCATGGACTTCGCAGGCATTCTGCGCGCAGCGCGGCAGGATCGCGGCAGGCGCTCACTCAAGACCGAACTTGGCGCGCATCTCCCGGGTCGGCTTGTGGACTTCCTGTCTCGAGCCATGGATCTCGGCGGCAACCTCGCCGACCTTTCGGACGCGCGGATCGCGTCGTTGGCCGACGCGCTGCAACGCTGGCAGCTGAAACCGGGGGGCACCGAGGGCTACCGCACCGCCGAAGTGACCCTCGGCGGCGTCGACACCGACGGGCTCGACTCGCGCACGATGATGTCGAAGAACCTTCCCGGCCTCTACGTAATCGGCGAAGCGGTCGATGTGACCGGGTGGCTGGGCGGCTACAACTTTCAGTGGGCGTGGTCGTCGGGTGTGGCCGCGGGCCGGGCGATCGCGGGTAGCTAGCGCCCGAGCGCCGCCTGGACCCGCGCGACAAAATCCTCTCCCCGTTTCTCGAAGCTGTCGTACTGGTCGAAACTTGCAGCCGCGGGGGCGAGCAGCACAACTTCGCCCGGCTCGGCCTCCGATGCGGCGCGGGCGACGGCCTGTTCCATCGTGGTGCAAGCCTCCGCCTCGATCCCCTTGAGCTGCAGCGCGAAACCTTCGGCCTCGCGCCCGATGACATAGGCCTTGGAGACGTGATCGAGCCCCTCGGCGAGACCCTCGAGGCCGCCCTCCTTCTGCAGTCCCCCGCAGATCCAGCGGATCTTCGGGAAGGCCATCAGCGCCTTCAGCGCCGCATCGACGTTGGTGGCCTTGCTGTCGTTCACGAAGGTCACGCCGCCCTTCTCACCCACGATCTGGCTGCGATGAGGCAGCCCTTCGAAGGTATGCAGGGCGCGCTCGATCTCGCGCGGACCAATGCCGAGGGTGCGGGCAACCGCGTAAGCGGCGCAGGCATTCTGATGGTTGTGGGCGCCTGGCAAGCCGCGCACTTCTCGCAGGTCGATGGCCGACATCTGGCGACCCTTGCGCCACTCGGCGAGAAATCCCTTGCGGGCGAAGACGTACCAGCCGGGCCCGGAGAGCTTGCGGCCAACCGCGATACGGATCACGCGGTCATCCGCCCTGCCCTCGGCCAGCTGACCGGCCAGCGACATGCCCTCGTATTCGTCGACGCCGATAATGGCGCGGTCCGGTCCGCCCTCGGCGAAGAGCCGGCGCTTGGCGGCGTAGTAGCCCCCCAGGCCCCCATGGCGGCCGAGGTGGTCGGGCGAGAGATTGGTGAAGACGGCGATGTCGGGTGTCAGGGCCCGGGCCAGATCGGTCTGGTAGGAGCTGAGCTCCAGCACCACTGCGCCGCCATCGCCCGGCGGGTCTATGTCGAGCACGCCGCGGCCGATGTTGCCGGCAAGCTGGCTGTCTCGGCCGGCCTCGGTCAGGATGTGGTGGATCAGCGCCGAGGTGGTCGATTTGCCGTTGGACCCTGTGACGGCGATGACCTTGGGCGGGCTGTCGAGGTCGTCCCAGCCCTCGCCCCCGAGCGAGCGGAAGAAGAGGCCGATGTCGTTGTCGACGGGCACGCCCGCTTCCAGCGCGGCGGCCACGGCGGGGTTGGGTTTTGGATAGAGGTGCGGGATGCCCGGGCTGACGATGAGGCTGGCGACGTCCTCGAAGGCCTCGGGACGCGTGAGCTGGCGGGCGGTGAAGCCCTCGTCCTCGGCGCGCTCGCGGGCGGTGGGGTTGTCATCCCAGACCAGCACCTCGGCGCCGCCTTCGCGCAAGGCGCGCGCCGCCGAGAGGCCCGAGCGCCCCAGACCCAGAACGGCGACCGTCGCGCCTTCGAAACCCTTGACCGGAATCATGCCTGCTTCCCCTTGCTGCCTCGCGCGGGATCATGGCGGCTGGTGATCCGCCTGCAAGCCCCGCGCAATGAAAAGGGCGCGGCCCCCACAGGCCGCGCCCCCGGATTGTCTGCCTGCCTGCAGTTCAGCCGCGGGCGCGCTCCACCAAGCGCCATGCGGCGGGCAGAAGCATGGCGGCCAGCGCCAGCTTCAGCGCGTCGCCGAGCAGGAAGTTCACCATGCCCCACTGCATGACCCAGGCCGCGCCCTTGTCGGCGAGGAAGAGCCAGGCCATCCAGGGAAGGCCGAAAGCGTAGATGACGGCGTTGGCCATCAGTAGGGCGGCGACCATGCGGGTCACGCTGCGGTCCCAGCCGCGGCGGGCGAGGAAGCCCATGAGGGCGGCGGCGGCGGCGAAGCCCACGAGGTAGCCGCCGGTGGGGCCGGCCATGTAGGCGAGGCCCGCGCTGTCGCCGGTGAAGACCTGCACGCCGGCGGCGCCGAGGGCGAGGTAGCCCAGCAGGGTCACGAGGCCGAGACGGGCGCCGTAGGCGGCGCCGAGGGCCAGCACGGCGAAGGTCTGCATGGTGACCGGCACCGGCCACATGGGCACGCGGACCTGCGCGGCGGCAGCCATGAAGCCGATACCGAGCACGACCAGAAGGGCCTGCTTGGCGCGCAGGCCGGCGCCTTCGGTTGCGCCGAAGCTGTCGGCGAGCACGTTTCTTTGGATCGCGAGGCTCATGGGCCGTCCCCTCCTGTCAAATCTCTGTTGCCTCGGTTGTGCCGCATGGCGGCGAAACGCGCAAGAGAGAGCGGACGGAACGGGGTGGTGCGGCGCGGGACATTCGGGGTGTCCCGTGCCGGGACATCTTTGCGCCCATGGAATTTCAATGGGTTAGTTAGACGAATTAACCATTCGTCAGGAATGTCCCGGGCCGGGACAAGATCGGGGGCGCTGCCCCCGCCGCGGCAGAGCCGCGTCTCCCCCGGGAAATTTGGACCAAGAAGAAGCGGCGGAGGGGTGCGTTCGGCTGTGGGCAGCGATGCGACCCGGGGGCGGCAAGCAAAAAGGCCGGCCCCACGAAGGGCCGGCCCGGTGTTTCGATCCGTGCTTTGGCGCGATCAGTCGATGCGCGTCAGCAGGTCGCCGATGCTCTGCTTGGCATCGCCGTAGTACATCCGCGTGTTGTCCTTGAAGAACAGCGGGTTCTCGATGCCCGAGTAGCCGGTGCCCGCGCCGCGTTTGCAGACGAAGACGGTCTTGGCCTTCCAGACCTCGAGCACCGGCATGCCGGCGATGGGGCTGTTGGGATCGTCCTGGGCGGCGGGGTTCACGATGTCGTTCGAGCCGATCACGATGACCACGTCGGTGTCGGGGAAGTCGTCGTTGATCTCTTCCATCTCGAGCACGATGTCGTAGGGCACCTTGGCCTCGGCCAGCAGCACGTTCATGTGCCCGGGCAGACGGCCCGCCACGGGGTGGATGGCGAAGCGCACCTCCTTGCCCTTGGCGCGCAGCTTGCGCGTGAGCTCGGCCACGTTGGTCTGCGCCTGCGCCACGGCCATGCCGTAGCCCGGGACGATGACCACGCTGTCGGCCTCGTCCAGTGCGCCGGCGACGGAGTCGGCGTCGGTCGAGACCATCTCGCCTTCGACCTCCTGCGCCGGGCCCGCCGAGCCACCGAAGCCGCCGAGGATCACCGAGATGAACGAGCGGTTCATGGCCTTGCACATGATGTAGGACAGGATGGCGCCCGAGGAGCCCACCAGTGCGCCCACCACGATGAGCAGGTCATTGGAGAGCGAGAAGCCGATGGCCGCCGCCGCCCAGCCCGAGTAGCTGTTCAGCATGGAGACCACGACCGGCATGTCGGCGCCGCCGATGCCCATGATGAGGTGGTAGCCGATGAAGAGCGCGCAGAGCGTCATCAGGAAGAGCGGGAAGAAGCCGCCCGAGCCGAAGTACCAGAACAGGCACAGCACCGAGATCACCGCCGCGGCGATGTTGAGCATGTGCCCGCCCGGCAGCTTCGTGGCGGCCGAGGAGACCTTGCCGGCGAGCTTGCCGTAGGCCACGACCGAGCCGGTGAAGGTGACGGCCCCGATGAAGATGCCGAGGAAGAGCTCGACCTTCAGGATGTTGAGCTCGACCTGCGACTTGTGCGCGACGAGTTCGGCGAAGGTGCCGACCACGTCCGCACCCGCGGCCTGCGCCTCGGCCACGGCGCCCATGGTGAAGTGGGCGTTGTAGCCGACGAAGACCGCCGCGAGGCCGACCAGCGAGTGCATGGCCGCCACGAGCTGCGGCATCTCGGTCATCTCGACCTTCTTGGCGACGTAGACGCCGATGCCGCCGCCCGCCGCGATCAGCACGACCGAGAGCAGCCAGAGGCCCGAGCCCGGCCCGATGAGCGTGGCGAGGACCGCGAGGCCCATGCCGACAATGCCGTACCAGACGGCACGTTTGGCGCTTTCCTGTCCCGAAAGCCCGCCGAGCGACAGGATGAAGAGGACAGCCGCGACCACATAGGCCGCCGTGGTGAATCCGAATTCCATGGTTTCTGTCCCCCCTTACGACTTCTGGAACATGGCGAGCATGCGCCGCGTGACGAGGAAGCCGCCGAAGATGTTGATCCCGGTCATGAAGACCGAGAGCGCCGCCAGCAGCACCACGAGGAAGCTGCCCGAGCCGATCTGCATGAGCGCGCCGAGGATGATGATCGACGAGATCGCGTTCGTGACGGCCATGAGCGGCGTGTGCAGCGAGTGGCTGACGTTCCAGATGACCTGGAAGCCGACGAAGACCGAGAGCACGAAGACGATGAAGTGCTGCATGAAGGAGGCCGGTGCCACGAGGCCCACGGCCAGCAGGAGAACGGCGCCCACGGCGAGAAGCGTGACCTGCTGCTTGGTCTGCTGCTTGAAGGCGGCCACTTCCTGCGCGCGCTTCTCTTCCGGCGTCAGCTCCTTTTCCTTGGGCTTGGGCTTTTGCGCCGCGATGGCCTTGGTCTTGGGCGGCGGCGGCGGGAAGGTCACTTCCTTCTCGTGCGCGATGGTGGCGCCGCGAATGACGTCGTCTTCCATGTTGTGGTCGACCTTGCCGTCCTTCTCGGGCGTCAGGTCGGTCATCAGGTGACGGATGTTGGTGGCGTAGAGGCTCGAGGCCTGGGTGGCCATGCGCGAGGGGAAGTCGGTGTAGCCGATGATGGTCACGCCGTTATCGGTGACGATCTTGTCGTCCTTCACCGTCATCTTGCAGTTGCCGCCGCGTTCGGCCGCGAGGTCGACGATGACGCTGCCGCGCTTCATCGCCTTGACCATGTCCTCGGTCCAGAGCTCGGGCGCCTCGCGGTTGGGGATCAGCGCCGTGGTGATGACGATGTCCATTTCCGGCGCGAGTTCGCGGAACTTGGCGAGCTGGGCTTCGCGGAATTCCGGGGAGGAGGGCTTGGCGTAGCCGCCCGATTCAGAGCCGTCGGTCTGCTCTTCCTCGAAGTCGAGGTAGACGAACTCGGCGCCCATGCTTTCGACCTGTTCGGCCACTTCGGGGCGCACGTCGAAGGCATAGGTGATGGCGCCGAGACTGGTGGAGGTGCCGATGGCGGCGAGGCCCGCGACACCGGCGCCGACGACGAGCACCTTGGCCGGGGGCACCTTGCCCGCGGCGGTCACCTGGCCGGTGAAGAAGCGGCCGAAGTTGTTGCCCGCCTCGATCACCGCGCGGTAGCCGGCGATGTTGGCCATCGAGCTGAGCGCGTCCATCTTCTGGGCGCGGCTGATCCGCGGGATCATGTCCATGGCTATGACGCTGGCGCCCTTGGAGGCGGCGAGCTTCATCAACTCTTCATTGGAGCCGGGATAGAAGTGCGAGATCAGCGTCTTGGTCTCGTCAAGATAGCCGAGCTCGTCCTCCGTGGGCGGCCGGACCTTGGCGATGATGTCGGACCCGGCCCAGAGCGCGTCTGCGCTCTCGACGATCTCGACCCCGGCTTCCTCGTAGGCGCTGTCGGCGAAGCCCGCGGCCTTGCCGGCGTTGGTCTCGATTGCGCAGTCGTAGCCCAGCTTTTGAAGCTGCCGCGCGGAGTCCGGGGTCATGGCGACCCGCGCCTCCCCGGGCAGGATCTCTTTCGGCGTGCCTATCTTCACGTGCGTCCCCCCTTTCACAAGGATGCCCCCAAGGCGCGGGGGCTTCTGGAAATGTCTAGAAGTCTGACCTGTTCCTCACAAGTCCGGCCCGGAGACACAACCTCAGATTGGCGTATCTCAAAGCCACCTTCGCGTTTGTTGCGCATATCGCGCGAAATCTGCCCGGAACTTGCGTCGCATGACGTTCTCTTCCGGGACGATGAAACGTCGTTCTAGCACCCATACGAATAGAGGCACCAGCGGAAGGGCAAGCACGGCATCCCAGTAGAGGATGAGACCGGCCAGAATCATGGCGTCTCCGAGGTAGATGGGGTTGCGCGTGCGTGTGAAGATGCCGGTGGTGACCATGCGCTCGGGCGCCTCGTGCGGAATGACCGTGGTGCGGTGGCGGCGCATTTCGGTGATGGCCAGCGCCGCCAGGACAATGCCCCCGCCGACGAGCAGGCCGCCCAGAAGATCCGCCCAGACCGGGCCGAAGCTCAGGCCTGCGGGAAGGAAGCGCACCTGCAGGCGCGCGAGCGCGAGCGCCCCCAGCAGCCAGACCGGCGGCATGTCGACCCATTTGATCATCTTGTTCCCCTTTGCTTTCGCGCCGACCTTCGGGCGCGGCAGGGCGGATGCCAAGGGGGCCGGCGGTCGCAGCGCTTGACCGGGCGCGCACGAGGGGGTTTGACCTTTTCTGCAGCATTGACGCCGGAGGACCGCCTTGACCGATTTCACCTGGACCCGCAGCCAGTTCGACCTGCCCGAGGGGGTGGTCTATCTCGATGGCAATTCGCTGGGCCCGCTGCCCAGGGCGGTGCCGGGCCGGATGGAGGCCGCGCAGCGAGAGTGGGCCACGCAGCTTATCGGCGGCTGGAACGAAGCCGGCTGGATGGAGATGCCGCGGCGGCTGGGGGATCGCGTCGGACGGCTGATCGGGGCCGAGCCCGGCCATACGGTGATCGGCGATACGCTCTCTATCAAGGTCTTTCAGGCGCTGGCGGCGGCGCTGCGGCTGCGGCCGGACAGACGGATTATCCTGAGCGATTCCGGTAACTTCCCCAGCGATCTTTACATGGCCGAGGGACTGGTGAAGCTGCTGGGGTGCGACTACGAGCTGCGGCTGGTGGCGCCGGAGGCGGTCGAGGGGGCGATCACCGAGGAGGTTGCCGTGACCCTGATCACCGAGGTGGACTATCGCACCGGACGGCGGCACGACATGGCGCGGCTGACCGCGAAAGCACATGAAGTTGGCGCGCTAAGTATTTGGGATCTTGCGCATTCCGCTGGAGCCTTCCCGATCGGCGTAACCAAGGGCGGCGCGGATTTCGCCGTCGGCTGCACCTACAAGTACCTCAACGCCGGTCCCGGCGGGCCGGCCTTCATCTACGTGGCGCCCGAACATGCGCAGGTGGCCGAACCGGCGCTGGCGGGCTGGCTGGGTCACGACGCGCCTTTTGCCTTCGAACAGGGCTACCGGCCCGGCAAGGGCATCGAGCGGATGCGGGTCGGCACGCCCCCTGTCCTGCAGATGGCCGCGCTCGACGCCGCGCTGGACGTCTGGGACGGTGTCGATCTCGACGATTTGCGCGCCCGCTCACTGGAGCTGGAGGACCGCTTCATCGCGAAGGTCGAGGCAAGCTGCCCCGGTCTCGACCTCGCCACCCCGCGTGATCACGCCGAGCGGGGCAGCCAGGTCTCGTTCCGGCACCCGGAGGGCTATGCCATCATGCAGGCGCTGATTGCCGAGGGTGTCGTGGGCGATTTTCGCGCGCCGGACATCCTGCGTTTCGGGATCACGCCGCTTTACCTTGGCGAGGCCGAGATTGATGCCGCGGTCGAGGTGCTGGCCCGGATCCTGCGCGACGCCCTTTGGGACAGGGAGCCGTACCGCACCCGAAAGGCCGTCACCTGACCTGCGCGCGGCGGAAATCCCGCCGCCGCCAAGGCCACGCTTGACCTGCCTCCGCGCCACGGCATCATTCGCCTGAGCTGGCGCGCGAAGGGAGACCCGCATGGCCCACACTCTGACCGTCAACGGCACCTCTCATCAGGTCGATCTTCCGGCGGAGGTGCCGCTTCTGTGGGTGCTGCGCGACGCGCTGAACCTGACCGGCACGAAGTACGGCTGCGGCGTGGCCGCCTGCGGGGCCTGCACCGTGCAGATCGGCGGCGAAGCGGTGCGGTCCTGCCAGGTGGCGCTTGCCGATGTCTGGGACGAGGTCACCACCATCGAAGGCCTCGGGACGCCCGAGGCGCTGCACCGGCTGCAGCAGGCCTGGATCGACCACCAGGTGGCGCAATGCGGCTACTGCCAGTCCGGACAGATCATGCAGGCTGCGGCGCTGCTGGCGCAGGTGCCGTCCCCCACCGATGCGGAAATCGACGATGCCATGGCGGGCAATCTCTGCCGCTGCGGCACCTACCCGCGCATCCGGGCCGCGATCCGCGCCGCGGCGCAGACGCAGGAGGGCTGAGCAATGGCCAGCATCGGCAAGATCGCCCGCCGCACCTTTCTGTTCGGGGCCGTCGCGGTGGCGGGCGGGGCCGCCTTCGGCGCCTGGTATGTCTCGCGCCCGCTGGCCAACCCGTTGCGGCCCGGCGCGGGCGAGACGGCGATGAATGCCTTCGTGGTCATCGGCGAAGACGGCGTGACGCTGGTCGCGCCCCGGGCCGAGATGGGACAGGGCGTGCAGACGACCTGGGCCGCGCTTCTGGCCGAGGAGCTGGATGTTGCCTGGGAGGACGTGAGGGTGATCCACGGACCGCCCGCCACCGCCTATTACAACACGGTGCTCGGCAAGGAGGCCGTGGCGGGCAGCGGCTACGACACATCGGCGCTGGCGCATAATTTCGGCGAGCTTGTCGGCAAGGCGGGGCGCTTCTTCGATCTGCAGGTCACCGGCGGCTCGACCTCGATGAAGGACGGCTACGAGCGTCTGCGGATCACGGGGGCGGCCACGCGCGAGGCGCTGAAGCAGGTCGCCGCGAGGCGGCTGGGGATCGCGGTGCCACAGCTGACCACCGAAAACGGCCAGGTCATCGCTGCGGACGGGCGCGCCCTGCCCTATGCGGCGCTGGCGGCGGCGGCTGGCGGTATCGAGACGCCCGAGATCGTCCTGCGGCCCCGGTCGGAGTGGAAATATCTCGGCACCAGCCTGCCGCGCATCGACATGGTCGCCAAGTGCACCGGGACGGCGGAGTTCGCCATCGACGTGCGGCTGGAGGGCATGCGCTTCGCCGCCGTGCGCCGGGCGCCGCACCGGGGTGGCATGCACGATTTCGACAGCCGCGCCGCCGAGCGCATGCCGGGGGTCGAGAAGATCGTCGACCTCGGCGACGGGATTGCCGTGATCGCCACGAACACCTGGCTGGCGCAGCGGGCGGCCGACGCGGTCGAGATCCGCTGGCAGGGCGCCTCGGGGTATCCCTCGACCACGGAGGCGATGTTCGAGGCCATGGCCGAGGCCTTTGACGGCGAAGTGGATTCGACCCTGCGCGACGACGGGCAGACCGACACGGTGAACGGCTATCTCGAGGTCAGTGCCGAGTACCGCGTGCCCTTCGTCGCCCATGCGCCGATGGAGCCGATGACGGCAGCCGCCCTGATCGACGCGGAGGGTCTGAAGATCTGGGCCGGGTCGCAGGCACCGTTGTTCGCCGCGCGCGCCTGCGCCGAGGCAGCGGGCGTGTCCGACGACCGGGTGCAGTTCACGACCACCTACATGGGCGGCGCGTTCGGACGACGCGGAGAGCTGGACTTTGCCGTGATCGCGACGCGCATCGCGCGCGCGGTGCCGGGCACGCCAGTGCAGGTGACCTGGTCGCGCGAGGAGGACATGACGCATGACTTCTACCGACCCGGGGCCATCGCGCGGCTCCGCGGCGGGATCGCCGGGGGAAAGGCCGTGATGTTCGACGCGCAGGTGAGCGCGCCTTCGGTCACGCGGCAGGTCATGCGGCGCTGGATGGGCACGGCGCCCTCGAGGCCCGACGGCATCATCGTCGAGGGGCTCGCCGATCAGCCCTACCGCATCCCGAACTACCGGGTGCGCGGCTACGCCGCCGATATCCAGCCGCCGCTCGGCTACTGGCGCTCGGTCGGGCACAGTCACAACGGCTTCTTCCACGAGAGCTTCATCGACGAGATGGCGAATGCCGCGGGGGCCGATCCGCTGGACTTCCGCATGAGGCTCACGCGCGAGGAATGGGAGCCGGCATACGGCGTGCTGGAGGCGGTGCGCGAGATGTCGGACTGGGACGGCGCGCGGCCCGAGGGCACCGGGCGCGGCGTGGCTCTCTGCTATTCCTACGGCACACCGGTGGCGGTGGTGCTCGAGGTGGCCGACCGCGAGGGCCGCGTGGCGCTGACCCGGGCCTGGGTGGCGGCGGATCCTGGCGTGGCGCTCGATCCGCGCAACATCGAGGCGCAGCTGACCGGGGGTCTGGCTTTCGGCCTGTCGGCGGCCATCGGCGAGGAGATCACCTTTGCCCGCGGGATCGTGCAGCAAAGGAATTTTCCCGATTACGAACCGCTGCGGATCACCGCGATGCCGGAGGTCTCGGTGCGCCTACTGGAACGGCAGGCTCGGATCGGCGGGATCGGCGAGGTCGCTGTGCCGCCTGCGGCACCGGCGCTGGCCAACGCGCTCTTCGACCTCACGGGCGAGCGGCTGCGCACCCTGCCGCTGCGCCACAGGGTCGATTTCGTGACCTGAGGCTCAGGCGCTCTGTCGAACGGGCGCTGCCTTGTCGCGGGCCCAGGTGCGGCAGGCGGCACCGAAGGCCTCGAACAGCGGGCGCGAGACCGGGTCGCTCGCCGCGTCCCATTCCGGGTGCCACTGCACCGAAAGCGTGAAGCCAGGCGCACCTTCGACGTAGATCGCCTCGGGCGTGCCGTCGGGGGCGCGGCCGTCGATGACGATGCGCTTGCCTGCGTCCTTGATGCCCTGTCCGTGCAGCGTGTTGGTCATGACTTCGGGCGCCCCGAAGAGGCGGTGGAAGACCCCGCCCTCGGTGAGGGACACCTTGTGGCGCAGGGCGAACTTCTCTTCCAGCGTTCCGTCCGGGGGCATGCGGTGGTTCATGCTGCCCGGCAGGTCGCGGATTTCCGGGTAGAGCGTGCCGCCCATGGCGACGTTGACCTCCTGGAAGCCGCGGCAGATGCCGAAGACCGGCTGGCCGCGTTCGACGCAGGCGCGCACCAGCGGCAGGGCGATGGCGTCGCGGGCGCGGTCGTGGGCGCCGTGCGCCTCGGTCCAGGTCTCGCCGTATTCCTCGGGGTGCACGTTGGGCCGGCCGCCGGTCAGCAGGAAGCCGTCGCAGGATTCGAGCAGTTCATCCACCGAGACCAGCCGCGGATCGGCGGGCACCAGCAGCGGCAGGCAATCGG
Source organism: Allosediminivita pacifica (assembly GCF_003054175.1). GTDB lineage: Bacteria > Pseudomonadota > Alphaproteobacteria > Rhodobacterales > Rhodobacteraceae > Allosediminivita > Allosediminivita pacifica. Next base: position 74,393 of record NZ_QBKN01000016.1, read on the forward strand.
AGACCTGCGACACCGCCTCAGAGTTCATCGCGCCGCCCGCGTGGGCGGAATACTCCTCGTTGATGAGGTGATGGTTGCCGATGATACCGACGACGGGGCGGGTCATGGGGTCTGCTCCTGTTCTTCGAGACCCAATCTAGGACAGAACGCTGCGCGGAAAAAGGTGGACGGGCGCGCAGTGTACCTGCGCGGGGCCACAGGCGCCCGATTCGAGGGCAGAAATCAGGCCAGAGCGGTCAAGCCGGCCGCCGCGATGCCGGCCTCGGCAGCCGCCGCGTCGTGGTCGGAGGTGTCACCGGTCACGCCGACGGCGCCGATCGTGACCCCCTGCCCGTCCTGCACCAGCACGCCACCGGGGACCGGGATCAGCTGGCCGCCGAAGGCGCCGTTGGCCGCGCCCATGAAATAGGCCTGCGACTCGGCCCGGGCCATCTGGGCGGAGCCGGGCATGCCGAGCATGACCGCGCCGTAGGCCTTGCCGTGGGCGATCTGGAAGCGGCCGGGGCTCGCGCCATCCTCGCGCTCGAAGGCGAGGATGTTGCCGCCGGCGTCCAGGACGACCACCGAGAGGGGCTTCAGCTCGAGCGAGCGGCCCTTGGCGCGGGTCTCGGCGATGATGGTGCGGGCGGTTTCGAGGGTCAGGGTCATGGGGCTGTCAGCTCCTTGTTTGGTGTGGCGATCAATCGGGCGTTCGGGGTGTCCCGGGCCGGGACGCTTTCCGGGGTCTTTCGGATCAATGGCTTAGCCGGTTGCGTTAACCAAAATTTCAGGATGTCCCGCGTCGGGCGGCAGGGTCCGCGGCGCCGCACCACGCTCAAACCCGGGTGCCAGCGCGCGCCATGCGCCAGGAGGTCAGCGCGGACCCTGCGTTTCTTCTCGCCCCAAATACCTTGGGGGGCGGCCCGCAGGGCCGCGGGGCAAAGCCCCAGAGGCGCGCGCGCAGCGCGCGCCCCCAGGCGCCCCGCCAAAGGCGGGGCGCAAGACCTCAACCCTGCGCCTTGAGTTCCAGGCGACGGGCGTGAAGCACCGGCTCGGTGTAGCCGGCGGGTTGTTCGCGGCCCTTGAAGACAAGGTCGCAGGCCCCCTTGAAGGCCACCGTGTCGAAGCCCGGCGCCATGGGACGGTAGGAGGGATCGCCTTCGTTCTGGCGGTCCACCACCTCGGCCATGCGCTTCATCGTGGCCATGACCTCGTCCTCCGAGACCACGCCGTGGTGCAGCCAGTTGGCGAGATGCTGCGAGGAAATGCGGCAGGTGGCGCGGTCTTCCATGAGGCCCACGTCGTGGATGTCGGGCACCTTGGAGCAGCCCACGCCCTGGTCGACCCAGCGCACCACGTAGCCGAGGATGCCTTGCGCGTTGTTCTCGATCTCCTCGCGGATCTCGTCCTCGGGCCAGTTGGTGCCCTCGGCCACCGGCACGGTCAGAAGGTCCTCGAGTGAGGCGCGCGGACCGCCCGCGGCGATCTCGGCCTGGCGTTCGAGCACGTCGACCTCGTGGTAGTGCAGCGCGTGCAGGGTGGCGGCGGTGGGCGACGGAACCCAGGCGCAGTTGGCGCCCGCCTTGGGGTGGCCAATCTTGGCCTTGAGCATGTCGGCCATGAGATCGGGCATGGCCCACATGCCCTTGCCGATCTGGGCCTTGCCGCGCAGCCCGCAGGCGAGGCCGATGTCGACGTTGCGATCCTCGTAGGCGGAAATCCAGGCGGTGCCCTTCATGGTGCCCTTGCGGACCATGGGACCGGCTTCCATGGCAGTGTGCATCTCGTCGCCGGTGCGGTCGAGGAAGCCGGTGTTGATGAAGGCCACGCGGTGCTTCGCGGCGCGGATGCACTCCTTGAGGTTGGCCGAGGTGCGGCGTTCCTCGTCCATGATGCCGAGCTTCACGGTGTACTTCGGCAGGCCGAGTGCCTCTTCCACGAAGGAGAAGATCTCGTCCGCGAAGGCCACTTCGGCGGGGCCGTGCATCTTGGGCTTCACCACATAGACCGAGCCCTCGGTCGAGTTGCGCGGGCCTTGGGTCTTCTTCAGGTCGTGGATGGCGCAGAGGGTCGTGACCATCGCGTCCATGAGGCCCTCGTAGATCTCGGAGCCGTCCTTGAGCAGGATCGCCGGGTTGGTCATCAGGTGGCCGACGTTGCGCACCAGCATGAGCGAGCGGCCCTTGAGCGTGACCTCGCCCCCATCCGGCGCGGTGCAGACCCGGTCGGGGTTGAGCGCGCGGGTGACGGTCTTGCCGCCCTTCTCGAAGCGCTCCTGCAGGTCGCCCTTCATGAGGCCGAGCCAGTTGGTGTAGGCGAGCGTCTTGTCCTCGCCATCGACGCAGGCGACGGAGTCCTCGCAGTCCATGATGGCTGAGACGGCCGCTTCCATCAGCACGTCGGCGAGACCCGCCGGGTCGTCCTTGCCGATGAAGTGTTCGCGGTCGATGACCAGCTCGACGTGCAGGCCGTTGTTGGTCAGCACCACGGCCTCGGGGTCGGTGCGGTCGCCGCGATAGCCGACGAACTGCTCGGGCTTTTCAAGCGGATGGCCGTCGACCTTGAGGGTATCGCCATCGACGACGAAGCGCGTGGCCTGTCCGAAGCTGCCGCCCGAGACCGGGAAGGTGGCGTCGAGGAAGGCCTTGGCGGCCTTGACCACCTCCTGCCCGCGCGCGGTGTCGAAACCGCCCGAGGGCGCCGGCGCACCGAGCGCATCGGTCCCGTAGAAGGCGTCGTAAAGGCTGCCCCAGCGGGCATTGGCGGCGTTGAGCGCGTAGCGCGCGTTGGTGATCGGCACCACGAGCTGCGGCCCCGGGGTGGTGGCGAACTCGGGGTCGGTGTTCATCGTCTCGATCTGGAAATCCTCGCCCTCGGGGACGAGGTAGCCCAGTTCGGAGAGGAAGCCCTTGTAGGCCTCCATGTCGGTGATCTTGCCGGGGTGCGCCTTGTGCCAGGCGTCGAGTTCGGACTGCATGCGGTCGCGCGTCGCCAGCAGTTCGGCATTGCGGGGGCCGAAGTCGTGGGCGAGCGTGGAGAGCGCCTGCCAGAAGGTCTCGGCACTGATGTTCGTGCCCGGAAGGGCCTTGTCCTCGATGAAGTCGGCCAGGATCGGGTCGACGGAAAGGTCGCTTCGGGTAACGCGGGTGCTCATATGGACGACTCCGGACAAGTTTATCGGTTGGGCACAGGTCTAGGCAAGTTTCCGATCGGAAACAAGTGTGGTCATATTACTTTACCAATTCAGGCCAAGCCCGTCACCCTGCCCGCCTCAGGCGGCCACGGCCTCGGCCTGCTGGCGGGTCCATAGCGCGGCGTAGCGGCCGCCGCGGCCGAGCAACCCGTCGTGGGTGCCTTCCTCGACCACCTCGCCGTCCTGCAGGACGACGATGCGGTCGGCGTCGGCGATGGTCGAGAGCCGGTGCGCGATGGTGATGACCGTGCGCCCCTGCCCTGCGCGGCGGAGGGCTTCCTGGATCTCGGCCTCGGTTTCGCTGTCGAGCGCGCTGGTGGCCTCGTCGAGCAGCAGAATCGGCGGGTCCTTGAGCAGCGTGCGGGCGATGCCGACGCGCTGCTTTTCCCCGCCCGAGAGCTTGAGGCCCCGCTCGCCCACCTGCGTGTCGTAGCCTTGTGGCAGCCCCGCGATGAAATCGTGGATCTGCGCGGCGCGGGCGGCTTCTTCGATGTCGTGCTGGGTGGCGCCCTCGCGACCGTAGGCGATGTTGTAGCGGATGGTGTCGTTGAAGAGCACCGTGTCCTGCGGGACGACGCCGATGGCGGCGTGCAGGCTGTCCTGGGTCACGTCGCGGATGTCCTGTCCGTCGATGCGGATCGCGCCGCCGGAGACGTCGTAGAAGCGAAAGAGCAGCCGGCCGATGGTGCTTTTGCCCGAGCCGGTGGGACCGACGAGGGCCAGCGTCTCGCCCGCGCCGACAGCAAGCGAGACGCCCTTGAGGATCTGGCGGTCGGGGTCGTAGCCGAAGCGTATTTCGTCGAGGGAGACTTCGCCGCGGGTGACCCGAAGGGCGGTGGCGCCGGGCTTGTCGGAGACGTCGAGCGGCTGTTCGAGCAGGTCGAACATCTCGCCCATGTCGACGAGCGCCTGCCGGATCTCGCGGTAGACGGTGCCGAGGAAGTTCAGCGGCATGGTGATCTGGATCATGTAGGCGTTGACCATGACGAAATCGCCGACGGTCATGGCACCCGACTGCACGCCCATGGCGGCCATGGTCATGACGATCACCAACCCGGTGGTGATGATGAGCTGCTGGCCGAAGTTCAGCAGCGCGAGCGAGGTGGCGGTGCGTACCGCGGCGGCCTCGTAGCCCTTCATGGCGCCATCGTAGCGGAGGGCCTCGCGCCGTTCGGCGCCGAAATACTTGACCGTCTCGAAGTTGAGGAGGCTGTCGATGGCCTTCTGGTTGGCGTCGGTGTCCTGGCGGTTCATCTCGCGCCGCAGCTTCACCCGCCATTCCGTGACCTTGAAGGTATAGGCGACGTAGATGCCGACGGTGCCCGCGACGACGACGAGGTACCAGATGTCGAAGGCTAGCGCGAGGATCACGCCGATGATCGTCAGTTCGAGGATCAGCGGGCCGATGGAAAAGAGCAGGAAGCGCAGGAGGAATTCGACCCCCTTCACGCCGCGCTCGATGATGCGGCTGAGCCCGCCGGTCTTGCGGGTCAGGTGGTAGCGCAGCGAGAGGCGGTGGATGTGGGTGAAGGTTTCGAGCGCGATGGTGCGCAACGCCCGCTGGCCGACGCGGGCGAAGACGGCGTCGCGCAGCTGCTGAAAGCCCCCCGACATGAGCCGCGACAGGCCATAGGCCACGGTGAGGCCCACGGCCCCTAGCAGGAGGTCCGATGCCTCCCCCGAGAGGGTGTCGACGGCGTACTTGTAGAGCAGAGGCGTCAGCGCGGCGATGAGCTTGGCAAGGCCGAGGAACGCAAGCGCGATCACCACGCGACGCTTTACCCAGGTCTGGCCTTCGGGCCAGAGATAGGGGCCGACCTTTCGGATCGTCCGGAGGCCCGAGCGGCGTTCCTGCTCGGCGGAGGGATCAGCGAAGTCGGGCGGCATGGGCACAGGTCATCAAATGCATCCCCGCCAGATAGGCGCAGACGCGGCCCTTGGCCAGTACCGGACTGCACGGAGGTCGGCGGCGTGTCTCGCGAGACCGCTCCGAAGGGTGGTCTTCGGCACCCTTTTCCGGGTCAGGCCTTCGCCTCTTCCTCGCGTTCGGCCTCGGCATTATCGGCGGCCCAGGCCCCCGCCGCCTCGACCGCGACGGCGGAACTCGAGGGCAGGACGTTGAGGTAGCTTTCGGTCTCGTCGACCGGGGGTGCGGCCCGCTGCGTCATCCGGTAGAGGGCATAGAGCGCGATTGCCGCGAACGTGCCCCCGAGGAAGACCCAGAAGCCGTAGGGCCCGAGCCCCTCCATCGCCCAGCCGGTGGCGAGCGGTCCCGCGATCGCGCCCAGCCCGAAGGTGAAGACGAGCCCGCCGGAGGCCGCGGGCATGTCCTCGGCCGAGAGCGCGTCGTTGGTGAAGGCCAGCAGCAGCGCGTAGAGCGGCGTCGTGACGCCGCCCGCGACAAAGGCCGCGGCCATGAGGGCCCAGAGGCTGCCCCCTGTCATCCATCCCACGACGCAGGCCCCTGCCCCGAGCGCCGCCGATCCGAAGATCAGCCGGCGACGGTCCATCTGGTCCGAAAGCCAGCCGATCGGGTATTGCAGCACCAGCGCACCGGCGAAGAGCATGGCGACGAAAAGCGCGATCTGGCTGGCGGTGAGGCCGATCTGCGTTCCGAAGACCGCCCCCATGCCCGATTGCGTGGCGTAGACGCTGCCGAGCAGGAAGATCCCCACGGTGCCGAGCGGCGAGCCGCGGAAGAGCGCGGCAAGCGCCATGGGCCGGGCGACCTCGACCGTGGGCACGGGCGTGATCGACAGAAGGATCGGCGCGAAGGACACCGAGACGAGGATCGAGGCACCGATGAAGAGTACCGAGGTCGCCGCGTCGCCCAGCGTGAGCAGGCCCTGCGCGCCGATGATCCCCAGCGTCTGCGCGATCATGTAGGCCGAGAGGATCTTACCGCGGGTCTCGTTCGTGGCGGAGTGATTCAGCCAGCTTTCGGCGGTGACGTAGACGCCCGACATGCAAAAACCCACGAGCACGCGCAGCAGTGTCCAGGCCCAGGGTTCGGCCACCAGCGGGAAGGCGATGAGCCCCGCCGACATGAAGCTGCCGAGGGCGGCGAAGACACGGACGTGCCCGACGCGCCGGATCAGCAGCGGCGAGACGCGGGCGCCCGAGAGGAAGCCGATGAAGTAGCCCGAGGTGACCACGGCGAGCTCGGCCGAGGAGAAGCCCTCGATCCCGCCGCGCAGGCCGATCAGGGTGAAATGCATGCCGTTGCCCAGCATGATGAGAACGATGCCGAGCAGCAGCGCCCAGACGCCGGTCAGAACATGGATCATGATGCGCGCTTTCACCGGATGGGGTCCCGGGCCAGCCTTTGCGCATGCGCGTCGGATTTGCGCGCGCGCCTGCGGCATTTGCCCCCGGCTTTGCGACGCGCGGCCGAGGTATCTGGCCGTTGGGTCTTTGGCGAATGTCGCTGCCCCCTCACCCTGCCCCTCTCGCCGAGCGGAGAGGGGAAGCGTTGCGCGGGCGGCGAGGTGGGGTCCTGCGACCTATTCGCCCTCGGGGAGGGAGAAGACCTGGCCGGGGTAGATGAGGTCGGGGTCGCGGATCTGGTCGGTGTTGGCCTGGTAGACGCGGACGTATTCGATGCCCTCGCCGTAGCGGTCGCGGGAGATCGCCCAGAGCGTGTCGCCCGGCTGCACGGTGACGGCGGTGACCGGCCCCTGCCGGCCCTGCGTGGCCGTGGCGAGGATCTCGCGCGCCTCGCGCTGGAAGGGGCTTTCGACGCGGGCGGTGACCGCGCCGCTTTCGTCCAGCTGGTCCACGCGGAGCGTGTAGGTGCCGGCGCCGACCTGCGGCAGTTCGACCCGCCAGCCGCCGTCCTCGCGGATGCGGGAGGTCGTGACGGGCGTGTTGTCGAGATAGATGCGCAGGAAGGCCGACCGCAGGCCACGTCCGGTGAGGAACACCTCGCCCTCGGCGTCGTAGCCCACCGCGTCGAGCGCGATCTCGGAAGGGCCCAAGGGTGAGGATGGCAGCACCTCGACCCCGGCGGGGCCGGACACGAGAACCGTGGGCTCTCCAGTCCGGTCGGGCGCGGTGGTGCCCTGCGGCGGTTGCGCACCTGGCTGGGCATCGCTGGCCAGCGCGATCTCGGCCGGAGTCCCTGCCCCGGGGGCGCTGCCTTCGCGTGGGGTGGCGCTGGTGTCGGGCGTGGGAGGCAGCCCCTCTGCCGGAGTGGGCGCGGTGCCGGCGGCCTGCGGACCGGCGGGCGCGGCGGCCGTTGCGGGGCCGGGCGCCCCGTCACGCTGTGGGGCGCCAGCGAGGGCCAGTTGCTCGCCCTCCGCGGCTGCGGGGCGGTCGCCCGGCTGCGAGACGCGCGGCGCCGGGGTGGCCCCTTCGGCCAGGGTCGGGTCGGAGGGCGCCGCGGCGGGATCTGCAAGGCCCGAGGCCGCGCCTGTCAGGGTGGCGCTGCCGGTGGTGCCCGGCGCCTGCGGCGCGCTGCCGGCCTGGGGGGCCGAGGCCACCCGGGGCGCGGCGGGGGCGATGATGATCTCGTCCCGCGACGTGCTGCGGTCCGCGCCCTCGCCGGTGGCGAGGGTGAGCACGCGGGCAAGCCCCTCGGGCGTCAGGTCCGTGAAGAGGACGAAGGTGCCGTCGCTGCCGGCTGTCGCGGTTTCCGTCTCGGTCCCGTCGACGAGCAGCGTGACCTCGCTGCCCGGCACGGCGGAGCCGGCGACGACCGTGGTGCCGTCGGGATCGGCGCGGACGAGATCGAAGCGCGGCAGGAAATTATCCTGGGCGGTTTCAGCTGGGGACCGGCTGGTTTCCGAGACGCTGGCCCCGGTGCCCGGCTGGAGGGGGGCAAGGGCGCGGCTGTCGGGATCGGGGCGCGCGGGGCCGCGGTCGGTGGTGCCGGAGACGACGGCGGCGGCGCTCTCGACGGGTTGCGCCTCGGACGCGGTGTCTGGCTGCGGCGCAGCCGCCGTGGCGCTGGCCTGCTGTTCCCCGGCCTCCTGCGGTGTGCTGCCCGGAGAGAGGTCGATCCAGCCGGAATTCACGGCCAGCACGGTCGCGCTGGCGAGGACCGCCGCTCCGAAACCTGCCTGGACCGCAGCCTTGCCCATGATGTCTACCTGTTCCCCCTCGCGATGCCCGGCTTTCCGCCGACGCGGAGAAAGCCCTTGACACCTGATCATGCCCCTATAGCAACCGCGCTATCACCGGTCAAAATCAGTTTTACAAGTCTTCAGGAGGCGTATCCCGTATGCAGCGTTCCATTTGTGTCTATTGCGGATCGCGCGACGGGGCAGACCCCGTCTTTGTCGAGCAGGCCGAGAGCCTTGGCGCGATGATCGCCGAGGAGGGCTGGCGGCTGGTCTACGGTGCGGGCGACGTGGGGCTGATGGGCCGGATCGCGCGGGCAGCGCAGGCGGCGGGTGCCGATACCTTCGGCGTGATACCGCAGCACCTGCTCGACCGCGAGGTGGGCAAGCGCGACCTGACCCGGTTCGTGGTCACCGAGACCATGCACGAGCGCAAGAAGGTCATGGTGATGAATGCCGACGCCATCGTGGTGATGCCCGGCGGGCCCGGATCGCTGGACGAGTTCTTCGAGGTGCTCACCTGGCGCCAGCTCGGTCTGCACGACAAGCCCATCGTCCTGCTGGACGCGGGTGGCTACTGGGCGCCGCTGCGGGCGCTGCTGATGCATGTCGTGGAACAGGGCTTTGCCGAGCAGTCGCTGCTCGACATGGTTCAGACCGGCGGTTCGGCGGCCGAGGTCACCGACATCCTGCGACGCGCCCTTTCCTGAGAGAAGGACTGCGCCGAGTAGAGCGCGAGGCCGATCCAGATCAGCCCGAAGGCGATGACGTGCCACTGGGTCAGCGGTTCGCCGAAAATGACCACCGCGCAGAAGAACTGCAGCGTCGGGTTGAGATACTGGAGCAGGCCGACGGTGGCGAGGTTCACGCGTTGGGCCGCGGCCGAGAAGAGGATCAGCGGCAGCGCCGTGATCGGCCCCGAGAAGACCAGAAGCGCCGAGGTGGCGAAATCGTCGCCAAAGATGCCACGCCCTGGCGCGACGAGGTGCAGGTAGGCCAGCCAGCCGATGGCAATCGGCGACAGCAGGATGACCTCGGCGGTGACCGAGATCTTGGCGCCGACCTTCAGGCCCTTTTTCACGTAGCCATAGAGCCCGAAGGTCGTGGCGATCATGAGAGAGACCCAGGGGGCGGTACCGAGACCCCAGGTCAGCACGATCACGGCCAGCGTGGCGAGGGCCACCGCCGCCCACTGCAGCGCCCCCAGCCTTTCGCCGTAGGCCACCACACCGATCAGCACGGCAACGAGCGGAAAGATGTAGTATCCGAGCGACGTTTCCCGCACGAGGCCGATTTGCACCGAAAAGATGAACAGGAACCAGTTTGCCGAGATCGCCAGCGCGGCACAGCCGAGAATGGCCGCCGAGCGCGGCGTTCCCAGTGCCGCACGGACTTCGGGAAGGCGGCCCTGCAGCGCCATCAGGCCGGTGTAGAAGACCATCGACCACACCATCCGGTGGGAGAGGAGTTCGAAGGGTGGAACGTGGGTCAGCAGCTTGTAGTAGAGCGGTGAGAGTCCCCAGATCATGCAGGCCGCCACCATAAGAAGTACGCCGCTTCTGCCCTGATCCATATCACACTCCCTACCGAAAAACCCCGCCTCCTTATCGGGGCGGGGTCGGAGCGGCAAGCCGGCCGCTGTTGCGCACGGGCCTGACGATCACGCGGAGGCGATGTCTTCCTTGATGCGCTGCTCGATCTTGTCGATCGGGTGGTTGGTCAGATCCTTGTCGATCTCGGCCAGTACTCGCGAGGACACTTCCTTGTGCATCTTGTCGCGTAGCTCGCCGAGGATCTTCGGCGGCGCCGCGATCACGATCTTCTCGAACTTGTTCTTGTGCGCCTGCTTGTAGAGGATGTCTGCCAGTTCATCGGCAAAGCGTTCCTTGGCAAGCTGGTGCCAGTCGGTGTCCTCCATGGCGGAGACCTGGCCGATACCGGTGTCCTGCTTGCGGCCCGGCTTGTTGGCGGACTGGTCGAAGTCGGAGGGGTTCTCCTGCTCCTCGATGCGCACCACGTTCAGGTCCGGGTTTTCGCCATCCACGTCATTGCGCAGGAACAGGGCCTTTTCGCCGTCGGCAATCAGGACCCACGCGCCATTCACCAGTTCTGCCATCACACCTTCTCCTTGTCGCCGGAATCGTCGGTATCGCCCGCGAGCGGACGGGTGCGCCCCGCATCGGTTTCGTCGTAGCGCTTCTCCTCGTCGCGGGTGCCGACCTTGCGCGGCAACTCGCCGCCGGCGCGGCCGGCCTCGTCGGGCTTAGGCTCGAGGTTTTCGGGCTTGGTTCCGAGGATGTCCTCGGTTTCGCGGTGGCCGTCTTTCGACTTCTGACGCTCGGCCATGGGGGCCTCCTTCGTGTTCGTGTTGATCTTCTTGTTGATCTGCACAAAGAACGCGCAGGGAAGGCCACTGTTCCCTGCCGGGCCCGACGTAAAGACGCGGCCCGGCGGTCCCTTGCACGCCAGGGCCTTCGGGCTGCGACCCCCCTTGCCTTTTGCCGCGAATGATCCCCTAGGTTTCACGTCTAATTCCGGGATCACTCCATCATGCTTTCGCTTTTGGGACTCGATGCGCCGGTCGTGGCGCTGGTTCTGCTTGTCGTTCTCTTCGCTGCCTTCATGGTCGAGAAATTCCCGCCGGACGTCACGGCGGCTGGCGGCGCTGCCCTTTTCATCGTGCTGGGGCTGGTGCCCACGGACGAGGTCATGGGGGTCTTTTCCAGTTCGGCCCCGATCACCATCGCCGCGATGTTCGTGGTCTCGGGGGCGCTGGTGCGGACCGGCGTGCTGGACACTCTGGCCGAGATCGTGATCGGCCGGGCCCGCACGCGGCCTGTGTTGGCCGTTGTGGTCTTCGTCTTTGCCACGATCGCGGCCTCGGCCTTCATGAACAACACGCCGGTGGTGCTGGTGCTGATCCCGGTGGTGATCCGGCTGGCCGGCAGCCTGAACCTTGCGCCGACGCGGCTGCTGATCCCGCTGTCCTATGCGGCGATCCTGGGCGGGACCTGCACGCTGATCGGCACCTCGACCAACATCCTTGTTGACGGCGTGGCGCGGGACAGCGGGCTGGAGCCTTTCTCGATCTTCGAGATCGCGCCGGTGGGCATCGCAGTTGCGCTGGTGGGCGGCGTGTCGATGACTGTGATGGCGCGCTTTCTGCTGCCCGACCGGTCGTCGGCGGGGATGAGCGATGATCGGGAGACGGATTACCTGACCGAGATCACGGTGCTTCAGGGCTATCCGCAGATCGGGCAGAGGCTGTCGCAGATCGCGGATTTCCAGCGGTCGGGTGTACGGGTGACGGGCCTGCGGCGCGGCAGCAAGATCACGCGCAAGGGGCTGGACGAGGAGGTGATCCAGCGGGGCGACACGCTGATCGTGGTGGCGCCGACGTCGGAGTTGCTGACTTTCGCCGAGCAGGAGGGCGTGCGGGTCGGCCTGCGTCGGGCGATCGATATCGACCAGAGCGCGCAGGTGCGCGTGGCCGAGGCCATCATCACCCCGTCGCGGCGCAGCTCGGGCATCCGGATCGCCGACCTTGCGCTTGGCCGGCGTGCGGGAATGCGCGTGCTGGGCGCCCACAGGCCGCAGCACATCGCCGGCGCGGACCTGTCGAGCGTGCGCCTGCGTCCCGCCGACAAGCTTCTGCTGGAAGGCACCGCCGAGGGCTTCGAGGAGCTGCGGCGCTCGGGCGACGTGGTGTCGGTCACGGAACCCGGCGGGCGGGCCTTCCGGCGCAGGCAGGCGCCTGTGGCGGTGCTGACGCTGGTGGGGATCGTGGTGCTGGCCGCGCTGGAGGTGATGCCCATCGGCATCCTCGCGCTGCTGGGCGTGGCGCTGATCCTGGTGCTGCGCTGCATCGACAACGACGAGGCCTGGGAGAGCATCGACGCCTCGATCCTGGTGCTGATCTTCTCGATGCTGATCATCGGCGCGGGCCTTGAGCATACCGGCGCGGTGGAGCTGATCGCCGAGGTGCTTCTGCCCTGGCTTGAAATGCTCTCGCCCTTCCTGTGCCTGGTCGCGGTCTACTTTGTGGGATCGCTGCTGACCGAGACCGTGACCAACAACGCGGTGGCGGTGATCTTCACGCCCATCGTGATCCAGCTTGCCACGCAGCTCGAAGTGGATCCGCGGCCCTTCGTGGTGGCGGTGATGTTCTCGGCCAGCGCGAGCTTTGCGACGCCCATCGGCTACCAGACCAACACGCTGGTCTACGGGGCGGGCAACTATCGCTTTGCCGATTTCCTGCGCATGGGCATCCCCATGAACATCATCGTCGGGGTGACGGCGGTTCTGGCGATCAGCTTCTTTTTTCCCCTCTAGAACGGGCCCTTGGCGGAACCCGACGGTTTCTCCTCGGGGTTGATCCGGATCATTTACTCGGCCGGGCCACCTGTGGTGGAGTGGCGCTGCCCGGCGGTGGGGTGACCCGCCGCACGGCGCCGCCCCGCCAGGGGCACCGCCCGGAAGGGTGGGAGTTTCACTGACGCAAAGGGGGAGAAGTCATGTCTCAGGAAACACTGTTCAAGCGCATCATGGTGCCGGTGGATCTCACGCACCGCGACAACCTCGGCAAAACCTTCAAGGTCGCGGGCGACCTTGCCAAGACCCATGGCGCCTCGATCACCTATGTCGGCGTGACCTCGACCGTGCCCTCTTCGGTGGCAAACTCGGTCGAGCAGTACACCTCGAAGCTCGAAGCGCTGGCCGCGGAGGAAGGCAAGGCGCATGGGGTCGAAACCTCGGCCCATGCGATCCCGACCACCGACCCGACTGCGAACGTCAACCGGCTGCTGCTGAAGGCCGTGGATGACACCGGTGCTGACCTGGTCGTCATGCAGAGCCACATACCCAACGTGGTCGACTACATCTGGGCCTCGCACGGTGGCCACATCGCAGAACACGCCAATACCTCGGTGCTGATCGTCCGCTAGAGATACGGTCACGGCAGGGCGACGCCATCGCCCTGCCCCGCCAAAAGAAACGGCGCGCCCCGCAAGGGACGCGCCGCTTTTTCGTGCCGGGGTCCGCCGAAGCGGGAGGCCTTACGCCTTGGACAGGCGCTCGGCGACGTTTTCCCAGTTCACCAGGTTGTCCAGGAAGTTCTGGAGGTAGGCCGGGCGCTTGTTGCGGAAGTCGATGTAGTAGGAGTGTTCCCACACGTCGCAGCCCAGAAGCGCGGTCTGGTTGAAGCAGACAGGGTTCACGCCGTTCTCGGTCTTGGTAACCTTGAGCGTGCCGTCGGTGTCGACGACGAGCCAAGCCCAGCCGGAGCCGAACTGACCGCCACCGGCTGCGGCGAAATCTTCCTTGAACTTGTCGACGGAGCCGAAGGCGTCGGTCAGACGGCTCTCAAGCTCGGAGGGCATGTCGTTGGTGCCGGGGCCCATCATTTCCCAGAACTGGGTGTGGTTCCAGTGCTGCGAGGCGTTGTTAAAGATGCCGGACTGGGCAATCGCCTTGGGGTCGTAAGTGCCCTTGATGATGTCCTCGACCGACTTGCCTTCCCACTCGGTGCCCGAGATGGCCTTGTTGCCGTTGTCGACATAGGCCTTGTGGTGGATGTCGTGGTGATATTCCAGCGTCTCCTGGCTCATGCCCTTGGAGGCCAGCGCGTCGTGTGCGTAGGGAAGATCGGGAAGTTCGAAAGCCATTGTTACACCCCTCGTTGGTCGCGGCGTTAAAGATATGACATACCTGTAGGCAGGTCCGGGGAAGGTCAAGGCCGCCCCCGTTGTCTATTTCTTAAACGCCGCGCCGGTCAGAAATGTTTCACCGCGCTTCCGTTTACCGCAGCGGTACAGAGGAGGTCGTAGACGTACCGCGCCACCGAGCGGAAACAGATCAGGTCCGCTGTTCCCTCCTGCTCGAGCCAGAAGGCGGCGGCGACCTGTGCCAGCCGCGTGCGGCGCACCTCGCCCACCTCGAAATGATCGGGGCGCATGTCCACGGGCGCGAGCTTGGCCAGCACCTCGCGCACCATGAGCGGATCGCCTTCGAGGCGGAAGATGGCGCGGGCGTCCGAGACGTCGGCGACAAGCGCGTGCTGCCCGGCAAGCTTGGCCTGCATCTCGGCCACGGTGCTGGCCGATTTCGCGCGGGGCACGAGAATCAACCGTTCATCCGGCGACATCCAGAGGATGCCGGTGCCGTTCGAGACGGCGGCCCGGCGCAGGGCCGGGTCCTTGGTGCCGGTGACCGCCGTGGCGGCTTCGCGCGCATCGGTTGCATCCTCGGGGCAGCGCAGGACGATCATGCCCTGCGGGCCGGTCTCGGTCACGCGCACCAGCCCGTCGAAGCTGGCGCCTGCAAGGGGGGTGACGGGCTCAGACATTCTGTTTCTTCCCTTCCGGATCAAAGAAGACGGCGTTGACGATGCGGGCCTCGGTCATGGTGGTCCCATCGGCGGCGGCAAAGGAGATCACCTCGCCCATGCGGTCGGGCCCGTTGTGCACGAGGCCCATGGCGATGCCCTTGCCCAGCGTGGGCGAGAAGTAGCTCGAGGTCACGCGCCCTTGGGTGTTGCGCTGGCCGTTGCGGGTCTTGCCATCGGTTGGCGCATAGGCGCCGTCGGGCAGGACCGAGCCATCGAGGGTTTCGAGGCCCACGAGCTTCCAGCGGTCGGCGTTGTCCATGAAGCTGCGCTCTTGCGCGCGCTTGCCGATGTAGTCGTCCTTCTTCTTGGAGATCGCCCAGTCGAGCCCGAGATCCTGCGGGATCACGGTACCGTCGGTTTCGTCCCCGATCATGATGAAGCCCTTCTCGGCGCGCATGACGTGCAGCGCCTCGGTGCCGTAGGGCGTGGCGTTGAATTCGGCGCCCGCCTCCATCAGCGTATCCCAGAGCGCACGGCCCTGCCCCGCCGGCACGGCCACCTCGAAGCTGAGTTCGCCCGAGAAGGAGATGCGGAAGACGCGGGCCTGGAGGCCGCCGAGCGTGCCGTCGGCCCAGGTCATGAAGGGCATCGCCTCGGCCGAGAGGTCCATGCCGCCGAGCTTTTCCAGCACCTTGCGGGCGTTGGGGCCGACCACGCCGACCTGGGCATATTGCTCGGTCACGTTGGCGGTGTAGACCTGCCAGTCCCACCACTCGGTCTGGAGCCATTCCTCCATGTGGGCATGGATGCGGTCGGCGCCGCCGGTGGTGGTGTGCACGAGGAAGGTGTCCTCGTCGAGGCGCGCAACGACGCCGTCATCGCTGAGGAAGCCGTTTTCCGAGCACATGAGCCCGTAGCGGCAGCGACCCACGGCCAGCTTGCTCATGAGGTTGGTGTAGAGCATGTCCATGAAGCGGCCCGCGTCGGGGCCCTTCACGAGGATCTTGCCCAGCGTCGAGGCGTCGAGCAGCCCGAGGCTGTCGCGCGTCGCGGTGATCTCGCGATGGACGGCCTGCTCGGAGGACTCGCCCGCCTTCGGGAAGCAGTAGGGACGGCGCCAGTGGCCGACGGGTTCCCACTGGACGCCATGCGCCTCGTGCCAGTCGTGCATCGGCGTGCGGCGCAGCGGCTGGAAGACGCTGCCGCGCGCCTCGCCCGCGATGGAGCCCATGGAGATAGGCGTGTAGGGCGGGCGGAAGGTGGTGGTGCCGACTTGGGGGATCTCCTCGCCCAGGGCATTCGCAAGAGTCGCGAGGCCGTTGAGGTTGCTGAGCTTTCCCTGATCCGTCGCCATGCCGAGCGTGGTGTAGCGCTTGGTATGTTCGACGCTTTCGAAGCCTTCGCGCGCGGCAAGCTGCACGTCGGTCACCTTGACGTCGTTCTGGTAGTCGAGCCAGGCCTTGGCGCGGTACTCGTAGGGCGCGCCTTCGGGCATCATCCAGACGGGACGCGGGGCGGCTTCGACCGGGGCGCTGGTTTCCGGCACGGCGGCATCGCCCGCGGCGTGGCCCGTGGCGGTGGCCGCGGTACGGCCGCCGACCGCCCCGTCCGAGAGCGTCTCGGACAGGTAGAGATAGCCGTTGGCGGCGCCTGCCGGGGTGACGAAGGGCTTGCCGTCGGCGCCGGTGGGCGCGCGGTCCGTGTCGGGGCGGAAACAGGCCTGCGCCTCGTCCCAGAAGAGCTTGCCGCCACAGTGGGACCAGAGGTTCACTACCGGGGACCAGCCGCCGGACATGGCGACGCAGTCGCAGGCGATTTCGTCGATCAATGCGCCCGAGCCCGCGATGCCGCAGGTGGCGACGCCGGTGACGCGCTTGCCGCCCTTGACCTTGCTGATGCCGCGGCCGGTCTCGACCCGGATGCCCATCTCCTTGGCCTGATCCATAAGCGCGCCGCCGCCGTATTCGCGGGCGTCGAGCACCGCGGGCACGTCGAGGCCCGCGCGCTTGAGCGCGATGGCGGTGCGGTAGCCGTCGTCGTTGGTGGTCACGACCACGGTGCGGTCGCCCACGGCGACGCCGTAGTTGACGAGGTAGTCGCGCACGGCGCTGGCGAGCATGACGCCGGGAATGTCATTTCCGGCGAAGGCAAGCGGGCGCTCGATTGCACCGGTGGCGGTGACGACCTGCTTTGCGCGGATCCGCCACAGACGGTGGCGCGGACCGGGTTGCCCGGGCGCGTGGTCGGTCAGGCGCTCGTAGCCCAGCACGTAGCCGTGGTCGTAGATGCCCGCGCCCATGGTGCGGGTGCGGATGCGGACGTTTGGCATCGCTTCGAGCTCACCCACGGCCTTTTCGATCCAAGCGTCGGGGTCGAGACCGTCGATCTCGCCGCCGTCGACGGGGGTGCGGCCGCCCCAGTGAGCGGTCTGTTCGAGCAGGAGCACTTCGGCGCCGGCGCGCCCGGCCTCGAGCGCGGCCTGGAGACCGGCGACACCGCCGCCCACCACGAGAACATCGGTGTAGGCGTAGAAGTGTTCATACGTGTCGGGGTCGCGCGCCTCGGGGTGCGGCGCCTTGCCGAGACCCGCGGACTGGCGGATGAAGGGCTCGTAGACGTGTTTCCAGAGCGGACGCGGATGGATGAACATCTTGTAGTAGAAGCCCGCGGGCAGGAAGCGCGACAGATGCGCGTTCACCGCGCCCACGTCGTATTCGAGGCTCGGCCAGTGGTTCTGGCTGGAGGCCTTGAGACCCTGGAAGATCTCGGTCGTGGTGGCGCGGGCGTTGGGTTCGTGGGTGTCGCCCTGCCCGAGGTTGACCAGCGCGTTGGGTTCCTCGGCGCCCGAGGAGACCACGCCGCGGGGGCGGTGGTACTTGAAGCTGCGCCCCATCATCATCTGGTCGCCCGCGAGCAGCGCCGAGGCGAGCGTGTCGCCGGCATAGCCCGAGAAGCTGCGGCCGTTGAAGGTGAACTGGACGGGCGTGCTGCGGTCGGTCAGGCGGCCGCCGTGGGAAAGACGGGTGCTCATCGGTCGTGGCTTTCGAGTGGTGTGGCGGACCCCTGCCCGGTCGTCGGGCGCGTGTGGTTGCGGGCGGACCGGGGCTCTGCCCCGGACCCCGGAATATTTGTGCCAAGAAGAAGCATCAGGCGATGTCCCGCCATGTCCAGCCGGGACGCTTTTCGCTGATCTTGTCGCGCAGCGCCTTCGGCGGCTCGGTGGTCTGGGCGGAATAGGTGCCGAAGACCTCCATGGTCACGGTGCAGCGGGCCGCGTGGAACCACTTGCCGCAGCCATGCACGTGGCGCCAGCGTTCAAAGTGCACGCCCTTGGGGTTTTCGCGGAAGAAGAGGTAGGCCTCGAAATCCTGATCCTCGCTGCCGGGGCCGAAGCGCGACAGATGCGCCTCGCCGCCGGGGGAGAGTTCGGTTTCCTCGGCCTGAACGCCGCAGTGGGGGCATTGAATGGTCAGCATGGGGCACCTCTTGTGGCCCCATGGGGGGCCGGTCGGGTCATGCGCCCGACCGGCGAATGGGCCGGGCGATCAGTCCGTCGATGCGGAGCCTTCGGAACCGCCGGACGTGTCGGCATCTGCCGCGGCATCGCCGCCGCCTTCACCTGCGCCATCGGACGCGGCGCCCGACGAGGCACTGGCCTCGGGCGCTTCGACGGTGACGTTGGTATCGCCGCCCGCTTCGCCGCCCGTGCCTGCGCCCATGTCACCGGCGCCGCCGGCAAAGAGGAAATAGGCGATGACGAGCACGGCCACGACAAGGCCGCCGACGATGAATGCCATCCCCGAGCCGCGCGATTTTTCGACGTGGGTCTCACGGGTGACGTGGGTGTCTCTGTTGTTTTCGGCCATGGTATGTCCCTTTTGGAATATTGGCCGAAGAACAACGGGCGCGCGGGTTCGTTCCCGGGACGCACAGTGGATGGGCGGAAAGGCGCGCAATTCATCAGTGGGCCACCCCGGCGGCAACGCTTTCGTCGATGAAGCGGCCTTCGCGGAAGCGGCCGAGCGAGAACTCGTCGCAGAGCGGCGAGGTGCCCCTGGCCATGAGTTCGGCAAAGCCCCAGCCGGAGCCGGGGATGGCCTTGAAGCCGCCGGTGCCCCAGCCGCAGTTGATGAAGACGCCCTCGACCGGGGTCTTGGACAGGATGGGCGAGCGGTCGCCGGTCATGTCGACGATGCCGCCCCACTGGCGCAGCATCTTGAGGCGCGAGACCATGGGGAAGGTTTCGACCAGCGCGCGGACGGTTTCCTCGATGTGGTGGAAGGAGCCGCGCTGGGTGTAGTTGTTGTAGCCGTCGGCGCCGCCGCCGATGACCATCTCGCCCTTGTCGGACTGGCTCATGTAGCCGTGCACGGTGTTGGCCATGACAACGCAATCCATGATCGGCTTGATGGGCTCGGAGACCAGCGCCTGGAGCGCGACGGATTCGATCGGCAGGCGGAAGCCCGCCATGCCCGCGAGGTGGCCCGAGTGGCCGGCGACCAAGATGCCGAGCTTGTCGCAGTCGATCTGGCCCTTGGTGGTGTCGACGCCGGTGACGCGGTCGCCGTCGCGGCGCACGCCGGTGACCTCGCACTTCTGGATGATGTCGATGCCCATGTCGGAGCAGGCGCGGGCGTAGCCCCAGGCCACGGCGTCGTGGCGCGCGGTTCCGGCGCGGGCCTGCCAGAGACCGCCGAGCACCGGGTAGCGCGGACCGTCAAGGTTGATGATGGGCACGATTTCCTTGACCCGCTTGGGGCTCACGAATTCCGTGTCCACGCCCTGCAGCGCATTGGCGTTGGCGGTGCGGCGGTAGCCGCGGACCTCGTGCTCGGTCTGGGCGAGCATGAGCACGCCGCGGGGCGAGTACATGACGTTGTAGTTCAGGTCCTGGCTCATGGTCTCATAGAGACTGCGCGATTTCTCGTAGATCGCGGCGGAGGGGTCCTGCAGGTAGTTCGAGCGGATGATGGTGGTGTTGCGGCCGGTGTTGCCACCGCCGAGCCAGCCTTTTTCGATCACCGCCACATTGGTGATGCCGAAGTTCTTGCCAAGGTAGTAGGCCGTGGCGAGCCCGTGGCCGCCGGCACCGACTATGACCACGTCGTAGCGCTTTTTCGGCGTCGCATTGCGCCAGGCCCTCTCCCAGCCCTGGTGGTTGGAGAGAGCCTGCCGGGCGACGGCAAAGACGGAGTAGCGTTTCATGGGCATCGAATCCGCGTCAGGAGTGCTTTGGACGTAATGGACCTCAGCACGTCGCCGCCGCCGATCACAACCGTCACAATTCGACGCGGTTGCGACATGGCGGCCTGATGCGGCCATTTGGCCTTTTTTCCCGTGCCTTGCGCCTTTAGATGCAAGGCGATGTATCGGGGGAAGCCATGACGCTGTTCTGGGTATTGACGGGTGTGCTGTCGCTTGCGGTGACCGCGCTTCTGGCGATGGCACTGCTGCGCGGACGCAGGCAGACGGGGCCGGCTGCGGCCTACGACCTGCAGGTCTACCGCGACCAGCTCAAGGAGATCGACCGGGATGCCACGCGCGGCGTGATCCCGGCGGAGGAGGCCGAGCGCCTGCGCACGGAGGTATCGCGGCGGATCCTGGCCGCCGACGCCAAGGCCGGCGAGGCCCGGCCTGCGGGCGGTCAGTCGGGTGCCGTTTCCACGGTCGCGAGCGCGGTCATGGTGCTGGTGGTGCTGGGCGGGTCCTTCGCGCTTTACACGTGGCTCGGGGCGCCGGGCTACGGCGACCTGCCTCGCGCCGAGCGGCTGGCCGCGGCGGAGCGTGCGCGCACCGACAGGCCCTCGCAGGCGGATGCTGAGGCCGGTGTGCCCGCGCAGCCCACCCCGAACGTGTCGGGGGATTACATGGAGCTCGTGGAGCGTCTGCGGCAGGCGGTCGATGACCGGCCCGAGGACATCCGCGGGCTGCGGCTTCTGGCGCGCTCGGAGGCGGCGCTCGGTAACTACCGCGCCGCTTACAAGGCGCAGGAGCGGATTCTGAGCCTGCGCGGCGATGATGCCACCGCCCAGGACTACGCCGATCTTGCCGACATGATGGTGCTGGCCGCTGGCGGCTACGTCTCGCCCGAGGCTCAGAGCGCGCTCGAGGGGGCGCTGGCCCGTGATCCTGGCAACGGCGTGGCGCAGTATTACGGCGGGCTGATGATGGCGCAGATCGGCCGGCCCGACATCGCCTTCCGCATGTGGGACCGGCTGCTCCGCAGCAGTGGGCCGGACGCGCCTTGGGTGCCGCCGATCGAGGCGCAGATCCGTGACGTCGCCTGGCGCGCGGGCGAGCGGGACTACCAGTTGCCCGAGCGCGCCGCCCCTGCCCCGGTCGAAGGCCTGCCCGGCCCCAGCCGCGAGGACATGGAGGCCGCTGGCGATCTCAGCGAGGAGGATCGCGCGCAGATGGTCGAGGGCATGGTCGACCGGCTTTCCACCCGCCTTGCCGAAGAGGGCGGCACCGCCGAGGAATGGGCCCGGCTGATCGGGGCACTCGGCGTGCTGGGACGCTCCGAACAGGCGCAGGCGATCTACGCCGAGGCGCAGGGCGTCTTCGGAGATACGCCGGAGGCCATGCAGATGATCGATGAGGCCGCGGCGCGCGCGGGGCTGTCGCAATGACGCTGCTGCACGAGGATATTGCCGGGTTCGCAGGCGCCCTGCCCCGCGGCTCGGCGCTTGCCGGGCTCGATCTTGGCGACCGGACCATCGGCATCGCGGTCTCGGACCGGATGCGTAGCGTGGCAACGCCCTTGCAGACGCTGCGGCGCAAGAAGTTTCGCGCCGATGCCGAGGCGCTGATCGCGGCGCTGGAAAGCCGCGAGATCGGTGGCATCATCCTGGGCCTGCCGGTAAACATGGATGGCAGCGAGGGGCCGCGCTGTCAGTCGACGCGGGCCTTTGCGCGCAACCTCGCGCCGATGTGGAAGCGCCCGATCACATTCTGGGATGAGCGGCTGTCCACGGTGGCGGCGGAGCGGGCGCTGCTCGAGGCGGATACCTCGCGGCGCAGGCGTGCGGAGCTGATCGACCATGTCGCTGCGTCCTACATCCTGCAGGGTGCGCTCGACCGGCTGCGCAACATGGGCGAATCGTGATAGGGACCGCCGGTCCCGCGGGATCGCGGACGATCTGAGAGGTGAGCAATATGGGCAAGCGCGACGGAATCGAGAGCCCCTGCGTGAAGATCTGCGTGGTCGAGCCGGAAAGCCGGCTTTGCACCGGGTGCCTGCGCAGCACGCGGGAGATCGCCATGTGGTCGCGGATGAGCCCCGAGGAGCGTCGCGATATCATGTCCGAGCTGCCGGACCGTGCCTCAAAGCTGACGCGCCGCCGCGGCGGACGCCGGGGCCGCATGGAGCGCAGTGGCCTGGGGCGCGGCTCCGAGTAACGGCCGGGCGACGCGCGCCGGTCAGTTTTCCGATGACAGCCAGTCACTGATGCCGCCGGGCAACTGCGGGCGGAAGTAGGCGATCATGCGCCCCTCGGGCGGTGCCTTGGCCCCGTCGCGCCATGGCGCCACGCCGTGCAGCAACAGCCGATGCAGCAGAATGGCCTCTCCCGGCCGGGCGGTGATCTCGACCCGGCGGCAGGTCTCGAAACAATGGCGGCGTGCGGCCTGGTAGACCTCGGTGACATCCACATCGGGCCGTTCGGTTTCCGGCACACCTGCGAAACGGGCGGCAAGGGCTTTGCGCATGATCTCGTGACTGCCCTCCCAGACGACCAGCGGGCTTGCACCGGGATCGCAGAGGGTCAGCGGCAGGCCGAGGATGAAGGCATGGGGCTCGGTCGCGCAGCGGCGGCGGTCGGGGCCGTGGCGGGTGACGCCATCCACATGGGCGGCGTCGCGGCGCAGCCGGTAGCGGAAGGCGGCCTCCCCCTCGCCGCGGCGGGGCCGCGGGTAGCCGGGATAGGTCACCGAAAGCTGGGCGGGATGCAGGGGCGGCAGCGGGCACAGGTGATCGATGACCGTTCCGGCAAGCGATGTGCCGGCGATGGACCCGTCCGGCGCGTTGGGCAGCGCATCGACACCGACGAACCACGTGCCGTCGCAATCGAGCCAGCGGGCCCGCAGCTCGGGGTCGGCAGTTGCCGCGCAGGCCGGTTCCAGCGCTGCGGCAGCCCAGGTCGCGGTGGAGGGGTCGTGGTCGAAGAGCTGCCAGCCCGGCCCTTGCCGCACCCCCTTCTCCGTCATGCGGCGCGGGGGAGCGCGTCCAGCGCCTGTTCGACAAGCTCCGGCCCGGCCCCCGGCAGGTGGGCGCCTTCGGAGAGCACCCGCCGCCAGTGGCGCGCGCCCGGGCGCCCGGCAAAGAGCCCCAGCATATGACGGCTGACCTGCGCGAGCTTGCCGCCCGCGGCGAGGTGGGTGTCGATGTAGGGCAGCATGGCGCGGGCCACGTCCTCGGGCGCGCGCGGCAGGGGTGTGTCGCCCCAGAGCTTGGCGTCGGCATGGCCGAGGATGTCCCAGGGCCGATGGTAGGCCGCCCGGCCGACCATGACCCCGTCGAGCCCCTGCGCCAGGAAATCCTGCACCTCGTCGAGGCTTTCCACCCCGCCGTTGGTGGAGATGTGCAGGTCCGGGAAGTCGCGCTTCATCCGCAGGACCAGAGCGGGATCGAGCGGCGGGATATCGCGGTTTTCCTTGGGGCTGAGCCCCTGCAGCCAGGCCTTGCGGGCGTGGATGATGACACGGCGGCAGCCAGCGGCGCGGATCTTCTCGAGGAAGTCGGGCAGGATCACTTCGGGGTCCTGCTCGTCCACGCCGATGCGGCACTTGACCGTGACCTCGACCGAGACGGCATCGCGCATGGCCGCGACGCAATCGGCCACGAGCGGCGCCTGCGTCATGAGGACGGCGCCGAAGGTGCCCGACTGCACCCGGTCGGAGGGACAACCGCAGTTGAGGTTGATCTCGTCATAGCCGGCCCGCTCGCCCATGCGCGCGGCCTGCGCAAGCTCGGCCGGGTCCGACCCGCCCAGTTGCAGCGCGAGCGGATGTTCGGCGGCGTCGTGATCAAGCAGGTGTGTCGCCCCGCCGCGTACCAAGGCCGGGGCCGTGACCATCTCGGTATAAAGCAACGCGCGCCCGCTGAGAAGCCGGTGAAAATATCGGCAATGGCGGTCGGTCCAGTCCATCATGGGCGCGACGGACAGACGGGAAGCCGTTGATATCTCCTTTTTTCTTTTTTTCTCAGCCACTTCGGCGCACCTTCAGCTCGTCTCGTTTCCGCTCATTATGGACCAAATCAGTCGATTTTGACACTGGATTTGGTCCTGTGGACCAAATACAGTTCCATGGACCAAATGGGGAGACCATCATGGGCTCGATCACCACGCGCAAACGCAAGGATGGACATAACAGCTACAGGGCACGTGTACGAGTGATGCGCGAGGGCACCGTCTATCATGAGACGAAGACTTTTGACAGACGTCCAGCTGCGACCGCCTGGATAAAGAAACGCGAGAAAGAGCTAGCAAGACCTGGTGCGCTGGAAGAGTTGAACGCATCCGATCCCCCGCTGTCCAAAGCGATCGAGCGCTATACCGAGGAAGCCGTGAAGGACATCGGCCGCACGAAAGCGCAGGTCCTCAGGACCATCACCACCTACCCGATCGCCGATCTGCCCTGCTCCACCATCAAGGCGAAGGATATCATCGAGTTCCTTCAGTCACTGCCTGGACAACCGCAAACCGTCGGGAACTACGCGAGCCATCTCGCCTCCATTTTCGCCATAGCCCGACCGATGTGGGACTTTCGACTGGATGACCGGGAGATGAGAGACGCGATCACCGTCGCGCGCCGCATGGGGATCATCTCCCGTTCTGCGCAGCGGAACCGCAGGCCCACCCTTGATGAACTCGACCGGCTGCTGGCCCACTTCATTGATCGGCGCCAGAGAACGCCTCAAGCCATGCCCATGCACAAGGTGATCGTTTTCGCTCTCTTCTCGACGCGCCGACAGGCAGAGATCACCCGGCTCACCTGGGATGACTTTCAGAAGGAGCACAAGCGCATCCTGGTCCGCGACATGAAGCATCCCGGCGAAAAACTCGGAAACGATACCTGGGTCGATCTGCCTGAGGAGGCCATTCGGGTCATCGACAGTATGCGCAAGAGCAAGGCTGAGATCTTCCCCTACTCCCCGGACGCGATCACGACCAACTTCACACGCGCTTGCAAGCTACTCGGGATCGAGGATCTGCACTTCCACGATCTGCGCCACGAAGGCATTTCCCGGTTGTTCGAGATGGGTTGGAACATCCCCCATGTCGCGGCGGTCAGCGGACACAGGTCTTGGGTTAGCCTGAAACGCTATACGCACATCCGAGAAACAGGCGACAAATATGCAAACTGGCCGGGAATGCAGGTCGCAATCGACAGAGCCTGAGCTCAGCCCGCCTTGCCGAAGGTTCCCCAGCCTGAAACTTTGAAGGAAGCTCAAATAGGCCACACTCCAAGCGATCTGCCTTCAAATTATCGAAGTATCGTTGGTTGCGGGGGCAGGATCTGATCACAACTTGCGCCCCGAGCAAGTAAAGATGGTTGCGGGAGGGCGCACCCATCATAACTTGCCACTGGACGGTCGGCCCATGGGGCCAGATGATGTTAGAGATGTATCTAAGAAAATTGCGATGGTTGTGGGGATTTCCCGCGGTCTGGAATTGCTATTTCGAGCGGTAGCTTAGCCTTGGCGGAAACGCGACAGCACTCTTGAGCGCTGCCCTCCGAAGGTGGAGGTTTAAATCCCGATAACGCGTCACTACTTCGTTGGTCTTTCAAACAACGTAAGAAACTACCGGCCCCGTTCGCGGGGCCGGTAGCCAAATTAGGCTGTCAGAGCAGAATTCCCACCGTCGTTCTTCCAGCGCCGCCAGGCGGGAAAGGCCAGCGCGAGCACGCCGAGGGCCACATGGGCAAGCGCGATACTGAGCGTGAAGCCGGCTACGAGAGCCCATGGGCTGATCGCAGCCCAGACACCCGCAACCATACGCGCCCAGTCAAGCCCTTCATGCGGTCGCCAAAGCGCAATTGCGGCAAGCACTGCGATCAGTCCTCCTGTCAGTAGGGCGCTCCAGAAGGCAATATCGGTCATCGTGACGACGAAGGGCAACCCAGCGAGGGCTAGGCCCGCGAGAAGGCTGATGCCGTCGCCAAGCTTGTCATAGTTCGTGGTCCAGGTCTTGCTCATGGTGTTACCTCCTTTCTCTTCACCAGGGATTCAATGCGGCCGAGCCAGCCGCTTGGGCGCCGGCGCAGGCAGGAAGGGCAACAGCTCCTCCTGCGAAATCGCACCGGTCGCGATCTCTTCCAAGGCAAGCTCTTCGGTTGCTTGCCGTTTAGGTTCGACCCGCGGTTCTGCCCCGGCCCTCAGCGCCCGGCTGCGGGCGCTCGCGGCGAGGACCAGTGCGAAACGATCGGGCACCGCCTGCTGGGCATCAATTGCAACGAAGGGATTCATGCCGCCCTCCCTTCCTCAACGGATGGATACAATCCGTCGGCGGCCACCGCCGCTTCAAGCGCCAACAGCGCTCGTTCAACCTCGGCAAACTGCGATGCACGCTGGTTTTCCGGCATGCCTTCGGTGCTGGCGACATCCTGAAGATACTCCGTGTAGGCCCAGTTCATCAGGATAGAACGGCGAGCCTCCAACGACAGGCTGGCGTCCGAAGCAACTTCAATGGGAGAACGCCCATCATCGCCGCCTTTCGGATCGCCCCGCCGTTTTGCGCCGGCCATCGCGTCACGATAGGTTTGCCGCATCTCGGACAGTCCGAGCCGAGAGAGCGTGGCATCGGACCACAGCCCGGCCTGCCTGTCCCGTGCCCGGGCGGCACGGCGCGCGGCTTCGCCTGCCGGCAGATGCACCTCGTAAGCCACCCCCAGACGCTTTGCATGGCGAATAGCGGCTTCCAGCGTCGGAAAGCTAAGGTCTATCTGCTGGATCGTGTCGTCGCCACCCGTCCAGCCCATCAAAGGCTCGAGCCAAGGACCGGTCCGGCGTGGAAAGCTCATCTTCCAGCCCTTCGTACGCGTGCGCCCCGAGGTCATCGCCGATTTCGACGGTTTCCATATCCGGGCGACCGCATCGTCCGGCAGAGAAGAGTCCCAGTCTGGTCGCGAACCGGCCTGACTCAGAATGGGTGATACATGTGATTGTCCTGTGAAATCTCCGCTGATCACGTTCATCTCTTAGCCTCCAGATTGCAGGAAGGGCGTCCGGCCGCCACCCGAGCGGCCGGAACGTCCCGTTCTGGGTCCAAGCTGGTTCAGGCCGCGACCGGTTCCGGCTCTGGAGCTGTCTCGAGCTGCCTGGTCTCGAGACCCTCGGTCGCCTCAGCCGACGCGATCTCGATCCGACGCGGTTTGAGTTCCTCGGGGATCTCGCGCTTGAGCTCGACGGTCAGCAAGCCGTTCGACAGCGTGGCCGCTTCGACCCGGACGTGATCGGCCAGTTCGAACCGACGTTCAAACGACCGGCCGGCGATGCCACGATAGAGATAGCTGACACCGCCGTCACCTTCGGGCGTCTCCTTGCGGCCCGACACGATCAGCATGTTCTTGTCTTGGGTCAGGGTCAGATCGTCTTCGGCAAAGCCCGCCACCGCCATGTCGATGCGATAGTCGTCCTCGCCGGTCTTGACGATGTCATAAGGCGGCCAGTTGTCGAGCGTCTCCACTCGACGGGCTGTCTCGAGCGCGTCGAGCATACGGTCGAAGCCAACGCTCGAACGGAACAGAGGTGCAAAATCAAGTGTCGTTGCCATAGCCATATCCTCCTTTGAGCAACATGGGTACAGACATCGGGAGCACCGCAGGAGCGATGTCCCGCTTTATGGCCGATCCCCATCTGGGCGATCTGCATAAAGTGATTTGGAACAGCACCTTACGGTTTCAAGAGGATGCTCGGAAACTTTTTTCTACGAACAGCTCTCCTATATTTCTCTTGCTTCCTTGTAGCATTCGAAAGGAGGAGATCATGACCGAAAACGACGTGAAAAGCATCCTGGGTCCCGGCACGGACCCCACGCTTCTGTCTGATATTCTGCGCACCGGCGCCGACGCCTCCGAACTTGCCTGTGCCAAGGCCTGGGTCGAGGCGGACGAGGCGCAGGTCGATGCCCATAGCCCCTTCCCATCGGGCCGGGTCGCCCGGCTGGTCGAATTGCTCGAAGCCGATCAGGAAGAAGATGATCTGCAGTAGCAGAAATCGGGCTGGCGCAGACGATGGCGCCAGCCCGTCCCTTCAGGTGGTCACAATAACCCGAACCGGTCCGTCGCGACGCAGAACATCGGCAACCACGTGGGTGCCAGACCGGCGCAGAGCCACATCGACGGATCCACCATCAAGGCGGAGATTGCGCAGCACGACCTCTCCCAGAAACTCCGGAAGGATCGGTTGCTCGAAGATCACCTGCCGCGCCTCGGCGTCGAAGCGCAGCCCGAGACAGGCCTGAAGCAGCAAAAGCGGCGCTCCCGCCGCCCAGGCCTGCGGCGTACAGGCCACCGGATAGAAGGTGGGGCCTTGCGTCTCGCGGCGCGGGAAGCCGCAGAACAACTCCGGCAACCGTCGCAGGTCGATATAGGTGGCCGCAGAGAAGATGCCCTCGAAAATCCGTGCGGCCTCTTCACGGAACCCGTAGCGCGCCAACCCCGCCCCGATCAGCGCATTGTCATGGGGCCAGACCGACCCGTTGTGATAGCTCATCGGATTGTACCGTGCCTGACCCGCGGCAATGGTCCGCACTCCCCATCCGCAGAAAGACGACGGCCCCATCAGGGCTCGAACGACCGTTTCGGCGCGCTCCTCCGGGACGATTCCCGTCCAGAGCAGATGGCCCGCGTTCGAACTGCGTACTCGGCAGGGCCGTTTGTCACCATCGAGGGCGAGCACATAGGTTCCAAGCTCATCGTCCCAGAACGCCGCGTCAAAACGGGACTTCAATTCCGAGGCCTTTTGCGCCTGTTCCTCCGCGATCCCGTCATGACCGAGTTCCCGTGCGATCTCGGACGCAGCCAGCCGGGCAGCATAGACGTAGCCCTGTACCTCGCATAGCGCGATCGGCCCCTTGGCCAGCGTCCCATCGGCGTGAAACACCGCATCATGACTGTCCTTCCACCCCTGGTTGGCGAGCCCCTTGTCGCTGCGCCTCCCGTATTCCACGAAACCGTCGCCGTCCCGATCGCCATAGGTCTCGATCCAGTCGAGCGCCGCACAGACATGCGGCCAGAGTGTTTCCAGCACCACCCGATTGCCGGTGCGTTCGAAATACGCCCCGGCGAGCATCACGAACAGCGGTGTCGAATCCACGCTGCCGTAATAGCGCCGGAACGGAACTTCGCCGGTTTCCGCCATTTCGCCATAACGCACTTCATGAAGGATCTTGCCTGGCTCGGCATCGGTATCCGGATCGAATTCCGTCGCCTGGTTGGCCGCAAGATGCAGTAAAACGCCCCGCGCGACCGCCGGGTCGAGCCAGAGCATTTCCCAGGCGGTGATCAGAGCATCGCGCCCGAACACGGTGCTGAACCAGGGCACGCCCGCATAGGGATAGGGCCCCTCCTCCGTATCGGTCATGAGCATGTAGAGGTCCGAGACCGAACGGCGCATGGTCTCGTTGAATATCTCGTTGGAGCTTTGCACCGTGGCTGCGCGGGAAGAAGAACGTCTGAGTGCGCGGCGCGCGTCCCGCAACGAGCGGAAAAACAGGCGCGACGGAGGATCCTCAGCCCCATTCACGTCGCAGCCGATCTCGATAAAGAGCGAACGCGTTTCGCCGGGGGCGAGGCTCAGACGATAGACGGCTTTCCCCGGCTCAAGCTGCGCAGGCGCAGGATCAAAACGCAGAGCGGTGCTACGTGGATTGTGGTCGAGCCCCCGGTACGACAAGAGCACGTGCGAGCCATCCACCTCCGGCAAGAGCGACGTTCCCCGGCGGGCCCGCACCCGGCCACGGACCTCAAAAATATCCGCAAAATCGGCCTCAAAGGCGATTTCCAAGGTAATCTCATGTGGGGCCTCGTCGAAATTGCGTACCGCCAGCCGCTCATAACACGTGCCCTGCCAGAGAAACCGCGTCCGGCGCATGTGGATGCGATCATGCGCAATCAGACAGCGACCGGTTTCGTCATAAAGATCGGGATTCGTCAGATCGCAGGTCAGCGTGGCGTTATCGTCGCGCAATGTGGACGAGAGCAGCATGGGCCGCTCTCCCCCGATGGTCAGATAGTAATGCGAGAGATACCTGGTGTCGCGATGGAACAGGCCCTCGGGGCTGCCTGGCCCCGAGAGCACATCGCCATTGTGATCGAACACGGCGAAGGTATCGCCGTGCTTCAGGGTTCGTGGCCGCCGCTCCTGCAAGGAGGCTGCCGCCGGGATGAAGAATTGCGCCGGCGGCGCGACCAGTTGCGACGCACGCAAGGCCGTCTGTTGCAGCGCCTCGGTCATCTTACTCTCCTTCGCACTCATTCCGCTGCATGCAGGACATGGGCCCCATGGCCGCCGAGCATATGCGGGAGCGGCATCGTAACAGCCTCGACGCCCGGCAGCCCGCGATAGATTTCGACATAGTCGCGCGCCATGCGATCTGCGGTGAAGCGTTCTTCGAACGTCTCGCGCACGATTCCTCTGCTGATACGGTCCAGCTTGCTGACGGCCGCGACAGCGTCCTCCAGCGAGTGCACGACATAGCCGGTCAGCCCTGGCTCCACGATCTCGGGCACTGAGCCATTCGCCCATGCGATTACAGGCGTGCCGCAGGCCATGGCCTCGATCATCACCAAGCCGAAAGGTTCGGGCCAGTCGACCGGGAAGAGCAGCGCCCGCGCGTTCCCGAGAAATTCGGCCTTTTGCTTCTCGTTGATCTCTCCGATGAACTCGACATTGTCGTGGGCGTCGACCATAGGCGCGATGATCTCTTCCCAATACTTGCGATCCGCATCGCCTATCTTGGCGGCGATTTTCAGTGGCATCCCCGCCCGCGCCGCAATTTCGATGGCGCGGTCCGGGCGTTTCTCCGGCGAAATCCGTCCGAGGAAAGCAAGATAGTCGCCGTTCGGGCGTTCGGTGAAGGGCAGCAGAGTCTTGGGAAGACCGTGATAAACTGTTCCTGCCCAGTTCACGAAGGGCAGCGGACGGCGCTGGTCGTCCGAGATCGAAACGAGCGGATAGTTCGGGAAGGTCGCATAGAAGGGACGAAGATCAGGCCCGTCGAGCCGGCCGTGCATGGTCGTCACCATGCGATCGGCGAATGCGCGCGCCATGGGATAGTGCAGGAAGTCGATGTGAAAATGCAGCACGTCGAATTCATCGGCCCGCAAGCGGACTTCCTCCAGCATGGCGACATGCCAAGGCAGCGAGTTCTTCACGTTCGGATCGAGCCGGAGCGCTTCCTTGCTGCACGGAACCAGGTGGGCCTTGGTCCGGCTGTCGCCGCTGGCGAACAGCGTGACTTCATGGCCCTGCCTGACCAGTTCTTCGGTGAGATAGGAGACGATCCTTTCTGTTCCCCCATAGAGACGCGGCGGGCAACTTTCTTCCAGCGGTGCGATCTGTGCGATCTTCATCGGCAAAACCTCCTCTTCTGAGCGAAGCCTCAACAATGGATGCGAGAAGGTCGTCTACGATCACCCCGCCTGGGCATGACCGCCGGATGTGGCATCTCGAATTCGGACAGTCGTGATACAAGATCACTGCCATCCGCCGGACCATGGTTCCGGAACGCGAGATGGCCTTGCCCGGCAAAACCTCCTGCGCAAAACAGCGATGTCAGATAGCAGGGAACCCCTGCGAAAAGTTCAGTTAGAAATCGACTTTGGAGTTTCAACCCCCTCCCGCGCGCAAAAAATATGGCGCGAAGCAGGCAGGTGCTGAGTGTGCGTTGGCCGCATTCACGCTGCGCGACGAACCACAACCGCTCCAATCAGCATGCTCAGCCCCAACGCAAGGAACAGAGGGTCGGCGATCTTGGCTTGCAACAGGCCGGAGGCAG
The DNA here is from genome assembly GCF_003054175.1 of Allosediminivita pacifica. Lineage (GTDB taxonomy): Bacteria > Pseudomonadota > Alphaproteobacteria > Rhodobacterales > Rhodobacteraceae > Allosediminivita > Allosediminivita pacifica. The sequence goes on from NZ_QBKN01000016.1 coordinate 105,953, forward strand.
TCGTGACAGAGATGAGCATCAAGCTGAATTCGCCGCCATGGGCCAGGATGGCGCCCGCGCGAAGCGCAGTCTCGAGCTGTTCTCCGAACATGCGGGTCAGGGCAACAACAAGCGCGAGTTTCACCACCATGAGCACAAAAAGCCATGCCAACACCATTGGCCATGTCGACCAAAGCGCACCTATATGGAGTTGAGCTCCGATACCGATGAAGAACACCCCGACGAACAGATCCCGGAACGGCCTGATTTCCCGTTCAACGAATTGGCGGGCGTCGCCCTCAGCGATCATCATGCCGGCAGCGAAGGCACCGAGCGCCGGCGAAAGACCCGCAACCTGCGCAATAATGGCCGCGAGCAAGGCAACGGTCAGGGCCAGAAGCTGTGCGAGTTCAGCCTCGCCCTGGGTTGCGACCCATCCGGCAAGCCGCTGAAGCATTGACCGGGCGATGAAGAGCGCCCCGACGAGCACGCCCATGCCCTCGACCATCTTCAGGACGTCGTGCCCGCTTTCCACGACTCCTGCCGCGGCGATGACATCGTGAAAGGCCAGAAAGCCGACGGCCGCCAGATCCTGAAACAGCAGAACAGCGATCGCGACCCGTCCCTGGGGCGTCCCGAGCGCATCGCCGCCCGCCAGGACCTTAAGGCAAAGCGCGGTCGACGACATCGCGACCGCGCCAGCGATCAGAACCGCCGCCGCCGGCGCGATCTCGGTAAAGACGAGCAGCCCTGCGGTGACCGACCCTCCGGTTACGAGCACCTGTGTCAGACCGAGTCCGAAGATCAGCCGCCGGAGCGACACGAGCTTGTCGAGGGAGAATTCCAGACCAAGCGCAAAGAGAAGCAGGATCACCCCGACCTCACCTATAAGCGTCAGTGTGGCACCCTCGGCGATGAGCCCCAGACCGGACGGCCCGATCACAATGCCGGACAGCAGGAAACCGACCAGTGCGGGGATGCCAAGCCATGCGCAGATCGCGACATGGCAAAAAGCCATCATGGCGAGCAACGCGGCGGCCTCCAACAGCCCCTGGTCGGCGTGCATCAACGTCGCCCGCTTCCATAGACAGTTGCCCCGATCCACGCCGGTGGGTCGGACGCGGGGAAGGATTCAGCACTCGCTTCACAGACCGGGTCTGCAGCCGTCGCGAGTTCCGCTGATAGATCACGAACGCTGGCCGCGTCGATGCCTCGGTGAAGCCGGTGCCGGGAACTCGGTCGGTGGCCGGTCTCGATGCGGTGGGCGCCAGGAGCATCGGCTCCCTTGCTGGTTGGCGCTGTCTCCCACCAGAAGCGGCGCGGTGGCACGGATCGACGTTTGTCCGGCTCGTGGCGCACGATATACTGCCAGTCGTTTCGTTCCGCGAAGGCGATGGCGCTGTCGAGATCAGGGAATGTCAGGCGGATCGGACGATAGGGATCTTTGGTTGCGGTCCAGCCCATAAGAGGCTCGATGACCGGCGCCCGGGCCGTCTCAAACTCGAGTATCCAATGCTGCCGCCTGATTGGAGCGGAGGTGTGAGACGAGCGAGCTGGCCTGTAGATCAACGCTGTCGGCACGTCTGGAGATGTCAGGTCAGTTCCGGGGATCTTCGGTCGAAACGGTGGGCGGTTGTGTCCTTTCAGCATGATTTACCTCTCTTCGGATTGCGGCACCGGCGGCGTCACCGCCGGTGCGCGGGCCATCATTCAGAGGCGGGCTCAGCCTCTTCGCTATCGGCTTTGCCCGGCACTTCGGGGGTCTCGGTTTCTCCTGCGCTCTCCAGCTTTTGGAACGTGATCTTCTGATCATCCGCGGTCCAGGCGACGCGCACCTTGTCGCCGTCCTCGATCCGACCGGAAAGCATCTCGCGGGCGAGCTCAGTCTCCAGTTCCGAACGGATTAGCCGTCGCAACTCGCGGGCGCCGAACTCTGGCCGGAAACCCACTGCTCCGAAATGCTCCGCAACGCTTCCGTCATAGTCGAGCTCGACCCCCTGGGTCAGCGCCGTGCGGGCGACACGGGCCAGCTGCAGCTCGACGATCTGCCGGATTTCCGACTGGTTCAGAGAATGGAAGACGATGATTTCGTCGATCCGGTTGATGAACTCGGGCCGGAAATGGGCACGCAACACGTCCATCAGTTCGGCCTTCTGCCCTGCCTCGTCGAACTCCTTGGTTCCGCGCTTGCGAAGGTTGCGCTGGATGATATCGGAGCCGAGGTTCGACGTGGCGATAATGATGGTGTTGGTGAAATCCACCACGCGGCCCTTGCCGTCGGTCAGGCGGCCATCGTCGAAGACCTGCAGCAGGATGTTATAGACATCTGCATGCGCCTTCTCGATCTCGTCGAGCAGCACGACAGAATAGGGCCGGCGCCGGACCCGTTCCGTCAGCTGGCCGCCTTCGTCGTAACCGACATAGCCCGGCGGGGCGCCAACCAGCCGCGCGACCGCGTGACGTTCGCCATATTCGGACATGTCGATGCGGATCATCGCATCCTGATCACCGAAGATCGTCTCCGCCAGAGTCTTGGCCAGCTCGGTCTTGCCGACGCCGGTCGGGCCGAGGAACAGGAAGGTCGCGGTCGGGCCGGAGCCCTCGCGCAGCCCGGCGCGCGCCAGTCGCACGGCATCGGCAACGGCATGGATGGCCTCTTCCTGGCCGATTACCCGCTCATGCAACTTGTCCTCGAGTTTCAGCAGCTTTTCGCGCTCTTCTGTCGTCAGTTCGCTCACCGGCACGCCGGTCAGTTTCGAGACGATCTGCGCCACGTGGTCGGCGCGCACTTCAGCCGTCGCAGAGGCCCGGTCGCGCTTCCAGGTTTCCATCAACTCGTCAAGCTCGACCTGTTTGGCTTCAAGCTCTTTCTTGAGTTCAGCAGCACGGTCGAACTGCTTCCTCCCCGCAGCGTAGTCCTGCTCGCGCCGGATCTGGGCGACCTCAGCCTCGAGCTCCTGGACATCGACGGGACGCGCGGTAGCGCTGATCTTCACGCGCGCGGCAGCCTGGTCGATCAGGTCGATGGCCTTATCGGGCATGAAGCGGCCGGTGACGTAGCGGTCGGAAAGCTCGGCCGCCGCGACGATGGCCTCGTCGGTGATCGTCACCTTGTGGTGGCTTTCCAGCGTGTCGCGCAGTCCGCGCAGGATCATGATCGTCTGCGCCACCGTCGGCTCATCGACATAGACCGGCTGGAAGCGGCGCTCCAGCGCGGCGTCCTTCTCGATGTATTTCTGGTACTCGTTCAGGGTGGTCGCGCCGATCAGGTTCAGCTCGCCGCGGGCCAGCGCCGGCTTGAACGTATTGGCGATGTCGAGCCCGCCTTCGCCGCCGCCCTGTCCGGCTCCGACGATGGTGTGGATCTCGTCGATGAACAGGATCATGTCGGCCTTGTTGGCCTCGATCTCCTTGAGGATCTTCTGGACCCGCTCCTCGAACTCACCGCGATATTTCGATCCGGCCACCATCGAATTGATGTTGAGTTCGACCAGCCGTTTGTCGCGCAGCGCCTCGGGCACCTCGCCCGCGACGATGCGCTGCGCCAGCCCCTCGATGATCGCGGTCTTGCCGACACCCGGTTCGCCGATCAGCACCGGGTTGTTCTTCTTGCGCCGCGCCAGAACCTCGATCGTCGTCTCGATTTCACGCGCCCGGCCGATCACCGGGTCGAGCCTGCCCTCGCGCGCCAGCTTGGTCAAATCGCGGCTGTATTCATCCAGATCAGGCGTGCTCGACGGGGTTTCGACGCGGCCTTCCTCGGCCCCCTGACCGACGACCTTTGTCACCTGCTGGCGTAGCGCCTGCGGCGTCAGGCCCAGCCGGTTCAAGATGCTCGACGCCACGCCCTCGCCCTCTTCGGCGAGACCGATCAGAAGGTGTTCGGGGCCGACATAGGAATGGCCCAGCTCGTTCGAGGCGATGAAGGCGCGGTTCAGCGCATCCTTCACCCGCGGGCTGACGCCGATCTCACGGTCCTCCCCCGTTGCGTCGCCCTTCTTCGCTTCGCTCTCGATCTGGCGGCGCAGATCGTCGGCGTCGATCTTGACCTGCCCCAGCACCGTGCGGACAACATCCGAGCCGGTAAGCGCCAGCAGAAGGTGTTCCGTATCAACCTCGGTCCGGCCGAATTCATGCGCCTTCTGGCCCGCCTCCTGCAAAAGCCGGTTGGCCTGTTCGCTCAGGCGGTCAGCGATATTGATGCCGCCGCGCCGCGCGGTGCGCCCCGCCTGTCGGATAGGGACGGGTTGCCCCTGATCTTCGCCAAGCCGATCGAAAAGGCCACCGGCATCGCCAAAGAATTCATCGAAGAGCGAGCGCCCTCCGAAAAGCGATTCCAGTGGCGATGCGCTACGCCCTTGCCGTCGGGCGATCCTGCGGTAGTCCTCGTCGCAAAGCTCCATCACCTTGCGTTCACCGTTGACAGAGACCTGCGCACGAAAGCTGGCAGGTCGGGATTTGCAGATATCACAGATGCCGTTTGCCATTTTTCACCTCCGTCATGCTCCCAGCCGGAACGTCCGGACTGGGTCTCTGTGTTCAGGCCGCCTCGACCTCCTGAGTGCGGACCTTTTCTGCGATGGCCCGAAGGTCGGGCTCGTCCAGCGTCTCGCGGTAGAGCAGATCGCGGGACGTTTCCTCCAGCAGCGCCCGGTTCGCGTCGAGAAGCGCGACCGTACGCGCGAAGATGTCGTCGATGATCGCCTTGACAGCGGTATCCATCCGCTCGGCCGTTGCCTCGCTGTGGCGGCGGTTGAGCCAGGCGGATTGATCCCCCGTGCCAAGGAAGCCGGGCCGCTCGGTGTCATAGCTGACATGGCCCAGATCGGGGTCCATGCCGTAGCGCGCGACCATGGCCCTGGCGATGTCGGTTGCCTTCACCAGGTCGTCGGCGGCACCGGTCGAAAGGTGATCGTATATGAGCTTCTCGGCCGCACGCCCGCCCAGAAGAACGGCGATCTTGTTCTCCAGTTCCTCGCGGGTCATCAGGAAGCGGTCCTCGGTCGGGCGCTGGATCGTATAGCCGAGCGCACCGATCCCGCGCGGGATGATCGAGACTTTGTGCACCGGATCGACCCCCGGCAGCGCCATCGCGACCAGCGCGTGCCCCATTTCGTGATGCGCCACGATTTCCCGCTCGCGCGCGTTCAGAACACGGTTGCGCTTCTCCAGCCCGGCGACGATACGCTCTACTGCGTTGTTGAAGTCTTCCATGGTCACCGCATCGGCCTTTCGGCGGGTTGCCAATAGCGCCGCCTCATTGACCAGATTTGCCAGGTCCGCTCCGGAAAAGCCCGGGGTCAGCCCGGCGACCTTCTCCGCATCCACGTCCGGTGCGAGCGTCACCTTCTTCATGTGTACCCCGAGGATCTGGATGCGGCCCTTCTTGTCGGGCTTGTCCACCAGCACCTGCCGGTCGAAGCGCCCGGCCCTGAGCAGCGCCGGGTCGAGGATTTCCGGCCGGTTGGTGGCCGCCAGCAGCACGATCCCCGACGACGGGTCGAACCCGTCCAGCTCAGTGAGAAGCTGGTTCAGCGTCTGTTCGCGCTCGTCATGCCCGCCGGCCATCTGACCGGAGGCGCGGGCGCGGCCGAGCGCGTCGAGCTCGTCGATGAAGATGATCGCCGGTGCGTTCTTGCGGGCCTGCTCGAACAGGTCGCGCACCCGGGCCGCACCGACGCCCACGAACATCTCGACGAATTCCGAGCCCGAGATCGAGAAGAAGGTCACGCCCGCCTCGCCCGCCACGGCCCGCGCCAGAAGCGTCTTGCCGGTACCCGGCGGGCCGACCAGCAGGATGCCTTTCGGGATCCGGGCGCCGAGCTTGCCGTAATCCTCAGGCGTCTTCAGGAAATCGACCACTTCCTCCAGCTCGGCCTTGGCCTCGTCGACCCCGGCCACATCGGCAAAGCTGACGCCCGTTTCCTTCTCCATGTAGACCTTGGCCTTGCTCTTGCCGACCTGCAGGAAACCGCCAAAACCCTGACGCTCGGCGAACTTGCGAAAGACGAACATCCAGAGACCGAAGAAGACCACTGCAGGCACCACCCAGGAGAGAAGCACCCCGATCCAGGTGTTTTGCGGAACGCCGGTGATCTCGACATCCGCGTCGTCCAGCCGTTCAAGAATTGCGGGATCGACGATCGTGGTGACGAAGCCAGAGCGGCCGTCGATGGGAGTCTCGAAGGTGCCGGTGATCGTATCGGACCCGACCGAAACCGAAGCGATGTCGCCGTCGGCGAGATACTGTTCGAATTGGCTGTAGCTGATCGGCGCGATGCTGCGGTAGCTGGCGATCAGATCCTGAATAAAGATCACCGCAAAAAATGCGACGATCCAGTACCAGATGTTAAATTCGGTTCTCTTTTCCATCCCCTTCTCTCCTCGGCGCCAACCCGTAGAGATGTTGCTGATTTGTCACATCCGGCCAGATTGGTATTGCTTGAGCCGAGTTCAAGAGGGATCCGACATGAAGATCGAAGCTGGCAACGATGCCCAAAATTCTTACATCCCGTGGCGTGCCACTTCCCGTTAGCCGCGAGTGAAATTTATTGCGATCATGACTGCGACGCCGCGCCACCAATTCCTGAACCTGCTCCAATCCATACTGCTTTTGGCGGGTATGGCGGTTATCGCCTGGTTCATCGTTTCGGCGATTGCGGGACAGGGCTTGGCGATTGCGATCGTCATCGGATCCTTGCTGGGATTGCTGCTGTCACCCGGCATCCCGAAACGCCTTTTGCTGAACGCCTACGGCGCACGCAGGCTCAGCGGGCGGGAATTTCCAGAGGGCATGGCGATACTGGCCGAACTCGCACGCCGCGCCGGGCTGCCGCGTGTACCGGAACTCTACTATGTACCGAGCCAGATGCCGAACGCCTTCGCTATGGGCTCTCCGGATGAAAGCGCCGTCTGCGTCAGTGATGGTCTTCTGCGATTGATGAACCAGCGCGAACTGGCCGGGGTCCTGGCGCATGAGGTCGCTCACATCGCCAACCGCGATCTCTGGATCATGGGTCTGGCCGACGCGATGTCGCGCGCAGTGTCGCTCGCGTCCTGGGTTGGGCAACTCATCCTGCTGCTGAACCTGCCGCTCATCCTGGCCGGCGCGGCTTATGTGCCCTGGCAGGTACCGCTTGTCCTGATCTTTTCACCCACGATCATGGCCCTTCTTCAGCTCGCGCTGTCGCGGGCCCGGGAATACGATGCCGACAGGGGTGGCGCCGAGCTGACCGGCGATCCCGATGGCCTCGCTTCGGCCCTCCTCAAGCTGGAACGTCGCGTCGGGCGCGTCTGGGAAGACATGTTCCTGCCCGGACGCCGCATCCCCGAACCCTCGCTCCTGCGCACGCACCCGCCCACCGCCGATCGAGTCCGGCGGCTGCGCGCACTTTCCGGACCCCGCCGACCGGTCCCACCGTCCGTTCCCCTGAACGCACCGCGGGCTGTGCGCGTTTCCACGCCGCGTTACGGGCCTGGGGGCGTCTATCGATGAGAACATTTTTTTGCGTCGAGGTCTTGAAGTTGCAAATAGGCAACACTTTATCCGCAGCGGAACGCCCAGTTGGGGTTTCACGGATACGCGACAGGTTCGGCTGATTCAGCGGACCGCCTGGCGTTCGCCCGAGGGGAGCGCATGGCAGACGCGAATGCTCTAGACCGCCGCCAAAATGGCGAACCTTGAAGCATGTCCGTTCTCCGCGGGCGTTCAGTGGCGTGGTGACAAATCCACGCCGTCAACTGAAACGACGGAGGCGAAACATGCTCTATCCCACCTACACACGTCGCAGCGATCCGTTTGCGCTGATGCGCTCGATGCTGCGCGATTTTGACGGGACCTCTCCTAGCCGCGTAACCCAGCCCGTTTTCCCCGCCGTAAACGTCTGGCAGGGCGACGAGGCGGTCGCGATCACTGCAGAACTCCCTGGCGTGGATCCGGCCGACATCGACATTTCCGTGAAGGAGAATGTCCTGACGCTCTCTGGCGAGCGCAAGGCGCCCGAAATTCCGGAAGGCGCCCGCTGGCACCGCAACGAACGCGGCTTTGGCAAGTTCGCTCGTTCGGTTCGGCTACCCTTCGTGGCCGCGGAGGACAAGGTCGAGGCGCGGATGACCAACGGTGTGCTCCGCATCGTGATCGGCCGCCCCGAAGAGGACAAGCCGCGGAGAATCGAGATCAAGGCTGCGTAAGAGGAGGACCAATATATGACCAACGATGTAACACATACTGCCGACAAGACCCCGGCCGAGACACCGGAAACCACCACCGGCCGTCGTATCTATAGGCCGCTGACCGACATCGTCGAAACGGCTGACGGGGTGACACTGACACTCGAGATGCCGGGCGTCGCCGCCGAAGACGTGGATATCACGCTCGAAAAGCGCGTGTTGACGATCAGAGGTAAGGTCCATGCCACGCAGCCCGAGAAGCTGCAACTGGCCTATGCCGAATACGGCGAGGGCGATTTCGAGCGAGCCTTTACCATGTCCGACGATTTCGACCCCGACAAGATCGGCGCGCAGGTCTCTAATGGTGTGCTGACCCTGACGCTGCCGCGCGCAGCGGAAGCCCAACCCAAAAAGATCACGGTAACGGCGTCGTAAGCCGGGCACGTCGCACCAAAAAAGAAGAAAGGAGAACTCACATGCAGATCAAGGACCTGATCCCCTGGGCGCGGAAGGATCATGCGCCCGACCCGAAAAGTGATGACCAGAACCCCATCGCCACCCTTCAACGCGACATGAACCGTGTGTTCGAAGGCTTCTGGAACCGCGTCGGCGATTTCGACTGGCCCTGGGGAGGCGGCGAGGCGAAATCCGACGTGGTCGAGACCGAAGATCACGTGGAGGTATCGATCGAACTGCCCGGGATGGAAATGAAGGACATCGAGGTCACCGTGACCGATGACATCCTGACCATCAAGGGCGAGAAGAAGATCGAGCGGCAGGAGGAGAAGAAGGGCTATTATCTCTCCGAACGCAGCTATGGCGCGATCTATCGCACGATCCCGCTACCGCCGGGAGTCGACGGTGAGAAGGCCGATGCCAGCTTCAAGAACGGCGTGCTGACGATCAAGCTGCCGCAGACCCCGGAGGCGCAGGCCAAGGTCAAGCGCATCGAGGTGAAAAACGCCTGATACCAATGTCGTGCCGACAGTACCGTGCTGTCGGCACGACGATCTACACTTCTCCTGTCTTGGACGCTTAAATCCAATCGGGAGAGAGCCATGCAGGTCGGGTTGGAACTTCAGGCGGTTGCCCGGGACAGGTCTTCCGCAAAAGTACTTCCGAGTAGTTCACATAGCTAAAATGGACGAACGATCTCGTCACAAGCACAGCACCAGAACCCTGCACGATTGAGTGCGAGACTCACCTATGGGGGCATCGAGCGGATGACACACGATGAAAAGGAGAGCACGTGACATTGAGTTTCGGCACCTGCGGTGCTTCGTTAATGCAGCCGATCATGGCAGTTTCCGAAAGGCTGGAAGCACGATGGGTGTCCAGCAGTCATCAATCAGTCGATGCATCTGCGATCTCGAGGATCGCCTCGGAACATCCTTGTTCCACCGTCATCGAAGCGGTGTGACCCTAAACCGCGCCGGGCAACAATTTCTACCTCGCGCACGTCAGATAATTCGCGGGCTTGATGAGAGCTTGCACGCGATGGCGGCACTTGGCAGATCGGAAAACGGCAGTATAAGAGTCGGCATTTATTCATCGATTGCCTCGGGCTTTCTGGCCGAATTGCTGTGCTCCTTCGGGGATCAGCACAATCATGTGCAGATCGAATTGATCGATGGAAACCCGGAAGAACACGTCGCTGCCATCCGTCGGCTCAAACTCGACGTCGCTTTCCTAACTGGAACCCGGACCTGGCAAGAATGTGACAGCGCATTAATGTGGTCAGAAGGTGTTTTCGTTGTCCTGCCTGAACGTCATGAGTTAGCCATCCGGACAGCAGTCGACTGGCGCGAGCTTAGCGGCGAGGCTTTCATGGTCAGCAAAACAGCGCCGGGCCAAGAGATCTATCACTATCTGGTGAGGAAGCTGGCAGACCTCAGTTGGCACCCTGACATACATGTGCAATCCGTAAGTCGAGATAACCTGCTGTCATTGGTTGCCATTGGGCGAGGTTTGACCGTGGTCAGCGAGGCGATGACGGTGACGAACCACCCGGGAGTGGTCTTTCGACCGATCAAGGGCGAGCGCCTTCCATTTTCTGCAATCTGGTCGCCGAATAACGACAACCCCGCGTTCAGGCGTCTTCTGAGCATGGCGAG
>NZ_QBKN01000017.1 GCF_003054175.1 Allosediminivita pacifica
TGGTAATCTTTGACATGACCGCCTCCCATTAAGGATTGTTGCGATCCCACCTTGGCACAGCGATGCCGTCGGGGGGCGGTTACAGCATCAAAGCCCTGGTACTTGATAAAGGGCGTCAGCACCCCGATCCGGTCATAGAGCTTGCGGGCCTGCGTGTTGAAATCCTGCGTCATCCAGTAGACCGAGGGCGTGCCCCGGGCGTCGGCCTCGGCATAGACCGCCTCGATCAGCGCGCGGCCCGCGCCGGTACCGCGCACCTCCGGATCGACATAAAGATCCTGCAGGTAGCAGATATCCTCGAGCTTCCAGTTGTGCGCATGCCAGACCACATGCACCAGCCCGACCAGCCGGCCAGCATCCTCGGCGACGAGTCCGGCCTGCTGGACCCGCGCCGGATCCAGCAGCCGCGCGAAGGTCGTGGCATAGACCTCTTCGGAGACCGCGCTCTCGTAGAAGGCGAGGTACCCGGCCCAGAGCCGGCGCCATTCCGCCTCGTCTTCCGCCCGCAGCGGGCGCACCATGACCGTCATCGTCGTCCTCCGTTCACCGCGCGATCCCGCGCTTCTTCTCGCACCAAATACCTCGGGGGAGGCCCGAAGGGACGGGGGCAGAGCCCCCTCTTTTCGGGAACCTCCCGCGGGACATTCCTAAAGAATGGTTAATCCAAAACCCTAAGCCATTGTTTTTCCTGCCCCACCAGGGTGTCCCGGCCCGGGACACCCCCGGCGACACCCGGATCAGGCCGGGTCCAGCATCCGCCCGAGGCTGCGTCCGGCAAGGATATGGACGTGCAGGTGGGGCACCTCCTGAAGGCCGTGCTCGCCCGCGTTGGCGATCATCCGAAAGCCCTTCTCCTCGACCCCCTCCATGCGGCAGACCTCGCCCACGGCGCGGACGTAATCCAGCACCTCGGCATCGCTGGCCTCCTGCGCGAAATGATCGAAGCAGACGTAGGCCCCCTTGGGGATCACCAGCACATGCACCGGCGCCTGCGCCCGGATATCCCGGAAGGCCAGCGAATACTCGGTCTCGAGAACGGTGTCGTTCGGGATCTCCCCCCGCAGGATCTTGGCGAAGATATTCTGATCGTCGTAGCTGTAGCTCATGGGCACCCTCCGTCGGCAAGCAGGGGATCGCAGAGCGCGACCCTGCCCAAGGTCTCGGGGATCGCGGCAGGTTCCGCAAGGCCCCCGATCCCCCGCGCTCAGTCCTCGGGCAGCTCCGCTGCGGGGATGATCGGGAAGAAGCGCCCCGAAGAGCGCACCCCGAACCACTCGGTCCCGTCCACCGCCTCGGTCTCGCCAAGCTCCACCAGCCGGTAAAAGCTCTTGCGGTCGATCAGCGCCTCCAGCTCGGCCCGGATCAGGATGTAGGGCGAAGGCTCGCCCGTTTCAGGGTCGCGGTCCACCCGGATCGGATGCTCCGGCCCCGCCACCGCCATGTCGCCCACGTGGGTGGTGAAGGTCAGGATCTGCCCCTCGCCTTCCCCCTCCACCTCGAAGTCGGTGGCCACGAAAGGCGCGTCATCGACGGTGATGCCGACCTTCTCCACGGGCGTGACAAGGAAATACTGATCCCCTTCCTTCTTCAGGATCGAAGAAAAGAGCTTCACCAGCCCCGGCCGCCCGATGGGCGTCCCGAGATAGAACCATGTCCCGTCCCGCGCGATCCGCATGTCGAGAGCGCCGCAGAAGGGCGGGTTCCACTTGTGAACGGGCGGCGGACCCTTCTGCGAAGCGGCGCGAACGGAGGCAGCCAGGCTGTCCGCCGAGGGCGTCACGGAATTTTGTGTGCTCATTGCTTTTGCCAATCCTCCGTCGCGGGATACAGTCGGTAGTAAGCAGGCATATTTCAAGGGAGAGCCGCCATGGCCGAAGATCTGGTCGCCGAGATCGAGGCGCTCGAGGACAAGCTGGCGCAAGCCAAGGCCTCCATCACGAGCCGCTTCATCGGACAGGAGCGGGTCGTCGACCTCACGCTCTCGGCCCTGCTCTGCGGCGGGCACGCCCTGCTGATCGGCCTGCCGGGCCTCGGCAAGACCCGCCTGGTCGAAACATTGTCCACAGTCATGGGCCTCGATGGCAGCCGTGTGCAGTTCACGCCGGACCTGATGCCTTCCGACATCCTCGGCTCCGAGGTTCTGGAAACCGGTGCCGACGGCTCGCGGGCGTTCAAGTTCATCGAGGGCCCCATTTTCTGCCAGCTTCTGATGGCGGACGAGATCAACCGCGCCAGCCCGCGCACCCAGTCCGCGCTGCTGCAGGCGATGCAGGAAAAGGTCGTCACCGTCGGCGGGGCAACCCGCAGGCTCGAGGCCCCATTCCACGTTCTGGCCACGCAGAACCCCATCGAGCAGGAGGGCACCTACCCCCTGCCCGAGGCGCAGCTCGACCGCTTCCTCGTCCAGATCGACGTCGCGTACCCGGACCGCGACACCGAAAAGGACATCCTTCTGGCCACCACCGGCACGGAAGAGGCCGAGGCGCACCAAGTCTTCGACGGCGCCTCGCTGATCGCGGCGCAAAGGCTCCTGCGGCGGATGCCCGTGGGCGACGCGGTGGTCGAGATGATTCTCGACCTCGTGCGTGCCTTCCGACCCGACGATCCGTCCGCCAGCGACCGTGTCCGTGACACCGTGGCCTGGGGCCCCGGGCCGCGCGCGGCGCAGGCGCTGATGATGACCGTGCGGGCCCGAGCGCTTCTGCAGGGCCGGCTGGCCCCCTCGCCCGAGGACGTGATCGACATGGCCAAGCCCGTGCTCGTCCACCGGATGGCGCTGACCTTCTCCGCACGTGCCCGGGGCGAGGATCTGGGTCGGATCATCGACGAAAACACCGGAGCGCTGCTGCGCACCGAGGCCGCGGCTTGACGCCCGATATCGCCCGCCTTCGCCAGCACGCGCAGGAAGAGGCGAGCCGATTTCCCGCGCTTCTCGCACGGGCCGACCAGCTTGCGGGCACCGTCCTGCTGGGCGACCATGGTCGGCGCCGCGCCGGGCTGGGCGACGACTTCTGGCAATACCGCGGCATGCGCCCCGGTGACAGCTACCGCAGCATCGACTGGCGGCGCTCGGCCCGGGGCGACGAACAGTTCGTGCGGGAACGCGAATGGCAGATTGCCCAAAGCGTCATGCTCTGGGTCGACGGGGGCGCCTCGATGCGCTTCAGCTCCTCGGACAAATTTCCCGAGAAATCCGATCGCGCGCGTCTCGTCGCGCTCGCCAGCGCGATTCTGCTTGTCCGGGGCGGCGAACGCGTCGGCCTGACTGGCTGGTCGCTGCCGCCACGGCGCGGAGATGTTCAGATCGCGCGGCTGGCCGAGGCCTTCACGCGCGAGGACGACGCCGACTATGCCCCGCCCGAAGCACGGGGCATGCTGCCCTTCGCCAAGGCGATCTTCGTGTCCGATTTCCTTGGCGATATCGCCCCGGTGGAGGCCGCCCTGACCAAGGCCGCCGACCGCGGTGTCAGGGGCGCGCTGCTGCAGATCCTCGACCCCGCGGAAGAGGCCTTTCCCTACCAGGGCCGGACCATCTTTCAGAGCATGGGCGGCACCATGGCCCACGAAACGCTCAAGGCGAGTGATCTCAAGGAAAGCTACCTCCGCCGCCTTGCGGAGCGGAAGGCTCACTTGGAACAACTCTGCCGCCTGACCGGCTGGCAATTCCACACGCACCACACGAACGACAGCGCGCAGGCCGCGCTGCTCTGGCTCTACCGCGCGATGGATGGAGGTCACTGATGACGCTCTTCGGTGCGCTTGGCTTCACGGCCCCCTGGCTTCTTTTGGGCCTTCTGGCCCTGCCGATTCTCTGGATCATCCTGCGTGCCATTCCACCGGCCCCGGTCCGCAGACGGTTTCCCGGTGTCGCCCTGCTTCTCGGCCTCAAGGATGAGGAGCAGGTCAGCGACAGGACCCCCTGGTGGCTCATGCTTCTCCGGGTGCTGGCCGTCGCCGCCGTAATCATCGGCCTCGCGGGCCCCATCCTGAACCCCGAAGATGACGGCGAGGTCGCGGGCAGCGGTCCGCTTTTGGTCGTGATGGATGCAAGCTGGGCAAGCGCCGCAGACTGGCGGTCGCGGGAAGCTGCTCTCGACGGCCTGATGAACCGCGCGGACAGGGAATCGCGCCCGGTGGCCATTCTGCGCCTGACGGCTCCCGAGCAATTCCAGTTTCAATCAGCCGACGTGGTTCGGACCCGTCTCAGCGCCGGTCTGCCCGAAGCATGGGAACCCGACGCGGCCCAAACCGACCGCGCCATCGACCTTCTCCCGGAAGGAGACTTCGACACCTACTGGCTCTCCGACGGGATCGCGCGCGATGCTCGCGAAGGCCTTCTCTCGGCCCTCGAACAGCATGGCGATGTGACCGTCTTCGAATCGCCAGCCCCGCTTTACGCCATCGCACCGGCCGCCTTCGTGGACGGCAACGTCGCGCTGTCACTGCAAAGGCTTCGCCCCGGGCCCGAAGCCGAGGTGACCGTCGCCGCCCACGGCCGCGATCCCGCCGGCAATCCGGCGGTCCTGATGCGGCAAGCGGTAACATTCGCCGCGGATGCGACCACCGCCGAGAGTGAGCTGTCCCTGCCCGCCGAGCTTCGGTCCCGCATCGAGCGCTTCGAGATCGAGGGCAACGAGAGCGCCGGAGCCGTCTCGCTGCCCGACGACAGCCTGCGTCGGCGCGAGGTGGCGCTGATCGCCGGACGAGAGGACCGAGAAGGGCTCGAGCTTCTCGACCCGCTTCACTACCTGCAACGCGCGCTCGAGCCGACGGCAGAGATCCTGAACGGCGCCCTGACGGATGTTCTCCCGGCGAATCCCGACGTGATCGCGCTTACCGATATCGCGACCCTGTCCGGCGCCGAGGAAGAGGCCCTTTCCGCGTGGATCGAAGAAGGCGGCCTCCTGCTGCGTTTCGCCGGTCCGCGCCTGGCCGCCTCGGATGTCAGCCGCGACGCCGAAGACCCCCTGATGCCGGTCCGCCTGCGGGCCGGCGGCCGGACCGTCGGTGGCGCGATGAGCTGGGGCGAGCCCAAGTCGCTGGCCCCGTTCCCCGAGGACAGCCCCTTCTACGGCCTTCAGATTCCGGACGATGTGACCGTCAACAGCCAGGTCATGGCACAGCCCGACCCGACGCTTGCGGACCGCGTGATCGCGCAGCTGAGCGATGGCACACCGCTGGTCACGCACAAGGAGCTCGGGCAGGGCCAGGTCGTCCTGTTCCACGTCACCGCCAATGCCGAGTGGTCCTCGCTGCCCCTTTCCGGCCTCTTCGTGCAGATGCTCGAACGCCTCGCGGTTTCGACCACGTCTTCCGCCCTCGATGCAGGCGAACTCGAAGGCACGATCTGGCAGCCTGTCTCTGTCCTCGACGCATTCGGACGTCTCGAAGACGCCGGGACATTGCCCGGCGTCGAGGGTCCTGCGCTGCTTGACGACCCGCTGGGCCCCGATCTGCGCCCGGGTCTCTATGAAGGCGAGGACCGAAGCCTCGCGCGCAATGTCGTCACGGAGGATCGCAGGATTTCCCCGACGGTCTGGCCCGACCGGATCACGGTCGAAGGCTTCTCGCAGCCCCGCGAAACACCGCTTGCGGGCTGGCTTCTGGCGCTCGCCATCGCGCTGCTTGCAGCCGACGTGATCGCCTCGCTTGCCCTTTCCGGCAGATTGCGCGGCGCGCGGGCCACCGCGGCGGTGCTGGCCGCCTTGGCCCTCCTTCCGGCCGAGGGTCGCAGCCAGGAAGCCGACCCGCTTGCGAACGAAGAATTCGCCCTGGCGGCCACGTCCGAAGTCGTCCTGGCCCATGTCCTGACGGGAAACGACCGCGTGGACGAGATTGCCCATGCAGGGCTTCGCGGGCTGAGTGACACCCTCTTCTTCCGAACCTCGGTCGAGCCTGCCGATCCGATGGGCGTCGACCTCGAAACCGACGAACTCGCCTTTTTCCCCCTGCTCTACTGGCCCGTCACCCCGGAACAGGAGATCCCCTCTCCCGAGGCCTACGTGAAGCTGAACGAATACCTGCGCTCCGGCGGCATGATCCTTTTCGACACGCGCGACGCGGATATCGCCAGTTTCGGCGCGGGCTCGCCCAACGGTCGCAAGCTGCAGGAACTCGCGCGGCCATTGGATGTCCCGGCCCTCGAACCCATTCCGCAGGACCACGTCCTGACGCGGACGTTCTACCTGCTTCAGGATTTCCCCGGTCGCTACAGCAGCCGCGACGTCTGGGTCGAGGCCGCGCCCGCGGACGCCCGGCTGATCGAGGGCATGCCCTTCCGCGATCTCAACGACAACGTGACGCCGGTGGTCATCGGCGGCAACGACTGGGCCTCGGCCTGGGCAAGCGACGAGCAGGGCAACCCGCTTGTGCCGATCGGCTCGGGATTTGCGGGCGAACGTCAGCGTGAGATCGCCTACCGCTTCGGCGTGAACCTCGTGATGCACGTGCTCACCGGCAACTACAAATCCGATCAGGTCCATGTGCCTGCGCTTCTCGACAGGCTGGGGCAATGATGGGACAGGTCATTTTCGATCCGCTGCTGCCCTGGGTTCTGATCGCGATCCTCGCGGCCATCGCCGCGACGGGGACAGCGCTCGCGCTCTGGCGCGGCCTTTCGGGATGGGCGCTGAGGGGCCTTGCCGCGCTGCTGCTTCTGGCAGCGCTGGCCCAGCCCTCCTACCAGGTCGAGGACCGCGCCCCGCTGTCCGACATCGTGCTGATGCTGGTGGACGAATCCGCATCCCAGCAGCTCGCCGATCGGGCCAATGTCACGGCAGAGGCCGCCTCCACGCTCGAGGCCGAGCTGGAAGCCCGCCCCAATACCGAGATCCGCAGGATCCCTGTCGGTGACGGCGACGGGGACACCGGCACCCAGCTCATGACCGCCCTTTCCGGCGCACTGGCCGAAGAGCCGCGCGGGCGTATCGCGGGGATCTTCCTGCTGTCGGACGGACGGCTACACGACCTCGAACGCGCGCCCGACCTGCCTGCCCCCATGCACCTCCTGCTCACCGGCAAGGAAGACGATTGGGATCGGCGCCTCGTTGTCGAAAACGCGCCCGCCTTCGCAATCCTCGGCGAACCGGTGGAGCTTACCCTGCGCGTCGAAGACGACGGCGCCGCGCCGGATGATGCCAATACCGAGCTGCTGATCTCGGTCGACGAGGAAGAGCCGCAGAGCTTCACCGTGCCCATCGGCCAAGACATGACCCTGCCCGTCACGCTTCCGCATGGCGGCCTGAACGTCATCCAGTTCACCGTCCCCGAGGCAGAAGGCGAGCTGACCGACCGCAACAACACCGCGCTGATCCAGATCAACGGCGTCCGCGACAGGCTTCGGGTGCTGCTGGTCTCTGGTGAACCCCACGCCGGTGGCCGGACATGGCGCAACCTGCTGAAGTCAGACAGCTCCGTCGATCTGGTGCATTTCACCATCCTGCGGCCGCCGGAAAAGCAGGACGGTGTGCCGGTGACGGAACTGTCGCTCATTGCCTTCCCGACCCGCGAGCTTTTCCTCGAGAAGATCGACGACTTCGACCTGATCATCTTCGATCGCTACAAGCGGCGCGGCATCCTGCCTTCGATCTACCTCGACAACGTCCGGAACTACGTCGAACAGGGCGGCGCGGTGCTCGTCGCGGCCGGGCCCGACTTTGCCAGCGCCGACTCCATCTACCGCTCGCCGCTTGCCGAGATATTGCCGGCCGAGCCCACGGCGCGTGTGGTGGAAGAGGCCTTTCGCCCCAAGATCACCGATCTGGGCGACAAGCACCCGGTGACGGCCGGGTTGCAGGGCGAAGACTCCTGGGGGCGCTGGCTGCGCCAGATCGAGGTAACTCCGACCGCCGGTGACGTGGTCATGACCGGCACCGAGGACCGGCCCCTGCTCGTGCTGGACCGCGTCGGTGAGGGCCGCGTTGCCCTGCTCGGCTCCGACCAGGCCTGGCTCTGGTCCCGCGGCTTCGACGGCGGCGGCCCGCAACTTGAACTGCTCCGCCGTCTGGCACACTGGATGATGAAGGAGCCGGAGCTCGAGGAAGAGGCGCTCTGGGCCGAACCGGACGGGCAGACCATGCGGATCATCCGCCGCACCCTGGACGACGAGGTCGGCGCCGTGACCGTGACGCGCCCTGACGGCGAGACCGAGGAAATCGAACTTCGCGAGGTCGATCCGGGACGGTTCGAGGCGATCTACGAAGGACCGACGATCGGCCTCTATCACCTGGAGGAAGGCGATCAGACCGCCGTTGTCGGCCTCGGACCCGCCGCCCCGCGCGAGTTCGAACAGACGATCGCCAGCGCAGAGCCTCTCAGCGATGTCATCAATGCCGTGCGCGGTGGTGTTCCGCGGCTGGAAGATGGCATGCCCTCCCTGCGCGACGTGCGCCCGGGGCGCCCGGCTGCCGGACGCGGCTGGGTCGGCCTCACGCCGCGTGACGCCTACGAGACGCTGAACGTCACCCAGACGCCGCTCCTGCCCGCGTGGCTGGTGCTCCTGCTTGCCTCGCTGCTCATCGTCGGCGGATGGGTGCGGGAAGGCCGCTGACCGCGGGGGACACGCCACCGGGGAAAGACCAGATCGGCATTCTGCGGCGGATGGTTGACCTCTGAAGGGACAGGGCGCCCAAGAGGCCGATTGCCGCCAGATCGGCACACCGGGCGCTCTGAGAAAGCGTAACCTAGACGCTGAGGGAGCGCCCTCCGCCCCGCCCCGGAGGCGGCGGTTCGTCCGTGTCTGCCAGAAGCACTGCGCGGGATTGCGAATAGAATTCCCGGCGCAGGACCACGGCGAGCGTGAAGAGCACCGCGATGGCAAGGGGGACCGCCCCGACAAGCCAGGCGGCAGAGGAAATCCCGAAATAGACCGACCGGAGGCCACGGTTGTAGCCGCGCGCCGCCGTCACGTTGATTTCGCCCGCTTTCTCGGCGCGCGGCAGCGCGATGGGGCTTGTCTCATCGTTCGGGACCGCCGCCATAATGACAGAGCAATAGCCGAAAAGCCGGTGCGACCAGACGAACTTGAGGAAGGCGTTCGTCGCGAAGAGC
This sequence comes from Allosediminivita pacifica, assembly GCF_003054175.1. GTDB lineage: Bacteria > Pseudomonadota > Alphaproteobacteria > Rhodobacterales > Rhodobacteraceae > Allosediminivita > Allosediminivita pacifica. The sequence goes on from NZ_QBKN01000017.1 coordinate 9,049, forward strand.
AGCAGGAGCAGCAGCTTGATCTCCCACACGATCACCGGATCGGAGGGAAGGGCGAGGTCCTCGGCGACGTTCTGCAGCCGCTCGGTGTTGCCAAGCAGGGCAAAGCCGCCCCCGATCGCGATCATGCTTGCCGAGGCGAAAAAGGCCGTCCCCTGCCGCAGGTTCGCGACGATCTGGGAATCGAAGATCCGGGGCTGCCGCGTGACGAACTCGTGCATCCAGGCCCGGCGGTAGCCGGCCATCAGGGTCGAGGTGGAGGGGCGGAATCTCGGTGGATGTTCGATCAGGTAGGTCGAGCCGAGCCACGCGATGAGCAGCAGCGCAATCGCCGCGTAGTCGAGAAGTCCGAACGATGTGATGATCCCGGTCCAGGTCATGCGCTCAGAACGGCTTGGCCACGACGGCCCAGAGAACCGCGATCACGACCAGCACGCTGATCTCGTTGAAGATCCGCAAGTAGGTGTCGGACCGACCGAACTGCCCCCGCCGCGCCCGGATGACGAGCATCCCGGTCCAGACGTAGTGGGCCAGCAGCAGCATCACGAGGGCGAGCTTGAAAAGCACCCAGGGCGCGAAATCCCAGATGCGCCAGCCCATCCAGAGCCCGGTGACAAGCGCGATCACGCCCAGCCCCGCCGAGAACCGGTAGAGCCGGATCGTCAGGTCGCCCAACGGCCCGAACTCGCCCAGCCGGTCCCACTCGCGCCGCCAGTAGATGAGGGCGCGCGGCACCGCGAAGATGGAGGTCATCCAGCCCATGACGCAGAGAATGTGTATGATCTTTACCCAAGCCATGGCCAAGCCGTGCCCCGACGCGACGAGGGGCGCAAGATGCCGCAGCAACCGCTGCGCTTTCGGACTCGGAAAACGCGCATTTTGGTTATATAACTTGACCAATTCAGGGAGGAGCCGATGGAAATGCCTGCCCCCGATCCCGCGATCCTGGCCCGCAAGGCCCAGATCGTGGATCGCCTGCGACACGTCCTTCCGCCCGATGCGGTAATCTCGGACGAAACCGAAACGCGCGCCTACGAATGCGACGCGCTGACCGCCTACCGCTGCCCGCCGCTCGCCGCGGTCCTTCCGGCCTCAACCGCCGAAGTCTCGGCCGTGCTTCGGGTCTGCCACGAGGAAGGCGTGCCCGTCGTGCCCCGCGGCTCCGGGACCTCGCTTGCCGGTGGGGCACTGCCCACCGCGGACAGCGTGATCCTCGGCGTGGCCCGCATGGCCGAGGTGCTTGAGACCGACTACCAGAACCGCTTCATCCGGGTGCAGACCGGCCGGACCAACCTCAGCGTGACCGGCGCCGTCGAGGAGGAGGATTTCTTCTACGCGCCCGACCCGTCAAGCCAGCTTGCCTGCGCCATTGCCGGCAACATCGCGATGAATTCCGGCGGGGCGCATTGCCTCAAGTACGGGGTGACGACCAACAACCTGCTCGGGGTCACCATGGTGACGATGGACGGCACGGTGGTCGAACTTGGCGGCGCCCACCTCGATGCCCCGGGCTACGACCTGCTGGGGATCATCTGCGGGTCCGAGGGGCAGCTTGGCATCGTCACCGAGGCCACGCTGCGCATCCTGCGCAAACCCGAAGGCGCCCGGCCCGTGCTCATGGCCTATGACAGTCTCGAAGTCGCCGGACAGGTGGTGTCGGACATCATCAAGGCGGGCCTGCTACCCGTCGCGATCGAATTCATGGACCGCCCCTGCATCCGCGCCTGCGAAGCCTTCGCCAAGGCGGGCTACCCCGATTGCGAGGCGCTCCTGATCGTCGAGGTCGAGGGATCGGAGGGAGAGATCGCGGAACAGCTCGACCTGATCCTGAATATCGCGCGCAGCCATGAGCCGGTGGAGCTTCGGGAGGCACAGGACGCAGACGAGGCCGGCCGCATCTGGCTGGGTCGCAAATCGGCATTCGGTGCGATGGGCCAGCTCAACGACTACATGTGCCTCGACGGGACGATCCCCGTCTCGGCCCTGCCCGAGGTGTTAGGCCGCATCGCCGAGATGAGCCGCGAGTTCGGGCTCGAGGTGGCAAACGTCTTTCACGCCGGCGACGGCAACATGCACCCGCTCATTCTCTTCAACGCGAACGAAGCCGGGCAGCTGGAACTATGCGAGGCCTTCGGAGCCGAGATCCTCAAGCTCTGCGTCGAGGTCGGCGGTTGCCTGACCGGCGAGCATGGCGTCGGGATCGAGAAACGGGATCTAATGACGCATCAGTATGCGCCGGCGGATCTCGACGCGCAAATGGCGGTGAAGGATGTCTTCGATCCGCAGTGGCTGCTGAACCCGGCCAAGGTCTTCCCGCTGGCCGCCTCGCAGCAGCGGCGCACGCCACTGGCGGCCGCGGAATGACCCTTTCGATGACCGAAGAGACACGCTTGCAACCCACCTCGGAAGCAGAGCTGGCCGATGCCGTCGCGGCGGACCCCGGGCCCCTGCGGATCAAGGGCGGCGGCACGCGCGCCATCGGCCGCGCCGCCGCTGGCAACACGCTCGACACATCCGGGATAAGCGGCGTCACGCTCTACGACCCGGGCGCGCTCACCCTTGTGGTCAAGGCCGGCACGCCCCTGGCGGAGGTCGAAACCCTGCTGGCCGAGAACCGGCAGCGGCTTGCCTTCGAGCCCATGGACCACCGCCCGCTTCTGCGAACCGAGGGCAGCCCCACCATCGGCGGCATGGTCGCGACAAACGCGAGCGGCCCGCGGCGCATCCAGGCCGGCGCCTGCCGGGATTGCCTTCTGGGCGTCCGCTTCGTCGACGGGACGGGCCGCGTGATCAAGAACGGCGGCCGGGTCATGAAGAACGTGACGGGATACGACCTCGTCAAGCTTCTGGCCGGCAGCCATGGCACCCTCGGCATCCTGACCGAGCTCAGCCTGAAGGTCCTTCCCGCCCCGCAGGCCAGTGCCACGCTCATCTTTGAGGGGCGTGGCATTCGCGATGCCGTGGCGCTGCTGTCGCAGGCGCTCACCTCGCCCTACGAGATCACGGGCGCCGCATACGACCCCCAAAGGCAAAAGGCGTTCCTGCGGATCGAGGGCTTCGCGGGCTCGGTCACCTACAGGGCCGGCAAGCTGATGGAGCTTTTCGGGTCCTTCGCGCCGGTTCTCGAGGAAGATCCCGAACGCATCGGTGCAATCTGGCGCGGGATACGCGATGTCGAGGCGCTTCACGATGACGACGGGGACATCTGGCGCATCTCGTGCAAGCCCGGCGATGCCCCGGCGATCGCGGACCGCATCGATGACGCGACGCTGCTCATGGACTGGGGCGGCGGGTTGATCTGGGCGAGGCTTCCCACAGGCACCGACGCGCGGCAGGCGCTGCAAGGACTGGGCGGGCACGCGACACTCATCCGGACGGCCGATCCCGCCAACACGACCCTGCCCGTCTTCCATCCCGAACCCGCCCCGGTGGCAAGAATCTCAGCAGGGCTGCGCTCCCGCTTCGATCCGCGCGGCATTCTCAATCCCGGGCTGATGGCCTGATACCCCGAGCGAGGCACGATGCAGACGAACTTCACGGAAACACAACTGAGGGATCCCGGCACCGCACGCGCGAACGAGATCCTGCGCGCCTGCGTCCATTGTGGCTTCTGCACGGCCACCTGCCCCACCTACCAGGTGCTGGGTGACGAACTCGACAGCCCCAGGGGTCGCATCTACCTGATCAAGGACATGCTCGAAAACGAGCGGACGCCCGACGAGAAAACGGTCAAGCATATCGACCGGTGCCTGTCCTGCCTTGCCTGCATGACCACCTGCCCCTCCGGCGTGCACTACATGCACCTCGTTGATCACGCGCGCGACTACATCGAACAGCACTACGACCGCCCCTGGCACGACAGGGCACTTCGCTGGACGCTCGCCCGCATCCTGCCCCACCCCCGCCGGTTCCGGCTTGCGCTGCTGGCTGCCAAGGCGGGCCGACCCTTCCGCGGCCTGATCCCGGACGCGCGTCTGCGGGCAATGCTCGACATGGCGCCGCGCAGGATCCCGGCGGTCAGCCGCAACGATGACCCGCAGAGCTTTGCCGCGAAGGGCGGACGCCGGATGCGCGTCGCCCTGATGACCGGCTGTGCGCAGCGCGCCCTCAACACCGACATCAACGACGCCACCATCCGCCTGCTCACACGGCTTGGCTGCGAGGTCGTCGTCGCGCAGGGCGCGGGCTGCTGCGGGGCGCTGACCCATCACATGGGCAAGACCGACGAAAGCCATGCCAGCGCTGCCGCCAACATCCGCGCCTGGACGCGCGAGATCGAGGGCGAGGGGCTTGATGCCATCGTCATCAACACCAGCGGCTGCGGCACCACCGTCAAGGACTACGGCCACATGTTCCGGCAAGACCCGCTTGCCGAAGATGCCGCCCGCGTGGCGGAGCGCGCCATGGATGTCAGTGAAGTGCTCATGCAGCTCGACATGCCCGAACAGGAAAGCCGCAACCTGCGCGTCGCCTATCACGCGGCCTGTTCGCTACAGCATGGCCAGAAGATCAAGACGCATCCGAAGACCCTGCTCAAGAGGGCCGGTTTCGAGGTGGTCGAACCCGCCGACCCGCATCTCTGCTGCGGCAGCGCAGGGACGTACAACCTGATGCAGCCCGAGATTTCCGCCAAGCTGAAGGACCGCAAGGTGCGCACGCTGGCGGCGAAATCCCCCGATATCGTGGCCGCCGGGAACATCGGCTGCATGATGCAGATCGGCTCGGCGGCGGGTGCGCCTATCGTGCACACGGTCGAGCTTCTGGACTGGGCGACGGGCGGCCCCCGGCCGCGCGCGCTCGACGAGGACGGAGAACTCCCCGTTCCCCGGCTTTCAACGCCGGCCTGAGCGAGGGCAAGCAGGCCGGCACCAGCGGTTCGGACTTCGGTCGTCACCGCTTGGCTCAAGCGTCGAAAAGGTCTTGAAACCGACCGCGGCCGTCCCATTTTTTTCCGTGTCGGACGCCTCTTCTGGGTCCGGCACGGAAAGACGCCCGTTCCCACGTGGGAGGGTGCCGCCAACTAGGTTTCGCTCAACGGAGGATTCCATGCGACACTACGATTTTGCCCCGCTCTACCGTGCGACCGTGGGCTTTGATCAGGTGGCTGACCTGATGGACCGCGTTCTGGCCGGTGAATCCAGCCAGCCCGGTTATCCGCCCTACAATATCGAAAAGACCGCCGAAGATGCCTATCGCATCTCAATCGCCGTCGCCGGATTTGCCGAGAACGACCTCACGGTCGAAGTGAAGGACCAGGCGCTCGTCGTGTCGGCCCGCAAGGCCGAAGAGGACCAGACCCGAACCTACCTGCACCGCGGTATCGCCACGCGCGCCTTCGAGCGCCGCTTCCACTTGGCCGACCATGTCCGCGTGAAGGGCGCCCTTCACGAGAACGGCATGCTGCACATCGACCTTGAGCGGGAAGTGCCCGAAGCGCTGAAACCGCGCCGGATCGCCATCGCCAAGTCGGACGGCAGCCCGGTCCGCCGCGATGTGCTGGACGCCGAAACCGTGAACTGAGGTCACGGCTTTTCCAGCCCTTAAGACGTCGCAAGGCCCCGGCATGTCCGGGGCCTTATTCGTTGAGGGTCAATGCTCCGGCGGATCCTGATAAGAGTTGACCCAGCCCGAGCGCGCCAGAAGCCGCTCTCGTGTCAGGGGAAACCCGGCCTCCAGGTGCAGCAGCGACAGCGCCATGTGATCGGCCCGCCACAGGGCCAGCACCAGCAGCCCGGCGCCCAGGGTCATCGACAGGGCAAAGCCCGCCGGCATGCCGTGCGCCACACCGGCCGCCGTGGCGGCGATCAGCGCCGCCCAGTGGCCCTGCACCTCGGCCCGCATGCGCGTGGCAAGAAGTGCCGGGCAGTCCCCGGCAGGATCACGGCCGGGGCGGCGCGAAAGGACATACCACGCCATCCGTTGCCGCCGTCGCGCCGTGTTCACGTAGCTCGCGGGCATGCGATCCCGGTCCAGAAGATCCTGCGAGATATTGTCCTCGAGCCAGCCGATACGGAGCAGGAGAAGCAGCCCGATCAGGGCGACAGCCGCTGGAGGCAGGCTTACCGCCACATGCGCGGCAGCGAAGACAATCAGCATCGAGGCCAGGAAGCAGGTCAGGATGGCTCTGCGTGGCAGGTCTTCCACGGGCAACACTCCTTCGGGAAACGCGCAGGCGTTCGTCGCATCGACCCTATCCGGAAGGAGGTTGAGGTTTCCTGTATCCGCAGCACCGAATGCTGACGCTCAACGCAACCCATGCGTGCACGTTCCCCGAGAGGTGACGCGACACAGGAAACGCCCCGCGGCACGGGCCACGGGGCGTCCAGCTTTCAATCAAAGTCTGCCGATCACTCGGCCGTGCCAATGCTCCAGAAGAAGGTCTCGCCCGAGCTGTCGTCCACGCCGTCATTGTCGGTCGAGACGTAGATCGTGCCGTCCTGCGTGATGGCCAGACCCTCGATCTTGTCGACCACGTAGCCGTTCCACTGCTTCAGATCGGGGATCAGGTCGCGCACTTCTTCCTTGCTGACCACGGGCAACTCGCCGCCCAGCGCAGCAGGCTGCATCTCAGCGGCGGGAATGCGGTAGACCTTCTTGGTCACGGCATCGGCGCCGATCTGGTTGTCGCGTTCGATCACGTAGACCCAGTCGCCATGGGCGGTGATCTCCGAAAGCCCGACCCAGCCGGTCTCGGGTTCGGCCTTCGGGTAGTGGACCGCGCCCCATTCGCCGGTTTCGGTGTTGTAGGAGACCAGCTTCACGTGGTTGGCGGGATCGTCGCCCCATTCGCGCTGGACGGCCATCCAGAGCGTATCGCCGATCATCGTGATGCCTTCGAAGCCGAACCGCTTTTCGACCGCCATCAGTTCGGCGGGCAGGCCCACTTCCTCGTCGATCTCGCCATCGGCGGTGACGTGGTAGATCGCGTGCGGGATGACCCGGTCGGTGCGCCCTTCGGAGGCAAGCCAGAAGCCGCCGTCGCCATCGGTCGTGATGCCCTCGAGATCAAGCTTCTGGGCGATGCGCCCGGCGCGCGTGATGTCGGTGGCCGACACGATGCGGGCCGGCGTCTCGCTCGCGTCGATCTTGGAGATGCGCGGCTGGAACCCGTAGAAGCTGTCGTTCACGGCGTAGACGTAGCCATCCTCACCCGCGACCATGCCCGAGATCGCCCCCCAGCCGATCAGCTCGTCGGCACCTTCGCTTGTCAGCGTCGGATAGGCGGGCTCGCCTTCGGCGTATTCGTAGATCATGACATGCGCGCGCACGCCGCCGTCTTCGATCAGGTCGGTTTCGTTCGCGGTGGCGAGCAGGTTGCGCGAGGGGATTGCCACGGCGCCTTCCGGCGAGATGCCCGAGGGCAGCAGCTGGACAAGCTCAGGCGCCGCCGGGTCGGACATGTCGTAGACGCCCACGACCGAGCCGCGCTCGGACAGCAGGAACATCATCGGCGTGCCGTCGAAGGTGGCGATTTCCATGCCCTCGGGCTCCACGCCCTTGGCGTCCGAGCGCTTGTCCGGATAGTGGCCGATCTGCGCCACGGCGTGTTCAAAGCTCGGGCCGCTCTCGTAGACCTCGGTGCCGTCCTTGTTGAAGACGGTAAAGCCGCGCGATCCGCCGTCCATGTCGCCCTCATTGGCGATCACGATGTGGTCGTCGTCGATCCACTGCACGGCATCGGGCTCGCGTTTGCGATCCTGCTGGCTCCCGTCGAAGGTGATGGCGCCGCGTTCGTCCTGCGTGTCGATGTTCTCGAGATCCACGGCACCCGCCGGGAAATCGGAAAGGACCGACCCGTCAGAGGCCAGGATCACGATGTGGTTGTTTTCCTGCAGCGTGACCGCGACCTCGCCCAGGCTGTTGATGTCGGTGAACTCGGGCTCGGGATCCTCAGACGCGATCTCGGCAAGCCCGGTCACATCGGCCTTGCGCAGCGTGTCGCAGTCGAACGTCCCATCGGCCACGTCCACCATGGCAACAAAGCCCGCGGGCAGCTGCGGCACGCGACCGTCGCCCAGATCCTCGTCACGTTCGTTTTCGATCGCGACGGCGACAAAGCTGCCATCCTTGGCCGCGGCGGTGCTGTCGGGCTGACCGCCAAGGTCACACTGGCCCAGCATCTCGCCCGTCGCGACGTCAATGGCGCCAAGGTAGCCGGACGGCTGCGTGTAGCTTTCCGAGGTGTTCACGCCGACATAGGCGGTCGAACCGATCACCGAGACGGCCGTGGGCTCGCCGCCAAGCTCGATGTTGCCCAGCGGCTGCGGGTTGGCGGGATCGGTGATGTCGATGCGGCCAAGAACGCTGAGCGGGCTGTCGGTATAGACCAGCGTCATGCCGTCTTCGGTGACCGAGATGATCTCGGCCGAGGTCTCGCGCGCCGTGTCCTCGCCCTCGGCCATATTCAGGGGCGTGGCGAAACTGGCGATGCGGTTGAAGACCATGTCGGCCGAGGCGGTCCCGGCGATGATCGCGAGGACCGACGTCAGGCAAAGCGTGCGGATGGGCATTATTTCCCCCTGTTGAGTTTGCCCGTGTCCACTGCGCCGCCTTCGTCACGCGCGCGTGACGAACGTGTAACGCCCAGATGACAAAAGCGCCCGCTCAGAGGGACAGAAGCGCCTTCGTCATGCGGCTGTCGGGGTCTGCCAGCCCTTCGACCACGTCGAAATGATGCCGATCGGGCTCCACGACGTGACCCGCGCCCCAAGCCTCGGCCAACCAGCGCGCCTGATCCAGAAAGGCGGGCCGTTCTTCCGCGCCAACCCAGACGGTCGTCTTGCAGGAGGGGGCAGGCTGCAGGACCGGGCTCTCGCTCTCGGCCATGGCTTCGTCCAGCCCGAGCTGCTGGTTCATGCTGGTCTTCAGAAGCGGCCGCAGGTCGGCCACCGGCGAAATCGGCATGACATGCCCCAGGCGGCTCGCGACATCCTCGGGCAGGACACCCGCCGCGCACATCCGAGCCACCTGCTGGCCGCCGGCAGAATGGCCGGTCAGGTGAATGGGGCCTTCCACCTCGCGCGCCGCCACCGAAATCGCCTGCGCCACCTGCCGCGTGATGTCCGGAATCGTCACGCGGGGGCACAGGTCGTAGGACGGCAGCGCCACCGCCCAACCGTGCAGGCGCGCGCCCTCGGCCAGATGGGACCAATCGGAACGGTCGAAGCGCATCCAGTATCCGCCATGCACGAAGACGACGAGCCCCTGTACCAGCCCGTCGGGCAGGAACAGGTCCAGCGCCTGCCGCGTTCCGTGCCCGTACATCAGCCCCAGCCTGGCCTTGCCGGATACCGCGAGACGCGTGCGATAGGCGTCAGCCTCCGTCTGCCACCGGGGCGGATAGTCCGCAGCTCCTGGGATGTAGGGTGCATTGGCGTAGGCGTCGTCCAGCTCCATCGCTTTCCTCTTTGTCAGACCGCGGCTATCCCTTCAGACAAGGACATATGCGCCCGGGGCGCAAGGAGGTGACACATGCTCGACCAGACCACGAACCTGCCAGCGTTGCTCAAGGATGCGACCCTGCTGGAATCCCGCGCCTACGTGAACGGCAGCTTCATCGAGTCGGCCAAGACCTTCGAGGTCACGAACCCGGCCCGCGGCGACGTGATCGCCAATGTGACCGACCTGTCGCGCGCGGATGTCGGCAAGGCCATCGACGCCGCGTTCGAGGCCCAGAAGGACTGGGCAAGCTGGACCGGCAAGGAACGCGCGAACGTCATGCGCAAGTGGTTCGACCTGATCATGGAGAACCAAGACGATCTCGGCACGATCATGACCGCCGAACAGGGCAAGCCGCTGGCCGAGGCCAAGGGCGAGGTCGCCTATGGCGCAAGCTTCATCGAGTTCAACGCCGAAGAGGCCAAGCGCGTCTACGGCGAAACCATCCCCGGCCATGCCCGCGACAAGCGCATCATGGTGCTGAAACAGCCCGTGGGCGTCGCGGCCTCGATCACGCCGTGGAACTTCCCCATCGCGATGATCACCCGCAAGGCCGCGCCCGCGCTGGCCGCCGGCTGCACCTTCGTCGCCCGCCCCGCCGCCGAAACGCCGCTGTCGGCGCTGGCGCTCGCGGTGCTTGCCGAACGCGCGGGCATCCCGGCAGGCGTCTTCAACGTGACGCCTTCCTCCAGCGCCTCCGAGGTCGGCAAGGAGTTCTGCGAGAACGAGAAGGTCCGCAAGATCACCTTCACCGGCAGCACCGAGGTCGGCCGCATCCTGCTGCGGCAGGCCGCCGACCAGGTCAAGAAATGCTCGATGGAGCTCGGTGGCAACGCGCCCTTCATCGTCTTCGACGACGCCGACATCGACGAGGCGGTCGAAGGTTGCATCGCGTCCAAGTTCCGCAACAATGGCCAGACCTGCGTCTGCGCCAACCGCATCTACGTGCAGTCCGCCGTCTACGACGAGTTCGCCGAGAAACTGAAGGCGCGCGTCAAGGACATGAAGGTCGGTGACGGCCTGTCGGACGAAGCACCCGACATGGGACCGCTCATCAGTTCCGATGCGCTGGAAAAGGTTCAAGCCCATATCCGGGACGCCCAGTCCAAGGGCGCCAAGGTCATCTGGGGGTCCCAGAATGACGAGATGGAAGGCAATTTCTTCGGCCCAACCATCGTGACAGGCGCCACGCAGGACATGGCCTTCGCAACCGAGGAAACCTTCGGGCCGCTCGCGCCGCTCTTCTCGTTCGAGAACGAGGACGACGTCATCGCCATGGCGAACGATACGATCTTCGGCCTCGCCTCCTACTTCTACGCCAAGGACATGAGCCGAGTGTGGAAAGTGGCCGAGGCGCTGGAATACGGAATCGTCGGCGTGAATACCGGCCTCATTTCCACCGAGGTCGCCCCCTTCGGCGGCGTGAAGCAATCGGGCCTCGGCCGCGAGGGCAGCCACCACGGCATCGAGGAATTCCTCGAGATGAAATACGTCTGCCTCTCGCTCTGAGCCGAGCCTCCCCCTCGTAGCTGGTAGTTGCGCGGGAGACATGCCATCCTCCGCGCGGGCCGGTGCTCCGGTCCGCGAAACATCCGAGGGAGTGAGCATGAAAGATGTTCAGAGCACCATGAAACCGCCGTTCCGTGCCGATCACGTCGGCAGCCTTCTGCGGCCCAAGGCCATTTCCGATGCGCGTGCCGCCGGCAAGACCGGGACCGAGTTGAAGGAGATCGAGGACCGCGAGATCCCGAAAATCGTCGCGATGCAGGAGGAAACCGGCATCAAGGCGGTGACCGATGGCGAGGCGCGCCGGGCCTTCTGGCACTACGACTTCATGGACATGCTCGACGGTCTGGACATCGAAGAGGACGATGGCCAAGGGTTCGTCTTCTCCGGCGTCAAGACGCCCGGCGTCTTTCCGGCGCTGAACGGCCCGCTCGATTTCCCGGCGGATCACCCGATGCTCGGCCACTTCCGCTTCTTGGCCGAGCATACGACACATTGCCCCAAGATCTCGATCCCAGGCCCCTCGGCGGTCCACTTTCGAGCCGACGCCAGCCGCATCCGGCACGAGCCCTACAAGGACACCGAGGTTCTGCTGGTTGATATCGCCAAGACCTACAAGAAAGCCGTGCAGGCCTTCTACGACGCAGGTTGCCGCTACCTTCAGCTCGACGACATCTTCTTCGCCTACCTTTGCGACCCCAAGCACCGCGCCGAGAAGGCCGAGGCAGGGCTCGACCCCGACTGGCTGATCGAACGCTACGCGTGGATGATGCGCGAAGCGATCAAGGACCGCCCCGAGGACATGATGATCGGAATGCACATGTGCCGGGGCAACTTCCGTTCGACCCACGCCGCCGAGGGTGCATATGATCTCGCCGCCGAGGCGATCTTCTCGACCGGTGTCGACATCTTCTTCATGGAGTACGACAGCGATCGCGCCGGTGGGCTGGAGCCCCTGCGCCTTCTGCCCAAGGGCAAGCAGCGCATCATGCCCGGCTTCATCACCACCAAGACGCCCGAGCTCGAGGATATCGACGCGCTGCGCCGCAAGTTCGACGAAGCCGCGAAATACGTCGACCTCGATCAGCTGGGTATCGCACCGCAATGCGGCTTCGCCTCGACCGAGCACGGCAACGCCGTCACCGAGGACGACCAGAAGCGCAAGCTGGAGCTTGTGGTCAAGACCGCCGAGGCGATCTGGGGCGAGGCCTGAGCCCTTGCCAAACCGCCCGGTCGGGCCCATTTTTGCGCAGGGCCCGGCGATGGCGTCGCCGGTCAGACGCCCGCCACCTGTCCTGAACGCCGGGACCTTGCTTTGCCGATGCCGCGGCAGGGGAAGGCCCCGCCCGGCGAAAGGAGGGTTTCATGGACCGCCCCGCATTCTACCGCTTTCACAACGGCCCCAAGGCGCCGCTTCCCTTCGCGCCCGAGGAATACGAGGCCCGGCTTTCCGGCCTGCGTGACCGAATGACGCGCATGGGTATCGAGGTCTGCGTGCTGACCTCGATGCACAACGTCGCCTACTACTCCGGCTTTCTCTACTGCGCCTTCGGGCGGCCCTACGCCGTCGTGGTCACGCCGACCGACAGCGTGACGATCAGCGCGGGCATCGACGCGGGCCAGCCCTGGCGCCGCTGCCACGGTGACAACATCACCTATACCGACTGGGCGCGCGACAATTTCTGGCGCGCGGTCGCCCATGTGGCCGGCACGGGCCGCGCCATCGGCTTCGAGGGGGATCACCTGACGCTGGCGCAGGTCGAAAAGCTCGACGCCTTCCTCTCCCCCGCCTCCCGCGCGGACGTGGCCCCGGCCACGATGGAGCAAAGGATGCGGAAGTCCCCCGCCGAAATCGACCTGATCCGCGCAGGTGCTGCCGTGGCGGACGCCGGCGGCTACGCGATCCGCCAGGCGATCCGACCGGGCATACGGGAAATCGACGTGGCCATGGCCGGTCGCGACGCGATGGAGCTGGAAATCGCCAGCCGCTTTCCCGAGGCCGAGTACCGGGATACCTGGGTCTGGTTCCAGTCCGGGCTCAACACCGATGGCGCGCACAACCCGGTGACGGCCCGCGCGATTGAGCCCGGCGATATCCTCAGCCTCAACGCCTTCCCGATGATCTCGGGCTACTACACGGCGCTCGAACGCACCCTGTTCGTCGGCCACGCGGACAAGGCATCGCTGAAGTTCTGGGAGGCCAATGTCGCCACGCACGAACTCGGCATTTCGCTCCTGAAACCCGGTGTCTCCTGCGCCGAGGTCACGGCAAAGCTCAACGACTTCCTCGCCGAGCGCGATCTGCTGCAGTACCGGACCTTCGGTTACGGCCACAGCTTCGGTTTGCTCAGCCACTACTACGGTCGCGAGGCCGGTCTGGAGCTGCGAGAGGACATCGACACGGTGCTTGAACCCGGTATGGTCATCAGCATGGAGCCCATGCTGACCATCCCGCGTGGCCAGCCCGGCGCCGGCGGCTACCGCGAGCACGACATCCTTGTCATCACGGAAGACGGAGCCGAGAACATCACCGGCTATCCCTACGGACCGGAGTTCAACATCGTCGGGTAACAAAGCCGACGGCGCGGGTTGATCCCCGCCTGCGAGGCCCGAGATCATGTGAATGCTTCTGGGCCTCGCCTTGCCGACGATCCTGCTGATGCTGGCCGCCGTTGTGGTGACGCGGGGGCTCGAATCCGTGCTGCCGGAAAGCCTTTTCGGGATGGCGCTGACCGCGCTCCTGTCATCTGTCGCGCTCTGTCTGCTCTCCTCGGCGGGCTTTACGCTCCTCTACATGGCCGAAGGCGCGCCTCTCGCGGCCCTTGGCGTAACCGAAAGGGGAACGATCACCCACTTGCTCTCGCTCGGCGCCCGCTCCTCCCTGATCTGGGCACCGATCGTCCTGCTCGTCGTCGTGACGGCCCCGCGCAGATGGAGGACTTCGCGCTGGTGAAGCCCAATAAAGCGTGCCATTCGGAACCTAGACCCGGGCGCCACGTTTCCGCCTGCCACGTACGTGACCCCTAGGACTCAAAACCATGCAGATCTTCCGATGCCCGTCCTGCGACAGACGGGTCTACTTTCACAATCTCAGTTGCGACTGCGGACAGCAGCTCACCTTCGATCCGACCGAACAGGTGATGCGCAAGGACCGTCCCGTCTGTGCGAACCGGGACGAGATCGGATGCAACTGGACCGGCGAATTCGACGGTCTTTGCCGGTCGTGCAACATGACCGAGGTGCTGCCCGACCTGCGCGAGGCAGATAACCTGCCGCTCTGGGCGCGGACCGAAGGGGCCAAACGCTGGGTGCTTGCCAACGTGGCCCGCTGGGGCTGGTTCCAGCCCTCCGACCCCGGTGACCGTCCCAAGTTTCGGTTGCTGTCCGAGCAGACCTTCACCGGGGAGGAAGCCGTCACGATGGGCCACGCCGACGGCGTCATCACCATCAACGTGACCGAAGCCAGCGATCCTGTGCTGGCCCAGCGGCAGGACGAACTGGGCGAGCTCTATCGCACGATGATCGGCCACTTCCGGCACGAGCTCTCGCACTTTCTGCAACTGCGGCTGAGCGCCGACGAGAAATTCCTCGCAGGTTTCCGCGAGCTCTTTGGCGACGAGCGCGAGGACTACGGCGCCGCCCTGCAGCGCCACTACCAGAACCCCAAACCCGGGGACGAGACCCACATCACGAGCTACGCGACCGCGCACCCCCACGAGGATTGGGCCGAAACGATCGCGCATCTGCTTCACCTCGTGGACATGCTCGACAGCGCGGCCTCTGCCCGCCTCGCGCTTCCCGAAGGCCCGCGCGAGGGCTACGACGCCTACGCAGACGCCGGTACCGAAGGGCTTGTGAGCCAGGCGGTGGCGATGTCGATGGCCGTGAACCACGTCAACCGGGCGCTTGACCTCCCGGACCTCTATCCGTTCGTCCTGACCAACGGGGTCCGCCACAAGATGGCCTTCGCACACGCCCATCTCCGCGAAGGGGCGGGGCGCGGCTGATCGTCTCCATGTCGCCGATGCGCGGCCCAGAGCAGCGAAAGCGGGCGCATGTCGTCCGCAACTGCTTGCCTGTCGCGCCCGTTCTGGCGATGCTCCCCGCGGCACGACCCGACTGAAAGGCAGCCAATGCGCTACGTCAAATGGACCCTCACGATCCTCTTCTGGACGCTGGTGCTTGCGGCGCTGCACTACACCCTGCCCCGCTGGGACGTGGCGCGCATCACGGACACCTACGAAACACGGGTCAATCCCGGCGAGAACCGCTGGTTCTGGACCGAGGCCAACACCGGTTCGCTGCCCGGCGCACAGCGCGACGTGTTCTTCATCCAGTCGCGGCTGGCTGGCGGCGACGTCATGGTTTACCGCAACGAGGATACTGGCTGGGGCTGGCCCCCCTTCTTCAAGTTCGACAGCGCGACCCTGCAGGCCGAGGCCGCCGACCTGCGCTCCACTTCGCAGGAGCCGCGCTGGATCGCGATCAAGCACTACGGCTGGCGCAACGAACTTATCTCGATCTACCCCAACGCGGTGCGGATCAAGACGGTCGACGGACCCGACGCCCGGGTGATCCCGTGGACGAGCATCGTGACGCTCATCATCCTGATCGCGGTCGTCTGGGCAATCTGGGTGCGCTGGCGGCGGTTCCGGGAAAACCGCATCGATCCCATGATCAAGCGGGCCGCGGACCGCTTCTGAGACGCCCCTTCCCCTGCTGGTGCAGCCTCGTGCCGGCAGCGGGAGATGCCGCGAAAGCCGCTGCCGTGACGCCGGACGATCAACCCGCGTCCCGCAGGCCGTTCCCGTCACGCCACACATTCGAAAATACCACCCGGTTACACTGGCCACGGACGAGTTAGCTGTGGCCAAAGCATGGGCGTGACAGGGATAGTCGTACTCATCCGGAAAGCTGCCCCGGATGACAAAGCCACAAAGGATCAATGGTGACGCACGCTTTGCGCATCGGGTATCTTGTGCCCAGGTTTCCAGGGCAGACCCATGGACCTATCCGGCGCGAAATCGAAGCGCTGGATGCCATGGGGCACGATGTCCTCGTCCTCTCGTCCCGGCCACCGCCCAAGGCGCTCATGCCCCATAGCTGGTCCGATGCCGCTGTGGCCTGCACGACGTATCTCGGGTCCATGAAGCTGCCCTGGCGAAAAAGATGCTGGGATATACCCCTTCTCTCCCGCCCGCCGTTTCGCGCGCTACGGGACGCCATCCAATTCGCCCGCGACATCCCGCTGTGCCTGCCCGCGTCGATCCGGCTATTGCGCGTGGCCAGAAAACGGAACCTCGACCACCTCCACGTGAGCGGTGGCGGGCGCTCCGCGCTGGCGGCGGCACTCGCCCGGAAGATGGGTGGCCCTCCGTATTCGCTGGCCCTGCGGATGCCCGAGGCGGCATGCCGCGCGGGCTACAGGTTCAAATGGCGCCACGCGGCCTTCGGCACCGTCACCACGAGAAACCTTCACGACAGGCTTCTCGAAACCGTGGGGGATGACCTGCCCGAGAGGGTGATCCTGAAGCCCGAGGGCGTCGATTTCGGGGCCATGCGGCGTCAGACGCCCTACGCGCCCCCGGAACGGGGCCGACCCGTCAGGATATTCTCCTGCGCCCGGCTCTCCCCCGAGAAGGGGCACCACGATTTGATGAGTGCCATCCGCCAGCTGCTCGACCAGGGCGTGGACGTGCGCCTCGAAATCGCAGGCGAAGACGACAATGCCGGCAAGGGTTTCCGATCCAAACTCGAGGCCCACCTGAAAAAGCTCCACCTCCAGGACCACGTGCGCCTTCTCGGGGCCATGGACGAGGACGCGGTGCGCGCCAAGCTCGAAGAGGCGCATCTCTTCGCGCTGTCGTCCCCCGGCAGCCCCGCGGGCGTCGCCTACATGGAAGCCATGGCAATGGGTGTGCCGACCATCGGGACCGAGGCTGGCGCACCTCGCGAACTCATCGAGGACGGGCGCACCGGGTGCCTGGTCCCGCCCCGGAACCCGGGCGCCATGGCCCGGGCGATCCGTGCACTGGTCCAGGATCCAGACGCCCTGATGAAACTGTCGACGAACGGGCGCGCACGGGTCGAGGCACACTATCGTGTCGAGTTCGGCGCAATGGCGCTGGCGGAAGAGATCGCGCGGCTGAAGTCCTACAGCCCCGAGGCCGCGACCGGCTGATCCGCTTCGGCGGAAAAAACCAGCTCCTCGATGCCAGCCATCTTAACGACACCCCCCGGCCCGGAGGCCACAAGACGCTGACCCTCCCGAGAAAAACGGTAAGCGTCGCGGCGCCCCGGAAGCACCGCGATGTCCCGACCGGCACCGCCGTTCATCCTGTCATCGCCGCCGGCCCCGACCAGCCGGTCATCCCCGGACCCTCCGACAAGAACATCCGCCCGCGGCGTGCCACGCAGCGTCGCACCCGCCTCGCCCGCCACGCGGATGGCCCCGTCCGCAAAGGCGGAGGGATCCCGTGACGCCCAATCGGAAGGGGCCTTTTCGTTATAGGCCATCAGGACCTCCCAACGCGGGTTCAAATCCTCGAGGTGGCGCAAGGCCCCCCAGCTCCCGTACTTCGAAGGGGCGGCCACGTCGGCAAAAGCGGTGAACAGCGTGCCCCCCGCGTCCACCCAACCGGACAGCAAGATATCGTAGAGCCAGGCCATCTCGGGCGAATAGTTGAACGCTGTCAGGAAGGCGGTCAGCTTCGCGTCGTCCACGCGCGCCCCGCGCCCGACGGCCCGTGTTCCGCCCTCGGACAGGATCAACCGCAACCCCGACGCCTCGGCAACGGCTGCATGGTAGGGGAACAGGTCTTCGACAAGTCTTCCGAGCGACCCTACTTTTACCGCCTCGGCCGCCTCGGAAAATGCCGCATCAAACCGCCTGTCGCGGACGAACTCGCGGAGCGCCACCCGCTGAAGGCCTTGTCGCTCCCCCGCCTCCCGGGCGGCCTGTTCCCCGCGGCTCAGCCAGCCCTCGACACGCGAGGCCATGGCATCTTCCCCCAGCTCCTCGCCGAAGTAGCCAGTGATGGCGTAGGCATCGAAGCTTTCCAGCGGGAACTGCCCGGTCTCAAGCAGGACCAGCGGAGCTTTCAGGATGTATTCCTCGATGCCCGGCTCTTCGGTTCGCGTCGCGGCGATCCGCACCAGGCGCTGATCAGCCTCCGCCCCGAAGACATCAGCCCAGATATCCATGACCTGAGCCGCACGCAGCCCGTAGAACTGCGCCCACCCGGTCTTGCTCGGGCCCCAGCGCATCTCGGCCTGCTGACGCATCCAATCCGATTGCGGGAAACCGGAATCCCAGACCGCGTTACTGTACTCCACATGTGCCTTCAGATCCGGATCGAGCCGCGCCTCCACGACCTCGGCAAAGCGGCGGACATAGGTATCGTCGGCAAGGTGGGGCATGTTGAACCACGGATCGGCACCGACGCGGTTCGCAAGCTCGATCATCACGGGCAACGGAACGCCCCAGGCCCTCCAGGTCGCATCTCCGATACGGGGCCGGTCCTCCCATCGTGACACCAGCGACCCGTTGGTCCCCATCCAGTCGGTGAAGCGCAGAACCCTCAGATCCGAGATCCTCTCGATCCAGTCCGGGTTGAAGACGGCCCCGGCCTCCCAAAGCGGCACCAGATCCTCCCGCACAACGCGGATGTTCCGAATGGGATCGTCCCGGTCGATCTCGCTCACCGAGATCGTGACCGACCCGGGTCCCGGCTCGTAGGCAAAGACGATACGGCCCGGCTCGAGCCGCAGACGGCGCGCACGACCACCAACCTCGATCTCGGCCTGCCCATCGTAGGACAGAACATAGTCCCCGCGGAGATGTCCGGCATCTGCCGGCTGATCGGTCAGGATCAGCGTCCGCAACCCTTCGAGTCCCTCCGGCACCTCAAGCGGCCACCCGTCGGCGCCCACGTACCCCGCCGCCCGCAGCGCCCTCCCGTCGAAATCGCCGCGGACAGCCGGATACCCGGACCAGTCCCGGGCCGACTTCATGAGGTCGAGAAAAGGATGCTGAGTGGACCAGTGCGCCAAGCCGCTGAGCCCCATGCCAAGCTTCGGGATACTGTCAGAACGCGCCGACCCGGGATTCTGCCCCTCCGCCGTACCAGGCATCGGACCTCTTTCGTGTCTCGGTGATTCGCTATCGAGCCGCAGGGCGCTCCCGACAGGCGACGGCACCTCCGGCGCCCCGCTCGGCTCCGCCGTCGCGCTGACCGAAAGTGACGCCATGACACATGCCACAAGCAGCCGTTTCATCTGGCCTCTCGATCCGTATCCCGTTGCCTGCCCGCCTGCCCCGGCACTCAGCGTCCGGTCAGCCCCCATTCAGAAAATCGCGGGGTTTTCATTAAGAGATTTACCCCTATACTCCGCCACATGACAGCGATCCGCCATATCCCCGGTGCCGTGCGCGATTCCGCGCCGCTTGCGGTCGCACTGCGTCTTCTCCTAATGCGCCTCTGAGCGCGGCCATTCGGCGCGACCGCTCAGGGGACATTTGCTTCGCGCCGAACGCCCTTTGCAATTTGAGAAGACGAAAAGAGACCTTCCATGACCGATACAGCCAAAGACCGCGTGCTCATCTTCGACACGACGCTCCGTGATGGCGAACAAAGCCCCGGCGCGACCATGACCCACGCCGAAAAGCTCGAGATCGCAGAGCTGCTCGACGACATGGGCGTCGACATCATCGAAGCCGGCTTTCCCATCGCCTCCGAAGGCGACTTCCGCGCCGTCTCCGAGATCGCGCAGCGCAGCAAGAACGCCGTGATCTGCGGGCTCGCCCGCGCCCAGCCCGCCGACATCGACCGCTGCTGGGAGGCCGTGAAGCACGCCAACCGCCCGCGCATCCACACCTTCATCGGCACCTCGCCGCTGCACCGCGCCATCCCCAACCTCGACCAGGACCAGATGGCCGAGCGGATCGAGCAGACGGTCAGCCACGCGCGCAACCTCTGCGACAACGTGCAGTGGTCGCCCATGGACGCCACCCGCACCGAATGGGACTACCTGCGCCGCGTGGTCGAGATCGCCATCAAGGCGGGTGCCACCACGATCAACATCCCCGACACCGTCGGCTACACGGCCCCGACCGAGAGCGCGGACCTCATCCGCCGCCTGATCGAAACCGTGCCCGGCGCCGACGAGATCATCTTTGCCACGCACTGCCACAACGACCTCGGCATGGCGACGGCCAACGCGCTGGCCGCGGTCGAGGGTGGCGCACGCCAGATCGAATGCACGATCAACGGCCTCGGCGAACGCGCCGGCAACACGGCGCTCGAAGAAGTGGTCATGGCGCTGCGCACGCGCAGCGACATCATGCCGTACGACACCGGCGTCGACACCAAGAAGATCATGCACATCTCGCGCCGCGTGGCGACGGTCTCGGGCTTCCCGGTGCAGTACAACAAGGCCATCGTCGGCAAGAACGCCTTCGCGCATGAAAGCGGCATCCACCAGGACGGCATGCTCAAGAATGCCGAAACCTTCGAGATCATGCGCCCCGAGGACGTGGGTCTCTCGGCCACCAACCTCGTGATGGGCAAGCACTCGGGCCGCGCCGCGCTCCGCGCCAAGCTCAAGGACCTCGGCGTCGACGTCGGGGACAACCAGCTCAAGGATCTCTTCGTCCGCTTCAAGGAGCTCGCCGACCGCAAGAAGGAAGTCTACGACGAGGACATCCTCGCGCTTGTGACGGCGACCACCACCGACGGCATGGCCGACCGCCTGCAGATCGTGAACCTCTCGGTCACTTGCGGCACCGGCGGACCTGCGAAGGCCGAGCTCGAGATGGAAATCGATGGTAAGGAAGTCAGCGCGACCTGTGAGGGCGATGGCCCCGTCGACGCGACCTTCAAGGCCGTGCGCGAGCTTCACCCTAACAAGGCGCATCTTCAACTCTACCAGGTCCACGCCGTGACCGAAGGCACCGATGCCCAAGCCACCGTTTCGGTCCGGCTGGAGGAAGATGGCATGTTCGCCACCGGCCAGTCGGCTGACACCGATACGGTCGTCGCCTCGGCCCGGGCCTACGTGAACGCACTCAATCGCCTGCTCGTCCGCCGCGACAAGTCCGCCGGCAAGGATGTGAAGGAAATCTCCTACAAGGACGTCAGCTGAAGCGAAGTGGCCCGGATCAAACGATCCGGGCCTTCTTTCGACTCACAGCATACCAGGCAGTACTTGGTCGGGCGGACGGTGCCCGTCGGCGAAGGTCTTCACGTTGATGATGACCTTCTCGCCCATCTCGATCCGTCCCTCGTGCGTGGCCGAGCCCATGTGGGGCAGAAGCACCGCGTTGGGAAGGCTGCGCAGATCGGGGTGCAACTCGGTGCCGTTCTCGTAGACATCAAGCCCCGCCCCGGCGAGATCGCCGGACTTGAGCATCCGCACCAGCGCGTTCTCGTCGATGACCTCCCCGCGGGAGGTGTTCACGATAACCGCCGTGGGCTTCATCAGCTTCAGCCGCCGAGCGTTCAGCAGATGATAGGTCGAGGGCGTGTGGGGGCAGTTGACCGAGATGACGTCCATCCGCGCCACCATCTGGTCGAGGCTTTCCCAATAGGTCGCCTCCAGCTCTTCCTCGAACTCGGGACGGAGCCTGCGGCGGTTGTGATAGTGGATCTGCATCCCGAAGGCCCGCGCGCGGCGCGCGGCGGCGCGTCCGATGCGGCCCATGCCGAGGATCCCGAGCCGTTTGCCGCCAAGACGACCACCGAGGAAGGCGGTGGGCGCCCAGCCCTCCCAGGCGGCTTCCTGCATGACCTTCTGGCCCTCGGGGATGCGCCGGGTGACGGCCAGCATGAGGGCCATGACCATGTCGGCTGTGTCCTCGGTCACCACGCCGGGCGTGTTCGACACGAGGATGCCGCGCTCGCGCGCGGTCGAGACGTCGATGTGATCGAAGCCCGCGCCGTAGTTGGCGATCAGCTTCAGGCGGGATCCCGCTTGCCCGATCAGGCCCGCGTCGATGACATCCGTGACCGTCGGAACAAGGACATCGGCCTCCTGCACGGCGGCAACCAGCTCCGCGCGGCTCATGGGGGCGTCGCTATGGCGCAGCCGGACGTCGAAAAGCTCGGAAAGCCGTGTCTCCACGGCATCGGGCAAGCGTCGCGTGACGACAACACTCAGACGTTTTGATGGCATCCGTCCCTCCCGCGCTTTGCTGTTCCGCGCCTGCGGCGGTAACCTGCGGCAAGACCGGTCGGGGCACAAGCACCTCGGCGGCAAAAACATAACCGATGAGCAGGACGGGCATGATCTGGAAAGCATGGGCGGGGGCGCTCGTGGCGCTCCTTGTTGCCGGGGCCGCCTGGGCCGCCGAGAACCGCGGGCCGGTGACGAACCTGCCGCTGCCGCGCTACGTCTCTCTCAAGACCGACCAGGGCAACGTGAGGCGGGGGCCGTCGCTGTCGCACCGGATCGACTGGGTCTACAAGCGCCGCGACATGCCGCTGGAGGTGACCGCCGAATACGGCCATTGGCGCCGCGTGCGGGACCGTGACGGCGCGGGCGGATGGGTCCACTACGCGCTGCTTTCGGGGGTCCGCACCGCCATCGTGGAGCAGGACATGCTCCAGATCCACACCCGCCCCGACAAGGAAAGCCCGGTGGCGGCCAAACTGGAACTGGGCGTGATCGCACGGCTCGAGGAATGCGGGCCGGACTGGTGCGAGTTGCGCGCCGGGGGCTTCCGCGGGTGGGCTCCGAAGACGGCGATCTGGGGCGTCGATCCGGACGAGATACTCGAGTAGCCGCGCGGGACATTAGGGTGTCCCGGGCCGGGACATCCTGTCGCCGACGCAAAATCAATGACTTACAGAGACGGTTTAACCACCCGTTAGGATTATCCCGGGCGTGGGAGTCCGCGTCCCGCGCCGCTCGCCGCCCTACCAACCCCGCTCGATCGGCCAGGTCTCGACGATTTCGTCCCCGCCGGCGATGACGGCAAACGAGGGGTGCATGGCGACCGTCGCGCAGGCGTGGTTGGGGTAGATGCGCAGCCGCGTGCCGACCGGCAGCTCCGGCAGGGGCGCGGCGCTGCCCTCACGCATGCCCAGAATGCCGTGCTCCTGGTTGGTCTTGAGGACGAGAAGGTCCCCGAAGGGCCGCCCGTCCAGATCCGCGACCAGCCCGAAGCCCTGATCGACCGGCATCTGCGCCG
The DNA here is from genome assembly GCF_003054175.1 of Allosediminivita pacifica. Classification (GTDB taxonomy): domain Bacteria; phylum Pseudomonadota; class Alphaproteobacteria; order Rhodobacterales; family Rhodobacteraceae; genus Allosediminivita; species Allosediminivita pacifica. The sequence goes on from NZ_QBKN01000017.1 coordinate 32,180, forward strand.
TGCCGCGATCGCGCGACAGCGCCATGAAGCCCGCGTCGGTGATGAGCCAGCCGCGGTCGGGCTGGTGGCCGATCACGGTGGCCACGACGCTCAGCGCCATGTCGTCGAGTCCGCCGACGCCGAGCCCCGCCATCACGAGATCCGACAGGGTGAAGACCCCGGCCCGCACCTCGGTCACGCCGGTCATGTCCGTGGCGAAATGCACGCTCGGGGTCGACCCGACGCTGACCACGGGACAGGTCAGCCCCGCCGCGCGCAGGGCCTCGGCCGCGCCGGTGGCGACATCGCGTTCCTTCGCGGCCAGCGCCTCCTGCTCGCTCAGCGTGAAGCAGCCGTAGCTTTCGCCCGCGTGGGTGAGCACGCCGCGCAGTTCCGCGCCGCCCTCGGCAAGCGCCCGGCCCAGCGCGACGATCTGCGGATCGCCGGGGCGCAGGCCGGAACGGTGGCCGTCGCTGTCTATTTCGAGCAGCGCGGGTATGGGGGTGCCGGCGTCGCGCGAGGCGGCGCAGACCGCGTCGACCTGCGCGGCGTTGTCGACCACCACGGCAAGGTCCACGCCGCGCTTTCGCAGCGCGATGACGCGGGGAAGCTTGGCGGGCGCGATGCCCACGGCGTAGATCATGTCGGTGCAGCCGGCCTCGGCGAAGGCCTCGGCCTCTTGCAGGGTGGAGACGGTGGCGGGATTGGCCATGTCGCCCAGGACGCGTTGCGCAGCGGGCACGGATTTCACCGTCTTGAGGTGCGGGCGCAGCGTGACGCCCAGCCGCTCCGCATGGCGCCGCATCCGCGCGAGGTTCGCGTCCATACGGTCGCGGTCGAGAACGAGAAAGGGCGTGTCGAGATCGGCGAGCGTGGACATGGCGTCTCCTTCTTGGCCGGGGTGCACCGGACCGGCGTCGGCGGCGGGGAGTTCGATTGTGGGGCCAAAGGCCCGGGCGGCACAGGCCCCATACGCGTCTTCGCCGGACGGATTGCAACCCGGTCCTTTCCCGTGGTCGGGGTCCTCTGGGGGGTGCCACATCTGACGCATGGGCGGAGGCGCCGCCTGGTTCATGGGGCAGCCCTTGGCGATGACAGAACCCCTCGCACAGCGGCCACGCGGCAGTTGGTGCGCCGGCGCACCGCCCAAATAGGAAACGTATTACCTGAGTGAATAGTAAGGGGCGATTACTGATAACCAAGATTATTGCCGGTCCCGGCTCCGCTGGCTAGCGTCGCGTCGATTTTCGGCCCGCGGGCCGCAGTGCCACGAGAGGAGTTCGAGCGTGTCCAGAATCATACGTATTGCCGGAGCGCAGATGGGTCCGAACCAGCGCCAGGACCGGCGCGAGGACATCCTTGCCCGCATGATCGCGCTGCTGGAGCAGGCCGCCGCCGAGGGCGCGCAGCTGGTGGTCTTTCCCGAGCTGGCCTTCACCACCTTCTTCCCGCGCTGGCTTCTCGATGAGGACGAGCTCGAGACGTATTTCGAGGCCGAGATGCCCAACCCCATGGTGCAGCCGCTGTTCGACCGGGCGCGGGAGCTGTCGGTGGGTTTCTACGTGGGCTACGCCGAGCGCACGCCCGAGGGGCAGCATTTCAACTCGGCGATCACGGTGGGGCCGGACGGCACGATCCTTGGCAAGTACCGCAAGGTGCACCTGCCCGGGTCGGTCGAGCCGCGCGAGGGCGAGACCTACCAGCAGCTCGAGAAGCGTTATTTCGAATACGGCGAGGACGGTTTCCCGGCCTTCGAGGGCGTCGAGGCCTGGGGCAAGCCGCGCATGGGCATGCTGATCTGCAACGACCGCCGCTGGCCCGAAGCCTGGCGCGCCTACGCGCTGCAGGGGGTGGAGCTCATGGTGATGGGCTACAACTCGGCCGCCTACGATCCCAACGGCGGCACGACCGAGAGCGAGGCGCTGCGGACCTACCATTCGCAGCTTGTCGCGCAGGCCAATGCCTACATGAACGCCACCTGGGCGGTGGCCGTGGCCAAGGCGGGCGTCGAGGACGGCGCCGGGCTGATCGGCGGGTCCTGCATCGTCGACCCGAACGGCGTGACCGTGGCCGAGGCCAAGGGGCTGGGCGACGAGGTGATCGTGGCGGACTGCGATCTCGACGCGACGCTGCAGGGCAAGACGAAGATGTTCAACTTCGCCGCCCACCGCCGGCCGCAGCATTACCGCCGCATCGTCGACCAGACCGGCAGCCTCTGAGCGCTGCGGGCCGCACCTGATCGATTCGGTATCTCAGCGGCGGGGGATATCCCCCGCCGGGAAGTCGATCCGTTCGGGCAGCACGAAAAGCTCGGTATCCTCGTCTGCACTCTTGCAGCCCATGAACACCGCGATATCGCAGGGTGCGTCGAGGCTGATGAGCCCGTGGTGCCACGTGCCGCGCCGATAGCTGATGCCCGTGCCCGGCGGCAGGATGAAGGCCTGCATGGCGGCAAGGTCAGGCCCGCCGTCCGGCAGGGTCGGGCAGACCGCCGCCAGCAGCGTAACCGCGCCGAGGGGCAGGAAGCTTTGCGCGCTGAGGGGGTGCCGCTCGAGCCCGGTGAGCGCCACGCCGCCCGGATCGGGGGCGCGGTGCACGGTCCAGAGCCGGGGCCGGGTTTCGGAGGCCATGTCGGCGGTGGCGAGGTCCGCGTAGCTGCGCCCCGCGCCACCCGCGTGCCGGATGAGCGCCCCGTAGGGGGCGAAGCCCTCGTCGGAGGCGATCAGGATCTCGGGCAGGGTCATGGTCATGCGGGCGGGTGCGTGGCGATCCAGTGCCGCGCGATGTCGGCCCGGCGGCAAAGCCAGACGCGGTCGTGCGCGCGGACGTGATCGAGGAAGCGGCGCAGCGCGATGGCGCGGCCCGGGTGCCCCATGAGCCGGCAATGCAGGCCCACGGTCATCATCTTCGGCTGGTCCGCGCCTTCCTCGTAAAGCAGGTCGAAGCTGTCGCGCAGGTAGGCGAAGAAGTGGTCGGCGGTGGCCATGTTGCCGCGCGCCATCTTCCCGTCGTTGAGCGCGAGGCTGTAGGGCAGCACGAGATGATCGCGCCCCGAGACGGTCGTCCAGTAGGGCAGTTCGTCGGCGTAGCTGTCGGAATCGTAGAGAAAGCCGCCGTGTTCGACCAGCAGCGCGCGGGTGCGTTCGGTGGGGCTGTAGCGGCAGTACCAGCCGACGGGCGGCGTGCCGCAGAGGTCCGAGATCACGTCATGGGCGCGGGCGATGGCGGCGCGTTCCTGCGCCTCGTCCAGGGTCTGGTGGCGCACCCAGCGGTCGCCGTGGGCGCAGACGTCCCAATCCTGTTCGACGATGGCGCGGGCGACTTCGGGATTGCGTTCGAGCGCTTGGGCGCAGGCAAAGACGGTGGCGGGGGCGCTGGCCTGTTGCAGGAGGCGGAACAGCCGCCAGACGCCGACGCGGCTGCCGTATTCGAACATGGATTCGGCGGCGAGGTCGCGGCCGGTGAAGGCGCCGCTGCCGCCCTCGGTCAGGCCGGTCTCGGTGAAGCCGTCGCCGTCGGGCACGCTTTCCTCGGAGCCTTCCTCGTAATTCACCACGATATTGACCGCGATGCGTGCGCCGCCGGGCCATTGCGGGTCCGGGGGTGTCGGGCCGTAGCCGATAAAATCGCGTTCGAGGTGCGTCATGGGGCGTATCCGGGTTGGGGCGCGGGCGCGGTGTCGCGCAGCCAATCGACGTAGTCGGCGCAGGCCTCTTCGGGCGTGCGGAAGGCGGCGCCGAAGTCCACGCGGTAGCGGTCGGAGAGGAGCGGCTGGCGCGGGGCGGCGGGATCATCGGGGAAGGTGAGGCCCGCGTGGGGTGTGGCCTGGTCCCAGCGCCAGCCGGGGCGCAGGTCCGCCAGCGCGCGGGCGAGGATCACGGGAGACCAGGCCTTGCCGAGGCCGAGGTTGTAAAGGTCGTGGCCCGGGTCCGGCGTGGTTGCGAGTTGCACCAGCGCCTCGGCCACGTCGCGGGCGGAGGTCCAGTCGCGGGCGTGGTCGTGCGGGAGGGTCACGGGCGTGTCCGAGAGCGCGGAGCGGGCGAGCTGGAACGGCAGGCTCATGAGATCGCGGGTGGCGGTTTCACGCTCGTGCGGGCCGAAGAGGGCGGTGATGCGGGCGCGGATGCAGGAGAGGCCGAAGCTGGCCGCCGTTTCGGCCACGAGCCGTTCGCTGGCGAGCTTGGTGTAGCCGTAGGTGCTGGTGGGTCGGGGCGGGGTGGCCTCGTCCACGGGGGCGTCGTCGTAGAGCGCCGCGCCGTAGACGGCGGTCGAGCTGGGGTAGACGAAGCGGGTGACGCCCGCGCGGCGGGCCTCTTCCAGCAGGATGGCGGTGGAGAGGGTGTTCACGTCGAAGGCCGTCTCGACATCGGTGAGCCGGCTCCCGGGGGCGAGGGTCACGGCGGCGGCGTGGATGATCGCGGTCACGCCGTGGCGGTCGAGGACGGAGGCGAGCGCGGCGCGGTCGCGGACGTCGGCGAGCTCGGTCGTGCCGCCGGTCAGGGGGCGGTCGTTGAGCGCGACGTGGGGCAGGCTCCGGGCGGTGAGCGCGTCGCGCAGATTCTGGCCGAGGAAGCCGCCGGCACCGGTGACGAGGATGGTCATCGGCGGGGGCCGCCCGGCGCGGGGGCCGGGTCGGGAAGCTCGGTGAAGATGTCGTTGAGGCGGACGTAGCTGGGCCCGCTCATCCGCCCGACGAGGTTCATGCGCTCCTGCCGGATGTAGCTCTTCTCGGCGTCGATCACGTCCTCGCGGTAGTGCATCCATGTCACGCGCCCCAGCACGATCTGGCGCGAGGCCGAGATCTCGAGCGTGACGTGGCGCTTGCACTCGAAGGCCGCGGGCGCCTCGGCGAGGCGGGGCGGCGCGATGGAGGTGGAGGGCACGGGCGTGAGGCCCGAAAGCGCGATCTCGTCGACCTCGGGGGCCTCGGGCTGGGCGCAGATGCGCATGGCCTCGAACATGGCCTCGCTGACCATGTTCACGCAGAATTCGCCGGCGAGGCGGATGTTGGTGCCCGTGTCCTTGATCGAGCCGTCATCGCGGGTCTCGACCCCGAGGGCGAGAATGCCGGGATCGGCGGAGAGGCAGTTGAAGAACGAGATCGGCGCCGCGTTCAGCGTGCCATCCTCGGCCACGGTGGTGACGAGCGCGATCGGCCGGGGCACGATCGCGCCGCTCATCATCTTGTAGCGGTCCCTGGGGTCGACCGCGTCATGCTCGAATGAGCGCCAGAGGGTGTCGTCCATCAGTCCATGCTCCGCGGCAGCCAAAGCACGATCTCGGGCAGGTAGATGATGATGGCCACGAAGGCGATGAAGGCCCCCACGAAGGGCGCGATGCCGATGAAAACATCGTTGATGTTGGACTCCTTGGGCCGGAGGTTCTGGATCACGTAGAGGTTCAGACCGACCGGCGGCGTGATGAGCGAGATCTCCATCAGGATCGTTAGGAAGACGCCGAACCAGAGCGGATCGAACCCGGCCGCGATGACGATGGGGACGACGATGCCCACGGTGGTCACCATCATGGCGACCGCCTCGAGGAAGCAGCCGAGCACCACGTAGAACAGCACCAGCAGCCAGATGAGCGCGTAGGGGCTGAGACCCGCCTCGGAGATCGCGCGCGAGGCGTCCTGCGGCAGGCCAAGGATCGAGATGATGAAGTTGAGGCAGAAGGCCGAGACGATGATGAGCATGATCATCGAGGTCGTCCGGAAGGCCGAGAGGAACGCCTCGTGCATCATGCGGACCGAGAGCTTGCGGTTGAGACCGGCCAGCACGATCGCCGACACGATGCCGAGCGCCGCCGCCTCGGTCGGGGTGGCGAGGCCCCCGTAGATGCTGCCCATGACGATGAAGAAGACCACCAAGATCGGCAGGACCTTTAGCAGCATCCGCAGCTTCTGGGCCAGCGGCACCGCTTCGCTGCGGACCTTGGGCGGCGCGATGAAGATGGAGATGAGGATGATCGTGAGCGACATCATCCCGGCGAGCAGCAGCCCGGGCACGATGGCGGCGATGAAGAGCCGGCTGACCGAAAGGTCCGCGAGCGTGCCGTAGACGATCATCAGGATGCTCGGCGGGATCAGCACGCCCAGCGTGCCCCCAGAGGCGAGCGAGCCGTAGATGAGCCGCCGGTTGTAGCCGCGCGCCTCGAGTTCCGGAATGGCGATGGTGCCGATGGTGGCCGCGGTGGCGACGCTGGAGCCGGACGTCGCGGCGAAGACGGTGCTGGCGTAGATGTTGGTGTGCAGCAGCCCGCCGGGCAGCCGGTTCATCCAGACCGAGAGCGCCGAATAGAGCTGGTCCGCGACGCCGCCGCGAATGAGGATCTCGCCCAGCATGACGAAAAGCGGGATCGCCACGAGGGTGAAGTCGTTCATCTTGTCCCAGGCGATGGACCCGATGGAGGCGACCATCATGCCGTTGCTGAGGAGCTGGTCCGCGCCGAAGGCGAGCAGGATCAGGGCGCTGGCCACGTGAAGGCCCAGCATGAGCAGGATGAGAAGCCCGGCTACGAAAAGGAATGCCGCTTCCATTATTCGACCCCCTGCCTTGTGGAGCCTTCGACCCCGTCGTCGGAGGTGCTTTCGCCGAGAAGATCGCCGAGCCGGTCACCGTCGCCGGACAGCAGGCTCTGGAAGATGTGCAGCAACCGAAGGACGATGGCGACGAAGAAGAGACAGAAGCCCGCCGCCCAGATGGCCTGGGGATAGACGATGGGCGTGCGCAGCGGCGTGTTGGAAAAGGCCATGAAGAGCTGGGATTCCTGTGCGAGCCGGATCGACTGAAGCCCCAGCAACCCGGCGACGACACCCAGCATCACGATGGCGAATATCGACAGCGCACGGCCCAGCGTGCGGGGCAGCCTGCGGGTGAGGAGGTCGATCCGTATGTGCGCGTGTTCGTAGAAGCAGTAGGCAAAGCCGAGGGAGGCGGTGATCGCCAGCGCGTAGCCGCCGTATTCGTCGACGCCCTGCAGGGATTCGTTGAACACCTTGCGCAGGAAGACCTCGATGCAGATGCCGACGGAGAGAAGGATCACGAACCATCCGCCAAGGATGCACGCGGTGTGAGAGAGGGCCTTGAGCCCTCTCTCTGCAGTCGGGATGATACGTTTCATCGTGTTTCCGCAGAACGTCCGTTATCAGCTGCCGTCGGAGCCGTTGATGACCTGGCCGATGGTTTCGTCGAAACGCTCGCCGCATTCCGGGAAGATCGGCGTGCAGCTTTCTTTCCAGTTCGGAATGGTGACCGTGTTAACGATCTCGGCCAGCACTTCTTTGTCGGCTTCGGAGACCTCGGTGAAGGTCATGTCGCCGGGTTCACCGCCGAGTTCGCAGGTGCCTTCGCCGGTGGCGCAGGCCACGCCCTGCTGGTGGACGCGGGGTGCCATTGCCCAGAGTTCATCCTCGGCCGCCGCCATCTTGGTGCGGATCATTTCCTGGTCCTCTTCCGAGAGGCTGTCCCAGAAGGTCTTGTTGGCGACCTGGACCACCTGGCTGTAGCTGCCGAGAGGGAAGTTGTAGAGGTGATTGGCGACCTCGTGCCACTTGGTGCGGTAGCCGTAGGTGCTGCCGGTGGAGCCGCAGTTCACCAGCCCGCGCTCGAGCGCCTGGTAGACCTCGCCGCCGGTGAGGTTGACGGCGGTCGCGCCGAGTTCGTCGAGCGTGTCGGCCGCCGGTGCGCCCGATACCCGGACCTTGCGGCCCTCGAGGTCGGTGATGCTGTCGACGGGTTCGTTGCACCAGACGATCTGCGGGTTGAAGGGCCAGTGGCTGAGCAGTACGCCGTCGAAGCGTTCGAGGCGCTCGGCCATGGTCGGGCGGTAGACGTCCGAGATCTCGCGCAGGGTCTCGTAGTCGTAGGCGAGGCCCGGCAGGTCGACCGCGACGAGCGAGGGTTCGTCACCGCTGACGTAGGACGGGTTGATCGTCATGATGTCGAACTGGCCGCGGCGCAGGAAGCGCAGCGCCTGCGAGCCGTTCAGGCCGGCCTCGTTGAGGGTCAGGTACTGGATCTCGATGCGGCCGTCGGTCTCTTCCTCGATGCTTTCCCACATCGGGCGGTCGACGTCGTCAATCTGCGGCTGGTTGCCCCAGAAGCCGAGGACCTTGATCGTGGTTTCGGCCTGCGCGAAGGCGGTGGCGGGCATGGCGAAGGCGAGCGCGAGAGCTGCGTGCTTGAGGGGGAGTCTCATCCTGTTGGGGTCCTTCTTGGGAGGTTTATCGGGCAACCCGAGGGGATCGGCATGGCCGCCACGCCGGCGCCCGTGATCGTGAGAAGGGGCAAGGCGCCGTGGACGCGGTCACCGGAACACGGGACGCAGGGCGTCGCCGCGCGGCGCGGATCTGATGCTGTCGGTGCGTTCATGGGGTCCGCTCGTTCCTGCCCGTCGGGCCTTGTTGATCCGCATCCAGCTCGGGATACCAGCGAATTCAATTCTTGGCCCCGGCCACATTTCCAATCAAATATGAGGCCGCACACATAACTCGGGATTATGAGATTGAACGTTCGCTACCTCGAGATCTTCAACGCCGTGATGCAGACGGGATCGACGCTGGCCGCCGCGGAGCTGCTGCGGATTTCCCAGCCAGCGGTGTCGAACCAGCTGCGCCAACTGGAATCCCAGGTCGGCCTGCAGCTTTTCGACAGGCGCAAACGGCGCCTTGTCCCGACCGAGGAGGCGCAGCTTCTCTACGAGCGGTCGCAGAATATTTTTTCGCAATTACAGCATCTTGACGCATTCTCGGAGCAACTTCGGCGGCGCGATACGGGGCGGCTGAACTTCGTCTGCAGCCCCAGCATGACCAGCGGCTGCGTGCCCCGCGCCATCCACCGGTTTCACGAGGACAAGCCCAAGGTGACGCTCAAGATCGACATGCCGTCGAACGAACGGATCGTGTCCATGATCGTCGGCGAGATGACCGAATTCGGCCTCACCATCACGCCGCTGGAGCATCCCTCGATCCAGTCCCGCGTGCTGGCGAAGTTGCCTCTATTCTGTGTCATGCCCAACAATGATGCGATGACGGCACAGACGAGCGTGCGGCCCTCGGATCTCGTCGGGTGCAAGCTGATCTCCTATCCCCGTCATTCCGAGGTCGGCCGCATCGTCGGCGCCGCCCTGCCCGAGGCAGAGCGCAACGCCGCCCCCTTCGCCGAGGTCCGCTACACCTCGATGGCACTGCGCATGGCCGAGGCAACGGGCGCCATTGCGCTGGTCGACGCCGACACCGCCCTGTCGGCCAATCCCGCGCTGGTCACGGTCCGCCCGTTCGAGACCGACCAGTTCCTGCCGCTGGTGGCCACTCACCTCAAGGACCGGAAGCTGTCGCTGATCGCTGAAAGTTTTATCGAAGACTACGTCCGGGCGGCCCACGCGGAGACCTAGCGCGGGGCCGGCCCCGGTTGCGGTTGTGATCGCCCGAAAGAGCGGCAAGTCACTACGGCAGAAATAACGAAAATCGAGAAAGGCCCCTATCATGTCCGAAAAACTGCGTGACCGCGTCGCCATTATCACCGGCGCCCGCGGCGACCTGGGGCAGGCGATCGCGAGGCATTTCATGGCGGAGGGGGCGAAGGTCTGCCTCGTGGACCTTCACGCGCCTGAGACGGAAGACACCAACGACATGATGGCGCTGTCCTGCGATGTCACCGACCCGGAGGCGGTCGAGGCCACGGTGGCGGCGACGGTCAAGCGCTTCGGGCGGCTCGATATCGTCGTCAACAATGCCGCCGCCGAAGCGCGCACGGGCAAGATTTGCGACCTGCCAGTCGACGCCTGGCTGCATACGCTGAACGTGAACCTGAACGGCGCCTACTTCGTCAGCCGCGCCGCCCTGCCCCACCTGCGCGAGACGAAGGGCGTGATCCTCAACATCGCCTCGCAGCTGGGCCACGTCACAGCAAAGGGGCACGCCGCCTATTCGGCCAGCAAGGCGGGGCTGCTGTCGCTGACGCGCACGCTCGCGCTTGACCACGCGAGCGAGGGCATCCGGGCGGTCAGCCTGTCGCCCGGCGCGGTGATGACCGACCGGCTGATCCGGCGGGCGGGCAGCGAGGAACAGGTGCTGGCGGACCACGGGCCGCGGCATCCGATCGGGCGCATCGGCACACCGGACGAGATCGGCGCGATGGCGGCCTTCCTCGTCAGCGACGACGCCGCCTTCATCACCGGGAGCGACCTGCTTGCCGACGGGGGATATACGCTGAAGTAGGCCCCCGGAACGCGAAACCCCTGCCCCTCGGATGCGAGGGACAGGGGCGTGATGGCGTGGTCCGGCGGTTTCGCCGGAGGGGCGGCTCAGGTCTGGGAGGATTTGGCCCAGAGGTTGATGTCGCCCTCGACCGCGTAGCGGTCGATTTCGGCCAGTTCGTCGTCGGAGAATTCGAGGTTCTCGAGCGCCCCGACGCAGTCGATGACCTGCTGCGCCTTGGACGCGCCGATCAGGGCCGAGGTGATCGCCCCGCCGCGCAGAACCCACGCGATGGCCATCTGCGCCAGCGTCTGGCCGCGGCTTTCGGCGATGCGGTTGAGCTGGCGGATGTTCTCGATGTTCTCTTCGGTCAGGAAGCCCTTGCTGAGCGTCGCGTCCTGCTGGGCGCGGCTGCCCTCGGGCACGCCCTTGAGATACTTGTTGGTCAGCATCCCCTGCGCCAGCGGCGTGAAGACGATCGACCCCATGCCGATTTCGGTCAGCGTGTCCTTGAGGCCATCACGTTCGATCCAGCGGTTCAGCATGTTGTAGCTGGGCTGGTGGATGAGACAGGGCGTGCCGAGGTCGTCGAGGATCTTGGCGGCCTTGCGCGTCATCTCGGAATTGTAGGACGAGATGCCGACGTAGAGCGCCTTGCCGGAGCGCACGATCTGGTCGAGCGCGCCCATGGTTTCTTCCAGCGGGGTCTCGGGGTCGAAGCGGTGCGAGTAGAAGATGTCGACGTAGTCGACGCCGAGGCGCTTGAGGCTCTGGTCGCAGGAGGCCATCAGGTACTTGCGGCTGCCGCCGTCGCCGTAGGGGCCTTCCCACATGTCCCAGCCGGCCTTGCTCGAGATGATCATCTCGTCGCGGTAGCCGGCGAAGTCGGTGCGCAGGATTTCCCCGAAGGCTTCCTCGGCCGAACCGGCGGGCGGGCCGTAGTTGTTGGCGAGGTCGAAGTGCGTGATGCCGAGGTCGAAGGCGGTCTGGCAGATGCTGCGCTTGGTGTCGTGGGGCGTGTCGTGGCCGAAGTTGTGCCACAGCCCGAGCGACACGGCGGGCAGTTTCAGCCCGCTGTTGCCGCAGAAATTGTACTTCATCTTCTGGTAGCGGGTTTCGCTGGGCGAATAGGGCATCGAGTGTCCTTTCAATCTTGGTCAGTGTCTGGGCCTGACGCAGGGCGCGGGGCCCTAGTGGATGTCAGGCGTAGGCTTGTGCGGGTTGCCAGGCTTCGAACCGGCGGGTGGAGCGGAACCTGTTGTACTTGAAGGGTTTCGGGTCGACGGTCGGGCGGTCGCCGGTGACGAGTTCGGCCATGAGCTGGCCCACTGCGGGGCCCGCGCCGAAACCGTGACCCGAGAGGCCCGAGGCGATGTAGAGACCGGGCACCTTCTCGACCCCGTCGATGACCGGCACGCCGTCGGCGGTCGCGTCGATGGCACCGCCCCAGGCATGGGTGACGCGGGCGTCCCTGAAGGCCGGAAGCGTTTCCTTGAGGCCCTTGAGCGACTTCTTCAGCATCCAGTCCGAGGGATCGGGGTTGAGGACGCGCACGGCCTCGAACGGGGTGACCTCGTCCATGTTCCAGCGGCGGCGCGACACAAGCTCCTCGAAGAAGTCCTTGCCGAAGCGCAGGCTGAGCTCCCGCCAGCTTTTCAGGAAGACGGGCAGGTAGTCGCCGAACAGGCGGAAGCTGTCGGGCGTGATCGGGGCGATGTTGATGTTGCGCGGGCCCACGGTGAAGCCGCCGTCCTGCCGCTTGCGCAGGCCGAAGGTCGCGCCGCCGATGGGGAAATCGGGGCCGACGTTGTTGCCGGTCGGGACGTTGTCGATCCTCGCGGCGGCCGCGATGATGTTGAGCTGGGGCAGCATGACGTCGTTGTTGCCGAGGAAGAGCCGCGTCCAGACGCCGCTTGCGACGACGACGGACGAACACTTGATGGTGCCCTTTTCGGTCACCACGCCCGAGACCGCGCCGCCCGACTTCTCGAGGCCCCGCACCGCGCATTGCGTCAGGATCGACGCGCCCATGCGGCGGGCCGCCTCGGCGAAGGCGGGCACGGCGAGGCCGGGTTCCGCGCGGCCGTCGGTCGAGGTGTGAAGCCCGTAGTTCTGGCCCGGCGCGATTCCGGGGACCATCTCGGAGATCTCACGCGCGGTCAGCTCGCGCAGCGACAGGCCATGTTCCTTGCCGGTCTCGGCCCAACCCTTCGCCTGCTCGATCTCCCAAGGCTTCTTGCAGATGTAGGTAATGCCGGTTTCCTTGTAGCCGGCCTCGATCCCGAAGCGGTCCTTCAGGTTGCGCCAGAGGTTGAGGCTCTGGATCGACAGCGGCATCTCGAGCGGGTCGCGGCCCATCTGGCGGGTCCAGCCCCAGTTGCGCGAAGACTGCTCGGCCGCGATCTCGCCCTTTTCGCAGACGCAGACGCGGACGCCCTTTTCGGCGAGGAACAGCGCCGTGGACACGCCCGCGGTGCCGCCGCCGATGACAACCACGTCCACTTCGCTGGGAATGTCCCGTTCACTGGTGACGGTGTTCAGCGAAGGGACGAACCCTCTACTCTCACTCTCGATCATGCTTGCCTCTGTGCTGAGGAGATTTGACATGACATGTCAGCCTGCGGCTTCATGCTCATTTTTGGAATTATCTGCTCGTTATTGGATGACAACAAGCGCTTCCCTTGGGAAATTACGTGACAATCTGCCGGATGTGGTAGAAATCGAGCAATCCTTGACGTTTTTCAGCCACCTCCGGCCAGAGAAGGCCATCCCACCGCCCGGCACACATCGGGCGGCGGGGGTGCGGCCGCCCCGGCCACGGCGCAGATGCCGGGCGGGACGGCCATGAGGCGCTCAGGCCTCCACGCCGTAGGCCGTGCGCGCGGCCTCGGGGCTGATGCGCCCCTCGGCCAGATCCCGCGCGACCGCGTCCTTCGTGCGGCCGGAGGGGTCACCGTAGCCACCGCCGCCAGGCGTGGTGATCGAGACGATCTGGCCCGGCTTCAGGTCGACCATGCCCGAGAAATCGGTGCGGTCGTCGCCGAAGTCGAGGATCGCGCCGCCAGCCTTGCCGCCGCCTTCGAGGCCCCAGGGCCGCGAGGCCACGCGCGAGCTTTCGACGGTGAAGCGGCACGCCTTCTCGGCGCGGTAGACCCGGCGGACGCCCATGCCGCCGCGGTATTCGCCCTGCCCGGCGCTGTCCTGCACCAGCTCGTAGCGCAGCAGGGTCAGCGGGTATTCGAGTTCCAGCGCCTCGACCGGGAGGTTGGAGGTGTTGGTGAGACCCACGTGGATGCCCGAGAGGCCGTCAGCCGAGGGACGCGCCCCGCCGCCACCGCCGATGGTTTCGAGGTAGACCCAGATGCCGCCGTCCTCGTCGGTGCCGTTGAAGGTGGCGCCGGTACAGCAGCCGTTGCCCGCGGCCATCACCTTGCCCGGGAGCGCCTTGGCCAGCGCGCCGTAGACGAGATCGGTCACGCGCTGGGAGGCGGCGATACGGCCCTCGACCGCGGCGGGATGCGCGCAGTTGAGGATCGAGCCCTTGGGCGCGGTGACGCTGAGCGGGCGTGCGAGACCCGCGTTCGGCAGGACCGAGGGGTCGAGCACGGATTTCACCGTGAAGTAGGCCGCCGCCAGCAGCGAGGTGTAGATCAGGTTCAGACCACCGCGCACCTGCGGGGGACCGTCGAAGGCCAGCAGCATCTCGTCACCGGTCACGGTGATGTCGACCTTGAGGGTCATGGCGTCGGGCCACTGGTTGCTGTCGAACTGGTCCTCGAAGCGGTAGGTCCCGTCGGGGATGGCGGCGATGGCCGCGCGCATCTTGCGTTCGGCGTAGTCCTGCAGCGCGTCGCCCGCGGCGAGAACCTTCTCGGTGCCGTATTTCTCGCAGAGGTCGGTCATCCGCTGGACGCAGAGGCGGTTCGCGGACATCTGGGCGCGCAGGTCCGAGATCCGTTCGCGTGGGACCTGGCAGTTGAGCAGGAACATCTCTTGCAGGTCGTTGTTTAGCACGCCCTCGCGGTAGAGGCGGACCGGAGGAATGCGCAGGCCTTCCTGGTAGATGTGCTGGTGGCCGCGGTCGGCGAAGTCGGAATGGTGCGCCGTGTTGACCGCCCAGGCGACAAGCTGGCCGCCGACGAAGATCGGCTCGGCGAGCACGATATCGGGAAGGTGCGTGGCCCCGCCCGCGTAGGCATCGTTGGCCATGAACACGTCACCGGCCTTGATGTCCTCCATGTCGAAGCGTTCGCGGATCGCGGGGATCACGCCCAGGAACGAGCCGAGGTGCATGGGGATGTGTTCGGCCTGGCAAAGCGTGTTGCCACGGTGATCGAACAGGGCGGTGGAGCAGTCGCGCCGCTCCTTGATGTTGGTCGAGTAGGAGGCCCGCACGAGCGCCTCGCCCATTTCCTCGACGATGCTCTGCAGCGCCGAGCCGATCACCTCGACGGTGATGGGATCAATCGGCTTCTTGTCCTGCGCACTCATGCCTTCACCTCCAGGATCAGGTTCAGATAGGGGTCCACGGTGCCCGTCATGTCCGGCAGGATGACGGTGGTCGTGTCCATTTGTTCGACGATGGCGGGGCCTTCGATCACGTTGCCGGGGCGCAGCTTTTCGCGTGCGTAGACACCGGCGGGGACGAAATCGCCCGCCTCGGCCATCCAGACGTCGCGGGTCGCGATTTGCGCGGCGGAGGCGTCGGGGCCTTCTTCCGGCTGCGGCTTGAACTCGGCCTTGTTGACGACGCCTGCCGCCTCGAGGCGCAGGGTGACGAGCTGGATCTGCTCACCCTCGGCGATGAAGCCGAAGCGCTGGCGGTGGGCGGCTTCGAAGCCTTCCTCGAGCTGGCGGAAGGTCTCGGCCGTGATCGGCCCGGCGGGCACGGCGACGGAGAGTTCGTAGTTCTGGCCCATGTAGCGCATGTCGGCGGTGCGGGTCAGGACGCGGCGGTCCTCGGCGATGCCCTCGTTGTCGAGCCAGGCCTCGGCCTGCCCCACGAGATCGGCAAAGCCGGATTCGATGGCATCACGCGCGCTGTCGTCGAGCGGCAGCAGGCGCGAGATGGCGAAGTCCGCACGCAGGTCGGTCAGCAGCAGGCCGAGCGCGCAGAGCGTGCCCGGCGTGAGCGGCACGATCACCTTGCCCATGTCGAGCTCCCGCGCGAGGCGCGCAGCGTGGAGCGGACCGGCACCGCCGAAGGCCATCAGCGCGTAGTCGCGCGGGTCGTGGCCGCGCTGGACCGAGATCACGCGAATCGCCTTGGCCATGTTGGCGGTGACGACCGAGATGATGCCCTGCGCGGCTTCCATCACGCCGAGGCCGAGGCTGTCGGCGAGGCGCTGGACCGATTCGACGGCAAGATCGCGGCGCACCTTCATGCGGCCGCCGAGGATCTCGACCGGGTTGAGAGTCTGGAGCACGATGTTGGCGTCGGTCACCGTCGGCTCGGTCGAGCCGAGACCGTAGCAGACGGGGCCGGGATGCGCGCCGGCCGAGCGCGGCCCGACCTTGAGCAGGCCGCCGGTGTCGACGTTGGCGATGGAACCGCCGCCCGCGCCCACGGTGTGGATGTCGAGCATCGGCGCCTTGATCGGATAGCCGTGCACGTCGGCTTCGCCGGTGAGCTGGCAGACGCCGTTCTGAAGCAGCGCCACGTCCGAGGAGGTGCCACCTACGTCGAAGGTGATGATGTTGTCGAAGCCCGACATCTTGCCGATGGCCTGCGCCGCGACGACGCCGGTCGAGGGGCCGGAGAGCACGGTGCGGACCGGCAGGTTGGCCGCCGTGTCGAAGCCGATGACGCCGCCGTTCGACTGGGTGAGCTGGGGCGCGATTTCCAGCCCGATCTCGTCGAGGTTTTCCTTCAGGCGGCGAATGTAGCGCTGCATGACCGGGCCGAGGTAGGCGTTGACCACGGTGGTGGAGAGGCGCTCGAATTCGCGGAACTCGGGCGCGACGTCGTGCGAGGTCGAGACGAAGACGTCCGGCAGTTCCTCGGCGATGACGCGCTTGGCGAGCTCTTCGTGCTCGGTGTTGAGGAAGCCGTAGAGGAAGCAGACGGCGAGCGACTTGATGTCCTCACCCGCCAGAAGCTGAAGCTCGGCGCGCAGGGCATCGACATCGAGGGGGACATCGACGGAGCCGTCGTATTTCATGCGCTCGGGCACCTCGCGGCGCAGGTCGCGCGAGACCAGCTGCTCGGGCTTCTCGGCCATCATATCGTAGAGGTTCGGGCGCTTCTGGCGGCCGATCTCGAGAAGGTCGCGGAAGCCGTCGGAAACGATCAGGCCGGTCTTCACGCCGCGCAGTTCGATCAGCGCGTTGGTGGCGACGGTCGTGCCGTGGCCGAGCAACGACAGGTCCTTGGCGGTCTTGCCGACCTGGTCCAGCCCCTCGACCACGCCGGTGGTGATCCCGCGGGAGGGATCGTCCGGGGTCGACGAGACCTTCCAGATCTCGACCTTGCCGCTGTCTTCGTCAAAGAGGCAAACGTCCGTGAACGTGCCACCGGAATCTACGCCAATTCTCCAGGCCATCTTCTTCTTCCCGTTTTGATCTTCAGGCCGCGCAGGCGGCCGCTACTGAGGGCGGGGTGCGCCGCCGTGCGGGGCGGTTACCCGCCGGGGCGACGGAGCGGTGAGAGCTTCGAGGGCAGTCTGCGCAAAGGCGAGCAAAAAACGTCACAGTCGCCCCAAGAGGCATCTGCCCTGCAGCGGATGGAAGACCTCGACCCGCTCGGGCCGGGCAACACTTGGACGCCTCGCCTATTGCGCGAACGCGGCCCACCCTGTGCAACCATACCCCTGAAAGGGCTCGACTTTGTACTTCTTTGCCGGTCACTCTTGCCTCGGCCTCCACGGATCGCGGCAGGACATGCCTTGCCCGCCAGCTCTTGCGCTTCTTGCTCGCTCACTTTTGGCCGTATGTGAATGAAAAACTCTCCCACAGGGGAAAAACCCACAAATATGCCTCATAAATGAGCAATTAACGGCATATACCGTGCCTCAAACCATCAGCTCAAGGGTATTTTTGGAAGAAGGTGAAGGTTTGTTGACAGATAGAGCAATTTTGTGCCTGCATACGTGCATCATTGCGCAACATGTAATGAGCGGGACGATCACACGGCCCGTTTGCGAAGCAATACAGTCAAACGCAGGGAGCTTCATCATGACTTTCACTCGCCGCACGTTCATGCGCTCGGCCGTCGCCACGGGTGCGCTTGTCGCTGCGACCCGCCCGGCCTTTGCCAACGTCCGCTGGGACTTTGCCGACGAATACGGCGCGCAGTCGCTGTCCGGCCAGGCGTGCAACTTCTTCGTCTCGGAGATGGAAGACCGCGTCGGCGACGCGCTGACCATCAACTACCAGGGCGGCGGTGCGCTCGGCTACAAGTCGACCGACCACTTCGACGCCGTGCAGGACGGCGCGGTGCAGGCGGCGGTCACGCTGGTGACGCAGCTTGGCGGGATCGACCCCTTCTTCAACCTGTCGTCGCTGCCCTTCATCGCCTCCAGCCTCGATGAGGCCTACCTCCTGTGGCAGGCCGCGCGCGAGGAATACGCCAAGATCTTCGAAGAGAACGGCATGGTGCTGCTCTGGGCGATGCCGAACCCGCCGTCGGGCATCCACGCGCCCGAGCCGATCACCTCGGTCGGCGCACTCGAGGGTCTGCGCATCCGCACCTACGACGTGAACGGCACCCGCACCCTGCGCGAAGCGGGCGCGGCGCCGCTGCAGGTGGCGTGGTCCGACCTCGTGCCGCAGCTGTCGACCGGCGGGCTCGACGCGGTTCTGACCTCGGCCGACGGCGCGATCCAGCTGTCGATCTGGGATTACGTGAGCGATTTTACCGAGATGAACTACGCCATGGGCCTGTTCATGTGCCACGTGAACAAGGACGAGTTCGACGCCCTGCCCGAAGACGTGAAGACCGCGATGATGGACTCGATCGACGCCTGCGACGAGTACAACTGGCAGATCATCCGCGACTCCATCGACACCGCATACGAGCGGATGGCCGAGAACGGCATGACCATCACCCGCGAAGGCGACGTCCCGGCCGAGGTCTTCGAGCACTTGCAAGAAGCCGGCGCGTCGGTTCGTGAAAGCTGGCTGGAAGAAACCGGCGAGCGCGGCCAGAACGTGCTGGCACGCTTCGAGGAACTCAAGGCGCAAGCCGGCTGATCCGAGCGATACCACACTGCCCGCGCCCCGGCCGGCGCGGGCAAGCCATATGACCGAAGCATGGAGCGGCCATGAGCGACCTGAACAAGCAGCAACTCCCCGAGATCGAGGAGTATCGCCATCCTGAAAAGACCGACGATCCGGTCTGGCTTGGCGCGATTGCTCGGGTGTCGACCCTTCTCAACAAGACGGCGGCGGTGATTTCCGCCACACTTCTGGTCGGAATGACGGCGCTGATCCTTCTCGAGATCTGCATGCGCTTCTTCTCGACCTCGACCTACATGGCGGACGTGCTTGTCGGCTACGGCGTGGCGGCGATCACCTTCCTGGCGGCGCCCTGGGCGCTGGAGGAAGGCGCCATGATCCGCGTGACGGCGCTGACCGACCGCCTGAACGGCTGGGCCCGCTGGCTGGCCGAGGCGTTTTCCGTGGTGACCGCGGGCAGCATCATGTGGTTCCTGATGACCCACCAGTGGGGATCGGTCACCAAGCTCTATTCGCGCGGATCGACGAGCGAGCACTTCATCCCGATCCCGCTCTGGATTCCCGAGAGCTTCTTCCTGATCGGGCTTGCCCTTCTTCTTGTGCAATTCGTCGTCCGCGGCCTGCGGCTGGTGGCCGTGGGTCATGCCGACGAACGCGCGCTGAACATCTGACCCCGGGAGAAATTCCATGTCCATCACGTTTTCCGCGGGGGTTCTCGTCGCCCTGCTGGCGCTTTTCCTCGGGGCCGGGGTCTGGATCTTTTCCGGCCTCATGCTGGTCGGCGCCTCGGCCATGTACTTCGTTCTCGACTTCAACCTCGTGCGGATCGGCGCGATCGCGACGCGGGTGATCTCGTCCTCGGCCATCTCGTGGGAGCTGGCGGCCATCCCGATCTTCATGTGGATGGGCGACATCATCTTCCGCACCGACATCTCGCAGCGGCTGTTCCGCGGGCTGGCCCCGCTGGTCGCACGCATCCCGGGCGGGCTGCTGCACACCAACGTCTTTGGCTGCACGGTCTTCGCGGCCATTTCGGGGTCGTCCACGGCGACCACCGCGACCGTCGGCAAGATCACCATCCCCGAACTTCAGAAGCGCGGCTACGACCTGCGCCTGTCGGCGGGGTCGTTGGCGGGCGCCGGGTCCTTCGGGCTTCTGATCCCGCCGTCGATCGCGATGATCGTCTACGGCGTGCTGGCCGAGGTCTCCATCGCGCAGCTCTTCGCGGCCGGCGTGATCCCCGGCCTGATGATGGCAGGGCTTTACGTAGGCTACATCGCGATCGTGTCGCTGATGGACCCGTCGCGCGCCCCGCGGTTCGACGGCGAGGTGACCGCCAGGGCGATGGGCCGCGGGCTGCTGGAACTGCTGCCCATCGTGCTGCTGATGTTCGTGGTGCTGGGCTCGATCTACTCGGGTCTCGCCACCCCGTCCGAGGCGGCGGCCGTGGGCGTCTTCGGCGCCATCCTCATCACCGTGGTGACAGGGCAGTTCTCGCTCCGGCTGATGCGGGACAGCCTTCTGGCGACGATCCGCGTGTCGGCGATGATCCTGATGCTGATCGCGGCGTCGTCCTTCCTGTCGGCGGCCATCGCCTACATGCAGCTTCCCACGCAGATCACCGAGGGAATCTCGGCGCTGCAACTGTCGCCCTACGGCGTGCTGCTGATCCTTGCCGCGCTCTATATCGTGCTGGGCATGTTCCTCGACGGGACGTCGATGACGGTGATGACCGTGCCGATCGCGGTGCCGCTGATCGTGCAGGCCGGGTTCGACCCTCTGTGGTTCGGCATCTACCTCGTCATCATGATCGAGATGAGCGCGCTGACGCCGCCGGTGGGGCTGAACCTCTTTGTCCTTCAGGGTCTGACACAGCGGACCATGGGCGAGACGGTGCGCGCGACGTTGCCCTTTTTCCTGCTGCTCTGCCTCGGTACGGTCATCCTGGCCGTCTTTCCCGAAATCGTCCTGTGGTTGCCTAGCCGACTGTGAGGCAACGCGATAGGACCGGACGGACGGGATAGCGGATCACATGCGAACAAGGAGAGCCCCCTTGCGCAAGCCAGAGGACGCAGCAAACGAAGAGATGCTGCCGGCCGAGCGTCGGCAGCACCTGATCGAATGGTTCAAGCAGAACCAGGCGGGGTCGGGACAGGACCTTGCGCGGATGTTCGGGATCTCGGTCTCGACCATCCGGCGGGATCTCGATCTGCTGGCGAGCGAGGGGCTTGTTCGGCGCACCCACGGCGGCGCGGTGGCGATCCGGTCGCGCGCCACCTACGAGCCCTCGACGGACCTGTCGGAACGCACGGCGGTCGAGGAAAAGCACGCAATCGTCGGCGAGGCGCTCAAACTGATCGAGCCGAACCTGTCGCTGCTGATCGATACCGGCGCGGTGATCTGCCACCGGCTCGCGGACAGGATCGCGGAACTGGAATACCCGCTGACCGTCATCACCAATGACCTCTACGTGGCGAAGCAGCTGACCTACCGGGACAACATCACGCTGATCGTGCCGGGCGGGGCCTGCCGCGTCGGATCGTTCAGCCTGCTGGGCGAACCAGGGCTGAGCTTCCTGCGGGACATCCACTGCGACATCTTCTTCATGTCGGCGGCGGCCATCGACGAGACCGGCGCATCCGAGACCAACCTCGAGCTGGGTCACATGAAGCGCGCCATGGCCGAGGCCGCGAGCGAGGTGGTCCTGCTGGCCGACAGCAGCCGGTTCATGTCCTGCGCGCTGCACCGAACGGTGCCCATCGGGTCCATCGACCGGGTCATCACCGACACCGGCCTGCTGGAAGAGGACCGCGCGAAGTTTCCGCCGCACAAGCCGGGCTTCAAGGTCGTGGACAGCAGCGGCGACACGCCCGAGGAATGGGCCCCGACACAGGGCCGCGAGCGCGCCACGTCCTGAGCCGCGGGCCGCGCCGGAGGGCAGGTTCCCGCAGCCGTTTCCCGGGTAACACGAACGAAGAAGGCCGCCCCGAGGGCGGCCTTTTTTCACTGCTATTCCAGCAGATTAGTGGTGCCGGTGATAGGACTCGAACCTACGACCCCATCATTACGAATGACGTGCTCTACCAGCTGAGCTACACCGGCCCGTGGGCCGCGCATTTAGCAGCCCTTCGACGGGAGGGGAAGCCCTATTTTGCGGCTTCCTTGCGCGTCGTTTCATCCCCTTCGGAGGCAGGGGTTTCACCGATCGCAACCTCCTCGGCGTCATCGACATCGCGGCGTTCGGCGGCGGCTTCGCGCTTCGACGCGGCTTCCATGACCTCGGCCTCGGGAGCGGGGGATTTGACCTCTTCGGCCTCTGGCACTGCGGGATTGGACCCGTCCTCGATGGCGCCAACGATCAGGGGCAGCATGTCGGCGCCTGCGGGCAGCACCACCTCAGCTTGCGGCGGGGTGGTCCAGCTCAGCGTGTCGAAGGCCTCGCAGTTGGAACAGATCGGCGTCCATTCTGCGTGGATGGTCTTGCACTTGTCGCAGACCCACTGCGGGCCACGCGGCGCGGTAAGCGCTTTGGCGAGCCAGCCGCGGACCACGGCGTCCGACGCGCCCTCGCCCTTTTCGACCGCCGCCATGATGGCCAGCACGCGGGCATCGGGCGCGGTTTCGGGAAGATCGGCCAGGGCACGGCGTGCCTCGGGGAAATCCTCCGCCGCGAGGCAGAGTTCGGCCTTGAGAAGACGCGTCTCGCGGTGCGACGGGTTGATCTGCGTGAGCGCGCGGAACCGCTTGAGCCGCTTCTCCGGGGTCTCTTCGGGCTCGATCTCGGCGAAGGCCGCGGCCAGGTCGGGGTGCGGGCGCACCTCCCAGGCCTTCTTGATCACGCGCATGGCCGGGCGCTTCTTGCCGTCTGCGATCAGGCCGCGCGCGGCCATGGCGGCGGCGGGGATCAGGTCGGGCGAGTTGCGGTTGGCCTTGATGGCGGCCTCGCGGGCCTCGATCGGGCGGTTCTCGTCAAGGATCTCGCGCGCCTCGGAGAGCGCCAGCACCGCGTCGCGGCGCTTGTACACGTCGCGCGGCAGGTCGCCGTGCTTGAGCTTGGCGTTGAGCGTCTTGCGCGCCCCGACCCAGTCGGCCTTCTGCGCCTGAAGCCGCAGCAGCGTGTCCTGCACCTCCACGTGCTTGGGCTTGAGCGCGAACGCCCGCTGCGCGAGCTGCAGCGCTGTCTCGGTATCCCCGCGCGAGAGCTTCTGTTTCATGAGGCCGCGAATGCCCACGAAGCGGGTATCGTCGCGCTGGACGAGCTTCTTGTAGGTTTCCTCGGCCTTGCGGGTGTCGCCCAGCTGTTCGGCCGCCTGCGCGGTGATGAGATCGGTGATCTCGGGGCGGTGCAGGTAGCGTTCGGCCTTGCTGGCCTTGGCCATGGCAAGGCGGCCCTCGCCGCTGGCGAGCGCCATCATGCCCTCGCTCAGCGCCTGGTAGCCCTTGCGTTCGCGGTTGCGGTCGAAGTGGCGGCTGAGCGCCGTTTCGTCACCGTTGATGAACTTGAGCGTCGCGATGAGCAGCCCGGCGAGCTTGAAGAGCACGTAGCCCGCGACGAGCAGCAGCAGCGCGGCCAGCACCGACTGGAGGGGCCCAAGCGTGTATTCCATGCCAGCCACGGTGATCATCAGACCCCCGTCGCTTTCCATGAGATAACCGGCGCCAAGGGTCAGCGCCGCGACCAGCGCGACGAAGATGACGATCTTGATGAGGGACCAAAGCATGTATCGACCCTTGTTATTGGTTCAGTTCGTCGGCCAGCGCCGAGGCGGCGGCAAGCGCGTCGCGGCGCGTTTCGGCGCGCGAGATCCAGCCGGACATGACCTCCGCCGCGGATTCGGGGAGGGCTTCGAGTTCGGTAAGCGCGGTGTCGAGGTTGCCCGCATCGAGCGCGGCCTCGGCCCGCGACAGCACGGCGTCGGCATCGTCGCCCTGACGCGGGGTGACGGATCGGGCGTTGAAGAGACTCTGCAGGGCGTCTCCGACCCCGGTGTTGCCCTGTTCCGCACGCACCTGCCGCAGCGCGTCGCGCGCGAGCGGCGGGAAATCGTCCTGCAAGTCACCCAGCGCGGCGACACCGTCGGCAGCAGGCGCGGCGAGGGGTTCGGGGACGCTCACATCGTTTTCTTCCAGCGCGCCGAGCTGTTCCGCATAGGGGGCGCCCTCCCGAAGATTGGTGGTGAGCTCGGCGAGGATGGCGCGGCTTTCGGCCAGCTGCGCCTGCGCCTCGGCGTTGGATTCCGAGGCGCGCGCCTCGTCGGCCATGGCGGCGATGCGGCTGCGCTCTTCCTCGAGCGCGGCGTTCAGTTCTTCCTGTTGCTGGCTGACCGAGTTGCGCAGCTCTTCGAACTCGCGCTCGTAGGCGGCCATGGCCTCGGGCGAGACCGATTCCTCGACCGGGCGGCGTTCCAGCGCGGTGAGGCGTTCGTCCAGATCCGCGGTCTGCGACGAGAGATCGGCAAGCGCGTTCTCGAGCGCCGAGGTGTCGATACCACCGACAATGTTGCGGATGTCCTCGACCTGGCCCGCGATCTCGTCCGAACGCGTGGACTGGCTGTCGAGCCGTCCCTGCATGTCACCGATCAGCGGGTTCGGCGGCGGCGCCATGAGGCCGGGCATGGACATGGCAACGAAGAATCCCACGGCCGCGGCGGCGACACCGCCGAGCAGCATTGGAAGGAAGCCGCCCTTGCGTTCGACCACGGTGTGCTCGACGACCTCGCGGGCGCGCTCGCCCCGATCGGACGGACCGTAGGTGGGACGCGGCGGGGTCGTGCCCGAGGCACCGCCCTCGCCGCTGCCGGTCGCAAAGGCCGGGGACTCGTCCGCGGGGGCAGTATCATCGCCCCCCGAAACGGTGTCCTGCCGGAGAGGTGTGGAGCCGGGTGCACCGCCTTCGCCGCTGCCCGTGGCAAAGGCCGGAGCCCCACCCCCACCGGTCAATGGATCGGCAGCCGCGGAGCCCGTGGTGTGATCGCCTCCGGCTGCAGGGGCCGCGGTATCCTCGTCCTCGCCGATATGGGCGTCCGAGGGGTGCCCCTCGGGGGTCAGGTCGCGGCCGGCGTCGAGCGTATTGGAGTTCTCGACCGTCACGGTGTCATCGCCGTTTTCGCCGGAAAGGGTATCTTCGCCGGTGCTGGTGCTGTCGGGTTCCCCGGGGATCACGTCGGCGCTGGCCTCGGGAACGCTGTCGTCGCCCGGGGTCTCGGTCGCACCGGATTTCGTCGTGTCGTCACCGATGCCGATGGCGTCGGCCGGGGCGTCATTCTCGGGGGTATCGTCTTCGGCGAAGATGTTCTCCTCACGCGGCACGGGCGTCTCGGTGGCCTTTTCCGCCTCGGGGCCGGTACCGTTCTGACCGCCGGTGCCGGAGGATGACTTGCTTTTTCTCGACCTGGCCACGTATCTCCACCCTTTCCAATCTTCCCGGCTTTCGCATTCGAAGCCCCGGTTTCGTCTTACAGCCCGTCCTGCCCCGTCTCAAGATGACCGGCCCGGACCAGTAAATCCAGCGTGCAGGTCAGCATGGCCGGCTGATCCGGTCGTGCCGCGACGGCAACGGCCCGACTATGGAGGGGGGCGAGGGACTTGGCCACAGCTTCGCTCAATGCCGCGACAAGAAGCGGCGCCCCTGCCCCATTCCGCGCCAGAATGTCCCCGGTGCGGGGCGAGAAGACCGGCGCCACGACCACGCGGTCGCCGGCGAGGGCGGCGCAGCCCTGGGGCGAAAGCGGGCGTTCCGGCTGGCGATAGATCACGGCCTCGGCGGTCTCCAGCCCGGCATGGGCCAGTCTTTCAACCACTGCGCCGCGTGCATGTTCCCCCCTCATGTGCAGGATTGGTCCACCGTGATGCGTGCCGGACACACGGGCCACAAGATTTTCGGCGTCGCGGCAGGTCGCGCGGACATCGAAGCCCGCCGCCTTTGCCGCGCGGGCCGTGGACGGCCCCACGCAATAGGCCGGCCCGCGGGCGCGGCCGCCGAGCGCCGTGAAGGCACCGACGGCACTGGCCGAGGTCAGGATCACGGCCGAGACGTCCGATAGATCCGGAAGCGGGCCCTCGGGCACGATCTCGATCAGCGGGCTGATGACAGGATCGAAATCCGCGGCACCGGCCGCCTGCAACGCTTCGACAAAGGCGCGCGACGCCGCTTCGGGGCGCGTCATGAGCAGGACGGGGCGCATGGCCGGCATCGGATCTCCGCCATTGTGAGGGGCCTTGCCCGGTGGTAGCTGCTGTCGCCATGCACCGCAACGGAGGCGACATGGACCGCCCGCCCCTCATCCTCGGGCTGGAAAGCAGCTGCGACGACACCGCCGCGGCGCTGCTGCGCGGGCGCGAGGTGCTGTCTTCCGTCGTGATGGGGCAGGCCGAGCTGCACGCGGCCTTCGGCGGCGTGGTCCCCGAGATCGCCGCCCGCGCCCATGCCGAAAAGCTCGACCTTGCCGTGGAACGCGCGCTGGAAGACGCCGGCGTGACTCTGCCGCAGGTCGAGGCCGTGGCGGTGACCGCCGGGCCGGGGCTGATTGGCGGAGTTCTGTCGGGCGTGATGCTGGGCAAGGGGATTGCGGCGGGGCTGGACGTGCCGCTGGTGGGGGTGAACCACCTTGCGGGCCATGCGCTGACGCCGCGCCTGACTGACGATCTCACCTATCCCTACCTGATGCTGCTGGTCTCGGGCGGGCACTGCCAGTTCCTGATCGTGCGCGGCCCACAGGATTTCTCGCGCCTCGGCGGGACCATCGACGATGCCCCGGGCGAGGCCTTCGACAAGACCGCGCGCATCCTCGGATTGCCGCAACCCGGCGGACCCTCAGTCGAGGCCGAGGCCGCGGGCGGCAATGCCCGGCGGTTCGCCCTGCCCCGTCCCCTGCTGGACCGGCCCGGCTGCGACTTGTCTTTCTCGGGCCTCAAGACCGCCATGCTGCGCGAGCGCGACAAGCTGGTCGCGGCGCAGGGCGGGCTGCACGCGCAGGACCGCGCGGACCTTTGCGCCGCTTTCCAGGGCGCGGTGCGGCATGTGCTTGCCGAAAAGACCCGGCGCGCCCTGGCGCTTTATCTTGAGGAAGCCCCCGAGGTGCCTGCCTTTGCCATCGCGGGCGGCGTGGCCGCCAACGGCGCGATCCGGAGCGCCATGGAAAGCCTCTGCGCAGAGCACGGAGTGGCCTTTGTCGCCCCGCCGCTGCGCCTTTGCACGGACAACGCCGCGATGATCGCCTACGCCGGGTCCGAGCTGCTGGCCGCGGGCGAAAGGCACGGCATGGATCTGGCTGCCCGCCCGCGCTGGCCGCTCGATGCCTCTGCCGCGCCGCTGGTCGGATCGGGGCGCAAGGGCGCCAAGGCCTGAGACGGGCTGGACGCGGGCGCCCGGCGCGGTAGGGTCCGCGGAACAGCTTTCAGGAGGACAGACATGCTGGTTGCGCTCATCGCCAAGGACAAACCCGGGGCCCTGCAGACCCGCAAGGACAACCGCGAGGCCCACCTGGCCTACATCGAGGAAACGGGCGCCGTGTCCCAGGCGGGGCCGCTGCTCGACGCGGACGAGCAGATGATCGGCTCGCTGGTGGTGCTCGACGTGGCCGACATGGCAGCGGCGCAGGCCTGGGCCGACGGCGACCCTTATGCCAAGGCGGGGCTGTTCGAGAGCGTCGAGCTGCTGCCGTGGAAGAAGGTGATCGGATGAGATACTGGCTCTTCAAGTCCGAGCCCTCGACCTGGTCCTGGGAGGACCAAGTGGCCAAGGGCGACGCGGGCGAGGAATGGGACGGTGTCCGCAACTATCAGGCGCGCAACTTCATGCGCGAGATGGCGGTGGGTGATCGCGGGTTCTTCTACCATTCGCAGAAGGAAAAGGCCGTCGTGGGCATGGTCGAGGTGATCGCCGAGGCGCACCCCGACAGCACGACGGACGACGACCGCTGGGAATGCGTGGACATCAAGGCCGTGGCGCCTGCGAAGACGCCCGTCACGCTCGAAGACATCAAGCAGGTGCCGGAGCTGTCCGAGATGGCGCTGCTGCGCAATTCGCGGCTTTCGGTGCAGCCGGTGAGTGACGCGGAATGGAAGCTGGTCTGCAAGATGGCGGGACTGACGGCCTGAGATCGCGGGCCCTTGCGGCGCTCGTATCCGAGGCAGATCGCCGGAATTGCAGACGGAGGGCCGGACGATGCCCGGAACCCTCCGCCACACCCCCGCGCGCTCCCAACCCACGGCGCGAGATAATGTCGGTTCCGGCCATTCTGGCCTGTCGAATTGTTCTACGCCGCTCGATGCCGGAGAGCAAAGCCCAAGTCCTCGCAAATTGAGACAGTTGCGCGGCATTGAGGGTCTTGTTGGGGTAGCTTGAGCTCAAACTCTCGTGCCCGGCATGACGCAAGCCCCAGCAGTGTCGTCGGATACGATCTGCCCTTAAGGTCGGCTGCGCGGACCTAGCTGCCCACCAAGCCCTGCCTCGGCGGGCCCGGAACAAGGTGCTTTAGCCCCGCCGGGCCAGCACCGGACCGTCCCCGCGGTCTGGAGCTTTGGCAATTGCAAGGCATCGTTTCAGAGGTCATCCGTGCGTGGCGTGCATAAAGCGCCGACCTCAGAGGGCGCAACGCCAAACCACGGTCCGGCGCTGGACCGGCTTCGGTTGCACGAGCATCAAGGGAGAGATGGGCTCGAAGCGGTCATTGCTCTCCGCGCCCTTGCCTCTACCTGCCCCCCCAACATGCAAAAGGCGGGCCCCGAGGGGACCCGCCTTTCCGTCTCTTGCAGCGGCCGGGCCCAGCGGGGACCGGTCCGCAACCGCTTCAGTAGCGGTAGTGTTCCGGCTTGAACGGGCCGTTGGGGGCCACGCCGATATAGGCGGCCTGCTCGTCCGTCAGCTTGGTAAGCTTGGCGCCCACCTTGTCGAGGTGCAGGGCCGCGACCTTTTCATCGAGGTGCTTGGGCAGCACGTAGACGTCGTTCTTGTACTGGTCGCCCTTCGTCCAGAGCTCGATCTGCGCGAGCGTCTGGTTGGTGAAGGACGCCGACATCACGAAGGACGGGTGGCCGGTCGCGTTGCCGAGGTTCAGCAGGCGGCCTTCGGACAGCAGGATGATGCGATTGCCCGAGGGCATCTCGATCATGTCGACCTGGTCCTTGATGTTGGTCCACTTGTGGTTCTTCAGGTTGGCGACCTGGATCTCGTTGTCGAAGTGGCCGATGTTGCCGAGGATGGCCATGTCCTTCATCTCGCGCATGTGCTCGATGCGGACGATGTCCTTGTTCCCGGTCGTGGTGATGATGATGTCGGCCGTGGAGATCACGTCCTCCAGCAGAACCACCTCGAAGCCGTCCATCGCGGCCTGAAGCGCGCAGATCGGGTCGGCCTCGGTCACCTTCACGCGGGCGCCCGCGCCCTGCAGCGATGCTGCCGAACCCTTGCCCACGTCGCCGTAGCCGCAGACCACTGCGACCTTGCCGGCCATCATGGTGTCGGTGGCGCGGCGGATGCCGTCGACCAGCGATTCCTTGCAGCCGTACTTGTTGTCGAACTTCGACTTGGTGACGCTGTCGTTCACGTTGATCGCGGGGAAGGGCAGCTGGCCGGCCTTGGCGAGCTCGTAAAGACGGTGCACGCCGGTGGTCGTCTCTTCGGAAACGCCCTTGATGAGCTCGCGCTGCTTGGTGAACCAGCCGGGGCTGGAGGCCATGCGCTTCTTGATCTGGGCGAAGAGCGCCTCTTCCTCCTCGGAGGTGGGCGTCGCGATCAGCTCTTCCTCGCCCGCTTCGACGCGCGCGCCGAGCAGGATGTACATGGTCGCGTCGCCACCATCGTCGAGGATCATGTTCGCGCCGTCCTCGAAGAGGAAGATGCGGTCACAGTAGTCCCAGTATTCCACCAGCGTCTCGCCCTTGACGGCGAAGACGGGCGTGCCGCCCTCGGCGATCGCGGCGGCGGCGTGGTCCTGCGTCGAGAAGATGTTGCACGAGGCCCAGCGCACGTCGGCGCCCAGAGCGACGAGCGTTTCGATGAGAACCGCCGTCTGGATCGTCATGTGCAGGCTGCCCGCGATCCGCGCTCCCTTCAGGGGCTGCGCAGCTCCGTATTCTTCCCGTAGCGCCATGAGACCCGGCATTTCCGTCTCGGCAATGTCCAGCTCCTTGCGGCCAAACCCTGCAAGCGAAATATCCCTGACGACATAATCCTCAGCCATGAAAACCCTCCGGCTTCTGTTAAAGTTGGCACGGACGTAGCACCACGACCAACTCACGGCAACGTAGATGCCCGAGGGGGATGAACAGAGCCTTAGCTCAGACCGTTAATGGCGAAATATGTGGCACCGCTCAATACCAGCGTCCCGTGGCCGTCACCCAGACCGCGGCGAGATCGCCGGCCCCGAAATCCACCTGCCCAGCGATCCGGTGCAGCCGCAGGTCGGCCGAGCCCGATCCCGCAGAGGCGGCGCTGGCCCCACCAAGCGCGTCTTCGGATGGTGTGATCGCAAGACCGGTGGCGTCCAGCATCGCGGCGATGGCGGGTGTGCCGGAAAACGCTGCGGGAAAGCTCCAGCTTGCGGCCAGCCGCGCGCCGCTCTCCTTCGCAAGCGTCACCCTGCCCCGGCAGATCTGCGTCCCGTCGGCGAAACGCACGTAATGTCCCGCTGTGTTGCTGCCGCTTTCGATCACCGCGCCGGTGGGGGTGCCGCCCGATTGCCCGACCGCCCCCAGCAGGTTGCCCGGCCCGTAGCCGTAGTCGGCGCGCATCAGGCGCCCCGCCGTGGTGTCCGTCGCCGATTGCTGCACGGCCTCGCCGGTGACGATGCCCGTGGCCGGATCGGCCTCCAGCGCGGTGCGCCAGACGACTCCGTCGGCACTGACCTTGAGCGCGAAGGCGTCGGTGCCCGTGGTCCCCATCTCGGCCCGGCCGGACCAGCCGGTCTGGAACAGAAGGCTGGCGGTGTCGCTGGCAGCGGCCTTGTTGACCTTCACCTGATGCCCGGCGCCGTCGTGGGAGAAGAGACTGGCCTCCGACGCAACCGCAAGGCGGTTCACCTCGTCCGCGACGGTGTTGATGCCGAGCACCTCGTGCAGGCCCTTCCAGCCAGTGCCGTCGAAGACGACGAGATCCTCCTCGGCGGCGACCCAGGCCCGCCAGCCGGTCTGCGGTGGGGTGAAGAGCCAGCCTTCGGCGATCGAATAAAGCGCGATCTGCCCCTCGCGGCCCGCCCAGGCGCCGCCGGCACCGGCGCCGACGATATGGCGCGCGCCCTCGGCGGGATCCGCCGGAGGGGTGCCGCGGTCTCGGTCGGTCACGCCGAGCTGCACCACCAGATCGAGGTGGCGCAGGGCCTCGTTGTGCGTGACATGCTTCTGGGCCTGGGCGGGCAGGATGTAAGGCAGAGACAGGATCGCCGAGCGTTCGGACATGGGGCTTTCTCCGGAAGGAAGAGTGGCCCGAACATTCCGAAACAGGGTTAAGCCTTTGCCTCGGCGGCGTGCGGTGGCCCGGCCGAAAGGGACCGCGGCTGCGACCGGCCCTCAGTCGGTGTCGAACAGACTGTCGAGCTCGGACTTCACGCCGCGGGCCGCGACGATCATGAGCAGATCGCCTTCCTGCAACTCGGTATCTTCGAAGACCAGCGATTCGTCCTCGCCACGGGTCACGGCGATCACCTTGCTGTCACGCGGCATGTCGAGATCGCAGACGCGCTTGCCGGCGCGCTGCTTGCCGATCTGGTAGCCCATCACCTGAAGCCCCTTGTGCAGGCGCAGGTCGAGCGTGGCGTCGTTGTGATCCTCGATCACGTCCACGAGCGAGCGCGCCACGGTGGCATGCGGTGTGATCAGGTCCTTCAGCCCCAGCTCCTCGCAGACGGCCAGAAGCTCGGGGCGGACGATCTGGGGCACGACGCGCTCGAAGCCCACCGAGCGCCCGACGGCGGCGGCGAGGATGTTCACGTCGTCCTGGTTGGTGAGCGCCACCAGCGCGTCGGCATGGTCGCCGAAGGCGTCGCGCTGGACCGAGGGCAGCGTGCCGTCGCCGTGGATCATGCCGCAGTCCAGTTCCTCGGTCAGGGCGTCGAGCCGTTCGGCGTCGTGGTCGACCATGACGACCTCGTGGCCGTTCTCGCTCAGCCGCGTCGCGGTGGCCGTGCCGAAGCGCGAGGCCCCGATGATGACGATGCGCATAGTCGCTACCTCCCGAACCAGGTGATGGGTGACAGTGCCGCGATGAGGGCCAGGAATTCCAGCCGGCCCAGCAGCATCGCGACGACGAGGACATATTTGAGGTGCGGCGCCAGGTCGGCGTCGGTCAGGCCCGAGGACAGACCGACGGTGCTGAGCGCCGAGACCATGTCGAAGAGCGATCCCAGCGGGTCGAGCCCCGCGAGCAGGAAGATCATCCAGCCCACCATGAGCGAGATCGAATAGCACAGCGCCACCGCAGCGACCGAGGTGATGCGGTCGATCTCCACTTTCTGGCCGTGATCCAGAAGGCGGGTCACCGCCCGGTCGGGCGCCCGCATCCGGATCAGCGTGAGGCGCAGCATCTGGAAGGCGAGCAGGAGCCGGTCGATCTTGAGGCCCCCTGCCGTCGATCCCGTGCCGCCGCCGATCATCATCGCCGCCATCAGCAGGGCAAGGATCACCGGCGCGGCGCTGACCGGCGCGGCCGAGAAGCCTGCCGTGCTGAAACCGCTCAGGAAGTTCACGACGCCCGCGCCAATCTCCTCGGCCGTGAGCCCCCGCTGCCAAAGGGCGAAGGTCGAAACCGCCGCCCCGGCGGTCATGACCGAGAGCATGGCCCGCACGTTGGTCCGTTCCACGGCCGCACGCGGGCCGCGGCGCCGCAGATAGACGTATGTCATGAGCGAGAAGCTGGTCGAGATGCAGAGCGCGATGGTCACCCCCTGCGCCAGACCCGAGTAGCTGGCGAGGCTGTCGGGACGCGGGGAAAAGCCGCCGGTGGAGACGGCGGCGAGCGCGATCACCAGCGCCTCCCAAGGGGCAGGCATGAGCGGGATCAGCAGCACGATGCCCACCACGGTGATGGCCACGTAAGCGATCAGCATGGACCGCGCCTGCTGGCGGGTCGAGGTCATGATGTCGCTCTCGGTCATCCCGGCATTTCCCATGGCGCGCGCGGCCTTGCTTGGCCCGAGGATCAGCGCGGCGCCCGCAACGGCGATGGCGAACCCGCCCGTCCATTGCAGCCAGGCGCGCAGGACGTGGGCCGAGAGGGGCCAGTCGAGGCTGCCGCCGACCATCGACAGGCCGGTGGAGGTGACACCCGAGACGGCCTCGAAGACGGCGTCGGTGAAGCTCAACCCGAGGCTCATGAAGGCAGCCAGCGGCATGGCGCAGGCAATCAGGAGAAGTGCCGCGAGGGTGCAGACCGCCTCGATTGCGCGCAGATCGTCGGGATAACGCTGGAACCTGCCCAGGATCCCCGCGAGGATGCAGAGGGCAAGCGGAATGCCCAGCGCGACGGCAAGCTCGTATGCCCCTTCGACCAGCGCGACGGCGCAGGGAGGAAGCGGCACGGCGGCGAGAATGAATCCATGGGCCAGGATACTACGCCAGACCGCATCGGGCCGGGCACGCCAGGTGACGCTGGCTTGTCCGCGGGAATTGCTCAAATGGACTGGCTCTCGATCAAGACCAATTCTCAATGCGGTGCACCCGCCAATGGTTCCCGTCAACGCTTTTTCGGTGAACCGAACGCCGCGGTTGGCGTTCCCCTTCTTCACCAGGAGGCCAAATGTTCCAGGACCTATCGCTGCTCCCGATTTTCGGGATCTTTGCCGCGGCAACGCTCGTGATCCTCACCTGCGGGCTGCGGATGACCTATCTCGCCGACAAGCTTGCCGACCGCACCGGGCTGGGCGAGGCGATCATCGGCGGGGTCCTCTTGGGCGCGGCCACGTCCTTTTCGGGGGTGATCGTGTCGCTGACCGCGGCGCTAGACGGGCGCGCGTCGCTGGCCTTCTCCAACGGGATCGGCGGCATCGCGGCGCAGACGGCCTTTCTTGCGCTGGCCGACATCCTCTACCGCCGCGCCAACCTGGAACACGCCGCCGCCGACCTTGCCAACGTCTTTCAGGGCGGTCTGCTGATCCTGCTGCTGTCCCTGCCGCTCATGGCCATGACGGGCCCCGATATCGCGATCCTCGGCGTGCACCCGATTTCGCTGGTGCTGATCGTCGTCTACATCGCAGGCGTCAGCGGCTCTCGCGAGATCCGGATCAAACCCATGTGGAAGCCGGTCAAGACCCGCGAGACGGCCCCCGACGAACCCGAGGAGGAAGACCACGACCACCGGTCGACCTGGATGCTGCTGGCCGTGTTCCTCGGGCTGATGGCGCTCATGGGCATCTCGGGCTGGGGCCTGTCCAACGTGGCCTCCGTCATGATCGACCGCTTCTCGCTCGAGGCATCGGTCGTGGGCGCCCTGATGACCGCCGTCATCACCTCGCTGCCCGAACTCGTCACGACGCTCGCCGCCGTGCGGCAGGGCTCGCTGCAACTTGCCATGGGCGGCATCATCGGCGGCAACACCTTCGATGTGCTTTTCCTGACGCTGTCGGACGTGGGCTACCGCGACGGGTCGATCTATCACGCGGTGGGCACCAACGACATCTTCTGGCTTGCCACGGGCCTCGTAATGACGTCGATCGTGACACTCGGCATGCTCTACCGGCAGGAACAGGGCCCCGGAAGCATCGGGATCGAGAGTCTGCTCATCCTGCTGACCTACGGCACTGCAATCGGCCTTCAGGTCGCATTCTGATCCCTTGTACCGCGCCGCCGGGAACCTCAGGTTCTCGCCGGGTGTTTTGAACCGTTCGCAGAGGAAAACGCCGCCAGATGCCCACCAGAGACACGCGCCCCGTGCGCAGCATTGTCGACCGCCTGCACGACGTGTCCGATCGCGATTGCGTGCGGATGCAGGACATGGTGACCGCCTTCGGGCGTTCCTCCTTCCTGCCCATGATGATGCTGCCGGCATTGCTGGTGGTCTCGCCGCTCTCGGGCATCCCGTTCTTCTCGACCTTCTGCGGACTGACCATCGCCGTTATCTCGGGGCAGCTCCTGACCCAGCGCGAACATCTCTGGCTGCCGAACTTCCTGATGCGCCAGAAGGTTGAGGGCGAGAAAGCCCGCAACGCGGCGCAGAAGCTGCGCAAGGTGGCAAACTGGCTCGACGATCACGCTCGCGACCGCTTCAAGGTGCTGGTGTCCCGCGCCTTCCGGCCCTGGCTTGCCACGCTCTGCCTGTTCTGCGGCCTCTGCATGCCCCTGCTCGAGTTCGTGCCCTTTTCCTCCTCGATCCTCGGCGCCGCGGTGCTGTGCTTCTGCACGGCCATGCTGGCCGACGACGGACTTTTCGTGCTGCTGGGTCTGCTGATCATGTCGCTGGCCGCCATGGTCCCCGTGACGGTCTTCTGGCTGATCTGATTTCCGGCAGATTCCGGCCCCGCGCCGCGCGTGCGGGCAGATGCCTGTCACAGATTTGCAGAGACCGGGACCCGGCCTTTCGGGAACTGCGCAAGACAGCCACGGTTGGGTCTGCATCCGCCCGCCCCGAAGGAGCCCGCCATGCTGCCCGACGCCGACCAAGCCGACACTGCCGTCCGTACCACCGGCGATCCGGTCGTGTTCCTGCATGGCCTCTTCGAGACACCCGATGTCTGGGAGGGCCTGCTCGACCGACAGGGCGCGCTCATGCCCGAAACCGCCAACCTCCCGCTGCCCGGCCATACTGCCACGCACAGCCTCACCCGCACCGACTGGCTGCTGAAGGACGACCGCTTTCTCGAAGTCTATGCCCGCCACCTGCGCCAGCGGTTCGGCGGGCGCCGGGTGCGCCTGGTGGGGCACAGCACCGGTGGCCTCGTCGCCCTGCGTCTCGCGCTGGCCTACCCGGAGCTTGTCTCGGACATCTTCCTGGTATCGGCCCTTTTTCATGGCGAGAGCATCGTGAAATCGCGCACCCTCGCGCGCATGCTCGGGCTGCCCATCATCGGCTCGATCTCGGCGCGGCTGGTGCACCGGGCCTCGCTGTCGCGGCCTGACATGTTCCAGCGCTACTGCGGCACGGTGCAGGCCAATCCCACGAATCCGAGGCCCGTCCCCGAATCCATGCGCGAGGGGCTCCTTGCCTGCCCGCCACTCAGCCTTGCGCGGATCGTGCAATGGCTCGGCGCGCAGCAAATCGTGGATCGCTTCGGAGAACTAAATCTGCCCGTCACGGCGGTGGTCGGCGCGCGTGACCCGGTTCTGCCGGCCGATCACCAGCTAGACCTGCTGGGCCGTCTGCCCAACGCGCAGGCCACGTTGATGGACACCGGCCACCTGCCCTTCATCGAGGCGCCGCGCAATTTCGACCGCAGCTTCCTGGGCTGGCTCTACAGCCCCGCCTCAGCCCGCAAGGGCCCGAATGACGGCCACGATCACGCCGATGCCGACGAGAACCGCAAGGATCTGGACGGCAAGGGCTGAGCGCGCGCTTTCATTGGCAAGTTTCGGCAGGAGGCGCGGGCGGTCCGATGCCCCGGCATCTCCGGGTCCGGCGCGTGTCTCGCCGGTTTCAGGGTCACGCGGGAAGTCATCCTTCTCAGACATTGAATTGCTCCGATCGGCTGTGGTTCGCACGCTCTCGGAGCTTAACGCGGCGCGGTCCGCACCGTTCCGGTCAGGGCCGGTCCAGCCTCCTCGCGCCAACCCTCGTCATTCCGTACGAAGCGGCGTGTGGGTTCAGCGGCAAAACGCTCCTCATGGGCCACCATCCGCGTCACCTCGGCCTCGCCCGGCGCGGCCAGGTCGATCACGGCGAAATCGTTGCCCTGACCGCGGCTGCGCGTGGACAACCCCGTGCCCACGTGGACCTGAAGCATGTGCGCGCCGTGCTGCGAGCTCAGGAAGGGCTCGGCGCGCCAGCGGTGCAGGTGCCCCGACAGGATCAGCTGCGCGTTGCACTTCGCCAGCCGGTCAAGCGCGCGGGGGGCGCGTTTCATCAGCGTCTTCTCGGTATCGGGCTGGTGCTCGAACGGATGATGGGCCAGCACCACGTGGATGCGGTCCGGCGCGCTGAAGGCCTCGCAGGCCAATCGGATCTGTCCGCGGCGCACCCGCCCCCGTTGCCAGGACCAAGGGTCTGCGGTGTTGAGTCCCTGCATCGTCAGGTCGGCGTTTTCCCACAGCGGCGCAAGATCCTCGGAGATGTACTTGCGATAGCGTCCGAAGGGCCGCAGCAGCCGCAGCCAGAAGATATCGAGCGGGATGTCGTGGTTGCCCGGCACACCCACCCAGGGCGCGGAAAGGTTGTCGAGAAAGGCCCGCGCCGCACGGAACTGCCCGGGCCGCGCCCGCTGGGTAAAGTCCCCGGTCACGGCCACCACGTCCGGCTTCGCGATGTCGATCGCCTTGCGGAGAGGTTCGAGAAGCTCTGGCGCCTCGCGCCCGAAATGCAGGTCGGAGATATGGACGATGCGGCTCATGCCGCGTCCTTCGGCACCAGCATCCTGAGCGGACTTTCGGTCGGCTTTACCGTGAGCGGGGGCCGGAAGTAGCTGCGTTCGCCGTCATAGGCCACCTGCACCTTGCGGCGCTTCATCTCGATGCGGATATCGCGCCCCGTCCCCAGAGAGAACTCCTGCCCGTTGCGCGCCTTGCCGCGTGCCAGCGCCCAGGCGGCCGCGGCCAGCTCGCGCCGGCGGGTGCCCTTGCTGGCAAAGATGGCAAACTTGCCCTCGCGGATCGCGTCCGCCCCTTCGAGGTTGTAGCTCTCGAGCTGGTAGGCCGAGTTGGCGATGAACAGCAGCGGCGTGCGGATCTCCTGCGTGTCGCCATCCACCGTGATCGTCAGGTGCATAGGCTTGTGCATGCCGCAGAGGGCCAGCGCGACCGACCAGTAGGCGGCGATGCGCGACCGGCCCCAGCGCG
This sequence comes from Allosediminivita pacifica, assembly GCF_003054175.1. GTDB lineage: Bacteria > Pseudomonadota > Alphaproteobacteria > Rhodobacterales > Rhodobacteraceae > Allosediminivita > Allosediminivita pacifica. The sequence goes on from NZ_QBKN01000017.1 coordinate 69,447, forward strand.
AATAGACATCCTCGCGGCTCTCGAGGATCGAGGGATAGAGCCCGATGCTCGTGTTGTTGAGGAATAGCCGGTCGTTGACCACGCCCGTGTGCACGTCGCGCAGGTGTCCGCCCGCAATCACCGACACGGCAGGGCCGATTTCCTCGGGGATGTTATGGGCGCGGGCAAAGTAGTTGAACGTTCCCAGAGGCAGCACGCCGAACTGCGGACGGTCCTCGACCTTCATCAGCGCATCCGCCACCGCGGCCACCGTCCCGTCGCCGCCCGCGGCGACAACGATCTCGTGCCCGGCAGAAGCAGCTTCTCGTGCGGCGTCGGGCAGCTTCAGCCCACCCGTCACCAGCCGGACCCGCGCCTGCAGACCCGCCTCGCCCATGGCGCGCGCGATCTGCGCGGAACGCTCTTCGCCCCCGACATTGTCGCCAGAACCGGGATTCACGATCACGCAGATGGGATCAATGGACATGGACTACTGCCTTTCAGGAGAGGACCCGGGAGAAAACGCCCCGTAAATCAGGGCGTTCCCGGCGAACAGAAAAAGGGGCCGCCTTTCGACGGCCCCAAGATCCGGCTGGTGCAAGCCGATGGAAACAAGGGAAATTAGTCTTCCCAGCGTTCCATGTTCTTGAGCTCATCTTCGGTGTAGTCGGTTTCGACACGAAGATCGCTGTTCTCGGGATCTTCCATGATCTTCACGTCGTCATAGGCGACGGCGACCGGCTTTTCGCCAAGGCCGAGGAAACCACCCACGTCGAAGATCACCTGGTCGATCTTGCCTTCGTCGTTCAGGACAAGCTCGCCGATCTCGCCAATACGGTCACCGTCGGTGCCGAAGACCGGCTGACCTTCGAGGTCCTCGGCCGTCAGGGCATCGCGGGCTTCCTGGCTCATCTCGCTGGAGGCCATCTCTTCGCCTTCACCTTCGGTGGCGGCCATGTCGCCCGAACCTTCGCCCGAGGCCATTTCCTCGCCTTCGGTGGCACTCATGTTGCCTTCACCTTCGGCCGACGCCATCTCGCCGTCTTCGCCTTCGGTCGCGGACATCTCGCCCGAGCTGTCGGAGGCCATTTCTTCGCCTTCGCCGGTGCCCGTGGTGACCATCTCGCCGTTACCTTCGGCGGCGGCCATGTCTTCGCCCTCGCCTTCGGTGGCGCTCATGTCGCCGGAACCTTCGGAGGACGCCATGTCCTCACCGCCCTCTTCAGAGTCGGCGGGGCTCAGCTGGTCGCCGGTGTAGGCCACCATGGTCATGGCTTCTTCGCCTTCACCGCTGGTGTGGAAGTCGAGCGAGCCCATGTCGATCGCGACCTGCTGCGCGTCGCTCTGGACTTCACCGCTCGGCTCGAGAATGACCTGCGCGATGGTGCCGTCCTGGTTCAGGAAGACGTCGGTGATCGTGCCGACCTCGATCCAGCTGTCGGGAACGCTTTCGCCCTCGACTTCGTCCCAGTTCGGCGCTTCGCCGCTCTCGGTCATGTATACGCTCATATCCATCAGCGAGGACATGCGCATCTGTTCTGCACCGAGCTGCACCTCGGACTGATCGCTGCCCGAATCTTCCTGTGCCGCCAGCGGCATCGCGGTCATTGCAACAATCGCGGTCGTCGTAAGAAGCCGTTTCATGTGGAATCCTCCTTCCCGAAATGGCGGCGCCCTTTTTTCGGGTACTGTCCGCCTTGGCTGTGTGATCGGAAAACAGAACTCGGCGCCGAAATGTTGCGCAGGACGTGCAAAATATTCCTCTGAAAGTTCCGGAACCACGTGCGCGCATCCGACGTTCGCAGGCGCGCGCACGCCCTTTCAGAAAAATCGTCAGCCGTTCCAGAGCGGGGCGCGATCCCGCGCGACCTCGGCCCGCAGTTGCGCCCATGTCAGCCCTGTGAACAGCACGGTGCCGCCGATGATATTACCGAGAAGCGCCGGAAAGATGTAACCCCAGACCGCTTCGACAAGGCCAACCTCTCCGGCAAAGATCATGGCCGCGGCCTCGGCCGTACCCGCGATCACATGGGCGAAACCCGCCAGCGCGATCAGGTAGGTGAAGATGACGATCACGATGGTCTTGCTGTCGGCGTTCGACATGACCCAGACCAGCGACGCGACGAGCCAGCCGGCCCCCACCCCACGCAGCAGCACCTCAAGCCAGGAATGACCCAGAGCCTCGCCCGCCATGTAGACCAGCGCATCCCAGACACCGGGCTGCACGTCCGCAACGAGGTAGAGCACGTATCCGAAGACCCCCGCACCGATCAGGTTGAACACGAGCACCAGCGACCAGAGCCGCGCGAGGCACCGCAGGGATTCTCGCCCCGGCTTGTCAAGCGCGGGGCAGACGGCGGTGATGGTGTTCTCTGTGAAAAGTTGAAGCTGACCCAGGATCACGATCAGGAAGCCCACGGTATAACCGAGGGAGCTGACCAGCGGTCGCCAGTCGGTGTCGGGCAGGTGGCTGTGCAGCAGCGCCTTGGTCAGCGCCGAAAAGCCCAGCGCGATACCGGCAATGAAGCCCGAGGCCGCGAGCGAGGACATGGGGCGGTTGAGCTCGGCCTCGCCCTGTCGGCGGATGGCCTCGAAGATCGCCGGCGCCCCGATCGGGGCGCGTTCCTCGATGGCGCGGGATTCTCCCTCGTCGATGGCTTCGCTTGAGCTGCTGCTTTCTTCTTGGCGCGCCATGAGGGCTCCTTCCGCCTTGGGTTCCGAACGGTAAGCAATGCACCGGCGGGGCGGGGGGTTCCCCACCCCGCTTATGTGATCACACCTGCTGAACCGCGGCGACCGCCCGTTTCCAGGCCCCGTACTTCTCCTCACGGGCATCTTCGGCCATCGCGGGCTCGAACTTGCGCTCCAGCTCCCAGCCCTCGGCAAACCCTTCCATGTCCGGGTAGAGTCCGGCGCGGTAGCCCGCCAGCCAGGCCGCGCCCAGCGCCGTGGTCTCGAGGATGTCGGGACGGTCCACCGGCGCCCCGATGATGTCGGCCAGGAACTGCATCGCCCAGTCCGAGGCGCTCATCCCACCGTCCACGCGAAGCGCGGGGCTTTCGATGTCAGGCGAGGACCAGTCGGCCTTCATCGCCTCGAGCAGGTCGCGCGTCTGGAAGCCCACCGATTCCAGCGCCGCCTTGGCAAACTCCTCCGGCCCGCTGTTGCGGGTCAGCCCGAAGATCCCGCCGCGGCATTCGGCGTTCCAGTAGGGCGCGCCGAGACCGGTGAAGGCGGGCACGAGGATCACGTTCTGGCCATCGTCGGCGCGTTCGGCCAGCGGCTGGGTTTCCTCGGCCCGGCGGATCAGCTTGAGCCCGTCGCGCAGCCATTGCACCACGGCCCCGGCGATGAAGATCGACCCTTCGAGCGCGTAAGTCGGCTTGCCGTCGAGCTGGTAGGCGATCGTGGTCAGCAGCCGGTTTTCCGAGGTCACGGGTTCGTCGCCCGTGTTCAGGAGCGCAAAGCAGCCCGTGCCGTAGGTGGACTTGAACATGCCCGGCTTGAAGCAGGCCTGCCCGATGGTCGCGGCCTGCTGGTCGCCCGCGATGCCGAGGATCGGGATTTCCGCGCCGAACAGGTCCGACCGCGCCATGCCGAAGTCGGCGGCGCAGTCCTCGACCTCGGGCAGCATCTCCATGGGCACGCCCAGCATCTCGCACATCGTGGTGGACCAGCGGCCCTTGCGGATGTCGTACATCAGCGTGCGCGAGGCGTTCGAGGCATCGGTCACGTGGACCTTGCCGCCGGTGAGGTTCCAGATCAGCCAGCTGTCGACGGTGCCAAAGGCCAGTTCGCCCGCCTCGGCCCGTTCGCGGGCACCGTCCACCTCGTCCAGGATCCAGCCGATCTTGGTGCCCGAGAAATAGGGATCGAGCAGCAGCCCGGTCTTTTCCCGTGCCGTATCCTCGTGCCCGGCCTCGCGCAGCTTCTGGCAGGTGGCCGCGGTGCGGCGGTCCTGCCAGACGATGGCGCGGTGGATCGGCTTGCCGGTCTTGCGGTCCCAGATCACCGTGGTCTCGCGCTGGTTGGTGATGCCGATGCCCTTGATGTCGGCGGCGCGCAGCCCGGCCTTTTCCATCACCGCGCGGCAGGTCGCCGCCGTGGTGGACCACAGGTCCGAGGCGTCGTGCTCCACCCAGCCGCTGGCGGGGTAGTGCTGGTCGAATTCCTCCTGCGCGGTGGCGGCGATCTTCATGTCGCCGTCAAAGAGGATCGCGCGGCTCGACGTCGTCCCCTGATCGATTGCCAGGATGTAGCCCATGCCTGTCCTCCCTTTCTCACTCTCTTTACCATCGTGGCACGCAGCCGTGCCGGCTTCAAACTCCGCGCGGGGCCGGATAGGCTGCGCGCGAAGCGCAAATTCCGGGACCCGCATGAAACGCTCCGAGATCAACGACATCATCGCCGAAGGCGACGCCTTCATCCGTGGCTTCGGCCATATCCTGCCGCCCTTCGCCTACTGGGAGCCGGAGAAGATCGCCGCCCCCGAGGCCGCGCTGATCCGTGCGCGTGGCCTTGGCTGGGACATCACCGACTACGGCGAGGGACGCTTCGACGAGATGGGGCTGTTCCTTTTCACCACGCGCAACGGCACGCTCGACGATCTGAAGACGGGCGGCGGGATGCTCTATGCCGAGAAGATCATGATCTCGCGCCGGGACCAGCTCTCGCCCATGCACCGGCACAACGTGAAGGCCGAGGACATCATCAACCGCGGCGGCGGCGACCTGGTGATCGAGCTGTTCGCCCCCGATGCCGAGGGCAACATCGACCCCGAGGCCGACGTGACCGTGCCCTGCGACGGCGTCATGCGCACCGTCAGCGCCGGCGGCTTGCTGCACCTCAAGCCCGGTGAAAGCGTCACGTTGATGCCCGGCGTCTGGCACGCCTTCTGGGCCGAGGGCGCGGATTGCCTCATCGGCGAGGTTTCGACCGTCAACGACGACCGCACCGACAACGTCTTTCGCGAGCCCATCGGGCGGTTCTCGCAGATCGAGGAAGACGTGGACCCTGTGCATCTGCTGGTGTCCGACTACGCCGACTGAACCTACTCGGCGGCCGAGCGGGTGGAGCCGCCCTGCCCCTCGGCCATCCAGGAATCGAGCGCGGTGATCTCGCCCTCGGACATGCGCAGCCCCAGCTTGCTGCGCCGCCAGACGATGTCCTCGGCCCGGCGCGCCCATTCGCGGTCCTGAAGCCACGCCACCTCGCGCGCCGTCAGCGTGCCGCCGAAATCCCGGCCCAGATCCTCGACGGTCTTGGCGTCGCCCAGCACGTCCCACGCTTCCTTGCCGTAGGCCCGGATCAGGCGGCGCGAGGCGTAGTCCGACAGGAAAGGATAGTCGGACTTCAGCGTCTTCATCAGCTTGGCCACGTCCTCGACCGGGAAGTCGCCACCGGGCAGGGGCACGCCGGCGGTCCACTCGCCCTTGTCGACCCCGAGTTGCGCGCAGATCTTTTCCAGCGCGCTTTCGGCCAGCCGGCGGTAGGTGGTGATCTTGCCGCCAAAGACGTTCAGCAGCGGCGCGCCGCCCGCGTCGTCGACCTTCAGCGTGTAGTCGCGGGTGGCCGCGGTGGCCGAGCTGGCCCCGTCATCGTAGAGCGGCCGCACGCCCGAGTAGGACCAGACCACGTCGTCCTCGGTCACGTCCTGCTTGAAGTATTCGTTGACGAAATCCAGCATGTAGCGCCGTTCTTCCGGCGTGCAGACGGGCTTTTGATCGGGGTCCTCGTGCTCGGCGTCGGTGGTGCCGATGAGGGTGAAATCCTCCTCGTAGGGAATCGCGAACATGATCCGCCCGTCGGTGCCCTGGAAGAAGTAGCACTTGTCGTGATCGAAGAGCTTGCGGGTCACGATGTGGCTGCCGCGGACCAGCCGCACGCCGTCGGTCGAGTTGGAATGTACCGTGCCGCTGATGATGTCGCCCACCCAGGGGCCGCCCGCGTTCACCAGCATCTTTGCGCGCACCGTGCGGGTTTCGTCCGAGCCGCGATCCTGCAGCGTAATCTCCCAGACGCCGCTTTCGCGCCGCGCCTCGGTGACCTTGGTGCGGGTCATGATCTTGGCACCGCGCTGCGCCGCGTCGCGGGCGTTCAGCACCACCAGCCGCGAATCCTCGACCCAACAGTCGCTGTACTCGTAGGCCTTCTCGAACTTGTCCTTAAGCGGCGCACCCTCGGGGGCCGTGGTCAGGTCCAGCGTCGAGGTCGCCGGCAGGATCTTTCGCCCGCCGAGGTTGTCGTACATGAACAGGCCCATGCGGATCAGCCAGGCCGGACGCCGGCCCTTCATCCAGGGCATGAATGTGTTGAGCAGCTTCGACGTCGGCGTCTCGTTCTCGAAGCGCATCGACGGATGATAAGGCAGCACGAAACGCTTGGGCCACGAGATGTGGGGCATGGCGCGCAGCAGCGTCTCGCGCTCGATCAGCGCCCCGCGCACCAGCCGCACCTCGAAATACTCCAGATACCGCAGCCCGCCGTGGAACAGCTTGGTCGAGGCAGAGGAGGTCGCCCAGGCCAGGTCGTTCATCTCGGCCAGCGCAACCGAGAGGCCCCGCCCGGCGGCGTCGCGGGCGATGCCGCAACCATTGATGCCCCCGCCGATGATGAAGAGATCGTGGATGTCCTCGTCCATGGCCGCGCTCCCATACGCTTTCCCTTGGGTGCGGAGGTAACGCGTTTCCGGCGCATTTCAAAGCACCAATTTTCGCTTTGGTTCGTTTTTGCGCGAATTGGCCCAAAGCGAAAATCAAAAACCGATATTTCGCAAAATGGCTCCCAATCCGCGGCGCGGCCGCGCGAAACCGCGCACGCCCTTTGGCGCTCTCCCGGCCCCGGGCTTGCCACGGCGCCTCGTTTCGGCCATCCGGGTCAGGGGGACACGAAACGCCGAAATTTGCGGCAGTGTCGGAATGCCAGACAGAGGACGGACGGATCATGGAGACGGTGCAGCGCAGCGCATCGGCCGAGACGGTCACGGGGATCGCGATGATGTGCATCGGGGTCGCCTGCCTGAGCGTGAACGACGCCATCGCCAAGACACTCACCGACACCTATCACCCGATCCAGATCCTGCTGATGCGCAACGCCATCGCCCTGCCCTTTGCCGCGGGCATCGCGCTGGCCATGGGCGGGCGCCGCGCGCTGCGATCCTACCGCCCGGCGGCGCACCTCGTGCGCGGGGTGCTGTGGATCGCGGCGGCGATCTGCTTCTTCACGGGCCTGCGGTTTCTCGGGCTGGCCGAGGCCACCACGCTGGTCTTCGCCGCGCCGGTCTTCATCACGGGGCTGTCGGCCCTGCTGCTGAAGGAGGACGTGGGCTGGCGGCGCTGGACCGCCGTGCTCGTGGGCTTCGCGGGCGTCATCATCGTGGTCCGCCCGGGCGGCGCGACCTTCCAGGCGGCCTCGCTCTACCCTGTGGCCACCGCCATGATCTACGCATTGCTGATGATCAGCGCACGTTGGGTCGATCCGCGCGAAAGCGTCTGGACCATGATGCTCTACCTCGTGGCCGCCGGGGCCCTGCTGAGCGCCCTTCTCGCGCCGCTTGTCTGGGTGCCGCTCCAGATGACCCACCTCTGGCTCTTCTTTGCCATCGCGCTGTTCGGGACCTGCGGCATGGCGCTGATGACCCAGGCCTTCCGCTTTGCCCCGGCCGCCGTGGTGGCACCCTTCGACTACACCGCGCTGCTCTGGGCCACGATCCTGGGCTGGCTGCTCTGGAACGAAGTGCCGGATTCGGTGACCTACCTCGGCGCCTCGATCATCATCGGCTCGGGTCTCTTCATCGTCTGGCGCGAACAGCGCATCGCGCGGAGCGCCTAGACCCCGACGCGGGCAGCGCAGTACCATGGGCAAGAGACCCCGCCCATCGCATACGAGGGACATGCTCGGATGCCCTACGACCGCGCACATGAAAATGCCAAGCGCTGCCCGGAATGTGGTGGCGCGGTGCAGTTCCTGCACGTTCTGATGCAGGTTCGGCGCAACAGCGGGTGGCGACACCACTGCGCCCGTTGCGGTGATATGGGCTACATTCCCGATCCGCCCCGGACGGACGAAGAAATGTTCCTGGAGCACCTGACGCAGTTGAAAACGAGGCTCCTGAAGCTTCACCAAAACGGCAACCCGCTGCCGCCGGACTCAGAAAGGCGCCGCGTCGTCCGCATGTCCGAGCTTCGGAATCCGCCGTCGGACGACTGGAAGCGGGGGCAGGCCGACGCCTTCGACGCACTCTGGTCGACCTATTGCGACCTCGAGGCCCGGGCCATCGCGATGGGGCTCATCGACGGATACATCGAACCGACCCCCGGCGAGTATTAGCGGATCGCGCGCCTTAGAGCGCGCCGATCGCCCCGATCAGCATCCGGCCCGCGGTCAGGATCAGGAAACCGCCGAAGACCCGCTTGAGCAGCGCCGGGTTCAGCCAGTGCGCCAGCCGCGCCCCGAGCGGCGCGCAGAGCACCGTGGCACAGACCACGACGCCCGCGGCGGCCAGGTTCACCTGCCCCACGGTCAGCGGCGGCGCATCGGCGGCGGTCGGCACCAGCAGGAATCCGATGACCGCGGGCACCGCGATCACCACGCCCATGCCCGCCGATGTAGCCACCGCCTGGTGCGGGCCACGACCGAAATAGGTCAGGAAGGGCACGAAGAACGATCCGCCGCCAATGCCGATCAGCGCCGAGAGCATCCCGAAGAGCGTCGCGCAGGCGGTCGTGATCGGCGGACGGGGCAGCGTGGCGCCCGGACGGGCCACCGAGGGCGCCAGCATCATGTAGAGCCCCACGCAGCTGCCGATGACGCCGAAGATCGCCTGCAGGTGCACGGATTCCACGATCTGCGCCAGCCCCATGCCCACCAGCGCACCCACCGCGACCGCCGGGGCCAGGCGCTTGAGCAGCGCCATGTCCACCGCGCCCCGCGTCCAGTGCGCCCGCACCGACCGGCTCGAGGTCACGATGATCGTGGCAAGCGAGGTGGCCACCGCCATCTGCATCGCTCCGGTCCCCGAGTAGCCCCAGAGCTCCAGCACCACGAGGAACGCGGGCACGAGGACGATGCCCCCGCCGACGCCGAGCAGGCCCGCAAGAATTCCCGCTGCCGATCCAGCGACCAGAAGGATGATGACGAACTGGATTGCGAGGGCTGCGCTCATCCGGGGCTCCTGTTCCACCTGGCTGCTGCGATCCGGGTGGCGGGCGGTGGCGCCTTGTGGCCGGACCTGGCGGGAAGGGCCCACCGTGGCTCGGCACGCGGGTACCGCCGCACGCGCACCTAGGCAAGGAGATCCCTACGCAGGGGCCGGGGCGGCAGAGCTGGCCGCGGTCCCTCAGGCGCTTTCGCGCACCTCCAGCCGCCCCAGGAAGGTCCGGTCGAGGTTCGAGGTATCGGCATGTTCAAGAATATCGACCAGGTAGTTGGCCATCTCCATGATCGGCTGCCGATATGTGGTCAGCCTGTAGTTGGGGCTTGCCGCCTGCGGCACGTCGTCGAACCCGATCACGGCGATATCGTCGGGCACCTTCAGCCCGAGACCATGTCGGATCGTGTCGATCGCACCCAGCGCAAGCGCATCGTTCTCGCACACTATGATGTCGGGCCGCTCGGCCGGGGTGCGGTCCTTCAGAGTCTCGTGGACGACCTCCGCGCTCAGCAGCGGATCGTAGGCCTCGACCGAGACCGATTCAGGCTGGAACCCACGGCTCTCCATCCAGGCCCGCACGAAGGTCTCCTTCCGCATCAGGTGGGCCGAGGTCGTGCGCGGCCCGGCGAGGTAGAGGGGCGCACTGTAGCCGCGGTCGAGAACGTACCGGGCGATTTCCCGCGTCGCCGCCTCGTCATCGACGCAGATCGAGATGGTGTTCGGGTCTTCCGACCCGCGCGCGAAGATGATGAGCTTCTTGAAGTGCCGGGCCTTGTGCGCGGCGCGCAGCACCTCGTCGTCGAACTGAAGCCCGATCAGGATCGTCGCGTCCACGCGCCTCTGGCTGGCGTTCATCAGCGCGGGCGCCGCGTCATCGGGGTCGAGCGTGTTCACCAGCAGCGTATCCCAGCCCCGGCGGCGCAATGCGCGCGTAAGCCGTTCCAGCATCACCAGCTTGTGCGGGTTGGCAAAGTCGTCGATCAGCACTGCCACCAGGTGCGACCGTGTCGAGGCCAGCGCGGAGGCGTGCAGGTCGGGCACATAGCCGAGCGACTGCGCCGCCTCCATCACCCTGCTGCGTGTCTTGGGCGAGATCGAGGCTTCCTTCTTGAAGGCGCGGTTGACCGTCCAGCGCGACACGCCCGCCGCGGCGGCCACGTCATCAGCGGTCACGTTCTGACGCGGGGCACCATCGTTCAAGACTCGCCATCCTCCTGTGATTCGCGCCGGAGCGGACCTTTATTTCCGCCCCCTGCACCCGACTCATATCGCTGAAAAGCCTGCAATGCACGGGTAATGCACGCGCGTGCAGAAATATCTTGCACGCGCGGGCAAAACCGATATCCCTATTGCCAGGCGGTGGGAGAGAGCACCGCGGTCTGGGAGGAATCCATGCTGAAAGTTGGTTTGCTCGGCGCCGGCCGGATCGGTCAGGTGCACGCTGTGAACATCGCGAACAATCCGCGCTCGACGCTGGCGGCGGTGTCCGACGTCAACACGCCTGCGGCAGAGAAACTCGCCGCGCGACATGGCGCCGTGGCCCAAAGCTCGGACGCGATCATCGCGGATCCCTCCATCGACGCCGTGCTTGTCGCCACCTCGACCGACACCCATTCCGACCTGATCGAGGCGGCCACCGCCGCGGGCAAGGCGGTCCTCTGTGAAAAGCCCGTGGATCTGTCGCTGGAACGCGCGCGCGCCTGCCTCGACAAGGTTGGCGCAACCGGCAAGCCGGTGATGATCGGCTTCAACCGCCGCTTCGATCCGAACTTCGCAGCACTTCGTGCCGCCAGCCTGAGGGATGACATCGGCAAGTCCGAACTGCTCTCGGTCACGTCATTTGATCCAGCGCCGCCGCCGGTCAGCTACGTGAAGGTCTCCGGCGGGCTCTTCCGGGACATGATGATCCACGACTTCGACATGGCGAATTTTCTCATGGGCGAAACGCCCGTCACGGTCAGCGCCATCGGCAGTGCGCTGGTCGACCCCGAGATCGGCGCGGCAGGCGACGTCGACACAGCCGTGGTCACGATGACCTACGCCGACGGCCGCATCGCCGTCATCAAGAACAGCCGCCGCGCGGTCTACGGCTACGACCAGCGGGTCGAGCTGCTTGGTGCCGAAGGGATGCTGCAGGTAACCAACATGCTGGAAAACACCGTCGTGACCTCGACCGCCGCCGGCGTGTCATCGGCCAAGCCCACACACTTTTTCCTCGAGCGGTACATGCCCGCCTACGCGGCCGAGTGGGAGGCGTTCCTCGCGGCGCTGCTCGACGGGGCGCCGCTGCCGGTCACGCTCGAGGACGGCGTCGCCGCTCTGGCCATGGCCGAGGCCGCGACGGAATCGCTCAGGACCGGATCGCCCGTCACCCTGAAGGGGTGACACGGGGGAACCGTCGCGCGCGCCGGCTGAGGAGAGACGGCGCCCGCGACCGGAAGACCCGGCCCCAAGGCCGGGAGACAGCAGCGGCGAAAGACGTCGCCGCGCAGATGTTCAAGGGAGGAAACCAGATGAACAAACTACTCGCTACAGTGGCAACGGTCGCCGCGATCACCACGGCCCTGCCGGCGCTGGCTGCCGACATCATCGTCGTCGCCCATGGCCAGGCCAACGACCCTTTCTGGTCGGTGGTGAAGAATGGCGTCCAGAAGGCCGGCGAAGACACCGGCGCGAACGTCGATTTCCGCTCGCCCGAGACCTTCGACATGGTCCAGATGAGCCAGATGCTCGACGCCGCGGTCAACCAGGAGCCCGACGGCATCGTCGTCTCGATTCCCGACGCGGACGCGCTTGGCCCCTCCATCGAGCGGGCCGTCGCCGCGGGCATCCCGGTCATCTCGATGAACTCCGGCTCGGACGTCTCCAAGGAGCTGGGTGCACTGCTGCACGTGGGGCAGTCCGAATACGATGCCGGCAAGGCCGCGGGCGAGAAGCTGGCCGAGATGGGTGGCACCAAGGGCATCTGCGTCAACCAGGAGGTGGGCAACGTCTCGCTCGACCAGCGTTGTGAGGGCTTCGCCGAGGGCTTTGGCCAGGACGTCACCGTGATCCCCACGATGAACGACCCCACCGAGGTGGAATCCAAGGTGCGTGCGGCACTGGAATCCGACCCCGACGTCGACACCGTGCTGGGCCTCGGCGCCTCGCTCGTGGGTGAACCGGCGGTGGCCGCGGTCGAGGCACTTGGCCGCGACGACGTGCTGGTGGCCTCGTTCGATCTCTCGGCGGGCTTCCTCGAAGATATCGCCGAAGGCCGCGCCGCCTTCGCCATCGACCAGCAGCAGTTCCTGCAGGGCTACCTTCCGGTCGTCTTCCTGTCGCTCAACGCCGACTATGGGCTGATCCCGGGCGGCAACGTTCCCTCGGGCCCGAATCTCGTGACGCAGGAGACGGCGGCTCAGGTGATCGACCTTTCCGCGCAGGGCATCCGCTGATCCACCGATGAGGGGCCGCGTGCCACCGCGCGCGGCCCGCATACCAACCCAAGGGAGGGGGCAATGGCCGCTGAAATCCAGGCCAGCGAGGACGAGCGCATCCGCTCGGAGACCTTGGCGACGAAACTCATGAAGAAGCCCGAGCTCGGGGCCATCGGCGGCGTCATCCTGGTCACGCTGTTCTTCATGCTCACCGCCGACAGCACGATGTTCACGCTGTCCGGCATCATGAACTTCATGACCCCGGCGGCACAGCTCGGCATCCTGGGGATCGCCGCCGCGATGCTCATGATCGGGGGCGAATTCGACCTCTCGATCGGCTCCATGGTGGCCTTTGCCGGGATGATCTTCGGCGCCCTGACGGTCAACCTCGGCCTGCCTCTGATCCTTGCCATACCGCTCACCATGGCATTCGCCGCCGCCGTCGGTGCCGTCAACGGCACGATCGTCCTGCGCACCGGCCTGCCCTCGTTCATCGTGACGCTGGCGGGGCTTTTCATCCTGCGCGGCGCCTCGCTGGTCGGCCTGAAGCTCTTCACAGGCGGCTCGACCCAGCTTCGCGGCGTCCGCGATGCCGTCGAGGGCGACTGGCTCGCGCGGTTCTTCTCGGGCGACGCACTGCAGGGGCTCTTCGCCTGGCTTGCCTCGGCCGGCGTGATCGACACGTTCAGCAACGGCACCCCCAAGGTCCCCGGCGTTCCGGTCGAGATCCTCTGGTTCATCGGCTTCGCGCTGATCGCCACCTACGTGCTGCTGCGCACGCCCGCCGGCAATTGGATCTTCGCCACCGGCGGCGACAGCGGCGCGGCCAAGAACTCGGGCGTGCCGGTGCGGCGGGTCAAGATCTCGCTCTTCATGCTGACCGCCTGCGCCGCGGCGCTGGTCGCGGTGATCACCGTGATCGACGCGGGCTCCACCGACGCGCGGCGCGGCTTCATGAAGGAATTCGAGGCCATCATCACCGCGGTCATCGGCGGCTGCCTTCTCACCGGCGGCTACGGCTCGGCGATCGGCGCCTTCTTCGGAGCGATCATCTTCGGGATGGTCACCATCGGCCTGACCTACACCGACTTCGACCAGGACTGGTTCCAGATCTTCCTCGGCGGGATGCTGCTGCTGGCGGTGGTCTTCAACAACGTGATCCGCAAACGCGTGACGGGAGAACGCTGACATGGCTGACGACACCAGGTTTCATCACGGCAGCGTCCCGGCCGACGCCCGCCCCATCATCCACATGGAAGACATCACCAAGCACTTCGGCAACGTCATCGCGCTGAACGGGGTGACCTTCGACGTGACCCCCGGCGAATGCCACTGCCTGCTGGGCGACAACGGCGCCGGGAAGTCGACCTTCATCAAGACCATGTCGGGCGTCCACAAGCCGAACTCGGGCCAGATCTTCTTCGAGGGCAAACCCCTGTCCTTCGACAGCCCGCGCGAGGCCATGGAAGCGGGCATCGCCACCGTCTTCCAGGATCTCGCCATGATCCCGCTGATGTCGGTGACCCGTAACTTCTTCATGGGTCGCGAGCCCACGAAGGGCAAAGGACTGACGCGCCGCTTCGACATCGACCGCGCCAACGAGATCACCATGGAGGAGATGCGCAGGATGGGCATCAACCTCCGTGCCCCCGACCAGGCCGTCGGCACGCTGTCGGGTGGCGAACGGCAGACCGTGGCCATCGCCCGCGCGGTCTACTTCGGCGCCAAGGTCCTGATCCTCGACGAGCCCACCTCGGCGCTCGGGGTCCGTCAGACCTCGAACGTGCTTTCGACCATCGACCGGGTCCGCAAGCAGGGCGTCGGCGTCGTCTTCATCAGCCACAACGTCCGCCACGCCATGGCGGTCGGCGACCGCTTCACCGTGCTGAACCGTGGCCAGACGCTGGGCACCGCGGTGCGCGACGAGATCACCGCCACCGAGCTGCAGGACCTGATGGCCGGCGGCCAGGAGCTGGCACAGCTCGAAGGTTCGCTCGGCGGCACCGTCTGAGTTCCTCCCGCCGGGCGGCTCCTCCCTACAGGCCGCCCGGCACCCTATCGACCCGTCACTGGATGGAGAGGCATGTCCGACCTGCCCCAAACACCGCCCGGCGTGGCCCTGATCGGAACGGGCTTCATGGGCAAGTGCCACGCCATGGCCTGGAACAACGTCGCCACGGTCTACGGCCCGCCGCGCCCCCGGCTCGAAATCCTCTGCGACGTGACCGAAGAGGCCGCGAAGAGCCATGCCGCGGCGTTCGGGTTTGCCCGCGCGACCACGGACTGGCAGGCCGCCGTCAGCGATCCGGCCGTCGACGTGGTCTCGATCACGACACCGAACGGCACGCACCGCTCGATGGCCGAGGCCGCATTGCGGGCCGGCAAGCACGTCTGGCTCGAAAAGCCCATGGCGCTCACGCTCGAAGATGCCGAGGCCATGGCCGCACTCGCCCGAGAGCACCCGGACCAGGTCACGCTTCTGGGCTACAACTACCTGCGCAGCCCGGCCTTCCGCGCCGCCCGCGCGATGATCGAGGCCGGAGAGATCGGCGCGCCCCGCGCCTTCCGCGGCGTCTATGACGAGGATTACTCCGCCGATCCCGCCCTGCCCTGGTCCTGGCGCATGACGCACGAAGCTGGCGGCCTTGGCGCGCTCGGCGATCTTGGCTGTCACCTTGTCAGCCAGATGCTCGCGCTCATGGGACCCGTCGCGGAGCTCACGGCCATGACCGACATCGCCGTAGCGAAACGCCCCTCCACCGAGGGCCCCAAGAAGGTCGAGAACGAGGACAGCGCCCTGGCGCTGATCCGCTTTGCAAGCGGCGCGCAGGGCTCGTTTGCGACTTCCCGTGTTGCCCGTGGCCGCAAGTGTCGACTGCAGTGGGAAGTGCACGGCTCGGACGGAACCATCGTCTTCGACCAGGAGAACATGAACGAGATCTGGGTCCACCGCGCGGGTGAGCCCGGCTTCACCCGCCACCTGACAGGACCCGACCAGCCGGGCTTCGCAGCGTTCTGCCCGGCACCCGGCCACAACTTCGGCTTCAACGAGCTCAAGGTCGTCGAGGCGCACAGCCTGCTCGCGGCCATCGCGACCGGCATCAACGCGGGGCCCGACTTCGCCGCGGGCCTCGAGGTCGAACGCATCATCCACGCAATGGCGGCCTCGGGCGGTCGCACCGTCACCCTGGGAGCCGACACATGAAGGATCTCGACGTCATCACCATCGGACGCTCCAGCGTCGACCTCTACGGCGCACAGATCGGTGGCCGTCTCGAGGACATGGGCAGCTTCGACAAGTATATCGGCGGCTCGCCCACCAACATCGCCTGCGGCTCCGCGCGGCTGGGGCTGAATTCGGCCGTCATCACCCGCGTCGGGGACGAACACATGGGCCGCTTCATCCGCGAACAGCTGGAACGCGAGGGCGTCTGCACCGACGGCGTCACGACCGACCCCGAGCGGCTGACCGCGCTGGTGATCCTCGGCATTCGCGATCAGGAACAGTTTCCGCTGATCTTCTACCGCGAGAACTGCGCCGACATGGCGCTCTGCGAGGAGGACATCGACGAGGGTCTCATCCAGCGCGCCCGCGCGATCGTCGTCACCGGCACCCACCTGTCGCATCCGCGCACCGAGGCCGCGGTGCTGAAGGCGCTGGATCTTGCCCGCAAGCACGGGCTGCGCACCGCGCTCGACATCGACTACCGCCCCAATCTCTGGGGCGTGGCGGGCCACGGCGACGGTGAGAGCCGCTTCGTGGAAAGCGCGAAGGTAACTGAAAAGCTGCTCTCGACGCTGCACCGCTTCGACCTGATCGTGGGAACGGAAGAGGAATTCCACATCGCCGGCGGCTCCACGGACACCCTGACAGCCCTGCGTCGCGTGCGCGAAAACTCCGCCGCAACGCTGATCTGCAAGCGCGGCGCGCTTGGCGCCGTGGCCATCGAAGGCGCGGTCCCCGGCAGCCTCGACGACGGCCAGTCCGGCGAAGGCTTCCCGATCGAGGTCTTCAACGTGCTCGGCGCCGGCGACGGGTTCTTCTCGGGCCTGCTCAAGGGCTGGATGGAAGACGCGGACTGGCCCACCGCCCTGAAATACGCCAACGCCTGCGGTGCCTTCGCCGTCAGCCGCCACGGCTGCACGCCGGCCTATCCCTCGCTCGCCGAAATGGAATTTTTCCTCGATCGCGGGATCACCCGCCGCGACCTGCGCAACGATCCGGAGCTTGAGCAGATCCACTGGTCCACCAACCGCCACACCCGCACGGACGGCGACTGGTCGACCATGCGCGTCTTCGCCTTCGACCACCGCGCTCAGCTTGAAGAGATGCAGGGCTACACGCCCGAAAAAGGCGCGGCTTTCAAGGAGTTCTGCCTTGACGCCGCGCTGGCCGTGAAGGGCGACGGTGCGGGTTACGGCATCCTCTGCGATAACCGCATCGGGCGCTCCACCCTGCACCGCGCAACCGGCACCGGCCTCTGGATCGGGCGACCGGCGGAATGGCCGGGCTCGCGTCCGCTCACACTCGAACCCGAACTCGGCAGCGACTGCGGGGGACTGCGGGAATGGGCACGCGAAAACGTGGTCAAGGTGCTGTGCTTCTGTCATCCCGACGACGATCCGGCGACGCGCGAGGCGCAGGAGGCGACCGTCAAACGCCTCTTCGAGGCGAGCCGCCGCAACAACCTCGAGTTCCTGCTCGAGATCATCCCCTCGAAAGTCGGCCCGACCGATGACGACACTACCGCCAGGCTGATTTCGCAGTTCTATGCGGCGGGCATCTACCCCGACTGGTGGAAGCTCGAACCGCTGGCAAGCGACGCCGCCTGGTCGAGGGCCGTCGCCGCCATCGAGGCGCATGACCGTCACACGCGCGGCATCGTGGTCCTGGGGCTCGACGCGCCCGAAGCGGACCTCGCCCGCGGCTTCGAAACCGCCGCACGGCATCCCTTGGTCAAGGGCTTCGCGGTGGGCCGCACGATCTTCGGCGATGCCGCCCGCGCCTGGTTCCGGGGCGAAATCGACGACGCGCAGGCCGTGGCGGAGATGACCGAACGCTATGCCCGGCTTTGCGGGGTCTGGGACAGGGCCCGCGCCGCAGTGGCCCAGCAGATGATTGGAGAAGACGCATGACCGAGACGATGCGGCTGACCGCCGCGCAGGCCATGGTGAAATGGCTGGCGGCCCAGATGACCGAGGACGGAGACCGCTTCGTCGAAGGGATCTGGGGCATCTTCGGCCACGGCAACGTGGCAGGTCTCGGAGAGGCGCTGGAGAAGGCCAGACAGGATTTCCCGACCTGGCGGGGTCAAAACGAACAGACCATGGCCCACGCCGCCATCGCCTATGCCAAGGCGAAGAAGCGCACGCGCGCCATGGCGGTGACCACCTCGATCGGCCCGGGCGCCACCAACCTCGTCACCCCCGCCGCGCTTGCGCATGTGAACCGGCTGCCGATCCTCTTGATCCCCGGTGACGTCTTCGCGAACCGCCGCCCCGATCCCGTGCTTCAGCAGGTCGAGGATTTCGAGGACGGCACGGTTTCGGCCAACGACTGCCTGCGCCCGGTGTCGCGCTACTTCGACCGCATCACGCGGCCCGAACACCTGCTGACCGCCCTGCCCCGTGCGCTGGCCACCATGACCGACCCCGCCTCCTGCGGGCCGGTCACGCTTGCCTTCTGTCAGGATGTGCAGGCCGAGGCCTACGACTACCCGGTCGAATTCTTCGAGCCCCGAGTTTGGCGCATCCGCCGACCGCAGCCCGATCCGCGCGAGATCGACGACCTTGCCGCGCTGATCCGTCAGGCAAAGACCCCCGTGATCGTCGCGGGCGGCGGGGTGATCTACTCCGGTGCCGAGGCCGCGCTCGCCGCCTTTGCCGAGACCCACGGGATTCCCGTGGTCGAGACCCAAGCGGGCAAATCCGCCCTCGCACAGGCGCATCCGATGAACTTCGGCGCAAGCGGCGTCGACGGGTCGGCCGCCGCCAACCACCTGTCCGAAAAGGCGGATCTGGTGATCGGCATCGGCACGCGCTTCCAGGATTTCACCACCGGGTCGCGCACGCTCTTTGCCAATCCCGCCAGGCGCCTGATCTCGATCAACGTCGCGGCCTACGACGCGGCCAAGCATGGCGCGCTGGCCGTCATGGGCGATGCGAAGGCCGCGCTGGAGGCGCTTTCAAAGGCGCTGGATGGCCATGGCGCGACACCGCCCGATCCCGCCCTGCGCACCGCATGGCTCGACGCTGTGACCGACCACTGCCGCGACCGCGACCGTTCCGCAGGCGACCGCCCCACCGACGCCGAGGTCATCGGCGCCGTCCAGCGCGCCACGGGTGACGATGCCATCGCCATGTGTGCCGCCGGTACCATGCCGGGTGCGCTCAAGCTTCTCTGGCAACCCTCGCAGGGCGGCTACCACATGGAATACGGCTTTTCCTGCATGGGCTACGAGATCGCCGGCGCCATGGGCCTCAAGCTCGCCCGCCCCGAGCGCGAGGTGATCTGCTTTGTCGGCGACGGGTCGTACATGATGGCTAACTCCGAACTGGCCACAGCGGTCATGCGCAGGGTGCCCTTCACCGTCGTTCTGACCGACAACCGTGGCTACGGCTGCATCAACCGGCTGCAACAAGGCAGCGGCGGTGCGCCCTTCAACAACCTCTACGAGGACTGCAACATCGAGCAGCAGCCCGAGATCGACTACGCCGCCCATGCCGCCGCAATGGGCGCCCACGCGGTCCGGGCCGCGACCATCGCCGAGCTCGAAGGTCACGTGGCCGAGGCCCGTGAGCGCGACATTCCCACCGTTATCGTGATCGAGACCGACCCGAGCGAGGGCCCGGGCTTCGGCGAGGCCGGGCACTGGTGGGACGTCGCTGTTCCCGAAACCGGCGAGACCGACGAGCTCGGAAAAGCCTATGCCGCCTACCTCGAACAGAAGCAGCGCCAGCGCCTCGTGAACTGAGCGCGCCACAGGAGACCCAAATGATCCGCTTCGGCACCAACCCCATCGCCTGGGCCAACGATGACGACCAGTCACTCGGCGCTGATATCCCGACCGCGCGCATCCTCGACGAGGCAGGCCGCCAGATCGGCTTCGACGGCATCGAGAACGGCCACCGCTGGCCCGAAGATCCCGAGGACCTGCGCCTGATGATGGAGAAGGCAGGGCTGGCCTTCATCTCGGGCTGGCACTCGCTGAACCTGCTCGCCCACTCCGTCGAGGAGGAGAAGAAGGCCATCCAGCCCCATCTCGATCGCCTTCTGCACAACGGCTGCAAGGTCTGTATCGCCTGCGAGACCTCGAACTCCGTCCAGGGTCTCGACCGCCCGCTTTCCGACCGCGTCGTGCTCGACGGCCCTGCGATGCGGGATTTCGCCGCCCGGGTCGAGGAAATCGCCGGCTACTGCGCCGAGCAGGGCATCGACCTCGTCTACCATCACCACATGGGCACTGTCGTGCAGTCGCCAGAGGACATCGATGCCTTCATGGCGGCCACAGGCCCCGCCACGAAGCTGCTCTTCGACGCGGGTCACTGCGCCTTCGGCGGCGGTGATCCCGTCGCAGTGCTGCGCAAGCACATCGACCGCGTGGGCCACTTTCACGCAAAGAACGTCCGTCCCGCGGTCCGCGCGCGTGTCCAAAGCGAGGGGCTTTCCTTCATGGACGGCGTGCGCGCGGGGGTCTTCACCGTCCCCGGCGACCAGGAGGGCGAGATAGATTTCGCCCCGCTGCTCCAGGTCCTCGCCGAGCATGGCTACGACGGCTGGATCGTGATCGAGGCGGAACAGGATCCCGACGTGCACAACCCCCTGCTCTACCAGACGCTCGGTCTCGCCACCCTGAAACGCATCGCGGCCGACACCGGCCTGACCTGACCTGACCTGACCTGACCTGACCTGAAGGACCCCGCCATGCCCGATCTTCTCAAGCGCCCCTTCGGCACCCACGGAAAGGTGCACGCCATCACGCCGGAAAGCGCCGGCTGGCGCTACGTCGGTTTCGACCTCTGGCACCTGCGCGAAGGCGATACCGTCTCGGACAGCGCGGGGCGGAACGAATTGATGCTCGTCATGGTCGAGGGCAAGGCGCGGATCAGCGGCGCCGGCCAGGACTGGGGCGAACTCGGCGACCGCATGAACGTCTTCGAAAAGACGCCGCCGCACTGTCTCTACCTGCCGGATGGCTCCGATTGGGAGGCGACCGCCACCACCGACTGCGTCATCGCCGTGGGCAAGGCCCCGGGCAAGGGCGGACACGAAGCGCGGCGCATCGGCCCCGACGGCATCACCCTCACGCAGCGGGGCGATGGCAGCAACACGCGCCACATCAACAACATCGCCATGGAAAATGAGGACTACTGCGACAGCCTGCTCGTGACCGAGGTCTTCACCCCCGCGGGCAATTGGTCCTCCTACCCGTCCCACCGGCACGACGAGGACGACTTTCCGCGGGTCACCTACCTCGAGGAAACCTACTACCACCGGGTCAACCCGGCGGACGGCTTCGGCATCCAGCGCGTCTATACCGACGACCTGCAATTGAACGAGACCATGGCCGTGCATGACGGCGACGTGGTCTGCGTCCCGCGCGGACATCATCCCTGCGGCGCCCCCCACGGGTTCGAGATGTACTACCTCAACGTGATGGCAGGCCCCCTGCGCAAGTGGCGGTTCGTGCTCGCCCCGCCCGTCGAACACCTCACCTGAACCCCACCCGGAGACTGCACCCCGTGTCCCAACCCTTCAAGCTCGCCGCCTGCGCGGAAATGCTCTGGCCCGACAGGCCCATCGACTGGCGCGCCGAACGACTGACCGAGCGCGGCCTCGGCGTCGGCCTCTGGAACTGGCCCGACCACGACCTCGGCAAGCTCGAAAAGATCGGCGCCGACTACACGATCATGAACGGCTACCTGCAGGGCCGGCTCTCCGACGCCGAGGGCGCCGACATGCTTCTGGCCTCCGCCCGCGAAACCGCCAAGGTGGGCCGTCGGCTCGGCGTCGACCGGTTGAATCTGCACGGCACGGGGCTTGGCGATGGCGGCCTGCCGATACCGCGACACGGCGCGTTTTCTCCCGGAATGGAACTGCGAGCGCGCGACACGCTCCACCGGCTTTGCGACCTGGGCGAGGAACTCGGCGTCACCTTCACGCTCGAGAACCTCAATCCCTTCGACCATCCCGGCTGCCCCTTTGGCTCCACCGCGGCCGTGCTGTCGCTGGTCTCGGCGGTGAACCGTCCGCAGCTGCGGATCAACCTCGATCTCTACCACACGCAGATCGGCGAGGGGGACCTCGTCCGCTGGTGCGAAGCCTGCCTCCCCTGGATCGGCGAAGTGCAGGTCGCCGACAACCCGGGCCGCTGCGAACCCGGCACGGGCGAGATCAACTACCCCGCAATCGCGCGCGCGCTCCATGCCCTCGGCTATCGTGGCCCCGTCGGAATGGAGGCCTTCGCCCACAGCGACAGCGACGCCGCGCTCGACGCCTTCGTCGCGGCATTCACCCTGTGAATCCGGTGCCTACGCCCCCACTGAAGTCATGGCATGACGCCTTATTCGGTTGATTGCGCTCAATCAGAAATCGACCATCGGCACGGCATGAGCGGGGTGTCCACCCCGCAGACCCACGAACCCGGAGCGTCGCATTGAGCTTTTGTGCAGGGACGCCCGACAGCGAGTGATCCTCGCCTCGAAGGGACGCGCGCGGGGCGTTGCTTCGGACAGAAGTCAGGAGTCGTGCCCGCACATCGAAAAGCACAGCCTGTCGGGCTCCGGCTTTCAATGCGATACGATGTGCGGGAAGAAAATCAAAAGGCGAGCGCGGCCGAACTCCGGCTACGCGCTCGCCTAACGCAGATCAGAAGTCGAGGTTCTCGACGCTCAGCGCGTTCTGCTGGATGAAGTCGCGGCGCGGTTCGACCACGTCGCCCATCAGCTTGGTAAAGAGGTCGTCCGCCTCGGCCATGTCGTCGATGTCGACGCGCAGCAGCGTCCGGGCGTCCGGGTCCAGCGTGGTTTCCCAGAGTTGGCTCGGGTTCATCTCGCCCAGGCCCTTGTAGCGTTGCAGCGAAATGCCCTTCTGGCCCTCCTCGAGGATCGCCTCCAGCAGGCCCAGCGGCCCGTAGATCGGCTGTTTGCGATCCTTGCGTTCCAGCGTCGCCGGCGTGCCGTAGACGGTCTTGAGGTTCTCGGTGAAGCTGCCGGTCCGGCGCGCCTCGCCCGAGCGCAGCATCGGGCCGTCCAGCGTCCGGACCTCCTCCACACCGCGCAGGATGCGCGCGAGACGGATGCCGCGGTCCTGCGTGATCCGGCCTTGCCAGCCCTTCTCGTATTCCAGCGCGATCATGTCGAGCCGCGCCGCCACGTGGTCGGCCACGCCCTGAAGGTCCGCGTCCACGGCGCCGGGGACAAAGGCACCCGCGATGGCCGCCTGTTCCAGGATGTGGCGCTGGTAATGCGTCGGGAAGGCATCGAGCACGCGCTTGAGGCTGCGGGCATCCTCGACCACGCGGACAAGGTCCTGGCCGATGATCTCTTCCCCGGTGCCAAGCCGCAGCACCGCACCCTCGGTCCCCTGGTTGATCAGGTAGTCCTCGAGCGAGGGCTGGTCCTTGATGTAGACCTCGGACTTGCCGCGCGCGACCTTGAACAGCGGCGGCTGCGCGATGTAGAGGTAGCCGCCCTCGATCAGCTCCGGCATCTGCCGGTAGAAGAAGGTCAGCAGCAGCGTTCGGATGTGTGCCCCGTCCACGTCGGCGTCCGTCATGATGACGATCTTGTGGTAGCGCAGCTTGCTGACGTCGAACTCGTCCCGCCCGATCCCGGTGCCGAGGGCCATGACGAGGTTGCCTATCTCCTGGCTGCCCAGCATCTTGTCGAACCGCGCGCGCTCCACGTTCAGGATCTTGCCGCGCAGAGGCAGGATCGCCTGGCTGCGGCGGTCACGCCCCGTCTGCGCAGATCCACCGGCCGAGTCGCCCTCGACCAGGAACAGCTCGGTCAGCGAGGGGTCCTTCTCGGAACAGTCCTTGAGCTTGCCGGCCAGGAAGTTCACGTCCATGGCCGACTTGCGCCGCGTGAGTTCGCGCGCCTTGCGCGCCGCCTCGCGAGCCAGCGCCGCCTCGACGATCTTGCCGACGATGGTCTTGGCCTCGTTGGGATGTTCCTCGAACCACTCGGACAGGCGCTCGGTCATCATGCTCTCGACCGCCGGGCGCACCTCGGAGCTGACCAGCTTGTCCTTGGTCTGGCTCGAGAACTTCGGATCGGGCACCTTCACCGACAGCACGGCGGTCAGGCCCTCGCGCGCGTCGTCGCCGGTGAAGTTCACCTTCTCGCGCTTGGCGATGCCGCTGTCCTGCGCGTATTTCTGGATCGTCCGTGTCAGCGCGCCGCGAAAGCCCGCCATGTGCGTGCCGCCGTCGCGCTGCGGGATGTTGTTGGTGAAGGGCAGCACCATCTCGTTGAAGCTGTCGTTCCACCACATGGCGATCTCGACCGCGATGCCGTCCCGTTCGCCGGTCATGTAGATCGGCTCGGACATGACCGAGGACTTGGACCGGTCGAGGTACTTCACGAACTCCTTCACGCCGCCGTCGTAATACAGCTCCGAACGCAGCGGCTCGGCCGGGCGCTCGTCCTCGAGGATGATGCGGACGCCCGAATTCAGGAAGGCCAGCTCGCGCAGGCGCTTTTCCAGCGTCGCGAAATCGTAGTCGAGGTTGCTGAAGGTCTCGGTCGAGGCAAGGAAGCGCACCTCGGTGCCGCTTTCGCCCTCGGCGTCGCCGGTCTCGCGCAGGTGCTCGGTCGTCTCGCCGTGCTCGAACTTGGCGTAGTGTTCCTTGCCGTTGCGCCAGATGCGCAGTTCCAGCCACACGGACAGCGCGTTCACCACAGACACACCCACGCCATGCAGGCCGCCGGACACCTTGTAAGAGTTCTGGTCGAACTTCCCGCCCGCGTGAAGCTGGGTCATGATGACCTCGGCCGCCGACACGCCCTCTTCCTCGTGAAGGTCGACCGGAATCCCGCGCCCGTTGTCGCGCACGCTGACGCTGTTGTCGGCGTGGATCTTCACCTTCACGTAGTCGGCGTGACCGGCGAGCGCCTCGTCGATGCCGTTGTCCACGACCTCGTAGACCATGTGGTGCAGACCCGACCCGTCGTCGGTGTCACCGATGTACATGCCGGGGCGCTTGCGCACCGCTTCCAGGCCCTTGAGAACCTTGATGGAACTCGCGCCATAATCGGAGTTGTTGCCTGCGGGTTCGGCCATTCAGGTGTCCTTTGTCGCTTTGCCCGGTTTATATGCGGCTTTGGTGGGAATGTCACGCTGACGACACAAGATTTGGTGTCAGAGAAAGGGGATCAGAATCCCCACGCCCATCAGCAGGCATCCGGCGACGATGTTGGTCCGCCGCAGGGCCTGCGGGCTGGACAGAAAGCGTCTGACGCGGTCGATCGACAGCGCCATGACAAGGTTGCCGGCAAGCGGCGTCACCGCCGAAATCAGCGCGATGGCGACGATGTCCGGCGCCCCCAGCCGGTCGAGATCGAAGAAGCCCGGCAGCATCCCCATGTAGAACAGGATCGCCTTGGGGTTTCCGATGATGACCGCAAGCCCGGCCATGAAGCCCGCCCACATGCCCGGCCGCGTCAGCCTGCTGTCCGAGGCGAGCGACTTGTCGGCGTTGCGGATCAGAAGGCCACCCATGATCAGGAAGGTTAGCGCCGCCACCCATTTCAGCGCCTCGAGGAAGCCGCCGTAGACGCTGACGATCCAGCTCACGCCGAGGATGGCCAGCAGCGTCCACATCACGTCGCCCACCACCACGCCCAGCGCCAGCGGCCAGGCCGCCTGGAAGCCGCCCGACAGCGCCCGCGCGGTCAGCGCCAGCCAGACCGGCCCCGGCGTCAGGAACAGCACCAGCAGCGCACCGGCGTAAAGCAGCAGGTCTGTTGCGGAAACACTCATGGGCCTTCAAGCACTGATACAGGACAGCGCCGTTGTTCGCCGCTTTGCAGCACCAATGCAAGCGCCCTCACAGGGCCCGGACGACCGACAGCCCCGCATCCTCGGTCACTTCCAGCCGCTGCGCCCCCTCGCCCAGCTCCTCGAACAGCTCCGGCCCGGTGCCCGTCATCCAGGCCTGCGCGCCCAGCGCGCCGATTTCGGCGTAAAGCGCCGCCCGCCGCCCGGCATCGAGGTGCGCGGCCACCTCGTCCAGCAGCAACAGCGGCGGCGCGCCCGTGTCGGCGGCCAAGGCCCGCGCATTGGCCAGGATCAGCGAGATCAGCAGCGCCTTCTGTTCCCCGGTCGAGCAGTCCGAGGCCGGAATCCCCTTGGCCGCGAAGACCCCGTAAAGGTCCGCCCGGTGCGGCCCCACCAGCGTGCGCCCCGCGGCGATGTCGCGAAACCGGCTTTCGGCCAGCGCCGCGCGCAGGCCCGCCTCGTCCTCGGGGATGTCCGCCTCGGTCGAAGTCAGTTCGAGATCCGCGGCGGGAAAGGCCGTCTCGGCCCCCGCCTGCGCCGCCGCGATCCGTGCAAGCGCCGACTGCCGGTTGGCAGTCAGCACCGCGCCGGTGCGCGCCATCTGCGCCTCCACCGCCGCATACCAGCCCGCATCGCGCACCTCGTCCTTCAGCAGCCGGTTCCGTTCGCGCATGGCCTTCTCGTAATCAAGCGTCGCCTGCGCGTGATCGGGGAAGAAGCTCAACGTCATGCGGTCAAGGAACCGCCGGCGCCCCTCGGGGGCCTCGATCCACAGCCGGTCCATCGACGGGATCAGCCAGAGCACGCGGCTGATCCGTCCCAGCGCCGTCTGCGGCGCGGGCTTGCCGTCGATCGTGACGTTGCGTGACGCCCCGCCCTCCGAAGTGAAAGCCACCTCATGCGCATCGCCGCCCGCGCGCAGCATCCCCGTGATCTTCCAGCCGAGGCTCTCGGGGCGGCGCGCCATCTCCTGCGCGCTCGCCCGCCGCAGACCGCGCCCGGGCGAGAACAGCGACACTGCCTCGATCAGGTTGGTCTTGCCCGCGCCGTTCGGCCCGTAGATCGCCACTGGCCGCGCATCCACATGCACCTCCGCCCGCCTATGCGAGCGGAAATGCGACAGCGTGAGATGTTCGAGATGCAGCATGGCCGGGCCGCCGGGCGGCGGGCCCTAGCGGGGGCTGCGCTTGGCGAGGATGCGCTGCAGCGTCCGGCGGTGCATGTTCAGGCGCCGCGCCGTCTCGCTCACGTTGCGATCACACAGCTCGTAGACGCGCTGGATGTGTTCCCACCGCACGCGGTCGGCGCTCATCGGGTTCTCGGGCGGCGGTGGCAGGTCGTCGCCCTTGGCCAGCAGCGCGTTGATGATGTCCGTGGCGTCGGCGGGCTTGGACAGGTAATCGGTCGCGCCGATCTTGACGGCGGCCACGGCCGTGGCGATGGCGCCATAGCCGGTCAGCACCACGATGCGGCTGTCGGGGCGCTTGGCCCGCAGCACCTCGACCACGTCGAGCCCGTTTCCGTCCTCCAGCCGCAGGTCGATCACCGCGAAGGCGGGCGGACGGGCGGTGGCAATCGCCGTTCCCCCGGCCACGGAGCCCGCGGTCTCGACCTCGAAACCGCGCTTTTCCATGGCCTTGGCCAACCGCTTCAGGAAGGGCTCGTCGTCATCGACGAGCAGGAGCGTCCGGTCTTCGCCCAGTTCCTGCATAACGCTCTCCGCCAAAAGCTCACCTCCGGACAATGGCCTGTCGTTTCGATCTAGTTAGCCCCGCCGGACGGCGCGGTCAAATGCAGCCGCCGCGTCGCTCAGGATGCCTCGAGAAAGCACGAGGTCCGTTCGGCCAGTTCCTCGGGGCTCAGATCGCGGCGGAAATATTCCACGAAGCCATCTTCCGGCGTCACGAGGTAGGTGAAGGTCGAGTGGTCCACCAGGTAGTATTCGTCATCCCCGGGCTGCTTGCTGTGATAGGCGCGGTAGGCCTGGCTCGCCGCGTTCACCTGCTCTTCGCTGCCGGTCAGCGCCACCATGTCCTCGTGGATGTTGGCCGCGAAATCGCCGACCACCTCGGGCGTGTCGCGCTCGGGATCGACCGAGATGAAGACGGGTTGCACCTCGTGGCCCTGTTCACTCAGCACATCCACCGCCTGCGCGTTGCGCGCCACGTCCATGGGGCAGACGTCCGGGCAGAAGGTATAGCCGAAGTAGACGAGGCTCGGCTCGGTGATCACGTCCTCGTCCGTAACGGTCTCGCCCTCCGGGTTCACCAGTTCGAAGGGCCCGCCGATCGCACCGGCCCCACCGGCCACAGCTGCCCTGCGGCAGGGCGCGTAGGGATCGTCCGGCCCCAGCCCCAGCACGTCCGACACCCAACCCGAGGAAACGGCATAGGTGCCCCCGAGCAGAAGGACCACGAAACAGGCGGCGACGATGGCAATGATGCGGGTCATGGGATCCTTTCCGGCAGGCGGCCGTGAGCGTTGCGCCAGAGGTAACAATTGCCAAGCCGGGGACAAGCGGCGAAAAGGCGCATATGACCGACACGGACATCGGATTCCTGAGCGAGGACCGCCGCAGCCACTGGATCCGGCTGCGCACGATGATCCTCTTGCGCTGGTTCGCCATCGTCGGCCAGCTCGCCGCCATCACCGTCGCCCAGCGCGTCTACGACCTCCAGCTCGAACTCGGCCTGTGCTACCTCGCCGTCGGCGTCTCGGTCATCGGCAACCTCGTGGCGATCTTCGTCTTCCCCGAGAACAAGCGCCTGAGCGAGACCGAGAACCTGCTCATGGTCATGTTCGACCTGCTGCAGCTCTGCTTCCTGCTCTATCTCACCGGGGGCCTGCACAACCCCTTCTCGCTTCTGGTGCTGGCGCCGGTCACCGTCTCGGCCGCCGTGCTCACCCTGCGCTCCACCGTCCTGCTGGGCGTCACCGCCTTCCTGTTGATCACGGGGATGCTCTACTACCACCTGCCGCTGCGGACCGAAGCGGGCGTCGTGCTGCGCCTGCCCGAGATCTTCGTCTTCGGCCAATGGGCGGCGATCACCATCGCCATCCTCTTCCTCTCGGTCTACGCGCGCCGCATCACGCGCGAGATGCACTCCATGTCCGACGCACTGACCGCGACGCAGATGGCGCTTGCCCGCGCGCAAAAGCTCAACGATCTCGGCGGCGTGGTCGCCGCCGCCGCGCACGAACTGGGCACTCCGCTCGCCACCATAAAGCTCACCTCCTCCGAACTTGCCGACGAGCTCGGGGACCAGCCCGACCTGCGCGAGGACGCCATCCTGATCCGCGATCAGGCCGACCGCTGCCGCGACATTCTGCGCTCCATGGGCCGCGCCGGGAAGGACGACCTGCACATGCGCCAGGCGCCGCTGGTCGAGGTCATCCGCGAGGCCGCCGAACCGCACCAGGACCGCGGCAAGGAAATCGTGATCGAGGACGGCCCGGGTCCCGGGGGCGAATACGTGCAGCCCAACATCCTGCGCCGCCCCGAGATCATCCACGGCCTGCGCAACCTCGTGCAGAACGCCGTCGACTTCGCCCAAACCACCATCTGGATCGAGGTTCTCTGGACCGACACCACGATCTCGGTCCGCATTCTCGACGACGGCCAAGGCTTCCCGCCACACCTGATCGGCCGGATCGGCGATCCCTTCGTCCGCCGCCGCCGATCGGCCGCCGAGCATGGCCAGCGCCCGGAATACGAGGGCATGGGCCTCGGGCTCTTCATCGCCAAGACGCTGCTCGAACGTACCGGCGCCGTGCTGAGCTTCGCCAACGGCGCCGATCCCTTCATCTCGGGACGAAGCAGCACCACCCAGCGCCGCGGCGCGGTGGTCGAAGTCGTCTGGCCGCGCTCCCGGATCGTCGCGCAGACGCAGGGCACCACCGCGCTCGGAGAGAATCGTCCGATTGAAGTCTGACCCGACGCCCCTCCGGGCTCCGATCTTAACCCGTCCTTAACCAAAACTCCCTAGCCGGAAGAAAAGGCAAGGATTTGGGACTTGGACAATATAATCGCCTCCATTCTCGGAACGGGGGTCGCCAGTCTTTGTGGTTTCGGGCTCTGGTGGTCCTGTTTCCGGCGGGGGCGCGGCAAGACACGCCCCAGGCCGCCGACCGTCATCCTCGTCCGCAACGGCGTGGTGGCCGACGCCACGCCCGGCGCGGAAGAGATCACCGGCACCTCGACGATCTACGACACCCCGTGGGAGGACCTGCGCGACGCGCTCCGCCAGCGCTTCCCCCATCTGCCGGATTCCCCGCCCGACGGCTCGCGCCCGTTGCACTTCATCGACGACGCCGGGCTTCAGCTCAGCCTCACCCGCTCGGGCGAGACGCTGCGCATCCGTCTCGATCGCGCCGCCATCACCCCGGCGCGGCTCTTCCGGCTCGAAACGCGCCGCAGCGAAGCACGCCGCCTGCGCGACATTCTCGATCATCTTCCCATGCCCGCCTGGCAGAGCGGGCCCGGCGACGACATGGTCTGGCACAATGCCGCCTTCGACGAGATATGCCGGCGCAGCGGCCGAAAGGCCGCAAACGGCGATCCCTTCGTCAGGGCCGACGGCGACGACGGCGCGAAGACGCGGGCCTCTGTGGTCGACAGGCACGGAGAAAAGCTCTGGTACGAGGTCGAGGGCCTGCCCTTCGATGACGGGACCCTTCACGTGGCGTGCGACATCGGAAGCCTTGTCACAGCCGAGCACGCGCAACGGCAATTCGTCCAGACGCTCTCCAAGACCTTTGCGCATCTGCCCATCGGCCTGGCGGTCTTCGGCTCGGACCACAGGCTTGCCCTCTTCAACCCGGCCCTTGTCGACCTGACCCGGCTCCAGGGCGAATTTCTCAGCGGACGCCCCACGCTGCGCAGCTTCTTCGACATCCTGCGCGAGGACCGCATGATGCCCGAACCGAAGAACTACGCCACCTGGCGCGACCGGCTGAGCGAGATGATCAAGGCCGCGCAGGACGACCGCTTCTGCGAGACATGGACGCTCGAGAACGGGCTGACCTACAAGGTCACCGGTCGTCCGCACCCCGGCGGCGCCGTGGCCTTCCTGTTCGAGGATATCAGCGCCGAAATATCGCTGACCCGCCGGTTCCGCAGCGAGCTCATGGTCACGCAGTCCGTGCTCGACAGCTTCGAGGACGGCGTGGCGGTCTTTTCGCACAACGGCGTTCTGGTCTTCTGTAACGCGCGCTATCGTGAAATCTGGCGCGACGCACAGGAAAGCGCGCTTCCCGAAGCCAACGTCATCGACGCAGCCCGGCTCTGGCAACGCGCCTCCGAGGGCGGCCCCGACTGGCGCAAGCTCTCCGAGTTGATCCTCGATCCGATGCATCGGCATACCTGGCATACCGAGTTCACCCTCCACGCCGGCGAAAGGCTGTTGTGTCGTGCCTCGCCCGCGGCGAACGGCGCCACCCTTCTGCGGTTCTCGCGGACCGACACCGAGGTCGCGCAGGCCCTCGCGTCAGGGCAGTGAAGACCGGTTGCAGCAGCCGGCGCCCACGGTATCCTGCGCGCGATGGATCCGCGCAGTCATGAGCTTCACCTTCCGACCCCCGAGGCGACCGCTGCACTGGCCCGCGGCTTCGCGCCCCTACTCGTGCCCGGCGACGTGTTGCTGTTGTCCGGCGGCATCGGCGCGGGCAAGACGCATTTCGCGCGGGCGCTGATCCGCGCCCTTCAGGACACCCCCGAGGACGTGCCCTCGCCGACGTTTACCCTTGTTCAGGAATACGACACCCGCGCCGGGCCGCTGGTCCACGCCGATCTCTACCGGCTGGCCGGGCCCGACGGCGTCGACGAACTCGGCCTGTGGGAGGCCTTCGACGACGCCATATGCCTCGTCGAATGGCCCGACCGGCTGGGGACAGAGGCCCCCGCCGACGCGCTGCACCTCGACTTCGCGGTCGGCGCGGATGACGAGAGCCGCCATCTTGTCCTGCACTGGCAGACCTCCCGCTGGGACGACCGCATTCCCGGACAGGCCGCATGACGCGCGACGACTTCCTTCGCGATGCCGGCTGGGAGGGGGCGCAGGCCGCGCCGCTTGCCGGCGACGCCTCCTCCCGCCGCTACACCCGCCTCGGCCGCGAGGGTGAAACCGCCATCCTCATGGAGGACCCCTCGGGCGATTGCGCCCGCTTCGCCCGTATCGCCCGCTACCTGCGCGACGCCGGCCTCAGCGCGCCCGCGATCCTGGCCGAGACACCCGATCTGATGCTGCTCGAGGATCTCGGCGACGACCTCGTGGCCCGCATCGCCACGCCCGACACCGAGGCCGCGCTCTACATGGCCTCCGCCGACGCGGTGGCGGCCCTGCACGGCGCCGAACCTCTCTCCGGCCTGCCCGTCGCACACGCACAGGAACTCGGTGAGCTGCCCGGCATCACCTTCGAGACCTATGTCCATGACCCGGCCATGCGCACCGAGGCCATCGCCACCCTGACCGATCGCCTCGCTGCCCTCGACGGGATGACCGAGGTCACCATCCTGCGCGACTTCCACGCCGAAAACATCTGCTGGCTGCCGGATCGCGAGGGCGCCGCCCGCGCCGGGCTGCTGGACTTCCAGGACGCCATGCTCGGCCACCGCGCCTACGATCTCGTGTCGCTCCTGCAGGATGCCCGCCGCGACGTCTCCGCCGACACCGCGGCCTGCACCCGCCGGCATTTCCTCGACCGGACGGGCCTCGATGCCGAGCCCTTCGACCGCGCCTATGCCCTGCTCGGCGCCCAGCGCAACCTGCGCATCCTCGGCGTCTTCGCCCGCCTCTCGCGCAGCTACGGTAAGCCCCGCTACCTCGACCTCGTCCCCCGCGTCTGGGGTCACCTGCAGGCCAACCTCGCGCACCCCGACCTCGCCGGGCTCCGCCGCATCCTCTCCGACCTGCCGCCCCCCTCGGGCGCCCACCTCGCCACGCTGAGGCCCGAATGCCCGACGCCGTGATGCTCTTCGCCGCGGGCTTCGGCACCCGCATGGGCGCTTTGACGCAGGACCGCCCCAAGCCGCTGATCGAGGTGGCGGGCCGTCCGCTGCTGGATCACGCACTCGAGCTGACCAGCCATCTGCCCACGCGCGTGGTCAACGCCCACTACCGCGCCGAACAAGTGGCCGCGCACCTGCAGGGCACCGGCGTGACGCTGTCAAAGGAACAGCCCGACATCCTCGACACCGGCGGCGGGCTGCGCCACGCCCTGCCGCTGCTGGGCACAGGCCCCGTATTCACGCTCAACACCGATGCCGTCTGGGCCGGACCCAACCCGTTGCGGCACCTCGCCGCCCACTGGCGCGACGACATGGAGGCGCTGCTGCTCTGCGTGCCGCTCGACCGCGCCGTGGGCCGCCAGGGCGGCGGCGACTTCTCCCTCGACGCCGAAGGCCGCCTGATCCGCAAGGGCGATCTCGTCTACACCGGCGCCCAGATCCTGCGCACCGACCGGCTGGCAGGGATGCCCGCAGGGGCTTTCTCGCTCAACGCCCTCTGGACCGAGATGGCGCAGGACGGCACCCTCCATGGCCTGACCTACCCCGGCCACTGGTGCGACGTGGGCCACCCCGGGGGCATCGCGCTGGCCGAGGACATGCTTGCCGATGTTTGACCCCACAGACACCCCACGCGCCTTCGGCCTGCCCCCCGGCGTCGACTTCCCGGTCGAGCTTGTCGCGGGCCTGCGCGCCCGGCTGCAAGGCCATCCGCCCGAGGCCATGGCGCGGGTCGAGATTTACGTGAACACCCGCCGCATGGCCCGCCGCCTGCGCGACATCTTCGACGCCGGCCCCGCATGCCTGCTGCCGCGCATCCGGCTGGTCACCGACCTCGCCGATCCGCTCACCGCCGCACACCTGCCCCAGCCGGTCCCGCCCCTGCGCCGCAGGCTCGAACTCACCGCGCTGGTCGCCCAGCTTCTGGACAGCCAGCCGGACCTCGCCCCACGCGCCGCGCTTTTCGATCTTTCGGACAGCCTCGCCACCCTGATGGACGAGATGATGGCCGAGGACGTGCCGCCCGAGGTGCTCGAACAGCTCGACGTCACCGACCAGTCCGGCCACTGGCAGCGCGCGCTCACCTTTCTGCAGATCGTCCAGCGCTTCTTCGACGGGGACGAGGCGCCCGACGCGCAGGGCTTCCAGCGCCTTGCCCTCGCCGCAAGGCTGGCCGCGTGGGAGGCCGCGCCGCCCCGGCACCCGATCCTGGTCGCGGGCTCCACCGGATCGCGCGGCACCACCGCCGCCTTCATGCGCGCCGTCGCCCGCCTGCCGCAGGGCGCCGTGGTGCTGCCGGGGTTCGACACCGACCTGCCCCACCACGTCTGGCGCGGCCTCGACGACGCCATGAAGCACGAGGATCACCCGCAGTTCCGCTTCGCCCGGATGCTGCAGGAACTCGACCTCGCGCCGCAGGACGTGCCGCAATGGACCGACACGCAGCCGCCAGCCCCGGGCCGCAACGCGGTGCTGTCGCTGGCCCTGCGCCCCGCGCCCGTCACCCACCAGTGGCGCAGCGAAGGCCCCCGCCTGCCCGACCTGCCCGGGGCGATGCAGGGCGTCACGCTGACCGAGGCCCCCGACATGCGGACCGAGGCGCTCGCCATCGCGCTGCGCTTGCGCCAGACGGCCGAGGACGGCACCCGCGCCGCGCTCATCACCCCCGACCGGATGCTGACGCGGCAGGTGACCTCGGCGCTCGACCGCTGGAACATCCTGCCCGACGACAGCGCAGGCACGCCGGGGCAGCTCACGCCCCCGGGCCGCTTCCTGCGGCATGTGGCGGCGCTCTTCCGCCAGCCGCTGACCGCCGAAACCCTCGTCACGCTGCTCAAGCACCCGCTGACCCACACCGGCGCCGACCGCGGCCCGCACCTGCTCAACACCCGCGAACTCGAACTGCGCATCCGCCGCAAGGGCTGGCCCTATCCCGATCCCGACAAGATCCGCGAATGGGGGGCCGAACGCGACGTGGCGGACTGGGCCGACTGGGTCGCCATGACCTTCAGCGGGCGTGACACCCCCGGCATCCGGCCGCTCGCCGACTGGATCGAGGATCACCTGACGCTCTCCGAAGCGATCGCCGCCGGTCCCGGCCAGCCGGGCAGCGGCGAGCTTTGGCAGGCCGGCGCGGGCCGCAAGCTTTACGACGCCATGCAGGAGCTGCGCGGCGAGGCGGCCCACGGCACCGACATGAGCGCCCGCGACTACGGCGATCTCGTCACCGCGATCCTGTCGCGGCAAGAGGTCCGCGACCGCGACGCCCCGCACCCCGACATCCTGATCTGGGGCACGCTCGAGGCCCGCGTGATGGGCGCCGATCTCGTCATCCTCGGCGGCCTGAACGAAGGCGCCTGGCCCGAACTGCCCGGCGCCGACCCCTGGCTCAACCGCCAGATGCGCCACCAGGCGGGGCTGCTGCTGCCCGAACGCACCGTGGGCCTCTCGGCACACGACTTCCAGCAGGCCGTGGGCGCCCCCGAGGTCTGGCTCACCCGCGCGCTGAAATCGGACGAGGCCGAAACCGTGCCCTCGCGCTGGGTGAACCGCCTGACCAACCTCATGACCGGCCTGCCCACCCGCGACGGCCCGCAGGCGCTGGCCGAGATGCGCCAGCGCGGCAATCACTGGCTCGCCCTCGCCCGCGCAGCCGAAACGCCCATCGCCAGCACGCCCGCCCCACGCCCGGCCCCCGCGCCGCCTGTCACGGCGCGCCCCAAGAAGCTCTCGGTCACGCAGATCAAGACGCTGGTCCGTGATCCCTACGCCATCTACGCCCGCGAGGTGCTGCGCCTGCGTCCGCTCGACCCGCTGCAACGCGCGCCCGACGCGCTTCTGCGCGGCATCCAGGTGCACGAGATGCTCGAACACTTCGTGCGCGACACGCCCGACGAGCACCTCACGCCACAGGCCTTTCACGCCGCCGTCACCAAATGGCTCGGCGATGCCGAAGCGATCCCCTTTCCGACCGTCCGCGCGCTCTGGCAGGCGCGGCTCAACCGCGTCGCCCGCTGGTTCACCGAAACCGAAGCCACCCGCCGCACGCAGGCCCGGCCCACCCATTTCGAAACCGAGGCGCAGGACGGCATTCCCGCGCTCGATTTCGCCCTGACGGCCAAGGCCGACCGGCTCGATCTCGACACGGCGGGCAACGTGCACCTCTATGACTACAAAACCGGCGCCGCGCCTTCGGCCAAGGAACAGGCCCATTTCGACAAGCAGCTCCTGCTCGAAGCCGCCATGGCCGAGCGCGGCAGCTTCAAGGGCATCGGGCGGCTCAAGGTCGCCCGCGCGACCTACATCTCGCTCACGGCCAGCAAACCGCAAGAGGTCGCGGCCCCCCTCGACGATATGCCCCCCGCCAAGGTCTGGGAGGAATTCGAGACGCTCATCGCCGCCTACATGGACCCCGCCAAGGGTTTTGCCGCCCGTCGCGCCCTGCGCAGCGAAACGGACGTCTCGGACTACGGCCAGCTTTCGCGCTTCGGCGAATGGGACGTGACGGACGACCCGCAGACGGACCCGCTGACATGATCCGCAACGACGCCACCCAGAAACAGGTCGATGCCGCCGACCCCGGCAATTCCACATGGCTTGCCGCCAACGCGGGGTCGGGCAAGACCCGCGTGCTGACCGACCGGGTGGCGCGGCTGCTGCTCGAAGGGGTGTTGCCCGAACACATCCTCTGCCTGACCTACACCAAGGCCGCCGCGACCGAGATGCAGAACCGCCTGTTCAAGCGGCTCGGCGGCTGGGCCATGCTCGAGGACGAGGACCTGACCGGACAACTGGCCGACCTCGGCCACGACCGCACGCCCGACGCCGATTTCCTGCGGCAGGCCCGCACGCTTTTCGCCCGCGCCATCGAAACGCCCGGCGGACTGCGGATCCAGACCATCCACTCCTTCTGCGCCTCGCTGCTGCGCCGCTTCCCGCTCGAGGCCGGCGTCAGCCCCCAGTTCACCGAGATGGAGGACCGCGCCGCCGAGATCCTGCGGGGCGAAATCCTCGACCGCATGGCCGACGGGCCGCAGGCGCATCTCGTCCAGGCCATCGCACCCTACGTCAGCGGCGACGACCCCGCCCGCCTGCTCGGCCAGATCGCCCGCCGCCGCGATGCCTTCTGGCCGCCGCGCACGCCCGACGCCATTCGCAGCGCCTATGGCCTGCCTGCGGACGCGGGTGAGGATCACCTGCTGGCACAGGTCTTCCTCGGCAACGAAAGCGCGCTGGCCGCCAGCCTCGTCCCCGCGCTCGAAGGCGGCGGCAAGACCGACAAGACGCTTGCCGACAAGCTCAAGACCTTCCCCGGCCCCACCACCGCAGGCCTCGACCTGCTCGAAAGCGCCCTGCTCACCCAGTCCGGCACCATCCTCAAGACGCTCGGCACCAAGGGCGCCCGCGCCAATGCACCCGAAGCCTTCGACCAGCTCGACCAGCTCGCCGCCCGCGTGGAAGAGGCGAAACAGACCAAGCTCTGCCTCCAGGCCGCCGACCGCGACATCGCGCTTCACGCCTTCGCGCAGTCCTTTATCCCGGAATACGAGGCCGAGAAGACCCGCCGCGGCTGGCTCGACTTCGACGATCTCATCACCCGCACGCAGGACCTTCTGGAAAACCCCGGCGTCGCCGACTGGGTCCTCTACCGGCTCGACGGCGGCATCGACCACATCCTTGTGGACGAGGCGCAGGACACCAGCCCCGCCCAGTGGAAGGTGATCGAACGCCTCGCCCGCGAATTCACAGCCGGCGAAGGCGCCCGCGCCGACACCCGCCGCACGATCTTTGTCGTGGGCGACAAGAAACAGTCGATCTACAGCTTCCAGGGCGCCGACCCGTCCGAGTTCGACCGCATGCGCGAGGAATTCCGCAACCGGCTGCGCGACACCGACGCGCCGCTGTCGTCGATGGAGCTCGAATACAGCTTCCGCTCGGCCGAGCCGATCCTGCGCCTTGTCGATCAGACCTTCGAGGGGCGCGAACCCTCGGGCTTCACCCCCGATCAGAAGCACATCGCCTTCAAGGACCAGATGCCGGGCCGCGTCGACCTCTGGCCGCTGGTCGAAAAGACCGAGGAGGAGGAGGACGGTGCCTGGTACGATCCCGTCGACCGGGTGGGCAGCCGCCACCACGACGTCATCCTCGCCAACCGAATCGCCCGCTTCGTGGGCAAGGCCATCGCCGACAGGGTGCCACTGCCCATCGAGACCGACGGCACATGGACCGCCCGGCCCATCCACGCGGGCGATTTCCTCGTCCTCGTGCGTCGGCGCGGCAGGCTCTTTACCGAGATCATCCGCGCCTGCAAGCAGCTCGGCGTGCCCATCGCCGGGGCCGACCGGCTCAAGGTCATGGCCGAACTCGCCGTGCGCGACATCGTCGCCCTGCTGAGCTTCCTCGCCACGCCCGAGGATGACCTCTCGCTTGCCACCGTGCTGCGCTCGCCCCTCATGGGCCTGTCGGAACAGCAGCTTTTCGACCTCGCCCACCGGCGCGACCAGAAATACCTCTGGCCCGCCCTGCGCGACCGGGGTGCGGAATTCCCGCAGATCATGGGTGTGCTCAACGACCTGCGCGACTGGACCGACTACCTGCGCCCCTACGACCTGATCGAACGCATCCTCACCCGCCACAACGGCCGCCGCCTGCTGATCGGCAGGCTGGGCCCCGAGGCCGAGGACGGCGTCAACGCGCTCCTGCAACAGGCGCTCGCCTACGAGGCGACCGAGGTCCCGTCGCTCACCGGGTTCCTGCACTGGGTGCAGGCCGACGACTTGACCATCAAGCGCGCCCCCGAAAGCGCGGGCGACCGGCTGCGGGTCATGACCGTGCACGGCGCCAAGGGGCTCGAGGCGCCCGTGGTCATCATGCCCGACTGCGCCAAGCCGGATGAAACCGTGCGCGACGAGCTTCTGACCGAGGGCGGCGATGCGCTCTGGAAACAGCCCTCTGCCGCCATGCCCGCCCGCCAGCAGACCGCGCAGGACGCCGTGAAGGAGGCCGCCGCCCGCGAACGCGACCGGCTGCTCTACGTGGGCCTCACCCGCGCCGAACACTGGCTGATCGTCGCCGCCTCGGGCGATCTCGGGAAGGACGGCAAGGCCTGGCACGATCAGGTGGGTGTCGGCATGGACCGCTCGGGCGCCCTGCCGCATGTCTTCGACTTCGGCGGGGACGACCGCGCCGAAGGCCTGCGGCTCGAACACGGCAACTGGGACGCCCTGCCGCTGCACGAGCTCGCACACCCCGAGGACAGCACGCCGGACCTGCCCAAGATCTACACTCAGCCAGCGACCCCCGCCGAACCGCATCCCGAACCGCGCAGCCCCTCCGACCTCGGCGGCCCCAAGGCCCTGCCGGGCGCCGATGGTGATACGACCGAGACCGCCATGGACCGCGGCACCGCCCTGCACGCGCTGCTCGAATGGCTCTCGCCCCTGCCGCCCGAAGACCGCCCCGGGGCGGCGCGGCACCTCATCCCCGACCACCCCGAAGCCGACGCCCTGCGGGCCGAGGCGCTCGCCACCCTCGCGGCCCCCGAAATCGCGCCCTTCTTCGCCCCCGGCACGCTGGCCGAGGTGCCGGTGACCGCCGATTTGCCCGGCCTTGGCCGCATCCACGGCGTCATCGACCGTCTGATCGTCACCGATGCGGAAATCATCGCCGTGGATTTCAAATCCAACCGCACAGTGCCCGCCAGCGCCGACATGGTCCCCGACGGCCTGCTGCGGCAGATGGGTGCCTATGCGGCGGCTCTTGCGCAGATCTGGCCCGGCCGGGCGATCACGACGGGCCTCATCTGGACGCAAAATGCCTCATGGATGCCCCTTCCGCACGCGCTCGTGATGCAGGCGCTCGACCGGGCGACCGTGGCTTGACGCCACCACGGGGCCTACATACGTTCACCTACCAACAGACATTCTCCAAGACATCCGCCCGAAGGAGGCCCCAATGTCCACAGTCGCAGTCACCGACGCCACGTTCGATCAGGAAGTGAAGAACTCCGACGTGCCCGTCGTCGTCGATTTCTGGGCCGAATGGTGCGGTCCGTGCAAGCAGATCGGCCCGGCCCTGGAAGAGCTGTCCAAGGAATACGACGGCAAGATCAAGGTCGCGAAGGTCGACGTCGATCAGAACCCGAACACCGCCGCCGCCATGGGCGTGCGCGGGATCCCGGCGCTCTTCATCTTCAAGGACGGCCAGGTGATCTCGAACCGCGCCGGCGCCGCACCGAAAGCCGCGCTGCAAAGCTGGATCGACGAGTCGATCTGAGGCGTCCGGAACAAGCTTGAGGAAAACGCCGCGCCTTCGGGTGCGGCGTTTTTCGTTGGGCCGCGCACTCCGGCGGCCTTTGCTTGCACGGGTCCAGGGTCCTGCCTCACCTGGGGTGCGTGGCGGGCGTCAGCGTCCGAAGCTGCCGTTCAGGCAGCGCGCGGCGAAGGTCGGCAGTGAGCACCAGACTCACCGATGCTGCGGGGCGCGCGAATGTCGGCTTTCGTCCGGCGCGTCGCACCATGATGGAGTTAGTCAGCTTCCACCAAGTCACTCCG
>NZ_QBKN01000018.1 GCF_003054175.1 Allosediminivita pacifica
TACACCGCGCTCGGAATACCTGTCACCGAGCCCATGGGATAAGTGCGTCCGGGGAAAGGGGAGCCTCGGCTATCAGGCGATTTGCGCAACAGAGCTGAGCTCGGGGCGAAAGTCGGTCAGCAAAATCCTGTTCGACCAACGCCTTGCCGGTTCGAGGGCGTTCGCATGAGGCCCCCGGGCGCAAAACGATCTGTGGACAGCCGCCTTGAACCCACCAGGACGGCGGCGCCGTGGGGGGTGGCGGACCGGGGCTCTGCCCCGGACCCCGGAATATTTGTGCCAAGAAGAAGCCCGATGTCAGTCCGGACGCGGCGGGCAGTGGTCGCCCAGCGGCGTGCCGTCGTAGGCCTTCTGGCCGCAGTCGTTGAGCTCGTGCCAGGTGTAGCCGCGGCCGTCGTCGGTGATGGCGGTGACGCGGTCGACGCCGAACTCGATGTTGCCTTCGCCCAGGAAGACCTGTGCGCGGCCGTCCTCGATCATCTCGCCGATATTCTCGGCGTCGAAGCAGCCGAACCAGAAGGGCGCGTTGCGCGGCTGGGCCCCTGGGTAGCTCTCGAAGCGCTCCGTCAGGTCGCCGAGGTCGGCCTCGGTGGTGAAGCAGGCGCGGTAGCGGATCGGCGAGGAGATCGCGTCGATCGCCTCGAAGTCCCCGAACGGGATCTGTTCGTGTCCGCCGTCGGGCAGGGCCAGCGTCACCTCGATGCCGGTGGGGTCCACGCGGTCGTAGTAGTAGAAGACCTGGAAGTAGTAGACGACGGCGCCGAAGATCAGCGCGGTTGCGACGATGAGGATGCCGAGGAGCTTGCCTGTCATGGGGTCAGGCCGCGTATCCGCCAGCCTCGGTCGACACGAACGCATCGGCGCACATCTTGGCGAGCGCGCGCACGCGGCCGATGTAGGCTTGGCGTTCGGTGACGGAGATCACGCCGCGGGCGTCGAGCAGGTTGAAAATGTGGCTGGCCTTGATGCACTGGTCGTAGGCAGGGTGGGCCATGACGATGCGGCGGCCGGTCTTGGGGTCCTCGGCGGGCTGCTCGAGGATGCGGGCGCATTCGGCCTCGGCTTCCTCGAAGTGGCGCAGCAGGACCTCGGTGTCGGCCACGTCGAAGTTCCAGCGCGAGTATTCCTCCTCGGTCTGGCGGAAGACGTCGCCGTATTTCAGCGCGATCTCGGTCTGAGGGTCGTTGAAGGGCATCTCCATCACGTGGTCTATGCCGAGCACGTACATGGCGAGGCGTTCGAGCCCGTAGGTCAG
The DNA here is from genome assembly GCF_003054175.1 of Allosediminivita pacifica. GTDB lineage: Bacteria > Pseudomonadota > Alphaproteobacteria > Rhodobacterales > Rhodobacteraceae > Allosediminivita > Allosediminivita pacifica. Next base: position 1,256 of record NZ_QBKN01000018.1, read on the forward strand.
CTCGCCCGAGACCGGGTGGCAGTCGTGGCCGCCGACCTGCTGGAAGTAGGTGAACTGCGACACTTCCATGCCGTCGCACCAGACCTCCCAGCCCAGGCCCCAGGCGCCCAGCGTGGGGCTTTCCCAGTCATCCTCGACGAAGCGGATGTCGTGGTGCGCCATGTCGATGCCGATGGCGGCGAGCGAGCCCAGGTAGAGCTCCTGCAGGTTCGGCGGGCTGGGTTTGATGAGCACCTGGAACTGGTAGTAGTGCTGCAGCCGGTTGGGGTTCTCGCCGTACCGCCCGTCGGTCGGCCGGCGCGAGGGCTGCACGTAGGCCGCGGCCCAGGGCTTGCTGCCCAGCGAGCGCAGCGTGGTGGCCGGGTGGAAGGTGCCGGCGCCGACCTCCATGTCGTAGGGCTGCATCAGCGCGCAGCCCTTGCCCGCCCAGTAGGTCTGGAGCCGCAGGATGATTTCCTGGAAACTGCGCGGTTTGTCGGTGGTCTCGGCCATGGATCTCGCCCCTTCGCGTGTCGCGGCGTTGCATAGGGGGCGCGGCGGGAAGAATCAATTGTCTGTGGGGTGGCATTTTCGGCGTGCACACATTGCCGGGGATGCATAAGACTTGGCCGGAACACACTATTTTCCACCGGGATTGGATGACGGGATGACATATCGGCGCGGCTTGGCTTTGGCAGCGGTTCTGGTCATGGGGCAGGCGGCCTTCGCACAGGCGCCGGGGGGCGTCTACATCCAGGTCGAGGCCCGCTCGACCCTGTCGGGTGCTCAGGACAGCGCGCGCAGTTTCTCGCAGGCCTTCGATAACGTGAACGGCTTCGCACTCGGCAGCGGCTGGTACGGCATCGCGCTCGGCCCCTTTACCGAGGCGGCCGCCCAGCAGGAGCTCAACCGCCTGCGCGCCTTCGGCCAGATCCCGCCCGACAGCTACCTTGAGGAGGCCGCCGACTACGGCCGCCAGTTCTGGCCCGTGGGGGCCACCGGCGGCGCCACCACCGCCCCGGTCGAGACGCAGCCACTTGGCGAACCCGGCGAGGACACGGCCGAAAGCGCCGAGGCCCCGGCCGATCCCGCGCCGGTGCTTGAAACCCCGCGCGAGGCCCGCGAGGGCGAGCGCCTGCTGACCCGTGGCGAGCGCGAGCAGCTGCAGGTCGCCCTGCGCTGGGCGGGGCATTACAACGGCCGTATCGACGCCGCCTTCGGGCGCGGCACCCGCAGCGCCATGGCCAGCTGGCAGGGCGCCAACGGCTACGAGGCGACCGGCGTGCTCACCACCCGCCAGCGGGCCGACCTGCTGGGCCAGTACAACGCCGTCTTCGACGGGCTGGGCATGCGCCGCGTCACCGACAGCCGCGCCGGCATCTCCATCGAGATGCCCGCCGACGTGGTCTCGCGCGACCGCTACGATCCGCCCTTCGCCGTCTACGATCCCTCCGGCGACCTGCAGGCCCGCGTCCTGCTCATCAGCCAGCCCGGCGACAGCCGCACGCTGGCTGGGCTCTACGAGATCATGCAGACGCTCGAGATCGTCCCGCTCGAGGGCGAGCGCTCGCGCGACGGCGACAGCTTCCTGCTCACCGGCGCCAATGACGAGATCGTCAGCCACACCGAGGTCACCCTCTCGGGCGGCGAGCTCAAGGGCTTCACGCTGGTCTGGCCGGCGGGTGACGAGGAACGCCGCACACGTGTCCTGCAGCGCATGCAGTCGAGCTTCGAGCGCATCGGCGGCGTGCTCGACCCCGCGCAGGTCACCAATGACTCGGCCTCGGTCGACCTCGTCTCGGGGCTGCAGGTGCGCCAGCCGCGCGCCAGCGGCTCGGGCTTCTTCGTCTCGGAGAACGCCGTGGTCCTGACCAGCTACGACACGGTCGGCGACTGCACACAGATCACGCTCGACGGCAGCTATGACGCGCGCCTCGTTGCCGGCAACGCTGCCCTCGGCGCGGCCCTGCTGCGCCCCGAGGGCCGGCTTGCCCCGCGTGCGGTGGGCGCCTTCCGCGATGGCCTCCCGCGCCTGCAGTCCGAGATCGCCGTCGCCGGCTATCCCTATGGCGGCGTGCTCAGCGCGCCCACGCTGACCTACGGCACCTTCGAGGACATCCGCGGCCTTGGCGGCGAGGAGGGGCTGAGCCGCCTCGCGCTTGCCGCCGAGCCCGGCGACGCCGGCGGCCCGGTGCTGGACGAGGCCGGCGGCGTTGTGGGCATGCTGCTGCCTGCCGACGCCACCAGCGGCCAGCAACTTCCGCAGGACGTGCGTTTCGCGCTCCAGGCCCGGATGATCGCGCCGCTGCTGGACGAGGCCGGCGTCACCACGCCGCTCTCCACAGGCACCGCGCGCATGGCGCCCGAGGATCTCACCGAACGTGCCGCTGCGATGACCGTCCTGGTCAGCTGCTGGGACTGACCCGCGCCGCCTGACGGTATCCGCAACCTGAGGTAATTCCGGTCCGGCGGCGAAGTTCCCGCCGGACCCACCCCGCGCCCCCGGCCTTTCCCGGTTCGGCAAGGGCCTGCCGAAGGGGCAGGGGGTGTTTGGCGAGCCTTCGCCACCCGGCCACACGGCCCTCCGGCCGCTCTCGATTTCCACGCCACGTTGTCCTTCTCTGCCGAGGGGAGGAGATCCGGCCCGCCCCGGCGGCCGGCAGTGTAGCAGCGTAAACGGAACCGGAGTGCCATGCCCGACTTGCCCCTTTCCCGCCGTGATCTCTTCACCGGTGCCCTCGGCGCCGGCGCCTTCTTCCTCCTCCCGCGCGTCGCCCGCGCCGAACTTGGCCCCGAAATGCTGGGCCCCGAGGAAGCCTTCAGCTTCGACAGCCTGAAGGAACTGGCCCGCAACCTCGCGGGCGAAAGCTTCACGCCCATGCGCGTGGCCGACGCGCCGACGCTCGAACGCATCGACTACGATGCCCACGGCGCCATCCGCTTTCGCGAGGACAGGGCGCTCTGGGGCGGGACGCAGGACCGCGCGCCGGTGCATTTCTTCTACCCCGGGCGCTACTTCAAGGAACCGGTGCACATCTACGCGCTCGAAGGCGGCATGGCGCGCGAAGTGCGCTTCTCCAACGATCTTTTCGAGATCCCCGAGGACAACCCCGCCCGGCAGCTCGACGGGACCGAGGGCTTCGCCGGTTTCTCGGTGCAGGATCCCGAGCAGCGCGCCGACTGGATGGCCTTCCTCGGCGCCTCCTACTGGCGCACCGCGGGCTACAGCGGCCAGTTCGGCCTCTCCGCGCGCGGCCTCGCGCTAGACACGGCGATCGCCGATGGACCCGAGGAGTTTCCCCGCTTCACACGTTTCTGGGTGGAATCGCAGCCAGAGGGCGCCTTCATCGCCCACGCGCTGCTCGAGAGCCCCCGGGCCACCGGCGCCTACCGGATCACCTCGCACCGCCGCCATGATGGCGTCGTGCAGGACATCGAGGCGCAGGTCTTCCTGCGCGACGGGGTCGAGCGTCTGGGCATCGCGCCGCTCACCTCGATGTTCTGGTTCGGCAAGCACAACCAGCACGTCTCACCCGACTGGCGCCCCGAGGTGCACGATTCAGACGGGCTCGAGATTCACCTCGGCACGGGCGAACGCCTCTGGCGCCCGCTCAACAACCCGCCGCAGGCCACCGCCAACAGCTTTCAGGCGCAAAGCCCCACCGGCTTCGGCCTCATGCAGCGAGAGCGCAACTTCTCCGAGTACCTCGACGACGGCGTCTTCTATGAAAAGCGCGCCTCCGCCTGGATCGAGCCGCAGGGCGACTGGGGCGACGGCACGGTGACGCTGATCGAGCTGCCCACCGACGACGAGATCCACGACAACATCGTCGCCTTCTGGACCCCGGCGCAGGCGGCCGAGGCCGGGTCGGAATTCGACTTCGCCTATCGTCTGTCCTGGGTCGAGGACACGCCCGTCGCCCCCGAGGCCGCGCGCTACACCGCCTGCCGCATCGGCGCCGGCGGCGTGCCGGGGCAGCCGCGCCCCGAGGGGGTGGTCAAGGTGGTCTGCGATCTCGAGCCCCGCGGTTTCGAGGGCCTGGAGCCCGATCCCGAAAAGCTGCTGCCCATGGTTACCACCTCGCGCGGCGAGGTCTCGCTGCGCGCTGCCTACCCTGTGGTGGGGGCGGACTACTGGCGCGCCATCTTCGACCTCGACTTCTCGGGCCTGCCGCCGGGCGACGACACGCCCGTCGACCTGCGCGTTTACGTCGACAACGACGGCACCGCCATGACCGAGACCCTCGTCCTGCAACTCTTCCCCTCCCAGCTCCGCGACCTGCTCGAAGCCAGCACCTGACGCGCAGTGCCGGCCGCTGGCGCAACACCATCCCCTCCCCATGCCAGGGGGAGGGGATGGGGCGAGGTACGCCTGCAACCAGGTCCCATCGCCGGGCAAACGCGCTTCCCTCTCCCCTCGGGGGAGAGGGTCAGGGTGAGGGGGCGGCAAAGCCGAGAAACTCACGAACCAGACCGCCGACTCACTCCCGCCAAACCCGGGACATTCCTAACAACTGGTGAATCCGTCTCTGTAAGCCATTGATTCCTATAGAGCGAAAACATGTCCCGGCCCGGGACACCCCGGGACACCCCGGGACACGAAAAATCGCCGGCCCCGTTTCCGGGACCGGTGCCAGCCATCTCATGTGGTCCGGGTCAGACCTTCTTGGGCCCCATGGCAAGGATACAGGCCACGGTGATGATCGCCGCCACCAGCAGGTAGTAGCCGACGTAGGCCATCCCGTAGGTGCTCTGAAGCCAGGTCGCGATGTAGGGCGCCAGCGAGGCCCCGAAGATGCCCGCGAAGTTGAAGGTCAGCGACGAGCCCGTGTAGCGCACGTTGGTCGGGAACGGCGCCGCCAGCGCCGCACCGATCACCCCGTAGGTCTGCCCCATCAGGAACATTCCCACCGCGACGAAGGCATAGACCCCGGCCACGCCGGATTCGAGCAGCGAGGCCAGCGAGAACGAGAAGAGCCCGATCAGCGCTGTCACCACCAGCAGGAACTTGAACCGCCCCGTCCGGTCGGCCACCCGGCCCGCGATCACGATCGAAACCGCGAAGACCAGCGCCCCGAAGATCTGGATCCGCAGTGCGTCGAGGAAGGGGATCTCGATGACCTGGACGTTGTAGGACAGCAGCCAGGCCGTGCAGATATAGAAGAGCACGAAGGTCACCAGCGCCACGAAGGTGCCCAGGAACAGGCTTCGCTTGTGGTTGCGGAAGATGTCCGCCGCCGGCACCGCCGCCCGCTCGTCCTTTTCCACCGCCTTCGCGAACTCGGGCGTCTCCGAGATCGACAGTCGCACCCAGAGCCCGAGGCCGATCAGGATGATCGAGCTCAGGAACGGCAGCCGCCAGCCCCAGCTCAGCAGCGCCTCTTGGTCGATGAAGTGCAGCAGCACCCAGAAGAAGCCCGAGGACAGGAACAGCCCCACCGGCGCGCCGAGCTGCGGGAACATCCCGTACCACGACCGCTTGCCCGGAGGCGCGTTTTCCGTGGCCAGCAGGACCGCGCCGCCCCATTCGCCGCCAAGCCCGAAGCCCTGCCCGAAGCGGCAGAGCGCCAGCAGCAGCGGTGCCACCACGCCGATCTGCGCGTAGCTTGGCAGCAGGCCGATGATGACGGTCGATATCCCCATGGTCAGCAGCGCCGCCACCAGCGTCGCCTTGCGCCCGATCCGGTCGCCGAAGTGGCCGAAGACCAGCGCGCCCAGCGGCCGCGCGAAGAAGGCGATGGAGAAGGTCGCGAAGGAGGCCAGCAGCGCGGTCATCGGGTCGGCGCCGGGGAAGAACAGCGTCGGAAAGACCAGCACCGCGGCGGTTGCGTAGATGTAGAAGTCGAAGAACTCGATGGTCGTGCCGATCAGGCTGGCCAGCAGCACCCGGTAGGGGGCGTTCTTTGGTCGTGTCTCGGCGCCCAGGGCGTCGAGCGTGGGGGATGCATCAGACATTTTTATATTGCCGGGTAATTTTGTTTCTCATGGCCGTCCCGAAATGGGGCGGCTGTTGCGTCGACTGGCGCTATCCGCTCGCTTGCCCAAGCGAAAGGGTGTGCGCCCTGCCGTTTAGCGGGGTTGCGAAAATTGCATGGCTGCCCCGCCAAACGAAATCGGGCGGCCACTGGGGCCGCCCGTTCCGCAAGGATGTTCCTCGGGATCAGTTCTTGGACTTGTCGACCATGCGGCCGGCCGAGATCCAGGGCATCATGTCGCGAAGCTTCTCGCCGACCTGCTCGATCTGGTGCTCGTCGTTGATGCGGCGGGTCGCCTTGAACATGGGCTGGCCGACGGCGTTCTCCATCATGAAGTCGCGCACGAACTTGCCGGTCTGGATGTCCGTGAGGACCTCCTTCATGCGCTTCTTGGTCTCCTCGTAGGGCAGGATGCGCGGGCCCGACACGTATTCGCCGTACTCGGCCGTGTTCGAGATCGAGTAGTTCATGTTGGCAATACCGCCTTCGTAGATCAGGTCCACGATCAGCTTCACCTCGTGAAGGCACTCAAAGTAGGCCATCTCGGGCTCGTAGCCGGCCTCGACCAGCGTCTCGAAGCCCATGCGGATGAGCTCGACCAGGCCGCCGCAGAGCACAGCCTGCTCGCCGAAGAGGTCGGTTTCGCATTCCTGGCGGAAGTTGGTCTCGATGATGCCGGACCGGCCGCCGCCGATGGCGGAGCAGTAGGACAGGCCGATTTCCATGGCGCGGCCCGAGGCGTCGGTGTCGACTGCCACGAGGCAGGGCACGCCGCCGCCCTTGACGTATTCGCCGCGCACGGTGTGGCCGGGGCCCTTGGGCGCCATCATGATGACGTCGACGCCGGGCTTGGGCTCGATCAGGCCGAAGTGCACGTTCAGACCATGCGCGAAGGCGATCGCGGCGCCTTCCTTCAGGTTGTCATGCACGTACTTCTTGTAGGTCGCGGCCTGAAGTTCGTCGGGCATGGTGAACATCATCAGGTCGCACCAGGCCGCGGCTTCCTCGATGCCCATGACCTGCAGGCCTTCGCCTTCGGCCTTGGCCTTCGAGGGCGAGCCCTCGCGCAGTGCGACGACCACGTTCTTGGCGCCGCTGTCGCGCAGGTTCAGCGCGTGGGCGTGGCCTTGCGAACCGTAGCCGAGAATGGCGACCTTCATGTCCTTGATGAGATTGATGTCGCAATCGCGATCGTAATAGACGCGCATCTTGCTTCCTTCCTTCGGAGTCTGTCGCTTTGTTGTTCTGACGGTCTTATCGCGCCGTCGGGAGCGAGAGAGTTTGCGTTTTCGCGAGGAATTCCGGTATATGCGCGAGGATCATTCTCTGGTTTCTGGGTTTACGGTAAATTCATGCTTGATGACACTGATAGGCGTATTCTCAGGCAGATGATGGCCGCGCCCGAGCTTCCCAACGCGGAGCTTGCCGAGCGCGCGGCGGTCACGCCCTCCACGCTGGCCCGCAGGCTGGAGCGGTTGCGCACGCGCGGTGTGCTGAAGGGCACGCGCGGCCTCGTCCACTGGCCTGCACTCGGTTACGAGGTCGAGGTCTCGCTGCGCGTGACGCTGGACAAGACCGCGCCGCGTGCCTTCGACGAGTTCATCGCCGCCGCGCGCGAGGTGCCCGAGGTGCTCGAGATCCAGACCTTTCTCGGCTCGGTCGACGTGCGGCTGGCGGTGATCGCTAGGGACATGGCGCATTATCAGCAGCTCTACCGCGAGCGGCTGCTGACCCTGCCGCATCTCGCCGACATCGAGGCGCTGATGCATGTGGCGCAGGTCAAGGAAGGCGAGACGGTGCCGCTTTGATGGAGCTGGACGAGATCGACCGCGCGCTTGTCCGGGCCCTGTCCGAGGACATGAACGCCACCGCCGGCGCGCTGGGGCGTCAACTGGGCCTGTCGCAACCGGCGTGCTGGCGCCGCATCCAGCGTCTACGCGACGGTGGCGTGTTCCGGGGACGGCGCGTCGATCTGGACCTTCAGGCGCTGGGGTTCGGAGTGACCGTCTTTCTTGGCGTGAAACTGGCTACCAAGGGGCGCGTCAGCCTCGAGGATTTCGAACGCGCCGTCAGCGCCATCCCCGAGGTGCAGATCGTCGAGCACGTGCTCGGCCTCTTCGACTACCGCCTGCGGGTCGTGGCCCGCGATCTGCCCGATTTCGAACGGGTTCTTCGGCGGCGGATCATGACGTTGCCGGGTGTCGGCAACGTCGAGGCCAACGTGGTGCTGAGCGAGGAGCGGCGACCGGGCCCGCTTGGATAAGGACGGTCGCCGAAGCCCGCCGCCGTCTTCCCGGGCTACTGCTTGTAAGAGGCGAGTTGTTCGGCGCGCAGGATCGGCACCAGGTTGAGGTGACCCGACAGAGCGGTGGCCGGGGCGGCGCAGATGTCCGCTCCGGCGGCGTTGCCGGGACAGAGAGCGTGATCCGTGTGCAATCCGAGGTAGGCATTGCCCGCCACGATTTCGGACATCACGAAGGTGGCGTCGATCCCGTCGTGCTTGCGTCCCAGTGGTGCCTCTACCGACCAATCCTCAAGGCGGAATTCGAAGCCGGTTTCGGTCGCGGTGAACTCTCCGGGCAGTTGGAGGATGAAGAAATCCGGTCCGCCCTGCGGATAGTTGTGGATATGGACAGGGCCGAACAGCCCCTCCGGACCGGCATTGGCGAGCCGGTCAGGCGGCACGCCATCGATGCGCAGCACGAGCTCCTTGATATGGCCTGCCTCCGGGTCGAACAGGATGTAGGCCGCGCCCTTGCCAGGCACCGTGGAGCCCCAGTGTGCGGCCACCTCGTGCCCGGGACTGATCTCGGTCACAGCGCGTGACATTTCGGCAGCGGCCGGAGCGGCAGCCATCAGGCAAAGCACGGCCATGCGCGGAATCGCGTTTATCTTCATGTGATTACCTCTGGGTTTTCGAGTGGATCTCAAATGTGGGTAGAGATTTCGGCCTACCCATTTAAGGCGAGGTAAACCGTCACGAAGACGGGTGAGGATGTTCGCGTGCCGTTCACGCTGGAATTGTGTCAGCGCCTGTCGTCCCGCGCACCGACCCTGAAAAACCCTCGAGAATCCGCCTTTTCCGATAAAAATCGCTGGCGTAAGGACAAGGCGAATAACGGAGGCACTCATGGCATTGCGCGACGATATCGACCCCGATGGGCTCGACGAATTCTCGGTGGTCTTCACGGACCGTTCGCTCAACCACATGTCGGCGACGTTCCAGCAGGTGATGCGCGATATTTCCCGCATCTCGAAGGAGGTCTACGGCGGCAGCGGCGTGGCGCTGGTGCCGGGCGGTGGCACCTACGCCATGGAGGCCGTCGCGCGCCAGTTTGGCCGGGGCGCCGAGGTTCTGGTCCTGCGCAACGGCTGGTTCTCATATCGTTGGAGCCAGATCTTCGAGCCGGGCGGCTTCGCCGGCACGACCGACGTGGTGCTTGCTCGGCAGGCGGGCAACGGGGCGCAGGCGCCCTTCGCCCCCGCGCCGATCGAGGATGTGGAGGCGCGCATTGCCGAAGCGAAGCCCGACGTGGTCTTTGCGCCCCACGTCGAGACGAGTGCGGGCATCATCCTGCCCGACGCGTACATCGCCCGCATGGCCGCGGCGGCCCACGAAGTGGGCGCGCTCATGGTGCTCGACTGCATCGCCTCTGGCTGTGCCTGGGTCGACATGACGGCGACCGACGTCGACGTGCTGATCTCGGCCCCGCAGAAGGGCTGGTCCTCGACCCCCTGCGCAGGCCTTGTGATGCTCTCCGAGCGCGCCGAAGCGCGGCTGGAGCAGACCGTTTCGGACAGCTTCGCGCTGGATCTCAAGAAATGGCGGTCGATCATGGCGGCCTACGAGGGCGGGGGGCACGCCTACCACGCCACCATGCCCACCGATGGCCTGCGCCAGTTCCGCGATGCAATGGAAGAAACCGCCGCCTTCGGGTTTGCCCGGGCGCGCGAGGCGCAGTGGGCCCTGGGCGAGGCGGTGCGCGAGATGTTGGCCGAGAAAGGCGTGACCTCGGTCGCCGCCGAGGGCTTTGGCGCGCCGGGCGTGGTGGTGAGTTATACTGGAGATCCGGAGGTGAAATCGGGCCGCGCCTTTGCCGCCGAGGGCCTGCAGATCGCCGCCGGCGTGCCGCTTCAGGTGGGCGAGCCCGAGGGCTTCAGCACCTTCCGGCTGGGGCTGTTCGGGCTCGACAAGCTGCGCGACGTCCAGGGAACCGTGGCTCGTCTGCGCGCGGCGGTCGACAAGCTACTCTGATCCGGCGGAGCGCGCCCTGCGGGCGCGCGCTCCATTCCCCGGGGGCTTTGCCCCCGGACCCCCGGCAGGGGCGCTGCCCCTCTGGCGCGCGCGCCATTCACCCCGAGGTATTTAGGGCGAGAAGAAGGGCTGGTTTCAGCCCCGGGCGCCGAGGCCGAGCTGCATCATCGCGGTGCGGACGGGCTTCATGCCGTAGAGCGCGTCGAGGCCACTCGCGCGCAGGTCGCGCAGGCGGGGGGCGCTGAGCATGGAGATCCTGTTCAGTGCCGCGATGCCGGCGACGCGGGCGCGGACATCGGCGATCCGGGACCTGTGGTAGGTGTCGAGCATGGCGCGGTCGCCGAGGGTTCCGGGGCTGGCGCTGGCCAGCTCGGTGAGCTTCGCGATGTCCTTGAGGCTCATGTTCAGGCCCTGCGCACCGATGGGCGGCACTACGTGGGCGGCTTCGGCAACGAGGGCGAGCCGCTGTGCCGAGAGGTGCTCGGCCTCCTGCGCGATGATCGGCCAGATCGTCCGGCGCGAGGCGAGAGTGAGCGGGCCGAAGAGCCCGCAGGACCGGCGGGTCATCTCTGCCTCGAAGGCGGCTGTGTCGAGCTTCGCCAGGGCTTCGGCCTTCGGTCCTTCCTCCATCCAGACGATGGCCGAGCAGGGGCGGCCCTCGTGGTCGGGCAGGGGGACGAAGGTGAAGGGGCCGCCGGTGCGGTGGACTTCGGTCGAGACGTTGTGGTGGGGAAGGTCGTGGGTGACGGCGAAGGCGAGTGCCTTCTGACCGAAGCGGGTGGTCTTCACGTCGATGCCCGCGGCCTGCCGCATCGGCGAGTTGCGCCCGTCGGCGGCGACGACGAGCCGGACGCGCGGGCGGGTGCCGTCGGTGAGGGTGACGCGGGCCTCGGCCTCTCGGGTAAAGAGGGATGTCGTTCCGGCACCTGTGCGGTAGTCGACGTTTGCCATCTCGCCCAGGTGGGCCGCGATCTCGCGGCGCAGCAGCCAGTTGGGCAGGTTCCAACCGAAGGGGCGGTCGGAGATGTCGTCCGACTGGAAGTCGTGGCTGACGCGCGGTTCCGGGTCCGGGCCGCCGGCGTCGACGATCCGCATGGTCTGCAGGGGCATGGCCTGGGGGGCGAGGTGGCCCCAGAGGCCGATCTGATCGAGGAAGTCGCGGGCCGGCTGCAGGAAGGCGGTGCTGCGCAGGTCGGCGCCCTCGGCATCGCGGTCGGTGACGGGCGGGGTCGGGTCGACCACGAGGACCGAGAAACCGGCCTGTCCGAAGGCGGCGGCCGCGGTGAGACCGGCTATGCCGCCGCCCGAGACGAGGATGTCGAAGTCTTTGCCTGGCATGGCGGCGCTCTCCGGCTTGGCTATTTCCCGACGCTGATCAGGACGAGGATGACGAACATGACCGGGGTGAAGAGCACCGCCGGCAGGGCGAGGGCGACGAGACCCCAGGTCTTCACCGCGAGGATCGCGAGTGTGAGGACGATGACGAGGAAATACCAGATATGGCCTTCGGGATCGCGGGCAAGGTCGCGGGCGAACCAGCCGATGACCGGCAGGCTGTAAAGGAGGCCGCGGGGGCGGATGTCTATGGCTGTCATGGCGCTGCGTTTCCTGTTTCCGTGGCGCCTCAGATGGCGCGCGGGCGGTGCGGTTTCAAAGCGACATTCCGTCCGGGGAGGCCCTGTCCCGGGGTGTCCCGGGCCGGGACATCGCGTCGGTCTATAGAAATCAATGGGTTAGTTATGCGAATTCACCATTCGTTAGGATTGTCCCACACCGTGTCGCCCTGTCCCGGCATTCAAAGGCTGGCGGCGCGTGCGGCTGGATGACAGGCTGCGGGCATGGCGAGACTCGTGGCCCTGTCCGGACTGCCGGGCGTCGGAAAGACCACCCTGGCCCGCGCGCTGGCGCGGCGGACCGGGGCGGTGCACCTGCGCGTCGACACGGTCGAGGCCGCGCTGGCGCAGAGCACGCTGGCGATCCGCGAGGCGGCGGACGCGGGCTATGTCGTCCTTGCCGGCGTGGCGAAGGACAACCTTCTGCTCGGGCGGGACGTGATCCTCGACACGGTGAACCCCGTCGCGCTGATCCCGGAGATGTGGGCCGGGGTGGCGCGGGACACGGGATGCAAGCTGACCAATGTCGAGGTCACCTGCAGCGACCGGGCCCTGCATCGCAGGCGTGTCGAGACGCGGCAGAGCGATGTGCCCGGTCTTGTCGTGCCGAGCTGGTCCCAGGTGCTGGCGCGGGAGTTCGAGCCCTGGCAGGGTGACCGACTGGTGGTGGACACCGCCGGACGTGACGTGAGCGACTGCGTGACCCGGATCGTCGACACGATCCGGGAAAGCCCGTGAGCCCGGTCGCATGGGCTGCGGCGGGGAGGGCGCGGAGCCGGGGTTACCTCTCTTGTCGAGGGGCTGCATTCGGGAATCGCGCCCCGCTGGAGCCCGTAGCCTGCCCGGTCGGATATGGACCTGTAGCCACGGGCTCTGCGGGACGACCGCTGAAAGCAGGAAATCCCGGCAGGGTCGGCAGGTGACGACGTCGAGGTCGGTCGCGACAGGACTGGGCGACCCGGCTCAGCCTGCCTGCGCCAACGCAACCGCGTCCGGACCTGCCGGGAAATGCAGACGGTCTGTCTCGTCATGCGCTGCCTGCCAGACCGCTTCGGCAACATCGCGTTCCGATGTGGTCAAGGCGGGCGCCGCATAGGCTGCGAAGATGGGGGCCGCGAAGTCGGCATATGCTTCGGGGATCAGGTCGGCGACGTCGAGTTCGGTGTTCTGCGCAAAACGGGTGGTCGGGGCGTAGCCGGGCTCGACCAGTTTGGCGCGGAGACCGAAATGCGCAAGCTCGTGCGCGAGTGATCCCGTAAAGCCCTCGATCGCCTGCTTGCTGGCCGTATAGGCGGCCGCCAGGGGCATCGCGGCCAAGGTCACGCTGGAGGTGATGTTCACGATCACACCGGACCCACGCGCGCGCATGGCGGGAATGGCGGCCTGGACCATGGCCATCGTTCCCAGCGTGTTCGTTTCGAACACCTTTCGGACATGTGCCATCGGCGTCGCCTCGAAGGCCCCCACCACCCCGATGCCGGCATTGTTGACCAGGACGTCGACGGGGCCTGCGGCCTCGACCGCGGCCCGGATGCTGTCGGGATCGGTCACGTCCAGCGACAGCATCCGGAGGCGATCGGAAGCCACGAACAGGTCGTCGCGAGGCGTGCGCATCGTCGCGATGACCTGCCACCCCTGGTCGTGGAAATGGCGCGCGGTTTCGAGCCCGTAGCCCGACGAACAGCCGGTGATAAGGACGGTCTTCATGTCAGTCTCCTGTCTATGATGTTGACGAGACCGAGATAGCTGACACTATCTGGACAATCATCGACTGGAAGTCCGGATATCATTTGCGAAAGTCCAGAATGACCGATCCCCTGGAGCAGATCATGCGCCTCTTGCAGCCCAAGGCCGTCTTCTCGAAGGGGATCAGCGGCGCGGGTGACTGGGCCGTGCGCTACCCTGCCTTCAAACATCCAGGCTTCTGCGCGATGACGCTGGGAAGCTGCCTGCTCAAGGTGGAGGGGGAAGCGCCGGTCCTGCTGAAGGAAGGCGACTTTGTCCTCCTCCCCGCGACGCCAGCCTTCACGATGTCTTCCCCCGATGCGAGCGGGCGGATTGTCGATGCCGGCAGCATGACGTCACCCGGTGAAGAGGTTCGCCACGGTCGAAGGGACGGACCCGCGGAGATGCGTCAGTTCGGCGGCTATTTCGAATTTGTCTCGCCGGACGCGGCCCTTCTCGTGTCGATGTTGCCCCGGGTGATCCACATCCGCGAGGTGCCGCGGCTGTCCCGGCTCGTGCGGCTGGTCGGCGACGAGGCCGGTCGCGACGACGTCGGTCGTGACCTGGTCCTGGAGCGGCTGGTCGAGATCCTGCTGATCGAGGCGCTGAGAGCCGCGCCTGGCGCGACGGCTGGGCCGGGCCTGTTGCGCGGGCTGGCAGATGACCGCGTCGTGACAGCGTTGCGGCTGATGCACGGGGATATCGAGCGCAACTGGACGGCAAGCGAGCTCGCACGGAACGTCGGCATGTCGCGCTCCGCCTTCTTCGACAGGTTCCTGAGGACCGTCGGCATGACGCCGATGGACTACCTGCTGACATGGCGGATGGCCGTGGCCAAGTCGCTGCTGAGAGCCGGCCGGCTGTCGCTGGCCCAGATCGCGGGTCAGATCGGCTACGGATCCGCGAGCACATTCAGCACGGCGTTCAGACGCCATGTCGGCGAACCTCCGGGCCAGTTCATGAGGCGCGCGATGCAGGCGGGCCCGGTAGAGGAGCGTGGTGGAGCATGAGTTGCGGGCAGAGTCCGTCGATCGGTTCGGGCCAGGCCGACAACCGGCAGCGTGATAAGGGCCAGATCCTGCAGGTATCCCGGGGAAGGGCTGCCTCGGCATCGCCGCCGGGTCAGAGGCAGCCCCCCCGACCCGGCGAACAGGACCATTCAGCCGTTGATCGCGGCGAAGGTTTCCGCGAAGCGGCCTTCCGCCTCGGCGCGGCGCTGGAAGTCGACACGGCTCACGAGGACTTCGTCGGGCACCTCGTCGCGCGAGAGGATGCCGACGACCTCGTCCGTGAATGCCTGCAGGGGCATCGCCGCGGCGACCTTCGACTGGCCTGGTGTCAGTTCCGTCCCGACCAGCGGCGGTGCGATCTCGTGGACGGCGACCGACGTCCCGCGCAGCTGATGCCGTAGGGCCTGGCTCCAGGAGTGGATCGCGGCCTTGGTGGCGGAATAGACCGGGTTGGCGGCCTTGGGCACGAAGGCGAGCCCGGAGGACACGGTGACGAGCGCCGCCTTGGGACGGCCCTGCAGGTGTGGCAGCAGTGCCGCCGCCATGCGGATGGGGGCGGTGAGGTTCGTGGCGATGGTGCGTTCGGCCACGTCGAGCTGCACGGGGTCGGCGGTGTAGTCCTCGGCCTCCATGATGCCGGCGTTCAGGATGACGGTGTCGAGGTCCGGATGTTCGGAGAGAAGGCGGGCCGGAAAGCTGGCCAGCGCGGCCTCGTCCGTGACGTCGAGCGTGTAGCCCGCCATGGCGGGATTGGCGTCCAGCGCGGCCTGCAGGCTGTGCGGCTTGCGCCCGGTGATGATGATGCGGTTGCCCTTCGCCTGAAGCGCCTCGGCAAGGGCGCGGCCGATGCCGGAGTTGCCGCCGGTGATGAGGATCGTTCGGTTCGTGAGAGCCATGCGGATTTTCCTTTTCCAACAACTGGCCCGAAAATGATCCTCCTGCTATCCACGGGAAAGAAGGCACCCGAAAGATTTATACTTACCAAAAAGAGAGCATGGGCTATGACGGACGATGCGCTGCGGCGGGAGTTGCTGGATATCCCCCCGACCGACCCGGCGGTTGACCGCCTCGTGGAAGAGATCATCGGCCGGGTTGCCGACAAGTGGACGATGCTGCTGATCGAGATCCTGACCGAGCGGGGGTGCTGCCGTTTCGGGGAACTGTCCCGGGCCTGCGAGGGGATCAGCCAGAAGATGCTGACCCAGACGCTGCGCGCCATGGAGCGGGACGGGCTGGTGACCCGCACGGTCTATCCGGTCGTGCCGCCGAAGGTGGAGTACCGGCTGACGGACCTCGGACTGGGTCTCAGCAAGGCGTTCTGCGGCGTGTGGATCTGGGCCGAGGAGAATTTCCGCAGGATCGAGCAGGCGCGCAGCGACTACGCCGAACGGAAGGCGGCCGAGGGCGGCGCCGGCTAGGGCCGGTTCAGCGCAGAGCGCGCAGGAAGCCCGTCAGGTCGTCGGTGTGGTGGTGGATGTGGTCGGCGGGTTCCGGCGCGGGGGCGACGTGCACCGTGCGCATGCCCATGGCGTGGGGCGCGGCGAGGTTGCGGGCGTCGTCCTCGAACATGGCGCCGGTTTCCGGATCGAGCCCGTCGAGCGCGAAAACCTTTTCGAAGGCCGCGCGGCCGGGTTTGGGCGCATAGCCCGCGTTCTCGACCCCGTAGATCGCGTCGAAGGCCGCTTCCAGCCCGCGGGCCTTGAGAACCTGCGCGGCGTAGGGGGCGGAGCCGTTGGTGTAGACGATCTTGCGGCCGGGCAGCTGGGAGATGAGATCGGACAGGTGCGGGTCGGGTTCGAGCGCGTCGAACGAGATGTCGTGCACTTCCAGGAGATAGTCCTCGGGGGCGATGCCGTGGTGATGCATGAGCCCCGCCAGCGTGGTCCCGTATTGCGCCCAGTAGTCCTTGCGCAGCTGGTCGGCCCGCGCGCGACCGACGCCGAGGCGGCGCATGACGAAATCGGTCATCTTCACCTCGATCTGGTCGAAGAGGCGCATGGCGGGCGGATAGAGCGTGTTGTCCAGGTCGAAGACCCAGTTGCGGACATGGGAGAAGGCGGAACGTGGCATGTGATGTTGCTACGACGGGCGCGGGGGCGTGGCAATGGGGCAGGTTGAACGTCCCGCCGTTGGCGCTATCGTGGCCCGATACCGACGGAGGAGACGGACGTGCAGCAGGCCAGACCGGCGCAGAAGGATGCCTATGCGCTGATCCTCGAGGCGATCGATGGCGGGATCTACCGTCCCGGCGACAGGCTCGTGGAAAGCGAACTGGCCGAGCGCTTCGGCGTGTCGCGCACCCCGATCCGCGAGGCCTTGCAGCGCCTCGAGACGCAGTCGTTGCTGGTGCGGGACGGGCGGTCGCTGATCGTGGCCTCGCTCGACCACAACCAGATGGCCGAGCTTTATGCCGTGCGGACCGAGCTCGAGGGGCTGGCGGCGCGGCTGGCGGCCCGGCACGCCACCGCCGAGGAAATCCAGGTTCTGCGCGAGATGGTCGACGAGGACCGCGCGTTGCTGGACGATCCGCCGGCGCTGGCGCGCGCCAACAGGCGCTTTCACCGGATGATCCAGCTTGCCTCGCACAACCGCTACCTCGTGCAGCAGCTCGATCTCGTGCATCGGTCCATGGCGCTGATGGCGAACACTTCGCTGGCCGTGGCCGGGCGGGGCGAGGTGGCGCTGGGCGAGCATGCGGCGATTGTCGAGGCCATCGCGCGGCGTGACGAGGAGGCCGCCAACAAGGCGCTGCGCGACCATATCTCGGTGGCCTTCGTGACGCGACTGAAGCTCGACTCGCGGACGCGACTGGAAGGCTGAGCTCATCGCGGCTGCTCGGGCAGATCGTCGTCGGGATCGCCGGGCTGCGAGACGCCGTGCCGGGTCTTGTCCCAGTGGAAGGGGCGGAGGGCCGCTTGCCAGAGGCCGCGATAGAAGGCGAGACTGCCGAGCGGAAAATAGAACACCAGCGTCAGGATCCAGGGCAGCAGGCGGCTGTATGGTCCGCGGGCGAGTGCCGTGGCGGCGGCCACGATGCCGATGCCCTCGGCGCAGAGGAAGACGGTCACCATCAGCGCCAGAAGATTGCCGGTCAGCAGCGGGGTGAGCGGGTGCGGCAGGCCGACCAGCACCAGCCAGAAGGACCAGAGCACCGGGGCGAGGGCGAACTGCAGCAGGGTGGTCAGCAGCAGCGCCTGAAGGCCCAGGAAGCGCCAGGTGCCGAGATCGCGCCAAAGCCTCAGCGGGCGCCGTGAATGCACCCACCAGGTGACCGCGTAACCCTTGAGCCAGCGCGACCGCTGCCGGATCCAGGGCCAAAGCCGGTTGTTGGCCTCTTCCCGTGTGACGGTCGCGACAAGTTCGGTCCGGTAGCCGAGCCGGGCGAGGCGGATGCCGAGATCCGCGTCCTCGGTCACGTTGTGCGAATCCCATCCGCCCGCCGACTCGAGCGCGCTACGGCGAATGAAGACCGAGGTGCCGCCAAGCGGCACCGGCAGGCCAAGCCGCGCGAGGCCCGGCAGCATAACCCTGAACCAGGTGGCGTATTCGATGGTGAAGCAGCGCGAGAGCCAGTTGGCGCGCGGGTTGTAGAAGTCGAGGATGCCCTGCAGACAGGCGGTCTGTGGCGGGGCCTTTGCGAAGCGCGAGACGATCCGTTCGAGCTGGTCCGGGGCCGGGGCATCCTCGGCGTCGTAGATGCCGATGATGTCGCCGCGTGTGAAGTTCAGCGCGTAGTTGAGCGCGCGCGGCTTGGTCATGACGGTGCCCCGTGGCACCTCGACCACGCGCATCCAGGGCGGCAACGCGGCCTCGGCCAGCCCCGCACGGGTCGGTGCGTCGTCTTCTTCGAGGATCAGCACGATCTCGAGCCGCACCTTGGGGTAGGTCAGGCGGCCGAGCCGCGCGATCAGGGCGCCGGCGATGTCATACTCGTCGAAGAGTGGCACCAGCAGCGAGACCATGGGCAGATCCGCGGGCAGCCGTCTGGGATCGGGTGGTGCCGGGCGCGCGGCGCTTGCCACGAGGGCCGAGAGCTTCAGCAATTGCGAGACCGCGAGCGAGGCCAGCGCCAGCATCACCACCGCCGCGAAAAAGACCTGCGGGGCCAACGCGAGCGCCGCGACGCAGGGTGCGGCCAGACCGGCGGCGAGTGCCGCGCTGCACCAGGTGGCCTGAGCAAGATCGCGGCAGCTGTCGGCGGCGGGCAGGCGCTGCTCGGCCTGGCGGGCGAGGGCCGCGCCGTAGCGCATGGCGATCTCGGCGTGGATGTCGGCCTCTGACACCAGCGCCTTGGCGATCCGGGGCGGCGCGTCCGGGGACAGGTGCTCGAGCGCGGCGGCGAGGCGATCGGGATCGCAGGTGCCCACGACCAGCGCGTCGCCCTCGATTTTCCACGGCAGCACACCGTGGGACAGGCAGACATGCACGGGCAGGTAGCCGGTCACGGTGGCGTCGGGAGGATCGGAGGCGCGGTCGAGGCGGGCAAGACCCATGCTCTGCGCGCGGGCTTTCAGGACCTCGCTTTCGGACACCAGCCCTTCGCGGGCGAGCACGTCCTCGACAGGGGCGCCGGAGAGGCCGCTTTCGGCCAGCGCCCCGGCAACGGCGCGGGCCCCGATGGCACCCTCGGCCAGAAGCTGCCCGGCAGGGGTGCGCACGGCACGGGGGGGGGACCTGCGCCGCGCCGTCGCGTTCCACATCGGGTGACTGGACTTTCATGCGCGAGCTCCCGGCTGCCGCGCCGCAAGCTTCACGCAATCATGCTTAACGTTAGGTTAAACCTGCGAGGTGCCGGCGGTAGCGGCTGGGGGCGCAGCCGTGGCGCGCCGCGAAGGCGCGGCTGAAGTAGGCCGGGTCGTTGAAGCCGAGGTTCATGGCGAGGGGCGTGATCCCCGGGCGGGGAGACGCGCGGAGCGCCTCGGCTGCGCGGGCGAGGCGCTGGTCGAGGATGACGCCCTGCATGGTTTCGCCCCGGCGCTGGAAGACGCGCTGCAGGCTGCGCGGGCTGACGCCGAGCGCGGCGGCGATGGTGGCGGGCGACAGGTCGGCGTCGCCGAGATTGCGGGCGATGTGCAGCATGGCCTGCCGATGGAGCGAGAGCGCGTCCGCCGGCGCATCTTCGGCCGGTTCGGGGGCGAGCAGGCGGAAGGCGTCGAGCAGGGTGTCGGCGAGCACCCTCTGACGGGTTTCGGGGCCGTCGGACTGGAGCAGGGGCAGCACCGAGCGCAGGATCCCGGTGATGCAGGCCACGTCGGCGCGTCCGGCGCAAAAGCGGGTGCCGACGAGCGGCCCGGGATCGCCGTAGCGTGCAACGAAGTCCTCGAAGGGCAGGCGCAGGGTGACGAGGCGGCTTTCGCCGCGCGTGGACAGGCTCCAGTCGCGGGAGAGATCGCGCAGGTAGATGTCGCCGGGCCCCACGAGGACGGGGTCCGCGCCGGGGTGCGCGTAGCGGAAGCTGCCCGCGAGGGGCAGGCTGAAGAGGATCGCGTCGTCCGGTTCGCCGGGCGTGGCCTTGGCGGCGGAGGCGGCGCTGAAACGCATGACCGAGATCGTGGCGGACCCCGCCGTCATGCGTGCCGCCGCGCCGCGAAACCGGGCGGGATCGCGCGGCTGCACGCGGATCGCGCCGATGGCGCGTTCGCCCCACCGCATCCAGTGGGAAAGCGCGTCACGCGGGGTGTGGCCGGTCGTCGAAAACCGGTCCCATGCGGCGTGGGTCATGTCCTCCTCCCGGCTGCGCGGGGTCTTTGGCGGCAGGGGCCGGGCCGCCCCTCCCGGCGGTGCAGTGCAAGCCCCTGTCGCCCGGCTCCAAGCCCGGCAGCACGATCGCAGGTTAGGCTTGCCGCGACGGAGATGGCAAGACGAGGAGGAGAGTCATGACATCACTCGAGGAGAGACTTCAGGGCTACGGGTCGGCGCTGGAGATGCTGCGCAGTTCGCAGATGGGACCCTACCAGTTTCCCATCCCGGCGGAGTTTTCCAACTGGCGGGAGGAACAGCAGGCATGGCGCGAGGGCGTCGCGCTGATGGACCAGTCCTTTCACATGACGGATCTCTACGTGGAGGGGCCGGACGTGGTGCCCTTTCTTGCCAGCCTCGCGATCAACGGGTTCACGGGGTTCGGAGAGGGCAAGGCCAAGCAGCTTGTCTGCTGCGCCCCGGACGGTCACCTGATCGGCGACATGGTCCTGACCGGGCTGGGGCCGGAGCTGGTCAACGTGATCGGCCGTCCCACGGTGGCAAGCTGGATCGAGTTCAACGCATCGCTTGGCAAGTTCGACGTGCGCTGCGACCGCGACGAGCGCAAGCTCGACAATCCCAAGCCGAAGAAGACCTTTCGCTTCGAGGTGCAGGGACCGAAGGCCTGGGAGATGCTGGAGGGGCTGAACGGCGGGCCGCTGGAATCGACTGGGTTCTTCCGCATGGGCCACATCCGGGTCGGCGGACGGAGCTACCGCACCCTGCGGCACGGCATGGGCGGGGCGCCAGGGCTCGAGTTCTGGGGGCCGGTGGAGCAGTACGACGAGGTGAAGGGCCTGCTTCTCGAGGCGGGGAAGGCCTACGGTATGCGGAAGGTGGGTGCGCGGGCCTACGGATCGGCCACGGTCGAATCCGGCTGGTGGGGCTGCGTCTTTCCCGCGATCTACGAGGGCGAGGCCATGCGCCCCTTCCGCGAGTGGCTGCCCGCGATGAGCTATGACGGGCTGGCCTCGCTCGGGGGGAGCTTCGTCGGCGACAGCCTGTCGGAGTACCTCTTCACGCCGTGGGATCTAGACTACGGGCGGCTGATCCGCTTCGACCACGATTTCGTCGGACGCGAGGCGCTGGAGGCGATGGTGGAGCAGCCGCACCGGCGCAAGGTGTCGCTGGTGATCGAGCCGGAGGACGCGGTGGCGGTCTATCGCAGCCAGATGGGCGAGGGGCCGAAGGGCAAGGCGATGGAGGCGCCCTCGGCGCATTACGCGGCCTATCCGTTCGACGCGGTGCTGGACCCGGCGGGCAAGCGGGTGGGCGTGTCGTGCTACCTCAACTTTATCGCGCCGGACCGGACATGGGTGGCGCTGGCCTGTGTCGACGCGGAGCACGCGGCCGAGGGCACGGAGTTGCAACTGGTCTGGGGGGAGCCGGACGGCGGATCGGGCCGTCCGACGGTCGAGCCGCACGTGCAGATGCCGCTGAAGGGGACCGTGACGGGCTGGCCGTTCTCGGCCTCGGCCCGGGCGGGCTATCGCAAGGATTGAGAGGGGACGGTCGGGCCCTTGGCGGGTCCGGCCGTTCGGGACTGTTCAGCCCGCGGTGGCGGCCTTGCGGTCCATGTTCTGCGCGAAGCGTTCGAACAGGTAGAAGCTGTCCTGCGGGCCGGGGCTGGCCTCGGGGTGGTGCTGCACGCTGAAGACCGGGCGGTCCTGCATGCGGATGCCGCAGTTGGAGCCGTCGAAGAGGCTCACGTGGCTTTCCAGCACGCCGCTGGGCAGGGTCTGGGTGTCGACCGCGAAGCCGTGGTTCATCGACGTGATCTCGACCTTGCCGGTGTCGATCTCCTTCACCGGGTGGTTCGCGCCGTGGTGGCCGTGGTTCATCTTGATGGTGCGCGCACCGAGCGCGAGGCCAAGTAGCTGGTGCCCGAGGCAGATGCCGAAGATCGGCAGTTCGGTCTTGTCGAGAAGGCCGCGGATCATCGGCACGGCGTATTCGCCGGTCGCTGCCGGATCGCCGGGGCCGTTCGACAGGAACACGCCGTCGGGCGAATGGGCCATGATGTCCTCGGCCGTGGCCGTGGCGGGCAGCACCGTCACCTCGCAACCGGCGCTGGCAAGGCAGCGCAGGATGTTGCGCTTGGCGCCGTAGTCGATGGCGACCACGCGGTGGCGCGCTTCGGTCTGGCGGGGATAGCCGTCGGGCCAGGCCCACCGCATCTCGTCCCAGCGGTAGCTCTGCGCGCAGGTCACGCCCTTGGCGAGGTCGCGTCCGGTCAGGCCGGGGAAGCCGCGCGCCGCGGCAACCAGCGCCTCGACGTTGAACTTGCCCTCGGGGTCGTGGGCAAGCGCCACGTGCGGGGCGCCCTGCTGGCGGATCGCGCGGGTCAGGCGACGGGTGTCGATGCCGCCGATGGCGACCCGGCCGCGCGCGGCGAGCCAGTCGGAAAGCTCCTGCGCCGTCCGCCAGTTGGAGGCCTGCGTCGGCATCCACTTGACCACCATGCCCTCGGCCACCGGATCCGCCGTCTCGTCATCCTCGGGGGTGACGCCGACATTGCCGATGTGCGGGAAGGTGAAGGTCACGATCTGGCCCGCGTAGGAGGGGTCTGTCATGATCTCCTGGTAGCCGGACATGGCGGTGTTGAAGCAGAGTTCCGCCTCTCGCTGGCCGGTCGCTCCGAACCCCTGACCGTAAAAGACCGTCCCGTCGGCAAGCGCGAGGCAGGCGGTCGGGAAGGGGGCTTGGCTGATCGGCATGGCAGAGACTCCGGGCTGGCGGCAAATCCACGCTTACCTATGGGGCAGCGCGGGGGCCGTCAAGGGCCGCGAAAACGCGGCGTCACGGCGGTTTTGCCCTTGTTTCAAAGGCTTGGGCGCGCCTTGCGTGGGACCGGGCGTTTGGATAGATTGCGCTTTCGTGACAAGGGACCGGGGATGAGACGATGGAACTGCGCGCCAAGGTGAATACGGCCGTCAAACAGGCCATGCGCGAGCGCGACCAGACACGGCTTTCGACGCTGCGTTTGATGAACGCCGCGTTCAAGGACCGCGACATCGCTGCCCGCGCCGAAGGCAACGAGAACGGCGTCGACGAGGTCCAGCTGCTGGCCATACTCGACAAGATGGTGAAGCAGCGCCGCGAGAGCGTCCGCAGCTACGAGGAAGCCGGTCGGCTCGACCTTGCGGACCAGGAACAGGAAGAGATCGAGATCATCGAGGAATTCCTGCCCCGCGCGCTGAGCGACGACGAGGTCGAGAAGGCCGTGGACGATGCCGTCGCCGAGATCGGCGCAAGCTCG
This sequence comes from Allosediminivita pacifica, assembly GCF_003054175.1. GTDB lineage: Bacteria > Pseudomonadota > Alphaproteobacteria > Rhodobacterales > Rhodobacteraceae > Allosediminivita > Allosediminivita pacifica. The sequence continues at coordinate 24,811 of NZ_QBKN01000018.1, forward strand.
ATCCGCGACATGGGCCGCGTGATGGGGGTGCTTAAGACCCGCTACACCGGACAGATGGACTTCGGGCAGGTGGGCCCGAAGGTCAAGCAGCGGCTCGCCGCCGGCTGATCCCCCTCAAAGCGGGGGGAAGCCCTCGCGCGCGATCCGCTGCCCGTGCTCCGAAAGCGCGAAGCGCTCGACGTAGCGCGTCTTGAAGCTCGTGCGGCCACGGCGTGCGCCGAAGTTCTCGCCATGGTTCAGGATGTAGAGCACCCTCGGCTCGCCAAAGGGCTCGAGCCGGCGTCCGGCGAGACCGGCGAGGTAGGGGAACATCCGGTGTTCGTGGGCTGTCATCGCCCGCAGGAAGGCCGTGCATTCGGGAAGGCCGGGATCGTAGCGGAGCGCCACGCAGGAGCCGCAGAGCTTCCAGAAGGCCTTGCGCCCGGGGGCGCCGGGATCGGCCGGCGCGGCGAGCGCCATGGTGCCGGTGCCCGCGTCGAGCACGTAGCCGGTTTCGGCGATGTAGCCGCCCGGGGCCTGCCGGCCGAGCATCTCGGCCACGGTCCCCTGACGCAGGATGTCGTCGGCGTCGAAGCTCATGACGTAAGCGGGGTCGGGCGCGCTGTCCTTCAGATGGCTGCAGAGCGCCGCCAGCTTGCGCCACTTGTCGTTGCCCTCGACCTGTTCGTCGAACGGCAGGTGGGTGATGCGCGGGTCGTTGGGCAGGGGCGGGCGCTCCTGGCAGCAGATCACTGCCCGCCAGCGCGTGTCGTCCTGGCTGATGAAGCTCTGCAGCGTGGCCTCCAGCCGCGTGGTCACCGCCGCCCAGTCGCTCACGTCCGAAGGCGCCACCAGGGGGATCAGGAAGATGACCTCGCGCGCCGGGCCGCTGAGCTTGTCGCGTTCCGCAGCGCGCAGGGCGAGCGCGGCCTTCTCCGAAGGAGCCGGCCGCAGCGTGCGGGTCGGAAGTCCGATGTCGGCGGCAAGGCGCAGGGCGCGGCGCTTCCATTTGGGGGTGGCGGGTGCCTGAGCCATTCTCAGTCTCCGTTCTTGTTATTCAGCCGGGCCAGGGCCCGGATCAGGTCGTCATGCAGCGCCTTGCGCTCGTCCTCGGCGAGGAAAGAGCCGATTTCCACCTCGCGTCCGTCGCCCTTGAGCGTGACGTAGTAGGGCACGGGGCCGCCGGTCTCGTGCAGGAAGACACGTAGCCAGTAGGGATTAGTTTCCCAGAACTGGTCGTTTCCGCGCGGATTCTTCCGGCTGAGCGTTGCTCGGTGGGGGGAAAGCGTGAGTTCTTCGAGGATCTGTCGGTCCCGGTCATTGCGCCGGAGCGCGTAATAGATCCCGGCAGTGGCCGCCAGCATGAAGGGCAACAGCCCCCACAGCACGAAGGTTCCCAGAAAGCCCACCATTGGGATAGCCGCCATGACGAAGAACGTCAGCATGAAGGCCGCGAAGCCCTGCGGCGGCAGGGACTGGTGCGGCCAGAGCGTCAGGATCCTGGTCTGTGGGCGGGCGGGGTCGTCGGACCATCTGTACGGCATGGCAGGGCAGTCACTTAGCGAGGGAATCCGGGAAGGCGAACAGAAAAGGCCCCGCCATGGCGGGGCCTCCCTTTTGTCTGGCTTGTCGGGCCGGGATCAGTGGGCGTGGCCCTTGTCCCAGTCCTCCTGCTTCGGCAGCTGCTCGAAGGTGTGCTCCGGCGGCGGCGAGGGCAGGGTCCATTCCAGCGTGTCCGCGTATTCGTTCCACGGGTTCGCGGCGTGCGAGACGGCGCCCTTGCGCAGGGTGTAGATCACCAGGCCGATGAAGAACACGAACGAGGCGAAGGAGAGCAGCGCACCCCAGCTCGAGACGTGGTTCCAGAAACCGAAGGCCTCGGGGTAGTCGATGTACCGGCGGGGCATGCCCTGACGGCCCAGGAAGTGCTGGGGGAAGAATGTCAGGTTGGCACCGATGAACATCATCCAGAAGTGGATCTTGCCGGCCCGTTCGGGGATCATGCGCCCGGTCATCTTGGGGAAGTAGAAGTAGATCCCCGCGAAGATCGCGAACACGGCACCGAGGCTCATCACGTAGTGGAAGTGCGCCACGACGTAGTAGGTGTCGTGGTAGGCGCGGTCGACGCCTGCCTGGCTCAGCACCACGCCGGTCACGCCGCCCATGGTGAAGAGGATCAGGAAGCCGAAGGCCCAGAGCATGGGCGTCCTGAACTCGATCGAGCCGCCCCACATCGTCGCGATCCAGCTGAAGACCTTCACGCCCGTCGGTACCGCGATGACCATGGTGGCCAGCATGAAGTAGCTCTGCTGCGAGAGGCTCATGCCGACGGTGTACATGTGGTGCGCCCAGACGACGAAGCCCAGCACGCCGATCGCGATCAGGGCCCAGACCATCGGCAGGTAGCCGAAGATCGGCTTGCGCGAGAAGGTCGCGATGACGTGGCTGATGATGCCGAAGCCGGGCAGGATCACGATGTACACTTCCGGGTGGCCGAAGAACCACAGGATGTGCTGGTAGAGGATCGGGTCACCGCCGCCAGAGGGCTGGAAGAAGGTGGTACCGAAGTTGCGGTCGGTGAGCAGCATGGTGATCGCGCCCGCGAGCACCGGCAGGGCCAGCAGGATGAGCCATGCGGTGATGAAGACGGACCACGCGAAGAGCGGCACCTTGAACAGGCTCATGCCCGGTGCGCGCATGTTCAGGAAGGTCGTGATGATGTTGATCGCGCCGAGGATCGACGATGCACCCGAGACGTGCACGGCGAAGATGGCGAGGTCCATCGCGATGCCGCCTTCGGAGGTCGACAGCGGCGGATAGAGCACCCAGCCGACGCCCGCGCCGAGCTGGCCGTTGCCGCCGGGCGAGAAGACCGAGCAGACCGCCAGCGTCGAGCCGGCCACGAAGAGCCAGTAGGACAGGTTGTTGAGGCGCGGGAAGGCCATGTCCGGCGCGCCGATCTGCAGCGGCATCAGGTAGTTGCCGAACCCGCCGAAGAGGGCGGGAATGACCACAAAGAACATCATCAGCACACCGTGGCCGGTGATCATGACGTTCCAGAGGTGGCCGTTGGGGGTGCAGTTCTCGGTCGCGGTCGGGAAGAGGCGCGCCCCTTCCATACACATGAACTGAACCCCGGGCTCCATGAGTTCGAGCCGCATGTAGACGGTGAAGGCCACCGAGACGAAGCCGACGAGCGCCGCGGTCACCAGGTAGAGAATCCCGATGTCCTTGTGGTTCGTCGACATGAACCAGCGGGTAAAGAAGCCCCGCTCGTCTTCATGCTCGTGGCCGTGAATGGCGGCGTCAGCCATCTTTGTGCCTCCTGCTGTTCCTTGCGCGGCCGCAGAAGGGAGTCCCCCCACGTCCGTGATCGAGCTTCGTTCTAGAATGCGGGCTGCGGTCGGGCAATGGAGGGATTTGACGCAGATCAAGGAAATTTGTCGCACCGCAAGGGCCGCGCAGCTGGCGCGGCCCCGATCCTGCCCCGCGCGGGGCAGGGTGAAGGTTGTCCGGCGGGTCCGGATCAGGAGGACTGGCGAATCCTCTCGGTGGACACCGGGATGCGGACGACGCCGCCCGAGGCAGAGATCCCACCGCCGCCGATCTCGACGCAGTTGGTGCTGCCCGAGGAAATCGCCCGGGTCATGAAGCGGACCCGGCCGATCGAGCCGTCTCCGGCGAGAAGCGCGTCGTGCACCACGCCGATCCGCTGGCCGCCGGAGCTCACGACCGGCATGCCGGTGAAGGCCGTGGTGTTGCCGCCGTTGTAGCAGGTCAGCGAGGCATTCCGCGTGCCGGCTCCCGCGGCCGTGGGGCTTCCCGGGTTCCAGTCCATGTTGCCGCTGCTCCGGGAATCATCGTCCGTGCCACCGCTGGACGAGCCCGGTGTATTGGCGCCACCGCTGGAGCCGCTGCCGCCGGCCCCGCTGCCGGTCCCGCCGCTGCCGGAGCCACTTCCGCCCGAGCCACCGGAGCCACCACCGCTGCCGGAGCCGCCTGTGCCGCCGTTCAGTGCGTCGCCTGTACCGTCGACCACGTCGTCCACCGCTCCGCCGAGATTGCCGCCACCGAGCGCGTCGTCGACGCCGTCGCCGAGCCCGCCGCCGCCGTCATCGGCGCCGTTCAGCGCGTCGCCCACGTCGTCGACGGCATCGTCCGCGCCCTCGGTGACACTGTCGACGGCATTGCCGACCGCGTTGTCGCCCAGCCCGTCGCTGAGCCCGTCTCCGACGTCTTCGACCGCGTCGCCGAGGCCGCCCTCCTGTGCCAGGGCCGGGGTTGTCATCAGGGCGATCGCTGCCGCCGATATCCAGAGCTTGCCAGTCCGCATCGTCTCCTCCTCCATGCGAATTGAGGTCATGAAATGGAAGGGAAGCGCCAGATGGCGCCGGGACCATCCTCCGCAAGTCGTAGTCGTCTGGGCATGGCGCATTTACGCCATTCGGCTGATGGATTTCGCGATGTCAAGGAAATGACGGATTCCGCGCTATGTTGATATTCACCCGTGTGCTCTGGGAAAACTCTTTGGGAACAGGCGTATCGCCATGCTTGAGAGATTCACCACGCGCATGCAAATGCGTTGCCTGCTATTCTGCGTTCTCATGATCGGGGCAGTTCAGGTCGCCAATATCCTTGAACGTCCGAACGTAGCTCCGGCCTGGCTGCTGGTCGACTTGTCCATGCTTCCGCTCATCGCGCTTTGCGGTCTCATGGGGCTCTTGGTCTATCGGCGTCAGTCGAGGGCCCGTGATCAGCGCGCGGAACTCGAGGCCCGGCTGAGCGCCGCTTCGGGTGATATCGCCGGGCTGCTGGAACGGCGCTTTGCCGATTGGCGCCTGAGCCGTACCGAACGTGAGGTGGCGCTGCTGATCATCAAGGGCTTCAGCAACTGCGAGATCGCGGAACTGCGCGGAACACGACCGGCGACGACCAAGTGCCAGACCTCCGCGATCTTCCGCAAAAGCGGGCTGTCGAACCGGCAGCAGCTGGCGTCGATGCTGCTCGAGGACGTGGTCGACCGGATGTCGGAAGCGGAACCCGGAAGGCAGGGCGCGACCCCCTGACCGCGGGCATTCGGGAGCATCGCCGCGCCGCCGTTGCGAAAAGGTTCCGGAGTCCTGACGCTAGGTAATCAGGGTGGCGGCGGAACCATGCAGGTGCTTCGGCAGTTTCCTGCCAAGTCATTGCGTCGCCTCGAGGGGGTGCCGGGCCCGGCTTCCGCAGGGAAACCGAAGGGAGACCCGGGTTTGCCGGATTTTCCGGCAAGGCGCTTCGGCGTCGCCTTGGCAGATTGAACAGGTAACCCTTTCCAAGGAGGGACGCATGGCATCTTCGCCCTCGTCCGTGCGGCCACGCACGATCCTGATCCTGGCCGGGGCGCTCGCGGGCGCTGCGGTTGCGGTCTACAACTACCTTACTCCGCTGACGGGGGTGACTGGCAGCCTCGGGGCGCTGATCGTCATCGCGTCGAGCATCCTTCTCATCATTGCAGGCGTCCTGATCCAGCTGTCGCAGCCCGGCGGCTGGCGGTCGCTGCTGCGGACGCTGGTGGTGCTCGGGGCCATCGGCACCGGGCTCGCCGCGTATTTCCTGCATGAATGGTGGCTGATCGTCGCCATGGTCATCGTGCTCGTCGGCGTCGTGCTCGACGTCTCCACCACCCGTTCCGCAGGCAAGGGAGCCACGGCATGATCCGCACTATCCGACCCGTCAGCCACACCGTGCTGGCCCTGGCGCTGGCCGCATCGGCGCCTGCCTACGCGCAGGATGTGGGCGCGACCGGCACGCCCGATACTCCGACCGAACAGTCGCAAGATCCCGGCACATCGACTAACACCGACAGCGACGAGGCGCCCGAGGAAGCCACTGACGGCGGAATCGAGGACACGTCCGGCGAGACCGGGGAAGACGCCGGGGCGGGGGAGACCGATGCCCCGGACGCCGAGCCGACCGAGGCTGAAGAAAGCACCGGCACGCAAGACGCGAGCGAGGCTGAAGGCACCGACGCGACCGATACGGAAAGCGGCGCGGACGATGCCGCGGCGAGCGGCGACGAAGCAACGTCCGATACCGACGCGGAGGCCACCGAGGGCAGCGATGCCGTGACCGAGGGCGAAGGCGCCAGCGCCGAACGCACCCGCATGGATATTCCGCTTGTTCCCGAAACAGCCGTCTGGGAAGGCTTCCATGGCCAGGCCAACGCGCAGAAGTATTCGCCCCTGACCCAGATCACCGCCGACAACGTGGGTGAGATGGAGAAGGTCTGGGAGGTGCACACCGGGGACGTGTCAGACGGCACGGGCGATCTGCCCGCTACCGTCTGGTCGGCCACGCCGGTCTATGCCAACGGCATGCTTTACATCGGCACGCCCTTCTACCGGGTGCTGGCGCTCGATCCAGCCACCGGCGAGGAGATCTGGAGCTTTGACACCGAAAGCACGCTCGAGGCGCTGACCCAGCCCGCGCTCAAGAACCGCGGTGTCTCCTACTGGGAGGCGGACGAGCCCGTCGAGGGCGAGGCCTGCCAGAAGATCGTCTACCTCGGCACCATGGACGCGCAGCTTTTCGCGATGGATGCCGACACCGGCGAGCTTTGCGAGGATTTCGCCGAGGGTGGCGTGCTGGACGTGAACCAGTGGAACGACACCAACGACCGTTGGCCCCTGTCGCTTCTGCAGCCGCCCACGGTGGCGCGCGACAAGCTCATCATCGGCTGGGCCGGCAAGGACTGGGAATGGGCCGCGGCACCTCCGGGATCGGTCTTCGCGGTCGACGCGCAGACCGGCGAGCGGGACTGGGCGCTGCAGATCCTGCCCGAGGAAGTGCGCGAACAGACCGGCACCGCCAACGTCTGGACTCACATGAGCGTCGACGAGGGTCTTGGCCTCGTCTACCTGCCGGTGTCCTCGCCCTCGCCAAACTACTGGGGGGGCAACCGGCTTCAGGACATCCCGCTGTCGACGTCTACCACTGCGGTGGACATCGAGACGGGCGAGATCGTCTGGTCCTACCAGTACGTGCACCATGACGTCTGGGACTATGACACGAACGCCGCGCCGACGCTGATGGACATCACGGTCGACGGCGAGGAAATCCCGGCGCTGATGCAGTCCACCAAGATGGGCATGCTCTTCGTGCTGAACCGCGAGACGGGCGAACCTGTCTGGCCGATCGAGGAAATCGAGGTCCCCACCGACACCGATATCGAGGGTGACGAGCTGCGCCCGACCCAGCCCATCGTGACAAAGCCCGAGCCGGTGGTGTCGCTGACCGAGCGGCCCGACGTCTGGTGGATCGCGGACATGCTGAGCCTCGGGGAATGCTCGCGCATCTTCGACAACGCGCGCTATGACGGGATCTACACGCCGCTTTCGGCCGAGGGCACCGGCACACTGGTCTATCCCGCCACCTTCGGGGGTCAGCAGTGGGGCGGTACTGCCTTCGATCCCGAGAACCAGATCTCGATCGTGAACACGTCGCGGGCGGTGCAGATGCTCGAGATGTTCCCGCGCGAGGAATACGACGAGGTCGCCGGCAGCTCGGGCAACGAGACGGGCTTCTATCCGCAGACCGGCGCGCCCTACGGGTTCAATCTCTACGTGCCGCTGAACTGGCTGGGCATGCCCTGCTGGGAGCCGCCCTACGGCGACATCCGCGCCATCGACATGACGACCGGTGAAACGCTCTGGACGCGGCCCATCGGCGCCTCGCAGAAGTACGGCTTCTACATGCCCGAGAGCATGGGCTCGCCCACAATCGGCGGTCCGGCCGTGACGGCGGGTGGCGTGATCTTCATCGGTGCCTCGATGGACGCCAAGGTGCGCGCCTACTCGGTCGAGAACGGCGACGAGCTCTGGTCCGACGTGGTCGAGGCGCCTTCGGTGTCGAACCCCGCGGTCTACGAGCACGAGGGGCGCCAGTACGTGGCCTTCGTCGCCGGCGGCAACTCGATCCTGAAGAACCAGGTCGGCGACCAGGTGGCGGTCTACGCGCTGCCCGAGGACTGATCGCGTCGCCGGGTCTTCGGGCCCGACGTGGCGCTGGACAGGGGCGGTCCCGGCGATATGCCGGGGCCGCCCTTTTTTTGTTGGGGGTGACCTGGTTGCCTCGCGCTTCATCCTCCCTCGACAACCAGGGGTATCGGCGGGGGAAAGACTGCCTGCACGAGGCCCTTCGTGCAGTGGGAGCCGGGCCAGCGCCGGACCGTGGTTTGGCGCAGCGACGGCGGGTCGGAGCGCTTTATGGCAGCCACATCCGGACGACCGATGAGCGGCGCTCTGCAATTGCCAAAGCGCCAGACCGCGCGGACGGTCCGGCGCTGGCCCGGCGGGGCTGACGCCCCTTGTTCCGGGCTTTTCAGGCCGTGATCCGGACGGCCGGTTAGCGCCTCACGGCATCGGGTTGCGCTATCTCGTTCCTTCCCGTTACCCGTAGGGCCTCCTCACTGCGCCAGAACGCGGCCTTCGCCGGGGGCTAGGTCGCCCGAGTCGTTTCCGTGGGTCGAGATCAGGCAGGTGCCGGGATCGGGGCAGGGGGCGGCGGTTTCGCCCAGGTTCAGCGTCACGGCGAGCGTCCGGCCCTCGAACGTCCGGCGGTAATGCAGAACCTCGCCGGTGGCGTTGACGCCGGTGAGGTCCCCCAGCGTGAGCGCCTTTTCCCGCTTGCGCAGCGCCAGCAGCGCCTTCTGGAAGGCCAGCATCGATCCCGGGTCGGCCTGCTGCGTCTCGACCGCCACCTCGGGGCGGGGGTCGATAGGCAGCCAGGGCGTCCCGGTGGTGAAGCCCGCGCCGGGGCCGGTCTCCCACGCGATGGGCGTGCGCACCGGGTCACGGCCGAGACCCTGCCCGGGGACGTTGCGCTCCCACGGGTCCTGCACCGCCTCGGGCGGGATCGGCACGTTCTCCATCCCCAGCTCGTCGCCTTGGTACAGGGTCGGCGTGCCGCGCAGGGTGAGCAGCAGCATGGCCGCCAGCCGCGCGCGCCACGGCCCGATGCGCGAGGCGATGCGCGGGCGGTCGTGGTTGCCCAGCACCCAGTTGGGCCATGCGCCCTCGGGCAGCGCGGCCTCGTAGGCACGGATCATGCCAGCGAGGGGCTCGGCCTCCCAGACGGCCTCGATCAGGAGGAAGTTGAAGGGCAGCTGAAAGGCGTCGTGGTTCTCGCCATAGTATTTCATCAGCTGCTCGGTGGTGCCGTAGATCTCGCCCACCAGGAGCCGCTCGGGATCGTACTCGTTGGCGACGGCGCGCATGTCGCGCCCGGCGGCGAGGATCTCGGGCTGGTGCTTGATGTTTACGGCGAGGTGGCTGCGGGCCGGCCCCATGCTTTCGACCCAGTCGGGGTTGGGCGGGTTGTCGCCTAGGTCGGGGTTCGGCATCAGGTTTTCCAGCGCGTCCACGCGGAAGCCATCCACGCCCCGATCGAACCAGAAGCGCATGACGTCGTACATGGCCGCGCGCAGTTCCGGGTTGCGCCAGTTGAGCGCGGGCTGTTCGGGCAGGAAGACGTGCAGGTAGTACTGGCCGGTCTCGGGGTGGAAGGTCCAGGTGGGGCCTGCGAATTCGCTGATCCAGTTGGTGGGCGGGCTGCCGTCGGGCAGGGGATCGCGCCAGACGTACCAGTCGCGCTTGTCTGCATCGCGCGACTGGCGCGCCTCGAGGAACCAGGGGTGCTGATCGGAGCTGTGCGAGGGCACGAAGTCCAGCAGCAGCTTCAGGCCTGCGTCCTTCACCGCCGCTGACAGCCGCTCGAAATCCTCGAGGCTGCCGAAGAGCGGGTCGATGTCGCAGTAGTCCGCCACGTCGTAGCCCGCGTCCTTCATCGGCGAGGGGAAGATGGGAGAGATCCAGATCGCGTCGATGCCGAGATCGACGAGATGCGGCAGACGCTGACGGATCCCCTCGAGGTCGCCGATACCGTCGCCTGTGCTGTCCATGAACGAGCGCGGGTAGATCTGGTAGATCACCCCTTCTTTCCACCAGGGCTGCGTCGCTTGGTGTGTCACGTGGGGCCTCCGTTTCCTGCCTGCCTGTCGTGGGCAGTCTGGAAGCGCCGCTCCCCGGGCGCAAGCAGGCTCCGGGGGGCGGGGATCTCGGCGGGAACCATTCACCCCTGATGGGGCGTTAATATGGAAATGATGTCATTGACATCCTGCAGACAATGCTCCGCTAGGGGCGCTTGAGGAGACGATCCGATGGCCTTTTACGACGACCTGATGACCCGCGAACGCCCGTCGCTGCGCAACTGGGTCGCCCGCATTGTGGAAACCCCCTTCGACCGCCGTCAACGCCAGCTGGCAAGCCAGGTCGAGGCCCTGCGGTCAAAGTCCGACGCCCAGTTGGCCGAGCTTGGCCTGCAGCGCGAGGATATCCTGTTTCACGTCTTCGGCGCCGGTCGCCGATAGGGCGGGTTGGCGGCCGCGGCGAATCCCCCCGCTGCGGCCGCCGTCCGGACCCTAGAAAACCCGAAACCCGGTGGCGTCAGCTCCCGGGTTTTTTGTTGGCAAGTCGTGGTCCTCTAGTGGGGGCGACAAGTAATCCGCCGATCAGTCGCCGAAGACATCCCCGAAACTGCGCTTCAGCGCCGTGTCCACGTCGCCCATGGTAACCGGCAGCCCGAGATCCACGAGGCTTGTCACCCCGTAGTCGGTGATGCCGCAGGGCACGATTCCGTCGAAATGGGACAGGTCCGGCTCCACGTTGATCGACACGCCGTGGAAGCTGACCCACTTGCGCAGGCGGATGCCGATGGCGGCGACCTTGTCCTCGGCCATGCGGCCGTCGGGCAGGGGGGGCTTGTCGGGGCGTTCGACCCAGACGCCCACGCGGCCCTCGCGGATGTGACCGGTCACGTTGAACTCGGCCAGCGCGGCGATCACCCAGGCCTCGAGTTCGGCCACGAAGCGGCGCACGTCATGGCCGCGTTCGCCCACGTTCAGCATGACGTAGGCCACGCGCTGTCCGGGGCCGTGATAGGTGTACTGACCGCCCCGGCGGGTGTCGTGGACGGGGAAACGGTCGGGGTCGCGCAGGTCCTCGCGCCGGGCGGATGTCCCGGCGGTGTAGAGCGGCGGATGCTCCAGCAGCCAGATGCATTCCTCGGCCTCGCCCGCCGCGATGGCGGCAGCGCGCGCTTCCATGAAGGCCAGCGCCTCGTCGTAGCCCGTGAGACCGTCTGTCGTGATCCATTCCACCATGTGCGATGCTCTATGCGCGTCCGCGGGGGCTGTCAAAGCCGGACGGCGAGCGTGTCGCGCGGGACTGCGGCATGCTTTCGTTACGGCAGGCGCGCAGATGAAAAATTTCCTCTTTTCATCCTGCGCGGGCTTCGCTAAGAGGCGCGTCACCAAGCCTAGACAGTGCGGTCGTGGCGGAATTGGTAGACGCGCAGCGTTGAGGTCGCTGTGGGGTAACTCCCGTGGAAGTTCGAGTCTTCTCGACCGCACCATTCTCTCCCGAGGCCAAGGCCCGGTGATCGAGATCCCTAAGATCCCAGAGTGGTGACAGGTCGCTGCGTCTGATGACGCGCTACTTGCTTGGAACGCGGTTCCGCTTTCGACCAAACCGAGTTCATGGTGCCGGGCGTATGCCATTTGATCGCGTGCCTCTGGCAAGGCCGCCTGGCGTGCTCCACGACTTCGGAAAACTGTGTCCTAATTGTTGCGCGCCGGACACTGCGCGTACCTCGGGTGTACTCCCGTCTTGTTCACGTAGCGTCAATCGCGCCTAATGATCGGGCCGGAGATCCTGCTGCCATACGGGGTTCCGGCGCGACGGATCGTTTGGGGGGAGGTCACATGCCCTGTGTCCTGTTGCGCGCGTTCGCGGACGCGGCGACCGGCCTCTGGCAGGTTGCGCGGCCGGTGTGCCGTGCCGATACCGTGCGGGCCATGCCGGCGTGAGCCGCTTCGGTCCCCAGTCCGGCAATGGCCGGATCGGCGGCGGGGCGATGCCGCCGCTGCGCGTGACGCGACCCGCGCGCGCCGCCGCCCGTCGGGCGCAGGATTCCGTGACCGAACGTCTTGCCGCGGAACTTGCCGCGCTGCGTGCGGCGCAGGGCTGGACCCTCGAACAGCTTTCGGAGCGCAGCGGTGTCAGCCGCGCGGCGCTGTCGCGCCTCGAACATGCCGAGGTCAGTCCCAGCGCCGACGTGCTGGCCCGCATCTGCGGGGCCCACGGGCTGCGGCCCTCGCAGCTCATGGCGCGAATCGAGGAGGCCTTTCAGGCCAGCGTCCCGGCCGAGGATCAGCCCCACTGGCGCGACCCCGAGCGGGCGGTCAGCACGCGCATGGTGTCGCCCTCCGGCCCGGGGCTTGCGGGCGAGGTGACGGAATGGCGGCTCGGGGCGGGGGTCAGCGCGGATCTCACCAACCTGCAGAACACGGTGCGCGAATGTCACCTGGTGCTGCTGCAGGGCCGGCTGCGGGTGACGCTGGAGGGCACGCCGCAGGATCTGGCACGTGGGGACGCGCTGCGCTTTCACCAGGGCGGGCCGGTGCCCGTGGTCGTGCTGGGAGACACCGGCGTGCGTCTGCTGCTGTTTGCCGCCGCGCCCTGAGGGCGCGGGCGCTCAGCAGTTGGGGATGTTCACCGCCAGCCCGCCAAGCGCGGTTTCCTTGTACTTGTGGCTCATGTCCTCGCCGGTCTGGCGCATGGTCTCGATGCAGGCGTCGAGGGGCACGAAGTGGTCGCCGTCGCCCCGCAGCGCCAGCGAGGCGGCGCTGACCGCCTTGATCGCGCCCAGCCCGTTGCGTTCGATGCAGGGCACCTGAACGAGCCCCTTCACCGGGTCGCAGGTCATGCCGAGGTGGTGCTCCAGCGCGATCTCGGCGGCGTTCTCGATCTGCTCGGGTGTGCCGCCCATGACGGCGCAGAGCCCTGCGGCGGCCATGGCCGAGGCGCTGCCGACCTCGGCCTGGCAGCCGGCCTCGGCCCCGCTGATCGAGGCGTTGTATTTTACCAGCCCGCCGATGGCAGCGGCGGTGAGCAGGAAATCGGGGATCTTGCTGCGCGCGGCCCCTGGCACGTGGTCGAGCCAGTAGCGGATGGTGGCGGGCACCACGCCGGCGGCGCCGTTGGTGGGTGCGGTGACGACCTGTCCACCGGCGGCGTTCTCCTCGTTCACGGCCATGGCGTAGACGCTCATCCAGTCGTTGATCGTGTGCGGCGCGGAGAGGTTGCGGCCGCGTTCGGCCAGAAGCTGGTCATGGATGTCGCGTGCCCGCCTGCGCACCTTGAGCCCCCCCGGAAGGATACCCGGCGCCTCCAGGCCCCGCTCGATGCAATCCTCCATAACTTGCCAGATCCGCGCCACGCCACGGTCGAGGTTGTCTGCGCCCCCGCGCGAAATCTCGTTGGCGCGCTTCATCTCGGCGATGCTCTTGCCCGAGGCGCGGGCCATGTCCAGCATCTGCGCGGCGCTCTTGAAGGGGTAGGGGACCGGCGGGCCATGATCGGTGTCCTCGCCCGAGGCCAGTTCCGCCTCGGTCAGGACAAAGCCTCCGCCCACGGAATAATAGGTCTCCTGCAGGATCACGTCGCCCTGCGCGTCATGCGCGGCGAGGATCATGCCGTTGGCGTGCCCGGGCAGCGGGTCGCCGAAATCGAAGCGCAGGTCCTTTTGCGGGTCGAAGGCGAGCGGGGCGAGGCCATCGGGCGTCACCTGCCGATCCTTGCGGATCTGCTCCATCGCCGCATCGGCGGCCTCGCGGTCGTAGCTTTCGGGCCGGAACCCGGCGAGGCCGAGGATCGTCGCCCGGTCCGTCGCGTGACCGACGCCGGTGAAGGCGAGGCTGCCGTAGAGCGCCGCGCTCACGCCATGCGCGGTGAAGGGCGCCTCGCGCAGCGTGTCGAGGAACCGTGCCGCCGCCACCATGGGCCCCATGGTGTGCGAGGAGGATGGCCCGATCCCCACCTTGAACATCTCGAAGACCGACAGGAACATGGATGACCTCCCGTTGCGCGTCCCGCATCTGTGGCACGCCACCACGCCTTGCGATGTGCCGCAAGCGCCTTCGCGTCCACCTAATGCGTCAGCCCCTGCGGGAAAGCCGCGTGGCTCAGGTCGCGGAGCCTTCGGGCGGCTGCGGTGGTTCCGGCCGGGTGAAGGGCTTCGCGCCCAGCCCCTCGGCCGCGATGGCCGCCTTGGTGGCGGGCCGCGATTCGAGGCTTTCGGCGAGGTCCCAGAGCGCGGGGTAGCGCGCGAGGTCGAACCAGCCGGTGTCGCCCTGCGGGTAGAGCCCCGCCCACCGCAGGCAGCAGGCCACGTAGTAATCGAGCACCGTCACCTCGGCCGCGTTGAACCAGCCGTGGGCGCGCCGCGCCTCGGCATCCAGCAGCCGCAGCTGGGTGTCGAGGCCGGTGCGGGTGCCGGTGCGCAGGGCCGCGTGGTATTCCGGCGCATCGCCCACGTAGTTCTGCGGGTAGAAGGTCAGCCGCAGGCCGGCGTGCAGCGTGTTCGACACGAAGATCAGCCATTTCAGGAAATGCCCGCGCTGCACGTCGCCCGGCGCGGGGCCGAGGCCGCCGTGCGTGTCCGCCAGCCAGAGCAGGATTGCCGCCGTCTCGAACAGCACGCCGCGCGGCGTCTCGAGCGCCGGGATCAGCCCCACCGGGTTGATCTTGCGATAGGCCGCGCCCTTCTGCGCTTCGCTCGCGCGATCCACCAGCGCCGTGCGGTAGGGCAGGCCCCGGTCCTCCAGCGCCAGCCGCACCACCAGAGAGGCGTTGTCCGGCGCGTAGTGCAGGATGTAGTCGTCCATGACGTCCATGTACCGCGACCGAAAGCAGGGCGAAACCTCTCACGACATGCGACGCTGGGTCGGAATTCCCCCTCGCACCACGGCAGCCGCGCCCCTATAAGGCGCGCAACCAGCCAGGAGGGAAGTCATGACCGGAGAGCTCTCGCCCATCGACACGGCGAAATTCGTGGCCGCGCGGCGCGCCGCCGACATGGTGCAAAGCGGCATGCGCGTGGGGCTCGGCACCGGCTCGACCGCGGCCTGGCTTGTCCGCTGCCTGGCCGAGGCGGTGCGCGAGCGCGACCTGCACTTCCGCGGCGTGCCCACCTCGACCCGCACCGCCGAGATGGCGCGCGATCTGGGGCTCGAGGTCATCACGCTGGAAGAGGCCGGCTGGCTCGACATCACCATCGACGGTGCGGACGAGTTCGACGGCGAGCTGAACCTGATCAAGGGCGGCGGCGGGGCGCTGCTGCACGAAAAGATCGTGGCCAGCGCCAGCGACCGCATGGTGGTCATCGCCGACGCCGCGAAGGAGGTCGAGAGCCTCGGCGCCTTCCCCCTGCCGGTCGAGGTCATTCCCTTCGGCTGGAAGGCCACGCAGACCCTGATCGACGAGGCGCTGACCGCCATGGACGTCATGGGCAAGACCATCGAGCTGCGCCCCGGCGCCGACGGACCCTACCGCACCGACGAGGGCAACCTGATCCTCGACCTGAAGCTCACCCGCATCGGCAACCCCCGCCAGCTCGCCATGGTGCTGAACCAGGTGCCCGGCGTGGTGGAGAACGGGCTGTTCGTGGACATCTGCGACCAGGTCGTCATCGGCCACGCCGACGGCCGCGTCACCCTGCGCGACGTGACCGCCGATACCGTGTCTGAAGAGCAGTACGACGTGGGCGGTGACGGGAATGCCTTCGGGGATCTGGGGGAGTAGGCTGTCCCAGTCTCTGTGCTTAGCCGCGCATCGCCGACGCGCGCGGTGGCGATCCTGCCCGTCGATCCTAGCGCTTTATGCCGGCCACTCCGAAAGACCTCTACACGTCGCGCCTTTCCTCACCAAATCGCCGCCGCATGGGAGCGCGTCGGCGATGCGCGGCGGGCCTGCGGCCCTTGATTCCGCGCAATATGCCGAGCATGCCACACTGCTATGCAAGAGCTTGGTGATATTCCGACAGCATCACAGTCCCGTTTCTGCAGGCCTTCGATGGGAAGGAAGATCTCCGAAACGCAGATGCATTGGATGTATCAGGGCCTCCTAGCATCCGTCGTAATTCTTGTTTCCGCTTGCCGTGAGCGTGTAAGTTCCACCTCTTGGGCCAGTGTAGCACGTTGATCGAGCTCTCCGCGATATACTTCGCGACGCCTGAAGAGACTTAGCCTTTCGCACTGCTTCTCGAAGGTAGGTCCCCCACTCGCAAGCAAGCCCGTCACCATCGCGGTCCAGGCCGTTCGGGTCTCTTTGAGGCCCTCCGTGACGCAGGAAGTACTTTTGTGCACTTCCAGAGGATGGAAAATCGTCACAGTTGACGTCGGAATTCGATGTCTCTTCCCGTGAATATATCTTCTTTCCGTACGCTGCCGCGGTGTTTTCGCCTAGAAAGGTATATCCACCAGTTCCGGATGTTGTCTCTCCTCTTGAGCCGAGTTCCGCCTCGATGAGGGCGACTTCCATTGGCGAGTCGGCGAGCACTCTTTCAGTCCAAAGGCGGCTGCTGGACATGGTTTCGTATCTGGGAGCAAGCAGGTTGGGGCTTGTGCACGATGCAATCGCCAAAGCCACCAATATTACTGTAAGGTTGCGTTTCATGGCGTTCCCAATTCAAAATTCTATGTAACGGTATTAACCGAATATTAACGGTTGTTTAGTGAGGGCGGTCAAGGAATTCCCTTCGACGAATTCCGACGTATGCACTCTGTGAGTCGCGTGTGAGCACTCCCCAAATCCCTAAGTCCCGGTTAATGCACCCATCTAACCCATTGAAATTATTGATCTACAAAAATGTCCCGGCCCGGGACATTCCTCTGTCCCGCACCAAGGGCCGCGCCGGTCCGTCCGGCTCGGGCGTTGAAGCCCGGTGCCCGGCGTGGGACACATCCGCTATCCGAAACAACGTGAGGACCGGCGCATGACCAAGACCCCGCAGGACGGCAAATCCTTCGATCTCAGGGGCGGGACCACCGATCCCGAGGCGGTCTCGGGCTACTACGATGCCTGGGCGGCCACCTATGACGCGGACACGATGAAGGCCTGGAACTACCGGGCGCCTTCGGATGCCGCCGACCGGCTGGCGCCGCATCTTTCCCAAGGCGATGCGGTGCTCGACATCGGCTGCGGGACGGGGCTTTTCGGCGTGGCACTGGCCGAGCGGGTAGGCGTGGCGCTGACCGGTCTGGATATCTCGGCCGAGAGCCTGAAGCTGGCGGGCAAGCGGGATCTCTACGACCGGCTGGTGGAGCACGATCTCCAGAAGCTGCCGCTGCCGGTGGAGGACAACTCCATGGCCGCCGCCGCCTCGGTCGGCGTGCTGACCTATATCGAGGATGCCGGCGCCCTGCTGCGCGACGCCTGCCGCTGCGTGGCCTCCGGCGGGCTCATCACCTTCACCCAGCGCACCGACCGCTGGGAGGCGCTGGATTTCCGCGCGACGGTCGAGGGCATCGCGAGTGAGGGGCTCTGGGAGGTGGTCGAGATCAGCGACCCGCAGGACTACCTGCCGGGGCACGAGGATTTCGGCGACCGGATCCGGATCATCCACACCGTCTGCCGGGTGCGCTGAGCCGCGGCGCCCGCCTCGCGCGCACCCACCGGGACGTGACCGCGCGCGGGCGGGTCGCACTGGCCAAGGCGCCGCCCATGTGAAATACCTCTCGCAATCACTACGAGGGCGAGACATGAGCGATTTCGACTACGACCTTTTCGTGATCGGCGGCGGTTCCGGCGGTGTGCGTGCGGCGCGCATGGCGGCGGCCGAGGGAGACGTGAAGGTCGCACTGGCCGAGGAAGACCGCTACGGCGGCACCTGCGTGATCCGGGGCTGCGTGCCCAAGAAGCTCATGGTCTTCGCCTCGGAGTACAGCGGCATGCCCGAGGAGGCGCGCGCCTACGGCTGGGAGATCGCCGACGGCACCTTCGACTGGGCGACCTTCCACGGAAATCTCGAGAAGGAACTGGACCGGCTGGAGGGCGTCTACAAGAAGCTGCTCGACGGATCGGGCGTGGAGCGTTTCGAGGCACGGGCCAAGCTGCGCGATCCCCACACCGTGGAGCTTTCGACGGGCGAGGTGAAGACCGCCAAGCACATCCTGATCGCCTCGGGCGGTCGTCCGCAGCGCCCCGACGTGCCCAACGCGCATCTCGGCATGGTCTCGGACGACATCTTCCACCTGGAGAAGCTGCCCCGCTCGGTGCTGATCATCGGCGGCGGCTACATCGCCTGCGAGTTCGCCTGCATCCTGCACGGGCTTGGCGTGAAGGTCACGCAGTTCTACCGCGGCGCCCAGATCCTGCGCGGCTTCGACGAGGAGGCCCGCGGGCTGATCTCGGAGGCGATGCAGGAGCGGGGCATCGACCTGCACGTGGGCACCAACATCGTCGAGATGCGCTGCGCCGAGAAAGCGGACTTCGAGGGCGATGGCGACGGGCGGCTGGGCGTCTCGGTCCAGGAGGTTGGCGACATCCCGGGCGACAGCTCGATGACGGGCGAGACCGAGGACGAGGCCGAGGGGCCGCTCTGGGTGAAGGCGACGAACGGGCAGGAGGGTATCTTCGACGCGGTTCTCTTCGCGACGGGCCGCACGCCCAACACCGAGGACATGGGCCTTGAGGAGTGCGGCGTCGCGCTGGGCAACGGCGGCGAGGTCGTCGTGGACGAGTACTCGCAGACCGGCGTGCCCTCGATCTACGCGATCGGCGACGTGACCGACCGGGTGAACCTGACGCCGGTCGCGATCCGCGAGGGCATGGCCTTCGTCGAGACCGTCTTCAAGGGCAACCCGACGCCGGTGGATCACGAGCTGATCCCCAGCGCGGTGTTCACCCAGCCCGAGTTCGGCACGGTCGGACTGACCGAGGAACAGGCGGCCGCGCAGGAGGCGACCGAGGTCTACTGCACGTCGTTCCGGGCGATGCAGTCGGCCTTTGCCGGCAAGAACGATCGCGTGCTGATGAAGCTGCTCGTCTCGAAGGAGACCCGTAAGGTGCTCGGCTGCCACATCGTGGCCCCTGGCGCGGGCGAGATGATCCAGTTGGCCGGTATCGCGGTAAAGATGGGTGCGACCAAGGAAGATTTCGACCGGACCTGCGCGGTGCATCCGACCATGTCCGAGGAAATCGTGACCATGCGCCAGCCGGTGCGTACAGCTTGAATTACAGAGTGGGGCCCACAGGTATCGGGAACGCGTCTGACAGGATGATGGAAGGAACAGTCTTAATGGCAGGACAGAACGGCGGCCCCTGGGGGGGCGGCGGTAGCTCGGGCCAGGGCGGCCGCGGCAGCGGCGGCGACAATGGCGGCGGGCGTGGTCCGTACGGAGGAGGCGGCGGCGGTGGTCGCCGGCCGGAGGACAGCCAGATCCCCGAGATCGACGAACTGATGAAGAAGGGCCAAGAACGGCTGCGCGTGCTCATGGGCGGGCGCGGCAACGGGGGCACCGGTGGTGGTTCCGGTTCCGGCGGGCCCGGGTTCAATCGCGGCACGATCATCATCGGTCTGCTGGTGGTGCTGGGGCTTTGGCTCTGGTCGAGCCTCTACACCGTGCGGCCGGAAGAGCAGTCGGTGGAGCTTTTCCTCGGTAGCTATTCCTCGACCGGTCAGCCGGGCCTGAATTTCGCGCCCTGGCCGGTGGTGACATACGATGTCGTCAACGTGACCTCGGAGCGGACCGAGAACATCGGTGGAAGCCGGGCGGAATCGGACGGCCTGATGCTGACCACGGATGCGAATGTCGTGGACATCGAGTTCCAGGTGGTCTGGAACATCAAGGATCCGGCGCAGCTTCTGTTCAACATCCGCGATCCGCAGCTGACGGTTCAGGCGGTGTCGGAATCCGTGATGCGTGAGATCATCGCGGCCTCGAACCTGGCGCCGATCCTCAACCGTGACCGGGGGCTCATTGCCCAGACCGCGGTCGAGCAGATCCAGGCGACGCTGGACGAGTACAACTCGGGCATCGCGATCGTGCGTGTGAACCTCGACCAGGCGGACCCGCCGCGCGAGGTGATCGACGCCTTCCGCGAAGTGCAGGCGGCCGAGCAGGAACGTGACCGGCTCGAACGTCAGGCCGACGCCTATGCCAACCGTGTGGTGGCCGAGGCGCGCGGTCAGGCTGCCGAGACGCTGGAAGAGGCCGAAGGCTATCGTGCTCGCGTGGTCAACGAGGCCATTGGTGAAGCAAGCCGTTTCGAAAGCGTTCTGGAGGAGTATTCCCGCGCGCGCGACGTGACCCGCCGCCGTCTCTACCTCGAGACGATGGAGCGTGTCCTTGGCGGCGTGGACAAGATGATCCTCGATCCCTCGCTGACCGAAGGCGGAGGACAGGGGGGTGTCGTGCCTTACCTGCCCCTGAACGAGCTGCGCAACAGTGGCTCCAACTCCAACACCAACGGGGGTAACTAAGCCATGGGCAAGCTGACAGCCTTTATCGTGGCGGTGGTCGTCGTCGTGGTCATCGCCCTCTCGTCGATGTTCGTGGTGGATGAGCGTGAAAAGGCGCTCGTGCTTCAGTTCGGTCAGATCCGGGCGGTGAAGGAAGAGCCGGGGCTCGCCTTCAAGGTGCCGCTGATCCAGGAAGTCGTGCGCTACGACGACCGGATCCTGTCGCTGGATACCGAGACCATCGAGGTCACGCCTTCGGATGACCGGCGCCTCGTCGTGGACGCCTTCGCGCGCTACCGGATCGAGGACGTGGTCCAGTTCCGTCAGGCCGTTGGCGTCGGCGGCATCCGCAGCGCCGAGGACCGTCTTCAGGGCATCCTCAACGCGCAGATCCGCGAGGTTCTGGGTGCCGACCAGGTGACATCCGACCGGATCCTCTCGGAGGACCGCCGCGACCTGACAGTGCGTATTCGTGAGAATGCGCGGGACGAGGCGCAGGCGCTTGGCATCGACGTGGTGGACGTGCGTCTGAAGCAGACGAACCTTCCGTCGCAGAACCTCGAGGCCACCTTTGCCCGGATGCGGGCCGAGCGTGAACGCGAGGCCGCAGACGAGATCGCTCGCGGTAACGAGGCGGCGCAACGTGTGCGTGCGCTTGCCGACCGGACCGTGGTCGAGACCCTGTCCGAGGCGGACCGGGAAGCCAACGTGATCCGCGGTGAGGCGGATGCGCAGCGGAACCGGATCTACGCCGAGGCCTATGGTCAGGACCCGGAGTTCTTCGCCTTCTACCGATCACTGCAGGCCTACGAGACGGCGATCCAGGGTGGGACCTCCTCGATGGTCATGACCCCGGACACCGAGTTCTTCGAGTATTTCTCGAACGCGCAGCCGGACGAGACCAAGGCACTTGCCGAGGTGCCGGCGCAGCCGTCTTCGGGGCGCACGCCGGAAGAGACGGCGCGCGAGTTCGAGGAAGAGACCGGCACAAGCACCGGCGGTGCCGCAGAAGAGCTGCAGAACCTGAGCGAGACCGCGCTTCCCTCGGAAGACGAGGAAGAGGATGACCAGGGCTCCGGCGCTTCGGGTGACTCCGGCGCGACGGACAGTCAGTCCGAGGGGGGCGATGACACCTCGGGTGACGGTTCCGGCAGCGCCGACCAGAGCGCCGATGGCGGTTCGAGTGAAACCGGGTCCTCCGACGACGGATCGTCGGATCAGGAGGACGAGACCGGGTCCGGTTCGGAGTGACCGGATCGGATCTGCTGACGGGGCTTGCCTTCGTCCTGATCGTGGAGGGGCTGGTGTACGCACTGGCCCCTTCGCTTGTGGAACGTCTGCTCGAGGCGCTACGCGCTATGCCGCCGGAGATGCGGCAAGTGCTCGGGCTGCTGACGTTGACCACCGGCATTCTGCTGCTTTGGGTCGCGCGATAGGGGCGCTTTGGTCACGTGAGGGCGATTTCCAGTCACATGCGCTTGAGGCGGTGAAACCAGACCTTTGGTGTTGCCGCGCTGCACCTATCTCTGCGACACTACAGTGAGGCAGGCGGCCCTCTGCGTGGCCGGCTGGCAGAGACAAGGAGTGACCTGTGACATCTCAAGCATTGGCAATCCCACAAAAATCGGCGCATCCGCTGAGGCTTTTCTGGATTGCATCCCTCTCGATGATGCTGATCGTCGCGCAGTCGGTGATGGCATCGGCCCGCGGCGCGCCGGAAACCTTCGCGGATCTGGCCGACCAGGTGAGCCCTTCCGTGGTGAACATCACCACCTCGACTACCGTGGCCGGGCGCGCGGGGCCGCAGGGTATCGTTCCCGAAGGTTCGCCTTTCGAGGATTTCTTTCGTGAATTCCAGGACCGCCAGGGTCCCAGCCAGCCCCGCCGCTCGTCGGCTCTGGGCTCGGGTTTCGTCATTTCCGAAGACGGCTACATCGTCACGAACAACCACGTGATCGAATCCGCCGACGAGATCACCATCGAGTTCTTCTCGGGTGAGGAACTTCCCGCCGAAGTCGTCGGCACCGATCCCAACACCGACATCGCGCTGCTCAAGGTCGACTCCGACGAGCCGCTGCCCTTCGTTCCTTTCGGTGACAGCGATACCGCGCGCGTCGGCGACTGGGTCATGGCCATGGGCAACCCGCTCGGCCAGGGGTTCTCGGTAAGCGCGGGCATCGTTTCGGCTCGCAACCGCGAGCTTTCGGGCACGTATGACGACTACATCCAGACCGACGCGGCCATCAACCGCGGCAACTCTGGCGGACCGCTTTTCAACATGGCCGGCGAAGTCATCGGCGTGAACACGGCGATCCTGTCGCCAAATGGCGGCTCGATCGGCATCGGTTTCTCGATGGCTTCGAACGTCGTGACGCGGGTCGTCGACCAGCTGCAGGAATACGGCGAGACGCGCCGCGGCTGGCTTGGTGTGCGGATCCAGGACGTGACCGACGACGTGGCCGAGGCGCTTGACCTTGCAAGCTCGGAAGGCGCGCTGGTCTCCGACGTCCCCGAGGGCCCCGCGGCTGAGGCCGGGATGGAAGCCGGCGACGTGATCGTCAGTTTCGACGGCAAGAAGGTCACCGACACCCGCCAGCTTGTCCGGATCGTGGGCAACACGACGGTCGGCAAGACGGTTCGCGTCGTTGTCAATCGTGATGGCGAGACGCAGACGCTGCGCGTGACGCTCGGCCGCCGCGAGGATACCGAGACCGCCGTTCCCGCTTCGCAGGAAGTCGTTCCGGATCAGCCGTCGAGCATGGACC
This sequence comes from Allosediminivita pacifica, assembly GCF_003054175.1. Taxonomy (GTDB): domain Bacteria; phylum Pseudomonadota; class Alphaproteobacteria; order Rhodobacterales; family Rhodobacteraceae; genus Allosediminivita; species Allosediminivita pacifica. The sequence continues at coordinate 47,892 of NZ_QBKN01000018.1, forward strand.
TGATGGGCCTGACGCTCGCGCCGCTGGATGACGAGATGCGCGAGAACCTCGAGCTTGGCGGAGACGTCGAGGGGCTCGCCGTGATGGATGTCGATCCCACCTCCGAAGCCTACGAAAAGGGGCTGCGTGCGGGTGATGTGATCACCGAAGCGGGGCAGGACAACGTGGCCAGCCTCGGCGACTTTGAAACCCGCCTGCAGGATGCCCGCGACGCGGGTCGCAAGTCGATCCTGCTGCTGGTCCGCCGTGGCGGCGATCCCCGGTTCGTGGCTCTGAGCCTCGAACAGGAGCCGGAGGCGGCGCCTGCCGAAGAATAACTGGACCTGAAGTTCGGTTCGCGACGGGCGCCCTTCGGAGCGCCCGTTTCGTTTTGAGGCTTAGCGGTCCGAGGGTGTGGGCAGGATGATTGGCATGAGGCCGAGATCGCGCGCCATCTCTGCCGAAAGGCGGTCGCTGTCGAGACCGCGCGCCGACTGGTAGCTGCGGATGGCGGCCCGGGTCGCGGCGTCGAGCTCACCAGTGATCGGGGCATCGAACAGGCCGCGCGCCGCCAACGCCCGTTGCAGCGAGGCGATGAATTCGGGCGTGAGCGCGTCCGGGCAGGGGGTCTCGAAACGAAGTTCGTCCCGGGGGCGCACCACGCGCGGCACCGGGGCGCGGCGATAGACAGGCGCCCGCAGCACGGTGCCATCCGTGGCGATCTCGGCGGGGATGACCTGAACCTCTCCCATGACCTGTTCGTAGATGGCGGGCTGCAGCGTCTCGCTGGCCCAGCAGCGCTCAGGCGCGCCGGTTTTCTGCGGCGCCGGCATGGCGCAGGCCGAGAGGACGCCGAGTGCCGTGAGAGGGGCCAAGAGGCGGGGCATTGCGGGCGGTGCCTTTCTGCGGCTGCTGATGCGGTATCGCAGCGACGTTAGTGGCATTTTCGGCGGTCGGAAAGAAAGTGCCGGGCGTGTCGCTGCCTTTGCAACCGTCACCGCGGCGGGGATAGCGCAGGATTGACCCGGAAAGGGCTGGTCGTGTCGGACCGATGCGACTAACGATGGCGCCGATCGACGAAAGGGAGAGCTTGATGGCGAAGATCACCTATATCGAGCACAACGGGACCGAGCATGTCATCGATGTCGCCGATGGACTCACAGTCATGGAAGGGGCGCGCGACAACGGCGTCCCGGGCATCGAGGCCGATTGCGGCGGTGCATGTGCCTGTTCGACCTGCCACGTCTACGTTCACCCCGACTGGGTCGAGAAGCTTCCGCCCATGGACGACATGGAAGAGGACATGCTCGATTTCGCCTTCGAGCCCGATCCGAAGCGGTCGCGTCTGACCTGTCAGCTGAAGGTGTCCGGCGAGCTTGAGGGCCTGGTCGTCCAGATGCCCGAAAAGCAGATCTGAACCTTTGGCCGGGGCGCCGCGCAATCCGTCGCGCCCTTGGTGGCCGTTCGCCCGCGGCGTTGGGCTGATGCTGGGCCTGTGGCTTGCGGCGGCCGGGCCAGCGCTGGCCGACAGGATCGTGGCGGCGGAGTATGGCGACCCGACCGGGCGATATGCGCACGGCGTGCTTGGCGATGACCTGGAATGGGGATCTCTGGAGATGCGGCTCGCGGACGGGAGCCTGAGGCGGTTCATCCTGGACGAGTCGCTGGTGTTCGAGGATCTCGCGCCGCGGCTTTACGACGTTGAAGGGGTGGCGGGCCCCGAGGTGATCGTGGTGGAAAGCCATGTAGACGCCGGGGCGCGGCTTGCCGTCTGGGGGCCTGGGGGCCGTATCGCCGCAACTCCCTTTATCGGGCAGCCCTTCCGCTGGCTGGCGCCGGTTGCCGCGGGCGACCTGGATGGCGACGGCCGGGTCGAGATCGCTTACGTGGATCGGCCGCATCTGGCGCGGGTCCTGCGGGTCTGGCGCTTCGAGGGCGGGGCACTTCGCGAGATCGCCAGTTTCGAGGGCGTGAGCAATCATCGTATCGGCTGGGCGCGGATCGTCGGGGGCTTGCGTGCCTGTGAAGGTGGTCAGGAGTTGGTTCTGCCGAGCGGCGACTGGCAGGACGTGCTGGCGCTGAGGCTGGAGGATGGGCAGGTCCGGGCGCGCAGGGTCGGAGCCTACTCGGAGCGCGCACTGGATGCGGCGATGGCCTGCGATTAGGCGAGGCCGACCGTTCGGGCATCGTGGGGCTTTGCTTTCGCGCGCGAGGCACTTAAGCCTGCACCCATGAAAATACTTTATCTTGGCGACGTGATGGGGCGTGCGGGGCGCGCAGCGGTGGCAGAGCGGCTTCCAGCGCTGCGCGAGGCCTGGAAGCTCGATTTCGTGATCGTGAACGGCGAGAATGCGTCGAACGGCAGCGGGCTGACGGCGGAGCACGCGGGCGGGCTTTTCGAGGCGGGTGCGGACGTGGTGACGCTGGGCGATCACGCCTTCGACCAGAAGGACATGCTGACGCATATCGAGAAGGACAACCGGATCGTCCGCCCGCTCAACTATGCCAAGCAGGCACCGGGCCGGGGCGCGGCGCTTTTCTCCGACCGCCGTGGTCGCAAGGTGCTGGTGGCGCAGGTGCTGGGCCAGGTCTTCATGAAACGCGCCTTCGACGATCCCTTTTCGGCCCTCGACGAGGTGCTGCGCCGGCATCCCATGGGCGGGCAAGCGCAGGCCATCGTGGTGGACATCCACTGCGAGGCGACCTCCGAGAAGATGGGCGTGGGGCATTTCTGCGACGGCCGGGCGAGCCTTGTGGTCGGCACGCATACGCATGTGCCGACGGCCGATGCGCAGATCCTGCCGGGCGGCACCGGCTTTCTCAGCGACGCGGGCATGTGCGGCGACTACGATTCCGTCATCGGCATGGAGAAGACCGAGCCGATGCGGCGCTTCGTGACCGGCATGGGCAAGACCCGCTTCCAGCCGGCACTGGGCGAGGCGACGCTGTGTGGCGTACTGGTGGAAACCGACGACCGGACGGGCAAGGCCACGCGCATCGAGCCTGTCCGGCAGGGCGGCCGCCTGCAACAGGCCGGCGCGTGAAAGGCGTCTTGCCCTTTGCCGCCTTGATCCTGATCGGGGCGGCTTGGGGCGGGACGCAACCGCTGGCCAAGGTCGCCGTCTCGGAAGGATATCGGCCCTTCGGTATCCTCGTCTGGCAGAACGCGCTTGTCGCCGTGATCCTGGCCGGGATCACACTCCTGCGCGGGCGCAGCCTGCGGACCGACGGGGTGGCCCTGCGGCTCTACCTGCTTATCGCGGTGATCGGGACGGTCCTGCCGGGTCTCGCTTCCTACAGCGCGGCTGTGCATCTTCCCTCGGGGGTGCTCTCGATGCTGCTGAGTTCGGTCCCGATGCTGGCCTTTCCGGTGGCGCTTGCGCTTGGCATCGACGTCTTCGGCTGGCGGAGGCTTGCGGGCCTCAGCCTGGGGCTGGCGGGTGTCGCGCTGCTGGTGATGCCGGAGACCGGAGCGACCGGCGTGGTTCCGGCGGTCTGGGTCGCGGTCGCACTGCTGGCCTCGGCCTGCTACGCGATCGAGGGCAATTACGTCGCGCGGTTCGGGACCGACGGGCTCGACCCCCTGCAGCTACTCGCGGGGGCCTCGGTCGTGGGGATGGTGCTGAGCCTGCCACTTGCCATCGCCACCGGGCAATTCATCGATCCGCGGGGCGCCTGGACGCAGCCCGACACGGCCATCGTCGCGTCGTCCCTTCTGCATGCTGCGGCCTATTCCGGCTATGTCGGACTGGTCGGGTTGGCGGGATCGGTCTTTGCCGTGCAGGTGAGCTATTTCGTCACGCTGTTTGGCCTGGCCTGGGCGATGCTCTTCCTAGGCGAGGGATATTCGGGCTGGTTCTGGGGGGCTTTGGCGCTGATGTTGGCAGGGCTGGCGCTCGTGCAGCCGCGGCCGGCTGCTTCGCTTGTGCCGGTCCGACCCATGGGGCAGGATGCCCGGCGATGAACGAGGCATTGGTTTCCCCGAAATGATTTTCTTCGACCTGAGCCAGGCGGCGGCCGCGTATCTGACGCTCGCTGTGGTGGTTGGCATGTTCGTGCTGTTCGTGCGTGAGACCTATCCGACCGAGGTTGTCGCCATCGGCGGGGTTGCGGTGCTGCTGGCGCTCGGAGTGTTGCCCTACGATGCCGCGCTGGAGGTCCTTTCGAACCCGGCGCCCTGGACCATTGCCGCCATGTTCCTCGTCGTCGGGGCCCTGGTGCGGACCGGGGCGCTCGAGACCTTCTCGAGCTATGCACAGGGGCAGGTCAGCAAGCAGCCCAAGGCCGCCGTGGTGGGCATCCTCGTGGTGGTGGTCGTTGCCTCGGCCTTCATGAACAACACCCCCGTCGTGGTGGTGATGCTGCCGATCTTCGTGCAGATCTCGCGCTCGCTCGGCGTGGCACCATCAAAGCTGCTGATCCCGCTCAGCTATGCCTCGATCCTCGGGGGGACCGCGACCCTGATCGGGACGTCGACGAACCTGCTTGTGGACGGGGTTGCCCGGACCCGGGGGCTCGAGCCCTTTTCGATCTTCGAGGTGACGCCGCTGGCGCTGATCCTCATCCTCTGGGGCGGCATCTACATGGCGCTCTTCGGGCGCAAGCTGCTTCCGGAGCGGGATTCGATGGCCGGCATGCTCTCGGATCGTTCGCGGATGAAGTTCTTCACCGAGGCGGTGATCCCGCCGGATTCCAACCTCGTCGGACGCGAGGTGCTGGGCGTGCAACTGTTCAAGCGCGAGGGCGTGCGGCTGGTGGACGTGGTGAGGGGCGATGAATCGCTGCGTCGCAATCTCGACGGTGTCATTCTGGAGGTCGGCGACCGCGTGGTTCTGCGGACCCAGATGACCGAGCTGCTGAGCCTGCAGCGCAACAAGTCGCTGAAACGCGTGGATCAGGTCTCATCGAAGGAGACGACCACGGTCGAGGCGCTGATCTCGCCGGGCTGCAAGATGGTCGGGAGGTCGCTGGGGGCGCTGCGCCTGCGACGGCGCTATGGCGTCTATCCGTTGGCGGTGCACCGGCGGAACCAGAACATCGGGCGGCAGCTTGACGATCTCGTGGTGCGGGTCGGCGACACGCTGCTGCTCGAGGGCTCGCCGGAGGATATCAGGCGCCTTTCGGAAGAAATGGACATGGTCGACGTCTCGCGGCCCTCGGCCAAGGCCTTTCGCAGGAGCCATGCGCCCGTGGCGCTCGGCGCTCTAGCGGGCATCGTGATCCTCTCCGCGCTCGGTGTGGCGCCGATCCTCGCGCTCGCGGTCATCGCGGTGGCGGTGGTGCTTCTGGCGCGCTGCGTCGATGCCGAGGAGGCCTTCGGTTTCGTCGAGGGGCAGCTGCTGGCGCTCATCTTCGCGATGCTGGCCATCGGGGCGGCGCTCGAATCCTCGGGGGCGGTGGAGTTGCTGGTCGGGCTGGTGGCGCCGGTCATGGAGATGCTGCCGGGCTGGCTTCTGGTCTGGGCGGTCTATCTGCTGACCTCGCTTCTGACCGAAACGGTGAGCAACAACGCCGTCGCCGTGGTCGTGACGCCAGTGGCGATCGGACTGGGGCAGGCGCTTGGGCTCGACCCGCGGCCGCTGGTGGTGGCGGTCATGGTGGCGGCAAGCTGCAGCTTCGCCACGCCCATCGGCTACCAGACCAACACCATGGTCTATGGCCCCGGCGGCTACCGCTTCGCGGACTTCCTGCGGGTTGGGGTGCCGCTGAACATCAGCGTCGGCCTTCTGGCATCGCTTCTGATCCCGCTGTTCTGGCCCCTCTGACGCCCTACGCGCGCACGCTCTTGGCAAGCGGTGGGGGCTTGGCCTATATCACGCCCGATCAGAAACAGGTGGACGAGCGAGAGGCAAGCATGGCCGGGCACTCCAAGTGGGCGAACATTCAACACCGCAAGGGGCGGCAGGACGCGGCGCGCTCCAAGCTGTTTTCGAAGCTGTCGAAGGAGATCACGGTGGCCGCCAAGATGGGCGACCCCGATCCCGAGAAGAACCCGCGTCTGCGGCTGGCAGTGAAGGAAGCCAAGGCGAGCTCGGTCCCCAAGGACGTGATCGACCGCGCCATCAAGAAGTCGCAGGCCGGTGACGGCGAGAACTACGAAGAGATCCGCTACGAGGGCTACGGCCCCAACGGTGTGGCTGTGATCGTCGAGGCGATGACCGACAACCGCAACCGGACCGCGTCCAACGTGCGCTCGACCTTCTCCAAGAACGGCGGCAACATGGGCGAGAGCGGCTCGGTCGCCTTCATGTTCGAGCGCAAGGGCGAGATCATCTACCCTGCGTCTGCCGGCGATGCCGACGACATCATGATGGCAGCTATCGAGGCGGGCGCCGAGGATGTGGAAAGCAGCGAGGAAAGCCACGTGATCTGGTGCGCGGACACGGATCTCAACGAGGTCTCGACCGCGCTGGAAGAGCAGCTTGGCGAATCCGAGAGCACCAAGCTGACCTGGAAGCCCTCGAACACCACCGAGCTCGACCTCGAGGGGATGCAGTCGCTTATGAAGCTCGTCGACGCGCTCGAGGACGACGACGACGTGCAACGGGTCACGACCAACTTCGAGGCCAGCGACGAGGTCATGGCGCAGCTCTGAGCGCGCGCTCTGGATAGGCGGGAACAGGAACACCCCGAAGGTCTTGGGCCGCGGGGTGTTTTCTTTGGGAGGGGGCCATCATGCAGGCAGTTCTCGCGGGCTTCGCGCTCGGGTTCTCGCTGATCCTCGCGATCGGGGCGCAGAACGCCTTTGTGCTGCGGCAGGGGCTTCGACGGGCGCATGTGGGATCGGTGGTCCTCGTCTGCGCGCTGTCGGACGCGGCGCTGATCGCCGCCGGGGTCGCGGGCTTCGGGGCTCTGGCGCAGGCGGTGCCGGGACTGGAATGGGCCATGCGGATATTCGGGGCGGCCTTCCTTGCCTGGTACGGGGCGCGCACGCTCTGGGCCGCGTGGAAGGGGGGGCAGGTGATGGAGGCGGGCGAGGCGGCGCAGTCGCGGCGGTCGGCGGTTCTGACCTGTCTCGCGCTGACCTGGCTCAATCCGCATGTCTACCTCGATACGGTGGTGCTGCTGGGATCGGTCTCGTCCCGCTACCCGGCGCTGCCCTTCGCACTGGGGGCGATGGCGGCCTCGGGAGTGTTCTTCACCGCGCTGGGATACGGCGCGCGGGGGCTGGCGCCGCTCTTTGCCCGACCGGCCGCCTGGCGGGCTCTGGACCTGGTCGTGGGGCTGACCATGTGGGCCATCGCGGCGAGCCTGATCTGGGGGTGAGCGGGGATGTCCCGGGCCGGGACATTTTGGCGCCTTAGAGAAATCAATGGGTTAGTGGATCGCGTTAACCGGGACTTAGGAATGTCCCGTGCTTTGAGCGGCGTTCCCTGCCCCTCACCCTGACCCTCTCCCCCGAGGGGAGAGGGGACGCGTTGCGCCGGGTTTGGAGGGGGTGCTGGCCTTTTCGGGGGGCTGGATGCGCCTCGATCCGGCCCTGGCGTCCGCGGGCGCCGGTGGCTCAGCGGCCCTTTTTCTCGCCCAGAGAGAGCGGCTTGACCGCCCCCGAGTTGGCCGTCGCAAGCGCCTTGGGCTTGTCCTGCTTGGGCTTCTTGACTTCCTTGTTGCCGCGCCTGTTGTTGCCTTTTCCCATCACGATCTCGCATGTTTGAGGACCGTTCCGCGACATGCGGGACGGGTCGATCTCAGGAAGATCAAGGTTGCCTGACGGCTTCAGGGCGATGACTTCGATGAGGGTCGCTTGGTGCCCGGGGCCGGGCACGTTGCTGGCGCATATCATACGCCTGCGCGGGTGAGTCGGGCAAGCGGTGTTGCGGGGTGTCGTGCTTGCCCCGGGGCGGGGCGGGTGCTATGGATCGCGCATGACGACGACCTGCACCATCATCTGCATTATCTGCTGACATCGCCGGGGCATCCCGGCGCGTGGCGGGATGGTCGTCTGTTTCCTGATCTGGACAACCTTTATAAGCCCGCCGCGAGAGTCTCGCGACAAAGAGGGCCTTCATGGACATCCAGCTCACGAACACCCGGACCCGCCGCAAGGAGCGGTTCGACCCCATCGATCCGGAGAACGTGCGGCTCTATGTCTGCGGGCCGACGGTCTATGACCGCGCGCATCTTGGCAATGCGCGGCCGGCGATCGTCTTCGACGTGCTGTATCGGCTGCTGCGCGAGGTCTATGGGCCGGGTCATGTGACCTACGTGCGGAATTTCACCGACGTGGACGACAAGATCAACGCCAAGGCTTCCGAGACGGGGCGCGCCATCGGCGAGATCACTGAGGAGACCATCGGCTGGTATCTCGACGACATGGGCGCGGTGGGCGTGCTGGAGCCCGACGAGATGCCACGGGCGACGCGGTATATCCCGCAGATGGTGGAGATGATTGCCGGGCTGATCGAGAAGGGTTTTGCCTACGAGGCCGAAGGGCACGTGCTGTTCTCGGTGGGCGCCTATCCGGAGTACGGGCGGCTGTCGGGGCGGTCGGTCGACGACATGATCGCGGGGGCGCGGGTCGAGGTGGCGCCCTACAAGCGCGATCCGATGGATTTCGTGCTTTGGAAGCCCTCGGACGCGGGCGTGCCGGGCTGGGACAGCCCCTGGGGCCGCGGGCGGCCGGGCTGGCATATCGAGTGCTCGGCCATGAGCTATGCGCTGCTGGGGGCGACCTTCGACATCCATGGCGGCGGCAACGACCTGATGTTTCCGCACCACGAGAACGAGGTGGCGCAGAGCTGCTGCGCGCATCCCGAGGGCGATTTCGCGCGCTACTGGCTGCACAACGAGATGCTGCAGGTGGAGGGCAAGAAGATGTCCAAGAGCCTGGGCAACTTTTTTACCGTGCGGGATCTGCTGGACGGCTCTGGGCCGGGCGGCGCGAAGGTGCCGGGTGAGGTGGTGCGCTTCGTGATGCTGTCGACGCATTACCGCAAGCCCATGGACTGGACGGCGGAGAAGGCGGCGGAGACCGAGGCAGTGCTGCGCAAGTGGCGCGCGATGGTCGAGGGCGTCGAAGCCGGGCCGGTGCCCGAGGCGGTGCTGGGCGCCGTGGCGGATGATTTGAACACCGCCGGAGCGATTGCCGAGCTGCACCGGCTCGCCTCGAGTGGGGACGCGGCGGGCCTGAAGGCGGGCGCCGGGCTGCTGGGTCTGCTTGGTGACGGGATGGGCGACTGGATCGCGCCGGCCGCGGATCTCTCGGAGTGGGAGGAGCGGCTGGCCCTTGTGCGCACCGAGGCCATGCAGAGCAAGGATTTCTCGGAGGTGGACCGACTGAAGGCGGCGCTGCTTGCGGCGGGGGTCGAGGTGCGCATGTCCAAGGCGGGCGTGGAGCTACTGCCGGGCAAGGGGTTCGATCCCGCCAAGCTCGAGGGGGTGGCGTGATGCCGGGTCTTGCGCATCTGGCGGGTCTTGCCGGGGGCTCTGCCCCCGTCGCCCGTGCCGGGCGACTCCCCCGGGAGTATTTGGGCCAAGAAGAAGCCGGGGGCGGGGTTCTGTCCACGGCAGGCGGGGCGCGCGGCGCCGGGGCGGCGATGACGGGAGCGCGGGCATGACGCGGGAGCGGCTTTACCTCTACGACACCACGCTGCGTGACGGGCAGCAGACCCAAGGGGTGCAGTTTTCCACGCCCGAGAAGCTGCGCATCGCCGAGGCGCTGGACACCTTGGGCGTCGATCACATCGAGGGCGGCTGGCCGGGGGCGAACCCCACCGACAGCGCCTTTTTCGAGGAGGTGGCGCCGGGCCGGGCGGTGATGACGGCCTTTGGCATGACCAAGCGGGCCGGGCGGTCGGCGGCGAACGACGATGTGCTGGCCGCGGTGCTGAACGCGCGGACGCCCTCGGTCTGTCTTGTGGGCAAGACGCATGACTTTCACGTCGAGCGGGCGCTTGGGATCACGCTCGAGGAGAACGTCGAGAACATTCGCGCCTCGGTTGCGCATCTCGTGGCCGAGGGGCGCGAGGCGCTGTTCGACGCGGAGCATTTCTTTGATGGCTGGAAGGCGAACCCGGGATACGCGGCCGAGTGCCTGAAGGCGGCCTATGAGGCTGGCGCGCGGTGGATCGTGCTGTGCGATACCAACGGCGGGACGCTGCCCCCGGAGATCGCGCGGATCGTGTCAGAGGTGATCGCGGCGGGCATTCCGGGGGATCATCTGGGCATTCACACGCACAACGACACCGAGACGGCGGTGGCGGGCAGCCTCGCGGCCGTCGAGGCGGGGGCGCGGCAGATCCAGGGCACGCTCAACGGGCTGGGCGAGAGGTGTGGCAACGCCAGCCTGACGACGCTGATCCCGACGCTGCTGCTCAAGGAGCCCTATGCCAGTCGCTACGAGATCGGCGTGTCGCGCGCGGCGCTGGAGGGGCTGACGCGGGTGAGCCGGATGCTGGACGACATCCTCAACCGCGTGCCCATGAAGCAGCTGCCCTATGTCGGGGCCTCGGCCTTTGCGCACAAGGCGGGGCTGCACGCGAGCGCGATCCTGAAGGACCCTTCGACCTACGAGCACATCGACCCGGGCGTGGTGGGCAACCGGCGCTTCATCCCGATGTCGAACCAGGCCGGGCAGTCGAACCTGCGGCGGCGGCTGGAGGAGGCGGGGCTGGTCGTGGAGAAGGGCGATCCCGCGCTGGCGCGCATCCTCGAGACCGTGAAGGCGCGCGAGGAGCAGGGCTATGCCTATGACACCGCGCAGGCGAGCTTCGAGCTGCTGGCGCGCGAGGAGCTGGGGCAGATGCCGGAGTTCTTCGAGATAAAGCGCTACCGCGTGAGCGTGGAGCGGCGGAAGAACAAGTACAACGAGATGGTGTCGCTGTCCGAGGCGGTGGTGGTGCTGAAGATCGACGGCGAGAAGCGCATGTCGGTGAGCGACAGCATGGATGCGGCGGGGTCGGACCGGGGGCCGGTCAACGCGCTGTCGAAGGCGCTGGCCAAGGATCTCGGGCCCTACCAGCACATGATCGACGACATGCGGCTGGTGGATTTCAAGGTGCGGATCACGCAAGGCGGCACCGAGGCCGTGACGCGGGTCATCATCGACAGCGCCGACGGGCAGGGGCGGCGCTGGTCCACCGTGGGCGTGAGCGCGAACATAGTGGACGCGAGCTTCGAGGCGCTGCTGGAGGCGGTGCGCTGGAAACTGATCCGCGACACCGAGGCGGCACGGGCGGAGGCGGCGGAATGACCCCGGATGAGGCGTTCTTCACGGTTCATGCGGATCTGCCGCGCGAGGGGCCGGGGTTGCCGGCAGATGTGCTCTGGGCGCTGGAACTCGCCGGGGTGAGCGCGCCCGGGCGGGTGCTGGACGCGGGCTGCGGGCCAGGGGCGGATCTGGAAATGCTGGCCGAGGTGTTGCACGAGGCGCGGATCGAGGGCGTGGACGGCGTGGCGGGCTTCGTGGCGCAGGCCAGCGCGCGGGTGGCGCGTTTCGGGGATCGGGTGCGGGTCTTCGAGGGCGACATGACGGCGCTTTCGGGGCCCTACGATTTCATCTGGTGCGCCGGGGCGCTCTATTATCCCGGCGTGACCGAGGGGCTGCGGGCCTGGCGCGGGGCGCTGGCGCGGGGGGCGACGGTGGCCTTTTCCGAGCCGGTGCTGACCGGGCCGCTGGAGGGGGCGGTGATGGAGTTCTGGGCGGGCTACCCGGAGATCACCAACCTCGACGGCGTCGCGGCGCGGGTGCAGGCGGCGGGCTACGAGGTGCTGGGGCACCGCATGGTGCAAGGCGCGGCCTGGGAGGCCTATTACGCGCCGATGGAGGCGCGGATCGCGGGGCTGAAGCCCGCGACGGATCCGGCGCTGGCCGCGGCCATCGAAGACGCCGAGCGCGAGATCGCGCTCTGGCGGCAGGCGCAGGGCGCGATCGCCTATGCGCTGCTGGTGGTCCGGCCGGTGGACGAGGCTAGCTGAGGACACATGGAATTCGACGACGACCTGATTGCCTGCGCGCAGATCGTGGAGCGCGCCGACCCGGACCGCTTTGCCACGGTCATGGCGGCGAAGCCCGCGGCGCGCGCGGTGCTGTTCCCGATCTACGCCTTCAACGTGGAGGTGAGCCGCGCGCCCTGGGTGACCTCGGAGCCGATGATCGCCGAGATGCGGCTGCAGTGGTGGTACGATGCGCTGGACGAGGTGATCGCGGGCGGCGTGGTGCGCCGCCACGAGGTGGTGACGCCGCTGGCGCTGGCCGTGGACGCGGAGGTGGCGCGGCTGCTGCAGCAGGTGGTCGAGGCGCGGCGCAGGGACATCGAGCCGGTGCCCTTCGACGACGGCACGGAGTTCGAGAGCTACATCGAGGCGACGGGCGGTGCGCTCATGGAGGCCGCGTCGCGGGCGCTGGGCGACAGGGACGGGCGCGCGGCGCGGGGCCTGGGCTTTGCCACCGGCCTTGCGGCCTACCTGCTGGCGGTGCCGGAGCTCGAGGCGCGGGGCAAGGCGCCGCTTGCCGACGGGACGGAGGCGGCGGTGGCCGGACATGCGGCGCAGGGGCTGGAACGGTTGAAGGCGGCGCGCGCGGCGCGGCGCAATGTGCCGGGGGCGGCGCGTCCGGCGCTCTGGCCGGGTTGGATGGCGGCGCCGGTGCTGAAGGCGGCGGCGCAGGCGCCCGGGCGCGTCAAGGACGGCACGCTGCGCCCCTCGGAGGCGCGGCAGCGCGGCCGCAGGCTCTGGGTGGCTTCCACCGGGCGCTGGTAGCGGGGGTCGCAGCCCCGGGCAGTGTCGCGGGTGGCCGGCGGTGCAGGGGGCTCTGCCCCCGTCCCTGCGGGACTCCCCCGAGGTATTTCAGGCGAGAAGAGGCGCGCGGGTGGCCCTGCGCGGGCGAGCGCATGAGTGGTGTTCGAGGGGTCGACCCGCGGTAGCCTGCGGCTGGGCGCGTGCTGCGGCGACGGAAGTTTGTGCTTGCATGCACAGGCAATGCCGCGCGCTGCACAGACGCCGCGCCCCCGCGGCTTGCGCGGTACACGGGGTGGACGTAAGGGGGAGAGGGGGCCCCGCGCCCGGGATGTCCTGCCGCGGTCGCGCCCGACCCTTCACCGCAATCGAACAGAGTTACCATCATGACCGAGACGCCCGTTTCCGCCGGCGATAGCGCCGAGATGGCCGCGCCGGACCAGTCGGCACGCAACAGGCTGGTCATCATGCTTCTGCTGGTGTCAGCCTTCACGGTTATCCTGAACGAGACGATCATGGGCGTCGCGCTGCCGCGGCTGATGGTGGATCTCGAGGTGACGGCCAATGCTGCACAGTGGCTGACCACGGCCTCCTGCTGACCATGGCGGTGGTGATCCCGATCACGGGCTTCCTGTTGCAGCGGCTGCACACGCGGCAGGTCTTCATGACGGCCATGGGGCTCTTCAGCCTCGGCACGCTGGTCTGCGCGCTGTCGCCGGGGCTGGGGATGCTGATCGTGGGGCGGATCGTGCAGGCCTGCGGCACGGCGATCATGATGCCGCTGCTGATGACCACTGTGATGACGCTGGTGCCGCCCGAGCGGCGGGGGCGGACCATGGGCAACATCTCGATCGTGATCTCGGTCGCGCCGGCGATCGGGCCGACGATCTCGGGCATCATCCTCAATCTGCTGGACTGGCGCTGGATGTTCTGGCTGGTGCTGCCGATCGGGCTGGGCGCGCTGGCGCTGGGCTACGCGCGGCTGGTGAACGTGACCGAGCCGAAGAAGGCGCCGCTCGACCTGATCTCGGTGCCGCTGTCGGCGCTGGGCTTTGGCGGGCTGGTCTACGGGCTGTCGACCATCGGCGAGGGGCATGGCGACGGCGGGCCGATCCCCACCTGGCTGCCGCTCGTGGTGGGCGGCGTGGTGCTGGTCATCTTCGTGCTGCGCCAGATGAAGCTGGCGCCCAAGGGCCGGGCGCTGCTGGACCTGCGCACCTTCAAGGTGAAGGTCTTTACCGTGGCGGTCATCATGATGGGCTTCTGCATGATGTCGCTGTTCGGGATGATCATCCTGCTGCCGATCTACATGCAGAACGTGCTGGGCATGGAGCCGCTGGGCGCCGGGCTGCTGCTGCTGCCGGGCGGGCTGCTCATGGGGCTGATGGCCCCGCAGGTGGGGCGGATCTTTGACCGGGCGGGCGCGCGCAAGCTGGTGATCCCGGGGTCGGTCTTCGTGGCGGCGGGCCTGTGGTCGATGGCGACGCTGGGGGTGGAGACGGCCGTGTGGCATGTCCTTGTCTGCCACATCCTGCTGAGCATCGGGCTGGCCATGCTGTTCACGCCGCTCTTCACCTCGTCGCTGGGATCGCTGCCGCAGGAGCTTTATTCCTACGGGTCGGCGGTGCTGGGCACCGTGCAGCAGGTGGCAGGCGCCGCGGGCATCGCGCTCTTCGTGTCGGTCATGTCGCTGCGGATCGGGGCCGAGATGGCGGCTGGCGCGGATCTTGTCCACGCCACGGCGGCGGGCACGCGGGCCGGGTTCATGACCGGCGGGCTGATCGCGTTGCTGATGATCGCGGCGAGCTTCTTCGTGCGGCGGCCCCCGGACATGCGCGGGGAGTGACCGGCGCGCGGGCCTGATCCGGGGGATCGGTCGGAATCGAGTCGCCCGCTTTCCGGCAGGAGGCGGGCCTCTTTCCGTTTCAGGCGGTCTTGCCGTCCTCGTCCGAGGGGCGCAGTACCAGCCAGATGAGCGCGCCACCCGCCAGCACGAGGAAGGGCGCCATGGCGAGGTTGACCGCCGCCCAGCCGGCCTCGGGCGAGCCGCCGGAGCAGTTCATGAGACCGCCCGATGCGAGCGAGGCCAGCGTCACGCCACCGAAGACGATGAGGTCGTTGAGACCCTGCATGCGGCCGCGTTCATGCGCCTCGTGTGCGCCGGCGAGCATGGCGGTGGCGCCGATGAAGCCGAAGTTCCAGCCGAGGCCCAGCAGGATCAGTGCGATGAAGAACTGTTCGAGCTGCACGCCCGAGAGCGCCACGGCACCCGCGCCTGCGAGGATGACAAGGCCGAGGGCCACGATCCTTTCCACCCCGAAGCGGGCGATCAGGTGGCCGGTGAAGAAGGAGGGCGCGAACATCGCCAGCACGTGTCCGGTGACGACGTTGGCGGCGTCGTCCGTCTCGAACCCGCAGCCGACGACCGCAAGCGGCGTCGAGGTCATTACGAGGTTCATGAGCGCGTAGGAGACCATGGCGCAGATCACCGCGACGGCGATGCGCGGCGTGGCCAGAAGCTCGCGCCGGGTGCGGCCCTTCGGAGCGTCCTCCTCGGGCACGGGCGGCTTCGGGATGTCGAGCACGAGGAAGAGCAGCGCGCCCACGAGGTTGATGGCGATGACCGCCGCGTAGGTCCCGAGGAAGGGCACGACGTAGGCGGTGGCTGTGAGCTTGACGATCTGCGGGCCGATGATGGCCGAGGCAAGCCCGCCCGCCATCACGTAGGAGATCGCCTTGGGGCGGAAGGCCTCGGACGCGGTGTCGGCGGCGGCGAAGCGGTAGAAGCCCTGCGCCGACATGTAGATGCCGGTGAGGAAGGAGCCCGCGAGGAAGACCGGGAAGGAGGCGATGTAGAGCCCGTAGGCACCGATCGCCCCGCCGAGCGCGCCGCCGGCGGCCCCCGCGAAGAAGCCCGCGCGGCGGCCGAAGCGCTGCATGAACCACGACAGCGGCGTGGCCGAGAGCATGGAGCCCAGCACGATCAGCGAGATCGGCAGGGTGGCGAAGCAGGGATTGCCCGCCAGCGACTGGCCCGCCAGCCCGCCGATGGTGAAGATCATCGGCATCTGCGCCCCGAGCAGGGCCTGCGCGAGGACGAGGACGTAGACGTTGCGCTTCGCGCGGCTGTCGGAGGAGGCGGTCATGTCGGTCATGGGCGGATCGGTAGGCAGGCGCCGGGGGCGGCGCAAGGGCGAAAGCGTCGCGCCCTTCGGGTTGGGGGTGATCCAAAGGTGCGCTTCCGCGCGCATTCATTCGGCGGATTGCGGAGGTGACGTCTCCGGTCGGGTCGTGGACTGGCTGGTCCGTGCTTCCGGCTTCAGGGCTCCGGAGCGAAGCTTGGAGGCAGCGCGGTGTTGCAGGGGCACGCCCGGCGGCTTAGCTCGGGTGGCATGTATAACGGGCGGATCATCGAGACGGACGACTGCGTGCTGGAAGGTGCGGCCTGGCTGGCCGAGGCCGAGCCGCGCTTTGCCCATGCGCTGGAGGTGGCGGGGCCGCTGCCCCTGCGGCGCAGGCCGGAGGGGTTCGGGCAGCTTCTGCAGGCCATCGTCAGCCAGCAGGTTAGCGTGGCGTCGGCCCGCGCGATCTGGGGTCGGCTCGAGCAGGCCGGCGCGGTGACGCCGGAGGCGGTGGGTGCGCGCAGCGAAGAGGACCTGCGCGCACTGGGCCTGTCGTGGCAGAAGGCGAGTTACGCCAAGGCGCTGGCCGAGGCGGGGATCGACTTCGACGCTTTGCGGGAGATGCCTGACGGCGAGGTCGTCAAGCGGCTGGTGGCGGTGAAGGGGGTCGGTGTCTGGACCGCCGAGATCTATGCCATGTTCAGCCTGGGCCGGGCGGATGTCTTTGCCCCCGGCGACCTTGCCCTGCAGGAGGGCGCGCGGCTGCTGTTCGATCTGCCGGAGCGGCCGAAGGAGCGCGCGCTTCGGGGCATGGCGGAGGCCTGGTCGCCGTGGCGATCGGTTGCGGCGCGGGCGCTCTGGGCCTACTACCACGTGGAGAAACAGAGGGAGGGTGTCCTGTGACACGAGTGCTGACCACCGGCCGGCGCGAGCCGGTTTCGGGCGAAAAGCGGTCCTGTGTCGTGTTCCTGCACGGCTACGGTGCGAACGGGGCCGACCTGCTGGGGCTCGCCGAGCCGCTGGGCGAGCATCTGCCCGACACGCTCTTCGTGGCGCCCGACGCGCCCGAGGCCTGCGCGGGCGCGCCCTTCGGCTTCCAGTGGTTCCCGATCCCCTGGATCGACGGGTCCTCGGAAGAGGAGGCCATGGACGGCATGGCGCGCGCGGCGGCCGATCTCGACGCCTTTCTCGACGCGCTGATGGTGGACGAGGACCTGCTGCCCGAGCAGGTGGCGCTGTTCGGTTTCTCGCAAGGGACGATGATGGCGCTGCACGTCGCGCCGCGGCGCGAGGACGAGGTTGCGGGCATCGTCGGCTTTTCGGGGCGGCTGATGGAGCCGGAACTGCTGAGCGACGAGGTGGTGTCGAAACCGCCGGTTCTGCTGGTGCATGGCGACCAGGACGACGTGGTGCCGCCGGCCTCGATGCCGCAGGCCGCCGAGGCGCTGCAGGAGGCGGGCTTCCGCGAGGTCTTTGCCCATATCATGAAGGGCACGGCGCACGGGATCGCGCCCGACGGGCTGCAGGTGGCGCTGGCCTTCCTGCGTGACAAGTGCGGGTTCTAGAGCCTTGGACATGACCTTGTGCGAGATGGCGGTGGACGTTCTGACCACCGCTGACGGGCGCGAGAAGACCGCCAGGTCGCGGCGCTATGCGGCGGCGTGGTTCGCGGCGCGCGAGGCAGGCGAGATGCCCGAGGTGGGGCATGCGGAGGCGCCGCTGCGCCCCTCGCGGCCCGAAAAGCCCGAGTTGCTGGACCCGCGGGACGTACCGCGGCGCCGGCCGGGCAGCCCGCAGGGACGGATCGCCCTGCTGCATGCCGTCGCGCATATCGAGCTGAACGCCGTGGACCTGCACTGGGACATCATCCCGCGCTTTGCCCATGTGAAGATGCCGCCGGGGTTTTACGACGACTGGGTGAAGGCCGCCGACGAGGAGAGCAAGCACTTCAACCTCATGTGCGACTGCCTCGAGGAGGCGGGGAGCTTCTACGGCGCGCTGCCCGCGCACGCGGGCATGTGGCGCGCGGCCGAGGAGACGGTCGAGGATTTCATGGGGCGGCTGGCGGTCGTGCCCATGGTGCTGGAGGCGCGGGGGCTCGACGTGACGCCGGGCATGATCGAGGTCTTCCGCAAGGCGGATGCGACCAGCGCGGTGGCCGCGCTGGAGACCATCTACGCCGAGGAGGTGGGGCACGTGGCCTACGGCTCCAAGTGGTTCCATTTCCTGTGCGGGCGCCATGACGAGGACCCCAAGGATGCGTTCCACACCCTCGTCAAAAGATATTTCAAAGGGTCACTGAAGCCGCCTTTCAACGAGGAAAAGCGTGCGGAGGCCGGATTGCCGCCTGATTTTTACTGGCCGCTGGTGGATCAGAATCGCGGGTAAGGCCTTTCAGTTCGGCGGATTTTTGCCATTTCGGCGGGGGTGCGCCCATCGTGGGGAACCGTTTAGCCAAAAATGTTGCGGATATGTGAAGTGGCGGCTAACCCCTCTCTCAAGGCGCCGGGTTCGGGGGAACCGAGTGTCAGGTATTGAGACGGGATAAAGGGACGACCAAGTGAGAACGCGTCTCGCGATCAGACTTCATGCGCTCCTAGAGGGCTTTTTTCCGGAACGTCGTCTCTTTCTGAGATCCGAGACAGACACAAGGTTCATCCGGCTTCGCCCGGGCACCCAGGCGGTCGCCGCCACCGGTGCCGGGCTCGTCGTGGCCTGGACCATCGTTGCAACGGCGATCCTGCTGATGGACAGCATCGGGTCGGGCAACTACCGGGAACAGGCCGAGCGCGAGCAGACCACATATCAGCAGCGGCTCAACGCCCTATCGGATGAGCGCGATGCGCGGGCCCACGAAGCGGCCCAGGCGCAGGAGCGCTTCAACGCCGCGCTTCAGCAGATTTCGGCGATGCAGACGGAACTGCTCGAATCCGAAACCAAGCGCCGCGAGCTCGAGACCGGGATCGACGTGATCCAGGCGACGCTGCGCAAGACCATGAAAGAGCGCGAGGCTGCCAGCGAACGCGTGGCGAGCCTCCAGGAGCGGATCGAAGGCGGCACTCAGGTGGCCTCGGCCGGCAACGGCGAAGGCGACGCCACGCTCGAGATGCTGACGCAGGCCCTGTCGCGCACTGCCGAGGAGCGTGACCAGGTGGTGGCCGATGCCCAGGATGCGCTGGTGCGCGCCGACCGCATGGCCATGGAACTGCGTAACAAGGAGAGCGAGAACGATCGTATCTTCCGGCAGCTGGAAGAGGCGATGACCGTTTCGGTCAAGCCGCTCGACAAGATGTTCGAAGCCGCCGGCATGGATCCCGACCGCATCATCAGCCAGGTGCGCAGTGGCTATTCCGGCCAGGGCGGCCCGCTGACCCCGCTGAGCCTTTCGACCCGCAGCGAGGAGCCGAGCGACGAGACCCTGCGCGCCAACCGCATCCTCAACCAGATGGACCGGCTGAACCTTTATCGCATCGCGGCGCAGCGCGCGCCCTTCGCGACCCCGCTGAAGGACCCGTTCCGCTTTACCAGCGGCTTTGGTCGCCGATGGGGCCGGCTGCACGCGGGTACCGATTTCGCAGCTCCGCACGGCACGCCGATCTATTCGACCGCCGATGGTGTCGTCATCCACGCCGGGTGGATGTCGGGCTACGGCCGGCTGGTGAAGATCCAGCACGAGTTCGGCATCGAAACGCGCTATGCGCACATGTCCAAAATCCGCGTCGAGAAGGGCCAAAGGGTCTCGCGCGGGGATCGCATCGGTGATATGGGGAACACAGGACGGTCCACCGGCACCCACCTGCACTACGAGGTCAGAGTTGGCGGCGAACCGGTCAATCCCATGATCTATATCAAGGCTGCGAACGATGTTTTCTAAGAGCAAGATCAATGAGCCCGGCCCGAAGGCGGACGAGGCTGCGAAGCCCGCAGCCCCGGAAATGCCGCGTGCCAGCAGCTCTGGTTCCGAGTACAAACCGACCGCACCCAAGGCCAAGCCGCCCGCATCCGTGCTGTCGAACGATCTGCACGTGGTCGGTAACCTGAAGACCACCGGTGACATCCAGGTGGAGGGCACCGTCGAGGGCGACATCCGCGCCCACCTGCTGACCATCGGCGAATCCGCGACCATCAAGGGCGAAGTCGTCGCCGACGACGTGGTCATCAACGGCCGTATCGTCGGTCGCGTGCGTGGCCTGAAGGTGCGCCTGACCGCGACCGCGCGGGTCGAGGGCGACATCATCCACAAGACCATCGCCATCGAGAGCGGTGCCCATTTCGAAGGCTCCGTGCAGCGTCAGGACGATCCGCTGACCGGCGGCAAGGGCGGCGCGAAAAAGCCCGCGGGCGGTCAGTCCTCTGGCCAGTCGGCGCCGCGCGCGCAGGAAAGCTCTTCCTCGACCGAGGCGGAAGCGTCGAACGGCTGATACGGGGCATGTCCCGAAGATTTCACGGGCGCCCGGCGCAAGCCGCGGCGCCCGTTTCGCGTTCCGGCCTCAGAACTCGACGAAATTGACGAAGGTGCCGAAGGCGGCGTCCCAGCGCATGACCATGCGCTCGAAGGCGGCGGGCGTGAGGTCGGTGGCCCCGGGCAGGGCGAGGCTGATCCTCGGATGGCCGTTCTCGTCCACGTAGGCCTGGCCCACGAGCTGATCGAGGTTCCAGTCGTTCATTTCTTCGGCGGTGAAGGCGCGTTCGGTGTCGAAGCCGCCGTAGAACTGCAGGTCCTTGCAGTCGGCGGCCTCTTCGCAGCCGTAGAACCAGATCTCGAACATGGCGCCGCTTGCGCCCGAGACGATCTTGGGGTCGCCGTAATCGTCGGTCGTCAGCAGGGCACGGTAGCCGAGCGCTTGCAGCGCCGCGGCGACGGCCTCGGGGCTGCCGGCGCCCAGACTGGCCTCGGCGGAGGCGGGCGGTTCGGGGGCGGGAGCTTCGGTCTGGGCCATGGCGACAAGCGGAAGCAGGCCGAGGGCAATGGCGGGAATGAAACGCATGAATCTATATCTCCTGGCTGAAATGCCGGAACCATCGGCGGATCACTCGTCCAGGACCGCGCGGTGCAATGTCACGCGCGGCTACGCCTCCAGCTCGGCGTCCCAGTAGAGGAAGTCGAGCCAGCTTTCGTGCAGGTGGTTGGGCGGAAACTTGCGCCCCATGTTGAGAAGCTCGGAAGCCGAAGGCTGGCGCGGCGGCTTGAACAGGCTCATGCCGGCCTGACGCAGGCTTTTGGAGCCCTTGCGCAGGTTGCAGCGCGCGCAGGCGGCCACGACGTTTTCCCAGCTCGTGATGCCGCCCGAAGCACGGGGGATCACATGGTCGAAGGTCAGCTCGGTCTTGGTGCCGCAGTACTGGCAGCGGAATTCGTCCCTCAGAAAAAGATTGAAGCGCGTGAAGGCCACGCGCTTCTGGGGTTTGACGAAATCCTTGAGGACCACGACGCTGGGGATCTGGAGAGTCATGCTGGGACTTCTGACCACCTCGTCGTAGTGGGCGACGATGTCGACCCGGTCGAGGAAGGCCGCCTTCACCGCGTCCTGCCAGGGCCACAAACTGAGCGGATAGTAGGAAAGTGGCCGGTAGTCCGCGTTCAGCACAAGCGCGGGGTGTTGTTTCAGTGCGCCCGGCTCGCGCACGAAAGTCGTCCTGAAATCGCCGTCCATTGGAGAGTCGTCCTTCGCCCGGCCTGCTCGATCGTAAGCGCCAGGGCGGGGTCCGCCCCAACCTAGATTCACTATATCTCGCGTTAAGCTTCTGGCAAGCCCCGCAAGATGCAGTGTTCCGGCGCAGGGGTATCCAAAAAACGTAACTGCTTCGTGACAGGGCAGCCGGGCGGCGGCGACGTGTTGTCCACAGGGCTATTGGGCATTTGCGCGCCGCCTGCTAGGCTTCTGGCCATGACATCGGACGATCTTCCCAACGCAGCGCCGTCGCCCGGAGTGCTTGAAGCGGCCGTCTATGCAAGCGACCTCGACGCCGCTGAGTCCTTCTATGGAGGGGTGCTGGCGTTGGAGAAGATCTCTCGCGTCGGTGACCGTCACGTCTTTTTTCGCGTGGGGCCGGGCGTTCTGCTGGTGTTCAACCCCGACGAGACGGTGAAGCCCCCGGGCAACCCGGACATGCCTGTGCCGCCGCACGGAAGCCGCGGCGAGGGGCACGTGTGCCTAGCCATGCCGGGCGAGGCGCTCGACGACTGGCGTCGGCGGCTCGGGGCGGCCGGTGTGGAGATCGAGGCGGATTTCATCTGGCCCAACGGCGCGCGGTCGATCTACGTCCGCGATCCGGGCAACAATTCGGTTGAGCTGGCAGAGCCGAGGTTGTGGGCGGGGTGATCGCCCCCTCCCTAGCCCTCCCCCTGGCAGGGGGAGGGGACGTGTTGCGCGGGTGACTGCTGGCGCGCACCATTTCGGGCGCTCCGAGCCCCTCACCCTATCCCTCTCCCCGGGGGGAGAGGGGACCTGTTGCGCTTCTTTCCCGTGTCACGCCCGATCAGAGGGCGCGGACGGCTTCGAGGACTTCCTCGGCGTGGCCGGGCACCTTCACCTTGCGCCATTCGCGGGCGATGCGGCCCTCGGCGTCGATCAGGAAGGTCGAGCGTTCGATCCCCATGAACTTTTTGCCGTACATGTTCTTCTCTTTCCAGACATCGTACTTTTCGCAGACATCGGCGTTCTCGTCGGAGAGAAGCGGCACGGTGAGCGATTTCTTGTCCATGAACTTGTGATGGCTTTCGATGCTGTCCTTGGAAATGCCATAGACGTTGCAGTTCGCGTCGATGAACTCCTGCTGGAGCGCGGTGAAGGCCTCGTTCTCCTTGGTGCAGCCGGAGGTGTCGTCGCGGGGGTAGAAGAACAGGACGACCGGGTGCCCCCGCTGTGCGGACAGCGTGACATCGTCACCACCGGTGGAGGGCAGGGTGAAATCGGGGGCCATCTCGGACATGGAACACTCCTTGGGAATAATGGTAAACTGGACGCTATCGCGCCCGGACGGGTGGAGTGTAGCGCGACGGGAGCGTCGATCCAGTGAACGATGAAGGACGCTGAGACGGGGGCAGTGGCGGGCGCGCGTCGGCGCCGGCGGCGGCACCTGTGGTGGGCCGTGCCTCTCTGCCTTTTGCTGGTCCTTCTCGTCGGTGGCGCCTTCGCGCTGAGCGGTCGGCCGCTGCACGCGCCGGAGTGGGTGCGTGAGCGCGTGGCCGAACGTGTGGCGCAGGCTGCGCCGGGGCTGGATCTCGACTTCGGGGAGCTTTCGCTGATTGCGCGGGCGGGCGCACCGCTGCGGGTGCGGCTGGGGAACGTGGAACTGCGCGACGACCAGGGCGTGACCGTGGCCGAGCTTGCCTCGCTCGAGGCGGGGCTGTCGCCGCTGGCGGCGCTGCGCGGACAGCCTGTCCTGCACGGTGCGCGGGCGGCAGGCGCGATGATGCGGGTCGAGCGGACGCCGGACGGGACGCTGCGCATGGCGCTTGGGGGCGGCTTCGGGGATGACCGCCAGATGCCCGCGGTGGGCGAGGTGCTGGCGCAGATCGACACGGCCCTGTCGGACCCGCGGCTGGCCGAGTTGCGCGCGATCACGGTCGAGGGTGTCACCGTGCGTTACGAGGATGCGCGCGCGCGGCGGGGCTGGACGGCCGACGGCGGGCTTATGCGGCTGACGCGCGAGGACGGCCGGCTGCGGCTCGCGGGGAACATCTCGGTGGTGGGCAGCGGGGCGCAGGCGGCTCGGCTGGAGGTGAATGCCGAAAGCGACATCGGCAGCCGGGCTGTCAGTGTCGGCGTCACGTTGCATGACCTGCCGGCGCAGGACATCGCCACCCAGAGTCCGGCACTCGCCTGGCTCAACGCCCTTCGGGCGCCGATCTCGGGGGCGCTGCGCACCCGCATGCGAGAGGATGGCACGCTCGGCACGCTGAACGCGACGCTGCAGATCGGGGAAGGCGCGCTTCAACCCACGCTGAACACCCGTGCGCTGCCCTTCGACTCCGCCCGGACCTACCTGACCTACGATCCGGACGAAGGTGTGTTGCGCTTCGACGAAATCGCGGTGCGTTCACCGCTGGGCGAGGTGAGCGCCAGCGGCGATGCGGTGCTGGCCGGAATCGAGGACGGCTGGCCCGACGCGATCGAGGCGCAGATGCGTGTCTCGCGCGTGGCGCTCGCCGAGGGCGCGGCACTGGAGCGGGCGGTGACGCTGGAGGGCGCGGAAGTGGCCTTCAAGCTGGCGCTCGATCCGTTCCGCGTCAGGCTGGGGGAACTGCACGTCACCGACCCGGCGCTCCCGGTGCGGCTTTCGGGGCGGTTCTCGGCCGAGCCCTCGGGCTGGGCGCTTGGCGTGGATGCGCAGCTTGCGCAGACCACGCCGCAGGAGGTTCTGACCTGGTGGCCGCGGGCGTTCCGCCACCAGTTGCGCAACTGGGTGCGCGACAACCTGCTGCAGGGGCGCCTGACCGACGTGGCCTTTGCCCTGCGCAGTACCGCGGGCGAGGAGCCGGACATTCACCTCGACGCCGGGTTCGAGGGGCTGCGGCTGCGCTACAGCAACGATCTGGCGGATATCACCGGGGGCAAGGGTCGGATCGCCATCCACGACAGCCGCCTCGGCGTCTGGCTGGAGGAGGGCGAGGCCGATCCCGGACGGGGCGGGGTGCTGTCGCTGGCAGGGGCGCGCTTTACCATCGACCGGCTGGGGCAGGACCCGATGACCGGCAAGCTGGACCTCGTGGCCGAGGGCAGCGCCGAGGCCGCGCTCGCCTATATCGACAACCCCTCGTGGCGGGTGCTGTCGCGGACGGGGCGCGATCCGGGGCTTGCCACTGGACAGGTGGACCTGGCCGGAACACTGAGCCTGCCGCTGATGCGCAATATCCCGCGCGACGAGGTCGTGATGGATTTCGAGGGGGTGCTGCGGGATGTGGAAAGCGACAGCCTCGTGCCGGGCAAGACCCTCACGGCGGACCGGCTGGCGCTGCGTCTGGACAGTGACCGGGTCGAGGTGGAGGGCGGCGTGGAGCTGTCCGGCCTGCCGGCGACGGGGCGCTGGACGCAGCCGATCCGCGGCGGCGCGCCCGGCGAGGTGCGCGCGCAGGTCGAGCTGAGCCCCGGCGCGCTGGCCGATTTCGGCATACCCTTGCCGCCGGACATGCTGAGCGGGCGCGGCACGGGCGACCTGGCTTTGGATTTCCGCGAGAGCGGGCCGCCGGACTTCCGGCTGACCAGCGCGCTTGACGGGCTGGGGGTCGAGATCGCGCCGCTGGGATGGCGCCTGACGCAGGGCCAGAGCGGGCGCTTCGAGATCGCGGGGCGGCTTGGGTCGCCCGTGCGGATCGACGGGCTTTCGCTTTCGGGCGCGGGACTCTCGGCCGAAGGCGGGTTGAGCCTGAACGGAAGCGGCGGTTTCGACGCGCTGCGACTGGACCGGCTGACTCTCGGCAACTGGCTGGATGTCGAGGGTGTGCTGGCCGCACGCGGGCCGGGGCAGATCCCTGCGATCGAGCTTTCGGGTGGCCGCGTGGATATTCGCGGTCTGCCGGACGGCAGCGGTGGCGCAGGGGGGGGCGGATCGCCAGTGCCGCTGACACTGGCGCTGGACCGGCTGGAGGTCACCGACCGGATCTGGGTCGAGGACATGCGCGGGCGCTTTTCGCTCGGCTCGGCGCTGGTCGGCAGCTTCGAGGGCGTGCTTGGCGGCGAGGAGGAGATCGTGGGCGAAACCTCGGCGGCGCCGGGGGGCACGGCGCTTCGGGTCTATGCCGAGGATGCGGGCGACGCAGTCGATGGCGCGGGATTGCCCTTCCGGCTCGAGAACGGCCCGCTGGAGCTGCGGCTGGTGCCGGTACCGGGGTTGCAGGGCACCTATGACGGGCAGCTTGCCATCCGGCAGACGCGGCTGCGGGGCATGTCCGCGATCGCGGCCCTGCTGGACGCGATCAGCCTTGTGGGCATTCTCGACCAGCTGAACGGACCGGGGATCTTCTTTTCCGATGTGGATGCGCGGTTCCGCCTGAGCCCCCAGCAGATCGTGCTGCAGGAAGGCACGGCTGTCGGGCCCTCGATGGGTGTCTCTCTGGACGGGTACATCAATCTCGCGCAGCAAAGGGTGGACCTTCAGGGCGTCCTTTCGCCGATCTACATCCTGAACGGCATTGGGCAGCTCGTTTCGCGCCGGGGCGAGGGGCTGATCGGTTTCAACTTCAACCTGCGGGGGCCCTTCTCGGGGCCGCAGGTCTCGGTGAACCCGCTTTCGGCCCTGACACCGGGGATCTTCCGTGACATTTTCCGCCGGCCGCGACCCGAGGTGTCGCAGTAACGGCGGAAGGACGACCCATGAAGCTCAGCGATTTCGATTTTGACCTGCCCGAGGGGCGCATCGCCACGCGTCCGGCAAGCCCACGGTCCTCGGCCCGGCTGCTGGTGGCGCAGGGAGATGCGATCACCGACGGGGTGGTGACGGATCTGGTCGACTGGCTGCGTCCCGGCGACCGGCTGGTGCTGAACGACACGCGGGTGATCCCGGCGCGGCTGAGCGGGACGCGGCGGCGGGGCGAGAGTGAGGCGCGGATCGAGGCCACGCTGCTGGAGCCGCAGGCGGACGGGACCTGGGCGGCACTTCTGAAACCGCTGAAACGGGTGAAGGACGGCGAGGAGATCCGTTTTTCCGATGCGCTCAGTGCAGTGGTCGAGGCCCGCGAGGACGGACAGGCCCGGCTGCGGTTCAACCTTTCGGGCGAGGATTTCGACGCGGCGCTGGAGGCGGCGGGCGCGATGCCGCTGCCGCCCTATATCGCCGCGCTGCGCGCCGCGGACGAGAAGGACCGCGAGGATTACCAGACGGTCTGGGCGAAGAATTCGGGCGCCGTGGCGGCCCCGACGGCCTCGCTGCATTTCGACGAGGCTTTGCTGGCGGCGCTCGAGGCAAAGGGCGTGGCGTTCACGCATGTCACCCTGCACGTGGGCGCGGGCACTTTCCTTCCGGTGAAGGTCGACGACGTCACACAACACAGGATGCACGGGGAGTGGGGCGAGGTAAGCGAGCACGCCGCGCAGGAGATCTCCGCTACGAAGGCCGCGGGTGGGCGGGTGATCCCGGTCGGCACCACGGCGCTTCGACTGATCGAGACCGCGGCCGAGGGCGGCGAGATCGCGCCCTTCTCGGGCGTTACCGAGATCTTCATATATCCAGGATACCGCTTCCGGGTGACCGATGCGCTGATGACGAATTTCCACCTGCCGAAGTCCACTCTGCTGATGCTGGTCTCGGCACTCATGGGGCAGGATCGGACCCGGCGGATTTACGACCATGCCGTAGCGGAAGGGTACCGCTTTTTCTCTTACGGTGACGCGTCTTTGTTAATACCGGAGTGATCCCGGAACTTCGCCCGACAGGCGGCGCGTTAGCCCGGGCGCGACATCCCGAGGGCCGGAAAAGCCGCTTTCCGTCGCGCAGTTGTAATCGATAACGGTTAGCCCGGCGTGGAGCGCGGGCAGAGACCGGGGGACTGATGCTGGACGTACTTAGACATTCCTGGGCGCTGCTTCTGGGTATGGCGCTTCTCATGGTGGGCAACGGCCTTCAGGGCACGCTTCTGGGTGTGCGCGGGACGGCTGCGGGCTTTTCGGCTTTCGAGATGTCGATGGTCATGTCGGGCTATTTCGCCGGTTTTCTGTTCGCGTCACGCATGACCCCGGACATGATCCGCAGGGTCGGGCACGTGAGGGTTTTTGCCGCGCTGGGCTCGCTCATCTCGGCCATGCTGATCCTCTTCCCGGCGGTGCAGGACCCGATCGCCTGGACAGTGATGCGCGTGATCCTCGGCTTCTGTTTCTGTGGCGTCTACGTGACCGCGGAAAGCTGGCTGAACAATTCGGCCAACAACGCGACGCGGGGCAAGGCGCTCTCGGCCTACATGATCGTGCAGATGGCGGGCATCATCGCCGCGCAGGCGCTGCTGGTGATTCCGGATGCGAGTGGCTTCCTGCTCTTCGTGATTCCGTCGGTGCTGGTGTCTGTGGCCTTTGCGCCGATCCTTTTGTCGATCTCGCCCACGCCGGCCTTCGACTCCACCAAGCCCATGAACCTGCGCGAGCTCTACAAGACCTCGCCGCTGGGAATCGTGGGCATGTTCCTGCTGGGCGGCGTGATCTCGGCGCAGTTCGGCATGGCGGCGGTCTATGCGACCGCGGCGGGGCTGAAGCTCGCGCAGATCTCGATCTTCGTTGCGGCCTTCTACGTGGGCGCGCTGGTGCTGCAGTATCCGCTGGGCTGGCTGTCGGACCGGATGGACCGGCGCCTGCTGATCACCGCCGTGGCCGCCATGGGTGCGGGCGCGGCCGTGGTGGCGGCGCTGCTGGGCAGTGTCTTCACGATCCTCGTGGCGTCAGCCTTCGTGGTCGGCGGAGCGACCAACCCGCTCTATTCGCTGCTGATCGCCTATACCAACGACTTTCTCGATCACGAGGACATGGCCAGCGCGTCGGCAGGGCTGCTGTTCGTGAACGGCGTGGGCGCCGTGTCGGGGCCGCTTGCCATCGGCTGGGTGCTGCAGGTGGTGGGTCCTCCGGGCTATTTCCTGCTGATCGCGGCGCTGCTGGGGCTGATGACGCTCTATGGTCTCTATCGCATGACGCGCCGCGCGGCGCCGGCCGCGGGCGATACCGGTGTCTATACGCCGCTGGCCATGCAGGGCACGCCCGTGGTGGTCGAGGCGGCGCAGGGCTATGCCGCTGAAGCCGCCGCCGAGGCAGAGGCCGAAGCCGAGACGGAAACGCAGGCAGAAGCGGCGCCGACCCGACAGCACGAACAGGCCGAGCAACAGACCGCCGACCGCGCTGCATGAGCGTATTCGGTGCCGTGCCCGCGCCCTGCGACGTAGGATTGCCGCGAATTTCGGCATGCGCCAATATCGCGGCATCTTCCTGCTGCCTGTTGGAAACTGACGGAAATAGTGACTGGTCTGCACCGCCGGGAGGGCGTTAGCCTTCTTTCCCAGAGGCAGGTCTTGCGTGAGCAAAGAGAGGAGGCGGACATGTCGATGCCTGAGAACGTTCTGGCCTATTGGCTGGACGAGGTGGGGCCAAAGGGCTGGTACCGACAGGACGACGAGGTCGACGAGGAGATCCGGGCACGGTTTCTCGGCACCTGGGAGGGGCTCATGCAGGGGCGCTACGCCCTCTGGCTGACCTATCCGAGCGGGGCGCTGGCCTACATCATCCTCGCGGACCAGTTTCCGCGGAACATGTTCCGGGGAGAGGCGAAGGCGTTTTCGTCGGACGCGGTCGCCATGGCGGCGTCAAAGCAGTCGATCCACCGCGGCTGGGACATGAAGATCGATCCGCCCGCGCGCCAGTTCTTCTACCTTCCGCTGATGCATTCCGAGAACGCCTGCGATCAGGATCGCTGCGTGCGGCTGATGAAGGAGCGGCTGGGCGCCGAGGGGGAGGACAACCTCCTGCATGCCCGTGTCCACCGCGAGATCATCCGCCGCTTCGGGCGCTTTCCCTTCCGCAACGCCGCGCTCGGGCGCGAGACTTCGGGGCCGGAGCGGCGCTTCGTGGAGGACGGGGGCTACGGCCGCGTTCTCAACGAGATGAAAGAGGGTGTGCCGGCCTGACTGGCGGCGCTCAGGCGCGCCCCGCGAGCCGGTCGAAGACGGCCCGTGCGCGGGGGCGCAGCCACTGCCAGAGACCGGGCGCGCCGGAGGCGATCTTAGGCGCGACGCGGGTCTCGAAGGTGTCCCATTCCACGGAATAGTCCGACCAGGATCCACCGCCCGCCGCCATGTTGAGCACCGGGGGTGCGAAGCGGTCGAGGGATTTCGCGAAGCGGGCCTCTGGCGTCTCGTTGGCCTCGAACTCGTCCCAGATGGCGCGGAAACTGGCGGCCTGGTCGGCCGGCAGCAGGCCGAATAGACGGTCGGCGGCGGCGGCCTCGGCGGCTTCCATCGCAGCGGCATCGTGGTCGCCGAAGATGGGATTGTCGCCTGCGTCGATCTCGACGAGATCGTGCAGGAGGAGCATCTGGATCACCCGGGTGGTGTCGCAGCCCTCGGGGGCGTGCTCGGCCAGGGTGAGGGCGTAGAGGGCGACGTGCCAGCTGTGCTCGGCGGAATTCTCGAAACGGTTGCCAGTCACGCGGGTGGCGCGGATGACGGCCTTGAGGCGGTCGGCCTCGCCGAGGAAGGCCATCTGGGCGTCGAGGCGGGGGGTGTCGGGGGCGCTGTCCATGGGGCGGTTCTGGCGCCCTTCGGGACCGGAGGCAAGCGGTGGATGCGCGCGTGTCGGCCGGATGTCCCGCAGCTGTCCCGGGCCGGGAAACTCTTTTTTCCAAGCAATATCAAGGACTTAAAAAGACGAATTAACCATTTGTCAGGAATGTCCCCGGCGAGGGGGTGCCCGCCGGCGCCCACGAGAGGGCCGGCGGGAGGGTGTTCAGCGCGTGGATTCGGTCAGGCGGCGCTTCACGTAGCCCGAGACGGTGCCGAGCATCGGATCCATGTAGGGCTCCTGGAAGAAGTGGTCCGCGCCCTCGACTTCCTCGTGGGTGACGGTGATGCCCTTCTGCTCGCCGAGCTTGCCGACCAGCGTGCGGGTGTCCTGCGGCGCCGCGACCCGGTCGCCGGTGCCGTTGATGATCAGGCCCGAGCTGGGGCAGGGGGCGAGGAAGGAGAAGTCGTACATGTTGGCCGGCGGCGAGACCGAGACGAAGCCCGTGATCTCGGGGCGGCGCATGAGCAGCTGCATGCCGATCCAGGCCCCGAAGCTGAAGCCGGCGACCCAGCAGTGCTTGGAGTTCTGGTTCATGGACTGCAGGTAATCGAGCGCGGAGGCGGCGTCGGAGAGTTCGCCGACACCCTGGTCGTACTCGCCCTGGCTGCGGCCGACGCCGCGGAAATTGAACCGCAGGACGGTGAAGCCCATGTTGTAGAAGGCGTAATGCAGATTGTAGACGACCTTGTTGTTCATCGTCCCGCCAAACTGCGGGTGTGGATGAAGCACGATGGCGATCGGGGCGTCACGATCCTTCTGAGGGTGGTAACGGCCTTCGAGCCGGCCTTCGGGTCCGGGGAAGATGACCTCGGGCATGGGGCGTTCCGGGCTCCTTCTTATGTGCGGCGATATTCTTGACGAATTCGCTCGGCCACCTTAGAACAGTTCTAAACCCGGTGGATGCGCCGCCGGGATCGGCTTGACGCAGATAGGGGATGCGTCGGTCGAGGTCAATTGCCCGAAGGAGGCCGGGACGTGAAGCTGAGCACGAAGGGACGGTACGCGATGGTGGCGCTGGTGGATATCGCGCTGCAGCCGGAAGGCGGGCTTGTGAGCCTGTCCGACATCGCGAAGCGGCAGGATATCTCGCTGCCCTACCTCGAGCAGCTTTTCGTGAAGCTGCGCCGCGGCGGGCTAGTGGATTCGGTGCGCGGTCCGGGCGGCGGCTACCGGCTGTCCAAGCCCGCGACGGAGATCCGGGTGGTCGACATCCTGGGCGCCGTCGACGAGACGGTGGACGCGATGCACAAGGGCGCGGGCGCCTCGGGCGGGGCGTCGGGCAGCAAGGCGCAGTCGCTGTCGAACCGGCTGTGGCAGAGCCTGTCGGCGCAGGTCTACGTGTTCCTGCACACCGCAAGGCTGTCGGACGTGGTGGAGCGCACGCTGGCGCCCTGTCCGGCGGTGCCGGCGCTGTTTGCCGTGGTCGACGAGGAAGACGAAGCGCGGGAGGCCAATGCCCTGTCCTGACCGTCACAGGGACGCGCGCCTGGTGGCGCGGGTCGGGGGCTCTGCCCCCGTCGCGGCGGAGCCGCGACTCCCCCGGAATATTTCTGCCAAGAAGAAGCCTGCGGGCAGGAGGCTGCCGTGAGGCGGGTCTATCTCGACTGGAACGCCACCGCGCCGCTACGGGCCGAGGCGCGCGAGGCCATGGTGGCGGCCATGGACCTGGTGGGGAACCCGTCCTCGGTGCATGCCGAGGGTCGCGCGGCCAAGGCGCTGGTCGAAAAGGCGCGCGCGCAGGTGGCCGAGGCCTTTGGCGCCGACGGGGCGGACGTGGTCTTTACCTCTGGCGCGACCGAGGCGGCGGCGCTGGCCTGCGCCGGGCGCGGGCTGAAATCCGCCGATATCGAACACGACGCCGTCGCGGCCTGGTGCGAGCCGGTGCTGCCGGTGGACGGTGCGGGCCGGGTCATGGTGGAGGATCCGGGCACAAGCGTGCTGCAGCTGGCCAATTCCGAGACCGGGGTGGTGCAGGAGCTGCCGCAGGGGCTGGCGGTGACGGATGCGACGCAGGCCTTCGGCAAGCTGCCGGTGGCCTTCAACTGGCTGGGCGCCGAGATGGCGCTGGTCTCGGCCCACAAGCTGGGCGGGCCGAAGGGCGTCGGTGCGCTGGTGATGAGGCGCGGCACGGACCTGGCGGCGCAGATCCGCGGCGGCGGGCAGGAGATGGGCCGGCGCAGCGGTACGGAGAACATTCTTGGCATCGCGGGCTTCGGCGCCGCGGCCGAGGCGGCGGCGCGCGATCTGGCTGACGGGGTCTGGGATCGGGTGGCCGAGATTAGAAATCTTCTAGAAAAGGCCATTGAGGCGGGCGCGCCGGATATTATCTTCATGGGGAAGGAAACGCGCCGCCTGCCCAACACCAGTTCTTTCGCCGTGCCCGGCTGGAAGGGCGAGACGCAGGTCATGCAGATGGATCTGGCCGGCTTCGCGGTGAGCGCGGGCAGCGCCTGTTCCAGCGGGAAGGTGCGCGAGAGCCGCGTGCTGCGCGCCATGGGATACGACACGGCCACGGCTTCCGGCGCGCTCAGGGTGAGCCTGGGGCCGGGCGTGACCGAAGAGGACATCCGCCGCTTCGCCGAGGCGTGGCTGGCGAAATACCGCAAATTCCGCGCCCGAGCGGCGTGAGCTTTCAAGGGGAGCAGACCGGATGACGGCATTGGACAATGTCAAGGAAGGCGTCGAGAAGGAAACCGTGGACGCCGTGAAGGCGGTCAGCACGTACAAGTACGGCTGGGAGACCGATATCGACATGGAATACGCCCCCAAGGGGCTGACCGCCGATATCGTGCGCCTGATTTCCGACAAGAACGGCGAGCCCGAGTGGATGACCGAGTGGCGGCTCAAGGCCTACGAGCGCTGGCTCGAGAAGAAGGAGCCGAACTGGGCGATGGTCGACTATCCCCAGATCGACTTCCAGGAGCAGTATTACTACGCGCGCCCCAAGAGCATGGAGACCAAGCCCAAGTCGCTGGACGAGGTCGACCCGAAGCTGCTCGAGACCTACGAGAAGCTGGGGATTCCGCTGAAGGAACAGATGATCCTGGCGGGTGTCGAGGGCGCCGAGCAGTCCGCGCCGGCTGACGGCCAGGGCGAGGCGACCAGCGACCGCCGCGTGGCGGTGGACGCGGTGTTCGATTCCGTCTCCGTCGGCACGACCTTCCAGAAGGAGCTGAAGGAAGCGGGCGTGATCTTTTGCTCGATCTCGGAAGCGATCCGCGAGCATCCGGAGCTGGTGCGCAAGTACCTCGGCTCGGTCGTGCCGCAGTCGGACAACTTCTACGCGACGCTGAACTCGGCCGTGTTCTCGGACGGGTCCTTCGTCTACGTGCCGCCGGGCGTGCGCTGTCCGATGGAGCTGTCGACCTATTTCCGCATCAATGCCGAGAACACAGGCCAGTTCGAGCGGACGCTGATCATCGCCGACAAGGGCAGCTACGTGAGCTACCTTGAGGGGTGCACGGCGCCGCAGCGCGACCAGGCGCAGCTGCACGCGGCGGTCGTCGAGATCATCGCGGAGGAAGACGCCGAGGTGAAGTATTCTACCGTCCAGAACTGGTTCCCCGGTGACGAGGACGGCAAGGGCGGTATCTACAACTTCGTGACCAAGCGCGCGGACTGCCGCGGCGACCGGTCGAAGGTGATGTGGACGCAGGTCGAGACCGGGTCGTCGGTGACGTGGAAGTATCCGTCCTGCATCCTGCGCGGGGACGACAGCCAGGGCGAGTTCTACTCGATCGCGATCACCAACAACTGGCAGCAGGCCGACACCGGCACGAAGATGATCCACCTTGGCAAGAACACCAAGAGCCGGATCGTGTCCAAGGGCATCTCGGCGGGGCAGGCGCAGAACACTTACCGCGGGCTCGTGTCGATGCACCCGAAGGCGAAGAATTCGCGCAACTACACGCAGTGCGACAGCCTTCTGATCGGCGACAAGTGCGGGGCCCACACGGTTCCCTATATCGAGGTCAAGAACAACTCGTCGCGCTGCGAGCACGAGGCGACGACCTCGAAGGTGGACGACGACCAGCTGTTCTACTGCCGCCAGCGCGGCATGGACGAGGAAGAGGCCGTGGCGCTTGTCGTGAACGGGTTCTGCCGGGAGGTGCTTCAGGCACTGCCGATGGAATTCGCCATGGAAGCGCAGCAGCTTGTCGCGATCTCGCTGGAAGGGTCGGTCGGGTAATCCCGGCCACCCGGTCCGACGGCAGGATGCAGCCATGGCGCCCTGGGACAGGAAAGCGAGCGGCGGAATGATCGTCACCACCACACCCACGATCGAGGGCCATGCCATCACCGCCTACAAGGGCATCGTGGTGGGCGAGGCGATCCTCGGCGCGAACGTGTTCCGGGATCTCTTCGCGGGGATCACGGACATCATCGGCGGACGGTCCTCGGCCTACGAGGCCAGCCTTCAGGAGGCGCGGGACACCGCGCTGCGCGAGCTCGAGGAGCGGGCCGCGGCGCTGGGGGCCAATGCCGTGGTGGGTGTCGATCTCGATTACGAGGTGGTCAACAACATGCTCATGGTCTCGGCCTCGGGCACGGCGGTGGTCACCGAATGACAGAGGCCGTCGCCATCGACCGGCCCGAGCTGACCCTGCCCGAGACGGAGGCGGCGCTTCTGCGCGCGGCCTATGCGCGGGCGGAGACGATCCTGGAATACGGATCGGGCGGCTCGACCGTGATGGCGGCGGAGATGCCCGGCAAGCGCATCTGGTCGGTCGAGAGCAGCGGCGACTGGGCCAGGATGATGCGCGGCTGGTTTCGCGAGAATCCCCCCGCCGAGGGCACCACGGTCGAAATCGTGCATGCCCGGGTCGGGGCGACGAAGGACTGGGGCCACCCGGCCGACGAAAGCGAATGGCGGCGCTATGCCCGCTACCCGCTGGGCGTCTGGAAGCGCGAGGATTTCGCGGCGCCGGACGTGGTTCTGGTTGACGGGCGGTTCCGGCAGGGCTGCGCGCTGGCCACGGCCTTTTCGACGGCGAAGCCGGTGGATCTGTTCTTCGACGATTACACCCGGCGCAAGCACTACCACGTGGTCGAGGATTACCTCGGCCACCCTGAAATCACCGGGCGCATGGCGCATTTCCGCGTCACGCCCACCGCCATTCCGCCGGAGCGGCTGCTCCAGGTGGTCAACCTGACGCAGCGCCCCTGAGGGGGCGTGACTGAACGAGGAAGGAAACGCGATGCTTGAGATCAAGAACCTGCAAGTGAAGCTCGAGGAAGAGGACAAGCAGATCCTCAAGGGTGTGGACCTGACGGTCGAGGCCGGCAAGGTGCATGCGATCATGGGGCCGAACGGGTCGGGCAAGTCGACGCTGTCCTACGTGCTGTCGGGCCGCGACGGCTACGAGGTGACCGACGGCACCGCGACGCTCGCGGGCGAGGACATCCTCGACATGGAGCCGGAAGAGCGCGCCGCGGCGGGCCTGTTCCTGGCGTTCCAGTACCCGGTGGAGATCCCCGGCGTCGGCAACATGACCTTCATGCGCACGGCGGTAAATTCGCAGCGCAAGGCGCGCGGCCAGGAGGAGATGAGCTCGACCGACTTCCTCAAGCTGGTGCGCGAGAAGGCGAAAGAGCTGAAGATCGACGCCGACATGCTCAAGCGCCCCGTGAACGTGGGCTTCTCGGGCGGTGAGAAGAAGCGCAACGAGATCCTGCAGATGGCGATGCTCGAGCCCAAGATGTGCATCCTCGACGAGACCGACTCGGGCCTCGACGTGGACGCGATGCGGCTTGTCGCCGACGGCGTGAACGCGCTGCGCGACGAGGGCCGCGGGTTCCTTGTCATCACGCACTACCAGCGGCTTCTCGACCACATCCAGCCGGACGTCGTGCACATCATGTCCAACGGCCGCATCATCAAGACCGGTGGCCCCGAGCTGGCGCTCGAAGTCGAGAAGAACGGTTACGAACACCTGAAAGAGGAGGTGGCCTGATGGCGCTGCCCCAGCCCAAGATCGACGCGCTGGAAGCCCGGATCGCCGGCCTGACGCTGCCCGAGGGCGGCTGGAGCGAGGCGGCGCGCAAGGACGCGCTGTCGCGCCTGACCGCCATGGGCCTGCCCCACGCGCGTGACGAATACTGGAAGTTCACCCGTCCGGCCAAGCTGGTCGAGGCGGAGGTCACGCCCGCCACGGTGCTGGACGAGGACGAGATGCCGATCTTCGACGCCTTCGACCGGCTGAAGATCGTCTTCGTGGACGGCGTGTTCGATGCCGAGGCCTCGGACGACCTGTCGCTCGAGGGTGTGAGCATCGACCGCCTGGCCGAGAGCCAGGACATCCACTGGGCCAAGGACATCTACGGCGTGCTCGAGACGCGCGGTCAGGACCCGGTCGAGCGGTCGCTCGCGGCGCTGAACACGGCCTTTGCCACGGACGGGCTGCTGATCCACGTGCACGGCAAGCCCAGCAAGCCGATCAGCGTGATTTACCGCCACGAGTCCGAGACCTCGGACGCGGTGCTGCACCACGTGGTGAAGGTCGACGCGGGTGCGGAGGCCACGATCCTCGAGAACGGTCCGGCGGCGGCGCGCTTCAACAACGTGATGGAAGTCGAGATCGCGGACACCGGCAAGCTGCACCACGTGCGGGCGCAGGGCCGGGACCACGAGCGCCGGGCGGCCACGCATGTCTTCGCGCGGCTGGGCAAGGAATCGGTCTTCAAGACCTTCACCCTGACCGTGAACGGCGTGCTGACCCGCAACGAATGCGTGCTCGAGTTCACCGGCGACGATGCCGTGGGCCACGTGGCGGGCGCCTGCCTTGGCGACGGTGATTTCCACCACGACGACACGGTGTTCATCACCCATGATGCGGTGAACTGCGAAAGCCGGCAGGTCTTCAAGAAGGTGCTGCGCAACGGTGCCGTGGGCGTGTTCCAGGGCAAGATCCTCGTGAAGCCTGACGCGCAGCAGACCGACGGCTACCAGATCTCGCAGTCGCTGCTTCTGGACGACGACAGCCAGTTCCTCGCCAAGCCGGAGCTCGAGATCTATGCCGACGACGTGGCCTGTTCGCACGGGTCCACCAGCGGCGCGATCGACGAGGACAGCCTGTTCTACCTTCGCGCGCGTGGCGTACCGCGCGGCATGGCCGAGGACCTGATGACGATCGCCTTCATCGCGGAAGCGGTGCTGGAGGTCGAGGACGAGGCGCTGCAGGAGGAGATCAACGCGCGTGTCGAGGCCTGGCTGGCCCGCCGCCGCGACTGATGTCCGTCAGCAGCGACATCGTGGCCACCTACCGGGGGCCGGGCGCCGTCATGCGGCGGCGCCTTGGGGACGGCGCGCGGGAGGACCGCGCGCTGGCCTACCTCATGGGGGGCTGCGTGCTGATGTTCGTCGCGCGCTGGCCGGTGCTGGCGCGCGAGTCGCATCTGCAGGGCACCGACCTGCAGATGGAACTGGGCGGCACCCTGCTGGGGGTCGTCTTCATCCTGCCGCTGATCCTCTACGGGCTGGCCTTCGTGGGGCAGCTTGTCATGCGCGCGCTTGGGCGTCCGGTCGGAGCTTATCCGGCGCGGCTGGCGCTGTTCTGGGCGTTGCTTGCTTCGACGCCACTGGCGTTGCTGCACGGGCTGACCGGCGGCTTCGTCGGCCCGGGTGCGGCGCGCGACATCGTCGGGGTCTTGTGGTTCGCGGCATTCCTGTGGTTCTGGGTATCGGCACTGCGCGCCGCGGCTGAGGAGAGACCGGCATGATCACCCTGCAGGGATTCACGAGCCTCGCGGCGCAGAGCGTCACCGCGCCACGCGAGGTGGCGCGGCTGCTGCTGGCGCTGCCGCTGTCGCGCGAGGCGGTGGGGCTGTGCCTTGCGCTGGTTCTGGTGCTGAACACGCTGGTGTTCTCGCTCGGGCAGCTCATGAGCGGGCCGCCGCCCGATGGCATGGCGCTGCTGCTGTCCTCGCCGGTGGCC
This sequence comes from Allosediminivita pacifica, assembly GCF_003054175.1. Taxonomy (GTDB): domain Bacteria; phylum Pseudomonadota; class Alphaproteobacteria; order Rhodobacterales; family Rhodobacteraceae; genus Allosediminivita; species Allosediminivita pacifica. The sequence goes on from NZ_QBKN01000018.1 coordinate 85,857, forward strand.
TTTGCCGGGCTGCTGGGCGGGTCGATGATCGCGCTGATTCTGTCGCTTTACTGGACGGGCCGTGGCCTTGGCGGCCGCGCGAGCCTGATGCAGGTGACGCTGCTGGTAACATGGCTGCAGGCGCTGCGCGTGATCGTGCAGGTCGCGCTGCTGGCCATCGTGCCGCTGATGCCGGCGCTGGGCGGGCTCTTGATGATCGCGGCCTCTGCGCTGGGGATCTGGATCCTGGTGAACTTCCTGCACGTTGCCGAGGAGACCCCGACGCTGGGCCGCGCCGCACTGATGCTGGTGTTGTCGGTGGTGGGCATGGCGCTCGGGCTGACGCTGATCTTTTCACTCGTGGGGCTTTCCCCCCAAGGGATGACCGCAAATGTATGATGTCCAAGAAATCCGCCGCGATTTCCCGATCCTTTCGCGCGAGGTGAACGGCAAGCCGCTGGTCTACCTCGACAACGGGGCGAGCGCTCAGAAGCCGCAGGTGGTGATCGACGCGGTCACGCGCGGCTATGCCGAGGATTACGCCAACGTGCACCGCGGGCTGCATTACCTGTCGAACCTCTCGACCGAGAAATACGAGGCGACGCGCGGGATCGCGCAGCGGTTCCTTGGCGCCAAGCACGAGGACGAGATCGTCTATACCACCGGCACCACCGAGGGCATCAACCTCGTGGCCTACGGCTGGGCGATGCCGCACATGGAGGCGGGCGACGAGATCGTCCTGAGCGTGATGGAGCATCACGCCAACATCGTGCCCTGGCATTTCCTGCGCGAGCGCATGGGCGTGGTCATCAAGTGGGTGGACGTGGACGCCGACGGCGCGCTCGACCCGCAGGCGGTGATCGACGCGATCGGGCCGAAGACCAAGCTGGTGGCGGTCACGCATATGTCCAACGTGCTGGGCACCGTTGTGGACGTGAAGGCGATCTGCGCGGGCGCCAAGGCGCGCGGCGTGCCGGTGCTGGTCGACGGCAGCCAGGCGGCCGTGCACATGCCGGTGGATGTGGCCGACATCGGCTGCGATTTCTACGCCATCACCGGCCACAAGCTTTACGGGCCCTCGGCCTCGGGCGCGATCTACATCGCCGGGGAACGGCAGGCCGAGATGAGGCCCTTCATGGGCGGCGGCGACATGATCCGCGAGGTCCACAAGGACGAGATCACCTGGGCCGAGCCGCCGATGAAGTTCGAGGCGGGCACGCCTGGTATCGTGCAGCAGATCGGGTTGGGCGTGGCGCTCGAGTACATGATGGGCGTGGGGATGGAGAACATCGCCGCGCACGAGGCGGGGCTGCGGGACTACGCGCGCTCGCGGCTCGACGGTCTGAACTGGCTGAACGTGCAGGGCACGACCCCGGACAAGGGCGCGATCTTCTCGTTCACGCTGGAGGGCGCGGCGCATGCGCACGACATCTCGACCATCCTCGACAAGAAGGGGGTCGCGGTGCGCGCGGGGCATCACTGCGCGGGGCCGCTGATGGATCATCTGGGCGTCAGCGCGACCTGCCGGGCGTCCTTCGGGATGTACAACACCGAGGGCGAAGTCGACGCGCTGGTCGAGGCACTGGAGCTCGCACACGAGCTTTTCGCCTGATCCCTAGGCGCTTTCCCGGTCCGAATGCGACATTCGGGCGTCGTAACTGGTCAAGCCTGCCGGGGGCCGTTATCCCTCGGGGCGACCAACAACGGGAAAGGGTTTTGCATGGCTCCGCTTACAACGGCCGACCAGATTTCGGACATCGCGTTCGCCTTCATGGGCTCCAAGGCGCTGTTTGCCGCTCTGGAGCAGGGGGTCTTCACCCACCTGTCTGAAGGCGCGCTGACCGCGGCCGAACTGGCCGCGAAGACCGATCTGGACACCGACCGGGCCGAGACATTGCTGACGGCGCTGGCGGGCATGGGCCTTGTCACGGTCGAAGCCGGCCGTTTCGGCAATGCGCCCGCCTCCGAGGCCTTCCTCGTGAAGGGGGCCAAGTACGATTTCGGCGATTACCTGCGCCTGCAGGTGGGCAAGCAGATGTACCCGCTGCTGGACCAGATCGAGGACGCGCTGACCGGCAACCTGCCCGATGATGCCATCGGGTCCTACGCGGAATGGTTCGCCGATGCCGACAAGGCGCGGCTCTACTCCGAAAGCCAGCACGCGGGTTCGCTTGGCCCCGCGCGGCAGCTGGCCAAGTCGCTGGACCTGTCCGGCGTGAGCACCATGCTCGATGTGGGCGGCGGCACGGGGGCCTTTGCCATCACGCTGGCCAAGGCGGCGCCCGAGATGAAGGCCACCATCGTGGAGTTCCCCAACGTGGCGGCGCTGGGTCGGGAATACGTGGACGAGGCGGGCCTGTCGGATCGCATCAGCTACCACGAGGGCAACGCGCTGGAGGCCGACTGGCCCAAGGACCAGGACCTGATCCTGATGTCCTACCTGCTGTCCGGCATCCCCGGGGAAACGCACGCGAACCTCATGAAGCGCGCTTACGATCATCTCGCGCCCGGCGGCACGCTGCTGGTGCACGACTTCGTGGTGAACGCCGACCGGACCGGGCCCAAGCTTGCCGCGCTCTGGCAGCTTCAGCACACGGCCTTCACCCCCGAGGCACGGTCGCTCGATTCGGCCACGCTCGAGGAGGATCTGAAAGCGGCGGGCTTCGAGGGTGTCGAAACCCGCACGATGATTCCCGAGATGACCATGCTGACCCTGGGCAAGAAGTCCTGAGCCGACGGGTTTACTCGGCGGGTTCGGCCTCCCGCGTGGTGGCCGGCCCGCAATAGAGCTCCTTCGCGTCGTGTATGGCGTGGGCGTTGTCGTCCACGTATTCCATCATCGCCGCGCAGGAGAACCTTGGCCCGAAACCGCCCCATGGCCGGAAGCCGTGCAGGTGCAGGACGCTTTCGCGGTCGAGCTTGAGCAGCCGGGCAAAGACGGAGGCGACGATGGTGCCGCCGACGCCGGTGAGCCGACCTTCGCCGCGCTCGGCCGCTTCCTGCAGGCAGTAGAACCACAGCGGCGTCTTGGTGATGTGCCGGTCGGCCAGCACCGTGGGCGCGGGCAGTTCCGGCAGCCCGAGGTGGCGAGAGACCTGCTGGCCCGAAGGCAGCTGGATCGTCGTGCGGTCGCGCAGGATGTTGCGCAGCCCCAGCTTCTTGGCGTGCACCTCGTCGATCGTGACGCCGTTCCAGTCGGCATCGCCGTGGGCCACGTTGTCGGGCAGGGCAAAGAGCGTCTTGGCCATCTTGGGGCCGACCGGCAGCGCCTTTTGCGCGTGGGTTCCGAAGAAGAGGCTCATGTCCATGTCCCATTCCGGCCCGCGCGGCCCGAAGCCGTGCAGGGCGAAGAGCTGCGCCGCCTTCTTGTGGCCATTGATGTCGTAGGTCGGTTGCACCGTGGCATGGCCGAAACGGTAGGCCGCGACCGAGAATTCCGCCGGCATGATCGGTGCATCGGCGCCGAAGGGATCGGTCCTGAGCGCGAGGTCGATGCAGGCCTGGTCGACGAAGGCGGGCAGGAAGTCGTGCAGCACCAGCCACTGGTAGTGCAGGCGGATGAAGCGGCGCACCTTCTCGAACCGCTCCAGCCCCTCGGGGAGCATCCGGTGCCAGACCTCGGAACGCACGCCGTCCTCGGCGCAGTGGAAGACCGCGTCCCGCAGGGCGGCGTCGTCCACGACCTTGGACATGAGGATGTTGTGCAGCTTGATGAAGGCGCCCTGGATCTGGCTGACGAGGATGTTCTCGTCGTTGCGCGGATCGCCGATGAGCGCGCGGCCCTTGTCGTTGCGCGGCAGGTCGTTGGGGCTGCCCTCGCGCCCGAAGAGCAGGAAGCCCTCCTGGTCGGGGGACTGGGCGTAGAGGTGTGGGCTAGCCTCGGGGCCGTCGCCGTAGACGCAATCGAGATCTAGGTTCGGCGTGCGCACGTTGCGGATGGTGGCCGGGTCGGTGTGGGTGCCGAGCTGGCTGGTCGCGTCGAGGGTGATGTCGTGGTCGATGAACTGGCCGAAGAAGGTCTGCCCGGCCTCGGCGGGGCCGGGGGTGAGGGCAGAGGTCTGCATCCCGTCGACGAGGGCGATGAAGGCCTCGACGATCTCGGCATGATCGAGGTTGCCGGTGATCGGGTTGCGCCCGAGCAGATAGCCGAAGACCTGCGGCAGCGCCGGGGCGGCGGCCATGTCGCAGTTGTGCAGGGCTTCCTTCAGGAGGGTGTCGTAGCGGGACATGCCGTGGGGCATCTTGGTCATGGTGAAAGTCCTTCGTCAAAAATGGCTGTGTGCAATGGCGGACCTGCGCGGGAAAAGCCGTGGTCCGGGCAGGAGGATACCATGCATATCTTGGATACGATTTGTATTATGAGAGTTTCCGAATTGGGTATTCCTGACTTGACCGCCGGTGCCGGGGCGGTGCCCGGCGGGGAACGAAATCGCGGCGGGTGGGCGCGATCTGCGATTGCACCCGGCTGGCGCTTTCGCTAAAAGCCCCGTCACACGCACCCGTAGCTCAGCTGGATAGAGCGCTGCCCTCCGAAGGCAGAGGCCAAAGGTTCGAATCCTTTCGGGTGCGCCACTTTTCCTTCTCCCTCCGGATGACCAAGGCTTGGGCACGGCGTGTGCTCGGGGCCCTTACCACCCGCTGTCGTTGCGTCAGGGGTGGGGTCAGGAAAGGTGACAGAAGGTTCCTTTTCGTTAAGCTCTCGTTAGGAATCGGGTTTATCCAGATCCTGACCCGGAGACCGGGTCGGCTGAGACGGAATTTCTGATCAGCTTATTTGGCCGGCCGGCCAGTGGTTTTTTGCCCCTGCACGCGGAAGGTCCGGTGGGGGTCAGGAGGAGATCTTGCGATGACGACTGCCTATTTTTCGCTGGCGTCCGGTGACTTCAATCAGGACTGGAGCGATCCCTCGCTGATCACCTCCGACGACGACTGGTCGGGCGTGCCCTCGATCGTGGGCTACCGAGGCGACGACTTGACCTCGGGCACGGGCGACGACCCGCGAACCGTCGTGGCGGACGGGAGCGGCACGCCGGTTGAGGTGATTGCAGATCAGAGCAACCCCGACACGTTGAATGCCGGGGGCATCGCCGAGTTCGACGGGCTGGCCAACCCCACGGTGGCGCTGCAGGGGTCGGGGACGGCGGATGCGCCGCATCTCGTGCTGCATCTCGACGCCACCGGGCGGCAGAACCTGACGCTGTCCTTCACGACGGCAGATATCGACGGCAGCGCGGATGACGCGGCGCAGCCCGTCGTGGCGCAGTACCGGGTGGGCGAGACGGGCGATTTCACGACGCTGGAGGACAGCTACATTGCCGACGTGACGAGTGGCGGCGCGACGAGTGCGGGCACCACCTTGACCGTCGACCTGCCCGAGGCGGTGAACGGCGCGGCGCAGGTGCAGGTGCGGATCATGACGACGAATGCGGCCGGATCGGACGAGTGGGTCAGCGTCGATGACATCTCGGTCACCTCCGAGCCCGAGGCGATCCCGGGCAAGGTGCTGCTGACCGAGGTCGTGGTCACGCCCACGGGCGGCGAGTTCATCGAGATCCACAACCCGACCGGCGCGGCCATCGACCTCGAGGATCTGTACCTTAGCGACGCGACCTTCAGCAATGGTGGCACCTATTACTACAACCTGCCCACGGGTTCGAACGCGGGCGGCGGCGCGTTCGGCGATTTCCTGGCGCAGTTCCCCGTCGGGGCGACGATCGATGCCGGTGAATATCAGACCATCGCGTTGGCCGGGTCGGAGGCGTTCTTCACCGAATACGGTATCGACCCGACCTACGAGCTGTTCGAGGACGGGGCCACGGCGGACGGCGTGGCCGACATGCGCGAAGGCGCGCCGGGGTCGATCAGCGATCAGGGCGGGCTGACCAACAGCGGCGAAATGGTCGCGCTCTTCGAGTGGGACGGCGCGTCGGACCTCGTCACCGATCATGACTACGTGGTCTGGGGCGACAAGGACGAGGCCGTCGACAAGACCGGCGCGAGCATCGACGGGCCGGATGCGGACGCCACGGCCTCGACCTACCAGGACGAGACGGCAATCGAGGATCAGGAGGTGATCGCCACGGGCGCCCATGCGGACGGCAATTCCTGGCAGAGGGTCGACCTGTCCGAGGGCAGCCAGACCGCGACGGGCGGCAATGGCGTGGGTGGCACGGACGAGACTTCCGAGAACCTGTCGACCACATGGACCGAGGCGGAAGCGACCCCCGGTGCGGCCTACGTGGCGCCGGTCGTGCCGGAGCTTTCGATTGCAGATGCGAGCGCCGACGAGGACGCGGGCACGCTGACCTTCACTGTCACGCGGTCGGGCCAGACCAGCGGCGAGGTCACTGTCGACTACGCCACCGCCGACGGGACGGCCACGATGGCTGACGGCGACTACGTCGCTGCCTCGGGCACGCTGACCTTCGCCGATGGCGAGACCGAGAAGACCGTCACCGTGACGCTGACTGGCGATGCGAGCGTGGAAGACGACGAGACCTTCACCGTGACGCTGTCCAATGCCTCGGGCGGGGCGGTTGTGACGGACGGTGAGGCGACCGGAACGATCGCGAACGACGATCTCGAAACCACACTCATCAGCGCGATCCAGGGGGCTGGCGACGAGTCGCCGCTGGTGGGCGAGACCGTCAGGGTCCAGGGCGTCGTGACCTCGGTCGTGCCGGGGCGCGACGGGTTCTACATGCAGGAAGAGGACGCCGACGGCGACGGCGACGCGGCGACCTCGGAAGGGATCTTCGTCTACCTCGGGGAAGGCGCCTCGGTGTCGGAGGGAGATCTTGTCACGGTGACCGGCTCGGTCAGCGAGTACTTCGATTTCACGCAGATCTCGGCGGATGCCGATGACGTGACTGTGGAAAGCTCCGGCAATCTCGACCTCGTCAGCGAGACGGAGCTGGTCCGCTCCAACTACGGCTCGAACGACGATCCGCTGACCTTCGAGGCCTACGAGGGCATGATCGTGAGCTTCGCCGAGGAGCTGACCGTCTCGGAATACTACGAGCTGTTCCGCTACGGGCAGATCACGCTTTACGCCGATGGACGGCCCGAGCAGTTCAGCCAGTTCAACGAGCCGGATGCCACGGGCTATGAAGCCTACATGGAGGAGCTTGCCGCGCGTCGGATCATCCTCGACGACGGCAATTCCTCGCAGAATGCCTCGCTTCCCGACGGCGTGATCCCCTATCCGATGCCCGACGGGCTGTCGATCGGCACGCAGGGCGAGGACTTCTTCCGCGGCGGCGACGTGGTGGTCGACCTCACGGGGGTCTTCAACTACACCTTCGGCGAATGGGTGCTGGATCCGACCGAGGCGGAGCCGGTCGAGTTCACGCCGGTCAACACTCGGCCGGAGGACTTTGCCGACGCCGAGCCGAACCAGCTGCGCGTCGCGTCGTTCAACGTGCTGAACTACTTCACCACTATCGACGACGGCGCCAACACCACCGACACCGGCGCCGAGCCTCGCGGGGCCGACAGCACCCTCGAGCTTGAGCGCCAGACCGACAAGATCGTCGCCGCGCTGGCCGAGATCGACGCCGATGTCTACGGGCTGATCGAGATCGAGAACGATGGCGACAACGCGGCCACGCAGGCGCTTGTCGATGCGCTGAACCTCGAGACGGGCAAGAACTACGACCTGATCGAGACGGGGCTTGTGGGCGGCGACGCGATCCGCCAGGCGATCATCTACGACGCGGACGCGGTGACGCCCACGGGCGATTTCGCGGTGCTCGACGATGCCGCGTTCACCGACCCGCTGAACACAGGGGGCGAGCGCAACCGCCCGGCGGTCACGCAGGCCTTCACCGACAATCGCACCGGGGAAACCTTTGTCGTTTCGGTCAACCACCTGAAATCCAAGGGCTCGCTCACCGGTGCGACCGAGGACGAGGATCAGGGCGACGGCGCGGGCAACAACAACGAGACCCGCAAGCTGGCCGCCGAGGCGCTGGCGGCCTGGCTCGCGACCGACCCGACCGGCGCCGGGTCCGAGCGTGTGGTGATCCTGGGCGACATGAACTCCTACGAGAAGGAGGACCCGATCGACGAGATCCTTGCCGGGGCGGATGGCGTGCTGGGCACGGAAGACGACTACGTCAACCTCGTGGATGCGCTCGATCCCGACGCCTACAGCTATCTCTTCGACGGCCAGATCGGCACGCTCGACTACATCTTCGGCTCGCAGAAACTGATGAACGAGCTGGTCAGTGCCGGGATCTGGAACACGAATGCCGACGAGATCCCGCAGTTCGATTACAACGATGACGTGCAGGATCCCAGCGAGCAGAGTTACGAGGAGGAGCCGGACGGCAATCCGCTCTACGAGCCGAACGCCTTCCGGTCGTCGGACCATGACGCGGTGGTGGTCGACTTCCTGCTGAACGGTGCGCCGGAGGAGGACGATGTGTTCGTCGCATCGGCCGGGGCGCAGAGCTTTACGCTTGGCGCCGGGAGCGACACGCTGCGCGGCACGCTCGACGCGCTGCTGGGCGACACGGTCACGGATTTCACCACAGAGGACCGCATCATCGTGAGCGGCAGCGCGCTGAGCCGCGAGGCCTTCAGCTTTGACGCCGAGACCGGGCAGTTGGAGATCGACAGCGACGATGACGGCACGGCGGATGGGGCGATCACGCTCGAGGGTGATTTCTCGGGCGGTGATTTCATGGCCGTGGCGCTGGGCGGCGAGACCCTCGTAAGCTTCGAGACCTTCCTGCCCGATCTCGGCGAGGGGGCCCAGGTCGATGCCGGCGAGATCAACGGGGTCAACAACCAGGCCTTCCTGACCGGCGACGGGATGACGGGCTTCCGCGTGTCGCTGAACCAGGGCCTGGCCGGGGCGAAGTTCGACAACGCGCTGGGGGTCTACGAGATCGACGAGGACGGCAATATCGTCGATGTGCGTATCCTGCTCGACTCGGTGAAGGAGGCGGGGAGCGCGACCGCCGACATCACGGGTGTCGAGGAGGGGCACGAGCTTGGCTTCTTCCTGGTGCAGGACGGTGCGGACTGGGCCGAGGCGCTTGCCGAGGGCGACAGCTTTGCCTTCGTCGACGGTCTTGGCGGCCCCGATGCGACGGTGGAGAGCGGCAGCGACATCCTGCTGACCGTGAACGGCGAGGACGCCGGGCAGACGGTGTTCCACAGCTACGACGCGAGCCTGAACGTCGACGAGGCGCAGCACGCGCTGTCGGGGGTGAACCCGGGCGGGACCTCGATCACCGTGGGTTTCGAGGATCTCGTGGGTACCGGCGACAGCGACTTCCAGGACCTTGTCTTCGAGGTGGAGACTTTCGCGCTCGGGCTCGCCTGATCCTGCGCCCCCGGCCGCGCTTGCGGTCGGATTTCGCCAAGACGTTTCGCCGGCCCCGTGACACGGGCCGGCGTTTCTGTGCTTAATTCCGACCTTTTTGCTTGTGTATTCCGCGGGGCGGCGCCTATACCGCCCGCGGTAGCAAGACCCGCCGCTCAAGGCGCGGACAGCCCCCGAACATGACCGAACCTCGAACCGGCTGAACGGAGGCGTCCGATGACGCAAACCCCCTTTCCATCCCTCTCTCAGTCCGCCGGCACCCTGCCGGCTTTCGCTTTTCGCAACGGCACCGGCACCCGCGTGGCGGCGGGGCCGGTCGATCCGCTGGCGCGCGGTGGAGTAGATACGCTCGACGCGCGGTTGTCGTCCGCCCTTTCTGGGCTTGCCGCGGACGGGCTGATCGGTGGTGCGCTGCCTTTTGATCGCGGCGCAGAGGACTGCCTGTGGCGGGCCGGGCGGATGGATTCGTCTTGGCCGGTGGCCTTCGGTGCGCCGGCCACCTCGGCACGGTTGGAGCCGCAGCCGTCTGCCGCGACCTATGCTGGAGCGGTGGCCCGGGCGTTGGAACGGCTGGAAGCGGACGGGCGGCTTTCCAAGGTGGTGCTGGCTCGAAGCCTGCAGGTGCATTCGGCGACACCGATTTCAGCCAACGCGCTGCTCGCGCGGCTGGCGGGCGACCCGGCGGTGATGGCCTTCCTGGTTGCACTGCCGGAGGGCGGCGAAACGGGTCGGCAGCTTGTCGGAGCGAGCCCCGAGCTGCTGGTCGCGAAGGAGGGCGTGGAGGTGTCCTCGCACCCGTTGGCGGGATCGGCTGCGCGCAGCGAGGATCCGGCGCGCGACCGGGCGGCGGCCGAGGCGCTGGCGGGATCGGCCAAGGACCGGCGCGAGCATGCGCTGGTGGTCGAGGCGATCCTCGACACGCTGTCGCCGCTTTGCGACAGGCTCGGCACGCCCGAAGGCACGCAGGTGACCTCGACCGGCAGCATGTGGCACCTCGGGACCCGGGTGGCAGGCCGGCTGCGCGATCCCGAGACGCCTGTGCCGCTGCTGGCCGCGGCGCTGCATCCGACGCCCGCCGTCTGCGGCGCGCCGCGTGATGCCGCCGCGGCGCTGATCCGCGAGCTGGAGGGTTTTGAGCGCGGCTTCTACGCCGGTGCGACGGGATGGTGCGACGCGCGCGGCGACGGGGCGTGGTACGTGTCGATCCGCTGCGCCGAGCTGCGCGGCCACGCGGCGCGGCTTTTCGCCGGGGCGGGGATCGTGCCAGGCTCGGTCCCGGAACAGGAAGCCGCCGAGACCGGCGCCAAGTTCGGCGCCATGCTGCGGGCGCTGGACCTGCCCGCTGATGCCCTTTTCGAACTGGAGGACTGACCCGACCATGGCCCTGCCACGCATTGCTCCCTACGACCTGCCGGAGGCGCAGGACCTGCCTGCGCCGCGCGCCTCCTTCACGCCCGAGCGCGAGCGGCTGGCGCTGCTGATCCACGACATGCAGGAATACTTCTGCGCGGCCTATTCTGGCGAGGAGGCGCCGCTGGCACCCGCCGTCGCCAACATGGCGCGGCTCGCGGACGCGGCGCGGGCGGCAGGTGTGCCGGTCTTCTACACCGCGCAGAAGGGCGACCAGTTCCGCCCTGACCGCGGGCTTCAGGCCGATCTCTGGGGGCCGGGGATGGATGCGCGGCCCGAACACGAGGCGATCCTCGCGCCGCTGGCGCCGCAGCCTGGCGACATCGTGCTGCACAAGCACCGCTACAGTGCCTTCCAGCGGTCGAACCTCGACCACCTGCTGCGGGCGCGGGGGCGCGATCAGCTGCTGGTGACGGGGATCTACGCGCATATCGGTTGTCTTTGCACTGCGACGGAGGCCTTTCAGCGCGACGTGGAGCCCTTTGCCGTCGCCGACGCGCAGGCCGATTTCAGCCGCGCGCGGCACGACATGGCGATGGACTGGATCGCGGCGACCTGCGGCGTCCCGCTGATGACGGCGCAGGTGCTCGAGGTGCTGGGCGCCGAGGGTGCGGCATGAGGCTGACCGGGTTCGAGGGGCGCTGCGCGCTTGTCACCGGCGCGGCGGGCGGTATCGGGCAGGTCATGGTCAAGTTGCTGCGCGAGGCCGGGGCGCGGGTCATGGCCACGGACACCCGCGCGGCGGTCGAGGGGCTTGCACCGGAAGAGGACGACGGGTTGCTGTGGCGGGTGCTGGACGTGCGTGATCCGGCGGCAGTGACCGCGCGCGTGGCCGAGGCGGAGGCGGCCTTCGGCCCGCTGGCGCTGGGCGTGCATGCGGCGGCGGTGCTGTCGACCGCGCCACTTCTGGAGTGTCCGGCCGAGGACTGGCAGCGGGTGATGGAGATCAACGCGGGCGGGTCGTTCTTTGTGGCGCAGGCCATGGGGCGCGCTATGCGGGGGCACGGGGCCGGGGCGATCGTGGTGATCAGCTCCAACGCGGGGGGCATCCCGCGCGCGGGCATGGGCGGCTACCCGGCGTCCAAGGCGGCAGCGACGATGATGACGCGCTGCCTGGGGCTGGAACTCGCGCCCCACGGTGTGCGGTGCAACGTGCTGGCACCGGGATCGACGCTGACACCGATGCAGACGGGCATGTGGGCGGACGACCAGGGCGCGTCGCGGGTGATCGCGGGGGACGCGGGCGCCTACAAGACGGGCATCCCGCTGGGCAAGCTGGCGACACCGGAAGACATCGCCCGGTCGGCGATGTTCCTGCTCTCGGATGAGGCCGGGCATGTGACCATGGCGGATCTCTACGTCGACGGCGGCGCGACGCTGAGGGGGTAGCGGATCGGGCGCCCGGACTTGCGTTCCCGGCCCCAAGGCGGATGGTGGTCGGGAAGGGATCGGAACCGGCATGGAATTCACCGCGCTCAAGTACTTCCACGAGACCGCGCGCACCGGGTCGATCCGGCGGGCAAGTGAAGTGCTGCATGTCACGCCGTCCTCGGTCAGCCGGGCGGTATCGGCGCTGGAGCACGAGTTCGGCGCGCCACTGTTCGAGCGCAGCCGCAAGGGCGTGCGGCTGACCTCGGCGGGCACGCTGCTGGCGCGGCAGACGCAGCGGATGTTCCGTGACCTCGACCGGGTGCGCGACAGCATCGACGATCTACGCGGGCTGCATCGGGGGCGGGTGACCCTTTACGGGGCCGAGGGGCTGGTGGCGGAGTTCATGCCGCGGGTCATCAACGCCTTTCACGAGAAGCACCCGCAGATCGGCTTCGACCTGCATTTCGATTCCACCGACGCCATCGTTGCGGCGCTGGTGGATGACGTGGCCGACATCGGCATCACCTTCAACGGGCCGCAGCGGTCGGACATCGTGACCGTGGCCGAGCATTCGGAGCCGCTGCACTGCCTCGTGCGGCCGGGGCACGCGCTGGAAGAGGTCGCGCGGGACGGGCTGATCACGGTGGGGGACCTGCTGGGCTATCCGCTGGCGCTGCCCGAGACCTCCTTCGGGATGCGGCGGATGGTGGACACGGCGCTGGCGCGGGAATCGCTGCGACCTGCGATTAACGTGAACACCAATTCGCTGGAGCTGGCTAAGCGGGTGGCGATGAACGGCGACGCGGTCGCCTTCATGCCAGGTTTCATGGTGACCGACGACGTGGCGGCGGGGCGGTTACGCGCCTTGCAGGTGGAGGGCGAGGCCTTTCGCGACGCGCGGGTGACGGTCTGCCTTCACCGGGATCGCGAACTTTCCTTTGCGGCCAAGGCGCTGGTGGCCGTCCTGAAGGAACATTTCGAGGCACTGGCCCAGAGCTGAGGCGGAGGGTGTTGCGTTTGGCGCAACGAAGGCTTGCCGAGGCAGCACTTTTCCCGGCACGGCCTTCTGGTAGCGTTGTCTCAATCCGGCACGATCCCCTCACCCTCGCGACCGGACCACAACATAATGACCAACAGGAGATCTCCATGACGCAGTCGTCGATGGACCGGCGGAGCTTTCTCGCCGCAATGGGTGGCACCGCCGGTGCGCTGAGCTTCGGCCTGCCGCGGGTCGCCTTCGCGCAATCGCAGACCGCCCGCATTTCCGAGGCCATTCACCTCGGGCTTTACATGCCGCTCTACACCGCCATCAACAAAGGCTTCTTCGAGGAGCAGGGGCTGGGCAGCAAGCTCAGCACCGCGGGCGGCATCGCCAAGCCGGTGCCCGCGCTGCTGTCGGGGTCGGCGGATTTCGCCGTGACCGGCACGGGCATGTCGATCAATGCGACCGCCGAGGGCGCGCAGATGGTCAACGTGGCCAAGATCGCGGGCCAGATCTCGGTCTTCGTGGTGACGCGTCCGGGCATGACCTTCAGCGGTCCCGAGGATTTCGAGGGCAAGACCATCGCCACGCTGCAGTTCCCCTCGAACACCTACACCACGCCCGCCTATGCCATGCAGCAGGCGGGCCTTGATCCCGAGACCGACGCGACCTTCCTGCAGCTGCCCTTCGGTGCGCAGCTTCAGGCGGTGGCCGACGGGCGCGCGGATCTTGCCACGGTCTTCGAGTGGGATGCCTCGATCGGGGCGACGCAGTTCGACCTCGAGGTGAAGTTCGCGCTGGGTGAGGCGCTTGGCCCCGCCGTCTTCTCGTCGACCTTCGTGACCAAGGAGCTGACCGAGGAACAGCCCGAGCTGGTGCAGGGCTACTGCAACGCCATCGCCGCGGCGGAAAAGCTGCTGCATGAGGACGAGCAGGTCTTCGTCGAGGTGGCGACCAAGGAGTTCCCCACGGTCGATCCGGCGGTGATCGAGGCGGCGCGGCCGCGCTTCTTCGGCGATGTGCCGATCGTGCCGCGCAACCCGACGATCTCCGAGCAGGAGTGGAACACGCTTGTCGCCCACGAGGCCGGCGTCGGCACGCTGCGGGCGGACCTGCCCTACAGCCAGATGGTCGACAACAGCTTTGCCGAGAAGGCGGCGCAGGAGTTCGGCCTGTCATGAAGGATGCGAGTCAGGACCGCCGGCATAGCTTGCCGGCGCTTCCCGAAGCGGTCGGGTTCGACCCGGAGTCCACGGCGCTGATCGTCGTGGACATGCAGAACGCCTACGCGAGCGAGGGCGGCTACCTCGACCTTGCGGGCTTCGACCTGAGCGGGATCGGCGAGGTGATCGAGAACGTGACCTCGCTCATGGACCTGTGCCGGGGCGCGGGCGTGCAGGTGATCTGCCTGCAGAACGGCTGGGACCCGGGATACATCGAGGCGGGCGGGCCGGAGTCGGTCAACGTGGCCAAGTCGAACGCCCTGCGCGTCATGCGCGAGCGGCCCGAGCTGCAGGGCCAGCTTCTGGCCAAGGGCGGCTGGGACTACGCGCTGGTGGACGCCGTGCAGCCCCGCGACGGCGACATCATCCTGCCCAAGCCGCGCTATTCGGGCTTCGTGAACACGGCGCTCGATTCCATCCTGCGGTCGCGCGGCATCCGCACGCTGCTGGTCTGCGGTGTGGCAACCAACGTCTGCGTCGAGACGACGATTCGCGATGCCTTCGGGCTCGAATACCACCCCGTGCTGATGAGCGATTGCTGCCTGCAGGCGGGGCCCGCCTTCCTGCAGGAGGCCACCATCTTCAACGTGCAGAAATTCTTTGGCTGGACCGCGACGCTGGACGCGCTGGCCGACACGCTGGCTCCCGCGCCCGCGGCAGAGACATAAGGAGACACCCGATGTTCACCCCCGTTTTCCCCGAGGGCGCGCCCAAGCCCATCGCCCCCTTCGTGCCGGGCAGCAAGGTCGGCAACACGCTTTACGTGGCCGGTATCCTCGCGCTGGGCCAGAACGGCGAGAGCCTTCACGAGGGCGACGTGAAGGCGCAGACGCGTTACGTGATCGAGGAGATCAAGCGCGTGGTCGAGGGCGCGGGCGGCACGCTGGCCGACGTCTGCTATAACCAGATCTTCATCAAGAACCGCGCCGATTACGCCGCCTTCAACGAGGTCTACGCCGAGTATTTCGGTGAGAACCCGCCCGCGCGCTACTGCATCATCTCGGAGCTGGTGCGCGAGGAGCTGCTGGTCGAGATCGCGGCGACGGCCTACCTCGGGGACGCCTGATGGCCATGGCGACGGATATCGGCGAGGCCAAGACCCAGACGGCGGCACCGCCCGCCCCGAAGCGAAAGCCGCGCAAGGCGGCGGGGCGCTGGCGCATCACCGCCTACCAGTTCGGCGTGCTGCTGGCGCTGATCGCGCTGTGGCAGGTCGGGCTCTGGACCGGCGTACTGCGCCCCTACATCTACGGCACGCCGCTGGGCGTGTTGCAGTCCTTCGCCACGCAGATCGCGAACGGCACGTTGATCTGGCATTTCTGGGTGACGGCACAGGAGGTCGTGCTGGGCTTTGTCATCGGCTGTTCGCTGGGCAGCCTTGCGGGGCTGCTGCTGTGGCTGTCGCCGCTCTGGGCGAAGATCCTGCATCCCTACATGATCGCGCTGAACGGCGTGCCGAAGATCGCGCTCGCGCCGCTCATCATCGTTTGGTTCGGGCTGGGCATGGAGAGCAAGATCGCCATCGCCGCGATCATCACCTTCATCGTCGCCTTCCTGCAGGCCTACAAGGGCACGCAGGAGGTGGACCAGGACCTGATCCGGCTGATGAAGTCGCTGGGGGCGAGCCAGTGGCAGACCTTCCGCAAGATCGTCATGCCGGGGAGCGTGCCCTGGATCGTCTCGGCGCTGCGGCTGAACGTGGGCTTTGCCCTGATCGGCGCGGTCGTGGGCGAATACATCTCGGCCGAGGCGGGCCTTGGCTACATGGTCTACTACTCGGGCCAGCTTTACGACCTGAACAGCGTCTGGGTGGGCATCTTCAGCCTGATGATCATGGCGCTGATCCTCGAGGCCGTGGTCGCACGGATCGAGAAACTGCTCGACATGGAGGTGTGAGCGATGCCGGAGATCACGCTGCCCGACGGCGAGAGCCTTTATTACGAAGAGCGCGGCAGTGGCCGGCCTCTGGTCATGGTGGCCGGGCTTGGCGGGGTCGGGTCCTACTGGAAACCCCAGGTCGGACCGTTTTCCGAGAAGTTCCGGGTGATCCTGCACGACCACCGCGGCACGGGGAACAGCAGCCGGTCGCAGATCACCTACTCGGTCGAGCAGATGGCCGAGGACACGCTGGCGCTGATGGATGCGCTGGGGATCGAGCAGGCCGATTTCATGGGCCATTCCACCGGCGCCTCGGTCGCGCAGGTGATCGCGGTCAGGCACCCCGAGCGGCTGGGCAAGATCGTCCTCGCCTCGGGGTGGACCAGGGCCGACGGCTTCTTCCGCCGATGTTTCGAGGTGCGCAAGACGCTGCTCGAGACCGCCGGGGTGGAGGCCTACCTGAAGGCCACGCCGCTGTTCCTGCATCCCAGCTGGTGGGTGCGCGACAACATCGACGCGCTGGAGCGCGGCGAGGACGGGTTCTACAGCGGCGATCACGATGCCGGGATCATGGCGAGCCGGATCGACGCGCTGCTGGCCTTCGACATGACGGCGCACCTGGGCGAGATCACCCATGACGTGCTGGTCATGGGGGTGGCCAACGATCACCTGACGCCGGCCTATTTCTCGGAAGAGCTGGCCGCGGCGATCCCCAACGCGAAGCTGTCGATCATGGCCGACGGCGCCCACGCGGCGAGCGTGGTGCTGCCGGACGAGTTCAACGCCATCGCCATGGAATTCCTGACGGGAGAAAGCGCATGAGCCTGACACAGGAAACGGTTCTCGAGGCGGATGAGGCGCGCGTCGTCTACAACGAGGACAGCGACACCCCGGTCGAGGCGGTGCGCAGCATTTCCCTCGACCTGCGGCGGGGCGAGGTGCTGGCGCTGGTCGGGCCTTCGGGCTGCGGCAAGACCACGCTTTTCAACGCCATCGCGGGCCTGATCCCGTTGCAGGGCGGGCGCGTGTCCGTCGGCGGCATCGAGGTCGAGAAGGCCAGCGGCCACGTGGGCTA
Source organism: Allosediminivita pacifica (assembly GCF_003054175.1). GTDB lineage: Bacteria > Pseudomonadota > Alphaproteobacteria > Rhodobacterales > Rhodobacteraceae > Allosediminivita > Allosediminivita pacifica. Next base: position 103,109 of record NZ_QBKN01000018.1, read on the forward strand.
CATGCTCCAGAAGGACCTGCTGCTGCCCTGGCGGAGCGTCATCGACAACGTGACGCTGGGTCTCGAGGTGCGGGGCAAGCCCAAGGGAGAGGCGCGGAAGATCGCGCAGGAGCTGATCGAGCGTTACGGGCTTGCCGGGTTCGAGAACTCGAAGCCCTCGGGCCTGTCGGGGGGGATGCGCCAGCGCGTGGCGCTGATGCGGACGCTGGCGTTCGAGCCGGAGGTGATCCTGCTGGACGAGCCGTTCTCGGCGCTGGATTTCCAGACGCGGATCCTGCTGCAGAGCGACGTGAAGCGGATCATTCGCGAGGAAGGCAAGAGCGTGATCCTCATCACCCACGACATCGGCGAGGCCATTTCCATGGCCAACCGGATCGTGGTGCTGACCAACCGCCCGGCCACGGTGAAGACCGTGCACGAGGTGCCGTGGGGGGACGAGGTGACCGATCCCGTGGCCGTGCGCGACCGCCCGGAGTACCAGGAGATGTTCTCGAAGATCTGGCAGGAGCTGGAGCTCGCGCCCAGGCACTGAGGCGCATAGTGCGTTAACGAGTGTCGCGCCCGTCCCGGTGTCCGGGGCGGGCGTTTTTTTGTGGGGTGTTCTTGAACCGTGTCGGGCCGCTTGGAGTCCATTTTGACCGATGCTGCGCGTTGCACGAATGGCGGGGATATTCAGTTTCCAGCTACTAGATCGCTGGTGTCAGATTATCGAGATATTCAGATGCAAGCTCAGCGCTTTTGAAATTTGCTCCAAGTTACGCTTTTTCTGATCTGTGCTACTGTGGGTTTTAATGAAGTAAGGTGGCACCTCTATGTCACTGTACTTCTTTGACTTTTCCTTGGATGCAATGTTTTCGCCATTAACAAGAACTCCGACACTAGGTCATGTTGACAAATGGCGTAGCCAGAGGCGGATCGACGTGATGTCGACGAAGCCCAGGAAGCTCTCTGCGGTCTTGTCGTATCGGGTTGCG
>NZ_QBKN01000019.1 GCF_003054175.1 Allosediminivita pacifica
TAATCTTTGACATGACCGCCTCCCATTAAGGATTGTTGCGATCCCACCTTGGCACAGCGATGCCGTCGGGGGGCGGTTACAGCATCAAAGCCGCCGCGCGGGACAGGCCCGCCGGCGCGAAATGCGCATGAAACAGCTCGGGAAGCTCCGCCGGGACCGGCTCCGCCCCGCAGAAGGCGCGGCTCCAGGTGGACAGATCCATGCCCGCGATCTGATCGGCGGTGACCCGCTGGACACATTCGGCAAAGGCGAAGGCCGGGCCGCCGCTGATCGTGGCCCGCTCGTCCGAGACGGCCTCGGGCCAGAGTGCCGGCTTGCGGATGAAATCCAGGGGGCTCATCTGCGCCGAGAAACCGCCGCACAGCAGCGGTGTCAGAATCCCGCCCATGAGGCCCATGTCGTGGTAGTGCGGCAACCAGTTCACGAAGCGTGATGCCGGTCCAAGCCCCCAGCTGCGCGCCACCAGCCCGGCGTTGGCGAGGATGTTGTCGCCGGTGATGGCAACGCCTTTGGGAAACCGCGTGGACCCGGACGTGTACTGGATCACCGCCAGACGCGCCGTATCACCCGCGGCCCGCGTGGGTTCGGGCAGGCGGGCCGGGTTCAGCGGAAGCGGCACCACCGGGCATGATGCGGGGCCCTGGCGCGTCAATTCGGCGGTGATGATCCCCAGATGTTCGGGCAGGCAGATGACAGCACTCGCCCGGCTGTCCGCGACGATGTGACGGAAGCGCTCAGTATGGCTGCCGTGACGCGGGACAGGCACCGGAACCACAGTAACACCGGCGAGCACCCCGCCGAGAAGCAGTGTCACGAAATCCGGCCCCGCCGGGAGCGCCACGACGATACGACACGGCGCCGACCCGAGCCATAACTGCAGTGTTTGGGCCATCTCGCCCGCCATCGAAGACAGGTCCGCACCCCGAAAGGCCTGACGCGCGCCTGAGCGCGAACGGAACACGATCTGCTCTGCCTCGGCGCGTGCTTCAAACGCGCGCATAAGGGCCTCGGACAGCGGCGCCTCCGGCCTCATGAGGCACTCCGCAGAGCATGTCGTTCGGACGCGGCCCGGGTGCGCGCCGCATCGCCCAGGTACATCGCCAGGGTGGAGTTCAAATCGTATGCGATTTCGGGGCGCTCGGCGATCATGTCGCGGACGCCCGTGATCAGGCGGCGCATGCCCGGCTCGCGGGCCATCATCGGAATAAGTTCCCGCAACGGGTGCCGCCGCCCACGCACGGGCTGATCGGCGCTTTGTGCCATATCCAGACGTGGCGTGCCCAGGGTCCTAGCATAGCGCTCGAACCGCAGGATCGCATTCTCGGGCGCCAGGAGTTTCGCTTTCAGCCATGCCCGCCCCTCGGCAAGTTCCTCGCGCGTCATCCGTGCCGGTATGAGGTTTGTGAGGGGCGTATTGCCCACAGGCGTGCCATGGGTGGCCTCTTCGACGATCCGTCCGGCCTGCCTCATCTCGGCATAGAGCGGCGTGGCATAGGGCGCGACCAGCGCACTTACGTTCAAGCCGACCACGGGAAGGCGCTGAGCGAAGGCAAATTGCTGTTCAAAACAACTTAGATCGTCATGGTCGAAACCGACGATCAGGCCGGCATGGATGGTCAGGCCCGCGCGCACGATCTTTTCGCATTCGCCGACGAGATCGACACCGAGGTTCTGCCGCTTGCGGCTCTCGGTCAAAGACTCGGCATTGCTGGTTTCCAGCCCAACGAAGGCGTGCCGCAGGCCCGCCGCGTTGCAAAGCGCCAGCAGATCGGGATCCCGCGCCACATCGATCGACATCTGGGTCGAGAACTGAACCGGCGCACGCCCCTCGAGACCGTTCCAGTCCAAGAGGGCGGTCAGCAGCTCCCGCGTGCGCTTGCGATAGACCGTGAAGTTGTCGTCGCTGAGCGTGATTTCGCGGTAGCCGAGTGCGTGAAGCTCCTCCAGCTCCGCAATCACCCGATGCGGCGGCTTGTGGCGCTGCTTGCGCCCGAGATACTGGATGACATCGCAAAAGCTGCATTCGAAGGGACATCCGCGGCTTGTCTGCACCACCCCCGCAATCGCGCAGTCGTTGGGATAAAGATCCCAGCGCGGCACGGGGGCCTGCGCCAGATCCGCCTGCCCGCACCGGTATTCACTTTGCAAACCTCCGGCTTTCAGGTCCGTCATGAAACGGGGCGCGACGGTTTCGAACTCGCCGATCACGAGGCAGTCCGCCTCGCCGCGAAAGAGCTCGGGGGCGAGGGAAACATGCGCCCCGCCCAGAACCACCCGCCGCCCCCGCCGTCGGAATTCGCGGGCCAGTTCGAGCCCGCGCCGAATTTGCGAGACATTGATCGAAAGGCCGACGAGATCGGCCTCCGCCTCAAGATCCACGTCCTGAACCGTCTCATCGCAAAGCCGGATATCGTCCGACGCCGGGAACCAGGCGGCGACAGACGCAATTCCCGAGGCGGCGACCAAGGCATAACGGCCGCGCATGCCGGGAACGCTGGACATCGCCGAGTCGAAATTCGGCTCATCGGTGCGGGGCGCGATAAGGTAGATCTTCATGAGAGCCGAACCTCGCCCATTTGAAAGGCGGTACGGGACGCCCCCGTACTTGCACAGACCATCGCGGATTCAGCATGACACATTGGCTTCGGTGCTCAGGCCAAGGTGGCGACGATCAGCCCGTCCGGCTGATGGGGCGGGTTGGGATCCTGGTGCAGGATACGCCAGTGCGGCGACAGGATATCCAGACACTCGGCAAAGATGGCTTCGCCGTGCGTGCCGATGATCCAGTTGCGGATCTGCCCGGCCTGCCCGCTTTCCACGACATGCGAAAGCAGCGTCGCCTCGCCGCCCTGCACATCGAGCTTCGCGATATCGAAGGGGGCGGGTTCGGCCGCCAACAGCGCGGCAAGATCGCGCGCGGGCACCCGGTGACGCGTGCCCTTTGCGACGGGGGCGTCCTCGATCACCACATGCGATGAAAAATCGCTGTCCGAAACTTCGACCACCCCGTCGCTCACATGCGCCGCGGCTTCGATCAGGGTCATCCGGCCTGGCGATATGCCATTCAAGGCGAGATTTTCACGGATTGCCGAGATATGCGCTGGCAGGAACTCGAAGACAGTCGCCTCGGCCTCGGCCCTCAGCTTGAGCAACAGCAAGGTGTAGTAACCGATGCCGCCGCCGATATCACAAAACCGCAGGTCCGGCCTGTCGCAGCTGTCGATCAACCGGAGAAACCAGTCCTCCTCAACCGGTTCGTGCAAATTGCGATTGCCGTCCGACAGGTAGCGGGACACCTGGAAATCGAGCAGATGGTGCCTGAAAACCTCAAGGCCATTGCCGAACAGATATGTCTCGTTTTCCGCGATCGTCTGCGTCATGGCCTCGATCGTCCCCTCGCCCTGAATACGGGGCTCGCACGCATCGGCGTCTGCGTGCGAAGTCACCGCGACTGGTTCTGTTCCCGGCGCAAAAGTGTTCCCCCTCGCGCGTCCCGACCCATCAAACCGGTGTGTGGTTAATCTGCGATTAAGATGCCCTTGGCTCAGGCCTCCTGTCAGGCGGCACGAGCGCATCCGAGCCCTCGTGGCCTTTGCGTCCCGGCGGCCCCCCCCTTACTTCGACGCGGCGGTCTGGCATGAGGTCAGCGGGGTCCTGAAGCTCTGGGCGCGGACGCGCAGGGCAACCCCAACCTCGCGGGCAAGATCGACCGTCTCACGATGCACGTGCTGCTGCCCTGGCGTGCCGACAGCCGGATACGACGCACCGCCCGGGCGAAGGAATGGCAAGCGCGGCTGCCCGACTCCCGACGGGTCCACGTGTCCGAGACGGGCCACCTGGTCCTCGGGACGACACCGATAGCGGCTTCGCGATCTCGCGCGGCAAGGCAGGACCATGCCGGTGACGGCTGCCGGTGCCGGCCGTGACGGTCGGCGCAGGCCTCGCGCGCTCGTGGGCGTGCGCCACGCCCGCCCGAACGGCTCTCGCCGCTGAGACCCGGGGTTTCCCGGCCGGGGCCGACAGTGCCCGCCGGGGGCACCGTCGGCGCGCGCCCTTACCAGGGCGTCACTCCGTCGGGTTCCACGAACAGGCCGCTCTCTTCGCCGCCCAGCGCGTATTGCACCGGCAGCCGCGCGCCCTCTTCGGGGGGTCATGTCCCCGAAGCCCGTCAGGTCCGTCTTCACGAAGCCGGGGCTGACGGAGTTCACCTTGATGCCCGTGTCCTTCAGTTCTTCGTGCAATTGCACCGTCAGCATGTTCAGCGCCGCCTTCGAAGCGTTGTAGCCGATGAACTGCTGTGAATAGTAGGTCGAGGTCGGATCGCCGTTCAGTGTCAGCGAGGCGAGCGAGGTCGAGACGTTGACGATCCGGCCACGGGGCGCCGCCTTCAACAGGGGCAGCATGGCCTGCGTCACGGCCAGGGTGCCGATGAAGTTGACCTCCATCACCCGGCGCACGGCGTCGAGCGAGGCCTGGCTGGGCATGGCATCGCCGAAGTCGAAGATGCCCGCGTTGTTCACCAGCACGTCCAGCCGCCCATGATCCGCCTCCAACTGTGCGGCGGTTGCGGCATGGGTCTCGGGCGCGTCGAGATCCAGCGCCACCGTCGTGGCAGTCAGGCCGTCCCTCGCCAGTTCGGATACGGCCGCGGCGCCAAGGGTCGCGTCGCGAGAACCGATGACGACATGCAGGCCCGCCTCCGCCAGTTGCCGGGCGATCTGAAGCCCGATTCCCTTGTTGCCCCCGGTGACGAGCGCGATGCGGTGCTGGGTCATTTTTCTTTTCCTTTCCGTCTGATGCCCTCAAGCTATGAAGGAACCTTCAGATTTTGGATTCGCATATGACCAGCGCTCCAAGGACGGCCCTCAAGGCCCGCAAGAGACCGGTTCAGAGCCGGTCGCGTGTCACCGTGGACGCCATTTTCGAGGCGACCATTCAGGTTTTGCTGCGCGACGGGATGAGCGCGCTGACCACCACGCGGGTGGCAGAACGCGCCGGGGTTTCGGTCGGGACGATGTACCAGTACTTCCCCAACAAGCAGGCGCTGGTCTACGCTTTGAACGAGCGCTTCCTCGACACGCTGGCGGGCCGGATCGAGGCGACATGTGGCCGGATGAAGGGCGCACCGCTGCCCGAGATGGTCGATGCGCTGATCAACACCTACTGGACCGCCAAGACCGAGCGGGCCGAGGTGACCCGCGCGCTCTATCGGTCGGTGGCGGAGCTGGACAACGATGAGCTGATGCACGCGTTCGCTGCCCGCGCCGATGCCGCCACCACGGCGATGTTCACCAGCGCCGAGAATGGCGCGGTGGAAGACGTTGACGCGCTGAACCTGACACTGGCCTCGGTGATCTACGGCACGGTGCGCAATGCCTTCGAGCGCGGGCTGACGCAGGAAGAGGCGAGCGTGCTGCGCCGGAACCTGACGGAAATGTGCCGCGCCTACATCGGCGCGTTGTACGCATAGCCGGGCGCGGTCTGGACACTGCCGGCGGGGCCGGGAAATTCAGGTTCAGGCTTGAGTTTAAGATGCTTTGCACTTGTCGGCAGATGGCGCTGACGGAGGCACCCATGGACCTGACCAGGCGGGGCTACATGGCGACCGGCAGGGACTGCCTTTCGCAGGTTGCCTCAAAATCATGCAGATTTCCGAATTCGGCGTGAACTTTGGAAGCGACCCCGGCGTTTGCGGACAATTGTATCGCCTTGCCGGAAAGGACGTATCCCTATGCGACCGAGCTTGAAGAGATCCACGAGCGCCGCCGCTCTGACGCTGGCGCTTGCGCTGCCTCAGCCGATTTGGGCGCAGGATGGCGAAGCCGATTGCGAGCAGCTGATTGCCGCCTACGAGGCCGAAAACGGCGAGGGCTCTGCCGAGGGGGCCGACCCCGCGACCGCCGGTGACGAGGCCACCGCTGCGTGTCTCGCGCAGAGCGCGGATGTCGAAGCGGAGGCCGCGCCGTCCGGGGAGACACCTGCAGAGGACCTGCCCGCAGAAGCCGCTCAATCCGCGCCTGCGGGAGCTGAAGCGACGGGAACCGAGGAGAGCGCTGCGGAGGAAACGGTGGAGGAAACGGCCACCGACGAGGCTGCGACCGGAGATGCCCCCGCCGAGACCCCTGCGGCCGATGAGCAGACCAGCGAAGCGGCCACTCCGGAGTCGACGGCTGCCGAAGACACGGCGACTGAGGAGCCTACCCCTGACGCGACGGCCGCCGAGGAAGCGGCCCCCGCTTCGGCGCCGGCCGAAGCCGAGGGAGGCACCCTGCCGACCGGCGATGGCGGCGACGCGGGGGCAGAGGCGACCGAGACCCAGCAACTCGAAGAGGCGCTTCAGGCAGAAGAAGAGGCCGAGAGCGCGGAAGAGCCCGCACCCACAAGCGAGGCGGACGCCGCCTCCGAGGACGCCATGGCGACCGGGGAAACCGCCGAGGAGGATTCGGAGCAATCTGCGGGTCAGACTCAGGCGGATGGCGACACCTCCGCCGAGGAGGCTACCTCTGACCAGGAGATGACCGACGAGAGTGGCACCTCGGAAGAGGCTGACCCTGCGGCCGGAGACGCCTCCGCGGAAGAAACCGAAACCACCGATGGCGACGTCACCGCCGAGAGCGAAGCCGAGATCGAGGTGACCCAGGAGGATACCGAGGAATCGACCGAGGCGGCCAACACGCAGGTAGACACCGCCGCCGCCTCGGCCGGTGCCGAAGCCACCGGAGAGGCCGAGACCGAGACGACGGTGATCACGGAGGAGAACTCCCGGTCTTCCGACGAGGAGTTCTCGAACTCGACCACGGCGACCTCTTCCCGGAACGAAGAGAGCGACGACGATGATGACAACGACCGGCTGGGCGAATTCGCCAAGATTGCGGCGGGTGTCGCGGGCGGCGTCCTTCTCAACGAGCTACTCGGCCAGAACGACGAGGTGGTCGAGAACACCGGCGACCGGGTCGTGGTCCAGCGGCAGAACGGCGAGTATTATGTCCTGAAGGACGACGACACGCTTCTGCGTCAACCCGGAACCGAGCTGCGGACGCAGAGCTTCTCGGACGGCTCCAGCCGTACCATCGCCACGCGCGACGACGGAACCGAGGTCATCACGATCCGGGCCGCCAATGGCCAAGTGCTTCGCCGGACCCGGGTCCTGTCGGACGGCCGCGAGATCGTGCTGTTCGACGATACCGCCGAGGTTCAGCCGGTCAATCTCTCCGATCTGCCGGAACCGCAGCGCGACGTGATCTCCATCGAAGATCTCGAGGAGGAGTCGCTGCGCCGTGCGTTGGCCGAGGAATCCGAAGCGGAAGACCGCATCGGCCGGACCTTCAGCCTGGCACAGGTCCGCAACATCCGAGCCGTGCGGGCTCTGGTTCCGACGATCGAGCTCGAGAACGTCACCTTCGACACCGGGTCTTCCGCGATCCGCCCTTCCGAGGCCGAGGAACTGGCCGCGATCGGGCGCGCCATGCGCGACATGATCGCCTCGAACCCCGACGAGGTGTTCCTGATCGAGGGCCATACCGACGCGGTCGGGTCGGCGTCGATGAACCTCGCCCTCTCGGACCGGCGCGCGGAGTCGGTGGCTCTGGCACTGACAGAGTACTTTGACGTGCCGCCCGAAAACATGATCGTGCAGGGCTACGGCGAGTCGGACCTGAAGGTGCAGACCGGGATCGCCGAGCGTGAAAACCGCCGCGCGGCCGTGCGCCGGATCACGCCCCTGATTACGGCATCGCGGTAACGCAACATTCTTCTGACTGAGAATATCCGCCCCGGGGTCTGCCGATTCCGGGGCGGAATGCGTTCGGGGTGATCCGGGTCCGGACCTGGCGCATCGAAGACCCTTTCGGCCTGGCAGCCCCCCGGGGGAGAGGGCCGGTTACTGCCATGTTCGAGCCTTCACCGCGGCATTCTTGCATGGTGTTGAGTGAAAAATCGCCGATGGCGGAACCCCGGATGGCAAAAGGGCGCCGGGGGGACAAACAAGACACAGGAAGGTGGAACGTCCGGTCCTTTTGGCGATTAAGCTGCAGTCAGAAAATCAATCGTGAGGTCACTGTGCGTGCATTCGTCTACACCCCGAAAACTGCTTTTGTCTGTCTGTTCGCGACCGCGACATCGCTTCCGGCGGCGGCGCATGCTTATGTCGGCCCCGGCGCCGGGCTGACCGCGATCGGCACCATGATCGCGCTCGTCGCGGCCGTGGTTCTCGCCCTCGTGGGGTTCGTCTGGTACCCGATGAAGCGCATGATGCGGAACCGCTCCGCCGCGTCGAAGGCCGGAACCGCCTCGCAGGAGCGCGGCAAGTGATCATCGCGGCGCTGGCGCTTGGGCTTCTCGCCTTTGTCCTCGTCCTGCGCGTCCTGCGGGCCGAGGCCGTCGCCCGGAACATCGTCTCCACGGCCCAGCAGTCCATCCAGGTCATCACGAACCCCGACCTGTCCGATCTCGACAAGGAGCGGCACGTGCGCCGAGCCTCGCTGTCGCTGTTCGGCAGTTTCCTGAAGATCGCGGGCATCGGCGTGGCTTCGGTTGCCGCCACTGCCGCGGTCCTTTGGGGCGGCGCGGAGGCGGGGCTTTATACGCTTGAGGCGGCGATGGCCGTCGCGGTGAGTCGGCCGTTCCTTCTGGGCTCGACAATCGCCGCAATCGCGGTCTGGATCGTCCTCGACCGCATCGGCGGCAAGGCACCTGCAGTCGAGACCACTGGCGAGGTTCCCTACGGCCCGATGGAACAGGCGCTGCACAACTTCGCCTTCGCCTCGCCAACGCGCCAGAAGCGGCTCGGGTCGCTTGAGACGCGGCTTTTCCGAAAGCGCCTCGATCCCGAGGCCGCCGCCCGCCCGGTGTTCATCACCTCGCTCCCGCGTGCGGGCACGACGATCATGCTCAACGCGCTGGCCGATGTGCCCGAGTTCGCCTCGGCCACCTACAAGCACATGCCGTTCACGCTCTCACCGCTGCTCTGGAGCAAGCTCGGGCCGCTCTTCCAGAAGACCGCTGCCTCCGGCGAGCGCGCGCATGGCGACGGGCTACAGGTGTCGGGCGAAAGCCCCGAGGCCTTCGAGGAAATGCTCTGGATGGCCTTCTGGCCCGAGCGCTACCGCAAGGACCGGATCGACACCTGGGACGCCGCGGATTTCGACCCCGCCTTTGCCGAGTATTTCCGCACGCACATGGCCAAGGTCGTGGCGACGAAGCCCGGCGCCACGCGCTACGTGTCGAAGAACAACGCCAACATCGCCCGCCTGCCGCTGATCGACGCGATCTGCCCGGATGCGACAGTTGTGATCCCCGTGCGCGACCCGCGTGCGCAGGTGGCCTCGCTCATGCGGCAGCACGCGCGGTTCCTGGACCTGCACGCGCGCGAACCCTTCGGGCGCCGCTACATGGAGGGCGTCGGCCACTTCGAGTTCGGGGCGGCGCTGCGCCCGATCGCCTTCGGCGGTCATGAAGCCGACCCGGCCAATGCGGGCTACGCCGATTTCTGGCTGCGCTACTGGATCAATGCCTACGAGCACGTCCTGAGCACCGCCGGACCAAGCGCGGTCTTCGTCGATCACGATGCTTTCTGCACTGCGCCGGAAGATCATCTTCCGCTGCTGGCCGAGGCCGTTGGCGCGCGGGACGCGCGCGACCTCTCAGCGCTTGCGCCGATGTTCCACGCGCCTTCCGTGCCGCCGCAGCTTGAGGGCGCCGATCCGCACCTTCTCGCGCAGGCACGGGACCTGCACGATACGCTTTGCCGGCGGGCGCTCGCGCCCGCTGCGTCCTACCCAGTCAAGGAAGCACTTGCATGAGTAAACCGCCGCTTTCCGACCGGCTCGCCCCGGTGATCTTCGCGGTCTCCGTCGGAACCCTCGGTGTGGTCTACGGCACCGTCTCGTCCTGGTGGGGCTGGTTCCCTGCCCCGCAGCTTGGGCTGGCGCATCGGACCTATCTCGACGTGAAGGCCAACTGGCGCAACGACATCGGCCTCGAGCCCACCCGCCACATCGTGGCGCCCGACGACAGCGGCGAGACGCCCGATCCCGACCGCGGCTATACTGCCTTCCAAACCGACAAGATCGAACCCGGCTACACGCTGGTGGCGGGGCTGAACGCGGATCCCGAGGGCCCCTTCCACGTGGTCAGGCTGTACGATGCGTCCGGCGCCGAGGTACATCACTGGCCCGTGCGCTATGACGCGCTGGACAGCGAGATCCAGCCCCAGAACACCATGCTGCACGGGATGGAGGTCTTCGAGGACGGCTCGATCGCGGTGACCTTCGACAGCGGACAGGCGCTGGCGCGGATGGATGCCTGCGGCGAACCGATGTGGAGCAACGCCGGCGGATATCACCATTCGCTGACCCGCGACGGCGAGGGCGCGCTGGTGAGCTGGCTTGGCGAGGCCGTGGTCTGGGTTGACGAAGAGACCGGTGAGGTGCTGCGCACACTCGACCTGCGCGAAGAGATCGCCCACGGCAACGACCGCGCGCAACAGGGCTATCTCGACATCCGCACCGTCACGCCGGAGTCGCCGGAGAGCAAGGTGGACTACGGGCTCGACCCCTTCCACCCGAACGACGCAGAGCCGCTGCGCGCGGATATGGCCGCGGCCTTCCCGATGTTCGAGGCCGGGGACGTGCTGCTGAGCCTGCGCGAGCTGAACCTCGTCACCGTCGTCGATCCCGAAACGGGCCGGATGAAGTGGTGGCACCACGGACCCTGGTTCAAGCAGCACGATCCCGATTTCCAGCCCGACGGGACGATCACCGTCTACGACAACAACACCGGCACCTCCCGCTCGCGCATCATGCGCATCGATCCGGCCACCGACGAGGTGAGCGAGGATTTCGGCGGGACCGAGGAGCTGCCATTTTATTCCTGGCGGCGCGGCAAGCACCAGATCCTGCCCAACGGCAACCTGCTGCTGACCGAGGCCGAACACGGCCGGCTGCTCGAGTTGGATCCCGACGGTGAGCTTGTCTGGGAGCGCCACATGAAGTGGGACGCGGACATGAACGTCATCGTGACCGAGGCCCGCCACGTGCCCGAGGACTTCTTCACCGGAGGTGTTCCGAGCTGCTCGAGCGAGGTGGCTTCTGCCTCGGTCGTATCGCCGGGCTGACGCCGGACGCGCGGCCGAGAGGTGATCCCGCCGCCCGGGAGGGTGGCGGGCACCATTCTTGTCCTGAACTGGACCGCGATCCGTCATGCCGCCGTAGTGCATGAGGGGTTTGAGCCGATCAAAACCGAGACCACGTCCCCGCAGGGCGGCTTGGTTATCGACGGCGCGGAGATCTGACCCCACCTCAGCCCGGGCAGCGCTCATTCCGACTTGGGCCTTCAACGCCGCGGCGCCGAGACCCGGGAAAGTCGCGGCCTGCTCTGGCGCGGGCCCCGCCTACGCGTGTTGGGAGGTGGTGTGTCAGGCAAGAAGGTACAAGCCGACCCCTGCTGGCCGGCTGTCATCGACTTGCATTGCCGCGGCGGATTCGCCCGGTTGGAGGAAGCCGGGCCGCAAGTGCGGCCCGATTTCTATCTTATCAGGTCACCCCGATCAGGCAGCAGCTTTCCGGCGACGCAGGAAGGCGAAACCGCCGAATGCGCCCATCAGCATGAAGCCTGCCGCCGGAAGCGGAACGGGAGACACGTTGAATTCCGCGTAGCCGGCGGACGGCGTCTCGGAATCGTAGAAGCCGAGGCGGTAGTTGCCCGCGGCGAGGTTGTAGAACAGGGTGTCCCCGGGCTGAGCGGCGTTGCTGCCGTTCTGGGTCACCATGTTGCACTGGCCCGCGATGCCGGCACCTGCATCATCACAGTTGTCGGTGTCGGTCGTCAGACGCGTCGAGGAACCGCCGTTAAAGAAGTCCAGCGTGAAACCGCTGCGTTCGCCGGTCACGGCCACGTTGTCAGCCGAGTAGTTCACCAGCGAAAGACTGAAGTCGCGATCGACCGTGAAATCAAAGAACGCCGAAAACGGGGTCGTGTCCCAGTCGAAGCCCAGACCGTTGGTGTCAGTCAGTTCGCCCGAGCCCAGCTCGATCTGGGAGCCGGTGACCGTGGTTGCTGCCGAAACGGGTGCGGCGAGTGCCGCAGCGGAAAGAGCCGCAGCTGTCAAAATTCGATACATGGGTATTATCCCTCCTTCGTCCAAACAAGGAATGTTTTAGGCGAAAATTAGCCGCCGACAACCCATATTACGACATTTTGGGGGCAGTCACTCCAGAAATCTGTCTAATTGGACCATTTACCAATTTTACAGAGCAAATCAGGAAACATCCGGTCGCGCCAAAGTCAGCGGCTATGAGACTTTGGTCCGCTGGAACCCTTGAACCGTGCAGTAGCCTCGGCGGAATCAACCAGAGGCTTCATCACGCTCCGCCAAGAAGGGCCTGATGAATCAGGTTATTTCAGCGCCTTCGAAGATGGACGTGGGCGACTGGGCACCCCCACGAGGTCTTCAGGACGGATCACGCGCTCGGCTTTTCATATCGGATCGCTTCATCTTTCGATTTCCTTTATTCCTATGAAACCGGATGCGGCGGGTGGGAGTTGACCTCGTCACGCCTTCATTTGAACAACAATCCTTGGCGAGGCGCTGTTTCGGCCGCCCAATTATGGCCATACAAAGGCACCGAGGCAGTCTCGTGGGTCAGGAGTACTCCGACGGCGACAGCCCCTCGAAACAGGCCAGCAGCCTCAGCCCAGCTCGGTCGGGAAGGAGATCTGGATCGAGAGGCCATCGCTGCCATCGACCGTCATGTGCCCCATGTTTCCGGCCACCGATCCGCGGATCATCCGCCATCCGAGCGAGCCAGAACGTTCAGGCATTTCGCCTTCGGAGAGCCCGGTTCCGTCGTCGCGGAAGGCGTAGCGTATCATGTCCCCTTCGGTGACAAGCGAGATCCGTATGGCCCCCGACCGGCGCCCCACGAAGGCATGCTTGTAGGCATTGGTGATAAGCTCGCCCGTGATCAGCCCGAGGTCGAGCGCCAGCCGTGCCGGCACCGCGGTCCCGTCGGCCTCGACCTCGATCTTCACGTCGAGCCCCGGGCGGTTGAAGGTCTCGGCGAGCGCGGAAATCTGCGAGAGGTAGGCCCGTGCGCCCACCGTTTCGGCGCCCCCGGTCTGCAAGAGCTTGTGCATCCGCGCCATGGATTCGACCCGTATGCTCAAGCTCGAGAGCACGTCCTGGGTCTCGGGTGTCTTGGCACGTCGCTGTTCCATCCGGAGCAGCGACGAGATCATGGTGAGATTGTTGGCGGTCCGGTGATGGACCTCCCCGATCATGAGCTCGCGCTCGTCCAGGTCGGCCTCGAGCTGGCGGATACGGCGCTCGGCGCTGCTCTGGCGCATCAGGATTTCGTCGCAGTGATCGGCGGCCGACGTGGCACAGGCCGCCATTTCGGCCCGGTCGAGCGGCGCCGCGAAATCGGCGCGCACCCGCGTACCGCCCCTGCCCGTCTGGAGATCGAAGTCGTCGGCCATGTGACGGACACCATCGAGGCCAAGCCCCAGCCCCTGCCCGCCGGACAGGGCGCGGTCATCTTCCGGCAGCGGCGGCAGATCCGGAATACCCGGCCCCTGGTCGGTGAAGACCATGCGGAGCATCACGCTGCCGCCCCTCGGCTCAACCAGGCTGACCTGCGCGTGACCGCCCTTTCCGTGCTCGATGACGTTGCGCGCGAGTTCGAGCGCACAGGTCGTCAGCCGCGTGGACAGGAATGGCTTGAACCCGATAACGCCGGTGATCGCCCTGAAGATCTCCCGGAGCATCTTGATGTCTTCGGGAGTGGTCAGCGAAAGGAATGTGATCGTGTGAGCCATCCGTCTCTCCAGAAGGGAACCCGTGTCCGTGCCGGTCAATCGGTCGGGCGCCAGCGGGCCACGGCGACGCTGATGTCGTCGCGCCTGCTGAGCTCGGTCCGTGACAGCAGGAAAGCTGCGGCGAGCAGGCAGCTGCGCCCCTGCACCATCGGCAGAAGCTCTGCCCCGATGGTGCGCAGGCCATCGCTGTGCAGAATGAAGAAATCGCCCCGCTTCATGTCGAAACTCTCGCCCATCGGGCGGGCCGCGGGACTGCCGATGTAGCCGTCGCGCATGGCAAAGCGGGTCTGCTCCCCGTCACGCAGGCGGAACCCGCTGATGTTGCCGAGATTGGCATAGTCGCAGCGTTCCGCATCCGTGTCGAAATCGAGAATCGAGATCACGCCGCCGCGGGTGCGCCGCAAGTCCTCGCCGAGCCGGGCCAGCTGGTGCTTCGGCGGCAGGAGCGCCGGCCGGACCGCCCCCTCTGCCATGGCCGTTCCCGCTTCGGCCGCCTGTTCGCCGTGCCCCATGCCATCGGCCAGCACGAGCCGGAGCCCGCTCCGCGCCTCCACCGCACGCCAGTCGTCGCCGCAGACCGACTCGGTGGGATGGCAGAGTCTCAGTGCGGCCACGTCCAGGGTCTCGTCCGCCTCGCGGCCCGGCCCTTCGAATGCGCAGGCCCAGAGGGTACCGGTTTCGGGCGACGTCATGATCTCGGCGCGGTCGGACAACCGCTCTATGGCGCCGAGTCCGATCCCGGCAGAGGCCGCGCTGCTGACAAGGTCGCGCCGCATCCGGTCTATGTCGGGAATGCCGGGCCCCGCGTCCGAGGCGATCAGCGCAAGCCGCGGCCCGCGCGGCAGGTCCATCGTCTGCGCGAGAAAGCGTCCGGAACCTGCATATTTCACGATGTTGGTGACAAGCTCCGTCGCGACGATGGCCACGCTCTCGATACGGTCGGGAGGGAGCCCGGCCAGCCGGGCCTCGGCGCGGGCCTGCTGACGCGCGACGGCCACGTCGGCGCGCGTCGAGATATCGAGCCATTCGAGCATTGAGGGGTCTTTCCTATCGCCGCAGGCCGCTCAGGCGCGCCCGGCCAGTCTGACTTGCGTGCCCTCGCCGAGGACACTGTGTATCTCGAAGTGCTCGACCAGACGCTTGGCGCCACCAAGCCCCCGTCCGAGGCCCTTGCCAGTGGTGTATCCGTCTTTCATCGCCAGTTCGAGGTCCGCAATACCCGGCCCCTGGTCCGTGCAGTCGACCCAGACCATCCGGTCGGCCTCATCCAGAGTGATGACCACCTCCGCCCCGCCACCGTAGACAAGCCCGTTGCGGAAGATCTCGCTGACGGCCGTGACCAGACGCGTCCTGCGGATGACCCTCGCGCCAAGCCGATCCATCGCCCGCCCCACGGCCTGGCGGGAGCGGAAGACATCGGCCTCGACCGCTATGACCAGCCGGTCAAAGGGTTTCCCCGGCGGCGGGGAGAGCGTCTTCACTGGGTCGCTCGGAGACGTTCAAGCGCGTGTTGCAGGTTCCGTGCGGTACGTACCGTCGGCAGGGTCATCCCCAGTTCCACGAGGGTCATCGCCACCGCCGGACGCATCCCCACGAGGTAGGTCGGGGAATCCAGCAGGGTCCCGATCCCGGCAAGCTGCGCGATGATGCGACCGACGAAGGTATCGACGATCTCGAGCGCGCTGACGTCGATGACGATCCCACGGGCCCCCGTGTCATGGACCCGCTGCGCGAGCCTGTCCTGAAGATCGACGATGTCGCTGTCGTTGATGTCCTCGTCGATGGCGACGAGCATGATCTCGTCGACGAGGTATAATCCGGCTGACTGGCTCATCTCGCTTGTTCCCCCGGAGCCCGTCAGTTGCCCCGCACCGAGCGGATCACCACGTCGGTGTCGAGCTGGCGGAAAGCGTCGGCGAGGGCCATGCGCAGCGACCCGCGCGTGCGGATCTCGCCGGTGTCCACACCGAGTTGGACCATGGTCTGCGCGATGCGCGGGCTGATCCCGCTGATGATCGCCTCGGCCCCCATGAGCCGGACCGCCGCAGCCGTCCGGATGAGGTGCTGCGCGACCTGCGTGTCGACCGTCATCACGCCCGTGATGTCGATGATGACGATATCGGCCTTCTTCTCGACGATGGCGGACAGCGTGCTCTCCATCACCTCCTGGGCGCGCATGGAATCCAGGGTTCCCACCAGCGGCACCGCAACGATCCGGTCCCAGAGCTCGACCACCGGGGTGGCGAGCTCCATCATCTCATCATGCTGGCGCTGGATGATCTTGTCGCGCTCGGCGATACAGATCTCGGTGCAGTAAAGCGCGACGGAGTCGATCAGGCGGGTAAACTGCGCGATCGCTTCCATCAGGACCGTACCATTTGTGTCGGTCACGCTTGCCCGGAGACGCTCGAAGAGCGGATATTTGAGCGCGAGGACAAAGGTCGCCATGTCGCCCGTGGACACCCCGCGCTTGGTCCGTTCCCGCGTGACCTCGGCAAGTGCCGCGCGCAGGTCTTCCCAGACATCGTCATCGGGGTCGAGGAAGTCCTGATCGACGCTCGCGGCCACACCCTTGGCCAGCGGATCGTAAAGTGTCTCGATCTGGGCCTTCGCCTCGGCTTCGGTGAACAGGTCCTTCCGGATCAGGCCTTCCTCGGCCTGGGTGGAAGCCCATTCCCTGAGGAGCGAATCACGTTGCGTATCTAGAATCTTGTGAATGTGGGGCACGGGCATCACTTTAACGTCTTTCCGGGAAGGATCTGGCCGCAGCGCCAGCTCGAATATCATTGACGAACACAATTAGCATCAGGTCGAAAAGCACTACAAGCGGGGAGCGTACGCGCCAGCAGATGCCCGCCCCTACCCCGGCCCAACCGTGATCGAGGCGCGCGACTGAGCCGCCGAAGACGTCCGCCCTCAGCGCGCCAGCGCCTCGCGCAGCGACAGCAGTTCCGCGGAATGATCGCGAAGATCGAGCTGGCTCAGCAGATCGAGCAGGTGGCCCTTCATGAGATCCTCGGCCGCCTGGCCGTCGTGCCTTCGCAGCGCATCGACCAGCGCGTGGTGCGCATGGCTTTCGCACATGGCGTTCCGACGCCGCCAGTAGAGCGCGATTACAAGAGACGACCGTGAGACCAGCTGGCGGATGAAGCCCTCGATCGTCGCCTGGTCGGCGATGCGGGCGATCTCGACGTGGAAGTGCCCAGACAGCTTCAGCGCCCGCCCGGGTTCGCCTGCGGCAAGTGCGACGTGCTCTTCGCGGATATGGCTTTCCAGCGTCGCGATGCCGGCCGGGGTCGCCCGCTCCGCCGCGGCTCGAGCGATGCTGGGCTCCAGCAGCGCTCGAGCCTCGAAGACCTCGCGCGCCTCTTTCACGGTGGGTTTGGCGACGAAGGCGCCCCGGTTCCGCTCGATCCGAAGAAGACCGTCATGCGCGAGGTGGCGCAGGGCCTGCCGGACGACCGTCCGGCCGACGCCGTAGATCTCGCCCACCTCGTCCTCGGAAAGCTTCATCCCCGGAAGCACGCGATGCTCGTGCACCGCCTCGGTCAGATGTGCCGCGATTTCGTCCGCCGTCTGTGGCATCCGGGTCGATCCGTCCACGCCTTCTCCCCCGCTCATTGCGTGAATCGTAGATAGGCGGCGCCCCTGTCGCGGACAAGCGAAACGCATATTGCGCACCAGGCTGGGCAAGATTGTATGCAATCTACTGCCTCTTGTTCGACAGTTCACCGAAATTTTCGCCCAAAGAATGGGCATGTCATGTTTCCGGGGTGCAGCGCGGACGATGATGCTTCGGCCATTTCGGGACCATGGCCAAAGCTGCCTCAACGATGCGGGAGGCACCATGCGAAGCGACCTGGACCTGGAATTGGTGAAGCTGACGAAGCGCTACGGCGACGCCTTGGCGGTGGACGGCATCGACCATCTCTTTCCCGCGGGCACCTATGCCTGCCTGCTGGGCCCCTCGGGCTGCGGCAAGTCCTCGACCCTGCGGATGATCGCCGGGCACGAGAGCGTCAGCGACGGGTCGATCCTGCTGGGCGGGCGCGACATCTCGCACCTGCCGCCGGCCAAGCGCGGCACGGCGATGATGTTTCAGAGCTACGCGCTGTTCCCGCACCTGTCGGTGACCGAGAACGTGGGCTTCAGCCTCAAGATGAAGGGCACCGACAAGGCCACCCGTCGCAAGCGCGCGCTTGAGATGCTGGAGCTTGTCGACATGACGAAGTTCGCCGACCGGCTGCCCGCGCAGCTTTCGGGCGGGCAGCAGCAGCGCGTGGCGCTGGCGCGCGCGCTTATCACAGAGCCACAGGTGCTGCTGCTGGACGAGCCGCTGTCGGCGCTCGACCCCTTCCTGCGTGTGCGGATGCGAGGCGAGCTCAAGCGCATCCAGCGCGAACTGGGCATCAGCTTCGTGCACGTGACCCATGGCCAGGACGAGGCGCTGGCGCTGGCCGACCAGATCGTGGTGATGAACAACGCCGTGGTCGAACAGGCGGGCCCCACGCGCGAGGTCTTCGACGCGCCCGCCACGTCCTTCGTCGCGCGCTTCATCGGGGCGCACAACGTCATCGCCCTGCCCGAGGGCAAAGTGGCGGTGCGCTCGGACGCGCTGAGGCTGACCGCGCCCGAGGGCGCGAAGCTACAGGGCCAGGTCATCGCGGTCGAATACCAGGGCACCCACGTGGCGCTGACGGCCAGCGTGTCGGGCGACCAGGAGGTGACCGCGCTTCTGACGGACAAGGATTTCTTCGGCACGCCGAGGAACCCGGGCGAGGCCGTGGGCCTCGATTGGGACGGTCAGGCCGCACATCCGCTGCGCGCCTGAATAACAACAAGAGACAAAACGACAGGGAAACACCATGACGACGATTTCAAAGGTTCGCTATTCGCGCCGATCGCTGCTGAAGACCGGGGGCGCCGCGCTGGCCGCATCGGCCCTGCCCGCGCCCATGGTCTGGGGCCAGGAAACCAAGGACATCACGCTGCGCCAGTTCGGCACGGGCGTGTCGAACCTCAACGAGGTGGCGCAGAAGGTGAAGGAAGATCTCGGCTTCACGCTCGAGATGACCGCGCTCGATTCCGACAGCGTCACGCAGCGCGCGGCCACCCAGCCCGACAGCTTCGACATCGCCGACATCGAGTACTGGATCTGCAAGAAGGTCTGGCCGACCGGCAACCTGCAGGCCATGGATGTGAGCAAGATCCGCCGCTACGACCAGATCGTCGGCATCTTCAAGGACGGCAAGCTGACGCCCGAGAGCGAGATCGCGCAGGGCACCGCGCCGCATACCGTGGGCTTCATCCCCGAGCCGGGCGCCACGAGCTTTGCCGACGAGCAGACCAACTGGATGACCCTCATCCCGACGATCTACAACGCCGACACCCTGGGCATCCGACCCGACCTCATTGGCCGTCCGATCAACAACTGGTCCGAGCTTCTGAACCCCGAGTTCGCGGGCAAGGCGTCGATCCTCGACATTTCCTCGATCGGGATCATGGACATGGCCATGGTCTGTGAATCGATGGGCGAGATCCAGTACGGCGACAAGGGCAACATGACCCGCGAGGAGATCGACGCCACCTTCGCGATTTTCACCGAGGCCAAGCGCGCCGGCCAGTTCCGCGCCTTCTGGAAGACCTTCGACGAGAGCGTGAACCTCATGGCGTCGGGCGAGGTGGTGATCCAGTCCATGTGGTCGCCCGCGATCACGGCCGTGAAGTCGCGCGGTATTCCCTGCGTCTACCAGCCGCTGGAAGAGGGCTACCGGTCCTGGGGCGGCGGCATCGGCCTGTCGAAGTCGCTGAGCGGCATGGAGTTGGATGCGGCCTACGAGTACATCAACTGGTATCTCGACGGCTGGGTCGGCGGGTTCCTGATGCGGCAGGGCTACTACTCGGCCGTACCCGAGACCTCCAAGGACTACATGACCGAGAACGAGTGGGGCTACTGGTTCGAGGGCAAGGAAGCCACCGGAGAGATCACCAACCCCTTCGGCGACGTGCTGGCGCAGGCGGGCGAAGTCCGCGACGGCGGTTCGTTCGAAGAGCGCATGGGGTCGGTCGCGTGCTGGAACGCCGTCATGGACGAGAACCAGTACATGGTCCGCAAGTGGAACGAGTTCATCGCGGCGTAAGCGCCCTTAGATGATCTGCGCCGTGGCCCAGCCGGGCCACGGCGACCTTGCCCCCGGGGGAGACGACATGACCGATCAGGCGACACCCATCGCGCTGGAAGATACCAAGCCCGCGCGCCGCGCCGGCAGGCCGTCGCGGCACCTGACCGGCTGGCTGCTGGCCTCGCCGCTTGTCGTGGTGCTGGCAGTCTTCCTCGTCCTGCCGATCGCGATGATCGTGATGGTCAGCTTCTGGGGCGCGACGGAATGGTCGATCTACCCCGCCTTCCAGTTCGACAACTACGCGTTTTTGTTCGGCTCTGACGTAACTTACAGGGTGTTCTTCAACACGGTCAAATACGCGCTCATCACCTGGGCCTTCACCCTGCTGATCGGCTTCACCGTGGCCTATTTCCTGGCCTTCCACGTGCGCAGCCTTGGCTGGCAGGTGGGGCTGTTCCTTGTCTGCACGATCCCCTTCTGGACCTCGAACATCATCCGCATGATCTCGTGGATCCCCTTCCTCGGGCGCGAGGGACTGGCCAATTCGGCGCTGCTGTCGTGGGGCGTAATCGACAAACCATTGGAGTGGCTTCTTTTCAGCGATTTCAGCGTGATATTGGCCTTTGTTCATCTTTATACGCTGTTCATGGTGGTGCCGATCTTCAACACGATGATGCGGATTGACCGGTCGCTGCTGGAAGCCGCGAACGACGCGGGGGCGACCGGCCGGCAGACGCTGTGGCACGTGATCGTGCCGCTGACCAAGCCCGGCATCATGATCGGCACGATCTTCGTGGTGACGCTGGTGATGGGCGACTTCATCACCGTACGCTTCATGTCTGGCTCGCAGAAGGCCAACGTCGGTCGACTTATTTCCAACGATATCAGCCTGTTGCAGTACCCTTCTGCATCGGCGACTGCGGTGGTTCTGCTGATCACCGTGCTGATCGTCATCAGCGTGCTGCTGCGCTTCGTCGACATTCGCAAGGAGCTTTGACATGGAACGCCCACCCCGCTCCTTCTACGTGCTCGCGGTCTTCTTCGCGGTCTTCCTCGTCTTCCTCTACGGGCCAACGATCACCATCGCGATCCTGAGCTTCCAAGGGCCTCAGGGCGGCCTGACATTCCCGATGCGGGGCGTGTCGCTGCACTGGTTCTTCGACCTGTTCGAGCAGCAGGCCGTGGGCGACATCTGGGGGTCCTTCCGGCGGTCCTTCGCGCTGGGGCTCATGGTCATGGTGACGACGGTGGTGGTCTCGGTCATGGGCGGCATGGCCTTCCGCAAACGGTTCGCCGGATCGACAGTGCTGTTCTACCTCATCATCACCTCGCTGGTGATCCCATCGATCCTTATCTCGCTCGGCGTGGGGCTGATCTTCTCGCAGGCGGGGCTGAACGTGCATTGGTCGACCTCGGGCTTCGGGTCGCAGCTCACGTGGACGCTGCCCTTCGGGCTGCTCATCATGTTCGCGGTCTTCAACCGGTTCGACAGCAGCTACGAGGAGGCCGCGCGGGACCTTGGCGCGAGCCCTTGGCAGACGGTGCGGCACGTGGTGCTGCCGATCATCGCGCCGTCGCTGATCGGGGTGGCGCTGTTCGGCTTCACGCTGAGCTATGACGAGTTCGCGCGCACGCTGCTGACCGCGGGCAGCTACAACACGCTGCCGCTCGAGATCTTCGGGATGACGACCAACGTCACGACGCCGGTGATCTTCGCGCTGGGGACGCTGACCACGGCGTTTTCCTTCCTCGTGATCGGGGCCTTCATCCTGCTGTTCTGGATCATGGGCAAACGCCGCGCCCGGCAGGGATCGGACGCAGGACAAGGGATGGTCTGAACCCTTGACTGCCTACATCATCAACCCAAACAGCACCGAAGAAATGACCGAGGCCATGCTGGGCGCCGCCCGACGCGCCGCGCCCGCCCTGCACTGGGAGGGTCGCACGGCGCGTGGCGCGCCGCCCGCGATCCAGGGCGCGGAGGATGGCGAGGCCGCGCGTCCGCACCTGCTGCGCGAGGTGCGCGCCGCCGCCGAGCACGGCGCGAGCGGCATCCTCGTCGGCTGCTTCGACGACACTGCGCTTCACACGGCGGCGCGGAGCGTGGCGTGCCCGGTCATCGGCATCGGTCAGGCCGCGTTCCATCATTGCGCGCTGCGGCAGTGGCGCTTCAGCGTCGTCACGACGATGCCGGTGTCGATCCCCGTGATCGAGACCAACATCGCGGGCTATGGCCTCGACGGGCACCTGGCGCGAGTGCGTGCCTCGGGCGTGCCGGTGCTGGACCTCGAGACCGCGCGCGATCTTGCGACGGTGCGGATCGTGGAAGAAGCAGTAGCCGCGATCCGGGAGGACGGGATCGACGCGGTGATCCTCGGCTGTGCGGGCATGGTGAACGTGATCGCCGCATTGCGATCGACCCTTTCGATCCCGGTGGTCGATCCGGTGGAAGCGGCGGCGGGCTGCCTGCCTTGGCTGCTCGGACCAGTGCCGGACCGCCGGGAGCCGCAGCTTAACGCGAGTCAATAGACCGATAATTTCGCCATTTATCAGCGATTTGCGCAACGAGGCTCAGGTCCCGCCTGAGGCCGCGCCCGTCCGCTCACGATTCCGTCATTGAAATAAATATTATTGTATGACTTATTTTGAGTCGGCTTCGGCCAATTAGGGAGGAAATCATGAAGAAGTTATTGCTTGGCGCGGCCTTGGCTGCGCTTTCTACAGGTGCGACCGCACAGACGATCGGCTTTTCCCAGATCGGATCGGAATCCGGCTGGCGCGCCGCCGAAACCACCGTGACCCGCAACGAGGCCGAGGAACGCGGCATCGACCTGCGCTTCTCGGACGCCCAGCAACGGCAGGAAAACCAGATAGCCGCGATCCGGTCCTTCGTGGCGCAGGGCGTGGACGCCATCCTGCTTGCCCCCGTCGTGGCGACCGGCTGGGACAGCGTGCTGGAGGAGGCCAAGGAGGCCGAGATCCCGGTGGTGCTGCTCGACCGGCAGGTGGACAGCTCCAAGGAACTGTACCTGACGGCGGTGGGCTCGAACCTTGTCCACGAGGGCGAGGTCGCGGGCCAGTGGCTGGTCGACAACAAGCCCGAGGGTGAATGCCGCGTGGTCGAGCTTCAGGGCACCACGGGCTCCTCGCCCGCCATCGACCGGGCGACGGGCTTCCGCAATGCTATCGAGGGCGCCGACAATATCGAGATCGTGCGCAGCCAGACCGGTGACTTCACCCGCTCCGGCGGCAAGGAGGTCATGGAGAGCTTCCTTCAGGCCGAAGGCGGCGGCGACAACATCTGCGCGCTCTATGCCCACAATGACGACATGGCGCTCGGCGCGATCCAGGCCATCAAGGAAGCGGGCATCGACCCGGGCGACGACATCCTGATCGTGTCAATCGACGCGGTGCCGGACATCTTCAAGGCCATGGCAGAGGGCGACGCGAACGCCACCGTGGAGCTGACGCCGAACATGGCCGGCCCCGCCTTCGAGGCGCTGGCCTCCTACATGGAGAGCGGCACCGAGCCTCCGAAGTTCATCCAGACCGACTCCACGCTCTACACGCAGGACGACGATCCGATGGCGGAGTTCGAGAAGCGCAAAGACCTCGGCTACTGACGCGCGCCGGCCTTTGACCCCGAACCTGCGGGGCGCCCTTTCCGGGCGCCCCGCCCATGGCTGCAAGGGAGGGCGGCGATGCTTCTCACGGTTCGAGACCTGACCAAGACGTTTCCGGGGACCCTCGCGCTCGACGGCGTGCGGTTCGATCTGCGCGCGGGCGAGGTGCACGCGCTTCTGGGCGAAAACGGCGCGGGCAAGTCGACCCTCATCAAGTGCCTGACCGGCGTCCACCTGCGCGACCGTGGTGAGATCAAGCTCGACGGCACGCCGGTTTCCCCAACCTCGACGCTCGAGGCGCAGGAGCTGGGTATCGGCACCGTCTATCAGGAGGTGAACCTCCTGCCCAACCTGACCGTGGCCGAGAACCTGACTTTCGGCCGCCAGCCCACCCGCTTCGGCATGGTGTCGGGCCGGCGCATGCGCGCCATGGCCGAGGAGATGCTGGCGGGCTACGGGCTCGACCACGTGAACGTGTCGCGAGAGCTTGGCAGCTATTCGGTGGCGGTCCAGCAGATCGTCGCCATCGCCCGCGCGGTCGCGCTCTCGGGCAAGGTGCTGATCCTCGACGAACCCACCGCGAGCCTCGACGCGCGCGAGACCGAGACGCTTTTCGACGTGGTGCGCGGGCTGCGGGAGCGCGGGCTCGGCATCGTCTTCATTTCCCACTTCCTCGACCAGGTCTACGACCTGTCCGACCGCCTGACGGTGCTCAGGAACGGCAAGCACATCATCACCGCCGAGACTGGCGGCATGGAACGGCTGGACCTCATCCACCACATGCTCGGCCACGAACTTGAGGAAGCCGAACATCGCGGCGTGGCTGCGCGATCCCGGGGCGCCGAACTGCTGCGCTTCGAGGGGATCGCCCGGCGCGGCAAGGTGGAGCCCTTCGATCTGACCGTGCACCGGGGCGAGGTCATCGGCCTGGCGGGTCTGCTGGGATCGGGCCGGACCGAGACCGCCGACACGCTGTTCGGCCGCACGCCGCCCGACCAGGGCACCGCCCGGGACGACACGGGCGACATCGACCTCACCACCCCGCGCGCCGCCATCGCGGCGGGCTTTGGCTACGCGCCCGAGGACCGCAAGACCGACGGCATCGTGGCCGAGCTTTCGGTGCGCGAGAACATCGCGCTGGCACTTCAGGCGCGGCGTGGCTGGGCGCGCCCGATCCCCCGGCACGAACAGAAGGCGCTGGCCGAGGATTACATTCGCCGGCTGGATATCCGCACCTCCGACGCGGAAAAGGCCGTGGGCGACCTGTCGGGCGGCAACCAGCAGAAGGTGGTGCTGGCCCGCTGGCTGGCCATGAATCCGCGGTTCCTGATCCTCGACGAGCCGACACGCGGCATCGACGTGGGCGCGCATGCCGAGATCCTGCGCCTGATCGGCGAGTTGACCGACGAGGGCATGTCGATCCTGCTCATCTCGTCGGAATTCGACGAGCTTATCGCGGCCTCTGACCGCGTGATCGTGGTGCGCGACCGGCGCCACGTCTCGCAGCTTGTCGGCGAAGAGGTCGAAACCGACCGCATCATCCGTGCCATCGCCGATCACGCCCCGGTGGAAGGAGCCGCCACATGACCCCCCTTCTCCGCCGCATCGCGCCCCAGATTGCGACGCTGGCCGCGCTCGTGCTGCTGGTTTCGCTCTTCTTTCCGGGCTTTCTGTCTGTCGAGATCCGCGACGGCCGCTTCGTCGGCAGCGCCGTGGACGTGCTGAAGCGCGGCGCGCCGGTGGCGCTGCTGGCCGTCGGCATGACGCTGGTGATCGCCACGCGCGGCATTGACCTGAGCGTCGGCGCGGTCATGGCCATCTGCGGCGCCGCCTCGGCCTGGGCGATCTCCAATGACTACGGTCTTGTCCTGTCGCTTGGTGCCGGACTTGCCGCCGGGCTGCTTTGCGGGGTCTGGAACGGGGTGCTGGTGGCCATCTTCGGCATCCAGCCCATCGTGGCGACCCTGATCCTGATGGTGGCGGGCCGCGGCGTCGCGCAGATGATCACCGAGGGCCGCATCCTGACCTTCAGCAACGAAGGCCTCGCCTTTTTCGGAGCCGGCGACGTGCTGGGCGTGCCCACGCCGATCCTGATCTGGATCGTGGTGGGGATCGCCTTTGCCCTGCTGGTCCGGCGCACCGCGCTTGGCCTGCTGATCGAATCCATCGGCATCAACCGCTCGGCCAGTGCGCTTGCGGGGATCAACGCGCGGGTGCTGCTGGTGGCGGTCTACGTGGCCTCGGGGCTCTGCGCGGCCGTGGCGGGCATCATCGTGGCCGCCGACATCCGCGGCGCGGACGCCAACAACGCAGGTCTCTGGCTCGAGCTTGACGCGATCCTTGCCGTGGTGATCGGCGGCACCTCCCTCATGGGCGGGCGCTTTTCGATCGTGGCCTCGCTGCTGGGCGCGCTGATCATCCAGACCATCGACACCGGCATCCTGCTGGCGGGCTTCCCGTCCGAGTTCAATCTCGTGATCAAGGCGGGGCTCGTCGTCATCATCCTCTTGCTCCAGTCGCCGAAGCTCGGGCCACAGCTTTCCGCCGGGCTGCGCAGGCGGCGCGGGCCGACCACCCGCCACACCGAGGAGGTCACCGAATGAAGACCAGTGCCCTGCCCCTTTACGCGACGATCGCCATCTTCCTGATCGCCTACTTCCTATGCTATCTGCAGTTCCCCTTCATGCTATCGACGCGGGTCATCGGGAACCTGCTGACGGACAATGCCTATCTGGGGATCATCGCGGTGGGCATGACCATCGTGATCCTCTCGGGCGGCATCGACCTGTCGGTGGGATCGGTCATCGCCTTTTCCGGTGTCTTCATCGCGGTCCTGCTGCGCGACACGGGGCTGCATCCGCTGGCGGTCTTCGTGCTGCTATTGGCGGTCACCACAGCCTTTGGCGCCGCGATGGGCGCGCTGATCCACGGGCTGGACATGCCGCCCTTCATCGTGACGCTGGCGGGCATGTTCCTCGCGCGCGGGGCGGCCTACATGCTCACCATCGACAGCGTCCCGATCGAGGCGCCCTTCTACGACTTCCTGCAGGATCTCTACTACAAGATGCCCGGCGGCGGGCGGTTCACGCTGATCGCGGTGATCATGCTACTGGCGGTCGCGGGCGGCATGATCCTGGCGCACCGGACCCGCTTCGGCACGGCGGTCTATGCCATCGGCGGGGGCGCACATACGGCGCGGCTGATGGGCGTTGCCGTGGGGCGGACGACGGTGATGATCTACGCCTTCTCGGGCTTCATGGCGGGCCTGTCGGGGATCGTCTTCTCGATCTACACCGGGTCGGGCTATCCGCTGGCAACCGTGGGGACCGAGCTGACGGCCATCGCGACCGTGGTGATCGGGGGCACGCTGCTCACGGGGGGCGCGGGCTATGTCTTCGGCACGCTCATCGGCGTGCTGACGATGGGGCTGATCCAGACCTACATCGTCTTCGACGGGTCCCTGTCGAGCTGGTGGACGAAAATCGTGATCGGCGGTCTTCTTCTTCTCTTCATTCTGCTGCAAAAGGGCCTCTTGAGTGTCGGCCAGAGGCAGCAGGGCGAAGCGGGATGATGAAGCAGATCCTCGACGGGCTGGATCCCGGGCACCCCGTGGGGCGGGGGAGCCACGGACGGGTCGTCGACGGGCTTGGACGGGCGATCGTCGCTGGCAATCCGCCCCCGGGCGAGCTGCTGCCTCGTGACGAGGAGCTAGCCGAGGAATTCGGCGTCTCGCGGACGGTGCTGCGCGAGGCGATGAAAACGCTGGCCGCCAAGGGCATGGTCGCGGCGAAGGCCCGGGTGGGCACGCGGGTGCTGCCCCGGCACGAGTGGAACATGTTCGACGCCCAGGTGCTGCGCTGGCATCTCGAGGGCGAACAGAGCGAGGAGTTCTACGAGCAGCTCTTCCAGATGCGGCTGGCCTTCGAGCCTCATGCCGCCGGGCTTGCGGCCGAGAAGGCCTCGGCGCAGGACATCGAGACGCTCCATGACCGTGTCCGGGCGATGCGCGCGGCGCAGGAGGAGAGGGCCTTCTCGGCGGCGGACATGGAGTTCCACCGGGCTGTGTTCCACGCGGCCGGCAATGCCTTCTTCTTCTCGGTGGTCTCGCTGGTGGGGGCGGCGCTTCTGTCGCTGCTGCGGCTGAGCTCGCCCGAGCTTCGGGCGGACCAGCAGGAGGCGATCTGCGACGGCCACCAGAGGATCGCCGACGCCATCGCGGCCCGGGATCCGGCCGGCGCCGAAGAGGCCATGCGGGGGGTGATCCGGGTCGGCTGGGCGCGGGTCTTCGGCGATTCCGCGGGACCGCCGCGGGGCTGATCCATGGCCTCCACGCCCCGGGACATTTCAGGTGTCCCGGGCCGGGACATCCTTGCGCCTCATATGAATCAATGGGTTACAGCGACGAATTAACCGGGACCTAGGAAAGTCCCCGGCAGATAGCCTCCACCGACACGCGTCATTGCATCAAGCCGCGACGCAGGCCTCGCGCATCGAGACGAAACGACCTTGGAGATCGGGGCGCGAAATGTCTTTCCGGGCTCCCGAAGCGGACCGGGCCCGATGGTCTTCTTGACGCCAAATCAAGCGATTGCGCGAAGCGCCTTGATCGAACCGGCCGCCTGATCCTTTGGCCCCGTCATGGGGGCAGCAACGTCCGACGGTCAGATCGGCACTGGCTGACGCGGCGCGGTCCTTCGGCGCTACCGGCCAGGGCATCGACCTGGCGTCTGTGCTGTTGCAGCACAGTGGCTTCGACGAACACGCCGCTTCGCAGCATCGGCCCGGATCGGGGCTTCAACGCCCGGCGCCACCCCACACGCATAGCGTGCACAGGGATCGCCCGTTTGCGAC
Organism: Allosediminivita pacifica; assembly: GCF_003054175.1. GTDB lineage: Bacteria > Pseudomonadota > Alphaproteobacteria > Rhodobacterales > Rhodobacteraceae > Allosediminivita > Allosediminivita pacifica. The sequence goes on from NZ_QBKN01000019.1 coordinate 28,412, forward strand.
GATCCGCCGTTCAAACCATCTCCGGGCGCAACCAGCGGAGGATTTCCGCCCATTCGGGCTCTTTCTCTCTGCAAGGCCCCGCCGATTGCCCATTGTGCCGCGTTGCGGCGGAACCGACGGGGATGCAGGTAAGTTTTCGACATGTTTGAGTGACGCAAATGGCGCTGCCCGTACCACGCAGATGCCCTAACAGATGCGCGAACCCTGCCTATGGAGTCTCTTTTGCCGATCACGCCACGTCCGACCTCGCCGACGCGTCGCCGTTTTCTCGCGACGCTTGCCGGCACAGCTGCGGTACCCGCGCTCATGACAGCGCCCGTTCTGGCTCAGGAGGCGGCGGCGGATGACGGCGCGGCAGAGCAGGAAGGCACCCCCTTCTCGTTCGACTGGCTGACCGAGCGCATGCGCGAGGCCGCCACCAAGGAACCCGCGGCGCCCGAGACCATCGGCGGTTTCCTCAGCGGGCTGGACTACGACGATTTCCGCAAGATCAGCTATGCGCCCGATCACGCGCGGTGGTCGACGCTCGACGGCGTGCATTTCCAGCTTCATGCCTTCCACACCGGGTGGCTCTACAAGGAGCCGGTGGGTATCCACCAGGTGGTCGACGGCCAGGCGCTGCCCTTCCATTTCACGCGCGAGGACTTCAACTACCGCGATCTGGCGGAGGAATTGCCCGAGGGCTTCCAGCTTCCCGGCATCGCGGGGTTCAAGCTGACGACGCAACTCAACAGTGCCGCGCTATATGACGAACTGGTGGCCTTTCTCGGGGCGAGCTACTTCCGCGCGCTGGGGCGCGACAACACCTACGGGCTGAGTGCGCGCGGGCTGGCGGTGAACACCGGCAGTGGCGACGGCGAGGAATTCCCGCGCTTCAGCGAGTTCTGGCTGGAGCAACCGCAACCCGGCTCCGATACCGTGGTGCTTTATGCCGCGCTGGAAAGCGACTCCGTCACCGGCGCCTACCGTTTCGTCATCACGCCGGGCGAGGTGACGGTGATCGACGTGACCGCGCGGCTGTTCCTGCGCGCCGACGTCGAGCAGCTCGGCATCGCGCCGCTGACCTCGATGTTCCTCTACGGCGACATCAACACCCACAAGTTCGACGATTTCCGCCCCGCCGTGCACGACAGCGAGGCGATGGTGGTCAACACCCGCGCCGGCAAGACCTTTTACCGGCCCCTGAGCAACCCGCCGCGGCTGGCGAGTTCGTACTTCGGGGTCGAGAGTCCGGTGTCCTTCGGGCTGGTCCAGCGCAACCGCGATTTCGAGGAATACCTCGATGCCGAGGCGCATTATGAGCTGCGCCCCACCCTGATGGTCGAGCCGCTGGGCGAATGGGGCGCCGGCAACGTGCGCCTGATGGAGATTCCGTCGAAGCTCGAGGGCAACGACAACATCGTGGCCTTCTGGATTCCCGAAGGCGGCACCACGGCCGGAGACGAGATGGAATTCGCCTACCGGCTGCACTGGGGCATGACCGCGCCGGGCGACGGATCTTCAGATCTTGCCCGCGTTTTGCGCACACGCGCCGGAAAAGGTGGCGTTGCGGGGGTCGAGAACACCCCGGATCGGCGGAAATTCGTCATTGATTTCGAGGGCGGAATTTTGCGGGAACTTCCCGATGGGGAACAGGTTTCGCCCTCTGTCAGCGCGACGAACGGTGACATCGAGGAAACCGTACTGTCGCGCATCGAAGGAACCGACATCTGGCGCCTGGTCGTCGAGGTCAAGGCACCTGCCGGTTCCGTGGTCGAGATGTCGGCCAACCTGTCCGGCTACGGACGGGAACTGAGTGAGACCTGGGTCTATCAATGGGTACGAGAATGATTGAGAATCGCAACACGTATTTCGAGACCGACAAGGCAACCGCAGTGGAGCCCCTCACCTGGGAACCGCCCCACGCTCCGATGGACATGCCCCGGCAGGTGCTCGAGGAGACGCGGCAGTCGCGGGTGAGCCCGCTGATGCGCCTCTTCTTCCCGCAGCGCGCCTGAGGCCTGCCAGCCCATGCGCTCCCCGCTGCCGCAAGCCGATACCAAGACCCGCATGCTGCGCGTTCTCGCGCTGGCCTGTGCCGCTGCCGCGGCGGTCTTTGCCACCGCGCTGCTGTTCGAGGCAGCCCGGCAGGACGGCGCGGATTTCTGGGACTATGCCCGGTCCGTGCTGATCTTCGTGACCACTGCGTGGCTTGCCTGGGGGGCGTCGCTGGCGCTCATCGGGCTGCCGCCCGCGGGGCGCAAGCACAAGGCGGCGGACCTGACGGGCGAGCAGCCGGCGACGGCGGTGCTTGTCCCGATCTGCAACGAGGATCCGGTGGATACCTTCGCGCGGATCGCGGCCATGGATGCCTCCATGCGCGCCGACGGGCTGAGCTGCGACATCGCGATCCTGTCTGACACCCGCAGCGAGGACGGCCGCCGCGCCGAGCGCGAGGCCTTCAAGCGCCTGCTGGTCGAGACCGAGGGCGCCGGGCACATCTTCTATCGCTGCCGCGAGAACAACGCCGGCCGCAAGGCAGGCAACGTCGAGGATTTCTTCCGCCGGTCGGGCGGGGCCTACACCTACGCGGTGATCCTCGATGCCGACAGCCTCATGGAAGGCCGCACGATCCGGCGCATGATCGCCGAGATGGAGGCCGATCCGCAGCTGGGGCTTTTGCAGACGCTGCCGAAAGTGACCGGCGCGCGATCGTTCTTCGGGCGCGCGATGCAGTTCGCTTCGGGCTTTCACGGGCCCGTCTTCACGCGGGGCCTTGCCCGGATGCAGGGCCAGACGGGCCCCTTCTGGGGCCACAACGCCATCGTACGCGTGAAGGCCTTTGCCGAAAGCTGCGCCCTGCCCGAGCTGCAGGGCAAGCCACCCTTCGGCGGGCACATCCTGAGCCATGACTACGTGGAAGCCGCACTGCTGGCGCGCGCCGGCTGGGCCGTGCGCGTGGACGGCAGCATCGACGGCTCCTACGAGGAGGGCCCCGAGAACATCCTGTCCTACGCCAAGCGCGACCGCCGTTGGTGCCAGGGCAACCTCCAGCACATCCGTCTGCTGACGGCGCCCGGCCTCCGCGGCTGGAGCCGCTTTGTGTTCGTGCAGGGGATCTTCTCCTACCTCGTGTCGCTGCTCTGGGCGGGCTTCCTGATCGCTTCGGTCGCGGCGACGGTCATGGCCCCTGCCCCGGACTACTTCCCCGATCCCTACCAGCTGTTCCCGGTTTTTCCGAGCGACCGTACCAAGCAGATCACCGCGCTGGCGCTGGGGATCGTGGGGCTGCTGATCATGCCCAAGTTCGCGATCCTGGTGGAATCCGCGGCGACGGGCCGGGTGCGCGGCTTCGGCGGCGTGATGCGGGCGCTGGGATCGGTGGTGACCGAGGTGCTGCTGACCTCGCTGATCGCGCCGCTCATGCTGATGTACCAGACCCGCGCCGTCCTGCAGGTGCTTGCCGGTCGCGACGGCGGCTGGCCCGCCAATGCGCGGGGCGAGGGACAGCTGACGCTGGCCGATGCCTTCAGCGCCGCATGGTGGGTCATGCTGACGGGTGTCGTGGCGCTGGGGCTGACCTTCTGGCTGTCGCCCGACCTCGCCCCCTGGCTGCTGCCGGTGACGGTGCCGATGATCCTCGGGCCGATGCTGATCGCGTGGTCGTCGCGGAGGCTGACCTACGGGCTCTTCCGCGTCCCCGAGGAAAAGCAGACGCCGCCTGTGGTGGCGAGCTACCGCGACATCCACCGGCGCTGGACGGGCCAGCGGGCCGAGGCACCGGATTCCGCGCTGCCGGGTGATGCGGCAGTCGCCTGATCGCCACGGCTACGAATGATTACCGGATGCCCTCGCAGGAGACTGCGGGGGCATCTTTCCGTCCGGCGGGGCCGCCGGGCCGGTCCAGTGTGCGGCAAAGAGTATCCTCCTGTTCATTCTTTCGGGGTTGGTCAAACCTATCAAATTCAAGCACTTGTGCCGTCATTGGAGGGGATTATCTCGGACGCGGGAGCATTCCCGCAGATCAATGAAAGAGTATGTATCGTGCAACGTTTTGAAAATAAGGTCGTCATCATCACCGGCGCGGCTTCGGGTCTTGGAGAGGCCACGGCCGATCGTCTGTCGCAGGAGGGCGCGAAGCTTGTCCTCGTGGATCTCAACGAGGATGCGCTCGCGAAGGTGGCCGAGAAGCTGGGCGGCGACGTGCTGACCGTGAAAGCCGACGTCGCCTCGCTTGACGACGTGAAGGGCTATGTCGCCAAGACCATGGAGAAGTTCGGCCGCATCGACGGCTTCTTCAACAACGCCGGCATCGAGGGCAAGCAGAACCTGACCGAGGATTTCGGCGCGGAGGAGTTCCACAAGGTGGTCTCCATCAACCTCGACGGCGTGTTCTTCGGCATGGCCGAGGTGCTCAAGGTCATGCGCGAGCAGGGCTCGGGTTCGATCGTGAACACGGCGTCGGTGGGCGGAATTCGCGGTGTCGGCAACCAGTCGGGCTATGCCGCGAGCAAGCACGGCGTCGTCGGCCTTACCCGCAACAGCGCGGTGGAATACGGGCAGTACGGAATCCAGATCAACGCCATCGCACCCGGCGCGATCATGACCGCCATGGTCGAGGGATCGCTGCGCCAGATGGGCGGCGACAACTGGGAAGAGGTCGGCAAGGAGTTCGTGTCGGTCAACCCGATGAAGCGCTTCGGCAAGGTCGAGGAGGTTGCCGCCCTGACCGCCTTCCTGCTGTCCGGCGAGTCGCTCTTCGTCAACGGCGCGGTCATCAACATCGACGGCGGCCAGTCCTACAAGTACTGATCGCCAGTGAGGTCTTGCGGCGCGGGACGGAGGCCCGACAGGCCCCTGCCCCGGGCCCGGCCCTCAGCGTACGATGACGTGAAGAAGGCGTGACCGGGGATCTTGGCCACGCCTTCCTCCTTGCACGTGCGGGCGGATGCCGCCGCGCTCAGTACTCCGGGACCACCGGCGCAACGGGATCGGGCAGCAGCAGCTTTGCGGCGGCGATCGCGCGCCGATCCTCGTAGCGGCGCGCCACGAGGGACACGCCCACCGGCAGACGCCCGGCCTTGTGCAGGGGCACGCTGACCACCGGCACCTGAAGCAGCGTCCAGGCCGAGTTGAAGGACGGATCGCCCGTGTTTTCCAGCCCCTCCGGCGCGGGGCCGGTGGCGCTGGGGGTCAGCACCAGGTCGAAATCGTCCATGGTCTCGTCGAAGGCGGCGCGCGCCCGGTCCGCCGTCCGGTAAGCCCAGCGGATATCGGCGGGGTCGAGCGGTTCGCCATCGACGACCTCGGAAAAGAAGGGATCGATGCCCGGCGTGCCGCGCACCTCGTTGAGGAAGGCCGACCGGCCCTCGCGCCACAGGATGCGGCGGTGCGCCTCCGGCAGGTCGCGGAAGCCCTCGGGAAGCGGCAGACCCTCGACGGTCGCCCCGGCCTCGCGCAGGACCGCCGCGGCGATCTCCATCGCTTCGGTGGTCTCGGGGCTGGCGCGATCCTCGCAGGGGGCCATGGTCATGCCGATGCGCAGCCCCTTGAGGGTCTTGGGCACCTCGCAGGGCTCGAATTCGTAGAGATCGGCAAGGCGCATGAAATCGCCCGCGTCGCGCGCGTAGAAGCCGATGGTGTCGCAGGTGGCCGAATACATCTTGGCGCCTTCGCGCGACACGCTGTTCCAGGTGGGCTTCCAGCCGAAGACCCCGCAGTAGGAGGCGGGCCGGATGGTCGAGCCGCCGGTCTGCGTGCCAAGCGCGATGGCGGCCATGCCCGAGGCCACGGCCGCAGCCGACCCCGAGGAGGAGCCGCCTGGCGTATGGCCGAGCTTGTGGGGGTTGTTGGTGCGGGGGCCGGATTGCGTGGCGGCGAACTCGGTGGTTTCGGTCTTGCCGACGATGACCGCCCCCGCCTGCCGCAGGCGGTCGACGCAGGCGGCATCGCCCCCCGAATAGACACCCCGGTACCGGGCGCTGTTGTGCGCCGTGGGCATGCCGAGGGTCTGGATCACGTCCTTGATGGCGACCGGCACCCCGGCAAAGGGCCCTTTTGGCCCCGCGTCGATCGCCGCCGCCTGCGTGGCAAGCTGGGCGGGATCGAGATAGGCGAAGGCACCGACGAGCTCTTCACGCTCGTCGATGATGGCCTGAAGATCCGCGGCGACGGTCCGCGCCGAGAAAGTGCACCACTGCACCGCCTGCGCGATGCTGAAGGCCGTCCCCTGCGAGGGTGAGGCCGCTGTCACTCCATCAGGCATGCATCCTCCATTGATAGCCTCGGCAGACGGTCGAAGACCTTGGACGGATCGCCGTAGCCAAGGTTGCAGATAAAGTTCACCCGCCAGGTGGTGCCGGCAAAGAAGGCCTCGTTGACCTTGTCCTTGTCGAAGCCCGACATGGGCCCGCAGTCGAGTCCAAGCGCCCGGGCAGCCATCATCAGGTAGGCGCCCTGAAGCGTGCTGTTGCGGAAGGCGGTTTCCTCGACCATGGCGGGCGATCCGGTGAACCAAGACCGTGCATCGGCATGGGGGAAGAGCTCGGGGAGCTTTTCGTAGAATTCCATGTCCTCGGCCACGATCACGGTGACCGGGGCGGCCTCGGTCTTGGCGAGGTTGCCCTTCGACAGCGCCGGAGCGAGCTTTTCCTTGCCCTCGGGCGTGCGGATGAAGACGAAACGCCCCGGCGAGCAGTTCGCCGAGGTCGGCCCCATCTTCACGAGGTCGTAAATCTTTTCCAGCACCGAGTCCGGCACCGGCTTGTCCTGCCAGCCGTTCTGGGTGCGGGCTTCGGTGAACAGCGTTGCGAGCGCGCTTTCGTCCAGCGCCCGATCGACATCGAGATCCTTCATGCTCGAATTCTCCTTACTCTTCATGCGGGTTCGGTCAGTTGTGTCCCGTCCGTAACCCGTGCGGTCTCGAGCGTCTGTGCCAGGTCGGCAATCAGGTCATCTGCCCCGTGCGGGCCGATGACCTGGACGCTGAGCGGACCCTCTTCGGTCCATAGCACGGGGAGCGACAGGGCTGGCAGCCCCAGTATGGATGCGGGGCGTGTCAGTTTGGTGAGACGGGAGATCATGCCCGAAAGTTCGGCACCTTCGGCCTGTTTGAAGGCACTTGCCTGCGGCGGAACGTCGGGCAGCGTCGGCAGAATGACGAGATCGGACGTCGAAAAGACCTCGGCCCGGGTGCGTTCGATGCCGGCTGCGCGAATCTGGCGGGCGCGAAGGTAAGCCTGAGCCGACATGGCCACCGACTGGGTCAGGCGGGTGCGCACCTCGGGGCCGTAGCTGTCCGAATGGCTGCGCAGGCGGTCGGCGTGCACGGCGGCTGCCTCGGAGATGGCGATGACGTTGGCGGCCTCTTCGAGGTCCGAGAAGAAGGCGAGATCGACGGAGGTAAGCTCGTGCCCCTGCCCTGCGAGGGTTTCGCGCAGGGTGGCGAGGCAGGCGCGCATCGCGGGCGAGATGGCCGAGGTGAAGGCGCCGCGGTCGAAGCCGATGCGCAGGGGACCGGTCTCGCGCGGCTCGATCCGGGTGGCGCCTTGCGTGAGCGCCGAAAGCACGCGGCGGGCGCAGTCGACCGAGGCCGCGAGCGGGCCGACGGTGTCCTGCGTCCACGAGAGCGGCATGGCCCCTTCGAGCGAGACGCGGCCCAGCGTGGGCTTGAAGCCCACGACGCCGTTGCAGGCGGCAGGCAGGCGGATGGAGCCGCCGGTGTCGGAGCCGAGCGCGGCAGGAACAAGACCGGCGGCCACCGCCACGCCCGATCCCGAGGAGGAGCCGCCGGGGATGGCGCCGGGGACGGTGGGGTTCTCGGGCATGCCGTGGTGGAAGTTGATGCCGGTGGGGCCCATGGCGAACTCGGACATTTCCAGCCGGCCGAAATCCACCGCGCCCGCGTCGTCGAGCCGTTGCAGGGCGGTGGCCGTCATCTTCGAGGGCCGCGCGGCGGCGCGATGCGTGCCGAAGCCGGTGGAGGAACCGGCGCGGTCGAACATGTCCTTGTGCGCCATCGGGATGCCCGAGAGTGGGCCGGTGGGGGTACCCTGCGCGCGGGCGCTGTCGAGGCGCGCGGCGGTCTCGAACGCGCGGCCCCACTCCAGCACCCGGAATGGCGAAAGCCGCCCCGAGCAGGTGATGCGGGACTGGCGCTCCTCGAGCAGGCTGGTGGCGGTGGCCTCGCCGCTGGCGAGACGCGCCTGGAGCTGGGCGATGGTGGCAAGCTCGGTCATGCGTCGGCCTCCGGGGCGCTGAAGGGGTCGATGGCGACAAGCGCGCCGGTGCCGGAGCGAAGCCGGATCGGCCCCTGGCCCGGCGGTTCGAGCAAGGGGTTGGCGAAGATGCCGCTTTCCACGCGCGCCGCCTGATCGGCGGCGATGGCGCGCTCGCTCTCGGTCGGCGGGCGGCCGAGGAAGGCCTCGATGTCCTTGTCGAAACGTGTGTCCATGCTGTCCTCCGTCACGCGAAGTGCTGGGGTTGGCGCTGGCGGACCAGCTGGCTGAGCGAGACGGCCACGACCAGCGCGCCGCCGTAGAAGAGGCTTTGCACGTAGGCGTCGGCGCCCAGCATGGTCAGGCCCGTGATGCCGGTGATGAGGAAGTAGACCCCCACCAGCGTGCCGATCGGGTTGAAGCGGCCCGGGTAGATCGCCGTCGCCCCGAGGAAGGCCGCGGCGAAGGCGGGCAGCAGCAGTTGCAGGCCCGAGGTCGGGTCGGCGGAGCCGGTCATGCCCGCGTAGAGCACGCCTGCGAGGCCGGAAAGTCCGCCCGAGATGCCGAAGGCGATTGCCCGGACGCGTTCCACCGGCACGCCGTTCAGGCGCGCCACCTCGCGGCCGCGGCCCACGAAGAGCAGCTTGCGGCCCGAGATGGTGAATTCGAGCATGTACCACATGACCAGCGCCACCAGCAGGCCGTAGTAGAAGGCCAGCGGCACGCCGAAAAGGCGCTGGATCACCACGATCTCCACGAGTTCCATGGAGACGCCCGAAACGGTGCGCGAGTTGCTGATCCAGAGCGTCATGCCATTGAGGAAGGTGCCGATCCCCAGCGTCACGATGAGCGAGTGGATGCGGAAGAAGAGCACGAAGAAGGCGTTCACCAGCCCGGCGATCAGCCCGATCAGCACCACGGCCACGACCGAGAGCCCCACCGGCCAGCCCCACTGCACGTTGGAGACGGCCAGGAACATGGACCCGAAGACGAGGATCGAGGCGGCGGAGAGGTCGAAGTCGCCCGAAGTGAGCGGGATCAGGATGCCCAGCGCCAGCACCACGAGCACGGCCTGCGAGCCGAGCATCGAGGAGAAGGTGCGCCATGTGAGGAAGGTGTCGGGCAGCAGGAGGCCGAAGATCGCGATCAGGAAGATCCAGCCGAGCACGAGCGCGTAGCGTTCGACTTCCTTCTTGATGTCGAGAGAGGCGAGCGGGCGCGATGGCGTGTCCGTGGCGCTCATGTCGTCATTTCCTTTCGGGTTGCGGTCTCGGCCTCGTCGGAGGCCTCGTGAAAGCAGGCGCGCGCGATGGCGTCCTTGGTCAGCGCCGCGCCGCTGAGTTCGGCCACGGGGCGGCCCCGGTGGAAGACGAAGACGCGGTCGCAGATCTGGGCGAGCTGTTCGTAGTCGGTGGAGGCGCAGAGGATGGCGGTGCCGCGCGCGGCGGCGCCGTCGAGCGCCTCGAAGATCTTTTGCCGGGCGCCGAAGTCGACACCCTGCGTGGGCTCGTCGAGCAGGAGCAGCATTGGGTCCTCGGCCAGCCACTTGCCGATGAGCACCTTCTGCTGGTTGCCGCCCGAGAGCGTGCCGAGCGGCACACCGGCGCGCGGCGGGCGCACGTCGTGTTCCTCGATCAGGCTTTCGGTCGCGCGTGTGGCCGCGCCGTGGCTGAGGCCCAGAAGCCCCCGCAGCCGCGAGAGCGCGAGGAAGGTCGCGTTTTCCGAGACCGACAGCGTGCCGATGCCCGCCTGGTGGATGCGGTCGCCCGGCATGAAGGAGATCTTGGCCGCGCAGGCCATGCCCGGCGTCATGCGCGACAGGTCCACGGTCTTGTCACCCACGGTCAGGCTGCCCTGCCCCCGGTCGGCACCGAAGACGAGGTAAGGCACCTCTGCAAAGCCCGAGCCGATGAGGCCGGTGACGCCCACCACTTCGCCCGCGCGGAGCGTGGCGTCGAAACCTTCGAGCCGACCGCCGGAGAGGTCCTTGATCGTGACGGCGGTGCCCTCGGCGCGGCTGCCGCTGCGGTCGCGTTCGTAGAGCGAGACGGCGTGGCCGACGATGGTGTCGAGGATTTCCTGCCGGGTGGTGTCCGCCGTGGTCATCATGGAGACCAGCCGCCCGTCACGCATGACGGCGACGCGGTCGGTGATCGAGAGCACCTCGTCGATGTCGTGGGTGACGATGATGACCGAAGCGCCTGTCTTCTTGATGCGGCGCAGCAGGGTGAAGAGCCGATCCACGTCCTCGGCCGACAGGAACGGCGTGGGTTCGTCCAGCACGAGGATGCCCTCGCCTGCGCGGCCCGCGTCGGAGCGGCGCAGTTCGTCCACGGCGCGGACGATGGCGACGTAGGCGCGTTCCACCGGGGCGAGCGTGTCGACGGTTTGCATCGGGTCGATGTCGAGGCCGAATTCCTGAAACAGCGCCTTCATCCTCGCGCGCTCGGCCCGCCAGCTGATGCCCCAGGGGCGGACCTTCTGGTCGTCGGAAACCAGCATGTTGTCGGCGACCGAGAGCGAGGGCACGAGGGCGAGGTGCTGGTGGACGAAGGCCACGCCCATGTTGCGGATGCGCCCCGGGTCGAGGGGCAGCTTCAGCTCCTCGCCCCAGAGCCGCACCTTGCTGCCCGGTTCGGGCGAGTTGAACCCCGCCAGAACCTTGATCAGTGTCGATTTCCCCGAGCCGTTCTGCCCCAGAAGGCCCAGGATCTCTCCGCGTCGCAGGGTGAGCGAGACATCCTTGAGCACCTCCACCGGTCCGAATTTCATCCGGACGCCGGACATGCGCAGCACGTCGGCCGGTGCCTCGCCGGGGTTGCGGTTTGCCAGGGTCACGACGTTCGGATCTGTCATTCCAGACCCCAGAGGGCGCGGAAGCCCTGAACGTGCGCGTCGCCGTAGCCGCTGTCGAAGTCGGCGGGGTTGCCCGCGGTCTCGATGTTGCTTTCGTCGAAGATCAGCAGCGGGATGCCGAGGCTTTCGGGCACTTCCATGTCGCAGATCGTGCGCATCATGGCATCGACGGCGGCGTAGCCCGCCCAGCCGAGGCTTTCGCCCACGTCCATCTGCACCGTGCCTTCGCGCACCATGTCGAGCACGAAGGGCGTGCCGTTGAAGGTGGCGATGCCCACGTCGGTGGCGCCCGCGATGCGCAGGGCGGGGATCACGAACTGGCTCATGCTATCGTAGATCGGGATGATGTAGTTGATGCCCGGGTCCGACAGCAGCGCCGACTGGGTGCCGGACTGGATGCGGGTGGCCCATTCGTTGACCGGCACGTTGATGTATTTCTGCGTGCAGTCGGGGCAGTATTCGGACAGCGTGTCCTGGATCGACTGGACGAAGGGTTCGGTGGGCAGCACGTCGTCGGAGCCGATGATGAGCACGTTGGGCGCGCCCTCCGTCTCGACATAGGCCCAGGAAGCGAGGATCTCGCCCACGGTGCTGTAGGGCACCTTGCCGGAGGCATCGACGAAGTCGGCCTGTTCCTGCGTCTCGTCGTAGAGGTGGGTGGTGGTGACCTTGAGCCCGGCCTCGGAAGCCTCGGTCAGCTGCGGGGCGAGCACGGCGGGGTTCAGGCCGCCAGCCACATCGACGAGGCTGTAGCCCTGGCTGATGGCCTGGTTCACGCCCTGGATCCAGGCGTCGCTGGAGCCCTGGTTTTCCCAGGTGGTGTAGGTGAAGCCCACCTCTTCGGCGGCGCGGGCCATGGCGCGCTGAAGCTCCACGTTGAAGGGGATCGCCATGGTGATCGGGATCGAGAAGACGCTTTCGCCTTCCATGCAGGCCTGCGCGTCGAAGGGTTCGCCCTGAGGTTCGAACTCGGGGATGGCGCGGTGCTTTTCAAGCAGCGCCTGGGCCGTTTCCATCGCGTCCTGGGCGGCGGCGGGGCCCGCGAGGACCGGCGCAAGCGCCAGCCCGCAGGCAAGGGCGAAACGGCTGGTGAAGGTCGTCATGTATCTACTCCCGTCGGTGGCGCCGGCTTTGTGCCGGCTTGTAGATACATTGTCCGGACTTATTCAGGCTTCGGTCAACGAGAGTTGCGGGGCAAATGCAGGTTTCGCGGCGTCATACTTGGATTGATGCGAATTTGACCAGATTTTCCGGAGGGGCGATCAAATTTTTGTTCGGACTTATGCAGATCTCGATGCCGCACCGCGGCGTTGGCGCAGCGAAAGCACGGCGCCAAGAAAACCGATTCCCGAGAAAAGCGTGAAGCAGAGCCCGTAGTCCCCGACCAGATCATAGACCAGCGCGTAGACCGAGGGGCCGATTATGACACCGATGAAGGTGTAGACGAGCAGCGCCCCGGTGTTGGCGCCGACCTTGCCCTTGGGCGCGGTACGGGCCGCCGCGGCGAGGAAGACGCCGTTCCAGCCGCTCGCCACGCCGCCGAGCGCCATGAAGAGCAGCACCTGCAGCGCCGTCGGATAGGTGTCGAGCCAGTTCAGCGCGAAGAGGAAGATCCCCGAGAGCGTGCCGATGAGGGCCAGCGTCTCGAACCCGCCGAGCTTGTCCGCGGCGAGGCCCCAGGCGATGCGGCCCACTGCCCCGCAAAGCTGAAGCGCGGCGGCGACCGAACCCGCGGCGACGATGGACCAGCCGTGTTCCACCAGCATGACCACGGTGAAGGCGGTGACCACGAGTTGCAGTGCGGAATAGAGCCCGCCGAGCAACGCCAGCGTGCGCAGGCGCGCGTCGCGGTAGAGCGCGACCTGTTCGCGGACCATGCGCGCGACCGCACCGCCCGGCGCCGCGCGGCGGCGGGGGCTGGGATCGGCGGTGAAGACGGAGATCAGCAGGAGCACGGCTGCGGGCGCGGCGGCGAGCAGGATGGCCAGTTGCCAGCCCCCGCCCAGCGCCACGGTGATCGAGGGCAGCGCCACATTGGCGACCACCGCGCCCAGCGGCACGCCGCTTTGCTTGAAGGAGAAGACGAAACTTTGCCGGTGGCGGGGCGTGGAGCGGTTGAGGATCTCGGAGGAGGCCGGGTTGTTCAGCCCGTAGCCCACGCCGAGACACATGGAGCCCGCGATCATGGCCACGGGCTGCGCCGTGGCAAGGAGCGCGAGCCCCGCGATGAAGAGGATCAGTTCGGTCCAGATGACGCGTTCGGCCTCGAGCGCCTCGACCACGGACCCGGCAAAGGCCGAGGCGAACATGCCGGCGAAGTAGATGAGGCTGACCTGGTAGCCGATCCAGTGCGCGCCGATGCCGAGACTGTCGGCCACGGCGGGGGCGAGCGCCGTGAGCGCGAGGGTGCTGGCGGTCGCGGCGACCTGCACGAGCGTCATCAAGGCAAGGGGGCCGGTCCATCCACGGGGGCGAAGCTCGGAGCTCCGGGTCGACAAGAATTCAGTCATTTGCTTTAAGTCCGGACATTGAATGCGGTGAAACCAGCGCTCGGTACGAGTTTCTATATATATGTCCGGACTTATGCGCAACAATCGAGGCGATAGCACCGCCCTCAGGGAGGAAACCCGATGAATATCGAAGCGCAGCGCACCCAGACACCGCTCTATCTCCAGGTCGCGCACCGCCTCGAGAGGCAGATCATCTCGGGCGAGCGCGCGGTGGGCAGCCTGCTGCCCCCCGAGGCGGAGCTCGCGCAGCAACTGGGCGTGAGCCGTCATACCGTGCGCCAAGCTATCGCGCAGCTGCGCAAGAAGGGCATGCTGGTCGCACGCAAGGGTGTGGGCACGCGAGTGGAGGCCGCGCGCACCGACTGGCGCGAGCGGTTCCGCAACAATTCGCGCGACGACCTGTTCGAGTTCGCGAACGAAAGCGAATTCTTCATCCGGGTGAAGGAGCGCCGCGAGATGCGCGGCAAGCTTGCCACCGAGATTGGCTGCCGCCCCGGCCGACGCCTTATCTACATGGCCGGACCGCGCCACTTCATTGGCGAGCCCCTGCCCTTCTGCTGGAACGAGGTCTTCCTGGACCCGATCGCCTGGGAAGTGGTCGAGGACCTGCAGGTGCAGCGGACCTCGCTCTTCCAGCAGATCGAGCAGCGCACCGGCGAGCGGATCGAGGAGATCCAGCAGGAGATCCGCGCGGTCGAGATCCCCGACGAGATCTGCGAAGGGCTGAACCGGCCGCGCGGCACCATCGGGCTGCGGATCACCCGGCGCTATCTCGCTTCGGGTGGACGGCTGATGGAATACGCGGTGCAGACCTCGCCCGCGGACAGCTTTGCCTACCGGACGAATCTCTCGGCCGAATAAGCCCCGGCGGCAACCGGTCCCTGCCTGCCGCGCAGACATTGGACGCAAGTTCTGCACAGAAAACGCTCATGCTCGTGCACGGTCCGCTTGTCCGGACTAATACCATTTCCGATGACTGGATTTCCACGCATACGCTCCTGTTAAGTTCGGACTTATGACGCAAAACGCGTGACGACAGGAGGTAATGAACATGGAAATGGGTGTCTTCATCCCGATCGCCAACAACGGCTGGCTGATCTCGGAAACCGCGCCGCAGTACGGCGCCAGCTTCGACCTCAACAAGAAGATCGTGCAGAAGGCAGAGGGCTACGGGCTCGAATTCGCGCTGTCGATGGTCAAGCTGCGCGGCTTCGGCGGCAAGACCGAGTTCTGGGACCACGCGCTGGAGAGCTTTACCCTGATGGCGGGCCTTGCCGCCGTCACCGACAAGATCAAGCTGATCGCCTCGACCGCGATCCTGACCCTGCCGCCGGCGATCACGGCGCGCATGGCCTCGACCATCAGCTCGATCGCGCCGGGCCGCGTGGGTGTGAACATCGTGACCGGCTGGGCGCCTGCGGAATACACGCAGCAGGGCCTGTGGCCCGGCGACGAGTATTTCGGCTACCGCTACGACTATGCCACGGAATACGTGCAGGTCATGCGCGACCTTTGGGACAAGGGGTCGTCCGACTTCAAGGGCGAGCACTTCACCATGGACGACTGCAAGCTGTCGCCCGCGCCCGAGGGCGACGTGAAGATCGTCGCCGCCGGCCAGAGCGCCAAGGGCATGGCCTTTGCCGCCAACCACGCCGACTACAACTTCATCCTCGGCTCGGGCATCAACACGCCGATGGCGGTGAAGCCCTCGGTCGACAAGCTGGTCGAGGCGGCCAAGGAAAGCGGCCGCGACGTGGGCGCCTATGTGCTGTTCATGGTGATCGCGGACGAAACCGACGAAAAGGCGCAGGCCAAGTGGGAGCATATCCGCTCGGGCGTCGATGCCGACGCGCTGGCATGGATGGCCGATCAGGGCAGCAAGGACACCGCCGCGGACGACAGTTCGACCGCGAAGACCATCAACCTTCCCGAGGGTGCGGTGAACTTCAACATGGGCACGCTTGTCGGGTCCTACGAGAGCATCGCGCGGCAGCTAGACGACGTGGCCGCGCTGGAGGGCGTGAAGGGCATCATGATGACCTTCGACGACTTCCTCGAGGGCATGGACATCTTCGGGCAGAAGATCCAGCCGCTCATGGCCAGCCGCAGCGACAAGGCGAAAGCCGCCTGATCGCACCCCTGCCCCGCCGTCCTCACACTCCCTGCGGCGGGGCAGCTTTCTGACCGGAAGGCCGCGATGACCGATCCCTCAAGGCTCGACATCACCGAGGCGCGCGCGCTGATGCGCGACAAGCGCCTGACCCCGCGCGAGCTGGTGCGCGCCTGCCTCGCCCGCATCGCCGAGCGCGACGGCGAGGTGCGGGCTTGGCTGCACGTGAACCCGCGCGCCGAGGCCGAGGCGGCGGAAATCGCCCCGGGCGATCCGCGTCCGCTGGCGGGCATTCCCGTGGGGATCAAGGACGTGATCGACACGGTCGACATGCCCACGACCCATAATTCACCGCTCTACGGCGGGCGGCAGCCCTGCGACGACGCGCCCTGCGTGGCCATGCTGCGCGCGGCGGGCGCGGTGATCCTGGGCAAGACCGACACCACGGAATTCGCCGCCGCCGGGCGCAACGCCGCGACGGCCAACCCGCATGACCTGGCGCGCACGCCGGGCGGGTCGTCTGCCGGGTCCGCCGCGGCTGTGGCCGATTTCCACGTGCCGCTGGCGCTTGGCACGCAAACCGGCGGATCGACGATCCGTCCTGCGTCCTTCTGCGGCGTGCCCGCGATCAAGCCAAGCTGGGGGCTGATCTCGGCCGAGGGCGTGAAGCTCTATTCCCAGAGCATGGACACGGTGGGCATCTTCGCCCGCTCGCATCGCGACCTGTCGCTTCTGGCCGAGGTCTACGGCTTGCCCGAGGGTGGCGCCGTGCCCGCCCTGCCCCGTATCGCGATCTGCCGTCCGCACTACATGGACCGCGCCGACGCGGAGGCGCATGCGCTGATGGACGACCTTGCCGCGCGGCTCGACGGCGTGGCCGAGGTCGTGGTGCGCGACCTGCCGGGCGAGATGGACGATCTCGACGCGCTGCACCGCTGCGTGCAGATGAGCGAGGGGGCCGCGGCCTTCCGCAACCTCGACATGGCCGACGACGCGCTGGTGCATGGTGATTTCATCTCGCGCGCGCGGCGCGAGGAAGGGCACGCCGTGGCCGACATGTTCGCCGCCTACGACCGTCTGGCCGATCACCGCCGCGCCTTCGAGACGCTCTATTCCGACGTGGACGGCGTTCTGGCCCCGGCGGCGCCCGGCTATGCCCCGCAGGGGCGTGGCCCTGGCAATCCAGTCCTGAACGCCCTCTGGACCGCGATGCAGCTGCCCTGCATCGCCCTTCCCGTCATCACCGAGCCGATGCCGCTGGGCGTGCAGCTGGTGGGGCCGCGTGGCCATGACCGCAGGCTTCTGCGGCTGGCCGAGCTGCTGGCCCCCGCGCTGTCCCGCCCGCTGGCCGCGGCCGAACCCGCCTGACAAGGAGCAGATCCCATGACCATGCCTCCCTTCGACCCCGCAGATTTCAAGGCCGGGATGCGCCGGCTGGCCTCGGGCGTGTCGCTGATCGCCGTCGACGACGGCACGGCACGCCACGGGCTGATCGCCACCGCCGTGACATCGCTTTCGGCCGAACCGCCGAGCCTGCTGGTCTGCGTGAACGGCACCGCCTCGATTTTCGAGGCGATCTCGGAGAGCGAGAGCTTCTGCGTGAACATCCTGTCCTGCGATCAGAAGGCCATCGCGGAACGCTTCGCCATGCCGAAGGACCGCGAATCCCGCTTCGAGAGCGGCAGCTGGACCACGCTCGCCACCGGTGCCCCGGCGCTGGAAGGCGCGCAGGTGAGCTTCGACTGCCGCGCGGCGGGCCGGACCGAGTTCGGCACGCACACCATCTTCTTCGGCGAGGTCGTCGCGGTGACCGACTGGGGCACCGAGGCCGATCCCCTGCTCTACCACGAAAGCGCGTTCCACGGGCTTCAGGCCCTGTCCAGAAAGGTGGCATGAGATGAGTGACGTCGCAAAGAACTACGCCAAGGCCTACAACCGGACGGTCGGCTTCGGCGACCGCCCGGCGCTGATCCTCGTGGATTTCGCCCATGCCTACTACGATCCCGAATGCCCGCTCTACGGCGGCGAGGGCTGCGCCACGGCGCTTCAGGCGGCGCTGACCCTGCGCCGCGCCGCCAAGGATGCAGGGATTCCGGTAATCCTGACCACCGTCACCTACCAGCTTGGCGGACTGGATGGCGGGCGCTTTTTCGAGAAGGCGGCGCCGCTCGAAGCCTTTCTGCCGGGCCGCAAGACCGCAGAGTTCGCCGAGGGTCTCGTGCCCGAGGACGACGAGCTGGTGATCGCCAAGCAGTATCCGAGCGCCTTTTTCGGCACCTCGCTGGCCTCGACCCTCACGGCGATGGGCTGTGACAGCGTGCTGCTGACGGGGCTGACCACCTCCGGTTGCGTTCGCGCAAGTTGTGTCGACGCCATGAGCCACGGCTTCCGCACCACCGTCGTGCGCGAGGCCTGCGGCGACCGCCACCCCGACCCGCACGAGGCCAACCTCTTCGACATGAACGCGAAGTATGCCGACGTGGTGAGCCTCGACGAGACGCTGGACTGGCTCACGCGCAAGGCGGCCTAGGTTCCAGTTTCAATACTGCCATAGTCGCCGAGCCACGGCGCGGCGGCATCGACCCCCGCGTGGTCGATGCCCTGCGCGTCGAGCCAGTGGCCAAGATGCGCGCGCATGTCGCCGTAGTGCCTTTGCACGGGGCGGAAGCGCGGGTGCCATGGCGCCGGATGGTAGGTGCCGCGCGCGTCGTAGCAGCCGCCGTTCCAGTCGCCCCAGGGCATGGCCGCATTGAGATGCGCGCCGAGGCGGCAGTTCAACAGGAGACATTTGCCCACTGCCTCGAGCGTCGCCCGGCTGATGGTGCCGCGTGGATGGTCGTAGGTCGAAGTCTCGCCCGGCTCGCAGCGGAAGTCGGGATCGCGGGGCACGCCATAGGGCGTGGCCCGGACCGACTGGAACCACTGGCGGCCCAGCAGGAAATACCCTTTCAAAGCCTCGGGCGTGCCGTCGTGCACGAAATCGCAGTGCTCGAAGACGAAACCGAAGGGTGCGCGGATGTTGGTGCTTGGCGCGGTGGCCCAGCTCATGGCGCGGCGTGTTCCGCGTGACCGGATCGCGCAGCGCTCGAAGTGGGCCGTGGCCTGTCCGAAGATGAAGTCCACGTCGCCCTCGATCTCGCAGTCCCTCAGGGCGACGCGCGAGAGGGTGAAGGGATCGGGGGTTTCGAGGTAGAGCGTGTCCTGGAAGCTGGAGAGGCTGAGCCCCGAAAGCAGCACGCGGTCCGCGCCCGCCACATGCAGCGCGACGGCCTGGTGCTGGCCACTGGCATAGCGCCCTTCCGTATCGGGCTGCGCCTCCTCCGGCGCGGCCTCGGGCCGGGTACAGGCGTAGTCGTTGACGATGCGCAGGCCGTGCAGTTGCGTGTCGTCGCGCCCGATCCGCAGGACCGAGGCGTTGCCGGTGGAAATCGTCCCGTGCGCGGCGATCGCCTCGAAGATCCGGCGTGTGGCCGGGTGCGCCCTTGCAAAGGCCGCACCGAAGCGAGCGCGATACTCGGCCCCCGTCATCTCGGCATCGACATCGGCGCGCAGCACGGCACCGGGTTCGGCGGAGATGGTCAGCGTCGGCGCCTCGGGCGGGATGTATACCGGGCCCGCGTGCTCGCCGGGCCGCAGGCGGATGTGCGTGCGGGTGCCTTGGGCGTTGTCTGTCGCATTGCCTGCGATGCAGAGGTCCACCGCCTCTTGCAGCGTCGCGATGCCACCTGCGCCGACGACATGGTCGGGTACGGGCAGTCTGTCGCCTTCAGGCGTCCAAGGGTCCTCGCGCGGCTGGGCGACGGGACCTGTCAGCCGCAGGACGCGGTCGCGGGTGACGCGCGCTGCCTGCGCCTCGGTCAGGACGGGCCTCGGGATCATTCGCCGGCCACGGCCTCGCGCGGGCGGCGGCCGGCCTCCTGGTGGGCGGCGAAGCTCATCATCAGGGGGCCGACACCCTTGGCGTCGTCGCTGACGCGCGCCTCGCTCAGGTAGTATTCGGCGCTGCCATCCCGGTAGCGGCCCTGGAAGGGTCCGAGGCCCGCGACCTCGCAGATCTCGACCATCTCCTGCCCGCCACCGGGCCTGTCGCGGACCACGCCCGCCGCGAGCTGGGTGTGCAGCCCCTCGGCGTCGCCCGGCCAGAGGCCGAGCGTGCGCCCCTTCAGCAGCGCGTAGACGAACATCGCCGAGGCAGAGCTTTCGGGATAGTTTCCGTCGAGGTCCGGCCGGTCGATCACTTGAAGCCAGAGCCCGTCGGGCCGGCGCAGCGCGGCGATGGCCTTGAGGAGCTGCGTGGTCCGGCCCTTGAGCGGGGCGAAACCGGCGGGGCCCACAAGTTCGGCCAGGTCGACCAGCGCCATGGCAAGCCAGCCCAGCGCACGCGCCCAGTGGGCGGGGCTCTGCCCGGTTTCGGGATCGGCCCAGGGCTGCTTGCGCGCCTCGTCGACCGCGTGGGCATAAAGGCCGGTTTCGGGGACATGCATCATGTCGAGGGCAGTGGCGACCTGGCGCAGCGCGTCCTCGACAAGATCCGCGCGCCCGGTGCGCAGCCCGTAGCCCACCTGGAAGGGCGCGCCCATGTAGAGCCCGTCGAGCCAGACCTGCCATGGGTAGCGCAGCTTGTGCCAGTAGACGCCCGAGCGCGTGCGCGGGTGCGTTGCGAGCTGGTCGACGAGCAGGCCCGCCGTGTCGAGCCAGCGGCCCTCGCCCGTCACCTCGTGGAGGTAGAGCAGCGCGCGGCCCGACAGGATGTTGTCGATGTTGTATTCGTTGGGGTCGTAGCCGGCGAGGCTGGGCCCCGCGCCGACCTGTGCCGACACGAGGCGGGTCAGGTGATCGAGCCAGCGCGCCTCGCCGGTGGCGCGGTGCAGGCATTCGAGGCCACGGTAGATGCAGCCGTCCTCGTAGCACCAGGCGCCGCCCTTGTAGGGGGCGTGCCCGGCGGCATAGGCATCGAAAAAGCCTGTCAGCATGTCTGTCTGTTCCTTGTCGTCTGCCTGCACGCGCAGGGTTCCGGTGACTTCGGCGAAGTCGGCCAGGATGCCGCCGTGGCGGACGGGCACGACGTTCAGCGCCATCAGCGGCACGTCTTCGCGCGCGGCGGGGTCGTAGCTCACGCGCATGTCCTCGATGGTGATACCGCGGGCGGGCGCCTCGGGCAGGCCCAGCACGGCGGCAGCGGCCTGCGCCACGCCGGTGGCGGTGACGCGGCGCAGGGTGATGCCCGAAATCTCGGGCGTGGTGGCGTCGACGGGCGCGGGCGCGCGATCCTGCACGGCCGCGCTGCGCCCGTCGGGATCGCAGAAGTAGAAGGCGTTGACGGCCAGCGGCGTGGGCACGCCGCGCATGTCGACGTTCTCCATGGTGATGCGGACCAGCCGCCCGCCCCGGCCGCGCCGCGTCTTGAGCCGCAACCCCCGGTCGGTGCCGTCGAAGAGGCAATTCGCGATGCGCACGTCGGTGATGTCGCCGGACATCTCGGACCCCATGACAACGGCACCGTGGCCGCGCGCCATGTGGCAATGGGTGATCTGCAGGTCGCGGGTGGGCGCAAGATGCGCCTTCTGCCCGGCCAGACGCTTGCCCGCCTTCACGGCCACGCAGTCGTCGCCCACGGAGATGTCGAGCCCGATCAGCCGCGCGCGCAGGCAGCTTTCGGGATTGAAGCCGTCGGTGTTGGGGCTGTCGGGCGGGTTGCGGATGGTAAGCGCCACGGCGGTGAGATCATCGCAACGGTAGGGATGCACGGTCCAGGAGGGCGAGTTGCGCACGGTGAAGCCGCTGAGCAGCGCACCCGGGCAATGGGCGAGGTAGAGCGTGCGCGGACGGCGCGCGCCATCGCGGGTTTCCTTGGGCCAGCTCCACCAGTCGCCGCGGTCGCCGCCGCCGTCGATCACGCCGCGCCCGGTGATGGTGAGCCCGGTGCAGCCCAGCGCCGTCACAGGCGCGGCGAAGCTCGGCTCGGGCACCCCTTCCCAGGTACCGATGACCCGGCCCGTGTCGTCACGGGCGGGCAGCACCGGCCAGCCGGTGCGGCAGCCATGGGCAGCGATCTCGGCGCCTTCGGGCAGCCAGAGCGTCATGTCGGATTTCAGGAAGACCGGCCCCGTCACGTAGCGCCCGGGATCGAGCCGCAGACAGCCGCCTGCGGGCACCGCATCGATGGCCCGCGCGAAGGCGGCGGCGTTGTCGGGACTGTCGGGGCGCGCGCCGAAGTCCGAGGCCTCGACAAGGCCGGCGCAGGCCGGAGTGGAGAAGGCGAGCGATCCGAGATCGCATGTCAGGACGTAGTCGCGGCCCGGTTCGAGCCCCTCGAAAAAGAGCGGCGCAATCTGCGCGCGGCCCGAGGCGACCGTGTCGCCGCCCTTGGGCGCGAGCGTCCAGTCCACCGCGCGGGGCAGCCTGTAGCGGGCGCCTTCGGGCGCAAGAAGCAGGGCCGCTGTCCGCGCGGACAGGGCGATCAGGGAAAGATCGGACATGGTGAACCGTCGGGAGATGGGCGGCGGGCCACGTGTGCGGCCCGCCGGAGCTGATATCAGGAGTCGACGTCCTCGAGCGTTTCCTCGATGCCGTAGAGGATTTCCTCGGCGGCAGTCTCGGCGTCGATTTCACCGTAGGCGAAGAGCTCCAGCGAGTCGGACATGACCGAACGCACGTCGGGGTGCTCCATGAAGGGGTGGATCTTCGGCCCCTCGGCCTCGAGCACGAGGTTCTGCGCCTCGATCTGGACCGGCTCGATGGCGCCCGCCTCGAGCAGCTGCTCCCGGGCCGCGTTGGAGGCCGGAACGCCGCGGGTCGAGCCCAGCGCGGCGACGCCCTCTTCCTCGTTCAGCAGGCAGTTGAGAACCTCGGCCGCGGCCTCGGGGTTGTCGGAATTGGCCGAGATCGCGAAGACCATGGAGGCCTTGCGGTAGATGCCGGGCGTCTCCTGCCCCTCCTGGGTGAGCAGGTCGGTATAGGCCAGCTCCTGCCCCTCCTCGAGCGGGTCGGAAATCTTGAAGTAGGTCGAATCCCACTGGTAGGTGCCGGCGATCTTGCCGCTGGTCCAGTCGGGGTTCTCCTGCAGCGCGTTCACGCCCGAGGCCGCGCGGTCGCGCCATGCCTCGATCACGTGGTTGTCGACCATGGACTGGTAGAAGTTGATGGCATCGGTCAGTTCTTCCTGCGACCAGAGCACCTCGTTGGTCTCCGCGTCGATCAGCGGCTTGCCGGTGCGCTGCGTGCCGACAAGCGTCACCAGCAGCGCGGCGTCGAGGCCGATGCCCTCGAAGGGATAGTAGTCCTCGCCCAGCTTCTCGGCGAAGACCGGGCCGGCGGCCATGAGGTCCTCCCAGGTCTCGGGCAACTCGAGCCCTGCCTCGTCCCAGGTGGTCTTGTTGAATACGAAGAGCCGCCCTGTGGTCGAGACAGGCAGGCCGTTGAGCGCGCCCTTGATGGTGCCCGCCTCGATCTGTTCGTCCGACCAGTTCGAAAGATCGATGGTGTCGGAATATTCGCTGAGGTCGGCAAAGCCGTCGCCGTTTGCCGAGAAGATCGGCAGCCAGGGCCAGTTGACCTGCATGATGTCGGCCTCGGTGCCGCCGGCGATCTGCGTGGCCAGCTTCTCGAAGTGGCCGGAGAAGCCGGTGAACTCCGGCTTGATGCTGTGGCCGTGCTTTTCGCCGCAGGCGGCAAGCGCCTCTTGTGTGGCGATGTGCCGGCTGTCGCCGCCCCACCAGCTCATCCGCAGGTCCGCCGCGTTGGCCGCTCCGGCCAATGCCGTTGTTGTGAGCGCGATGCCCAGGATCCTTGATTTCATCGTCTTCTCCTCCCTTGACGATCAGTTGCCTTGAGCGAGCGACACGTTGCGGCCGGTCTCGCTGTCGAAAAGATGGATGCGGGGTCCGAGCGGGCGCAGGCCGACGCGATCCCCCCTTGCCAGGTTGCGGTCGAGCTCCTCGGAGGGCACGACCGCGACGATCACGGCGTCGCCCAGCCGGGCGTGCAGGTTCACCTCGTGGCCCATGAACTCCAAGTTCACGATCTCGGCGGTGAAGGCGCCCGGCGCCTCCGCTTCGGTCAGTTCCAGGTGCTGCGGACGCATGCCCAGCGTGACCGCGCCCTCGGGCGTCGAGATCCGGTGGGCGAGCCCGTCCGGCACGGCGATGGTCTGCCCCCCGGTGGTGAGCTGCGGCACGCCGTCCTCGCGGGTGAGCACCGCGGGCACGAGGTTCATCTCGGGCATGCCGATGAAGCCGCCGACAAAGGCATTGGCGGGCCGCTCGTAGAGCGTGGCCGGGTCGGCCACCTGCATGATGTGGCCGTCCTTCATGACGCAGATGCGGTCGCCCATGGTCATGGCCTCGACCTGGTCGTGGGTCACGTAGACCACGGTCGCGGGCCGTCCTTCTTCGCGCAGGCGCTTGTGCAGGTCGGTGATCCGCACACGCATCGAGGCGCGCAGCTTGGCGTCGAGGTTCGACAGCGGTTCGTCGAAGAGGAAGACCTCGGGCTGCTTGATCAGTGCCCGGCCGAGCGCCACGCGCTGCGCCTGCCCGCCCGAGAGCTGCTTGGGCAGCCGGTCGAGCAGCGCCTCGATCTCGAGGATGCCCGACACGTCGGTGGTGGCGCTTTCGATCTGATCCTTGGGCTGGCGTTTGAGACGCAGCCCGAAGGAGAGGTTCCGCCGCACCTTCATGTGCGGGTAGAGCGCGTAGTTCTGGAACACCATGGCGATGCCACGCTTGCCCGGCACCAGGTCGTTGACCACCTGGCTGCCGATCTGCACCTCGCCGCCGGTGATGGTTTCGAGCCCCGCGATCATCCGCAGCGTGGTGGACTTGGCGCAGCCCGAGGGACCCACCAGCACCATGAACTCGCCTTCCTCGACCTCCAGGTCGATGCCGTGCACCGCCTTGAACCCGTTGCCGTAAGTCTTTTCGACCGATTTCAGTTGAAGCTCAGCCATCAGCCCTTGACCCCTCCCGTGGAGATCCCCTCGATGAAATATTTCTGTGCCAGGAAGAACACCGTGAGCGAGGGCGCGAGGGTCAGCACCGACATGGCGAGGATCTGGTTCCAGGCGAAGGCCTCGGTCGTGTCGATCGACAGCTTGAGCGCGAGGCTCACGGGGTATTTCTCGACCGACGAGATGTAGATCAGCGGGCCGAGGAAGTCGTTCATGGTCCACATGAACTGGAACAGGCAGACCGAGATGATCGCGGGCATCAGCAGCGGCACGACGATGAAGATCAGCGTCTGCAGCGTGTTGGCCCCGTCGACGCGGGCGGCCTCTTCCATGTCGCGCGGGATGGCGCGGAGGAACTGGATCACCATGAAGACGAAGAAGGCGTCACCGGCGAGCGCCGAGGGCACCCAGAGCGGCAGGAAGCTGTCGAGCCAGCCGATGTCGCGGAACAGCAGGTACTGCGGTATGCGCGTGACGACGTTGGGCAGCAGCAGCGTGGCGATGACCGTGGCGAACAGGATCTTCTTGCCGGGGAACTCGAAGCGGGCAAACCCGTAGGCCACCAGCGTGCACGAGATCGCCGTGCCGATGGTTTTGGGGATGATGATCCACATGGAGTTCAGGAAGAACCGCCCGAAGGTATAGGGCGTCGAGGTCTGCCAGCCGTCGATGTAGCCCTGCAGCGTGGGCTCGCTTGGCCAGAAGCCGGGCGACGAGAACATCTCGGAGTTGGTCTTGAAGGAAGCCCCCACCAGCCAGATCAGCGGGTAGATCATGACGAGGCCGATGACCGTCAGCAGCGAGTAGCGGATCACCGCGTTGATACGGGCCTTGCGGCGCAGCTTCTGTTCCAGCGCGGTGGGCGGCGTGCGCTCTCGGCTGGATTGCGAGGGAAGATCGGAAAGCGTGACCATGGGCTCAGCTCCTCTTGTCGCCGGCGTAGTAGACCCACTTCTTGGAAGACCAGAAGGCGATGAGGGTCAGCACCATGATGATGACGAAAAGCACCCAGGCGATGGCAGAGGCGTAGCCCATGTCAAAGCTCTTGAAGGCCTCGTCGTAGATGTAGAGCGGCAGAAGGTAGGTGGATTTCAGCGGTCCGCCCTGCGTGATGATGTAGGGGCCGTTGAACTCCTGGAAGGCCTGCACCGTCTGCATGATGAGGTTGAAGAAGATCACCGGCGTGATCAGCGGCAGGGTGATGTAGCGGAAGATCTGCCAGGGCCCCGCTCCGTCGATCGCGGCCGCCTCGTAGAGCGAGCGGTCGACCGACTGCAGCGCGGCGAGGAAGATCACCATGGCCGAGCCGAACTGCCAGCAGCGCAGCAGCGTGATCGTGAAGAGCGCGTTGTTCGGGTCGCCGAACCAGTTGATCGGCTCGCCGCCAAGACCGGTGATGACCATGTTCACGAGGCCGGTGTCGGCGAAGATGTAGCGCCACAGAACCGCGATCGCGACCGAGCCGCCCAGGATCGAGGGCACGTAGTAGGCCGTGCGGAAGAGGTTGATCGCCTTCAGCCGGTAGTTCAGCACCACCGCGATGAAGAGCGCGAAGATCAGCTTCAGCGGCACCGTGGTGAAGACGTAGATCAGCGTGACCTTGAGCGACTTGTCGAAGGTCCGGTCGCGGGTGAAGAGCTTCTGATAGTTCTCAAGCCCCACGAACTCCGGCCGCGAGAGCAGGTCGTAGTCGGTGAAGCTGAGGTAGAAGGACGCCACGAACGGAAAGGCGGTGAAGAGCGCCAGACCGATCAGGTAGGGCGAAACGTACCAGAGCCCGAGATACTTGCTGTCACCCCCCATCAGGCAGCCCCTTTCAGGTTCTCGGGAAGCCAGGCCGATGTGGCGGCGATCATCTCGCCGAACATGCGGCGGGCTTCGGTTTCGGGCATGTGCCGCACCAGCGGGTCCTCGTGGAAGAGCGGGAAAAGCGCCCCGCCCTCTCCCGCCATCACGGCCTGAAGCAGCGCGCTCTGGCGTGCGGCGTGATCGGCGATGATGTCGTGCAGCCCTTCGGGCAGGTGCCCCGCCACCAGCGGCGTGATCCCGAGCCCCGAGAAGAGCGCGTTGGTTTCCACGATCGCGCCTTCGGGGATGCCCGCAAGCTGGCCGCGGTTGGGCAGGTTCACATTCGACACGAAGGTCCCGCCACCTGCCAGCGCGA
Organism: Allosediminivita pacifica; assembly: GCF_003054175.1. Lineage (GTDB taxonomy): Bacteria > Pseudomonadota > Alphaproteobacteria > Rhodobacterales > Rhodobacteraceae > Allosediminivita > Allosediminivita pacifica. Next base: position 55,194 of record NZ_QBKN01000019.1, read on the forward strand.
CGATCTGGTCGATCAGCGCCTCGTCCGAGCGTTTCGCCACGGGCGCGATCTCGCCCGCAGCCAGCGCCTCGGCGCGTGCCCGCCTGCGGGCCTGGTCGCGGGTCCGATACTCGACCGGCGTCAGGCCAAAACCCCAGCGGCCCGGGTCGGCAAGATAGTCGCCGACGGGCAGGAACTCGGCCAGGTGGCGGTCGCCCGCGGCGCCCGGAATGCCGAAGCGGTCGTAGAGGTCGAACTTCACCAGGCACTTGCTGCCGAAGTAGCGGTCGTGCTCGGCGTCCTCGCCGGGCACCGTCTCGTTCACGCCGGAGGCATTGGCCGCGGCGAAGGCGCGGTAGGCGGGCAGCATGTCGCGTCCGCCCAGCGAGATCGCGTCGACGAAGGTGAAGTGGTTGATGCCGAGCACGTTGACCTCGACATCGCGGAAGCTCCAGCGATCACTGCCCGCGTCGGCGTTGGCGATGCCCGCCACCTGACGGCGGATCTTGGTCACCTCGTGGCATTCGCCCCACGCGCGGATGCCCGGGAAGGCGGCGTGAAGCGCGCCGGTCAGGACGCTCATCGGGTTGGTGAGATTGCAGACCCAGGCATTCGGCGCGTGTTCACCGATGGCACGGGCGATCTCGGCCAGCATCGGAATGGCGCGCATGGCCCGGACGAAACCGCCGGGGCCCACAGTGTCGCCAACCGCCTGCGGGATGCCGTAGCGCGCCGGGATGCCGATGTCCTGGGCCATGTCGTCGAAACGGCCCGGCAGGATCGAGACGACAACCACGTCGGCGCCCTCCAGCGCCTCGCGCGGGCTCGGCACGGCGCGATACCGCGCGGGCGTACCGTTCGACACCTCGGCGTAGCGCCCCCCCATGCGGGCATTGCGCTCGGCCGCGGCCGGGTCCAGATCGTAGAGCCGGACCTCGGCGTCGAGCCGCGTGTCGTGGGCAAGGTCCGCCATGAGCGTCGGTGCCCAGTTGAGGGACCCGCCGCCGACATAGGCGATCCTGACCGGAATTGGATGTTCGATATCTTTCATGCTCGTCACGTTCCAGCCCGGCGCGCAGTGCCCTGCACGCACGAGATGAACGGCCTCCTCCCTCTGATCCCGAAAAACCACCTTCCTCCAGTGGTATTTTCGGCTCTTGATGCACGCTACGCCAGCGTGCACCTTGAATGAATGTCCGCTATGTCAGAAAAAGATGGATAAAACAGCACATTTCCCCCTGAACCAGATTCCGGCGCAGTCGCTGTCGCTGCGGCTGGCACGTTCGTCGATCCCGATGAACCACCGACCCGAGTGGCGGATCGACAAGCTCAACCCTGTGCATGACCTTGTCATCCCCTTGACGGGACATGGGTTTTACCGGATCGGAGAAGAGGAATTCACGCTCGAGCCGGGCGAGGCCATGCTGATCCGCGCCTACGAGCGATTTCACGGCTGGCACGGCGGTGCGCCCGGCCTCTACACCGGTGTAGCGCAGCATTTCACGCTCGATCTCTTCGGCCGTGGCGACGTGATCGCGCAGATGCGGCTGCGACGCAAAGTGCGGCTGAGCCGCTGGGATACGCTGCGCCCGCTGGCGCAGCTCTACCGCGAGACGACGCCGCGCGGCGGCACCAGCCTGCCGCAGCATCACCAGTTCATGGTGATCCTTCTGTCCTTCCTCGAGGATGCCTTCATCGACTGGAACAACGGCGACGCGGAACCCGAAAGCCAGGACCAGCTGTCGCTGCACATCATGTTCGTGGCCTCGCGCCTGAGCACCGATCCGCTGGGCGCCGGGGTCGAGGAGGCGCTGGCGAGCGTGCCCTACAACGAGGTCTATTTCCGCCGCGCCTTTCGCGAACGCATCGGCATGACGCCGCAGAAGTTCCGCGAGCTGAAGCGCATGGAATTCGCGATCTCCCGGCTGGACATGGGGCTGTCGGTCAAGGAAGTCGCAGCCGAGCTGGGCTATTCCGATCCCTACTTCTTCAGCCGCATGTTCAAGCGCCATATCGGCGAACCGCCCTCGCGCTACCGCGCGAAGGGCACGGCGCGGATGACGCACGAGGAGATGGGCTGAGGCGAGGCTACTGACTGCAAGGGTCTGGCAGCAACGCCGCTTTGCCGCGATCGAGGCGAACCGTCGCCTTGCGGGACTTTGCCGCCGTTCATCATGGAGCAATGAGCTGCGCGCGGTGGCGATCCGGGCCGTCGATCCCCGTGATTTAGTCCAGCAAGACCTCAACACGAGGCGCCACGCCTGGCCGAATCCTCGCCACGTGGGGGGCGGTCATGCCGGAGGCATGCTTTCAGCATGACGATGCGCTGCGGCCTTCGGCCTTGAGTCCGCGCAAGGGGCTTCGCGCTCGACCGCTCGGCTTGCGCTCCTTCGAGGGACTCACCGCATCGCCTGAAGCGAAGCACCGAGTGCCGGCGTCCCGGGACACGCTCGCGATAGGCTGACCTCTTTGACAAGACAGCGTGGTCCCGGCACGGAGCCGGGATCGCGCTGTCCTGTTTTGAAACGGTGTTTTCCTCGCCGAAAGGAAAATCCTCGAGACTGCTGCCACGGCCTCAGCCGCGGGCGTAGGCTTGCACCATGGCCCGGGCGCCGAAATCCTCCAGCCCGCGGTAGGCGGCGGTGACGGCGGTGGCGAAGGCCTCGTTGTCGGCAAGCTCGGCGTCGAAGACGTCGCGCACGCCGAGCAGCGCCGCGACGCGGCCCTCGGGCGTTTCCTTGGCGTCGCAAAGCGCCTTGAGGCGGTCGGCCAGCGGGTCGCGCACGTCGATGGGCGCGCCGCTCTCGTCCGTGCCGCCGACGTAACGCATCCATGCTGCCACCGCGAGCGCAAGCCCGGGCACCTCGCGCCCTTCGGCGAGGTTGTCGCGCACCGTCCCCAGCAGGCGCTGGGGCAGCTTCTGCGAGCCGTCCATGGCGATCTGCCAGGTCCGGTGGCGGATGGCGGGATTGCGGTAGCGTTCGAGCAGGGCCGCGCAATAGGCGGGCAGGTCCTCACCCTCGGGCTGTGGCACGGTGGGCAGGATCTCGCGCCCCCAGAGACGCTCGCAAAGCCCGGCGAAATCGGCATCGCCGACCGTCTCGGCGATGGTCTCGTACCCGGCAAGGTAGCCGAGGTAGGCCAGCGAGGAATGCGTGCCGTTGAGGCAGCGCAGCTTCATGGTCTCGTGCGCGTCGACGCTGGTCACGAACTGCGCGCCGCCCACTTCCCAGGCGGGGCGACCGGCAGGAAATTCGTCCTCGATCACCCATTGGCGGAAGGGTTCGTGCTGCACGCAGGCCGGGTCGTGCCAGCCCTTGAGCTCGGCCAGCCGATCCACGTCAGCTTCGGTGGTCGCCGGCGTGATGCGGTCGACCATGGTGCCGGGAAAGCGGACCTCGGCCTCGATCCAGTCGGCAAGCGCGGCGTCGCGCCGCCGGGCGAAATCGAGGATGACCCCGCGCGCAAGCCGCCCGTTCGAGGGAAGGTTGTCGCAGGAGAGCACCGTGAAGGGCGCCGTTCCCGCCGCGCGGCGGCGGGCGAGCGCCTCGACGATGAAGCCGGGTGCCGAGCGTGGCGCACCGCCCTCCAGATCGTGCAGGATGTCGGGATGATCGGCACGCAGCGTGCCGGTGGCGGGCTCGTGGCAATAGCCCTTCTCGGTGATGGTCAGCGACACGATGCGGATGGCCGGATCGCTCATCGCCTCGACCACGGCCTCGGGGTCCTCGGGCGCGACGAGCACGTCGACCACGGACCCGATCACCCGCACCTGCGGCCCCTCGGGCGCCAGCGTGACCGAACTGAAGACACCGCCCTGCGGCATCAGCTGGTCGCGCGCGTCGGGGCTGCGCAGACTGATCGCCCGGATGCCCCAAGCGCCGCCCTCGGCCGCCATGGCCTCGTCGGTGTAGACGGCATTGAAGGCCCGGAAGAACGCCCCCGGGCCAAGGTGGACGATCCCAGGCGCAGGCGCCGGGCCGTCGCGGGTCAGGCGGGCCTCAGCGGGCAAGCCAGCCTCCGTCCACGTTGAGCACCGCGCCCGTCACGTAGTTGGCGGCGGGCGTGCAGAGGAACGTCACGGCCCCCGCGATGTCGGCGGCCTCGCCCCAGCGCCCCGCGGGAATGCGCGCCAGGATCTCGGCCGACCGCTTGGGATCGTTGCGCAGCGCCTCGGTGTTGTTGGTGGCGATGTAGCCGGGGGCCACGGCGTTCACGTTGACGCCCTGCCCCGCCCATTCGTTGGCGAGGATCTTGGTCAGCCCCGCGACGCCGTGCTTGGACGCCGTGTAGGCGGGCACGCGGATGCCGCCCTGGAAGGACAGCAGCGAGGCGATGTTGACGATGCGCCCGCCCTGCCCGCGCGCCAGGGCCGCCTTGCCGAAGGCCTGGCACATCAGGAAGACCGCCTTGAGGTTCACGTCCATGACGTCGTCCCAGTCGGCCTCGGAATAGTCGACCGAATCCGCGCGGCGGATGATGCCCGCGTTGTTGACGAGAATGTCGAGATCGCCTGCCTCGGAGAGCCGCGCGACGGCGGCCTTGGGATCGGCAAGGTCGAGGTGCATCGCTTCGGCCGAACCGCCGGCATCCTTGATCCGCGTCACCGTCTCGTCGCAGGACGACCGGCCGGCGGCGACGACATGCGCCCCGATCTCCGCCAGCCCCTCGGCGATGGCCTGCCCGATGCCGGTATTGGCACCGGTGACCAGCGCACGCTTTCCTTCGAGCGTGAAGGGCGATGTCATCGCAGCACCTCCATCGGGACCATGTCCATGTCGGCGAAGTCGACGTTGTCACCGGCCATGGCCCAGCAGAAGGTGTAGCTGCCGGTGCCCGCGCCCGAGTGGATCGACCACGGCGGCGAGATCACCGCCTCTTCGTTGGCCATGACGATGTGGCGGGTTTCCTCGGGCTTGCCCATGAAGTGGAAGACCCGGCCGCCCTCGTCGAGATCGAAGTAGAGATAGGCCTCCATCCGGCGGTCGTGCAGGTGCGCGGGCATCGTGTTCCAGACCGAGCCTTCGGCGAACTGCGTGTAGCCCATGAGAAGCTGGCAGCTTTCGCAGACCTCTGGGTGAAGGAACTGCATGATGACCCGCTCGTTGGCCGCCTCGCGCGAGCCGAGCTCGACCCGGCGCGCGTCGCCCGCCTTGATGAGCTTTGTGGGACAGGCGCGGTGCGCGGGCGCCGAGAGGATGTAGAACCGGCCCTTGCCGGTGAACTCCACCGGGCCCGAGCCGAGGCCGATGTAGAGAACCTCGCCCCGGCCGATCTCGTGGCTTTCGCCGCCGACCTTGACCGCGGCGGGCTCACCGATGTTGAGCACGCCCATCTCGCGACGGTCGAGGATGCTCGGGGTGCCGGTTTCGGGCACCTCGTCGAGCGTCAGGCTGCCGCCGTCGGGCACGGCGGAACCGAGGATGAGCCGGTCGTAGTGGCTGTAGACCAGCTTGATCTCGCCCGGTTTGAACAGGCCCGAGACGTGGAACTGGTCGCGCAGCCCCTGGGTGTCGAGCGTCTTTGTCGTCGCCGGATCGATGGCGTAGCGCGTCTCTGCTTGGGTCATCTCGTCCTCCTTCGTGGAATATTGTCGCGCGGCTGCGCGGTCAGAGGTTGTAGGCCGCCTTGGCGAGCCCGTAGGTCAGGTCATGCGCGACTTCGGGCGCATCTGCTTCCGCCAGCCGCCCCGTGGCGACGAGAGTCGCGAGGTAGGCGCAGTCGCTGCGGCGGGCGACGTCGTGGCGCGCGGGGATCGAACAGAAGGCCCGCGTGTCGTCGTTGAAGCCGGCGGTGTTGTAGAAGCCGCAGGTCTCGGTCGTGGCCTCGCGGAAGCGACGGATGCCCTCGGCGCTGTCGAAGAACCACCACGGCGGGCCGAGCCGCAGCGCGGGATAGGCACCGGCCAGCGGCGCCAGCTCGCGGCCATATACCGTTTCGTCCAGCGTGAAGAGGATCACCGTCAGGTCCGGCTCCATCCCCACCGCGTCCAGAAGCGGCTTCAGCGCGCCGACGTAGTCGGTCCGCATCGGGATATCGAAGCCCTTGTCGCGGCCATGCGCGGCAAAGACCGGCGCGGAATGGTTGCGCCAGGAACCCGCGTGGATCTGCAGCGTCAGCCCGTCATCGAGGCTCATGCGCGCCATCTCGGTCAGCATGTGACCGCGGAAGGCATCGGCCTCCTCGCCGGTGCAGGTGCCCGCAAGCGCCTTCTGGAACAGCTCGGCGGCGACCTCCTGCGGCAGATCCTCGGTGCGGGCGGTGGCGTGGCCGTGATCGCTCGCCGTGGCGCCGAACTCCTTGAAGTAGGCGCGGCGTTTGCGGTGCGCGGCGAGGTAGCCCTCCCAGGTGGTGGCGGGTTCGCCGGTGATCTCGGCCAGCTTCTCGATGTTCTCGGCAAAACCCTCGAACTCGGGATCTACCACGGAATCCGGGCGGTAGGTGGTGATCACCCGCCCGCCCCAGCCGCTGTCGCGGATCGCGCGGTGGGCGGAAAGATCGTCCAGCGCGCCCTCGGTCGTGGCCAGCGCCTCGATGTTGAACCGCTCGAACAGCGCGCGGGGGCGGAAGGCCTCCTCCGCGAGCTTGCCGTCGATGTGGTCGTAGTAGGTGTCGGCCGTGTCGGCGTTCAGCGGAATGTCGATGCCGAAGACATGCTCGAACGAATGGTTGAGCCACATCGACGAAGGCGTGCCGCGGAACAGGTGAAAGTTCTCGGCAAACCGGCGCCAGATCAGGCGCGGGTCGCTTTCGGTTGCGCCCCCGTCGACGCGCGGAACCCCCAGATCGGTGAGCGGGACGCCCTGGCTGACCAGCATGCGGAAGACGTAGTGGTCGGGCACCACGAAAAGTTCGGCAGGGTTGGGGAAGCGCGCGTTCTCGGCGAACCAGCGCGGATCGCAGTGCCCGTGGGGGCTGATGATCGGCAGGTCGGCGATACCCTCGTAAAGCTCGCGCGCCAGCCCGCGCAGGGCCGGCTCCGCCGGAAACAGGCGATCCGGGTCGGTCAGGGCCATGGTGTGTGTCTCCTCTATCCCCTGATCACCTAATATGTTAGCATAGCAGTTGTGTCAATCGAGGGACTCCGCCTATAACGGCACGACCACAGAAAGCAGATCCTCCCGACCGCATGCCAAGCTCAGCCCTCGCGAAACTCGACACCCCGGGTGTCAGCACCACCGACCAGGTGTTCGACGCGCTCTACCGCGCGGTGCTGACCTTCGAGCTGCCCCCGGGCGCGCGCGTGTCCGAGGCCGAGATCGCGGGCCGGCTGGACGTCTCGCGCCAACCCGTGCGCGACGCCTTCTTCCGGCTGTCGAAGCTGGGCTTCCTGCTGATCCGCCCGCAGCGGCCGACACTGATCACCAAGATCTCGGAAAGCGCCGTGCGACAGTCGGCCTTCATCCGCACCGCGATCGAGATCGCCTGTATCCGGGCCGCCACCGAACACGCCACCGATGCGGATTTCGCGGCGATGGAGGCCATGATCGAACGGCAGGGCGAGGCCATCCGCGACCGCGACTCGGAACGCTTTCACGCGGAGGACGACGCCTTTCACCGCCGGATCTGCGCCGCGGCACAGGAGGAACACGCCTGGCGGCTCATCCAGGAGCAGAAGGCTCATATGGACCGCGTGCGCTTCCTCTCCCTCACCTTCAACCGCGACGAAGCATGGCGCGAACACGCCGCCATCCTTCAGGCGCTCCGCGATCGCGACCCGGATGCCGCCGAAGCGGGCCTGCGGGGTCACCTGGGACGTATCCACGTGATGCTGCCGCAGATCCGCGCCGCGCACAGCCAACACTTCGAGGACGAAACATGACGCGTATCCTGGGCATCGGCGAATGCATGATCGAAATGGCGCCCACCGGAGAGGGCACCTTCGCCATGGGCTTTGCCGGGGACACCTTCAACACCTGCTGGTACGCGCGGCGACTGGCCGGGCCGGAGCTGCGCGTGGGCTACCTGACCGCCGTGGGCGACGACGACCCCTCGCGGCGCATGGAGGAGTTCATGCGCGACGCGGGGGTCGAGCCCGAGTTCACCGTGCGTCCTGGCGGATCGGTGGGGCTCTACATGATCTCGCTGAAGGACGGAGAGCGCAGCTTCAGCTACTGGCGCTCCACCTCGGCAGCCCGAACGCTGGCCGATGACCTCGAGGTCCTGCCGGACATGACCGACGGCGACGTGGCTCTGGTGTCCGGCATCACGCTGGCGATCCTGCCCGAGGCGGGACGGACCCGCCTGCTGGAGGTTCTGCACGACGCCCGCAAGCGCGGCGTGCGGGTCGCCTTCGACCCCAACATCCGGCCGAAGCTCTGGGAAAGCACCGAAACCATGCGCCGCTGGGTCATGGCCGCCGCCAGGGTCTGCGACATCGCCCTGCCCTCGCACGAGGACGAGGCCACGCATTTCGGCGATGCCGACGCGAGCGCCACCGCCGACCGCTACGCGGGGGCCGGCGCGGGGCTGGTGGTGGTCAAGGATGGGGCCGACCCTGTGGTCATCCGGACCCCCGACAGCCGCGAGACCATTACCCCGGCCAGGGTGACCGAGGTGGTCGACACCACCGCTGCGGGCGACGCCTTTAACGGGGCCTTCCTCGTCGCACTGCTCGAAGGGGCGGAGGCGGCGCAGGCGGCCAAGGCGGGCTGCGCGCTGTCGGCGCGGGTCATCGCGGCACGTGGGGCGCTGGTCCCGGTCTGACGAAATCCCTATCGCCAAGCCGGTGGGGAACCTGCATGCTGCGGGCCGAAAGGACGGCACGGACATGAAGACAATTCTCGCCTTCGGCGACAGCCTGACATGGGGCGCGGACCCCGCCACGGGTGGGCGGCACCCGATCGAGGACCAGTGGCCGGTGGCGCTCGACACCGCGCTGGGGGGCGGGCTCCGCGTGATCGCGGAGGGGCTGAACGGGCGCACCACCTGCTACGACGACCACTCCGGTCCCTGCGACCGCAACGGCACGCGCGCCCTGCCCGTCTGCCTTGCCTCGCACAGCCCGCTGGATCTTGTCGTGCTCATGCTGGGCACCAATGACCTCAAGCCCGCGCTGTGCGGCGTGACCGAGGGCGCGGTGGCGGGGATGCGGCGACTTGTGCAGATCGTGCGCAGCTTTCCCTATTCGCAGCCCTGGCCGGTGCCTCAGGTGCTGATCGTCGCGCCGCCGCCGCTGCTGACGGGACCTGCCGGGCCGCTGACGACGACCCGCCCGGTAGAGGAGTCGAAGCTATTCGCGCCCGCCTACGCGGCGCTGGCGGGAGAGCTTGCGACGCGGTTCTTCGATGCGGGCCAGGTCTGCGCGGCCTCGCCCGTGGATGGCGTGCACCTGTCCGCGGATGACACCCGCGCGCTGGGCGAGGCGCTGGCGCCGGTCTGCGCGTCGATCCTGTCGGAGGCGCCATGAGGGGCGCGGCCCCGGTGCTGGCCTTGCTGGCAGGGCCTGCCCTGGCCGAGATGCCGGGGCCGCTCGACCCGGCGGATTTCATGGCAGTGACGCGCGCCGAGGCGGAGCTGGGGCAGCTGCTGTTCTACGACCCGATCCTGTCGGGCGGGCGCGAGGTCGCTTGCGCCACCTGCCACCATCCCAAGTTCGCCACCGGTGACGGGGTGTCGCTGGGGATCGGGGACGGCGGCCTCGGGCTTGGCCCCGACCGGGTGGGCGATGCGGACAATCCGCCCGAGCAGCGCATCCCGCGCAACGCGCCGCCGCTTTTCAACATGGGGCATCGGGATCTGCGGGTTCTCTTCGCCGACGGCCGGATCGAGGTGGACGCGGCGCGCGCCTCGGGGCTGCGGACGCCACTCGAGGACGAGATGGTCATGGGGTTTTCCGGCATCCTCTCGGCGCAGACCATGTTCCCGGTGCTGTCGCCCGACGAGATGGCGGGACACTATCAGGAAAGCGACGTGTCCAAGGCCGTGCGGCAGGGTCGGCTGACCGGCGAGGGCGGGGCCTGGGACCTGATCGCCCAGCGCGTGGCCGGGATCCCCGAATACCGCCAACGCTTCGCGGCGGTCTATCCGGAGATCGGCAGCGGGGGTGAGATCGGCTTTACCGACATCTCCAACGCCATCGCCGCCTTCATGGCCTTCGAGTGGCAGGCCGCGGACAGCGCCTTTGACCGCCACCTGCGCGGCGAGACCGACCTGACGGAGACCGCGGCCGAGGGCATGGCGCTGTTCTACGGCGAGGCGGGCTGCGCCGACTGCCATTCCGGGCCGCTTCTGAGCGACCAGCAGTTCCACGCCATGGGCGCGCCGCAGCTTGGTCCCGGCAAGGCCGCGCGGTTCGAGAGCCATCAGCGCGACACGGGGCGGATGCGGGTCACGGGGCGCGAGGAAGATGCCTATGCCTTTCGCACGCCGATGCTGCGCAACGTGGCCCAGACCGGACCATGGGGGCACGCGGGCGGGCACGACGATCTGCGCGCCTTTGTGCGGGATCACGTCGATCCCGTTGCGGCGCTTGATCGCTACGCGCCGCAGGCGGTGCTGCCCAAGGTCGATGGCATCGCCGACGACTGGGCGGTGCTGACGGATGACGGCGAGCGCGGGGCGATCCGGCAGGCGGTGCATGTGGAGGCCTATCCGCTGGACGAGGGCGAGCTTGACGCGCTCATGGCCTTCCTCGCGGCGCTGACCGATCCTGGCTCGATCGAGGGGCGGCTGGGCGTGCCCGACACCGTGCCCTCGGGGCTCGAAGTGCCGCGCTAGGTCAATCGCGGGTCGGGCGCAGCACCTGGCCCGCGCGGATCTCCTGCCAGTCGCCCTTGGTGCCGTCGGGCCATGTCACGCGGACCTCGGCGGTTTCGGCATCGCCAAGGCCGAAATGCAGCGGTCCCGCCTGCCCGCCCGCGTGGCCTCCGCCCACGGTGACCTCGCGCGCATGCACGGTGTCGCCCTGCCGCAGCTCGACCCATGCGCCCACGGCGCGGGTGTTGGGGCCGGACATGCGCGGCTCGACAGCCACCCAGTTGCCCACGCCTTCGGTCACGTTCTGCCAGAGCTTCAGCGGCGCGCGGCGGGCGTGCACCAGCAGGTCGAGCCGCCCGTCCCCGTCGAAATCCGCCAGCGCCGCCCCGCGCGATCGCGCGTCGTCGCCGATCCCCGCCGCGCCGCCGACTTCGGCAAAGGTGCCATCGGGTTGCTGCATCAGCAGGTTGTTGGGGTCGCGCATGGCGTTCGAGGGCATCTGGTCGACGTTGCCCTTGGCGATGAAGAGATCGAGCAGGCCATCGTTGTCCACGTCGCCGAACTCGGCGTGCCAGCCGGTCGAGGGGCGGCCATCGTCGCCCTGGTAGGGGCGCTGCGCTGCGGCGCCGACCTCGTAGGGGGCGTTGCGCCAGGCGTCGCCCTCGTTGAACTGAAGAAGCTGGTCGCCCATCGAGGTCAGCATGACCTCGGGCCGCCCGTCGCCGGTGATGTCGGCGCTGGCGATGCCCATGCCCCAAAGCGAAACCTTGCGCCAGCCGTCCTCCTCGGTCCGGGGTGACAGGGGATCGAGGCGCCACATCTCCTCGAAGCCGCCGCGCACGTAGTAGTGGCGGTCGTTGGAGATGCGCAGCTCGGGCGTGCCGCTGCGCTGCCAGTCCGAGATGAGCATGGAGAGCGCGCAGTAGCCGGGATCGAGGATTTCCGGGGCGGCGTAGGTGTCGGTCTTCGGGCGGTAGAGCGCATTCACGTCGCAGGCCTCGAAGGGGCCGTCGGGATCGTTGCGGTCAACGTAGTTGCCGAAGGCGAGCATCGGTAGGTCCTGCCCCTTTTCCCAGGTGGCGGAAAAGGCAGTGGTCCAGGCGTCACGGGGAGAAAGGCCCCAGGCCTCTGTGGCATCGGTAAAGCCGCACTGCCCGTCACTGCGCAGCAGCATATTCGGGCCGACGCGCAGCACGACGAGGTCGAGCGCCCCGTCGCCGTCGATATCGAGCGGATAGGCCCCGGTCGTCTCGGTGATGCCGGAAAGCTTGCGAGGTGCGAACCGGATCGCGGCGCCCGGTGCCTCGGTCGTGTTCACGAAGAGCCGCAACGGCGAGGTGCCGCCGGCGGCCACCACGTCGGGACGTGCGTCGCCGTTGCAGTCGAGGACCGCCACGCCGCCGCCCACGAAATGCTCCCACCCGCCGGTATAGGCATGCTCCAGCCCGAAGGCGTCGGGGCGCGGCTCAAAGCGCGGCTCGGCCGCCGCGGCGCCCGCGACCAGCGAGAGGACAAGGCCCAGCCGGATCATGCCACGGCCTCGCGCGGTGCGCCGATCTCGGTCTCGGTCACCATCGACAGCGCCAGCGCGGCCGCCCCATGCGCCCAGAGCAGATCCCCCCATTCGTGGATGCGCAGCGGCGGCAATGTCTCGGGGTCGCGGATCACGAAAGCCTGCATGTCGGCCAGCAGGTCCTCGGCCCGCAGGTAGTCGTAGCGCATCCGTTCCCCCGCAAGGATGATCAGCGTCGGGTCGATCAGGTTCACCACGTTGGCCAGCCCCAGCGCGAGGTAGCGCCCTGCCCTTTGAAAGATCGACTGCGCCGCCGCGTTGCCGCCCTGCGCCTCGCCGTGAAGCTGTTCCACCAGTTCGGCGATGGAGGGCAGTTCGCGGGTCCCGAGGTTCAGCGCCGCCGTCGCTTCGCGTGCCAGCGCATAGTCCGCGATATAGGCCTCGAGGCACCCACGCTGCCCGCAGCGACAGAGCGCGCCCTCGAGCTGCACCTTGGTGTGGCCCAGCTCCAGCCCCAGCCCGTTGGCACCGCGCACCAGCCGGTGGTTCATCACCACGCCCATGCCGACGCCGTGCTCCACGGTCACCACCGCGAAATCCGGCTTGTCCCGCCCGCGCCCGAACCAGAGCTCGGCCAGCGCCACGAGGTTCGCGTCGTTGTCCACTGTCACCGGCAACCCGAGCCGCGCCGTCGCCAGCGCCGCGAAATCGATGTCCCGCCGGTCGAGCACCGGCGACCAGTGCACCCGGCCCGTTCCGTGCTCCACGAAGCCGGGAATGCCGACACCCACGGCGCTAAGATCCACGCGCGTCTTGCCGATCTCCGCCAGCATTCCGTCGACCATCTGCACGAGCGAGTCGATCTGCGCCTCGGGGGCGACGCCGCCGGGATCGACGGCAATGCGGATCGCGGCCAGCTGCCGCCCGGCGAAATCCACAAGGATTCCCGTGCGTTCGCGATCCGACAGCTTGATGCCCGCCACGATGAAGGCCTCGGGCCGCACCGCAAGCCCCACGGGCGGACGCCCCCGCACCACGTCGCCGGGATCGCGGGTCACCGCCTCTTCACGCAGCACACCGCTCTCGATCAGCTCGGCGGTCAGGGTGGACACGGTGGCGGGCGAGATCGACAGCCGCTTGGCCACCTCGGCGCGCGACACCGGGCCCAGCGCGCGGACGTGCTCGAAGATCTGGAGCTTCAGCGGCCGCGAGACCACCTCGGGCTCGACCATCATCGGGCCACAACGGGCCGTGGGCACGATGGCCTGCGGCTCAGCCTCCATTTCGTTCGCCTCCCAAACTTAAGGGACCTCCCATGCCGCACCGCAACACGATACGGCCTCCATATCCCCTGCTTTTCGTCGAACATACGTCCTGATCAGGCAAAAGGGCAAAGATTAAATTTGACACGTGAATTTAATCGGTCATCATAAATGACAGGTCCGCGCCTTCTGGTGCCGGATTTCGCTTAGGGAGGAATACATGCAAAGACGTACGCTGCTCGCCGCAGCACTGGCGACCACGTGCCTGTCCACTGCCGCGATTGCGCAGGACGGCCCCACCATCGGCGTGAGCTGGTCGAACTTCCAGGAAGAGCGCTGGAAGACCGACGAAGCCGCCATCCGCTCGGCCCTCGAAGAGGCTGGCGCCACCTACATCTCGGCAGACGCGCAGTCCTCATCCTCGAAACAGCTTTCGGACGTGGAATCGCTCATCAGCCAGGGCGCGGACGCGCTGATCATCCTTGCGCAGGACAGCCAGGCGATCATTCCCGCCGTGGACCTTGCCGACAACAACGGCATCCCGGTGGTGGGCTACGATCGCCTGATCGAGGATCCCCGCGCCTTCTACCTGACCTTCGACAACATCGAGGTCGGCCGGATGCAGGCCCGCGCGGTGCTCGAGGAGCAGCCCACCGGCAACTACGTGATGATCAAGGGCTCGCCCACCGATCCCAACGCCGACTTCCTGCGCGGCGGCCAGCAGGAGGTCCTGCAGGAGGCCATCGACGCGGGTGACATCACCATCGTCGGCGAGGCCTACACCGACCAGTGGCTTCCGGCGAACGCCCAGCGCAACATGGAACAGATCCTGACCGCCAACGACAACGAGGTCGACGCGGTCGTGGCCTCCAACGACGGCACCGCCGGCGGCGCGGTCGCGGCGCTGACCGCGCAGGGCCTACAGGGCATCCCGGTCTCGGGCCAGGACGCCGACACCGCGGCGCTCAACCGCATCGCGCAGGGCACCCAGACCGTCAGCGTCTGGAAGGACAGCCGCGACCTTGGCCGCAACGCCGCCGAAATCGCGGTCGAACTGGCCGGCGGCGCGTCGCTGGGCGACATCGAGGGTGCCGAGGAATGGACCTCGCCCGCGGGCACGACGCTCTGGGCCGAATTCCTCGAGCCCGTGCCGGTCACGCAGGACAACCTGAACGTGGTCGTGGACGCCGGCTGGATCACGCTCGACGAGCTCTGCCAGGGCGTGCAGGACGGCCCCGCCCCCTGCGAATGATCGCCTGAAACACGGCACCGGCGCGCGCGTGGCGCGCGCCGTTTTCCTTTTCTCCTACCAGTCCGAGGAAGCCCATGGCCGAGGCTAGCGCGCCTTCCGCCCAGAAGCGCGGGAACATCTTCAAGACGCTCGAGCTCGATACACGCCTTCTGGGCATGATCGGGGCGTTCATCGTGGTCTGCATCGTCTTCAACGTGCTGACCGACGGGCGTTTCCTGACGCCCCGCAACATCTTCAACCTGACGATCCAGACGGTCAGCGTGGCGATCATGGCCACAGGCATGGTCTTTGTGATCGTCACCCGCCACATCGACCTGTCGGTTGGGTCGCTGCTGGCCACCTGTTCGGCCATGATGGCGATCACGCAGACGCAGCTTCTGCCGAACATGGGGCTCGACTTCGGGCACCCGCTGATCGCGCCGGTGGCCATCGTCGTGGGCCTGCTGACCGGTGCCGTGATCGGCGCCTTCCAGGGCTGGCTGATCGGCTACCTGACCATCCCCGCCTTCATCGTGACGCTGGGCGGGTTGCTGGTCTGGCGCAACGTGGCCTGGTACCTGACCACAGGTCAGACCATCGGTCCGCTGGACGAGACCTACCAGCTTTTCGGCGGCATCGGCGGCACGCTGGGCGTGACCGGAAGCTGGGTGCTGGGGCTGATCGCGGTGATCGCGGCCTGCATCGGCATCTGGAACGCGCGGCGCGCGCGGATCGCCTACGACTTCCCGGTGAAGCCCATGTGGGCCGAGGGCGTGCTCATGGTCATCGCCGCGGTGCTGATCCTGGGCTTCGTCGCGGTCCTCAATGCCTATGAGGTGCCGAGCCGGGTTCTCGCTCGCGCATTCGAGGCCCGGGGCGAGACCATGCCCGAGGGCTATACCGAGGGCTACGGCGTCCCCTACTCGGTCCTGCTGCTGATCGCGGTGGCCATCGTCATGACCATCGTGGCCAACCGGACGCGCCTTGGGCGCTACATCTTCGCCACCGGCGGCAACCCCGACGCGGCCGAGCTTTCGGGCATCAACACCCGCCTGCTGACGGTCAAGGTCTTTGCCATCATGGGCGTGCTCTGCGCGCTGGCCGGCATGGTCGCCTCGGCGCGTCTGTCGTTCCATTCCAACGACATCGGCACGCTGGACGAATTGCGCGTGATCGCGGCGGCCGTCATCGGCGGCACGGCGCTTTCGGGCGGCATGGGCACGATCTACGGCGCCATCCTCGGCGCGCTGATCATGCAGTCGCTCCAGTCCGGCATGGCCATGGTGGGGGTCGACGCGCCCTTCCAGAACATTGTCGTCGGCGCGGTGCTGGTCGTCGCGGTTCTCGTGGACATCATCTATCGCAAGCGCACGGGAGGCAAATGATGGTCGATCGCAGCGGCACCCCCCTTGTCGAGATGCGCAACATCTCGATCTCCTTCGGCGGCATCCAGGCGGTGTCGGACGTGAGTGTCGATCTTTTTCCGGGCGAGGTCGTGGGCCTTCTGGGCCACAACGGCGCGGGCAAGTCGACGCTCATCAAGTGCCTGTCGGGCGCCTACCGGCAGGACAAGGGCGACATCTACGTGAACGGCGACAAGGTGGATATCCCCACCCCGCGCCATGCGCGGGATCTCAACATCGAGACGATCTACCAGACGCTTGCGTTGGCCGACAATCTCGATGCGGCCTCGAACCTCTTTCTCGGACGCGAGCTGACGACGCCCATGGGCTTTGTCGATGATGCCGGGATGGAGGCAGCAACGCGCAAGATCATGGGCAGGCTCAACCCCAACTTCAAGAAGTTCGACGCGCCAGTTTCGGCCCTGTCGGGCGGCCAGCGGCAGTCGGTGGCGATCGCGCGCGCGGTCTACTTCGAGGCGAAGATCCTGATCATGGACGAGCCCACCGCGGCGCTTGGCCCGCAGGAGACGCAGATGGTGGCGGAGCTGATCCAGGAGCTGAAGCGCGAGGGGCTGGGGATCTTCCTCATCGACCACGATGTGCATCAGGTGAAAGAGCTTTGCGACCGCGCCGCCGTCATGAAGAACGGCGAGCTTGTCGGGATCGTGAACGTGGACGAGGTGAGCACCGACGACCTGCTGGCGATGATCATCGCCGGCAAGACGCCGGAGCACCTCGCCGCCTGAGTGGACTGTCACGGGACACAGGAAAGCCGCCCCTCGGGGCGGCTTTTTTCATCAAGCCACCGCTCGAGCGCGAAGCCTCAAGCGCGGAATCGAGGGCCGCAGGCCCGCCGCGCATCGTCATGCTGGAAGCAGGCCTCCGGCATGACCGCGCCCCCACGCGGCGGCGATTTGGTCGGGCTCGGTGCCTCGTGTCGAGGTCTTCCGTGTTTACGGAGATAAAACGAGAGGATCGACGGTCCGGATCGCCACCGCGCGCGGCTGCGATGGGCGGCTTTGGATCGGCTTTCCTTCCCGACCTAGCGGTCGAGCACCTTCTTGGAAGTCGCGAAATTCACGATCGTCCCGGCCAGAGAGGCCGGGATCAGAGCGAGCACCGGGTTCTCGTAGGTCACGTTGAAGAACCACAGGAGCACCAGGTAGGTCGCGTAGTTCACCGCCAGCCCCACCGACATCGCCAGCAGGTAGACGAAGAACTCCCTGAAGCTCGGCCCGTTGCCGGTCCTGAAGGTCACGAAGCGATTCACGATCCACGTCACGAAAACGGCAGCCAGGAAGGATGGCAGACGCGCCACCTCGGGACGGAGCCAGCCCTCGTTGGTCAGCGCGGTCACGATGGCGGCGTCGGTCAGGAAGGCAAGCCCGCCCGCGATCGAGAACCAGAACACCTGGCGCATTCCGATCCTCAGACGCATGTGCCGGGTCCTGGTTCCGAGGACGCCTTCGCTTCCTGCCTGTATGTTCCGCAAGCTGTCATCTACCCCTGGTGTCTCAGCCCGGGAGGGCGCGGGCAGCTCCCGGCTGCCGCCGCACCTCTTGGCGTGTCTGGCGCCAAACCACAACAGCCCAAATGAAACTTCCTCGCGACACGCGCTGTCACGTCACAGCGGCGCACCGCGCCCCAACGGGAAAACCGCCCGGCAAAACGCGATACGGCCGGCCCCGCGGGGGACCGGCCGCCTGCGATCTGACCACGGGGCCGGGGCCCCGCCGCGCTTACCAGGAGGTCAGCACGGTGCCGTTGTACTTTTCCTCGATGAACTGCTTCACCCGTTCCGAGTGGTAGGCATTCACCAGCGGTTCGACCCAGGGCTCGTCCTCGTCACCGGCGCGCACCACGATGATGTTCACGTAGGGGCTGTCGGTTTCGGTGGCGATGGCATCGTTCACCGGGTCGAGACCCGAGGCGATGGCGTAGTTGGTATTGATCATCGCCGCGTCGAGGTCCTGCAGCGAGCGCGGCAGCTGGGCCGCGTCGAGCTCCTGGATGCGGATGTTGCGCGGGTTCTCGGCGATGTCGAGCACGGTCGGCACGAGACCCACGCCATCGGCGAGCGTCAGAAGGCCCTTCTGCTGGAGCACCAGCAGCGCGCGGCCGCCGTTGGTGGGATCGTTCGGGATGCCGATGGTGGAGCCGTCGGGGATTTCCTCGGGCGAGGCGTATTCCTCGGAATAGAGGCTCATGGGCGTGTTGATGGTGGTACCCACTTCGACGAGGTCGAAGCCGCGGTCCGCCATCTGGCGCTCGAGGTAGGGGCGGTGCTGGAAGCTGTTGGCCTCGATGTCGCCATCGGCTAGCGCCTGGTTCGGCACCACGTAGTCCGAGAATTCGACCACGTCGATGTTCAGCCCGTCCTCGGCGGCCACCTCGGCGACCACTTCCATGATCTCGCCGTGCTGGCCGGGGGACACGCCCACGCTGATATCCTGCGCGGCGGCCATGCCGGCGGTCATGGCCAGTACAGAAGCAAAGGTCGTGAGTGTCTTCATGGGATTACTCCTTCTTGGTCGGGTTGGGTCAGGCGCCGCGATTGCTGGGCGCCCGCTTGTCCACGCGGCGTGCGATCCATTCACCGATGGTCTGCACGAGCTGCACGAGGACGACGAGGATCAGGACGACCAGTCCCATCACCTCGGGCATGAAACGCTGGTAGCCGTAGCGGATGCCGAGGTCGCCGAGCCCCTCGCCGCCGACGGCGCCCACCATGGCCGAGTAGCCCAGAAGGCTGACCACGGCGAGCGTCAGGCCCAGCGTGATCCCGGGCAGCGCCTCGGGGATCAGCACCTTGCGGATGATCTGCATGGGCGTGGCGCCCATGGAGCGCGCGGCCTCGATCAGGCCGCTGTCCACTTCGCGGATGGCGTTTTCGACCAGCCGCGCGATGAAGGGCACCGCGGCGATGGTCAGCGGCACGATGGCCGCCGTGGTGCCGATGGAGGTGCCCGCGACGAGCCGCGTGAAGGGAATGATCGCCACCACGAGGATGATGAAGGGGACCGAGCGGGTCGCGTTCACGACGACGCCCAGCACCTTGTTCACCGCCGGGGCCGAGAGCAGTTCGCCTTTCTGCGAGCAGGCGAGGAAGACACCGATGGGCAGGCCGCCGATGGCCCCCAGCAGCGTCGAGATGGCGACCATGTAGATGGTCTGCCAGGTCGCCTCCATCAGCATATTGATCAGGTTAGCCGACATAGCCGAGCACCTCCGTCCGCTGTTGGTTGTGTTCGAGGAAATTGCGCGCCTCTTCGGCCCGGTCGGCCTCGACCGAGATCAGCAGGTTCCCGAAGGGACGCGGGCCGATCTCTTCCACGGCGCCGGCGAGGATGTTGACCTGCAGGCCGAGTTCCGTGCTCATCTTCGCAAGCAGCGGGTCGGTGGCGTTGTCGCCCACGAAGGTGATGCGCATCACCTCGCGCGAAGGGCCCTTGGGGCGCGTCTCGGTCAGGTCGCGCGCGATGAACTGCGGCAGGGTCACGCCGGTCACGCCCGACAGGAAGCTCTTGGTCGTGGGATGCCTGGGATCGGTGAAGATGTCGTAGGTCGAGCCGTCCTCGACGATCTTGCCATCCTCGATGACCGCCACGTGGCTGGCGATGTCGCGCACCACGGCCATCTCGTGCGTGATGAGCAGGATGGTCAGGCCGAGATCGCGGTTGATGTCGGCCAGAAGCTCGAGAACCGTCTGCGTCGTCTCGGGGTCGAGCGCCGATGTCGCCTCGTCCGAGAGCAGCACCTTGGGCTGCGTGGCAAGTGCCCGGGCGACGCCCACGCGCTGCTTCTGCCCACCGGAAAGCTCGGCCGGGTAGCGGTTGCGGAAGTCCTCGAGCCCGACGCGGGCGACCAGATCGTCGACGCGCTTGCGGATCTCGCGCGAGGGCGTGCCGGAGATTTCCAGCGGCAGGGCGACGTTCTCGTAAACGGTGCGCGAGGCGAGCAGGTTGAAGTGCTGGAAGATCATGCCGACCTCGCGGCGGATCTCGCGCAGGCCGGCGCCTGTGGCCGCGCCCACGTCGCGTCCCGCGACGGTGACCTTGCCCGATGTCGGCTTTTCCAGACCGTTGACCATGCGCAGCAGGGTCGACTTGCCCGCGCCCGATCGCCCGATGATGCCGGTGATCGTGCCGGGCTCGACGCTAAGGGAGATGTCGTCCAGCGCCATGACGCTGCCGCCACCCTTCTTCGGAAACGCCTTGCCGACGTTGTCGAAGGAAATGGCCGCGCCTGTCGTGGTGTCCGTCTTCATACCGCTTCGGGTGCCTCCGGTTGTTGCTGTCGGCGGCGGTAGAGCCCAACGGCGCGGGAGGGACAACCCGATCGGTAGCTTCTGTCACGGAAACTTCGCCAAAGAAATGTGCCTGCCGAAACAACAGGCTGCCGCCCGCGCTTGAGGCACGGGCGGCAATCTTGGATGTGACCTTACGTCACTTTCACGTGCTTTCGAGCGGAATGCCCCCGCCCCGCAGACGCGGAGCGGGGGTATATTGTTACCAGATCGCGCTCAGGCTGTCCCCAGCTCGGTGTTGTCGAGCGGGCGGTATTCCTCGACGAATTCGGTGAGTTCCGGTGCCTCGAAGGGCGACAGGTAGGCGTCTGCCCAGGCCGGCTCGAAGGCGGCAAGTTCGTCGTCTCCAGCAAAGCAGGTCTGTTCCTCGCCCGCGGCCTCGGTCACCAGTTCGGGGTTCTCGAAAGCGCGCGGGGTGAATTCGACGACGCGGTGGCTACCCCCGTCGCCGGTCTCAAATAGGCTATAGCCGTCGTCGTCGAGCAGCGCTGCGCTGACCACAAGCGGTGCCGCGGCGTGCAGCTAATAGTGCAGCGCACGCGGGCCGCGGCTCATCTCGCACGACAAGTCACGATTGAGGTCAGTCAGAAAGGTCTCGGTCTTGTCGTCGTGCGAGCCGGAAACGATCAGGCCGGGATCGTAGTAGTCCTCGATGGCAGTGCTTTCGCGGAGAAACTCGGGGAAGTGGCCCGAAAGGCGACGCGCGCGAGGCCGCGTTTCAGGTCGCCAACCATTTCCGCCGTGGCCTCGGGCAGCCCCAAGAGGTCCCGCGCCCCGTCGTCCCGTCTCGGCCCGCTGGATCCTCCCACCCAACCAGTTCAGCCCGCCAGTCCGACGCGGTGCGGGCTCGGGCTCACCACTCAACCTCAGGGAGACACGGGACCGAGGACACGGCGAAGGTGTCGAAGGCTGCTGCATATGGGTCCACGTCGCAAGCCGCCGCCTTGCTCTCGGACGGACCGGCGGCGGTTTCACTGGCGGTGGCCGACCAAAGGCGCCGTGGCACGGCACACCCGCGTCGCAAAAGCTAACGATCGGTTAAAGCGATCTCGCAACCCATTGAAATCGTAATATCAAAAAAGTGTCCCTGCCCGGGACACCCCTTTGTCCGGTCTCAGTCGAGGTGGAAGACCTCTTCCATCGAGGCCCACCATTCCCCCTCGGCCCGGCTGTCGAGCGGGCGCTGCATCGGCCCGCAGATCGCCCACCACTCCCGGGTCACCGGGTCGGCGGCGATGGCCGCATTGTCGGCCTCGAAGTCCGTGCCGACATACTCCCAGTAGCTGAACATCAGGTTCTCGGGCTGCCGCAGGAAGATCGAGTAGTTGGTGATGTTCGAGGCCCGCAGCCGATCGAGCACCCCTTCCCATGCCTCGGCATGCAGCCTTTTATATTCGTCGATCTTGTCGGGATCGATCCCGATCACCAGCCCCATCCGCTGCATGGCAGTCTCCCTCAGATATCGTAGAACCGCGCCGCCGTGCCGCCGAAGATGGCCTTGCGCGCCGCCTCCGGCAGGCCCGCGGCCATCTCCTGCGCGCAGGCCGCCCAGCCCGCATAGTCGCCCGCGAGCTCCAGCACCGGCCAGTCGCTGCCCCACATGATCCTGTCGGGGCCGAAGCAGGCCAGCACGTGGTCGAAGACCGGCCGCAGCGCCGCCGCCGACCAGCCGGGCCCGTATTCATTGGCCAGCCCCGAAAGCTTGCAGAAAACCTGCGGATGCGCCGCCAGCGCCGCCATCCCGTCGCGCCACGCCAGCCCCGGATCGTCGCCGTCGAAGACCGGCTTGGCGCAGTGATCCACCACGATGGGCAGTTCGGGCACGCGGTGCGCCAGTGCGTCGATGACGCCGAAGTGGCGCGGCACGATCAGCGCATCGAGCCGCAACCCCGCTGCCGCAACCTTCCGGAGGCCTGCGACCACGTCTTCGCGCAGGATCCAATCGGTCTCTTCGATGTCCTGAAGCATCGGTCGGATGCCCCGCAGCGCCGGGTGCGCGATCCGGTCGAGCTGCGCCTGTACGTCTCCCTCGAGGTCGATCCAGCCGACAACGCCGCGCACAAGCGTGGAATCCTCGGCCAGCGAGAGCATGAAGAGCGTCTCTTCCACCGTCGGCGCGGCCTGCACCAGCACGGTCCCCGTCACGCCCGCGGCCTCTGTCAGCGGGGCAAGATCCGTCGGCAGGATGTCGCGCCGGATCTGCGCGACGCTGTCGTCCATCCAGGAATAGTCGCCGCGCGAGATGCGCCAGAAGTGCTGATGGGCGTCGATCACGGTTTTATCCTTGCCGTAGCGTTTTGTTCTAAATAATAACAAACTATATTCAGTGGGGAGGAGCCATGTCAATCACACCCATTCTCCAGTTCGGCACGAGCCGCTTCCTGCAGGCGCACGCCGACCTGTTCCTGTCCGAGGCGATGCCCGGCACGCGGCCCGTGACGGTGGTGCAGACCTCGGGCGATCCGTCCCGCACCAAGCGGCTTCACGCGCTGGCCGAGGGCTACGAGGTCCACGTGCGCGGCATCGAGGACGGGCAGCAGGTTGACCGCGCGACCCGCGTCGACAGCATCGCGCGCGGTCTCACCTTCGCGCCCGACATGGCCGAGATCACCCGCATCGTTGCCGAGGAGGCGCAGGTGATCCTGTCGAACACCGCCGACGCAGGCTTTAAGCCACGCGCCGAGGACACCGGTCCCACGCTCGATCCGGCAATGTCCTACCCGGCCAAGCTTGCCCACCTGCTGCGCGCGCGCTTCGAGGCGGGCGGAAAGGCGCCGCAGATCATGCCGACCGAGCTGGTGCAGGACAACGGCACCGTCCTGAAGGGACTCGTGCTCGAGGTGGCCCAGCGCATGGACGCGCGCTACCGCGACTGGCTGGCCGAAGAGGTCATTTGGGTGAATTCGCTCGTCGACCGGATCGTGTCCGAGCCGCTGGAGCCCGCGGGTGCCGTGGCCGAGCCCTACGCGCTCTGGGCGATCGAGGACGGCCCCGGCGTCAGCGCCCCCTGCGACCACCCGTCGGTGCAGGTGGTGTCGGACCTCGGGCTGATCGAGCGGAAGAAGCTCTTTGTCCTCAACCTTGGGCACACCTGGCTGGTCTCGCGCTGGCTGGAGGAGGGGCGCAGTCCCGACTTCGTGCGCGAGGTCATGGCCGACCCCGACCGCACCGCCGCACTGCGCGGACTGTACGAGCAGGAGGTCCGGCCCGGCTTCGAGGCCGCCGGAGAGACCGGAGGGCTCGACGACTACATCTCCATTACGCTCGACCGCTTCGCCAACCCCTTCCTCGACCACCGCATCGCCGACATCGCCCAGAACCACGGCGAGAAGCTGCGCCGCCGCATCGGGGCCTTCGTCGACTGGGCGCGCGCGAGAGGCGACACCAGCCCGAAACCACGGCTCGAGGCCGCGCTGAAGGGAGAAGACGCATGAAGACCCGCAAGATCGGCCGCACCGACGTGCAGGTGACCGAAGTGTCCTTCGGCACGGCAAGTGCCGGCAACCTCTATCGCGAGGCCAGCGAGGGTGACGTGCAGGCGGTCCTGCAGACCGCATGGGACGCCGGGATCCGCTACTTCGACACCGCCCCGCACTACGGGCGCGGGCTGGCCGAGGAACGGCTGGGCCGCTTTCTGAAGGGACGCGAGGGAGCCGTGGTCTCGACAAAGGTCGGGCGTATCCTCAGCCCAGCCAAGTCCCCGATCACCGAGGCCGACGGCTTCGTGAACCCGGCGCAGAACGACGTGCGCTACGACTATTCCGGCGACGGCATCGAAGAGAGCCTCGAGCAGAGCATGGAGCGGCTCGGGCGGGATGTCTTCGAGATCGTCTACGTGCACGATATCGGCGAATACACCCATGGCGCGGCAAACGCGGGCCACTTGGAGGATTTCCTCGGCTCCGGCTACGAGCGGCTGGCGAAACTCAAGGAGAAGGGCCGCATCCGCGCCTTCGGCCTTGGCGTGAACGAATGCCAAGTGTGCCTCGACGTGATGGCCCACGGCCCCATCGACGTGATCCTGCTGGCCGGACGGCTGACGCTGCTCGACCGCAGCGCCGAGGCGGCACTGGTGCCCGCCTGCCGCGAAGCCGGGACCAGCCTCGTGCTCGGCGGGATCTTCAACTCCGGCATCCTGGCCACCGGCCCGGTCGAGGGCGCGACCTACGACTATGGCCCCGCGCCGCGTGACGTTCTGGATCGCGTGGCCGCGCTTCAGGAGCGGGCCGAGGGCGCGGACATTCCGCTCGCCACGGCCGCCCTGCACTTCGGACTGCGCCACCCGGCGGCGGCGTCGGTCCTGCTGGGCACGGCGAAGCCTTCTTCGCTGACCCGCAACCTCGACGCCATCGCGCAGCCCTTGCCGCCCGAGGCCGAGGCCATGCTATCCGAGGTCGTGATGGCGCAGTGACGACAGCAGCGTCGTCTTCGACGTCCGCAGGTGGCGGCGCGCCGCCTCCTGCGCGGCGGGGCCATCGCGCGCCTCGAGCGCGTCGATGATCGCAAGGTGCTCGTCGATGGCGGCGGCGTTGCGGATCTTTTCCTCGGTCTTGTCCCACATGAAATGGTAGTGGAAGATCAGCGAAATCACCTTCTGGAACTCGGCCACGAAGCGGTTTTTCACGACCGAGTTGATCGCCTGGTGAAAGCCTTCGTCCAGCTTGGAAAACGCGTGGTAGTCGCGGTCGATCCGCGCCTTGAGGTCGAGGTGCCTGTCGCGCAGCTCGGCAAGCTTCGCCCACAGCGGATGGTCCACCGGGGCCTCGACCGCCTGTGCCACGGCGTTCAGCTCCAGCACGGACCGGAAATCCGAAAGCTCCACCGCGAACTCCTTGGTGAAGCCCAGCAGCGTCCAGCCGCCCTGCGGACGGCGCGACACGAGGCCGAAGCGACTGAGGCCCGCAAGGAACTCCTTCAGCTCGTGCTGCGGGACCGAGAAGGTGCGCGACAGCTCGGCCACCGACAGGGTCGTGCCCGCGGGCACGTCGAAGCGCAGCACCCAGTCGAGAAACCGCTCTTCGAGGTCCGCGCCCCCGGCCGTGGGTTCGGGCTGGTCGATGCGGTCACTCTCGGCGGGCGCGCGCAGGATGCGTTTTTCGCGCCCGTCCCAGCTGATGATCCCGGCCTCCTGAAGACGGGAGAGGCATCGGCGGATGACCGTGCGGCTGACGCCCGCGATCTCGCACAGCGCGGCCTCGGACGGGATGTGCGCGCCCGCGGGCTGCCCCTCGCAGTAGTCCAGCACCTGGTTGTAGGCGGCGCGGAACCGCGTGTCGCTTCTTGCCATGTGGCCTTTTACTTTCCCTCGCGGCGGAGCGTCCACCGGGTTTCAAACAATACAGTTCAAAATTATAAAAAACTATTGACCGGAATCAAGCGGCGATGGATACAGTTCTTAATTATTAAATGCACATCGAGAAGGGGAGGCCCGATGTCGGACGCAAGCAAGCCTGCGGGGTTCTATACACTCAAGACCCTCACGCCGGGCGCAGCCCAGCTTCACAAGCTTTCCGCACTGCTCACGCTCCTGCTTCTCGTGTTCGGCTTCGCGCTGGCGAGCCCCGCGTTCCTGTCGGTGAACAACACGCTGACGGTGCTGCTCCAGACCTCGGTGATCGGGCTGCTGGGGATCGGCATGACCATGGTCATCATCACCGGCGGCATCGACCTGTCGGTGGGTTCGGTCCTGGCCCTTTCGGGCGTCATCACCGGGATGAGCGTGAAGGTCGGACTGCCCGTGGTGCCCGCCATGACGCTCGGCGTGATCGCCGGCGGGCTTTGCGGGGCCTTCAACGGTTTCGTCATCACCCGGCTGCGCATCCCGCCCTTCGTGGCCACGCTCGGCATGATGCTGATCGCACGCGGCATCGCGCTGCAACTGACCGGTGCGGCGCCCATTTCGCAGCTCGGCGAGGCCTTCGGCGTCCTTGGCAACGGTGCGCTCTTCCGCGTGGTCGAGATGCGCGAAAACGGCTTTCCACGCGTCGTCTTCCCCGGCATCCCCTACCCCGCCATCCTGCTGCTGATCGTGGCGATCGGCGCGGCCTACCTGCTGCGCCGCCGCCAGATCGGCCGCCATATCTATGCCACCGGATCGAACGAGGAGGCCGCCCGCCTGTCGGGCGTGCGCGTCGACAGCGCCAAGCTCTATGCCTACGTCATGTCTGGCGCGCTGGCGGGCCTTGCAGGCAACGTGCTGATGTCGCGCCTTGTCACAGCCCAGCCGAGCGAGGGCGTGATGTACGAACTCGACGCCATCGCGGCGGCCGTCATCGGCGGCGCTTCGCTCTCGGGCGGCGTGGGCGGCGTGTCGGGCACCATGATCGGCGCCTTCATCATCGGCATCCTGCGGAACGGGCTCAACATGGCGGGCGTCTCCGCCTTCATCCAGCAGATCGTGATCGGCTTCGTCGTGATCGGCGCCGTCTGGATCGACCAGATCCGCAACCGGCCCTGAAGCCGGACGGGTACGACATCTCAACAGTGGAGGAGGAAGAGATGAAATTCGTGAAACTAGGGCTGCTGACTTCGGCAATGGCGCTTGCGGCGGGGACCGTCAGTGCGGGAGAGATCGCCGTCATCGTCAAGACGACCAGCTCGAATTTCTGGCAGAACGTGAACAAGGGCGCGTCCGCGGCCATCGAGGGCCAGTCCGAGCACACCATGAGCTTTGACGGACCGGCGACCGAAAGCGCGATTTCCGACCAGGTGAACCTTGTCGAGAACGCCATAAACCGTGGTGTGTCGGGCATCGTGCTCGCCCCGTCCGACCCCGAGGCGCTCGCCCCCGCGGTCAAGCGCGCCTACGAATCCGGGATCCCGGTTGTCATCATCGACAGCGCGCTTGGCGAAAGTGCCGAGGGCACCTACCAGGCATTCCTTTCGACGGACAACTGCGCCGCCGGCGAACAGGTCGCCCAGCGCATGATCGAAGAGGCCGGGACCGAGGGCAAGGTCGCCATCATGTCCTACGTCGCGGGCGTGGGTTCCGAGATCGGCCGCGTGGGCTGCTTCACCGATTACGTCGAGGCCAACTCGAACCTCGAGATTGTAGGCCCCTATTACTCGCAGTCGCAGATGGCCAACGCGCTCAACCAGACCACCGACGTTCTCTCCGCCAACCCCGAGCTTGTCGGCATCTTTGGCGCCAACGAACCCACTGCCGTCGGCATGGGCCGCGCGCTGGTGCAGTCGGGCAAGGCCGGCCAGCTGGTCGCGCTCGGCTTCGACGGCAACGCCGACCTGCAGGAATTCGTGCGCGACGGCGTGCTCGAGGCCATCGCCGTGCAGGGCTCCTTCGCCATGGGCGAGATGGGCGTGAACACGGTGATCGACCTGCTCGAGGGAGAGAGCGTGGACGACTTCATCAACACCGGCGTGGTGATGGTCGACGATGGCAACATCGACTCCGACAAGGCGCAGAACGTCCTCTACTGATCCGAACCCGGGGGCGGGCTGCCCGCCCCCGGACCACCCAGCCGCCGCAGGGAAAGGCCCCGACATGACCGAACATCCCCTGGTCGAGATGATCGACATCGAAAAGCACTTCGGGGGCGTCCGCGCCGTCGAGCATGTCTCGCTCGACCTCTGGCCCGGCGAAGTGGTGGGCGTGCTCGGCCATAACGGCGCGGGCAAGTCCTGCCTCATGCGCATCCTCTCGGGCGCCATGATCCCCAACGGGGGCGAAATCCGCGTCGGCGGCCAGCCCGTGCAGTTCACCGAACCCAACGACGCCCGCGCCGTGGGGATCGAGACGATCTACCAGACGCTGGCGCTCGCCGATCACCTCGACGCGCCCAAGAACCTGTTCCTGGGCCGCGAGCTGAAGACCCGCTTCGGCAACCTCGACGACGCGCGGATGCTCGAGGAAGCGCGCGAGGTGCTGGCCCGGCTGAACCCGAATTTCAAGAACCTGCGCGATCCGGTCTCGAGCCTGTCCGGCGGCCAGCGGCAGGTCATCGCCATCGCCCGTGCGATCTACTTCGACACCAAGATCCTCATCATGGACGAACCGACGGCGGCGCTCGGCCCCTCGGAGACCGCGATGGTCGCAGACCTGATCCGGCAACTGCGCGCCGAGGGGATCGGCATCTTCCTTGTCAGCCACGACATGCATGACGTCTTCGACCTCTGCGATCGCGTGGTGGTGATGAACAAGGGCCGCATCGTCGGCGCGCACGCCATCGAGGAAGTGAGCAAGGACGACGTCCTGAGCCTGATCGTGAAGGGCGAGCTGCCCGCCGACTGGTCCGCCCGTAACCTGGAGGCGGCGCAATGAAGGACCTCGCCTCCGGCACCATGACCTGCGGCGTCTGCGCCGAACCGGGCACATTCCGGACCGAAGAACGCCCCCTGCCCGACGACCCGCCCGCGGGCCATGTCCTTGTCGACATCGCCGCCATCGGCATCTGCGGCACGGACTACCACATCTTCGAGGGCAAGCACCCCTACCTCGACTATCCCCGCGTGATCGGGCACGAGCTTTCGGGCACCATCGCCTCGGGGCCGGACGCGGGGCAACTGGTGGTCGTCAACCCCTATATCTCCTGTGGGACCTGCCGCGCCTGCCGGCGTGGCAAGCCCAACTGCTGCAAGGCGATCTCGGTCCTGGGCGTTCACCGCGATGGCGGGATGTGCGCGCAGCTTTCGGTGCCGCGCGGCAACCTCTACCCCGCCCAGGGGCTGACGCCCCAGCAGGCCGCCATGGTCGAATTCCTAGCCATCGGCGCCCACGCGGTCGCGCGGTCGGGTATCGGCGAAGGCGACATCGTGCTTGTCACTGGCGCGGGCCCCATCGGGCTTGGCACCGCGCTCTTTGCGAGGCTCGCCGGGGCCAAGGTGCACCTGATGGATCTGAGCCCCGAACGGCTGGAGACGGCGCAGCGCCTCTTCGGCTTCGACCAGTTGCACCGGCCCGGCGACACGATCTTGCAAGGCGAGCTTGCCGAAGGCTTCGACGCGGTCTTCGACGCCACCGGCAACGCCAAGGCGATCGAAGCGGGCTTTCCGCTGGTGGCCCATGGTGGCAGCACTGTGCTGGTCAGCGTGGTCAAGGACGACCTGCGCTTTTCTGACCCCGAGTTCCACAAGCGCGAGGCCCGCATCATCGGCAGCCGCAACGCGCTCAAGTCCGACTTCGATCGCGTGATGCAGGCGATCCGCGACGGGCATATTCCCACCGACGCAATCGCGTCGGAGGTTGTCCCGCTCGCAGACCTGCCCCACCGTTTCCCCAGCCTCGCCGCCAGCCGCGAGGACATCGTCAAGATCATCGTCACACCGTGACAAAGCCGAAGGCCCATATGACCAGTCCCATCGCCCTGCGCCTGCACGAGGCGGACAACATCATGGTGGCGCTCACCGCCATCACCCCCGGCACCGAAATTGCCCCTGGCGTCGCCACGGCCGAGCCCATCCCGGCCGGCCACAAGGTCGCCCTGCGGCCCGTCGCGGCGGGTGAGAACGTCGTGAAATACGGCCAGATCATCGGCACCGCCACGGCGCCAATCGCCGCCGGCGCGCATGTCCACGTACAGAACCTCGGCATGGGACAGCACCGGCAGGGCTACGGCTTCGGCGAGGCGGCACAGGTCCTGCCGCCGGTCGAGGCGCCCGCCACTTTCCGCGGCTTCCACCGCCCCTCGGGGCGCGTGGGCACCCGCAACTACCTCGGCATCCTGACCTCGGTGAACTGCGCGGGGTCCGTCGCGCGCTTCATCGCCGAGCAAGCCAACCGGCAGGACCTGCTGGCCCAGTTTCCCAACGTCGACGGCATCGTCCCCATCGTGCACGGCACCGGCTGCGGCATGTCCGGCAAGGGCGAGGGCTACGAGACGCTGTTCCGCACGCTTGCGGGCTACGGGCACAATCCCAACTTCGGCGCGATCCTCATGGTGGGGCTGGGCTGCGAGGTCATGCAGATCCCCGACCTCATCGACCGCAAGGCGCTCAAGGACGACGCGCGCTTCCGCTACATGACGATCCAGCAGACCGGCGGCACCCGCGCCACGGTGGATCGCGGCGTGGCCATCCTGCGCGAGCTTGCCGCCGAGGCGAACAAGGCCACGCGCGAGGAAGCCTCGGTCGCGCATCTCACGCTCGGGATGCAGTGCGGCGGCTCGGACGGCTACTCGGGTATCACCGCCAACCCGGCGCTCGGCATGGCCTCGGACCTGCTGGTGCGCCACGGCGGCATCTCGATACTGTCGGAGACGTCGGAGATCTATGGCGCGGAACACCTGCTGACCCGCCGCGCCGTGGACGAACCCACGGGCCGCAAGCTCATTGACCTGATCGAGTGGTGGGAGGACTACACCGCCCGCAACTTCGGCGAGATGGACAACAACCCCTCGCCCGGCAACAAGCGCGGCGGCCTGACCACGATCCTGGAAAAGAGCCTCGGCGCCGTGGCCAAGGGCGGCGCGGCGCCGCTTGCGGGCGTCTACAAGTACGGTGAACCCATCGACCGGCCCGGCTTCGTCTTCATGGACAGCCCCGGCTACGATCCCTGTTCCGTCACCGGACAGACCGCATCCGGTGCGAACCTCATCGCCTTCACCACGGGGCGCGGCAGCGTTTCGGGCTACCAGCCCGTGCCCTGCATCAAGATCGCCTCCAACCCCGACCTCTGGAAGCGGATGGAGCCGGACATGGACGTGAATTGCGGCGACATCCTCTCGGGCGTGACGCTCGAGGAGAAGGGTCGCGAGATCTTCGATCTGATGCTGCGCGTCGCCTCGGGCGAGGAAACCAAGAGCGAGGCGCAGGGCTTCGGCGCGGTGGAATTCGTGCCCTGGCAGATCGGCGCGGTGATGTGAGCGTCCAAGAGCAATACAAGGAAAGACCATGACCGACCTCACCGGACAGAAGGTCCTGATCACCGCCGCTGCGCAGGGCATCGGCCGCGCCACGACCGAGGCCTTTTTGCGGGCGGGCGCCGACGTGATCGCCACCGACATAAACGAAGAGGCGCTTGCCACGCTGACGGGTTGCACGGCGGCCCGGCTCGACGTGCGCGACCCTTCCGCCATCGCCGACCTGATGGCCGCGACAGGCCCTGTCGACGTTCTGTTCAACTGCGCGGGCTTCGTGCACGCGGGCTCGGTGCTCGAGGCCAGCGACGAGGACCTCGCCTTCGCCTGGGATCTCAACGTCATGTCGATGATCCGCATGATCCGCGCCGTTCTGCCGGGCATGCTCGAACGCGGCGGCGGCTGCATCCTGAACATGTCGTCGGTGGCCTCCGCGATCAAAGGCGTGCCCAACCGCTTTGCCTATTCCACCACCAAGGCCGCCGTGCTCGGCATGACCAAGTCGGTCTCGGCCGATTACGTGGGTCAAGGCATCCGCTGCAACGCCATCTGCCCCGGCACTGTGCAATCCCCCTCGCTCGATCAGCGGCTTGCCGCAACGGGCGACTACGACAAGGCGCGGGCCGAGTTCATCGCCCGCCAGCCCATGGGCCGCATCGCCGAGGCCGAGGAGATCGCGGATCTCGCCGTCTACCTCGCCGGGGCCACCTACACGACCGGCCAGGCCCTCTGCATCGACGGCGGCTGGACGATCTGAACGCAAGAAAGAAGGACAGGACATGAAGCTTCTGCGCTTTGGCGCCAAGGGCGCCGAGAAACCCGGCCTGATGCACGAGGACGGCACCATCCGTGACCTCTCGGGCGTGATCGACGACCTCGCCGGGGACACGCTCTACCCCGAGGCGCTGGCGAAGATCGCCGCCACCGATGCCAGTTCGCTGCCGGTGGTCGAGGGCGACCCGCGCCTCGGCCCGCCGATCGCAGGGACCGGCAAGTTCATCTGCATCGGCCTCAACTACTCGGACCACGCCGCCGAAACCGGCGCCACCGTGCCGCCCGAGCCGATCATCTTCATGAAGGCCACCAGCGCCATCTGCGGCCCGAACGACCCCATCGTGATCCCGCGCGGGTCGGAAAAAACCGACTGGGAGGTCGAGCTGGCCGTGGTCATGGGCAAGCCCGCCAAGTACGTCTCCGAGGACGAGGCCATGGACCACGTGGCTGGCTTCGCGATCACCAACGACGTCTCCGAGCGCGCCTTCCAGGCGGAACGGCAGGGCCAGTGGACGAAGGGCAAGAGCTGCGACAACTTCGGCCAGATCGGCCCGTGGCTGGTCACGCCCGACGAGGTTCCCGATCCGCAGGACCTGCCCATGTGGCTGACCGTCAACGGCGAGACCATGCAGGACGGCACCAGCGCCACCATGGTCTACGGCGTGCGCTTCCTCGTCTCCTACCTCAGCCAGTTCATGACGCTGCACCCCGGCGACGTCATCTCGACCGGGACGCCCCCGGGCGTGGGCCTCGGCATGTCGCCGCAACGCTTCCTCAAGCCGGGCGACGTGGTGGAGCTTGGCATCAAGGGGCTTGGCCAGCAGCGCCAGGACGTGGTCGCCGACAGCTGACGCAAAGCGCGGAGGGCCCGATTGCGGGGCCCCCGGCCAGCGGCTACCCTTCGCGCGCAACGGCGCGAAGGACGACCACTGTGACACCCCGCCCCCCCGCACAGCCCGGCGATCCCCTCGCCGGGATCGAGACCCCGGCCCTCGTGCTCGATCTGGATCTGTTCGAGCGCAACCTAGCGCGCATGGCCGAGGATGCCGCGCGGCTCGGTGTCCGTCTGCGACCCCATGGCAAAGGCCATAAATGCCCCGAGATCGCGCGCCGCCAGGTGGCGCAGGGCGCGGTCGGCATCTGCTGCCAGAAGGTGGACGAGGCCGAGGTCTTTGTCCGCGAAGGCATTTCCGACGTGCTACTGACCAACCAGGTCGTGCACCCGGCCAAGCTGTCCCGCCTCGCCGCCCTCGCCCGCGACGCGCGCATCGGCCTTTGCGTGGACGACGCGCTGCACGTCACACGCGCGGGCGAAGCCGCCGAAGCGCAGGAGGTAGACCTCAACATCTACATCGAGATCGAGGTGGGCCAGCGCCGTTGCGGCCTGCCCGTGGGTCCGGGGCTCGTACCCTTGGCCCAAAGGATTGCGGAAACCCCGCACCTGCGCTTCGCCGGCCTGCACGCCTACCACGGCAGCGCCCAGCACCTGCGCACCGCTGCTGAGCGCACCGCAGCCATCGGTGCCGCAGCGGATCTTGTCCGAGAGGCCATCACCCTGCTGAAAGAAGCCGGTATCGACGTGCCGCTCGTCACCGGCGCGGGCACTGGCACCTATGAACTCGAAGCGTCCAGCGGGCTCTGGGGCGAGATCCAGCCAGGGTCCTACGCGTTCATGGATGCGGACTATGCCCGCAACGAGGCCGAAAGCCTTTTCGACAACGCGCTGACCCTGCGCGCAACCGTCCTCAGTACCTCCGTTCCCGGGCAGGCCGTGCTGGACTTCGGGCTGAAGGCGGTGGCCGTGGATTCCGGGCCGCCGCTGCCGCTGTCGGTCGTGGCCGAGGTCCTCGGCGTCTCGGACGAACACACGATCCTTGCGCAGCCCGAGGGCGCAGCACTTTCGGTCGGGGATCGAGTTACCCTCCAGCCCGGCCACGTCGATCCGACCTGCAACCTGCACGACTGGATCGTCGCCACACGGGCGGATCGGGTCGAGGCGCTCTGGCCCATCAGCGCCCGCGGCGCGGGCCTTTGAGGCGCCGGCGCGCACAGGCGCACACAGAGGCGAAAGGCCGAGGCCCGTTCGCGAGAGAAACTCAGATACCGGAACGCGCAGGCTGGCGGCTGAAGAACAGCAGGACACCGAACAGGACCATGCCGCCACCGGACACCCGCTGGAACCAGTGCAGGCGCGACGCCAGGAAGACCGCCGCAAAGCGGCCCGCGGTCGCATAGAAGAGGATGGCGCAGGCCTCGAGCGCGATGAAGAGCCCACCGACGATGGCATAGCTCTGCCAGTATTCAGATGTGTCGACGAACTGCGGGAAGAACGCCGCGAAGATCAGGATCGCCTTGGGATTACTGACGGCAATCAGCCCCTCGCGCCGGAACGCCCCGCCCAGCGTGGGGACTTGGCGCCGCGCCTCTTCCGCGTCACGCGGCGGCGGGGTGCGCAGCAATCTGATGCCCATCCAGATCAGGTAGAGTGCGCCGATTGTCTTGATCACGCCGAAGAGCACCGCCGAGGCGGACAGCAGCATCCCGAGACCGAGCGCGCTGGCCGCGATCATCGGCACGAAGACCGCCAGACGGGCGCTCGCGGCAGCCAGCGAAAAGCCCACGCCCTTCTGCGCCCCATGTGTCAGCGCCATCAGGTTGTTCGGCCCGAAGGCGAGGTTCAGCGCGAAACAGGCGGGCAGGAACACGAGGAGGTCGGGCATATGGCAGGTCTTTCGCACTGTACAGCGTCGGCGGATCACTGGCTGACACGAAGAGCCGGTTCGCGGCGGCTCATCCAGTCCTCGATCTCCGCCAGGTCGGGATCCTCTCTCTCGATGAACGCAATGCAACGTTCCATCTCTTCGCGCAACCGCGCTTCGGGGACGTCTGCAAGCGAGCGCGAAGGATCGTCCCAGCGGGGACCGCCGAGATAGACCGCGGCGAACATGGTTTTTGCCTTCGTTGCCGGGACGCCGGCCGCGCGTAGACTGTCGTAGAACATCCTGTGCGTCTCTTGCCAGCTGCGCTGGTGGTATTGCGGCAATGCCTCATTGCCCAGTCCGCAGTAGGCATCGTGAAGGGACGCTGCGGCAAGGAATTCGGGGCTCCTCGGATCGCCGATCAGGGGGACGAAGATCGTGGGGATCGATGCGCCGTCGGTGAGTGTGGCAGACGGAGCCGTCCAGAGGACGCCCCTGGAATCCGTGAAGCGAAGTGGCGCCAGAAGTTCGGAATAGGGATGAGGTCTCTCCCCCAAGATGATCTGGGTGTCCGATATCTGCGCCGGGGCGTTCTCGAAACGGCAATGGGCTCCGGCGGTCTCTTCCCCACACCCGACCGCCGCAGAGCCCGGCGTCGCGATTGCGACCGAAATTGCGAGCATGGAGGGGATCAGGACGCGGTCGCGCCGGAACGGGATGTTTCTTGACTGTAGCATCGTTATTGTCTCGACAGATGATGGCCGGCGACGGGGTCACGCGATGGCCGATGCTGCGCAGGAGGCCGCGATGGCCTCCACATGTCGGTGATCGGTACCGCAGCAACCGCCGAGAACCGTCAGATTGGGCAGCAAGCGGCGGAGTTCGGCGTAGTCGCGGGCGAGTTCGTCCGGATCGCCCGCATCAAGCTCTTCTGCCTCGTCCAGTTCGGCGTGGCTGAGCCGGGATGCGTTGGCGCGTATCCCACCAATGCGCTCCAGCCAGCCCTCGTCGCAGTCGAGTGCCCTGCGGAAATGGTCGGGATGAGCGCAGTTCACCATGAAGTAGGCGGCAGCGGCATCGGTCTGGTCGTCCGTTTGTTCGAATGCCCTGCCCAGCGGCGTCCCGTCCGGCAGGTGCCCGTCGGTTTCCACGGTGTAGGACACCACGACGGGCAGTCCAAAGCGGGCCGCAGCCCGGATCACGCCGACGCCTTCCGCCACGGTCGAAAGCGTGACCGCCGTAACAAGATCGGCATCGGTTTCTGCAAACCAGTCGATCTGCTCGGCGTGATAGTCCTCCGCCTCGGCCGCGCTCATGGCTGTGTCAGGCTGGTAGCCGTCACCGCGCGGACCGATGTTGCCGGAAATGACCACTGGGCGGACGGCATGGGCGGCCCCGCGCAAGTCGGACAGGAAACCGATTGCTGCGCGATTCAGCCGAGCAAGATCTTCGGGCCGGTGGCCAAGCTGAGCCCCCCAGTCGCGGCTGGCCCGCCACGTCGGCGCTTCGAGTAGGAAACCGGTTTCATGATCGGTCGCAATGATCATGTGGCGCCGGTAATAACGCGCGAGAGCCTGGCGTCCCTCGGCAGTCTCCATCAGGGGATAGGCCGCGAAAAGCGGCAAGTCGTGCCCTTCATGGAAGATCAGTGTCGTCTCCAGACCTGAATCTGTCAGCAAGAGGGTATTATCGAGTTGCGGAAGATTATTGCGATAGGAGGCCATTTGTATCACCATCACTTAGGTTTTTGCAGGAAGGACCGCTCCCAGCACGGCTCGTCTCCGACGCGGCCGGACGGAAGACGGGCGGAAGATCGACCCGCAAAGACCGGCGTTTAAGGTCTGAGATTATTCCGAATTCCATCTGCCGGTTCGCCTGATCGGTCCTGATACAAACGTATTGCAGCAGTGACGTGATTTCCGGCGGGTGGCCTTCCGTGAAAGGCGCGTGAAAACCATGAATCTCTGGCTGGAATTCCTTGGGGGATTTGCGATGACGCGCGAGGGAGTCTCGATCCCCCTGAGCGCCCGGAAGGCCAGGATTCTTCTCGGGTTGCTCGCTTCTGCGCGCCACCGGACGATGCCCAGGCATCGGATTGCCACGCTGCTCTGGGAGGCGAGCGATGCGGAGCAGTCGCGCGGGAGCCTTCGCCAGTCTCTCGCCCAGATCCGGCGCACGGCCGGCGAGGGTTGGGTCGACGCGATCGGTGACGACCTGCGGCTTGGGGCAGATGTCGCCACCGATCTTGATGCGTTTCACGCAGCCCTTGCGCGGAATGACCATGCCGAGGCGTCACGCCTTTACCGGGGGGAATTTCTTGAGGGGGTGCAGACCAACGCGCCGGATCTGGACCACGCGATAGAGGCCGAACGCACTCGCATCCGCAATCTTGCCTCCGGGGCGCTCGCGCGCGAACTGGAGCGCGTCTCCGATGGCCCCGAAACATCCGCGCTCGCGCACCGGCTGCTGGGGCTCGATCCGCTCAACGAGGTTGCCCACCGGCGGTTGATGGAGCTGGACGCGGCACGCGGGATGCGAAGCGCGGCGCGCGCACGCTACGAGGCATTGGAGGCATCGCTACGACGTGATCTGGGTGCAGAACCGGAACCGGAAACCCGCGCACTCTACGAGCGCATTCGCCGGGGCGGCGCTGCAATGGCGTTCGCCCCCGCACAAGAGACCGACATGGGCGAGCCAACCCCACCGGAGCCACGGTCGGGATACCTCCTGCTTGGCATGGCGACGGGTTCGCCGCCGGACTGGGAGGATCTGCGGAGTATCGCGCTTGCCGGGGGCGCCAGGGAAGAGCGATCCGGCCCCGGTGAAGTGGCGTTTCACTTTTCGCGGACACGATTGCGCGAGGTGTCGAACATTGCGCTACAGCTTTCTGTAGCGGCCGGTGACAGCCTGTCCTTCGGCATGACCGAGACGCTTGAGGACGGTGGTCCGCACGATCAATCGCTCCTCCGGGCACGCCGGATCGCGGCCACGGCCGAGCCCGGAGAGATACTTGTCGCACGCGAGATTGCCCCGCGCCTCGGCCTTGCCGCCGACCCCGGGCAGCGCGCGATCGCGCTTCGCGCCGAGGCCGTGCGCAAGCGTCCCGATCTGCCCCTGATCGGCCGCACCGCGGAGCTGGCGCAGATCCAGGCAGCCATCGAGGCGGCACAGTCGGCGGAAACGAGTCTCGTGGTTCACCTCTCGGGCGAGGCCGGCATCGGCAAGAGCCGCCTTTGCACCGAGATCATGACGCGTGCCAGTGCGTCCGGAATGATTGTCGCGACCGCCGGGTTCGACGCCTTTTCGCCCGGCTCGCGCCATCTTGCGCAGCGCCTTGTCGCCGGCATGTCCCGCCACCTCACCCCCGACCCCGGGGCCACGCCCATCGAGCGGGCCATCTGGTCATGGCTGACTGATCCCGAACTCAGCACAGGGGCGGAACTGCTAATGAGCGCCCTCTCGCCCGAGGCCCAGCAGATCAGGATTCTCGAAGTCCTGGCGTCAGCGTTGAGACGTGCTGCCGCCGCAACCGGGCTCATGATTTCCATCGAAGATTGCCACTGGCGCCCGGTTGGCGCCGGGGATTTCATCATGGAATTCGTGAATTACCTGCGAGACAGCCGTGTCATGCTCGTGCTGACGGAAAGGCCGCATGCGGGCAGCCTGGATCACAGGCTTGCCACCCGGGTGCGCTCGGGACTTACGCGGGTCGCGCTGGCCCCCCTGCCCCCTGAGGCAGCACGCGAACTGGGCCAGGTGATTGCGCCTGATCTTGACGGGTCGGAGGCGATCATCGACCACGCGGCCGGCCATCCGCTTTTCCTTGTGCGACTGCTGGAAGCGCGCTGGCGCGGCGGAACGCTGCCGTCCTCGATCGTGGAACTGGTGCAGGAACAGATCGAACGGCTGCCGGAAGCCGAGCGGGCCTCGCTGCGCAGGGCCGCCATCCTGGGCACGAGCTTTGATCCCGACGATGCGGTTGCGATCTTTCCCGAAATCGCGCGCCCCCGCGGAAGCGGCGACCTTCTGCACCAAACCGAGACCGGCCTCGCCTTCGGCCACGATCTGGTTCACCGGGCGGTCTACGACTCCACTCCCGCGGAAACCCGGCAGGCGTGGCATGCCCGCGCCGCAGCGCATTTCAGGAAACGCGATCCGGTCCTCTGGGCGGACCACGCCCTGAAGGCCGAGGACGATGCTATTGCGAGCGAAGCGACCGTTGCCGCTGCGAACGCAATGATCGCGGCCCGCCGTTTTGCGACGGCCTTCCCATATATCGAAGCGGGACTGTCGAGAGAGGGCGATCCCGAAGCCACCGCCGAGCTTCACTCGTGCCGTGCCGGCGTTCGGCGTGTTCGCGGCGACATGGCGGGCGCGCTCGAGGACTACCGGGCGGCTCATGCCAAGGCGATCCGTTCCGAGACGCGGGTCGCGATGCTTTGCCGACAGGCGCTTGTGCTGCACAGGCTCGGTCGAGGAGAGGAAGCGGACCGTGCGCTGGATGCGGCCGAGGAGATCGCAGCCTCCATCGGGCTGACCGGGCCGGGCCGTGCGGAAATCCACGAACAGCGCGGCAACCGCGCATTTGTAAGAGGCGATCACGTCGCCTGCATGATGCAGCACAAGGCCGCTCTGACCGTCGCCGAGGCGACAGGAGATTCAAGAGGAATAGCCCGGGGCCATGGCGGCATCGGAGACGCGGCCTACGCGGCCGGCCGTTTCAGGACCGCACACGACCACTTCTCATTGGCGATCGAGCATGCAGAGAAAGCTGGCCTCGGACTTGTACGGGAGGAATACCTCTTCATGAGGGCCTTTGCCCGGTTCTTCGCCGATCCCGGTCCGGACGCCTTTCTTCTTGCCGACATCGCCGTGGAGAGTGCGCAGCAGTGCGGCGCGGCACGCACCGAAACGGTGGCGCGGGAAGTCCGCGCC
Source organism: Allosediminivita pacifica (assembly GCF_003054175.1). Lineage (GTDB taxonomy): Bacteria > Pseudomonadota > Alphaproteobacteria > Rhodobacterales > Rhodobacteraceae > Allosediminivita > Allosediminivita pacifica. The sequence continues at coordinate 94,805 of NZ_QBKN01000019.1, forward strand.
GAGATGCGGCTTGTCGCCGGGGACCTTGATGGCGTGGCGGAAGACATTCGGGCGATCGACAGTCTAACGACGGTCCGCGGGGAAATCCGGGTGACGAACGATGTGCAGATACTGCGGGCTTATCTCGACCTGCGCGCGGGCAACGGGGCGCGCGCCCAGGAACTGCTTGCCCCCATTCTCATCGGCGCGGAGACGAACGCGGACGTCGGGGCGACCGCCCTAGGCCTCAGCGCGCTGCTGGCCCGCGACAGGACCGAACGCGACGGGATACTGGCGAAGGGACTGATCTGCGCTCAGAAGGTCGCGCTTTCCCACTCGGTCGTCTGGTTTCACCTTTGCGCCCTCGAAAGGGCGGTGGCAGACAGCGACCGGCATCTGGCGCTTCGCCATATCGCGGCACTGCAGGCGTTTTCCGCCAAGGAGCCCATAGGGCTGGTCGACATGATCATACGCTCCATCGAACTCGCCCTCTGGCCGTCGACGGAGGAGGAGCGGCGCGACCACACGGCCCGTCTGCGCGAAGCGTGCCTCGGCGATCTTGTCAGGTTCATCACCATGGACATGCATCAAGCGAAGGCTCCAGCCAAGCCGGGTTCGTGACTCCGCACGCGGAACACCGGCCCGTGGATCGCCCTCGCCTCGTGGCGTCGCCGAAGCAGGCAAAGGACCGCCCCGGCGACCGCGATCAGCTTGCCCGGGCCATGCTCCTCAGTCCGGTCTTGCCTTGGTGCCGGTCCGCCATCTTGTAGCCAAGCGCATCCTCGGCGATCAGGATCTTCTGGACATTCGCCGTGCATTCGCCCGTGAACATCAGCTCCGCGTAGACCTTGTTTTTCGCAATGCGGTACTCGCGGCTCAGGCCGTATCCGCAGTAGATCTGCTGCGCCGTGTCGGTGCAAAACTTGGCGGTCTGGGACGTGTGGAATTTGGCGATCGACGCGATGCGGCTTCTGGGAAGTTCGTTGTCCATGAGTTGAGCCGCCTGATAGACAAGCCCCCGGCTCGCCTCGATGGCCACCGCCATCTCGGCGATTTGTCCCTGGATCAACTGGAATCTGCCGATCAGGCTTCCTTGATCACCCGCTCGTTCGCGTAGCGCAAGGCATCCTCGTGGGCGCCGATGGCGATACCGAGGGCCTTGGCTCCGATCACCGCACGCCCGCCCTGAAGCACCCGCGCCCACCAGCAGCGGGAAAGCCCCTGGCCCGACATCTGACGGGTTGCGAGAGGACGGCAAGGCAAGCGTCTCAAGAACGTAGTACAGCGAGAGGCCAAGCAGGATCACCGCAACCACAAGCTCGATCCACACCTCTGGGAACATTATCTGGGCTGACCTGCCACTATTGGAGGAGGCCGGCCCGGCGCATCAGGTGGACCGGACATCTCGAGAGACCTTCGCAGATGAGTGTTGCAGACGGAGGCGTCCGACGACGCCCCCGGCAGGGCAATCAGTTACGCCCGACGGACGCCAGGGCCTCGGATGCCGCGGAGCAGCTCGCCATGAGCGGTATGTCCCTCTGGGCCCCTAAGGCGCGTGGTGATACCCGACGTCGTCATGTACCCTTGGAATTCGTCAGTTTGGGCCGCCGCGAGTAGAGCGTTCGCAAGCGTCTCCTGGATCTCTGCCGGAAACCCCGCCGGGCCATAGACGCCCCCCACCTGCTGCCAAGACGTGTCGATGTCGGAGCCGAGTTCTGTCAGCATCATTACGTCAGGTAGACCTCCTGCCACTCGGCAGTGGTCACACCGCGGATCTTCAGCCGGCCTGCCTCGACGAAGTCGATGGCATTGCTCGACGTGATAGACACCATGTCGAGATGCCAGCCGAGCAGCGAGGTGATCCCCTCGCTCGAGGCGTTGAAGCCGCCCCGGTCATAGTCGACGTCGGTCGCCTGCATACCGATATTGGTTGCGATGTTCACCGTGGATCCAGCAGGCACGTAACCGCCGACGGTCGCGGCTTCGCCACTCTCGCCTACGTACTCTTCGAACTCCGCGAAATCATCGTAGGGCGCGTCGGCCAGCGCGGCATAGACGTGGGGCTCTTCCGTTGGAGGACGATCCGGCGGAACTCTGGACGATGAATTCGGGCGACCGCTCGGGATAGCTTTCAGTGTCCTGAGCCAGCGCCAGCGTAAAGAAGCCGACGGGAGCGACGGCAGCCGTTGCCAAACCGAGAACCGGTCTCCGAGTAGTGATGCATTTGGTCATGAGCGAAAATTCCTCCCTGGTGTGGCGATGCGAAGCCAGCGCCTGCTGCTTCCGACGGTACGTTGGGAGAAGTTGCAAGAGACATGCCAGCACCCTGGGCGCACCTGGAACACAGTCAGTAACAACAGGCGAGAGCGTGGCTGGAAACAGGATGGATACTGGTCCCCCGATCCCCCTTTGGATCACCAGTCCCGAGTCGTCACCAGCCGCAGATCGTGAAAAGCTTGCCGGGTCCCGGTCGATCCCCTGGGATGCGCGCGATGTCGAGCGTGGCCCAGAAGACCACCTGATTGGAGCTCAGCACCGGCTTGCCGAGCCGGGCCTCGAGTTCCGCGATGAGCGGCACGGCAGGCAGCGCCGTGCAGGACAAGAAAAGCGCCTGTGCATCGGGGTGATCCGCAGCGAGTGCGCCGTCTATGATCTCGCCGGGCATGAGCCGCGCCATGTCCCGATCATCGGCGTACCCCATGGCATGCTGCGAGACGACTTCGACGCCCTTGCCGGCAAGGTGACCGGATACCAGATCGGCGGTCTCCGGCAGGTAGGGCGTGACGAGCGCGACGCGCCCGAGGCCGAGCGTGTGGAGCGCCCTCAGCAGCCCCCCGACGGGCGTGACGACCGGGGCCCGCCCCCCGATCTCGGCCTCGACCGTGTCGCCAAGCACCGCGGACGCCGAGGTACAGCCGAAGATGATCCCGTCGAGCGGCACACCGGGAACAAGCAGATCCGCGGCCGCGCGCAACCGCGGCCCCGTTTGGCGCAGACTTTCCGGCGTCGTGGGATTTTCGAAGGCGATACGGGTGACGTGCAGCTGCGTCCCATGTGGCATGAGCCGCGCGGCATCCCCCTCGATCGTCAGGTCCGTCGCAAGCGCGATCAGGCCGAAGCGCCGTAGGGGATCCTGCGACATCCCCGCCGCTCAGACCACGAGAACGGGCATGTCAGTCAGACTCGTGACCTTGTGGCTGACAGAACCCAGGAGGTAGCCTTCGGAGGAGCCGAGCCCGCGCGAGCCCAGAACGATCAGGTCACAGCCATGCTCCGCCGCAAAGCCGACGATGGTCCGGGCCGAGGGGCCGTTCTTGATGAAGGCGGTCACCTTGTCGACGCCAAGCTCCCGCGCCCGCGTCTTGGCCTCTTCAGCGGCCTCGCGCGAAACCTGGCGCATCACGTTGTCGAGGTTCCTGTCGGTCTCGGAGGCGCCGCGCACCATCGATAGCGAGGCTTCGAGCATCGAGTGATGTCTGTAGCAGGTCAGCACGGTCATGTCGGCGCCGGTCAGCTTGGCAAGCTCCGCTGCCTTCTCGAGCGCCGCATATGCTCCCTTCGAACCGTCGTAGGCGGCCAGGATGGATGTGAACATTGCGCAGCTCCTATTCCGCGAAGGCAAGGTCGCGCAGGAAGAGCGCGATTTGCGGGAAGAAGATCAGGAGCACCGCTACACTGATCAGCATCACGATGAAGGGCGGCGTGCCGCGTATTACCTCCATGTAGGGTCGCTTAAACACGGCGATCGCCGTGAAGATATCGCACCCGAAGGGTGGCGTCGCACTGCCGATGGCGACCTGCAGCGTGATGATCGTCCCCACCAACACCGGGTCGAGCCCGACAGCATCGACCACCGGTGCAAAGATCGGCACGAAGATCAGGATGACGACGATCGGGTCGACGAACATGCAGCCGACAAAGAAGGCTATCGAGATGGTGAACAGCACCGCGTAGGGACCCATGTCGTCGATCCCGATGGCGCCCAGCACCTGCTGCGGGATCTGCGCGAAACTGATGACATAGGAGAACGCGGCCCCCGCCCCCACGAGGATGAACACCACTGCGGTGATCAGACCCGTCGACTTGGCCGTCGCGTAGAGCTGTTTTACGGTCATTTCGCGAAAGACGACGATCTCGAGGAAAAGCGCGTAGAGCACGCAGGCCGCGGCCGCCTCGGTCGGAGAGAAGATCCCGCCGTAGATACCGCCGACGATGATCACCGGAAAGCCCAGCGGCCAGAGAGCCCGCCGTACCGCCAGACCGCGCTCGGCCCAGGTCGACTTCTGCTCAACCGGCACGTTGTTCCGGATGGCGTAAATGTAGGAGTAGATCGAGAAGAGGATCAGGATCAGAACGCCCGGGCCGATCCCCGCAATGAAGAGTTCCGATATCGAGGTGCCCGAGACCACCCCGTAGATGATCATGCCGATGGACGGCGGGATCAGGAAGGCGATGTCGGACGAGTTCACGATCAGCGCCAGCACGAAGCTGTCATTGTATCCGGCCTTGAGCATGCGCGGGCGCAGCGGTCCGCCCACGGCCACGACCGTCGCTTGCGTCGAGCCCGAGACCGCCCCGAACAGGGTACAAGCCGTGGCCGTCGACACGGCAAGGCCACCTTTGAGGTGACCGACAAAGGCCATCACCAGGTCGATCAGCCGCCCGGCGGACTGGCCCCGCGTCATGATGTCGGCGGCGAAGATGAACATGGGCACCGCAATCAGGCTCGCCGGGCGGATGCCCGCGAGGATCTGCTGCACCATCGTGTCGAGCTGACCCAGCCCGCCGAAGAGCGTCACGAAGCCGATCAGAGATCCCGCGAGTAGCGGGATCATCATCGGGAAGCCAAGCAGCAGCAGGACGATCATGGTTCCGAAAATGGCAAGGCTCATGGCTCAGACCTCTTCCTCGCGGGTGTCGTCGTAGCCTTCCATCGTGGAGGTGGAGAGCCAGATGTTCTCTTGCAGGATGTTCTTGATCGCGGTCAGTGTGTACTGAAGGCCCGTCAGGAAAAAGCCCAGCGGCGCCCAAACGATGATCCACCAGACGGGGATCTGCATCGCTGGCAGCAGCCTGCCCCGCGAGGCCTGCGTCTGCACGTAGTCGATCGAATACCAGGTGAGCAGGAACATGGCCGCGGCCGTCACGAGGGCGATGAGGATCATCAGCGGCTTTCTCAGTGCCGGCGTGAGCGCATCGAAGATCGCGGACATCCGGATGTGGCGCCCGTGCCGGGCGGCATAGGAAATGCCGGCGAAGGTGATCAGGATGATCAAGGCCTGGTTGAGTTCCTCCGAGAAATAGAGAGACGTCCCGAAGACATACCGGCCTACCACGTTGGCAATGGTGTTGAACGCCATCAGAAGGACACCGACTGCCAGAAGCACGGCCTCGATCCGGGCAATCGCGACGTCGATCACACCGAGAACACCCGGAAGCCCCGAAACGTAACGCGAGTCGTCGATGTCGTCCTCGGCTGCCGGAACCTGCACTTCACCCATGGTATGTAGGTCACGCTCGACGTGACGCTCCTCGTCCGCACTCATGCTTGCCGTCCTGCTCTTCGTTCTTTGGTTGGTCCCGGCGGAACGGCGCCGGATCGAGCAATGCCGATCCGGCGCGCGTCTTGTCGGTCTGTCAGCTGTCCGAGCCGGAGGCGGCAGCTTCGAGGTCGGCCTTCATTTGCTCGAGGATGGCCTCGGCCTGGTCTCCGCCGATCTCGAGGAACTCCTGTTCCACGTCATCCGCCGTTTCCATGAAGGGCTGGCGCTCTTCCTCGGACAGCGTGGTGATCGTGATCGAGGGCTTGGCTTCCTTGATCTTCTCGAGCGACTCCTCGGTAAGGCCGTCCTGGTACTCGATGATGTGATCGAAGGCGACGTCGATCGCGTCCTGGATCATCGTCTGCTCTTCCTCGGACAGGCCTTCGTAAAAGTCGAGGTTTGCCATCACCGCCGTGGTGAAGTTGTTGTGCCCGGCGCGCGTGATGTAGTCGGTCACCTCGTACATCTTGGTCGACTCGATGAAGAACGCGGGGTTCTCCTGACCCTGGATGATGCCGGTCTGAAGCCCGCCGTAGACCTCGCCCCAGGGGAGCGGCGTCGGTGTGGCACCGAAGGCCTGGTAGCTTTCCACGAGCAGCGGGTTGGTCATCACGCGGAACTTTACCTCGTCAAGGTCTTCCGGCGAGGTGACGGGTTCCTTGGTGGTCATCATGACCTCACCCTCGGGGAACATCGTCAGCAGTTCGAGGCCCTGTTCCTCGTAAAGCGGCGGGAACATCTCGTTGATGGCCTTCGACTCCTGGAAGAACGTGGCGAGTTGTTCCTCGTCCTGCGGCAGCAGGTACGGCACGAAAAAGACCTGCGCCTCGGGGATCAGCGCTCCGGTGAAGCCGGGCGACTGGTCGACGAACTGCAGGATGCCGGATTGCGCCTGCTCCATGATATCGGCGGATTCGCCCAGCGTGCCGAAGGGGAAGAGCTGGATCGTGTGATCGGAATTCGCTTCGACCTCCTCCTTGAACTTTTGCGCGAAGATGCCCTGGACCTCGTCCATGGCCTCCTCGAACGCGTAGCGCCAGGTATCGGCGCTGGCGGAGGACGCAGCGGCAATGGCAAGCGCGCTCACGGCGATTGTGGTGCTCAGTTTCATTGATCTTGTCTCCCAGCTTCGGGATGTCCTGCGCACGTTCGCATGCCGGGACATCCGTGTTCGGATAGGCGGGTCGGAAACCCGCTCGGGGTGGACCAAGGGTCTGGCCCAGCACCACAAGTGTCAACGATTTGTTTCATTTTGCAGGACGCGGCACCCCCGTGGGGCGACCGGCGCCCTAGGAATGAACGGGCAACTTCGAGCAGAGAAGAGCCATCGGCATCCGATCACGCGCCTGAATGACTGCATCCATCGAGAACACCCCTTGTCGTCCCAGTTTGACGGCCTTGATGCTGTAACCGCCCCCCGACGGCATCGCTGTGCCAAGGTGGGATCGCAACAATCCTTAATGGGAGGCGGTCATGTCAAAGATTACCACGGT
>NZ_QBKN01000020.1 GCF_003054175.1 Allosediminivita pacifica
GGCCATGGACGTGCGCTACCTCTCCACCGTCTCCTTCCGCCGCGACCTCGCGATCATCTACAAGACCGCTGCCGCCGTCACAGACCGCACCGGCAAGTGATCCTCCCTGTGGTTGACCAGTGATAGGGGCGCCTTCGGGCGCCCTTTTTCATGGTGTGGACCCGGTGAGAACCGGCGCCGAGAATGGCGGCGCCGTCTGTCGGCGCGCCCGGCGGCAGTATGGGCCGATCGATCCGCGCCGTTCATGAAGAAATGGTAAATTCGTCTCTGTAAGCCATTGAAATCGTACAGGTGGCCAGATGTCCCGGGCCGGGACACCCGTTTCGTCTCCAGCGCACTGTCCCGTTCACCGGCTCAGGTGTGGTAGAACTTGACCGAGCCCGGCTCCACCAGCGCGGCCGTCAGCCGCCCCGTGGCATAGGCCCCGGTATCGGTCGGAATGCGCCCCGCCTCCGGGCGGGCATCGTCGGTGATGGTGTGCCCGTGCACCACCCAGGTCCCGTCGCTGCGGGGTGTCGCCTCGAACTCCGGATGCCCCCAGAGCAGCACCTGGTCATCTTGGTCGTCGATCGGGATGCCCGGGTCAGCTCCGGCATGGGTCACCACCACGTTCCCGGACAGCCACATAAGAGGCAAGTTGCGAAGCCAGGTCTCAAGCTCCTCGCCCAGCGCCTCGCGGAAACGGTCCCGGGCCGCCTCCCACTCCTCGGCAGGCGCGCTTTCGGAGGGGGGCGAGCAGCGGAAGCTGGCGAGCGTCTGCAATCCTCCGTGCCGGATCCAGCGCGCCCCCTTTTCGGCAGGCTCATCGAGAAAGCCGAGCATCATCTCTTCGTGGTTGCCCTTCAGGCAGATCATCACCTCCGGCCCGAATTCCACCTGCATGGCGTGCAGGCGCCGCAGCAGAGCGGCACTGTCGTCGCCACGGTCCACGTAGTCGCCGACGCCGACCAGGAGGGCGGTGGGATGGCCGATCTCTTCGAGCCGCGCGATCAGCTTGGAGAACAGCGCATCGCACCCGTGAATATCCCCGATCGCAAAGAAGGGGGTCTCGGGTTCAAGGGGCGCCGAGAATTTCGGTTTGGAGGCACGAAGACGTTTGAAAAGTCGCATTTAACGGCAGCTAGGACGTTTTCTCGACCATGCCAAGGCAGATAATTCGCACTTTACCGCCAACGTCACGGAAAAGGTGGCCGCGCTTGGAAAATGCTCAGGCGGCCCGCCCGCCTTCGAGAACGCGCAGCTTCGCATTCTTCTTGCGACACTTCTTGTCGTAGGCAACCGCCCAGTGGCGGTAGCGCCCCATGACCTCCTGCTGAGCCATCAGCATCTCGATGAACGCCTCGCGCTGGTCGTCCTTCTTCAGCGACTTGAACATCTTCTTCTGGGGCTTGGTCATCGAACAGCCGATGCAGTGCCCCTCGCGTTTGAACTTGCAGACATCGATGCAGGGGCTCGGGGTCTTGGCCATATCTCTTCTTCCTCGCTCATGGCGCGCGGATCCGCGCGCGTCTGGCTGGGGCGGGTCTCAGTAGGTCGGCGCGACCTATTTCGTCAGGATCAGCTTGCCCGCACGCGTGATACGCAGAGTATAGACCTGCCCGTCGAGCACGATATGCGCCTGAACGCCGTCCGGGATCAGGGCACGGGCGTCGTAGGTCGCGACTTCCTCGGTCTGCGCCGGATCGCGGGTCGGGGGAACGCGGGTTGCCATGGTCATGCCAGCGGCCTCCGGACGTCGCGCTCAAGGTCCGCCAACATCTCGACGGTCCAGCCTTCGGCGATCTCGCCCCGCAAGCCGCCCTGCAGTACTTCACGCCAGCACATCCGCGCCTGCGCCCGATCTCGGTCCCGTCCGGCCAGGGAATGAGTCATGTCACCCTCGTAAATTGGTCATCTCACTGATCCGGGCTTCCCTGCCGGGTGGCTTGGACTTCCTTAAAACTGACCAATATACTCAGGCTTGTCAATGCCGACAAAAACAATCAGATTAACTTGCGAACCAAAGCGGGTGAAAAATGGCGTCAGGCTGATCACCATTGCGCCGCCGACTGGGGCAGTATGTAAGGCAACCCCTCGGCCGGTGGCACGGACACCCTCAGAGAACACCCGTAAGCCTCGGAGAGGGTATCATCGGTCATGACATCCCGAGGATGCCCGGACGCAAGGCACCTCCCCCGCGACAGAACCGTGACCGCGTCGGAGTATAGCGCCGTGAGATTGAGGTCGTGCATCACGGCCACGACACCGCCGCCCGCACGCGCAAAATCGCGCGCGAGGTCCATGACCTGCAACTGATGCGCGATGTCGAGGCTTGCAACAGGCTCGTCCAGCAAGAGCCACCGCGGCTGCCCGTCCGCGACGGGCGCCCAGACCTGCGCCAGCACGCGCGCCAGCATGACGCGCTGCGCCTCGCCGCCCGACAGGTCCTGGAACGACCGCCCCGCATGCTCCGTCATCCCGACCCGCGAGAGCGCCAGCATCGGCACCTCGTCGCGGGCACCGGAGGTGCCGGCCTGCAGCCCCAGGCGCACGACCTCGAGCACCGTGAAGGGAAAGGCGAGGCGTGCCGCCTGTGGCAGCACGGCACGCTGCGCGGCGAGCTCCCAGGGACGCTGCCCCGCGATGTCGCGCCCGTTGAGCATCACCGCACCGCGATAGGGCACTGTGGCCGTGATGGCGCCAAGCAGCGAGGTTTTCCCCGACCCGTTCGGCCCGACGATGGCACTCACTTCACCAGCCCGGGCCCGGAAGTCGATGCCTCTCAGGGCAAGGTGATCGCCGTAGCGGACCTCGATACCGGTGGCGCTCAGCATCTCAGACCTCCACGAAACCGCGTCGGCGCAGCAGGATCCAGAGGAAGATCGGCGCGCCGAGCACGGCCGTGACAATTCCGATGGGCAGTTCCCCGGGCGCAATGATGGTTCGGGCGATGACGTCCGCGAGGATCAGCAGTGCGGCGCCAAGCAGCGCCGCGTTGGGAAGCAACATCCGGTGATCCGGTCCTGACGCAAGCCGAAGAAGGTGCGGGACGACGATGCCGATAAAGCCGATGCCGCCCGAGACAGCGACCGCAGCACCGGTGGCACAGGCTACGGCGAGGATTGCCACCGTCTTCATCCGCTGCACGTCGATCCCGATGTGGTGTGCCGTCGCCTCGCCCAGCGCCAGCCCGTTCAGCGCGCGCCCAAGGAACATCGCCACGCAAAGCGCCACCGCAATCAGCGGACCGGCCGCCAGCACCTTGGCCCAGCTTGCCCCGGCCAGCGACCCGAGCCCCCAGAAGGTCAGATCGCGCAGCTGTTGGTCATCGGCCATGTAGACAAGGATGCCCGACAGCGCCCCGGCGAGCGCGCCAAGCGCGATCCCCGCCAGCAGCATGGTGGCAACCGAAGTGCGCCCGCCGCGCGTCGAGACCCGATAAAGCAAGAGGGTGGTCCCCCAGCCGCCGACGAAGGCCGCCCAGGGGACAAGCTGGTTGCCAGCCAGCGCGAGAAACCATCCCGGCAACATCGCCCCAAGAACGATGGCGAGGATTGCCCCGAGGCCCGCGCCCGAGGCAACACCCACGATCCCGGGATCGGCCAGCGGGTTCCGGAAGAGCCCCTGCATGACGGCGCCGGAAACGGCCAGTGCCGCCCCCACCATGGCGCCCATCGCCAGCCGCGGCAGGCGGATCTCTAGAAGCACGATCCGCTCCATCGCGCCAAGCGCCTCGCCCCGCGCAACCTTGCCCAGCAGGGCAGTCAGAGACACATCCGCCGCGCCGATCTGAAGGCTCAGAAAACAGCAACCCAACAGGGCCAGTGCGAGCCCCCAGTGTAGCGCGCGCGCCCGCCCAAGCCTGTTCCGAACAGGTGGAACAACCCCGCTCAGCTCAGCCATCTCCTCAGGAGCCTTCGCCGTAAAGCGCGGCGCTCAGTCCGTCGACGGCTTCGGCGGTGCGCGGGCCAAACCCGAGCAGCAGCAACCCGTCCATGCGGACCACCGACCGGCTTTCCCCGGCAGGCGTCAGGCGCAGGGGCGGCATAGAGAAAAGCGCATCGTCGGTAATGCCATGATCGCCACCCCGATCCATCATCAGGATCACGTCAGGCGCCGCGCGTACCAGGGCCTCGTCGCTGACCGGCTTGTACCCCTCGACATCGGAAAGCGCGTTCACGCCGCCGGCCATGGAGATCAGGGCATCGGCCCCTGTGCCTGCTCCCGCCGCAGTGATCCGCCCGCCCTGCGTGGAGAGGATGAACAGCACCCGCTTCCTGTCGCCGGCGCGCGCCTCGGCTCGGGCCATTGCGCCTTCGAGTGCGTCACCAACCGCTTCGGAAAGTACGGCGGCGCGGTCCGGAACTTCAAGCGCGGCGCCGACAACTTCGATCTTCTTCAGCACACCCTCGGCCGAGTATCTTTCGGGGACCGTCACGAAGGGCACCGAGGCCTCCCGGATGACCTCCACCGCTTCTGGCGGGCCCGCCCCCTCTTCGGAGAGGATGAGATCAGGCCCCACCGACAACACACCCTCGGGCGAAAGGGCCCGGACGTAGCCCACATCCGGCAGCGCCTCTGCCTCGGGTGGGTAGGTCGACGTGGTATCGCGTGCAATCAGCCGATCGCCCTGCCCGAGAGCGTAGACGATCTCGGTGATGGCGCCGCCAAGCGAAAGCACCGCAGCCGGAGGGTTGGCCGCCCGCGCCTGCCGGTCCGCCACGCTCCATCCGAAGAGCGCGAGGATCGCCGCCAGCAAGAGGACGGAGAACAGCTTGAAGCCCTGGGCACTGTGGGTCCTGTGGGAAAGGAAGGTCATGTGGTCCTCCTGAGCCTGTCGGGATCACGCGCCAACGGGCGCGACGGCTGGAAGCCCGGGCAGAGCTTCGACGATGCGGCCCCATTCGGGGCGGCTGTCCATGCCCTCCTTCCCGATCCCGAAGACCTGGAAGATGATCGCCCCATCCACGTCGAAAGCCTCGACCGAAATGGCGGGCCCGCGCTGCGTGGGCTTTTCCACAGCCCAGAGCTCGGCCAGCTTGTCGCGGCGCAGATGCAGGTTGAAACCGGGATCCATGATGTTCTGCCAAGGGCCCATGGCCTTCACCGTTTGAAGCGGTCCGGAATGAATCTGGATGCAGCCGCGGTTGCCAACGAAGACCATGACCCCGATGCCCGCATCGCGCACGGCCTCGAGCATCAGGTCCGCCGCGTCGGGCTCAAGCTGGCGCACGAAGGGCGCCCCGGCGATCCGGTAGGCGCCGAGCCGGTTCATCTTCAGCTTGGAACAAAGGCGCAGAAACTGGTGGGTGTCCGTCAGCTTCCGCCACTCCGCGCGCAGAACATCCGCTTTTTCGGGCACCGACTTCGGCGCCTCTGGCGGTTGGCGCGGCTCCACGGCCTGGCCTTCGGATTGATCGTCGTGCGCGAGGTCGCTCACCACCTGCGCCCACGCCGCATGATCCGAGGTTTCGCGCATGTGGATCTTGTGCACCGCGTCGCCTGCCGCATCGAAGACCTGCAGCGACCGACGCGGGCCATTCTCGCCCTCGGCTTCCACCGCGTAGGCGTGCACCCAGTGCTTGGGAAAGATCCGCAGGTCGATTTCTTCGTTGAGCACCATCGAGGCATGCGGGCCCGGATGGTAGTTCGCGTAGCGGCCGACCTTCTCGTGAACGCAGGCAGGCACGCGCGTCAGAGCCATCACCTCTCCCAGCGTCTCGGCCGCGGGCATCAGGTGGTCGGGATGGGCGCGGAGGCGCGTCGCACCGTCACCAACGCGAGCCGCGACCGGTTCGGCCTCGGAAATACCCAGCCGGTCGGCCAGATCACGGGCCCGGAGGTTCGGCGAATCATCCTGCGCGGCGCGGATCTCCTCGGGGGTCGGTCTCTGCTCTGCGTGTGCCATGGGCGCCTTTCCGTTGAGGGGCGGTCTCAGGCTGCATCGCAAGCTTTGGCGACGTGGCTCCGCAATTTACTTGACTGTTTTAGTCAATCTCCCTATCCGCTGCAACTCGTCAAAACATGAAAACCTGACTCAGCAAGACGCCGCCGCGCCAGCCCCTTCGCGAGCCCCGGCACAGCCAGGGTAAAATCCAAGGGGACATCACATGATCCGATCGCACTACCTGCGCGGCACGACCGCGCTTGTCTGCCTGACGCTGGCCGCGCCCGCCGCGGCGCAGGAAGAGGGCGGCGGCTTTCTCGGCACGCTGGTCTTCACCGCCGGCAAACGCGACCTGTCATACGGCGGCGCCGTGTCGCGCACGGTCGTCGACTCGGAAGAGATCAGCGACCGGCAGGCCAGCACCATCGCCCAGCTCATCGATTCCGTGCCCTCGGTGGAGCTCATCAACGGGGGCAACACGCCCCAGGGCTCGGCCATCACGATCCGCGGCTACGGGGCCACCACGAGTTACGGCAACGACCAGAAGGTCGCCATTCAGGTCGACGGCGCCAGCGTCGGATCCGAAGAGCTTTACCGCATCGGCACACAACTTTTCACAGACCCGCTTCTCTACAAGGAAGCCGAGGTGCTGCGCGGCACCATCGGCAGCTTTGCCTACGGCTCGGGCATCGTCGGCGGCGTGGTGAAGCTGGAAACCAAGGATGCCTCGGACTTCACCAACGGCGAAATCGGCCTGGCCGGGTCGCAGACCTTCGAATTCTCAAGCAACGGTGATGGCGCCGTTAGTTCGACCACCCTGGCCTGGCAACCGACCGAGCGCGCCGAGTTCCTGCTCAACTACGCCTGGCGCCAGCAAGACAACATGGTGGATGGCGACGGAAACACGATAGCAGACAGCGCCACGGAGGCTCCCTCAACGCTCGCCAAAGGTCGTTTCATATTCGGCGAAGCGGACCAGCACTCGGTGATGTTCAGCTACACGCATAGCGTCACCGACGAAAAGGATGTGCCGTACGATCAGATCCGTAGCCCGTACTACTTTGCGTTCGGAAACGTTGATAGACGAACCGAAACCCGCCAAGCGGTACTGGAATATGGCTATAATCCGCTTGGCAACGATCTGGTCGACCTGACTGCGAACCTCTCCTACTCGGATCAGGACATCGAACAAGAGTACATCCCCGGCTCATCGAACAACCCCGATGCAGCGGATCTGGCAAACGCGGACCAGCGCTACCAGACCACCAAGCTCACCGTGAAGAACCGCTCGCTCTTTTCCAGCGGTGCGCTCGAGCATGACCTACTCACGGGCGTCGAACTGATCCGCCGCGAACGCGCCGACAACGAAGAAGCCAGCGCCCCGGGGGGCGAGGATCGCCGGTTCGCACTGTTTGCCATCGACGAGATGTCTATCGGCGGCTTCACCATCACCCCGGCGATTCGCTACGAGACATCGACCATAGAAAGCGCGTCCGACTACGGCAAATTCGAGAACGACGCACTCATGGGCGGGCTCGCCCTCGGTTACGATTTCGACAACGGCGTCTCGGTCTTCGGAAGCGCGGCCTATACCGAGGGTCTGGCGATCATCGACGATCTGTCCAGCACGGTCACGACAACCGACATGAACCAAACCGAGAAGTCGCAGACCTTCGAAGTCGGCGCCTCCTACACCGGAACCGATCTCTTCGCCGCAGCCGACAGCCTGACGGTGCGCGGCAACTACTACGACACGACGCTCTGGGACGTGACAAGCTACTCCGGCGTGGACCACGTCGAAACCGAAGGCTTCGAACTCGAGGCCTCCTACGGGCTTGCAAACGGGGTCTACTTCGACCTCAACGGGCACTATGGCGAGGGAACGGAATTCGCCGGAAACGGCGCCGAGACGACGTGGCGCAACACACCCACTGACCGGCTTCAGTTTACCGCGGGCCGTCGGTTCGGCGAAGAACTCGACCTGAGCTGGGAGGTCGTGCACAGCGCCGACCGCCGCGATTCGACCGGCGAGGACCTGGATGACGTGACGCTGCACAACCTGCGTGCCACATGGAAACCCGATGCGCGGGGCTGGCTCGACGGATCGCAGGTGCGCTTCGGCGTCGAGAACGTCACCGACGAGCAGTACATCGGGCACCTGTCCTCGGACTCGCGCCCCGCACCAGGGCGGAACTTCAAGCTGACGCTGACGAAGCTGTTCTGAGCCCCTGAAAGTAGCTTGCCCCGGCGGGTTTCCCCGCCGAGGCAAAGCAGTCTTCTGCGAACGATGTCGTCTTTCGGATCAGGCGCCGGCTACGGCGCCTGTCATCACTCCAGGTGCGAGCGGAGAATCCAGGCGAACTTCTCGTGGATGCGGCCGCGCTCGATGCACAGGTCCTCGGTGAGCGTGTCGCCGTGCGACGCGGCGAGTTCACCGGCACCGGCTAGCGTACCGGCCACGGTTTCCTGCGCTTCCTTGAGGATGCGGATCATTTCCTTGTCCGCCGGCGCATCTTCGACCTCGGTCACCTTGGAACGCTTGACCATCCCGGCCAGCGTGCCCTCCGCGTGACCACCCACGGCGCGAACGCGCTCGGCAAGGTCATCTTGCCCTTCGAAGTGATCCTCGTAGATCTTCTGGAACAGGTCGTGCAGCGGGCCAAAGGCCATGCCGGTCACGTTCCAGTGGAAATTCTGGGCCAGCATCGTGGTCACTGCGGTTTCGGCCACGCACTGGTTCAGGGCGTCGCAGATCTGCGTCTGCGCGTCCGTCGAAAGCGATTGTGCAGTCTGGGTCATGTCACCCTCCTTCGTAAAAAGTACTAAGCGCGCTGGCTTGCGTTCGGCTGGCTGGCTGGCCTGCCGAACCATTTAAGCACTTCACCGACGGTGACAAGAACTTTTTAGAATAATTCTAATCCAGAGAAAATTGGTCGGTGATCCCCTGCAGCAGAAAGACCAGATTCCGCCGTGCATGCACCGGTACGCGCGAGTTCAGAAGGAACGTCGCGCTCGCAGTATCGCCGCCGTTCAGGGCCTTGGCCAGCCGCACCAACCAGGCCTCGTCGAAAGACACTTCCGCTTCGCCCGGACGGTGCAGGATCGCCTGACGACCAAGGGCCTGCGACAGGCAGCGCATCAGCACTTCGGCGTAGGCGCTGCGGGCCACGTTGGAATCGCCCGAAAGTGCTGCACATGCATGGAAGAGATCCGTGCGGGCCCGCGCCCGGCACTGCAGACCGACGATCCGGAGATGGTTCAGAAGGGCAGTCGCCTGCTCGTCCTGGACCGGCGAAGCAGGGGACGGGTATTGCTGCAGATCGGCGCTGGTCTGGAGCTGGGGCATCATGGTCTCTGGCCTTGGTACGGTCGTCAGCCGGCCCACACAGAACCGGCTTTCCCGACACTATTTGTCAGTCTTTCAGGAAAATGCAATGCCCCGCTTGTCGCAGTCCCACCAAAGCTCAGGCGGCCTGCCAGTTCATGCCCTCGAAATCTTCGCGGTGAGCGAAGCGCTTGAGGTGGTCGTCAATGATGTGACGGGCACGGGCCAGCCCTTCCTCGTCCTCGGCACTGATGTTCACGCGCAGAACGCTGTCATCCGCATTCATAGTCGCCGGTCCGACGGGCAGCGCCGCGCGCGCCTGCTTTTCGTCGTACTCGACCTCAACCTTGTGGGCGAAGTGCTTGCAGAGTTGCTGCATGTAACGCGAGGCGTTGGACGTTTCGAAGACACCGGTTTCCGTGATGGCCATGAACTCACCTTTTGCTGATCATTTTTGTCAGAATACCGCTTGCCCCTCTCCACCGCAATCCGCTAGCACCAATCGTGATTTTGCGGAGCGGCCCGTGATCCGTGCCGGCCCGTGCCATTTCGAAGGAGCGATCCATGCGCCATTTCATCCTGGCCGGCCTCTTTGCAGCGGCCTCGGCCCTGCCTGCCGCGGCCGAGACAGTCACCATTGAAACAGCGACCGGCCCCGCAACACTCGAGTCCGAGCCAGAGACCGTCGTTGTCTTCGACGTGACCTCCATCGACACGATCAACGCGCTCGGCCAGGAGATCGCGGGTGTGCCCGCACCGCTCTACATGGACCGCCTCACCGAGGCGACGAGCGAGGCGGAGAACGTGGGCACGCTCTTCGAACCCGATTTCGAAACGCTCGCCGTCATGCAGCCCGACGTCATCATCGTCGGCGGCCGTTCTTCGAGCCAGGCCGAGGCGCTCTCCGACATCGCCCCCGTCATCGACATGAGCGTCTGGGGCGAGGACATGGCCGGTCAGGCCCGCGCGCGCATCGATGCCTTCGGGACGCTCTTCGGCCTCGAGGACGAAGCCGCCGCCCTGACCGAAGAATTCAATGCAAAGATCGAAGAGGCCGCCGCCGCGGTCGAGGGCAAGGGAGACGCGCTAATGCTTCTCACAAACGGCGGCAAGATCTCGGCCTACGGCTCGGGCAGCCGCTTTGGCTGGATCCACGATGCCACCGGTCTGCCCGAGGCCCATCCGGGGCTCGATGCCGAGACCCACGGCCAGGCCGTTTCCTTTGAATTCATCGCCGAGACCGACCCCGACTGGCTTCTGGTCATCGATCGGGCGGCGGCCATCGGCGACGCGGGCGAGGCTGCGTTGGCGACGCTCGACAACCCGCTCGTCGACCGCACGAGCGCCGCCCAGAACGACCACTTGGTCCTGATGGACCCGGCGCCGCTCTATATCGCGGGCGGCGGGGCGCAGGCCATGATGGATACGCTCGACGAGCTCATCGCCGCTTTCGAAGACGCCGGCAGCTGACGACCCGTGATGACCCGGCTGCTGATCGCGGCCGCCCTGGCGGGGCTGATCGGACTCAGCCTCGGCATCGGTGCGGCATCGCTGTTCGAAGGGGATGGCGGCTGGCTTCTGCTGGTCAGCCGTCTGCCCAGGACACTCGCCGCGCTTCTTGCTGGCGCCGGACTGGCATTGGCCGGCGTCGTGGTGCAGCTCGTGGTGCAGAACCGGCTGGTCGAACCCTCGCTGACCGGCACCCCTGAATCCGCGATGCTCGGCATGCTGGCCGTCACCCTGATTGCTCCGGGCGCGGCCATCGCGCTCAAGATGGGTGTCGCGGCGGCGGCCGGACTTGTCGGCATGGCCGGTTTCCTCGCCCTCGCCGCACGGGTCCCGCGGGCCGACCCCATGCTCCTGCCCATCGTCGGCATGATCTATGCCGCCATCATCGGCGCCGTCTGCACCTGGATCGCCTGGGCCACTGACCTCATGCAGTTCCTCGGGGCCTGGAGGCTGGGAGAATTCTCGGGCGTCATGCAGGGGCGATACGAGTGGCTATGGGGTATCGCCGCGCTGGCAGTGGTGCTCTACGTGCTTGCCGACCGCATCACCCTGCTGGGACTGGGCGCCGCGCAGGCCCGCAGCCTCGGGCTGGACTACGGGCAGACGCGGGTCCTTGGCCTCGTGATCGTCGCCGCCATCACCGCGCTGGTCATGGTGACCGTCGGCAATTTCCCGTTTGTCGGCCTGGTGGCACCGAACCTCGTCTCACGCTGGAAGGGCGACAATCTGCGCGCAAACCTGCCGCTCATCGCACTTGGGGGCGGGGCGCTTGTGCTCGGCGCCGACGTGATCGGCCGCATCGTGCGCTATCCCTTCGAGATCCCGGCCGCCACGATCTTCTCGGTCTTCGGCGCGGCCGTGTTCCTCTGGCTTCTGAATGCCCGCCCAGGAAGGCGCGCACATGGCTGAACGTCGCATGATATGGCTGGGGCTGGCCCTGCTGCTGCTCTGCGGCGGCTTCCTCGCCTGGCACCTGCGTGCACCCTACGGCTTCATCCTGGAATTGCGCGCGGCCAAGCTGGGCGCCCTGATCTGCGTGGGCGCCGCGACCGGCACGGCGACGATCCTCTTTCAGACGGTCGCCATGAACCGGCTGCTCACCCCCGAGATCGTGGGCTTCGATTCTCTCTTCGTGCTGCTTCAGACGTTGCTGGTCATGCTCCTCGGAGGCGTCGGCCTCGCGCAGGTGCCCGGCGCGCTGCGTTTCGCGCTCGAGACATGCCTTCTCATGGGCGCCGCCGCATTGCTGTTCGGTGGGCTTCTGCGCAGTGTCTCCGGTGACGTGACCCGCCTGATCCTGACAGGGGTGATCCTCGGCCTGCTGCTGCGTGGGATGGCAGAGATGCTCCAACGCCTGCTCGAGCCCTCTGATTTTGCGGTGGTTCAACAGGCCATGTTCGCCACCTTCGGGCGCGTGGACGAAGCCCAGCTCGCGGTCTCCGCGGTAATCCTCTGCCTTGCCCTGCTCGCCTCCCTGCGCATGGCGCCGGCGCTCGACGTGGCAGGACTGGGGCGCGACACGGCCCGGGGCCTCGGGCTCCGACATGACCGCGTGGTTCTGGTCGCGCTCATGCTCGCCGCAGCCCTTATCTCCGTCTCGACAGCGCTTGTCGGTCCGATCACCTTCCTCGGCCTGCTGGCCGCAAGCCTCGCCCGCCAGCTCACCGACACGCACAGGCACGCGATCCTGCTGCCCTCTGCGGCGATCATCGGCGCACTGATCCTGGTCGCAGGGCAGTTCGTCTTCGAGCGGCTGCTGCAGCGGCAGTCCGCGCTGTCGGTCGTGGTCGAGCTGTTTGGCGGTCTTCTCTTCCTCTTCCTCGTGCTGCGAAAGGGCCCCAGATGATCGAGACACGCGCCCTCGCCTATCGTGCAGGACAGACCGACATCCTGCACGGCATCGACCTGACCATCCCGCGTGGCGGCATCACCGCCCTGATCGGCCCGAACGGCGCGGGCAAGTCGTCGCTGCTGCATTGCGTCTCGGGCCTGAACCAACCCTCGGAGGGCAGCGTCACCATCGACGGCCTCGATCCCTACGCCGCGAGCTCTCGCGAGAGGGCCCGCACCGTCGCGCTGCTCCAGCAATCGCCGACAGTCGTCAGCCGCCTGAAGGTGGCGGAATTGGTTGGTTTCGGCCGCTGGCCACACCACCGGGGGCGCCCCACCACCGAGGACAACGACAAGACGCGGGCGGCGCTGGCCGCATTCGCCCTCGACGATCTCGCCGACCGGTCGCTCGAGACGCTTTCCGGCGGACAGCGCCAGCGCGCCTTCATTGCCATGGCCTACGCACAGGATACGCCCTGGATGCTGCTGGACGAGCCGCTCAACGCGCTCGACCCGCGCCACGCACGCGACCTGATGGCGCGCCTGCACGGCCTGTCGCGCGGCGAACAGGGCCGCAGCATCGTCATCGTGCTGCACGACATCAACGCAGCGGCAGGCTGGGCCGACCGGATCGTCGCCATGAAGGACGGACGTGTCTTCGCCCACGAGGAAAGCGCGGCGCTGCTGACACCCGAGACCCTGCGCGAGGTCTTCGACACGCCCTTCCAGGTGCTGCGGCACGAGGGGCGGCCCGTGGTCGTCGCCCGCTGAGGCGCTTGGCAGGCCCGCCAAGGCGGGCCCGCACTCACCGCCCCTGGATGTTGATGGAGTAGCTGCGCCGGGCGCCCTGCGGCGGCGCCGGGAAGGGCGCCGCGCGCTGCACCATGCGCACCGCGGCACGATCGAGCGCCGAAGAGCCCGAACTGCGCGCCAGCGACACGCCAGCCAGCCCGCCGCCCGACGAGATGGTGAAGGACACCACTGCGGTGCCACGCGAAGCGACCCGCGGACGCGGTACCCGCGACAGGCGACGCATCACTTGACCGGGATAGTTGCTCGCCGCCGCGTTGCCCTGGGCCTGCGACTGGCCACCCTGCCCGCTGCTTTGCGACGTGCCTTGCTCGCGACCCTGCGCCGAGCCGGCGGTTGCGTTCTGCTGGGCGTTGCCGCGCTGGCTCTGCGTCGCCTGCTGACGGGGTTCGGGATCCGGCTGGCGCCGCGGCTCCGGCTCGGGTTCGGGCCGGTGGGCCTCCTCGAACTCGGGCGTACGCCGCTGCGGGCGCAAGGACCGCGAAACCGCCGCACTTTCGGGCTCCTCACCCGTCACCGTTTCCTCCGGCGTCTCGGCCTCGGCGGTCTCCGTCTCTTCCGGTGTAGCCTCTTCGGCCGGAGCACTTTCAACCGGCTCAACGGGTTCGGCTTGCGGCGTGACTGGCTCGGCCCGCTCGACGGGCTCCGCAGCTTCCGGGGCCGAGGGCAGCGTCTCGCTAATCTCGGCCTCTTCGGCCTCGGCTGCCCCGACCTGCTCGGCCTCCCCGGCAGTCAGCGCCAGCGCAGGCGCCGATTCCTCGGCCTGCTCTGCGTCTGGACGGTCCGCCACGGGGGCCTGCTCGGCGGGCTCTGACGGTGCCTCCTGAACCTGCTCGGGCTCTGCCGTCTCGGCGCGCTCTGCCTGCGTGGGCTCTGGCTCTTCAGCCTCGGCGACGGGCTCCGGCGCCTCCGGCTCCACTGTCTCGACAGGTTCTTCCGCCGTCATCGTTCCGGCAACCATGTCGGCAAACGACGTCCCGAGCCGCACATCGGAGCCGCCCGCCGCCCCTTCGACTTCCACTTCCTCGCGGGACATGATGGCCAGCGCGACAGCGGCATGGGCGCTGACCGCAACGATGAAGGCGGCCAACTTGACCGGGCGGGATCTCGCGATCATTCCAGTCCCCTTTCGGTGACGATCACAACGCGCTCGGCCCCCGCATCCTGCAGGGCACGTCCGACTGCGACGAGCCGCGCGGCCGGCGCATCGCGATCCGGCACGATCCGCACCTTGGCGCGGGCCTCCTCGCCCATCGCCTCGTCAAGAACCGGCATGAAGCTCTCGATATCGGCGATATCCTCACCACGGAAACTCAGGCTGCCGTCCTCGTGGATCACCAGCGCATCCGCTGGCGGTGCCTGGTCGAGATCGCTTGTCTTCACAAGGCTCAGGTCCGGATCCAGCGGCCGGGCCAGCGTGCCCGCCACGAGGAAGAAGATCAGCATCAGGAAGACGATGTTGATCAGCGCGATGGTTGGCTCGCGCTCTGTCTTCTGACGACGTGCCCGCATCACGACCCTCCCAGGACGGTGACGCGAAGCCCCTCGACCCCGCGCAACGCCGCCAGTACGTCGGTCAGGCGCTGTGCTGTCACCTCTCCGTTGAGCGAGACCAGCACAGGCACGCCCTCCTCGCCCACCTGCTCGCCAAGCCGTTCCGGCAGTTCCTCGACCGTCAGGTCCCGCCCGTTCAAGCTCAGCCGCTCGGTGGCGAGCCGCAGGAAGACGGGCCGCGTCTCCGACGCGCCGCCTCCGCCAGAGGCCGCCGCCAGATCGAGCTCGGCAAAGCGGGTGAATGTCGAGGTCAGCATGAAGAACAGCAACAGCAGGAAGATGACGTCGATCAGCGACGTCATGGAGAGCTTGCGGCGACGGCGGGTGCTACGCATGGGCGGCCGCGCCGGAAGGCTGCACGTAGCCCACGTCGCGGCGGGCCTTGGCGCCTTCGGGTGCAAGGATCGTGTAGAGCGCGCTCTGAGCGAGCACGCGCTCGGCATCCATCCGCGCCTCGAACCAGCTCAGCACCACGGCAGTGGGCATGGCAACGGCAAGACCTGCCGCCGTGGTCAGCAGTGCGACCCAGATGCCCCCGGCAAGGATGGAGGGATCGACCTGAGACCCTGCCTCCTGCAACGCCTGGAAGGCCGAGATCATGCCCAGAACCGTCCCGAACAGCCCCAGCAGCGGCGCCAGCTGCGCCACGGAATCGAGCAGGCGGAAGCCCTTTTCCAGCCGTGCGAAGCGATGCTCCGCCTCGGCCTCAAGCCGCCCGCGATCCTCCTGCCCCGACATGGCCATCGCCACCACCGGGCGCAGGTAGCTGCGCGAGGTTTCGAGCCGCGACAGCGCCGTGGCCCGGTCGCCCGCGTCCCAGGCCTCGACCGCGTGGCGCAGCGCCTTGTGGCGCCCGACACCGGCCTTTGCGAACTGCCAGAGCTTGTAGATCACCACAGCTAGCGTGAGGATCGACAGAGCGACCATGATGAGGACGACAGGGCCGCCCAGGTCGAAGATGCGGACCAGAAGGTCCTGAATTTCAGTGGCAATACCCGCAATCATCCGATCAGCTCCACGCCCGCACGACTGTTGAGTTCGAGGCCCTCGGTGCAGGCCGCTTCGCCAAGCTCACCCGCTTGGCAGGTTTCGGCGCCGTTGATCAGCACCTGGCCCAGCGACCCGCAATCGAGGTTCGACAGCAGGAACTGGCGGACGCGCGGACGGCCCGCGGGCAACGTGCCGAAATCGAACAGGGTCAGACGGTCGACCCGGCCTTCAGCATCGAACAGCACCGCCTCGAAGACCGCGCTTTCGACATCCGCGTCGTGTCCGTTCCGGATCAGGAAGCTCATCCGGCAGGACTCGTCGACCTGTTCGGTGGCGTTCAGTTCGATGGACAGCCGGGGTCCGGTTTCTTCCTGCGCCTGGACGGAGGGGGCAACGAGGGAAAGCGCAAGCGCAGCGGAAAGGGCGCATCTGGCCAATGTCATGGTTGGGCTCCTGCCGGTCTGGGTGAAACGAGACATCTCGTTACAAGTTGGCAGGCCACTGGCTGCCGGCACGAGGCCGGATCTGGCGGGACCTTTGCGGCAATCGCCTAGCATCGCGCCGGAGGCGCTGCAATACCTGACGGAATTTATCGCCAATCAAGCGGGACCCCTGCCGATCGCCTCGGCAGGCCACCCCACCTAACGCATCAGGCGCGTGTGACCAGCACCGAGCCGACCGAATACCCTGCACCGAACGAACAGATCACGCCCCGATCCCCCGGTTCGAGGTCGTCGGAATATTTCGAAAAGGCGATGATCGAACCAGCCGAGGACGTGTTGGCATAGTCCTGCAGGATGTTGGGCTGTTCTCCCGCCTCGGGCTCGCGCCCCAGCACCTTCTTCCCGATGAAATCGTTCATCGCCTTGTTGGCCTGGTGCAGCCAAAGCCGCCGGATATCGCCGGCGCTCCAGCCCTCGTCCGCAAGGTGCCCCGCGATGTGCTGCGACACCATCGGCAGCACTTCCTTGAAGACCTTTCGACCGTTCTGCATGAACTGCATGTCCCGGCGGTCCTCCATCTGGTCGCGTGTGCGCCGAAGGAAGCCGTTGTTGTTGCGGATGTTGTTCGAGAACTCGGTCGCGCAGCGGGTCGATATCACGTCGAAACGCGCGCCCATGGCCTCTTCGGCACGCTCCAGCACCACGGCCGTGGCCACATCGCCGAAGATGAAGTGGCAGTCCCGGTCGCGCCATTCGAGGTGCCCCGAGGTGATCTCGGGGCTCACCACCAGCGCCCGGCGCACGCTGCCGCTCCGGATCATGTCCGCCGCCGACTGGATGCCGAAGGTGGCCGAGGAACAGGCCACGTTCATGTCGAAGGCAAAGCCCCCCGCGCCCAGCAGCTTCTGGATCTCGATGGCGACCGCCGGATAGGGGCGCTCGTGGTTCGACGCCGCGCAGATCACAAGGTCGATCTCGCTCCCATCGCGCCCCGCCATCTGCAATGCCTTGCCGGCCGCGTCCAATGCGATCTCGGCCATCACGCCGGGTTCGTCGTCGGAGCGTTCGCGCAGCCGGGGGAACATGCGATCCGGATCCAGCACACCCTCCTTTTCGAGGACATGGCGGCTTTCGATCCCGCTGGCCGAGAGGATGAAGCCTGCACTCGACTCCGTCTTGGCCTCCAGCTCGCCCCGCGCGATCTCGTCGGCGTGGGCCTCGTTCCACTTCGCCGCATAGGCGTTGAACGAGGCGACAAGCTCGTCGTTCGAAATGGTCTGCTCGGGCGTGAAGACGCCATGGCCGGTGATGGATGGCTGAAACATGCGCTCTCCCTTGGTCGCCCGGGACCTGACCCATTTAGGACACACGGGTCAAGAACCAAGGGAACAGTACCCCTGCGTCAGCCGTTTCACACGTGCAGGAAAAGGAGAGATCCCATGGACCGCCTGGCCCTCTATCTCAGCATGATCAGCGGCGGCTCGATTGCTGGCGCGCTCGTCATCGTCTTCTTCAGTCTCGGCTGGTACACGTGGTGGGCAATCGCCATGGCCGCCGTCATCGGCATCGCGACAGCATGGCCCTCGGCCTACATCGTGTCCCGCCGGATCAAGAAGAACGATCCCGAATGGCACCCGGACCACAAGCCGGGGGATTTCGGAACGATCCCGCCGCGCAACGCGCCCGAGGTCTGAACCTCAGACGCTGTTCGGCGCCACCTCGCCGGCCAGAACGGCACGAAGGTTGTCGACCGCCATAAGTCCCATGGCCTCGCGCACCTCGAGCGCCGCAGTCCCGAGGTGCGGCAACAACACCACGTTCTCGAGGGCCCTCAACGCCTCGGGCACCTCGGGCTCGAACTCGTAGACGTCGAGACCCGCGCCCGCGATACGACGGGCCTCAAGCGCCGCGATCAGCGCCGCCTCGTCCACCACGTCGCCTCGCGCGATGTTCACGAATATCCCGTGATCCGGCATCGCTTCGAAAACCGGGGTGCCGACCATGTGATGCGTCTCGGCCCCGCCCGGCACCGCGGTCACGACGATGTCCGAGGCCGACGCCAGCGCCCCGAGGCTTTCATGTCGCGTCGCGGGATAATCGAGGGTCTTGTCCGACCGTGCGACATAGCCGATCTCCATGCCGAAGCCGAAATGGCAGCGCCGCGCGATGGCCTGACCGATCCGCCCCATACCGATCACGCCCAGCCGCTTGCCCGTCACATGCAGCCCCAGCATCTGCACCGGGTGCCAGCCGCCCCACGCGCCCGCACGCACCAGCCGCTCCCCCTCGCCCGCGCGCCGCGCGGTCATCAGGATCAGCGTCAACGCAAGATCGGCGGTCCCGTCCGTCACCGTGCCGGGCGTGTTCGTCACAACCACCCCGGCCTTCCGGGCCGCCTCCACGTCGATGTGGTTGAAACCCACACCAAAGTTCGCAAGCAACTTGCAACGCGCCGCGCCCGCGGCTTCGAAAACCTCCGCGGACCAGCCGTCGCCTAGCGTCGTCAGGATACCGTCGAAATCGCCCAGCGCGGCGACCATCCCGTCCCGCGCCATCGGCTTTGTCTCGTCGCGGTATGTCACCTCGCCCAGTTCGCGCGCGGCGGCAACGACACGCTCCGGCATGCTGCGGGTGATAAGGATACGGCTCATGACAACCTCCCGCCGTCGGGCACACCCTTGTCCGGCGTCACCAGCACCACGCCGCCCTCGGCATCATGCACACCCAGCACCAGAACCTCGGACATGAAGGGTCCGATCTGGCGGGGCGGGAAGTTGACGACCGCCATGACCTGCGTCCCGACAAGCTCTTCCGGCGCATAATGCGCCGTGATCTGGGCCGAGCTTTTCTTCTCGCCGATCTCGTCCCCGAAATCGATCCAGAGCTTGATCGCCGGCTTGCGCGCCTCGGGAAAGGACTCGGCCCGCAGGACCGTGCCCGCCCGGATGTCGACGGCCATGAAATCGTCGAAGCCGATTTCAGCCACGGCCAAGCTCGCGCGACCGTTCAGCGGCGGCATGAACCGTCTCGCCGACCAGCTGCCGCAGGCCGCCCTCGTCCCGCATCAGCACCTCAAGCCCCGCCTGCGTGGTGCCATTGGGGGAGGTCACGTTCTTGCGCAGCTGGCCCGGGTCCTCGCCGCTTTCCTGCGCCAATGCACCCGCGCCCGCCACGGTGGCCCGCGCCAGGGCAAGCGCCAGATCCGGGGCAAGCCCCTCGGCCTCGCCTGCGGCGGCCATCGCCTCGATCATGTGAAAGACATAGGCCGGCCCCGACCCGCTGACGCCCGTCACCGCGTCCATCTGCGTCTCATCCTCGAGCCTCACGACCTCTCCCACGGCGGACAGCAGGTCCTCGGCGGTCTGGAGATGCGTTTCCGTCACCTGCGCGTTGCCCGCGATGGCGGTGATGCCCTTGCCCACGGCAGCGGGCGTGTTGGGCATCGCGCGGATGATCGGCGTGGCCGCGCCCAGCATCACCTCGTAGCGCTGGAGCGATACCCCGGCGGCTACCGACACGAACAGCGTCGGACCGCCCGCGGCAGGCTGAAGCTGCGGCAGCGCATCACTCATCATTTGGGGCTTCACGGCGACCAGAACCAGGGCGGGATCGGCTGGCGTTTCGCCGTTGAGGTTCACGCCCGTGCCCTGAAGCCATTCCGACGGGGAGGGGTCGATGACATGGACCGAGGAGGGCGGAAGACCTCGCGCCAGCCATCCCTCAAGCATCGCGGATCCCATCTTGCCGCAACCCAGCAAGACCAGCCCCCGACGTGCAATATCGGTTTCCTGCATCAACGCCCCCTGCTCGCCAAAACTATCAGGCGGGGACCGGTGGACCCCGCCATCCGCCCTTGTTGCCGCGCCGCGGCGGGCGATGCAAGAGCGGGCACGGGAGAGGTCAGGGTCAGGCGTGCCCGTAGGCCTCTGCAATGGCGACCTGCAGGGCATCCGACGGCGAGCGGTCGGTGTAGACCATAAGCTGGAATGCCGGATAGTAGCGCTCGGAAGCCAGAATCGCCGTCGAAATCATGGTATTGATCTGCTCGGCGCACGCCATCTGGCCGCCAGCAAGCACCAGCCCGTACTTGAACACCATGAGCTTCGGCTCGTCCCAGTAGCTGAAGGCCCCGGCCCAGCACTGGTCGTTCACGGAATTCAACCCTTCCCAGAGCGCCGGAAGACGCTCCTCGGGCGGCTCCATTTCGAAGGTGCAGATCAGCCGCAGGGTTTCATCCATGGGCGACCAGGCAAGCGTCACGGAATAGGTGCGCCACTGGCCTTCCACGGCCATCGCGATCTGATCATCGCCGATACGGTCGAAATCCCAGTCCTGGGTCTCGGCCAGATGCTCCACCATGTCGATGGGATGAAGGTCGTCGGTCAGAAACTGCTCGGACAGGGCCATGGCGCCACCTCTTTGTTGTGATAGCGTCCGAAGCGCGCAGCGCCCCAAACACTAGGTGCCTGCTCTGAGGGTGGTGACGGATCATCCGCCCCTCACGAGATATGGTGCCCACCCCCTCGCATAAGTGTAAAGCGAAATATTCGCGACACACGCAATAAGTTGTGGACAGCCTTGCAAGACCATCCACAAGTGGGCGACTCACCCATTTATTGCGTCAACTTATGGGGACGCCATCGAAGCAGGCGTCCATCACTGCAGGCACCGCGGCAGCATCGACCACATCGAAATGCTGCTCCGACAGAACCTCGTCACCCGCCTCGAAGCGGAAGATCCAGCGCCCTGTGACCAGTTCATGCGCGGCCTCGAAGGAGTAGAGGCTGACCAGCGCACCGCCCGGCAGAAGCTCGGCCGCCCAGCTTTCTCGGGTGACGCCCGAGGCCCCCAGCGGCGGGTGCTCGACGACGACACGGCCCGCCAGTGGTACCGCACCTTCCTGCATACCAAGGCGGACACCGAAGGTCAGACCCAGCTCCGCCGGGACTAGCCGCGTGACGACGTCGACCTCTTCGGCCTCCCCGATGATGTTGAGGCTTCCGCTCTCGGTATCGGGGGCAGGTTGCTGCCCCTCGATGTCCACGTCGCAGATCACGCCGTACTCGAGCAGACCTGCGGGGGCCACGACGGAGGAAGGGCCGTCCTGGGCAAAACCCGGGACGGCCCAAAGCGCGGCGATCAGCGCCAGCCGTCTCATCCGATGGCGACGGCCTTCACGTCGTCATCGATGTAGGGGACGTACTGCTCGAAGTTGTCTGCGAACATCTGCACCAGCTTCTCGGCCTGGGCGTCGTAGGCGGCCTTGTCGTCCCAGGTCTTGCGCGGATCGAGCAGCAGCTCGGGCACCCCCTCGACCGAGACCGGCACCTCGAACCCGAAGTTGGGATCCTTGCGGAACTCGACATCGGCCAGCGATCCGTCCAGCGCCGCGTGCAGCAGCGCCCGGGTCGCCTTGATCGGCATCCGCGACCCGGCGCCATAGGCACCGCCGGTCCAGCCGGTGTTCACCAGCCAGCAGGTCGCGCCGTGCTTGGCGATCTTGTCGCGCAGGAGGTTGCCGTAGACCTCGGGACGGCGCGGCATGAACGGCGCCCCGAAACAGGTCGAGAAGGTGGGTTCGGGCTCGGTCACACCGCGCTCCGTGCCGGCCACCTTGGCGGTGAAGCCCGACAGGAAGTGATACATCGCCTGCGCCGGGGTCAGCCGCGCGATCGGGGGAAGAACACCAAACGCATCGCAGGTCAGCATGATGATGTTCTTGGGGTGCCCGCCCAGCGCCGTCTTCGACGCGTTCGATATGTAGTTCAGCGGGTAGGCGCAGCGCATGTTCGCCGTGAGGCTGTCATCCTCGAAGTCGAGATCGAAGGTTTCGGGATCGAAGACCATGTTCTCAACCACGGTGCCGAACATCTCGGTCGTAGCGTAGATCTCGGGCTCAGCCTCGGGCGACAGCTTGATGGTCTTGGCGTAGCAGCCACCCTCGAAGTTGAATGTGCCCCGGTCCGACCAGCCGTGTTCGTCGTCGCCAATCAGAACGCGGTCGGGATCGGCCGAAAGCGTCGTCTTGCCCGTGCCCGACAACCCGAAGAAGATCGCGGTGTCGACCGGGTTGCCCGGCGCGTGGTTGGCCGAGCAGTGCATCGCCATGATGTTCTTGCCGGGCAGGATGTAGTTCAGCAGCGTGAAGACGGATTTCTTGTTCTCGCCGGCGTACTCGGTGTTGGCGATCAGGATGAGCTTCTTCTCGAAGTTCAGTGCGATCACCGTCTCGCTCTTGCAGCCGTGCTTTGCGGGATCCGCCTTGAAGGTCGGACAGTTGATGATGGTGAAATCCGCCTCGAAGCTGTCGAGGTCCTCGCGATCGGGACGCCGCAGCATGTGGCGGATGAAAAGGCTGTGCCAGGCCAGTTCCGAGATCACGCGCACGTCGATCGCGTTGGCGGGGTCGGCGCCGCCGACAAGGTCCTGCACGTAATAGTCGCCACCCTTCATGTGCTCGAGCATATCGGCATGAAGCGCATCGAACCCGGAGGGCTCCATCGGCTGGTTGTTTTCCCACCAGATCGTGTCTTCGACGGCCGGGGAGCGGACCACGAACTTGTCCGACGGCGAACGTCCGGTGAACTTGCCGGTGGTGACGAGAAAGGCTCCGCCCTTGCCAAGCGTTCCCTCGCCACGCTTGAGGGCCGCCTCGATCAGCGCCGGCTCCATGAGGTTGTAATAGACATTGCCAAGCCCCTCGATTCCCTGATCTTCGAGCCGGAATTCCGGGTTCACCCGTCCAAATGTCATCTGCTTTGCTCCTGTCGCCGCGGCCCTGCCGCGCGTGTCCTTCCCGGGCATCCTCCATGCCCTTCGCACGGTCGAAATCTCCGCACCCAATGGATCTACCACGGTGCTTTCCGACATGAACAGGACGTTGGTATGGAGTTAGCGCAACCAAATCACCTTTAGCGATACCATCGCGGCAACCCGCCGACACCGGGTGTGCAAATTAGTCAAACCTCCACGATTTTGTAATGTCATGCCCCTTGCCCGTGGTGCTGATTCGCTGTTTGGGATTGTTGCAAGGCCGGAAGTCCCGCATACTGTTGAAAAAGCTTGGCAACAGAGCAGCTACTAAGGAACAAACCATGTCCAAGATCGCCCTTGTGGACGATGATCGAAACATCCTGACCTCCGTTTCGATGACCCTCGAGGCCGAGGGTTTCGAAGTCGAAACCTATCATGACGGTCAGGCAGCACTCGATGCGTTCAACAAGCAGATGCCCGACATGGCCGTCTTCGACATCAAGATGCCCCGAATGGACGGCATGGATCTGCTTCAGCGCGTCCGCCAGAAATCCAAGATGCCGGTGATCTTCCTCACCTCCAAGGATGACGAGATCGACGAGGTCCTGGGCCTGCGCATGGGCGCCGACGACTACGTGAAGAAGCCGTTCAGCCAGCGTCTTCTTGTTGAGCGCATCCGCGCGCTGCTCCGCCGCCAGGAGGCCGTCGCCGGCGACGCGACCGGCGAAAGCGAGGAAGCCAAGCTCATGGTGCGCGGTTCGCTCTCCATGGATCCGCTGCGCCACTCCGTGACCTGGAAGGGCATGGATGTCTCGCTGACTGTAACGGAATTCCTGCTGCTGCAGGCGCTCGCCCAGCGGCCCGGCTTCGTGAAGTCGCGCGACCAGCTCATGGACGTCGCCTACGACGATCAGGTCTATGTCGACGACCGCACGATCGACAGTCACATCAAGCGCCTGCGCAAGAAGATGCGCACTGTCGATCCGGAATTCTCGGCGATCGAAACGCTCTACGGTATCGGATACCGCTACAACGAAGAGTAGGCGATGGCATTGGCCGAACGGCTCTCCGGCAAGAAGGATGCCGAACGGCGCGATGGCGATGTCGTGCTGGGGGATGACTGGGTTGCCCCCGACTCCACGGTCGAGCAGGAAATGCGCGATACCCGTGCGCGCCGCGGGCTGCTCTCTCTCAACCGCTCGCCGCTGACCCGCAAGATCATCACATTCAACCTGATCGCGCTGAACATCCTCGTTCTCGGGATCCTGTGGCTCAACTCCTCGCGCGATACCCTGGCCATCCAGCATGCCAATTCGCTCCAGGCGCAGGTAGAGCTCATCGCCGATGTGTTCGAAGCGCGCCCGCCGGGCGAGATGGCCACGCCGAACAGTTCGACGGCCGACAACGACGCTGCGCGCATCCTTGAGGGCCTTGATCTCTCCGCAACCAACGAGGTCCTTGTTTTCGACGACGCCCTCCTGCTGGTGGCAGAGCAATCGGGGCAGGTCTCACCGGCGCTCGAGACACGAGAGGAAGAACGGTCTCCGACCTTCATCGCCAAGGCTCTCGACGCCGTCTGGGGCTGGGCCCGTGGCTTGTTCGACTACTTCGACGCCACGCCCGACTTGCCGCTCGAAGATCGTCTTCGCCAGTTGATCACGCAGACCGAGCCCGCCGCCACCTATGTCGAGGCCGGGATGGGCGACGGCGGCGCAACCGAATTTACCGCGATCTCGCCGATTGTCCGGGACGGTTCCATCGTCGGCCACGTCGCCGTCGTTTCCACAGCGCAGGAGATCGACGCCGCGGTCACCGCCGAACGCGAACGCGTCTTGCAGATGTTCGTGATCGGGACGCTGGTTTCCATCGGCCTTAGCCTCGTTCTCGCTTCCACCATTGCCAACCCGATCTCCGACCTTGCCGACGCGGCCGAGATCGGCCGGCAGCGCAACCGCTCCAAGATGTCCACGGGGCGCATTCGCATCCCCGACCTCACCGCCCGGCCCGACGAGATCGGCCGGCTCTCCGGCGCACTTCGCGGGATGGTCAGCGCGCTTTACGACCGCATCGACAGCAACGAACAGTTTGCCGCCGACGTAGCCCATGAGATCAAGAACCCGCTCGCGAGCCTGCGGTCTGCCGTCGGCAGCCTGCGCATGGTCCGCAAAGAGGAACACCGCGAAAAGCTGCTCGACGTGATCGAACACGACGTGCGCCGGCTCGATCGTCTGGTCAGCGACATTTCAAACGCCTCGCGGCTCGACTCCGAGCTGGTCAAGGAAGAGGAGCAGGAATTCAACCTGCTCGACATGCTCTCCAACATCGGGGAGTTCCTCGGCGAGGACGCCAAGGGCAAGGGAATCGAGTTCATCACCGACCTGCCGAAGGATCAGATCCGCATCTCGGGGCTCGAGGCGCGGCTGGCGCAGGTCTTCGTGAACCTGATCACCAATGCCATCTCCTTCTGCGAGGACGGCGACGCGATCCGGGTCTGGGTCCGCCGCCGGGACAACCGTGTGCTGGTAGTTGTCGAGGACACCGGCCCCGGCATTCCCGAAGAGGCGCTCGGCAAGATCTTCAAGAGGTTCTACACCTCGCGCCCGCAAAGCGATTTCGGCAACAACTCCGGCCTCGGCCTCGCCATCTCCAAGCAGATCGTCGAGGCGCACGGAGGCGTGATCTGGGCCGAGAACATCCGGCCGACCGAAGCAGATGCCACCTCCGAGCCGCTGGGCGCGCGCTTCGTGGTGGGTCTGCCGGTCTGAGCCGGTGGGCGACAGGCCTCTCATCCTTCACGCCAGTGCCGTGGCGCTCTCCGGGCGCGGCCTTCTCATCCAGGGCGCTTCGGGAAGCGGAAAATCTTCGCTGGCACTGCAGCTTATCGCCCTCGGGGCGCAGCTCGTCTCGGACGACCGCACAGCGATCCGCGACGAGGACGGCACGCCGATCCTGCATGCCCCCGACGCCATCTCGGGCCTGATCGAGGCGCGCTGCATCGGCATACTGCGCACTCCCGCAGCCGGGCCGACGCCCCTCGCCGCGGTGGTCGACCTCGACACGCCCGAAACCAAACGCCTGCCACCCGAACGCCACACCGAAGTGATCGGACACAAATTCCCTCTATTTCACAATCCCGAGGCCCCCTATTTCGCGGCTGCGCTTCAGCAATATCTTCTGCATGGAAGAGAGGCATGAGATGGCCGACCCGGACGAAACATTACAGCGCATCGTGCTTGTCACCGGCCCCTCGGGCGCCGGGCGCTCCACTGCGATCAACGCGCTCGAGGACGCCGGTTTCGAGACGATCGACAACATCCCCCTCAGCCTCGTCCCCCGGCTGATCGAGGGCGCAGAGGCCGAGGCGCGCCCGCTCGCGCTCGGCATCGACGTGCGCAACCGCGATTTCTCGGCCGCGGCGCTCGCCGAACTGCACGCCAACCTTGCCGCCTACCCGCCCCTGCGCTGCGACCTGCTCTACATCGACTGCGCGCCCGAGATCCTCGCCCGCCGCTATTCCGAAACCCGCCGCCGCCACCCGTTGGCGCCGGGTGACAGCCCGGCCGAGGGGATCGCCCGCGAACGCGCCCTCCTTGATGACGTGCGCGCCCGTGCCGATATCCTCATCGACACCACCGAGATGACCGTGCACGATCTCGGCGCCGAGATCCGCAGCTGGTTCGCCGGCGACACGGGACAGCGCATGGCGATCTCGCTGCATTCCTTCTCCTACAAGCGCGGCCTGCCCACAGGTGTGGACATGGCGCTCGACGTGCGCTTCCTGAACAACCCCCACTGGGAGCCGGAACTCCGGCCCTTCACCGGTCTCGATCCCGCTGTTGCCGACTACGTCGCCGCCGACCCCAGCAGCGCGCCCTTCCTCGACCGCGTCGTGGACCTGCTCACCTTCGTGCTTCCCGCGCATGTCCGTGAGGGCAAGGCCCACTTCTCGGTGGGCTTCGGATGTACCGGCGGGCAACACCGTTCCGTCGCGATCACCGAAAGCGTCGCCCGCGCCCTTGCACAGTCCGGCTGGCACGTGTCTATTCGTCATCGCGAACTGGAACGGCGCGGCCTGACCGCCACCACCAGCCGCGAGGCGGACAAGCTCGGAAAGGTGTCCTAAGTGATCGGCATCGTCATCGTGGCGCATGGCGGACTCGCCCGGGAATATCTTTCGGCGGTCGAACACGTGGTCGGTGCGCAGACCGGCATGCGTGCCGTCGCCATCGAGGCCGACTGCAACCGCACCTCCAAGCAGGACGAGATCTGCGCCGCCGCAAATGCGGTCGATACCGGCGACGGGGTCGTGATCGTGACCGACATGTTCGGCGGCTCGCCCTCGAACCTGAGCCTCGCCGCCTGCACTCCCGCCAACCGCCGGATCCTCTACGGCGCCAACCTCCCGATGCTCATCAAGCTGGTGAAGAGCCGCGGCAAACCGGTCCCCGAGGCCGTCCGCGGCGCGCTCGAAGCCGGCCGCAAGTATATTGACAGCCAGGACATCACCGCGGAAAGCTGCTGATCCGCGCCCTGCCCACCCAGGAAGGACTCCTTGCCCATGACAGGCTCCGCGAGCCGCGTTCTCAAGATCGTCAACGAGAAGGGCCTGCACGCGCGCGCCTCGGCAAAACTGGTCGAAGTGGTGGAGCGTTTCGATGCCACGGCCGAGGTATGGCGTGACGGCATCTCCGCGAGCGGCGACAGCATCATGGGCCTTTTGATGTTGGCAGCGTCCAAAGGAACCTCTATTGAGGTTCAGACGCGGGGTCCGCAAGCGGAGGCCCTGGCAGACGCGGTCGAAGCCCTGGTGGGGGACCGCTTCGGAGAGGAATGCTGAGGCCCGCGGAAGAGCTCCGCGGCGCATGAAACGGGACAGAGACGGGCGCATGGTGGAGAGCTATCAAGCCACAGTCGCGCGACGCCAGGGGGTGACCCGTCCCAATCCGGCCCCCTATGACAAGCGCAAGCTCAGCTACGCCAATACCTTCACGAACCCGTGGAAGGCCAACACCATTCGCACGCTCGAATGGCTGACCGGCAAGCTGCCCCTGCTGCGCATGGTGCGCCGCTTCGAGCGCATGGGCCCCGCCGAGGGGCACGCCTTCTGGAAACAGGCACTCTCGATCATGGGGATCGAGCTGGCCACCCCCGAGGAACAGGTCGCCCGGATCCCGGAAAAGGGGCCGGTCATCATCGTCGCGAACCACCCGCACGGGCTTGTCGACGGCATGGTCCTGGCCGAACTCATCGGCCGTGTGCGCACCGACTACAAGATCCTGACCCGCTCGCTTCTGACCGGCGTGAAGGAGGTCGAGGAATTCATGATCCCGGTGCCCTTCCCCCACGAGGAGGACGCCCGCGAGCAGAGCCTCGAGATGCGCGCCCGCGCCATGGGGCACCTCAAGGACGGCGGCGTGATCGTACTCTTCCCTTCGGGCGTCGTCGCCTCCTCCGAAAGCTGGTGGGGCCCCGCGGTCGAGGCCGGCTGGAACCCATTCACCGCAAAGATGATCCAGCGTTCGGGCGCCACGGTAGTGCCAGTCTATTTCCCCGGCCAGAACTCGCGCGCCTATCAGATCGCCAACCGCGTCTCGCCCACCGTCCGGCAGGGCCTGCTGATCCACGAGGTCGTTCACGCCTGCAACCGCCCGCAGGCCCCGGTGGTCGGAGAGCCCATCGCCCCCGACGCGATCCGCGCCTTCCCCGGCGGTCAGCGCGAATTCGTGGCCTGGCTGCGTGAAATGACCCTGGGGCTCGGCAGGGCGGGGTAACCGGCCCCGCCGCCCCCAACACGGTTTCGCCCCGCTGCGCGGGCCGACCCGCCGGGGGCTCTGCCCCCAGACCCCGAGGTATTTGTGGCGAAAAGAAGCGGCGCGTCAGCGCGTGGGGACGGGCGTGTCGCCACGATAGTCGTAGAACCCCCGACCGGCCTTGCGGCCCAGCCAGCCGGCTTCGACGTATTTCGTCAGAAGCGGACAGGGCCGGTACTTAGTATCCGCGAGCCCGTCGTGCAGCACGTTCATGATGGCCAGGCAGGTGTCGAGCCCGATGAAATCGGCAAGCTCCAGCGGGCCCATGGGATGGTTGGCGCCGAGCTTCATGGCCTCGTCGATGCTGCTGACGTTGCCCACACCCTCGTAGAGCGTATAGACCGCCTCGTTGATCATCGGAACCAGGATGCGGTTCACGATGAAGGCCGGGAAATCCTCGGCACTGGCGGCGGTCTTGCCAAGTTTCTCGACCACGGCAAGGCAGGCCTCGTAGGTTTCCTGATCGGTCGCGATCCCGCGGATCAGCTCGACAAGGCTCATCACCGGCACCGGGTTCATGAAATGGAAGCCCATGAACCTTTCGGGGCGGTCCGTGCGCGATGCCAGCCGTGTGATCGAGATCGACGAGGTATTCGAGGTCAGGATCGTCTCGGGTTTCAGCTTGGGCACCAGCGCGTCGAAGATCTTCTGCTTGACCTCCTCGCGCTCGGTCGCGGCCTCGATCACGAGATCGCACTGCCCGACGGGGTCGAGTTCGAGCGTGGTGGAAATGCGGGCCACAGCCGCGTCGCGCATCTCCTGTTCGAGTTTGCCCTTCGAGACCTGGCGGTCGAGGTTCTTCTCGATACGGCCAAGGGCGCCGTCGAGCGCCTCCTGGCTGACATCGTTCAGGACCACGTCATAGCCCGCCAGCGCCATCACATGGGCGATGCCGTTGCCCATCTGTCCCGCGCCGATGATCCCTACAGATCCGATGTCCATGCCCATGTCCCTTATGCCAGTCGCGGCGCCACCATAGGCGCGCGTGCCGCACCGCCGCAAGCAGGATGGCCGGCGCCCGCCAACCAGCAGCGCTCTTAGCAAAACCGCAAGGGATATGGCCGATTCTGGTCGCGGGTGAGAAAATATCTTGGGGGTGACATGCAACATGTCCCAACGGGGAAGGACTGCCTCGATTACAGTCCATGCGGCTACGAAGGTAGCCGCCTTCAGTTCCGCGGCCCCTGCCGCGATCTGCAACGAGACCACGTCATCTGCATCGGAAGCACCGAAACCTACGGCCGATTCATATCCGCCCCTTGGCCCGACCTGCTCGACCGCGAACTCGGCCTGGACTGCGTCAACCTCGGCGTGGTCAACGCCGGCATCGACAGCTTCCTGCACGACCCCGGCTTGTCCCAGATACTCGCGGGCGCCAAGGCCGTCGTGATCCAGGCCATGGGCGCGCACAACCTCTCGAATCGCTACTACAGCGTTCATCCGCGCCGCAACGATCGCTTCCTCAGCGCTTCGCCGACGCTCGCCCTCCTCTATCCCGAAGTCGATTTCACCGAGTTCCACTTCACGCGCCACATGCTCAGCCGGCTACATGCCATCTGCGAAAAGCGCAGCGCCGCCGTGTTCCGCGAACTCAAGAGCGCCTGGATCGCCCGCATGACCGCGCTCTGCGCGCTGATCCCCGGACCGGTCCTGCTGCTCTGGATCTCGGATCGCCTGCCGCCCGAACGCGCCGAGGAGATCGGGGACTGCGAACCGCTGCTCGTCACGCGCGAAATGCTCGAAGCCCTGCGCCCGCACCTCGCTGGCCAGGTCGAGATCGCGGCGCCCCGGGGCGTCTTCTCCGGCACTGATCAGCCGCTACCCGGCTTCTCCGCCCCGGCGGCTGCGGTCCTGCCCGGGCCCGCGGCCCATGAACGCGCCGCGGCAGAGCTGCTGCCACTGCTGCGCGACCTGCTGCCGGCCGACTTAAGGCACGATTAAGAGCGGCGCGGTAAGACATCGTCAGGCGGTGCCCGCGCGGCGCCATCCCACTATGGGGACCCGAAATGACCTACGTGCCTGTCCTGCCCGCTTCGGGCTTTGCCGGCTGGAGCTACCTGAACCGCACGCTGGACACCCAGCAGGCGAGTTTCGCACGCGGCGGCCTTGTCGCGCGCGAGACGGCCGGTTTTGCCGACAAGATCAAGGGCATCGAAAGCGTCGACGATCTCATGAAGGACCGCCAGGTGCTCAAGGTGGCGCTCGGGGCCTTCGGTCTGGGCGAAGACCTCGACAACCGCGCCTTCATCCGGCGCGTGCTCGAATCCGACCTGACGGACCCGACCTCGCTGGCCAACCGGCTGAGCGACAAGCGATATCTCGACCTTGCCCGGACCTTCAACTTCGCCGGCGAGGCGGGGCCGAGCCTGGCGCATGTGGCCACCGCCGAGGCTGCACAGAGCCAGCTGGCCGATGTGGCCACGCCCGATGACCTGCTGTCGAACGGCAGCCTTCTGCGCGCGACGCTGCGCCAGTTCAATCTCGAGGATATGGAGGGCAACACCTACTTCCTGCAGCAGGTGCTCGAATCCGATCTCTCGGACGAGACGAGCTTCGTGAACCGGCTGGGCGATCCGCGGCTGGTGGAACTCGCGCAGGCCTTCGACTTTCAACAAAAGGCCGAACTGTCGAAAAGCGCCGTGGGCTTTGCCGCGCTCTTCGAGGACCGGATCGATTCGCTGACCTCCGCCGACGACTTGCTCGAAGACAGGGCCCTGCTTCAAAGCGCGCTGGGGCTCTTCGGACTCGAGGACCGCATCGACGACACCAGCTTCCTGCGCGACGTGCTGGAATCGGACCTCTACGACGACGCCAGCTTCGCCAACACGCTCGACGACAAGCGCTGGGCCGCCTTCTCGGACGCCTTCGCCTTTGGTGATCCCTACGAGGAACCCGGCACCGCCGCCAAGTTCATCGAGGTCCTGTCGGAGCGCGAGGCCGGGTTCGAAACCGCCTCGGACGTCATGGCAAACGTGCCCGTGCGCCTTGCTACGCTGGATCTCTTCGGACTCACGAACGAGACGCCCGACAACAACCCGCTCCGGCTGGTGCTCGAACAGGACCCCGCGGACCCCAATTCCCTCGTGAACCTGCTCGACGACAAGCGCTACCTCGCGATGTCGCGCGCCTTCGGTCTCGGCGAACCGGACGCGCCGCCCAGCTACCCGCCCGGCTTCGCCGAGGCCATAACCCAAAGCTACATTGACCATCAGTTCGAGATCGCCGTCGGCGAAAGCGACAACAACATGCGCCTCGCGCTCGCCCTCGAACGCGAACTCGACACGCTTGTGGGCCGGGGCGGCTCCGACAACGCCATGTGGTTCCGCGTGATGGGCTCCGAGCCGTTGCGCGCCGTCTTCCAGACCGCCATGGGGCTGCCTGACAGCCTGGCCCAGATTGACGTGGACCAGCAGCTTTCCATCTTCCAGGCGCGGGCCGAACGCCAGTTCGGCGTCGACTCGCTCAAGGATTTCCTCGAACCCGACAAGATGAACGAATTGCGACGCCGCTTTCTCGCCATGTCCAGTCTCTCCAACGACGCGGGTTTTGCCAGCAGCACCAGCATCGCGGCCACGTTGCTTGCCTCGGCGCAACAGCAGCGCCGCTGATCCCCGAAATGACAACGGCCCGCTAATTGGCGGGCCGTCATGACTTTCGTGACCTAAAGCCTCAGAGCTTGTCGGTAAGTTCCGGGACGGCCTCGAAGAGGTCGGCGACCAGTCCGTAGTCGGCCACCTGGAAGATCGGCGCCTCCTCGTCCTTGTTGATTGCCACGATCACCTTGCTGTCCTTCATGCCGGCAAGGTGCTGGATCGCACCCGAGATGCCCACGGCGATGTAGAGATCCGGCGCCACGACCTTGCCGGTCTGGCCCACCTGCCAGTCGTTCGGCGCAAAGCCCGAATCGACGGCGGCGCGCGACGCGCCCACGGCGGCGCCAAGCTTGTCGGCCAGCTTCTCGATCATCTCGAAGTTCTCTTCCGAGCCGATGCCGCGGCCGCCCGAGACCACGATCCCCGCCGAGGTCAGCTCGGGACGGTCGCTCTCGGCGACCTTGTCCTCGACCCATTCGGACAGACCCGGGTTCTCGCCGGCGGCGATGTCCTCGACCGGGGCGGCGGCGCCTGTGCCCGCCGCGTCGAAGGTCGAGGTCCGCACCGTCAGAACCTTCACGCTGTCCGAAGACTTCACCGTCTGAACGGCGTTGCCCGCGTAGATCGGGCGCTCGAACGTATCGGCGTCGACCACACCGCTCACGTCGGTCAGGATCATCACGTCCAGCAGCGCTGCCACGCGCGGCAGGATGTTCTTCGCATCCGTCGTCGCCGGCGCCACGATATGGCTGTAGTCGCCCGCAAGCGAGACGATCAGCGCCGCCACCGGCTCGGCCAGACGATGGCCGTAAAGCGCGTCCTCGGCTACCAGCACCTTGGAGACACCCTCAATCGTGGCCGCCTCAGCGGCGGCTTCCTTGGCGGAAGCACCGCAGGCGAGCAGTGTCACGTCGCCCAGCGCGGATACCGCGCTTACGGCCTTGGCGGTGGCGTCCATCGACAGGGCGCCGTCGTTGATCTCGGCAATCAGCAGAACGGCCATCACACGATCCCCTTCTCTTTGAGCTTGGACACCAACTCGTCGACCGAACCGACCATTTCGCCTGCCTCGCGCACCGGCGGTTCGCCGGTCTTCACGATCTCCAGGCGCGGCGCGACGTCGACGCCGTAGTCGGCGGCGGTCTTTTCATCGAGCGGCTTCTTCTTGGCCTTCATGATGTTGGGCAGCGAGGCATAGCGCGGCTCGTTCAGGCGCAGGTCGGTGGTGACGATGGTCGGCATCTTCACCTTCACGGTCTGCAGGCCGCCGTCGACCTCGCGGGTCACCACGGCGCTGTCGCCCTCGACCTCGAGCGCGTTGGCATAGGTCGCCTGGCTCCAGCCCATGAGCGCCGAGAGCATCTGCCCGGTCGCGTTCATGTCGTTGTCGATGGCCTGCTTGCCCATCAGGACCAGCCCGGGGGCTTCTTCCTCGACCACCTTGGCAAGGATCTTGGCCACGGCCAGAGGCTCGATGTCCTGGTGAACGTCATCCGCAGCCACCACGAGGATCGCCCGGTCGGCGCCCATGGCCAGCGCCGTGCGCAGTGTCTCCTGCGCCTGCTTCACGCCGATCGATACCGCCACGACCTCGTCGGCCTTACCGGCTTCCTTCAGCCGGATCGCCTCTTCCACGGCAATCTCGTCGAAGGGGTTCATCGACATCTTCACGTTCGCAAGATCGACACCGCTCCCGTCCGCTTTCACGCGAACCTTCACGTTGTAATCGATCACGCGCTTGACAGGCACCAGTACCTTCATTGCGTGTCTCTCCTCGGCTTGCGGCGCAACTTCGCGCGCCCGCGGGTTCCTCAGACCGCGTGATAGCGTGCTGCACCAGGTGGAAACAGAGCAAAAACGTCACGTTAACGCCATCCGACGCCGCGTTGGCGCGCAAAGGGACGACGCGCGGTCACCGATGCGGTATCACGAGGCGCCAGAAGACCCCAGAAGGGATGCGCCCTCCATGAGCGAACCGCTTGCCCCTGAAATCCTCTCCGCGCCCGAGCGCGTGATCGTCGGCACGACCCGCCGATACACCATGATGCGCCGCTCCGAGATACCGCGACAATGGCAGGAATTCTTCGACGCCGGCCACCGGATCCCCGGCGCGATCGAGGGGCCGACGTTCGGCGTCTCGTTTGAAATGGATCCCGCCGGTGGCTTTCGCTACTGCGTGGGCAAGGAAGTTCCGGCTCCACCCACCCCCCTCCCCGAGGGGCTCGACGCCGTGACGCTCTCGGCGGGCACCTATGCCGTGCTGCGCAGGCTCGGCCCCATCGCGCGGATGACCCGCGACTTCGACCGGATGTTCTCCGAATGGCTCCCCGCCTCGGGTCGCCAGATCCGGGAGGGCGCGGTCTTCGAGCGCTACCCGCCGGACGACCGCAACGGCCCCGACGTCATGGCCTACGAGATATGGGTGCCCGTGACAGACGAGGCCGAGTAGCACACGCCCAAACGAAAAAGGCCCCGCCTTTGGCGGAGCCTCATCCTGTCTAATCTGCCCGGCGCCTCAGCGGCGACGGTCTCGGCGCGAACTCATGGGCTGGAAGGCCACGCCCACATGCGCCTCGCAGTAGGGCTTGCCCTGCTGCACGGGCAGGCCACAGAACCAGAAGTCCGGCGTCGCAGGATCGCCGACGGGCCACTTGCAGGTCCGCTCGGTCAGCTCCATCAGCGTCAGCTTCTTGGCCTTCTTTTCCACTTCACTCACTTTCGCCAGCGCTTCGGGGCTGATCTCGTTGGCCGAGGGTTGCGGCGGCAGGGGCTGGCCAGCGGGCACTATGGTCTTGCCGGTCCGGCTGACCGGCGCGGCTGCAGGCCGTTCCTCGGCGGCGGGGATCGCCGGCTCGGGTTCGGGCTCGGCCGCAGCGGCGGGGGCAACAGGCTCGGCGATTTCCGGCTCGGGACGCGGTTCCTTGACAGGTTTCGCTTCCTTCACCGGCGCAGCGGCCGCAGCAGCGGGCGCGGCGGCCGGGGCAGGCGCAGCGCCGGCACGGTTCGACAGGCCCAGTCGATGCACCTTGCCGATCACCGCGTTGCGCGTCACGCCGCCCAGCTCCTTCGCGATCTGGCTCGCGGACTGGCCTTCGGACCACATCTTCTTCAGCAGCTCGACACGTTCATCGGTCCAGGACATGGGGGATTACCTCTATCGAAAAGGCGGCCCGCGATCAGGCCGCCTGTCGGAAAACTCGAGTGCCCCTATACTAATCATCACGCCCCGAGTTACAAGGCGCCCGAACCGCGCCAGGAGGACCTATGACCGACACGCAAAGCTTCGACCACGGCATCCGCCGCTTCGGCCGCATCAACTGGATGGGGCTGTGGACGCTCAGCCTGCGCGAGGTCAAACGCTTCATGAACGTCTGGACGCAGACGCTGCTGGCGCCCCTGGTGACCGCGGGCCTCTTCCTCGTGATCTTCACCATCGCCATCGGCCCCCGGCGCGGCGACG
The DNA here is from genome assembly GCF_003054175.1 of Allosediminivita pacifica. Taxonomy (GTDB): domain Bacteria; phylum Pseudomonadota; class Alphaproteobacteria; order Rhodobacterales; family Rhodobacteraceae; genus Allosediminivita; species Allosediminivita pacifica. Next base: position 35,944 of record NZ_QBKN01000020.1, read on the forward strand.
TGATGGGCGTGCCCTTCACCACCTTCATCGCGCCCGGCATCCTGATGATGAACGTGATCCAGAACGCCTTCGCCAACACCTCGAGCTCGATCATGGTCGCCAAGGTGCAGGGCAATATCGTCGACACGCTCATGCCCCCGCTCTCCCCGGGCGAGCTCGTGGCAGGCTACCTCGCAGGCGGCATCGCCCGCGGCGTCGTGGTGGCAGCGGCCATCGCTCTCGGTGTCTGGGCCGCCCTGGGCATCGTTCCCGCCCACCCGCTGGCCCTGATCGTCTACGTGGTCCTCGGCGGCGCGTTCCTGTCGGGCCTCGGCATCCTTGCCGGCATCTACGCCCAGAAGTTCGACCAGATGGCCGCCATCACCAACTTCGTGGTCATGCCGCTCGCCTTCCTCTCGGGCACCTTCTACTCGGTCGAGGCCATGCCGCCGGTGCTCTACCAGATCACCCACGTGAACCCGGTCTTCTACCTGATCGACGGCGCCCGTTGGAGCCTCATCGGCGTCTCCGACAGCGCGCCGCTCCTCGGCTTCGCCATCTCGCTGCTCGCCACTGCAGCGGTGGTCGTCGGGGCCTGGTGGCTTTTCCGTCGCGGCGCCCGCCTCAAGGCCTGACGCCGACGGGCATCACAGCACACGAAAAGACCGCCGCGCATCCCGCGCGGCGGTCTTTTAACTTCTGCACAAGGGCCGCCTCAGCGAGACTTCTGCGGCACTAGCTGCTGCGCGATCCCCGCGAAGATCAGGTAGATCGAGCTCACCACCAGCCCCCAGTGCGCCCAGCTCTGCGGATCGAAATCGACCCAGGCGGCCCAGCCGGCGCAGAAGGTCCAGACAAAGGCGACCGGCAGCGACACTGCCCGCCAGCGCGCCGTCCGCACCGGGTGGATGAACTTCAGCGGCAGGAACATGGCGACCGCCAGCACGACGACCAGCGCCATGATGATCCAGAAATCGGGCCGCACCGCGAACAGCACGATCACCAGCATGTTCCAGCACCCCGGGAACCCCTGGAAGGAATTGTCCGTGGTCTTCATCCGGCTGTCGGCGAAGTAGAGCGCGCTGGCGAAGGTGATCACGATGATCGCCATCCATCCCGTCCAGCCCGGCAGCAGCCCCGATCCGAAGAGCGCGAAGGCCGGAATGAAGACATAGGTCAGGTAGTCGATGATGAGGTCGAGCAGCACCCCGTCGAAACGGGGCGAATTGAGTTTCACGTCGTACTTCCGGGCCAGCGGACCGTCGACACCATCGACGGCGAAGGCCACGACCAGCCATAGGAACATGACCGACCATTGCTCCTGCGCCGCTGCAAGCAGCGCGAGCATGGCAAAGACCGCGCCGGTCGCGGTCAGCAGATGCACCGAAAGAGCCCGGTGCTCGATCTGCGTGAGAGGATTGGTAAGCGGCTTCGTCATCGTTCTGTCATGACGGAATCGCGCGCCCGAGGCAAACATTCCGTACCGCCCGGACGGCATCATGCCGCCGTGTCACGTCATGTCCGGAGGCGTGCGCATGAGCTCGGCCAGCGCCCCGAGCTCCGACCCGATTCCTCCGCCCACCGCGCCTGCGGCCCCAAGACGCGCGGCCTCGTCCTTGTTCTGGTTCAGCTTCCAGGTGCTTTCGACCTCGGCGATCTCGAACCGGAACGGCAGAATCATCCTCAGCATCCGCGCCTTCGCCTCCGGGTCCATCTTGTCCATGGTCCAGGGTGGTTTCGGCAGCCGCTCCTCGAACTGCGCCGACTGCCGGGCGAGCATGCCCTCCATCTCCACATGCGGCAGCGCGCGAAGCACACCTGTCAGATGTACCGCCACGTAGTTCCATGTGGGCACCTGCCCCGGGTCTCCGTACCAGTCGGGCGAAATATAGCCGTCGGGCCCGCTCACCGCGATCCGCGCCGCGACACCTTCTTCCACGGCCCGGCAGATCGGGTTCGACCGCACCAGGTGCAGCTCCGCGCTCGCACCATCCGTCGAGAGAAGGAAGGGCACATGCGACAGAAGCGGCGCGCCGCCGCCCGACACCGCCAGGATGCCGAAACCGCGCTCCCGCGCAAACTCAAGTGACCGCGCGGCGCCGGTCTTCCGGAAAACGGGATTCGGGTGCATGTCCTCTCCTTGCCTGTGGCGCCGCCAGCTTCCCGGCCCGCAGGACCCGGCGCAAGGCGCCCGGCTTCTTCTTGGCAGAAATACTCCGGGGTGAATGGCGCGCGGCACGCGCGCCAGAGGGGCAGCGCCCCTCGCGCTCCTACAGGGGCACGGCGGTCAGCTGGCTGCCTTCGTACCCGGTCACCCGCGCCGCGACGATGGCGCCTTCGGCCTGTGGCGCGGCAAAGCGCACCTCGGTGAACTGCTCGGTCCGGCCCATGTCAGGCGCCTCCATCAGCACCGAATGCGACCGGCCGGACTGACCGGCCAGATGCTTCTCGACCGCGGCGGCCCCGGCCGCCCGCAGGCGCCCGGCGCGCTCCTTTATGACCGCCCCGTTGACGCGGTTCGGGATGCGCGCGGCAGGCGTGCCGGGACGGGCCGAATAGGGAAAGACATGCAGCCAGGTCAGGTCGCAGTCCTCCACCAGCTTCAGCGAATTCTCGAAATGCGCCTCGCTCTCGGTGGGGAACCCGGCGATGATATCCGCGCCGAAGGTCATCTCGGGCCGCAGCTTCCGGGCCTCCTCGCAAAAGGCGATGGCATCGTCGCGCAGGTGCCGCCGCTTCATCCGCTTCAGGATCAGATCGTCGCCGTGCTGGAGCGACAGGTGCAGGTGCGGCATCAGCCGCTTTTCCGTCGCGATGGCCAGCATCAGGTTCGCGTCCGCCTCGATCGAATCGATCGAGCTGATGCGCAGCCGCGGCAGGTCCGGCACCAGCTTCAGGATCCGCATGACCAGATCGCCCAGCCGCGGCTCGCCCGGCAGGTCGGCGCCCCAACTTGTCAGGTCCACGCCGGTCAGCACCACCTCGTTGTAGCCGCGCCCGACCAGCCGCTTGATCTGGTCCACGACGACGCCCGCCGGGACCGAGCGCGAATTGCCGCGGCCATAGGGGATGATGCAGAAGGTACAGCGGTGGTCGCAGCCATTCTGCACCTGCACGTAGGCGCGAGACCGCGTGCCGAACCCGTCGATCAGGTGGCCCGCCGTCTCGGTCACCGACATGATATCGTTGACCTGCACGGCCTCCGTCTCGCCGATGAAATCGGCCGACAGCCCCTTCCAGGTCTCGGGCGACATCTTCTCGGTATTGCCGATGACCGCGTCGACCTCTGCCATCGAGGAAAAGCCCTCGGGGTCGATCTGCGCGGCACAGCCGGTCACGATCACCCGCGCGTCGGGGTTCTCGCGCCGCAGGCGCCGGATCTCTTGCCGCGCTTTGCGGACGGCCTCCTGCGTCACCGCGCAGGTATTGACCACGACGGCATTGTCGACGCCCGCCTCTTCGGCAAGCGCCTTCATGGCCTCGGTCTCGTAGGCGTTGAGCCGGCAGCCCAGCGTCGTGAATTTCGGCGCGTCCGTCATGCGCCCTCCAGCCAGTCAGATGTCAGCACGCCGTCAAAGACATACGCCGTCGGTCCGGTCATCCAGACACCGTCCTCGCGCCAGTCGACCTGCAGCTCGCCGCCATCAAGGCAGACCGTCACCGCGCGCCCGGTCAGCCCCCGCCGCGCCGCGGCCACCGCAACCGCACAGGAGGACGACCCCGAGGCCAATGTGATCCCCGCGCCGCGCTCCCAGACGCGCATGCGAAGCCGGTCGGGACCGGCAAGGCTCACCACCTGCACATTGGTGCGTTCGGGGAACAGCGGATGATGCTCGTAGCGGGGGCCGAAGCTTTCCAGCGGCACCGCCTCGGCGTCCTCGACGAAGAAGCTGCAATGCGGATTGCCCATGCCGGTCGCGGTCGGCACCCCCTCGATGGGCAGCTCCAGCGTGTCCATCTCCTCGGCCAGCGGGATCTCGTCCCACTTGAGCTGAGGCGGTCCCATGTTGACCGAGGTCAGCCCGCCGCCTGCCTCCCGCACGGCAAGCCTGCCGTGGTCGGTGGTCAGCTCCAGCGCCGTCCGGCCGGTCTCGTCCAACAGCATCCGGCCGATGCAGCGCGTGGCGTTGCCGCAGGCCGCCGACAGCGAGCCGTCAGCGTTGTAGAAGGTCAGGTGCGCATCGCTGTCCCCGCGCTCCGAGATCACCGCAAGCTGGTCGAATCCCACCCCGCGGTTGCGGTCGGCCAGCCGAGAGGCCAGCGCCGGGGTCATCTCCACCGCACGCGCACGCGCGTCGAGAACGACGAAATCGTTCCCCAGCCCATGCATCTTCATGAAGGGCAGGCGGTCTGTCCCACGCGTGTTCATGCGCCGCATATACGGATCACGTCCGCCCCTTTCCAGAGCAGTCTTGAGCGACACCGCGAAACACCCGCGTTTCGCTCGATTTTATGGGTTGACCCCCCCGAACGCCTTCCCTAGATACGCCGCCACAGTGGGCCGTTAGCTCAGTTGGTAGAGCAACTGACTTTTAATCAGTGGGTCGCAGGTTCGAATCCTGCACGGCTCACCACTTCATTCAGATCCGGGCAACCAGATGCCGGTCGTCGCCAGTGGCAGACGATCCGTGCCAACGCCCGGACTCCGGATCGTTTCCGTCGCCAACATCCCCGACTCCGTACCTCCTGCGCAAGGATTGAGCAGAATCCCTACTGATTCCCCCCTAGATGGTTAATCGATTAATTTACGATTGACCGAAGAAGAATCGCTCGCTTAATCGTTTCACCAACGATGGAGCGCAGATGACCAGCCTCAAGCAGATCGCCAGGGATATCGGGGTGTCGACCGCCACCGTGTCCAATGCCCTCTCGGGCAAGGGGCGCGTCTCCGAGGAGCTGGCCACCCGCATCCGGACGCTTGCGAGCGAGCTGGGCTATCGCCCCAGCAGTGCCGCCCGCGCGCTCAAGACCGGGCAGAGCGGCATCCTCGGGCTGGTGATGCCGGACCTGACGAACCCGCTTTTCCCCCGCATCGCGCAGAACCTCTCGATCGCCGCGGAAAGTCGCGGGCTCGGCATCCTGATCGCGGATTCGCGCGGCGATGCCGCCCGCCAGGACGAGGCGCTGACCCAGCTTGTCGGGCGCGGCGTCGACGGCATCGTCATCGTGCCGCAGAAGGGCACCTCCCCGGTGCCCGACGGCATTCCCGCGGTCGTCATCAATACCGCCTCGGACCCGCGCACCACCGTCTCCGCCGACCACCTCGGCGGCGGGCGGCAGCTCGGCACGCATATCGCGGGCCTGGGCCACCGCGAGGTCGTCCTTCTGGGGGGCGATGCGGTGTCCGAGGTGCAGCAGGACCGCATCCGCGGCATGATCGAGGGGCTTGGCCCCGACGCCCGGCACCACGTCGCCTGGGGCGAGGCGGGCCTCGACGCCGTACCCCACCTGATCGAAGGCGGGGCAACCGCCGTCATGGCCACCTCGGACCTGATCGCACTTGGCGCCCATTCGCGGCTGTCGCGTGCCGGCCTCTCGGTGCCGGGCGATGTCAGCCTGACCGGCTTCGACGACCTGCCGCTCGCCACCGCCATGCACCCGGAACTGACGACCATCGCGCAGGACGTGCAGACCATTGCCGAACACGCGCTCGACGTCCTAGCCCGCCGCATTGCCGGTCACGCCCCGGACGACCCCTCGCTGGCCGTTCCCATGCGGCTGGTGCTGCGCACCTCGACTGCGGTCCCGCGCGCCCTCTCACGACAGCAAGAAACTGACCAACAAGGAGCCAACTCATGAAATCGACCCTGTCCCTTCTCGCGCTCGGCTGTGCCGCCAGCGCGCTCGCCACCGCCGCCACGGCCCAGGACAAGACCCTGACCATCTCGGTCTATTCCTTCGCCCAGGACGAATACACCGAGGCGCTCTACGAGCCCTTCGAGGAAATGTGCGGCTGCGACGTGGTGGTCGAGACCGGCAACAGCGTCGAGCGCATGGCCAAGATCGAAGCCAACGCCGCGGACCCGGTCATCGACATGGCCGTGATCTCGACGCAGGACGCGCTCAGCCTTGCCGAAAAGGACCTGCTCGCCCCCATCGACAGCTCGAAACTCTCGAACTTCGACAAGCTCTACGACAGCGCCAAGGACCCCAACGGCGACGGCATGGCGGTGGGCTACACCTACTATGCCTCCTCGATCGTCTACCGCTCGGACCTTGTCGAGATCGACAGCTGGGGCGACCTGCTGGGTGACGAGCTGGCCGGCCAGGTGGCGCTGCCCAACATCACCGGCACGCAAGGCCCGCTCACGCTCATGATGCTGGGCAAGGCCATGGGCGAGACCGAGGACTACGGCCAGGTTATCTCGACCATCGGCGAGCATTCCGACGACATCGTCACCTTCTATTCCCGCTCGTCCGAGCTGGTGCAGCTCATGAACCAGCAGGAAGTGATCGCGGCGCCCGTGGGCAAGTTCGCCTGGGGCAGCTTCAAGGACGCGGGCCTGCCCTTCGCTTGGGCCACGCCCGAGGAAGGCCAGGCCGGCGGCATGAACGTGATGGTCATGACCAAGGACAACGGCAACGAGGAACTCGCCTACGAGTTCATGGATTACTGGCTCTCGACCGAGGTGCAGACCAAGATCGCCGAGATGCTGGTGGACAGCCCCGCCAACAAGGAGGTCGAGGTCAGCGAAGAGATCGCCGACAACCTGACCTACGGCGCCGACGTCATCAATTCGCTCAACATCATGCCCGCCTCCGAGATCGTCGAGAACCGCGAGGCCTGGGTCGAGCAGTGGAACGCCGAGGTGATCCGCTAACCCTTCCGAGCATGCGTGCGGGGGCCGTCCGGCGTGCCCCCGCCGTCTTCCCCGGTGCGGTTCGCCGCGCCGGGGGTGCAACCATCTGATTTTCAAGCGGGGATCGCTTTCATGTTCCGCAACAGGCGCGAAGGGCTGGCACTGGCCCTTCCGGCGGCAATCTTCTCGTCGCTGCTCTTTCTCGCCCCGGTGGCGGTCCTCCTGTCCGAGGCCTTTCGCGGCACCGGCGGTGGCTTCTCGCTGCAGGGCTACGTCGATTTCTTCTCGGCGCCGCTGAACCGCACGGTCTTCCTGCGGACGCTCAAGCTCGGCGCGCTGGTCGCGGGCAGCGCCGCGGTGATCGGCTATGCCGCCGCCTTCTGCATCGTGAACCTCGGCGGACGCGCCCGCGGGACGATCTTCGGCATGGTGGTCCTGCCGCTGATGATCTCGCCCGTGGCGCGGACCTACGCCTGGATCGTGATCCTCGGCCGCACCGGTATCGTCAACGGCGCCATCACCGGGCTTGGCCTTTCGGAGTCGCCCCTGCGGCTGCTCTTCACCGAAACCGCCGTCTACCTCGGCCTGTTGCAGCTGTTCCTGCCGCTGATGATCATCTCGCTGGTCTCGGCGATGGAGAACATCCCCCGCGACGTGATCCCCGCGGCGCGCGTGCTGGGGGCAAGCTGGATCTCGGTCTTCTTCAAGGTGATCCTGCCGCTCACGAAAGAGGGCCTGGTGATCGGCGGCACGCTGGTCTTCACCGGCTCGCTCACCGCCTACATCACCCCCGCGATCCTCGGCGGATCCAAGGTGCTGATGCTGGAGACGCTGCTCTACCAGCGCGTGAACGTCTCGAACGACTTCGTCTCGGCCAGCGTCATCGCCATGATCCTCATCGTCATGTCCTTCTCGGCGAACCTTCTGCTGAAGAAGATCGCCACGGCCCGGAGCTGAGCCATGAACACCATCGGGCGCACCACCGCGAACTGGATCATCCTCGGGCTGACGCTGACCTTCCTGATCGGCCCATTCCTCATCATCATCCTGGCCGGCGCCTCGGATACCGAGTTCCTCGCCTTCCCGCCGCAGGGGCTGACCCTGCGCTGGTACGCCAAGGTCTTCACCGTCGAGAGCTTCCGCGCGAGCTTCATGCTGTCCATGGGGCTCGCCATCTTCGGCACGCTGCTGGCGCTGGTACTGGGTGTGCCGGCGGCCTACGCGCTCAACCGCTACGACCTGCCCGGCGCCGAAACCGTGCGCACCATCGTGGCGGCACCGATCATCGTGCCGGGCATCATCGTGGGCCTTGCCCTGCTGCGCTACGTGGTGGTGCCGCTCGACGTGACGGTGACCATGGCGCTTTTCATGGCGCACACGGCGCTGGTGCTGCCCTACGCCGTGCGCGTCGTCTCTTCCTCCATGCACAACCTGCGCGGCGACATGGAAGAGGCCGCCGTCCTGCTGGGCTGCTCGCGCTTCCAGGCCTTCACCAAGGTCGTGCTTCCGAACATCCGTGGTGGCGTGCTTGCCGCCTTCATCCTCGGCTTCGTGACCTCGTTCAACCAGGTGCCGGTCTCGCTCTTCCTGTCGGGCCCCGGGGTCCGCACCCTGCCCATCGACATGCTCGCCTACATGGAGATCACCTTCGATCCCTCCGTCGCGGCGCTCTCGGCCCTGCTGGCCTTCATGTCGCTTGCCATCGTCTTCGTCGCCGAACGTCTGCTGGGATTCTCTCGCTATGTCTGACACCTACGTCCAACTGACAGACCTGACCCTGACCTACGGCCAGAGCGTCGCCGTCCCCGAGCTGAACCTCGGCATTCGCGAGGGCGAACTGATCGCCCTGCTCGGCCCCTCGGGCTGCGGCAAGACCACGACCATGCGCGCCATCGCCGGGCTGCTTGCCCCCGCGTCTGGCCGCATCACCATCGACGGGCGCGACGTGACCCGCGTGCCCGCCAACAAGCGCGGCATCGGCCTCGTCTTCCAGAGCTACGCGCTCTTCCCCCATCTCAACGCCTTCGAGAACGTGGCCTTCGGCCTGCGCCTGCAGAAGCTTTCGGCGAACGAGATCACCGAGCGCACCCTGCAGGGCCTCGCCACCGTGGGCCTCACCGGCTACGACAAGCGCAAGCCCGCCGAGATGTCGGGCGGCCAGCAGCAGCGCCTCGCGCTGGCCCGCTCGCTTGTCATGCAGCCCAAGGTGCTGCTGCTGGACGAGCCGCTGTCGAACCTCGACGCGCGCCTGCGGCTCGAGATGCGGACCGAGCTGCAGCGCGTGCAGAAGGAAACCGGCGTCACCATGGTCTTCGTCACCCACGATCAGGCCGAGGCGCTGGCGCTTGCCGACCGCATCGTCCTGATGAAGGAGGGCCGGATCGAACAGCTCGGCACGCCCGCTGATCTTTATGCCCGTCCCGAGACCGCCTTCGCGGCAGAATTCATGGGCTTCGAGAACATCTTCCGCGTCGAGGGCGGCAAGGTGGTCAGCGACAAGGGCACCCTGCCACTGGGCTTTGCCACGACCAGCCCGCTTCTCGCCTGGCGGCCCGATGGCGTGACGGTCGGCTCGGGCCCACACGAGGGCCGCGTCGTCGCCACCAGCTTTGCCGGGGCGCACCGGGAATACGTGCTCGAGAGCGCACTCGGCCCGATCAAGGCCGACGCCGACATCGCCCTGCCCCGCGTCGAGATCGGCGAGACGCTGACCTTCGACCTGCCCGAAGCCACCGCCCGCCCGCTTGCCGCATGAGCATCTGGGTCGACACGGACTACGGCTTCGACGACCTCTGGGCGCTGCTTCTGCTGCGTCACGCGGGCGTCTCGGTCGACGGCATTTCACTCGTCGCGGGCAACGCGCCGCTGCCGCGCGTCGTGGCGAATGCACAGGGTGCCGCCGCATATTATGGCTTCGAGGCGCCCCTGCACGCGGGCGCCGATCGCCCGCTCGTGCGCGATCAGGAAACCGCCGGACGCATTCTCGGGCCCCGTGGCATGCAAAGCCGTGGCGCCTACCTGCCCGAAGTCGTCGGCCCCGAGGTCCCCACCGATGCCGTGGAAGCCCTCGCCGCCTGGTTGCAGGACGAAGGCGAACGCACCGTCCTCGCCCTGGGGCCCCTGACCAACATCGCCCGGCTGATCGAGAGTGCCCCGCGCGCTGCCCAACGGATCACCCGGCTGGTCTGGATGGGCGGCAGCGCCGGGCGCGGCAACCACTCCGCGCAGGCCGAATTCAACGCGCTCGCCGACCCCGAGGCGCTGGCCGCCGTCGCCGCATCCGGGCTGCCCCTCGACGTGGTTGACCTCGAGATCTGCCGGAAAGTCACCTTCGGCCCCGACGACCTGCCCAGATGCGAGCCGCTGACCGCCGATCTTCTGGGCGGCTACCTCGACATCGGCCTGTCGCGTGGCCGCCCCGGCATGGCAATCTACGACCCGCTGGCCGCGCTGGCCGTGGCAGACCCCGGTGCCCTGACCTTCGCGCCGCACCACATGACCGTCTCAACGACCCCGGACGACAGCTACGGCGCCACTCGCTTCACCGCCGACCCGCAGACGCCCACGCGCCTTGCCACCGGCGTTTCCGACACTGCCGCGCGTCTCTGCCTCGACGCGCTGAAAGAGGGGTGACCGACATGCCGTTCCCCGGTGATCTCAATGACCCCGCGCTGCGTGCCCGCGCCGTGAAGGCCGCACGTGGCCTTGCCCCTTTCGATCTGCTGATCGAGGGCGGCGAGGTCATGGACATGGTCACAGGCCGCACCCGCCGCGCCGATGTCGGCCTTGTCGGGCCGCTCATCGCCAGCGTCCACGCGCCCGGCGACGCCCGGCGCGACGCCCACGCCCGTCACGACGCCCGCGGCATGACCATCGTGCCTGGCTTCGTCGACACGCACATGCACGTGGAAAGCTCCATGGTGACGCCCGCCGAATACGCGGGCGCCGTGGTGCCGCGCGGCGTGACAACCGCGCTTTGGGACCCGCATGAATTCGCCAATGTCGCGGGCGAGGCCGGGCTTGAGCACGCCTGCGCCGCCGCCCGCGACCTGCCCCTGCGGCTGCTGCCGCTGGTGCCGACCTGCGTGCCCTCGGCCCCCGGCTACGAGGTCTCGGGCGGCGATTTCGGCCCCGAGACCGTTGCGCGCTGGCTCGCCCGCGACGACACCCACGGCGCCGCCGAACTCATGACCATGCATCAGCTGCTCGACGGCGATCCGCGCGTCACCGGAATCGTCGCTGCGGGGCTTGCCAGCGGCAAGCGCGTCTGCGGCCACGGGCGCGGCCTTGCGGGCGGCGACCTTGCCGCCTTTGCCGCTGCCGGGGTCGAAACCGATCACGAGCTGACAAGCGCCGGCGACCTCCTGGCCAAGCTCGAGGCCGGTTTCACCATCGAGTTGCGCGGTTCGCACGCGCACCTGCTGCCCGAGTTCGCCGAAGCGCTGCTCTCACTCGGCGAACTGCCGCAGACCGTGACGCTCTGCACCGACGACGTCTTTCCCGATGACCTTCTGGCCCAGGGCGGGCTCGACGCGGTGATCCGGATGCTGGTGGACTGCGGCCTGCCGCCGCTCTGGGCCTATCGCGCCGCGACGCTGAACGCAGCGACGCGCATCGGGCGCCCTGACCTTGGCCTTGTTGCCCCCGGCCGCCGCGCCGATCTGGTGCTGCTCTCGGACATGGCGCAGGTGCGCGCGGCAGATGTCATCGCCAATGGCCGCCTTGTCGCCTCGGGCGGTACGCTCACGACCCCGGCCTGGTCCGCGCCGCCCCCCGCCGCCCTGCGCGAGACCATGAAGCTCGCCCCGCTGGCGCCCGCTGATTTCGAGGTGCCCGCGCAGGGCCCACGCGCCACCATCGCCACCCTGTCGAAACCACGCTTCCCGGAATGGGGCCGCCGCGAGGTGGCGGTCTCAGACGGCAATCTGGTGCTTCCCGACGACATGATCCGCATGGCGGTCGTGAACCGGCACGGCACAGGCGCGCCCGTGCGCGTGGCCTTTCTGGAAAACTGGAGCACCTGGCGCGGCGCCTTCGCCACCACCGTCTCGCACGACAGTCACAACCTGACGATCTTCGGGCGCGATCCCGCCGACATGGCCGCCGCCGGCAATGCCCTGCGCGAGGCCGGAGGCGGGCTCGCCGTCGCCCGTAACGGAGAAGTGACGGAAATGCTCGCCCTGCCCGTCGCCGGGCTCGTGAGCGATGTGCCGCTTTCCGAGGTCGCCCAGCGCTTCGCCGCGATCCGTGCCGCGATGGAAGAGCTTGTCGATTGGCAGCCCCCCTACCTCGTCTTCAAGGCGCTCTTCGGGGCCTCGCTCGTCTGCAATCCGGGGCCGAGGTTGAGCGACGTGGGGCTGGTCGATGTCTTCGAGGGCAAGATTCTGGAGACCTGCCTCGGCTGAGGCGCACCTCTGGCAGAGCGGTCAGGGGGCGCTGCCCCCGTCGCGGCACGCCGCGACTCCCCCGGAGTATTTGTGCCAAGAAGAAGCGGGGGCAGCGGCGGCCTTGGCAGGGACAAGCGTTACGTCCCGGTTAACGCGCGAGCTTAACCCGTTGATTTCATTGGTACGGAGAAATGTCCCGGCCCGGGACACTCTGGACTCTCGCGCGGGCGGGGCAGGATCCACCCCGCCGGCGCGGCTTCACTCGGCGCCCTTCTCCAGCGCGTCGAGCCGCGCCTTCAGCGCCTCATTTTCCTCGCGCGCTTTCTGGGCCATGGCCCGAACCGCGTCGAATTCTTCGCGGGTCACGAAGTCGCGGTCGGCCAACCAACGGTCGATCATCGATTTCATCGCCGTCTCGGCCTCTCCCCGCGCCCCCTGCGCGACACCCATCGCGTTGGTCATGAGCTGCGATAGATCGTCGAAAACCTTGTTGCGTGTCTGCATGGGTCACTCCGCCGTTGCATTCACCCACCTATATGGGCCACGTGGCCCCCGGCCTCAACCTTGACCCCGGCCCGGACACAGGGCACCAGATTGCCATGCGCGCCGCCATCCCCTTTCCCGACCTTTCCCCCGAGCTCTTCTCCCTCTCCGTTTTCGGGGTCGAGATCGCCCTGCGCTGGTACGCGCTGGCCTATATCGCCGGGATCCTGATCGGCTGGCGGCTCGCCGTCGCCGCCCTCCGGCGCCCTGCCCTCTGGCCGGCGCAGACCCCGCCGATGAGCCCCCGACAGCTCGAGGATCTGCTGACCTGGGTGATCCTCGGCGTGATCCTCGGCGGCAGGCTCGGCTTCGTCTTCTTCTACCAGCCCGCCTACTACCTTCAGAACCCGCTCCAGATTCCCATGGTCTGGCAGGGTGGCATGTCCTTTCACGGCGGCCTCCTCGGGGTCATCGTGGCCAGCCTGATCTTCTGCGTCAGGAATCGCATTCCGCTCGCCTCCGCCGCCGATCTCCTGGCGCTGGCCACGCCTCCGGGCCTGCTGCTCGGCCGGCTGGCGAACTTCGTCAACGCCGAGCTTTGGGGCCGGCCCACCGATCTGCCCTGGGGCGTGATCTTTCCCGGGCCCTATGCCCAGGACTGCGGCCAGCCGGTCGGAGACCTCTGCGCCCGTCACCCATCGCAGCTCTACGAGGCCGGGCTGGAAGGGTTGTTGCTTGGGCTCGTCCTGCTGGCTCTGGTGCGGCGCGGCGCCCTGAAGTACCCGGCCCTCGTGGCGGGCACCTTCTTCGCCGGGTACGGGATCGGCCGTTTCATCGTCGAGTTCTTCCGCCAACCCGACGCCCAGTTCCAGTCGCCCGGCAACCCGCTCGGGCTGGCCATTCATGTCGACGGCTACGGCCTGACCATGGGCCAGCTTCTCAACATGCCGATGATCGCTGCCGGGCTGATCGCGGTCTTCTGGGCACTGCGCCGGCCGGGCCATCGCCCCGCATGACCCCGCTTGCCCGCCTTCTTATCGCGCAGATCGAGGCCACCGGCCCGATCACCCTGGCCGATTACATGGCCGCCTGCCTCTCTCATCCCGAACACGGCTACTACGTGACAAAGGATCCCCTCGGCGCGGCCGGGGACTTCACCACCGCGCCGGAGATCTCGCAGATGTTCGGAGAACTCCTCGGGCTCTCCCTCGCGCAGGCCTGGCTGGATCAGGGCGCGCCGAACCGTATCGCGCTGGCCGAACTCGGCCCCGGGCGTGGCACCCTGATGCAGGACGTCCTGCGCGCCACGCGCGCCATCCCCAAGTTTCACGACGCGATCTCGCTGCATCTTGTCGAGAGCTCTCCGGCGCTGCGAGCCGAGCAGGAGAGGCGGCTGGGCGAAGCTGAGCCACAGTGGCACGACACGGTTGACACCCTGCCCGATGCGCCGCTTTTCCTTGTCGCCAACGAATTCTTCGACGCCCTTCCGATCCGCCAGTTCCAGCGCGAGGGGCGCGGGTGGCGCGAAACCGTGGTCGGGGTGCGCGACGGCCAGCTCGTCGCAGGTCGGACTGAGCCTATCCCCCTGCAGGCCCTTGCCCATCGCCTGCCCGATACCGCCGACGGCGACATCGTCGAGACCAACGCCCCGGCCAGGGCGGTCGCCGCCAGCATCGGGGCGCGCATCGCCGAGTTCGGTGGGGCCGCACTGATTGCCGACTACGGCGACTGGCGCAGCAAGGGTGATACTTTCCAGGCCGTCCGGGATCACGAAACGACAGATCCCTTCGACCAGCCCGGCGTGGCGGACCTGACGGCGCACGTGGATTTCGAAGCGATCGCCGAGGCCGCCGCCCCCGCGGCGCATGCCCCGATGGCGCTGCAGGGCGTTTTTCTCGAACGCCTTGGCATCACCGCGCGCGCCCAGGCGCTCGCCCGCGGCCTGCAAGGTGAGGCGCTTGCAAGTCACATCGCCGCGCATCGCAGGTTGACGCACCCGGACGAAATGGGTTCGCTGTTCAAGATTCTTGCCCTTCATCCCCACGCGGCACCTCCGCCGCCCGGAGTCTCTTCATGACGCTGGAGATCATCACCTCCACCCTGCTGTCCTCCGTCCGCCACGGCTTTTTCACCCGCAAGGGGGGCGCCTCATCGGGCATTTTTGCCGGCCTCAATTGCGGCACCGGCAGCTCCGACCAGTCCGAAATCGTGTCAATCAACAGGGGCCGCGTCGCCGATGCCATGGGCGTCGGGGCCGAGCATCTCTCGACAGCGCACCAGACGCACTCGACCGACGTCATCACGGTCACGGGCCCGCTGCATCCGCCGCGGCCGCGGGCGGACGCCCTGGTGACCGCGACACCCGGTCAGGTGATCGGCGTGCTCACGGCGGATTGTCAGCCCGTGCTCTTCGCGGACGAAGAGGCCGGCGTGATCGGCGCGGCCCATGCCGGCTGGCGCGGGGCGAGGGACGGGGTTCTGGAGGCGACAATCGACGCCATGGAAGGCCTGGGCGCGAGCCGCTCAACCATCAAGGCCGTGATCGGCCCCACGATCAGTCAGCGCGCCTACGAGGTCGGGCCGGAGTTCTTCGAGGACTTCCTCGCGGACGACCCGGTCAATGCACGGTTCTTCGCGAACGGCGACGGGGACCGCCTGCATTTCGACCTGCCCGGCTACGGGTTGCACCGGTTACGTGAGGCTGGCGTGGAGGCGGAATGGACGCGGCACTGCACCTATTCAGATGCGACACGCTTCTATTCGTTCCGGCGTGCGACCCACGCACGCGAGGCCGACTACGGGCGGCTCATCTCGACAATCCGGCTCTGACGGGCTGCCCTGTCGCCTGAACCTCAGGCGATGATGTCGGGCGTGAGACGGTCCTCGATCAGGGCGATCCGGTCTTTGAGGTAGAGCTTCTTCTTCTTCAGGCGCTGCATCGTCAGGGCGTCGGCGGTGCCGCGTTCCTGCAGGGCGCGGATGGCCTGGTCGAGGTCGCGATGCTCGTTGCGGAAGAACTCCAGCTCGTAGCGAAGCACCTCTTCGGTCTTCATCGAAATGTCGGTGGGCGCATTCATGCCGGCAGTGTCCTCGAGTGTGTTCCTGAACATAGCAACAAGGGGGGCTTTCGCAAAGACCTTGCAGGGGCATCGCGGGGCTCCCATATTCCAAATTGTAAGGGTCGCCGTAACGGGGCCCGCCGATGACGGTCGCTTTTCAAAGGACGTGTCGATGACGAAACTGACATTGGGCTCGTACCCCCATATGCTGGGCTTCGAGCAGCTCGAGCGCCTGCTGGAACGCACGGCCAAGAGCGCGGAGGGCTATCCGCCCTTCAACATCGAACAGACCTCGGACAATTCCTATCGCATCACGCTGGCCGTCGCCGGGTTTTCCGAGCGCGATCTCAGCATCACGGTCGAGGACCGGCAGCTGATGATCCGCGGGAAGCAGGCGGATGACGGGGGCGAGCGGATCTTTCTCCACCGCGGGATCGCGGCGCGGCAGTTTCAGCGGAGCTTTGTGCTGGCCGACGGCGTTGAGGTGGGAGAGGCGGTCATCGAGAATGGCCTGCTGCACGTGGATCTCACCCTGAGCCGGCCCGATACGGTGGTTCAGACGATCAATATCAGGAAGGGGTAAGCCAGATGGATACCAAACAGGATCTTTCCCGTTTCGAGGGCTTCGACGAAGGGCGCCTCGTCTACGTGCGGGCCGTGAAGGCGGCGGAACTGCCCGAGGACGTTCAGGAAGAGGTGCGCGAGCAGATCGGCGGGGCGGACGAGCTCTATGCCGTGCACCGCGCCGATGGCGAGCGGCTGGCGCTGGTGAAGGACCGGGCGATGGCCTTCGTGCTGGCCCGGCAGAACGACCTGGCGCCCGTCACGGTCCACTAAACTGGCCCCCGGCGCCGCCCGAAAAGGCGGACCGGAAGGCGGTGTCCCGGGGTGTCCCGGGCCGGGACACATCGGTTCCTTATATAAATCAATGACTTACAGAGACGGTTTAACCATTTCTCAGGAATGTCCCGCGGAACGGGGGCCTAACCGGATCTGTACAAGCTAGGTGTTTCGCATTTTACGCCTCCGCCGGCTCTCGGTGGGGGCGCTGTCGTTTCGGGCCGGTCGATGCCGCGGGCTTGTCCGGCACCGCGGTCGGGTGTCTACTCACACCATGACAGAGCCCGGCCGCTGGACGCGTATCATGACAGAGGCAAAGTTCATCGCACGCGTGACGGACAGGCCGCTGCGGGCGGAGGGGATCTGCTTCACGATCCGGTCCGACGGCGGGATGACGGGCGAGATCGACGGTGTACCGCTGGCCGGGCAATGGATCTGGCGCGACGCGCTTTTCTTCCACTGGGCCGCGCTTGGCGGCGAGGAGCTCGGGAGCGACTGCGAGTTGATCGAGGTTAGGGGCAACCGGATGCGCTACATTCGCGAGGAGGGCCGCGGCGCGGCCTCGGTTGTCGAAATCTGCGAGCCGGACTGACCGGGTTCGGGCGCTTTCCCCGGCAAGCGCCGCAGACAGCATTCCCCGACGTTGTGCGGACAGGATGCGCCCTGTATCCCGGTAGCGAGGGGGGCGTCGCGCGCCACGTGGGGAGATTCCGGAAGAGATGAAAACGATCCTGAAAGACCGCCGTGCGGCCCGGGCACTGGCCTTTGCCGCCGCGCTGCTGGCGCCCCTGCCGCTGTTTGCGGCCGAGCATGCGGCCGGTGTCCGGACGATGACGGTGATGTCCGGCGAACGCGGCACGGGCCTGGAAGTCACGGTCTGGTATCCAGCCACCGACGCCGGGACACCCGTCACGCTGGGCGAAAACATCTTTTTCGAAGGCACCCCGGCCCGCGCCGACGCGCCGGTGGCCGAGGGCCGTTTCCCGCTGATCCTGCTGTCGCACGGCGCGGGTCTGGCCGGACGCGCCGATGCCATGAGCTGGATCGGGGCGCCGCTGGCCGAGGCCGGCTTTGTCGTGGCGGCGCCGACGCATCCCTTCAACACCGGGCCCGAGAGATCGGCAGAAGAGACCATGAAGCTCTGGCTGCGGCCCGCGGACCTGTCGGCAACGCTCGACGCGGTGTCGTCCGATGATCAGCTCTCGGAGCACCTGACCCCCTACGGCACGGGCGTGCTGGGCCTGTCGATGGGCGGCAACTCGGCGCTGCTGCTGGCGGGCGCGCAGCTCGATCCGGCGCTCTGGGCGGGCTATTGCGACACCATGGAGCTCAACCCGTCGCTTTGCGGCTGGGTGCGGATGAGCGGCGTCGACCTGCATGCCATGGACAGCGCCCGGTGGGCCGGGACCGCGGCGACGCGCGGGTGCGCTTTGCGATGGCGATCGACCCCGCGATGTCCGACGTGATCGCGCCCGACAGCCTGATCGGCATCGACATCCCCGTGGAGCTGGTGAACCTCGGGCCCGAAGACGAGCTTCCGGCGACGGTGCGCGCCGACCGGATCGCCGAGGCGCTGCCCGAGGCCAGGTACAGGGTAGTGACGGACGCCAGCCACGATTCCATGTTCGGCCTGTGCAAGCCGGGGGCCGCGGAAATCGCGCTGGAAGAGGGCATCGAGGATCCGATCTGCGGCGACGGCGGCAGTGCACGGTCGAGGGCCGAGATCCACGCGGAACTGGTGGGACTGGTCACCGAGGCTTTCCGCGCGGCGCTGCGGCGCGAATGAGCGCGGCTCAGGCTCCGAAGTGCCCGCGCCAGGTTTCGGCGCGGGCGTGGTCGCGCGCCTCGTAGGCCGCGATGATCTCGGGAAGATCGCCGGGGTCCGGGCCGTTGCCCTGCTCGGCAAGGGCGGTCAGGCGCATGGTGTACCAGGCGGTCACGCCGCCCTCGGGCGGGTCGCGGAAGCGTGGAAAGGCGGGCGCGCGGTCCCTGCCCGCCTGCCAGCGCCGCGGCAGATCGGGCAAGAGGGCCAGTGCACGGGCAAGGCCGATCATGTCGGTCGCCCCGGCGGCGCGGGCGGCTTCGGCCTGCTCGGCCGTCTTGAAGCCGCCGGTGACCATCAGAGGCTTGCTCGTCCGGCCCCGCGCCAGCGCGGCGAAGTCGGTGAAATAGGGCCCGCGCCCGCCCCCGTCCGAGGCGGCCGGCGCCCCGGGGAAATAAGTGCCGCCGCTGATGTCGATGAGATCTACGGCGGTGGCGTCGAGGGCGGCGACTACGTCGAGCGCCTCGGGGCGGGTGAGACCGCCTTGGAGCTGATCGGTGGCGTTGAGCTTGATGCCGACGGCAAAGCCCGGCCCGGCCTCGGACGTGACGGCCTCGATCACCTCGAAGAGAAGACGACGGCGGGCTTCGGGCGATCCGCCGTAGCCGTCGGTGCGGCGGTTGAAGAGTGGCGAGAGGAACTGGCTGAGCAGGAAGCCGTGGGCGGCGTGGACCTGCACGCCGCCGAATCCCGCCCGGCGGGCGAGGCGCGTGGTGCGGGCGAATTCCTCCGGCAGGGCGGCGATTTCGTCCAGGGTCAGTTCGGCGCATGTCAGGCCGGGAAGATCGAGCGCGCTGGGCCCCTTCGGCCTGCTGATCGGCGGGAAGGCCAGGGCGCCCGCGTGTCCGAGTTGCAGCCAGAGCTGCGCGCCGTCCGCCTGCCCCGCCTCGGCGAGCGCTTCGAAGCGGGTGAGGTTGCTCTGGTCGTTCAGGACAAGGTTGCCGGGCTTTTCGGGGGCGTCGTGGCGGCCCTGCACCTCTCCGATGATCGAGAGCGCCACGCCGCCCTGCGCCCAGCGCCGGTAGAGCGCAATCTGTTCGGGCGTGGGGTGCCCGGTGCCGTCACCAAGCGAATCCGACATGGCCGATTTGGCGAGGCGGTTCTTCAGCGTGACGCCGCAGGGCAGTTGCAGCGGCGCGAAAAGCGCGTCGGTTCCTGTCGGGTCTTGCATGCGTGTTGCCTTTGCACGGGGTTGGGGGCAGGCTGCCCGTGCGGCGCCGTTCCTGTCAAACCCGGGCGGCGCCGGGATCAGCCGGGAAGGGTCAGGATGATCGGGCGGCGATCTGTTGCCACGACGGTGTGCTCGTACTGGACCACTGGCGCGGCGGGTTCGCTGTAGAGCGTCCATTCGTCGTCGCGTGTCGCGGCCCAGAGGCCGCCGCGCGACAGGAAGGGTTCGACCGTCAGCACGAGGCCGCGGTTGATGCGGCGGCGCTCGTCGTGGGTGGGCCAGGTGGGCACCTCGCCCGGCTCTTCGTGCAGGGCGCGGCCGACGCCGTGGCTGGCGAGGTTGCGGATCAGCGTGTAGCCGCGGTCCGAGGCGAAGCGGCCGACGGCCCTGCCGATGCCCGCCAGCGGCTTGTCGGCGCCGACCTGGGCGATTCCGATCTGCATGGCGCGGCGCCCGTCGCGGCAGAGCCGGTCGAGCGAGCGCTGCACCGGCGGGACGCGGAAGGTGGCGCCGGTGTCGGCGAAATAATCGTCCCTGGAGGCGGAGACGTCGATGTTGACGAGATCGCCCGCCGCGATGGTGCGGTCGCCGGGGATGCCGTGGGCGATTTCCTCGTTGACGCTGATGCAGGTGGCGCCGGGGAAGTCGTAGGTGGCTTCGGGAGCGGACTGCGCGCCTTCGCGTTCGAGGAAGGCGCGGCCGATCTCGTCCAGCTCGCGGGTGGTCATGCCGGGCTCGAGCGCGCGGGCCATGGCCTGCATGGTGTTGGCGACGATGCGGCCGATCAGCTTGAGACCGTCGAGTTCGTCTTCCTGGGTGATGGTCATGGCCTGCCTTCCTGTCCTCGCCGCCCGTTTTGCCATTGCGGGCGCGGCATGTCCCGAGGTTTTCACGGGGATGTGCTGTCACGAGACGGTGCAACGAGGAAGGGCCGCCCCGGCGGGCGGCCCTTCGTGTGTCATGCGTTCGGTGGACGGCTCAGCCGCCGGCGATCAGGCCCATGGCTTCGAGCTTGAGGATCACCTGGTGGGCGCAGTTGTCCACGTCCTGGCCTTCGGTGTCCACGCGCAGCTCGGGGTTCTCGGGCTCGTCGTAGGGGTCGGAGATGCCGGTGAACTCCTTGATCTTGCCTTCGCGGGCGAGCTTGTAGAGACCCTTGCGGTCACGCTTTTCGCATTCCTCGAGGCTGGTCGCCACGTGGACCTCGACGAAGGCGCCGTACTGCTCGATGCCTTCGCGGACCTTGCGGCGGGTGGCCGCGTAGGGGGCAATGGGCGCGCAGATGGCGATGCCGCCGTTCTTGGTGATCTCGGAGGCGACGTAGCCGATCCGCTGGATGTTGAGGTCGCGGTGCTCCTTGGAGAAGCCCAGCTCGGAGCTGAGGTTCTTGCGGACGATGTCACCGTCGAGCAGCGTCACCGGGCGGCCGCCCATTTCCATGAGCTTGGTCATGACGGCGTTGGCGATGGTCGACTTGCCCGAGCCGGAGAGGCCGGTGAAGAAGACCGTGAAGCCCTGCTTGGAGCGCGGCGGCTTGGTGCGGCGCAGTTCCTTGACGACCTCGGGGAAGGAGAACCAGTCGGGGATCTCGAGGCCTTCCTGAAGACGGCGACGCAGCTCGGTGCCCGAGATGTTGAGGATGGTGACCTTGTCCTTGTCCTCAATCTCATCGTTGGGCTCGTACTGGGCGCGTTCCTGCACGTAGACCATGTGTTTGAACGGCACCATCTCGATGCCCATCTCGTCCTTGAACTTCGTGAAGAGGTCCTGGGCGTCGTAGGGACCGTAGAAGTCCTCGCCCTGGCTGTTCTTGCCCGGGCCGGCGTGGTCGCGGCCGACGATGAAGTGGGTGCAGCCGTGGTTGCGGCGGATGAGCCCATGCCAGACGGCCTCGCGCGGGCCGGCCATGCGCATGGCAAGCGGCAGCAGCGACATGGTGGTGGTCGACGACGGGTACTTGTCGAGCACGGCCTCATAGCAGCGCACGCGGGTGAAGTGGTCGACGTCGCCCGGCTTGGTCATACCCACGACGGGGTGGATGAGCAGGTTGGCCTGGCTTTCCTTGGCGGCGCGGAAGGTGAGTTCCTGGTGCGCGCGGTGCAGCGGGTTGCGGGTCTGGAAGGCCACGACCTTGCGCCAGCCCATCTTGCGGAAGAAGGCGCGCATCTCGTTGGGCGTGTCGCGGCGGGCGCGGAAGTCGTAGTGCACCGGCTGCTGGATGCCGGTGACGGGGCCACCGAGGTACACCTTGCCCGCGGTGTGGTGCAGGTAGTGCACGGCGGGGTGGGCCTCGTCGTCGGCGCCGAAGACCATCTCGGCCTCGCGCGACTTGTCGGGGGTCCACATGTCGGTGACGGTCATGGTGCCGAGAATCACGCCTTCCTGGTCACGCAGGGCGATGTCCTGGCCGAGCTCGATGGAGTCGGCGAACTTCTCGGTCACGTCGAGCGTGATGGGCATCGGCCAGAGCGTGCCATCGGCAAGGCGCATGTCCTTGACCACGCTGTCGTAATCTTCCTGGCCGAGGAAGCCCTTGAGCGGGTAGAAGCCGCCGTTCATGAGCAGTTCGAGGTCGCAGATCTGGCGAGGGGTCAGGTCGTGGCTGACCAGCTCGCCGGCCTCCACCTTCAGCTTCTGTGCGCTGTCGTAGCTGACGTAGAGCTCCGGTATTGGGGCTAGGTTGGAATGCATGAGATTGCTCCTGTACTTCAAAGGCACGAGATCTGCGGCCGAGCCGGTGAGTTCGGCATGAAGGGCTGCGTATTCCGCGAATTTCCGGGTGAGAAAGGTCTGGACCAGGCGGTCCTTGAGCGCCGTCCCCTCGGGGGTGAGCGCATAGGCGAACCGCTGGCGGCGGTCCGGTCCCGGACGGTCGCTGACGGTGATCAGGCCGGCATCGCTCGCGGCCCTGAGGTGTGAATTGAGCCGGCCCAGCGAGATGCCGAGAGCCTCGGCGGTGGCGCGCTGCGACGCCCCGGGCATCCTTTCCAGCTGACGAAGCAGGCGGAAAAGGAGGTCATTTTCTGGCAACGATGTCGTTTCGGACGGCGCAGACATGACGGCGACTCAATGTGTGTTCACGACTGAACGCTTGTCACTGTTTGCAGGTGCAGAAAAGTGGAAATCCGGGAGAATGGCAAATTTCCCGGCCTCAGCCGGGCTCATCGGCACAACCATGCCGGTTTTGACGCCACCATCGTGGCGGAGATCACGGAGGCCGGGAGGTGCACCGGTTCCGGGAGCTCCCGGACCGGATTGCGAAGAAGACGGGAGAGGATTGAGACTTGGAGCCTTGCGAAGGGCACAAACGAAAACCCCCGCATCGGGGATGCGGGGGCTTCTTCGTTCCGGCACGTGGGGGCCTTACTCGGCCGCCGGGTTCTCGGCACCATAGCCGAGGGGCTCGGTCTCGACCTTGCCCTCGTCGAGACCGACCTCGGCGAGGTAGCGTTCGGCTTCGAGCGCGGCCATGCAGCCCATGCCGGCCGAGGTAACGGCCTGACGATACTTGTGGTCGGTCAGGTCACCCGCGGCAAAGACACCGGGGATCGAGGTTTCGGTGCTATCGGGCTTGGTCACAACGTAGCCGCCCATGTGGGTCTCGAGCTGGTCCTTGACCAGTTCGCTGGCCGGCGCGTGGCCGATGGCGACGAAGACGCCCGCGCAGGAGAGCTCGGTGATCTCGCCCGTTTCCACGTGGCGGACCTTCACGCCGGTGACGCCCTTGGGATCGTCCTCGCCCACGACTTCCTCGAGCTGGTGGTGCCAGAGGGTTTCGATCTTGGGGTGCTTGAACAGGCGGTCCTGCAGGATTTTCTCGGCCCGCAGCGTGTCGCGGCGGTGGATGAGCGTGACCTTGGAGGCGAAATTCGTGAGGAACAGCGCCTCTTCCACGGCGGTGTTGCCGCCGCCGATCACGACGATTTCCTTGCCGCGGTAGAAGAAGCCGTCGCAGGTGGCGCAGGCCGAGACGCCGAAGCCCTTGTAGGCTTCCTCAGTCTCGAGGCCGATCCACTTTGCGCGGGCGCCGGTCGCGAGGATCACGGAATCCGCGGTGTAGGTCGTGCCGCTGTCGCCGTGGGCCACGAAGGGCCGCTTGTCGAGCTCCAGCTTGGAGATGATGTCGCCCTCGATCTCGCAGCCCATGGCACGGGCGTGCGCCTCCATGGTGACCATGAGTTCGGGACCTTGAATCTCGATGTGGCCGGGCCAGTTCTCGACATCCGTGGTGGTGGTGAGCTGGCCGCCGGGCTCGAGGCCCTGGATCAGCAGCGGCTCCAGCATGGCGCGGGCCGCGTAGACACCGGCAGTGTAGCCGGCCGGGCCGGACCCGATGATGAGGACCCGTGCGTGGCGTGTCTTGGACATGGTGCGCCCCCCTTGCATGTGGCGTGTCGGGACCTGCATATAGCCATCCTTCGGGCGCGGTGCCACCCCGGCGCCCTTCCCCGCGAGCCATACACCTTTCGTTAATAATATTGCGCAGAGTTGAAACATTATTGCGCATTGTCGCGTCTGTGCTATAACAATCGCGATTTCACCCCAGGGGACCGGAATGTCATCTCACAGGCTCGACCCGATCGACCGCAAGATTCTCGCCGAACTGCAGCAGGACGGCCGAATGACCAACGTCGAACTTGCCCGCCGCGTGGGCATCAGCGCGCCGCCCTGCCTGCGGCGTGTGCGCACGCTGGAGGAGCAGGGCTACATCCAGGGCTACCACGCAGAGGTCGATTCACGGGCGCTGGGCTTCGAGGTGCAGGTCTTTGCCAGCGTCGGGCTGCAGAGCCAGGCCGAGGCCGACCTACGCGCCTTCGAGGACCGCTGCCAGGGATGGCCGCTGGTGCGCGAGTGCCACATGCTCAACGGCGAGGTGGACTTCATCCTCAAGTGCGTGGCGCCGGATCTGTCGACGTTCCAGAGCTTCCTGACGGGTGAGTTGCTGACCGCGCCCAACGTGGCAAGCGTAAAGACCTCGCTGGTGATCCGGGGCGCCAAGAAGGCGCCGGGCGTACCCTTCGAGGTTCTGGAAGACAGGCTGAGCCGGAGCGCCTGACGGCCCGATTGCCCCTGCCGGCGCGCTGCTTATACTGCGCCCTTCCATAGGCGGAGGGTGCGATGACGGAAGTGAAGGTCGGCATCATCATGGGCAGCCAATCGGACTGGCCCACGATGAAGGAAGCGGCGAATATCCTCGACGAGCTTGGCGTGCCCTACGAGACGCGCATCGTGTCGGCCCACCGTACGCCGGACCGGCTTTGGGACTACGGCAAGAGTGCCGTGGACCGGGGCCTGCAGGTCATCATCGCGGGCGCCGGTGGCGCGGCGCACCTGCCCGGCATGATGGCGTCCAAGACGCGCTTGCCCGTCGTCGGCGTACCGGTGCAGACGCGGGCGCTGAGCGGTGTCGACAGCCTTTATTCCATCGTGCAGATGCCGCGTGGCTTTCCGGTGGCGACCATGGCGATCGGCGCGAGCGGCGCGGTCAACGCGGGCCTGATGGCGGCGGGCATCCTCGCGCTGCAGGACGCGTGCCTGGCCGAGCGGCTCGACAGCTGGCGCGCGGCGCTGGCCGAGTCGATCCCCGAGGCGCCCTCGGACGACTGATCCCTTTGCATCCGGGGGCCGTTTGCGCTTAGCAAGACGCGGACTCTCGGACGAGCGGAGCGCGGCATGACGGACCCCATTGCCCCCGGTGGCACAATCGGAATTCTCGGCGGAGGCCAGCTTGGCCGGATGCTCTCGGTCGCGGCGGCGCGACTCGGGCTGAAGACCCATGTCTTCGAGCCCGGCGCCAATCCGCCCGCGGGCGACGTGGCCCACGCGGTGACTACCGCCGAATACGACGACGCCACCGCGCTGGAGGCCTTTGCGGCTTCGGTCGACGTCATCACCTACGAGTTCGAGAATATCCCCACGGCGGCGCTGGACCTGCTGGAACGACACCGCCCGATCCGGCCCGGGCGCGAGGCGCTGAGGGTGAGCCAGGACCGGCTGACGGAAAAAACCTTCCTGTCGGACCTGGGTCTCGGCGTTGCGCCCTTCGCGGCGGTCGACAGCGCCGAGGACATGGCGCAGGCGATCGAGATGATCGGCGTGCCGTCAATTCTGAAGACCCGGCGCTTCGGCTACGACGGCAAGGGGCAGGTCCGGATCGACAGCCGCGAGACCGCGGGATCGGCGCTCGACAGCCTGGCCGGCGCGCCGGCGATTCTTGAAGGGATGGTGGATTTCACCTCCGAGATCTCGGTCATCGGCGCCCGTTCGTCACGAGGCGACGTGGCGGCCTTCGATCCCGGCATGAACGTGCACGTGGGCGGCATCCTGCGGACCACCACCGTCCCCGCGCCGATCCCCGACAGCCTGCGCACCGACGCGGTGCTGCTGGCCGGCCGCATCCTCAACGCGCTCGACTACGTGGGCGTGATGGGAGTGGAACTTTTCGTGACACCCGCCGGGCTGATCGTAAACGAGATCGCGCCGCGCGTGCACAACTCGGGCCACTGGACGCAGAACGGTTGTACAGTGGACCAGTTCGAGCAGCACATCCGCGCCGTGGCAGGCTGGCCGCTGGGAGACGGCAGCCGCTTTGCAGACGTGCAGATGGAAAACCTGATCGGCGACGACGTGTCGAAGATCCCCGCGCTGGCCGCCGAACCCGACACTGCGCTGCACCTCTACGGCAAGGCCGAGGCGCGGCCCGGTCGCAAGATGGGCCACGTGAATCGCGTGCAGCGGGACGAACGCGCCGCCTCCGGCTGAACCTCAACCGAGGAAGCGCGCGGCCACGGGGCCGGACATCCAGGCCACCTGACCGCCGGCGAGGGTGGCCACGATGCGGTGGCTTTCGCGGTCCACGACGATCAGGTCGGCGCGCTTGCCTGGTGCCAGTTGGCCTCGGTCATGGAGCGCCAGCAGGCGGGCGGGGCCGGTGCTGACGAGATGCCAGGCGGAGGGCATGTCCAATATGTCCAGCTCCACCAGCCGCAACGCGGCGCGGGCGGGAGAGGGGTAGTGGTAGTCCGAGGCGAGCGCATCGCAGAAGCCAGCCGCGATGATCTCGGAGGCGGCGATGTTGCCCGCGTGGCTCGCCCCGCGCACCACGTTGGGCGCGCCGAGCACCACGCCGTCGCCGCCCTCGCGTGCCGCCCTCGCGGCCTCCATCGTTTCGGGGAACTCCGACAGGCGTACGCTACGTGCGCGCCACGCGGCGCGGCCCTCGGGCGTGCGGTCGTCGTGGCTGCCCATGGCGACGCCTTTGGCGGCAAGGCGGGCGCAAAGCGCGTCGAGCGCGTGTGGTACGTCGGACGCCGCCGCGTGCAGGCGCATCATGAGGGCGAGGTGCGCCTCGGGGTTGCGGCCGGATTTCAGCGCCTGCCCGGTGAGACGCGGCGGGCGGCGGCCCTCGGCCAGTCGGTCGTGGGGCAGGTGGTCGTTGAAGACCACCTGCGTGATGCCCCAGCGGTCCACGGCCGCTTCGGCGCGGGCGAAGCTCTCGAGGTAATGCGTCTCGAGCCGCAGCTGCAGGCGCAGGTCAACAGGCACGGTCGGCGCCACGGCAGCGACGGCGGCAAAGACCTCCTCTGCAAACTCCGGCCCGCGCATGCCGCCCTCCCAGCTCCAGAACTGGGCAAGCATGGCGGTGGTGATGCCATTGGCGGCGAGCTCGGCGGCACAGGCCACCATCCCGGCGTCGCGTTCACGCAGGGCGCCCCGGCGCGGGGCCATGTGGCGCTCGAACCCGTCGCCGTGGGGATCGACGATGCCGGGCAGCACCTCGTAGCCAGTCAGATCCACGGCGCGGCCCGCGCTCTCGGCGATATGACCATCGCAGATCGCAAGCGGCGCGTCGGACCAGCCATCGGGGCGCAGCACACGGGCGCCGGTGAGGGTGAGATCGAGAGGAGCGGTCATAGCGCCGCGATAGCGCGACACGGCGACTTTGGGAAGATCAGCGCCGCCGTCCGCCGAGGACCGAGAGCGCCACGCCGCCCAGCACCAACACGGCGGCCAGCACGAAGGCGGCGCTCAGTGCTTCGCCGAGAAAGAGCATGCCGCCCGCCATGGCGATTATCGGCACGGTGAGCTGCGCCACCGCCGCCGTGGTCCCGTCGATGCGCGGCAGCACGGAATACCACAGCGCATAGCCCAGCCCCGAAGTCACGGCGCCCGACAGCACCGCCAGCAGGATGCCCGGGGCCGAGAGCTGCGTGGCCTCGGGCAACAGAAGAAGGCCCACGGTCACGCCGGCGGGCGCCGCCAGCAGGAAGTTCGCTGCCGTCGACATGAGCGGATCGCGCGCGCCCCGCCCGGCCAGCGAATAAAGCCCCCAGCCGACGCCCGCGAGGACCATCGCGAGCCCTGCAAGCGGCGGCACGGAGACACCCTCGCCCGGCCAGAGCAGCCAGGCCAACCCGCCAAAGGCCAGCGCCGCCCCCGACCAGCGGGCCGGGCCGGGGCGCTCACCGCCCAGAAGGCTGCCTGCGAACATGGTCACCTGCACCATGCCGAACAGGATCAGCGCCCCCATCCCCGAATCGAGTGCCCTGTAGGCCAGCGAGAACCCGTAGATATAGAGCAGCAGCGACAGCACGCCGGTCACGCGCCCCGGCCCGCCGAGGCGCAGCCGCCCCTGCCGCAGCAGCACGAGCGCCGCCAGCATCGCCGCGCCCGCAACCAGCCGGATGGTGCCGAAGCTCACCGCGTCGATGCCGCCTCCGGCAACCGCCGCGCGGTTCAGCACGGAATTGGCGGCAAAGGCGACCATGGTCAGCGCCGCCAGCGGGAGGATCCTTCCCGCGTCCCGTGCTTCTTCTTGGCTCAAATACTCAAATCCGTCATCCGCGGCCCGTAACCCGCCATGGGGTCATGCGACCATCTTCTCGGCCCGCTTCAGGTCGACCGAGACAAGCTGGCTCACACCCTGTTCCTGCATCGTCACACCGAACAGCCGGTCCATGCGGCTCATGGTGACAGCGTGGTGGGTGATGATCAGGAAGCGCGTGTCGGCGCGGCGCACCATCTCGTCCAGCATGTCGCAGAAACGGGTCACGTTGGCGTCGTCGAGCGGGGCGTCGACCTCGTCCAGCACGCAGATCGGCGCGGGGTTGGCGAGGAAGACCGCGAAGATCAGCGCCAGCGCCGTCAGGGTCTGTTCGCCCCCCGACAGCAGCGAGAGCACCGAAAGTTTCTTGCCCGGCGGCTGGCACATGATCTCGAGCCCCGCATCCAGCGGGTCGTCGCTTTCGACCATGACCAGCTTGGCCTCGCCGCCGTTGAAGAGGTGGGTGAAGAGCATGGTGAAGTTGGCGTTCACCTGCTCGAAGGCGGTCAGCAGCCTTTCGCGCCCTTCGCGGTTGAGGCTCGCGATGCCGCCCCGCAGCGTGCGGACGGCCTCTTCGAGGTCCTCCTTCTCGGCGACGAGCGTGTCATGTTCCTCCTGCACCTCGCGGGCGTCTTCCTCGGCGCGCAGGTTCACGGCGCCGAGCGCGTCGCGGCTGCGCTTGAGGCGGCTGACCTCGGCCTCGATCCGCTCGGAGGGCGGCATGTCCTCGGCGGCGGTGCCGAGCTGTTCGAAAAGCGCCTGGGGGGTGATCTCCATCTCGTCCTGGATGCGGGCGGCGGCCTCGGAGGCGGCATCGCGGGCGCCGTCGCGGCGGGCCTCGGAGGCGGCGCGGGCCTCGCGTGCCTCGCCCGCGTGGCGTTCGGCGTCGCGCTCGGTGGTGACAGCTTCGCGCAGCGTGGTTTCCGAGGTGGCGAGCGTGTCGCGCGCGGAGGAAAGACGCTCCTCGGCAGTCTCGATCTGCTCGGACAGTTCCTCGCGCTGGGTCGCCAGCGCCTCGGGGGCCTCGTGCGCCTCGGCCAGCTCGTCCTCGGCGGCCTCCTTGCGCTCGGCCAGTTCGCCCGCGCGCTTCTCGGCGGTCTCGAGCCGGTGGCGCCATCCGGCAAGTTCCTTGGCGACCGACTGCATGCGGGCCTTGCGCGCCTCGCCCTCGCGGCGCAGTTCGTCGGCAGCCGAGCGGCGGGTCATCATGGTCATGCGCGCGGCCTCGACCGTCATGCGCAGGTCCTCGACGCGGGCGCGGGCCTCGTCGAGGTCTTCGAGTTCCTCGACGGCGCGCTCGGCCTCGGTCAGGCGCTGGCGGGCGGCGATGGATTCGTCCTCGTGCCGGCGCAGGGTCATGGCGAGGTTTTCCAGCTTGCCCTGCGCCATGTCGCGGTCGGCCTCGGCCTTGCTCTGGGCGCGCGAGGCCTCGGTCAGGGCGCGGTCGGCGGCGCGGCGGGCCTCGCGGGCGGCCCGGTCTGCCTCGGTCAGCTCGGTCAGGCGGGCCACCAGTGCCTCGTGGGCCTCTTGCGCGGCTTCGAGCCGGGTCTCGGCCTCGGCAAGGTCCCGGTTGAGCTGTTCCAGCCGGTTGAGCTGTTCGAGCCGCAGGGCGGCGGCGGAGGGCTGGTCGGCGGCCCAAGCGCGGTAGCCGTCCCAGCGCCAGAGGTCGCCGTCGCGGCTGACGAGGCGCTGTCCGGGCCTCAGCTGCGTGTGCAGGCGGGGGCCATCGGCGGTGTCGATGAGGCCGATCTGGGACATGCGGCGGACGAGCACGTCCGGCACGGTGACGTGGCTGGCGAGCGAGGTCACGCCCTCGGGCAGGGGCTGGTCGGCGTCGTAGGCGGGCAGGATGGCCCAGCCGGTGGGGCCGTCGGGGTCGACCTCGGGTGCGCGCAGGTCGTCGGCGAGCGCGGCGCCAAGCGCCTTTTCGAAGCCCTGTTCGACCTGGAGCCGATCGAGGATCTGGCCGCCCTCGGCGGTGTCGCGTTCGAGCAGGCGGGCGAGCGCCGTGACCTCGGCGCGGAGCGTGTTGGTTTCGCCCTCGGCCTCGGAGCGGGCGCCGCGGGCCTCGGCCTCCTGCTCCTGCGTCTCGGAGCGGGCGGCCTCGGTGTCGATGAGGCGCTCTTCGGCTTCCTCGGCGGCCTCCTGCGCGGCTTCTGCGGCCTCGCGGGCCTCTTCCATGGCGCTGCCGGCGTCTTCGAGGGCGGTTTCGGCCTGTTCCAGTGCCTCGCGGGCGCGGGCGGCCTCGGATTCGTTGCGCTCCACGGTCTTGCGGCTGTCCTCGCGCAGGCGCTGGGCGGACTGGTGCTTAGCCGAGAGGCGGGCGACGTCCTCGGTCTGGGTCGAATAGTCGGCCTCGCGGTCCTGGAGGACCTCGGCGGCCTCGCTCGCCATCTCCTGCGCCTCGGAGAGCTTGTCGTCGAAGCCTTCGTGGGCCTCTTCAAGCTCGCGGGCTTCCTGTTCCAGCAGCTCGATGGTTTCGCCGGCGTCGCGGTTGAGGCCGGTCTCGCGCTCCATGTCGTGGGCGAGCTGTTCGATCCGGGCCATGAGCGTGCGGATGGTTTCCTGGGCGCGAGTCTCCTGGTCTGACAGCGCGTCGCGCTGCACGGTCAGGCGCTGCACGATGGCGCTGGCGATGGCCTCTTCCTCGCGCAGGGGGGGCAGGCGTTCCTCCATCTCCTCGCGGCGCTCGGCGGCCTCGCGGGCGATGCGTTCGGCGCGGGAGGCTTCGGTCAGGCGTTCGCGTAGGGCGGCTTCGGCCCCTTCCCGGGCCTGGTCGGCATCGCGCCAGCGGCGGTAGAGCAGCATGCCCTCGGCCTGCCGCAGTTCGGTGCCGATGGCGCGGTAGCGGGCGGCCTGCTTGGCCTGCCGGGCAAGCTGCGCCAATTGGCCTGCGAGCTGTTCGACCACGTCGTCGACGCGGGCGAGGTTGGTCTCGGTGTTCTTGAGCTTGAGCTCGGCCTCGTGGCGCCGCTGGTAGAGACCGCCGATCCCGGCGGCATCCTCGAGCACGCGGCGGCGGTTCTTGGGCTTGGCGTTGATCAGCTCGGAAATCTGGCCCTGCCGGACAAGCGCGGGCGAATGCGCGCCAGTGGAGGCGTCGGCGAAGAGCATCTGCACGTCGCGGGCGCGGCTGTCCTTGCCGTTGACCTTGTAGGCGCTACCCACGTCGCGGGTGATGCGGCGGACGATTTCCAGATGGTCGCTGTCGTTGAACCCCGCGGGCGCGAGGCGTTCGGAGTTATCGAGGCTGAGCACCACTTCGGCGAAGTTGCGGGCGGGCCGGGACGAGGCACCCGCGAAGATCACATCCTCCATCCCGCCGCCGCGCATGGCGGTGGGGCGGTTTTCGCCCATGACCCAGCGCAGCGCCTCGAGCAGGTTCGACTTGCCACAGCCGTTCGGCCCGACGACGCCGGTGAGCCCGTCATTGATGACGAGATCGGTGGGGTCGACGAAGCTCTTGAAGCCTGTCAGTCGGAGCCGTGAGAAGCGCAAATCGGATCCCGTCCTGGGTTCTGGGTTGGCCGCCAGTTTGCCTGTCTGGGGCGCCGTGTGTCAACGAAATGCGCCCCTATATGGCGGACTCCGGCCAGTTTTCCACAAGATATGGCGAGGCTGCGCAGGTCTTGGTGCGGCATTCGCGCGAAGGCGCCGAGCAGGCTTCTATCGGATGTCGGGTTGCTGCACGATCGGGGAACGCAGTCCACCGCGCAGCGTTTTTCCACCAAGGTTACGGAGTATGTTTCATGGCTGACCATTCGTTCGAGACAGATCCTGTCATGAGGCCGAGTTGGAAGTGGCTTCTGGCCTTTGGTGTGCTGCTGATCCTTAGCGGCCTCATTGCCCTGCTCAACCCGCTTGCGGCCTCCCTGACCGCCACGGCCATTGCGGCGGCGGCGTTCTTCGTGGCGGGGGTCCTCCAGATCTGCATGGGCTTCTCGGGGCTCGACGGCAGCGGATCGCGTGCCGGGTCGGTTATCCTGGGCGTGCTGTTCCTGCTCTTCGCGGTCGCCGTGATATTCGATCCGCTGGGCGGTGTGATCTCACTCACGATCCTTTTGGGGTTCTTCTTTGTCCTGCTCGGGTTGGTGCGGTTGTGGATCGGCTACCGGCTGAGACCCCGGCCGGCGTCGGGCTGGATGATGGCCGCCGGGGCGGTTTCGGCCCTGCTTGGCCTGCTCATCCTCATCGCCGTGCCGACGGGAGCTCTGGGTATCCTGGGCATCTTTCTGGGCGTGGAGCTTCTGAGTTCGGGCCTTACCGCCGTGGCCGCCGCGCTGATCGCGCGGCGCCTGTGACGCTCAGAACTTCACCTCGACACCTGGCAGTTGGAGCGCCTTGATCAGGTCGCGCAGCTCCTGCCGGGCGGCGACGTTGGAGATGCTGAGCTGACGGACACCGACGTCGCGCAAGTCCAGCAGGGTCAGCCCCCGCGGGAAAAGTTCGCGGAAGACCACACGTTCGGAAAAGCCGGGCGCCGTGCGAAAACCGATCCGCTTGGCGAGCTGAGTCAACGCCTTCTCGACCTTGACCTTGTTAATCATGTGCTGGGCGCCGAGACGGTTGCGCAGCACGATCCAGTCGATCGCCGGAAGACCGGCCTGACCGCGAAGCTGACGGGCGCCCCAGACCATCTCGGAATAGACTGACGGGCCGAGGATCTTTTCGCCGTCGTTGTCGATGCGGGCCAACAGGTCGAAGTCCACGAAGCTGTCGTTAAGCGGCGTCACCAGTGTGTCGGCCAGCGAATGGGCCACTTGGGCAAGCCGGGTGTGGGCACCGGGGCAGTCGATGACGATGAATTCGCAATCGCGTTCCAGGATGCTTACTGCCCGCCCGATGCGTTGGTCGTATTCGTTCTCGTTCTCGCCAAGCGCCTCCCGGTCGACCTCGGGGAGGTCGAGCAGCCGTGGGCTGGCAAGATCGGCGCCGATCTTCTCGAGATGGCGGTAGCGGTTCTCGATGTAGCGGCCGAGGCTGCGCTGGCGGAGGTCGAGATCGATCGCACCGACGCTGTGGCCGAGCCGCGCGAGGGCGGTGGCGATGTGCATGGAGACGGTGGACTTGCCCGCACCGCCCTTTTCGTTGCCGACCACGATGATCTGCGCCAAGGTTCACCCCTTCTTTCCGAATGTCGGACTGATAGCGGCTTGCCCCGCAACGGAAAAGACGCTTCGCACAGATGGGTGGAATGACGTGACCGCTGCGCGGCACCACGGTCACGAAAAAGGCCCGGCGCGGGGCCGGGCCTTGGTGTTTGCTCTGGTGCTGAGGCTCAGTGAAGCTTGTTGCCGACCTCGTTGATCGACGCGTCGATGCGGCGGTTGGCTTCGTCCTCGGTCATCTGTGCGGCGATCACTTCGCGGGCAGCGGCGATGGCGACGGCAATCGCCCGGTCGCGCACGTCCTTGACGGCACGCTCTTCGGCGGCGGCGATCTGTGCCTCGGCCGTGGCAAGGCGGCGCTCGATGTTGCGCTGCATCTCCTGCTTGGCCTGCTCGGCGGCGAGGGCCGCTTCTTCCTTGGCCTGGGCGACGATGCGGTCGGCGTGGCCCTGCACCTCGGACTGCTGACGCTCGTAGCTGGCCAGAAGCGCCTGCGCCTCTTCGCGAAGCTGGCGGGCCTCGTCGAGTTCGGTGCGGATGCCGTCGGCGCGCTTGTCGAGCTCCTTGCCCAGCATGCCCGGGACCTTGAAATAGACCAGGATCGCGATGAAGAGCAGGAAGGCCAGAAGCACGATGAAGTCCGTGTTCTGCAGCGAGAAGAACGGGCCGGTGGCCGCGAGCGTCGGGGTGGCGGTCAGCGCGAGCGCGGCGCCGGAGGCGAGTGTGGTGCGCAGCATGGCCTTACCCTTTCAGCTGGTTGTCGACAGCCGCATTGACCTGGCTGCTGTCGGCGGTGGTGCCCAGCGCCTGAACGATGGCTTCGGCGGTGTCCTTGGCGACGATCTCGACGTTTTCCATGGCGCTGGCGCGGATCTCGGAGATGCGCTGCTCGGACCCCTTGGTCTTTTCAGCGATCTCGGAATCAGCCTTGGCCATGGCGGCGTCGAGTTCGGTCTTGATTTCGTCGCGCGTCTGCTGAGCGATCTTCTGCGCTTCGGTACGGGCGTCGGCGAGGGCCTTTTCGTAGGCTTTCTCGGCGTCGGCCGCCTTGCGCTTGAGATCTTCGGCAGCGGCGATGTCGTTGGTGATGGTGCCTTGCCGTTCGGCGAGCACCGAGGCGATCCGCGGCAGAGCAATGCGCGACAGAACGAAGAAAATCGCCAGCAGCGCGAGGATCAGCCAGAAGATCTGGTTGGGCCACCAGTCAAAGCACAGCTGCGGCATGCCGATGGCGCTGCCATCGGGACCCACGCAGGAGCTTGCGGCTGCGGCACCGGGTGTTTCGGTTGCCATGTCGTCCTCCGTCGGACCGTTGTGAATTCCATCGGGCGGGCCACCGCGAGGGGTGGCCGCGCCCGGGCGTAAGGATCCTCAGACGTCGCCGATCAGACGGCGAACATCAGCAGCAGTGCGACGAGGAAGGAGAAGATGCCGAGCGCTTCGGCGAAGGCGATGCCGATGAAGAGCGTGGCGGTCTGCGATGCCGCAGCCGAGGGGTTGCGCAGGGCACCGGCGAGGAAGTTGCCGGCAACGTTGCCGACGCCAAGTGCCGAGAGACCGCAGCCGAGACCTGCGAGACCTGCGCCGATGTGTGCGATTTGACCTTCCATGGGGGTATCTCCTTACGTCTGGAAGTTTCGATTTCGGGTGTTCGGGACCGGCCGGGCGGGATGCCCGGCGGCGGTATCAGTGGTTCGGGTGAAGCGCGTCCTTGAGGTACACGCAGGTCAGGATCGTGAACACGTAGGCCTGGATGAAGGCCACCATGACCTCGAGCCCGTACATGGCCGTGATCCCGAGGATCGAGAGCGGCGACACGGCGGCGAGCGCAGCGAAGCCGGCGAAGACCTTGATCACGGCGTGACCGGCCATGAGGTTGCCGCCAAGACGAATGGAGTGGCTGACCGGGCGCACGAAGTAGGAAATCAGCTCGATCACGGCCAGAACCGGGCGCAGCGGCAGCGGCGCCGAAGTGGGCCAGAACAGGCCGAGGAACTTGGTCCCGTGCAGCACGAAGCCCAGAACCGTCACGCTCAGGAAGACCGCAAGAGCCAGGACCACCGTCACGGCGAAGTGCGAGGTCAGGGTGAAGGCCATGGGGATGAGGCCCAGGAAGTTCGAGAAGACGATGAACATGAACAGCGTCATCACGTAGGGGAAGTACTTCACGGCGTCCTTGCCGGTCACGTCCTCGACCATCTTGTAGATGAAGCCATAGGCCAGTTCGGCCACGGACTGTGTGCGGCCGGGAATGATGGCGCGGCGCGAGGTGCCCCAGACCATCAGCGCGGTGATGCAGAGCACCGCGATCACCATCCACAACGTGACGTTGGTCACGGTGAACAGGCCCACCTCGCCATTGCCGAAGAGCGGCTTGACGATGAACTGGTCCATCGGGTGGAAAACCAGCCCGCCTTCGCCGTGTGCGGCGCCCTCAGCGCCGTGCGTTTCCGTCGCCATAGCCGTTCCCCTCGTCTTCGTCCGCCTCGAAGGCGTCGTCGTCCTGCAAGTCGCCCGCGTCTTCGGGCGGCACGTAGTCGGCCTGTAGTTCCG
The DNA here is from genome assembly GCF_003054175.1 of Allosediminivita pacifica. Lineage (GTDB taxonomy): Bacteria > Pseudomonadota > Alphaproteobacteria > Rhodobacterales > Rhodobacteraceae > Allosediminivita > Allosediminivita pacifica. Next base: position 71,970 of record NZ_QBKN01000020.1, read on the forward strand.
CTGCCGAACGCATCATCACGCGGATGCCGGCAACGATCCCGAGGACCGTGAATGTCACCATCAGCCAGGGCGTGGACCCCAGAAGGGTATCGAGCCCGAAACCGATGCCAAAGCCGATCGCGAGACCGGCCACCATTTCCGTCACCATCCGCCAGGCCAGCTGCGCCTGGGAGTGGTAGTCCTGCTGATGGGGCTTTTCCGGTTGCCGTGCCGCGCGCAGCCTTGCCAGCCGGATTTCGAGCTCTTCCAGTTTCCGTTTCGGATCGGGATCGCTCACTTGGTGCCCCATCGGAGTGTTAAGCGGTTGCTACGGCGGAACGGGTGTCTCGTCAACTGCCGGAATCCACCGCAATCACCCAAATTAAGATATTGATATAAAACGATTCCCGGAATCCGCCGCCTTGCGCGTGGTCCCCGCGCCACGGCAATGTTGGCGGTAACTGTGCCTGAATCCATATTCAACGGATTGGTTGAGAATGCGTGGCGGCGCTTGACGGGCGCCCCTGCCCGCGCTTGATGCAGAGGCATGAGTATACCGCTCGATATCGTCTTTGCGGCGCTGGCTGACCGCACGCGGCGGCAGATCCTAGCCATGCTGCTCGAAGACGACATGGCCGTGACCGACGTGGCCGAGCCCTTCGAGATGTCGCTGGCCGCAGTGTCCAAGCACCTGTCGATCCTCGCAGGCGCGGGGCTGATCAGCCAAGAGAAGCGCGGCCGCCTGAAGTGGTGCAAGCTCGAACCGGATGCGCTGCGCGAGGCGAGCGTCTGGATGCAGGGGTTCGGCCAGTTCGAACCCATCCACCTTGACGCTTTCGAGCGCTTCCTGGCTCAGGAGCTCGAAGAGCGGGACGAGGCCCCTGACGCTCGACCGGGCGCAGGTGCAGGGCTTTCTTAGGGCGCTTGCTGTGATCTGGCGCGGTCTTTCGCGACCCGGCAGCCGGACCTCACCGGACCGGCCCCTCCCCAGAAGGATTCCAGCATGTCCGATCCGTTCGAGAACTTCAGCAGCGGCCTTTCCAGCCCGGCCACCGACCTTCACGAGATCACGCCCGATGACGCTCAGGACCTGTCGGTCTTTCCGCGCGCGCTTGCCGTGAACACCTCGGGTCATGTCCGGGTCACCGCGGTGGGCGGCAGCACCGCGACGATCTACGTGGTCGCCGGGGCGCCCTGGCCGGTCCGCGTCTCGCGGGTCTGGTCCACGGGGACCGATGCGACCGGGATCGTCGGCCTGATCTGATGCGGGCCGGGGTGGTCCGCCGTCTAGTCCTTGAGCAGCAGCAGCAGGGCGAGGCAAGTGACGGCCACCCCCGGCAGAACCAGCGCCGGCGGCGCGCCGTGGCCCACGGCGATTTCCCACAGGATGACCCATGACGGGACAAGGTAGGTGTAGGCCAGCACCTTGGAGGCGGGCAGCCGCATGGCCGCATAGCGCAGACAGAGCGTGGTGGTGGCGGTGGCCGCGATGGCGGTGTAGCCGATGGTGATCCAGACAATGCGCGGCAACGCCGCCCAGTCGGTCGTGGCGATGTCGTGCGCGCCCCAGAACCCGAGCAGCACCGCCCCCATCACCAGCATCACCGCGTTGAAGGCCACCGCGGGTTCCCCCCGGCTGAACTTGCTCAGCAACGGCGCAAATAGCGCATGGGCCGCGCAGCCCCAGACGTAGATCATCTCGCCCCGGCCGATCTCGAAGGCGAACAGCGCCTGGATGTCGGCGCGGAAGATCACCCAGACGGCGCCGAGCCCGCCCAGCAGGAGGGCGAATAGGACGCGCAGGGTGGTGCGCTGGCGCAGGACGAGCCAGCCGAAGCCCGCCGCCATCAGGGGCGAAAGCGTGAAGACGGCCGCCATGTTCACCGGTGGCGCGGTCTTTAGCCCCTCGAACATGGTGACGAAATAGGTCGCGTAGAGGCCGGCGAGGATCACGTAGCGCCAAGGGGCGTCGAACACCTCGCGCCCTGCCCCGCTTTTCAGCGCCAGCACGCCCAGCGCCAAGGCTGCGACCACGAAACGGACGGCGTTGAGCACCGCCGGGTCGACGAAGGGCGCCGCCATCCGACCGAGGGAGAAGGACCCCGCCACGAGGGCGGAGAATGTCAGCATGACGATATGGCCGCGCGCCGATTGGCTCAGCACGATTTGTCCCGGTCGGCGTAGGCCTTGAGGTGCCTCAGGAAGGCCTGCACCTTGGCCGTCCGGTGAAGATCGACGTGGGTGACGAGCCAGAGCGGCGCCGCCCATTCGTCGCGCGGCGGCAGAATCTGGACGAGATCGGCCTGTTGCTCGGCGGCGCGGACGGGAAAGAAGCCGATCCCGGCACCTTCGAGAACGGCCTGGTCGAGGACCCGCGCGTCGGTCGACCGGAACACGACCTGGCTGTAGGGAATCTTGCCACGCAGCCAGCGCTGGAAGGGCGCACGGCTGTCGGGGTTGTCGTGGGCAACGAAGCGGTGGTCGGCGAAATCGTCCTCGTCGGCCGGCTTGCCATGTTCCTCGATGTAGGAAGTGGCGGCGTAGAGAGCGATCTGCTCGCTGGCGAAGGGCTGCACGACGTTGTCGGGCTCCTCCGGCGCCTTGCCAGCGCGCAGAGCGACGTGTGCTTCGCCGTATTCCAGGCGGAAGACCCGGTCGTCGGTCAGGTAGCGTGCCACGATGTCGGGATATTCGCGCTGGAACGAGGTCAGCGCGCCAACGATGAGAGGGGCGAAGGCGATGACCGAGGTGACGAGGAGATCCCCCGAGACTTCGGCCCCGCGGCCCTTGATGCGGCCCTCGAGCTGCTGGAACTGGTCGGCCGTCGTCTGTGCGACGCGGGCGAGATCGGTGCCGGCTTCGGTCGGGGTGTAGCCACGGGCGTGGCGCTGGAAGAGCTTCACCCCCATGCGCCCCTCGAGCGCGTCGATATGGCGGATCACGGTGGCATGGTGGACGCCAAGCGCCTCGGCGGCGCCGCTGACGGTCCCCAGACGCGCGACCTGGTAGGCGGTTCGGATCTCGTCCCAGTTGTCCATCTTCGGGCCTTGTGCGTTGTCTCACAATTTCTGCGCATTTGCGGCAATTGCGTTCGCTGATGCAAGGACCGAAGTGGATGGAAACGAACCATGTCCTTCACACACATCTACGCGAGACATTTCAAATGACCACACTCCTGCGCATCGACGCATCAGCCCGCGCCGCCGATTCAATGACCCGCGAGCTGGCCGACGCCACCGCGGCCCGCCTGAACGCCGACACCACGATCCAGCGCGACCTGTCCTCGGGCATGCCGCAGGTGGACGCCGACTGGGTCACGGCCAACTTCACGCCCGACGAGGAGCGCACCGAGGCGCAGCGCGCCGTGCTGGCACTGTCGGATACGCTGATCGAGGAGCTGCAGGCCGCCGATACGGTGCTCATCACCGTGCCGGTCTACAACTTCAACATTCCCTCGGCGCTCAAGGCCTGGGTCGACATGATCGCGCGGGCGCGCGTCACCTTCCGCTACACCGAGAACGGACCCGAGGGCCTGCTGACCGGCAAGCGCGCCATCCTCGTGGTGGCCTCGGGCGGCACCGAGGTCGGCGGCCCCGTCGATTTCGCAACGCCCTACATGCGCCACATGCTGGGCTTCGTCGGCATCACCGACGTGCAGATGGTGCGTTCGGACCGCCAGATCCTCGACCCTGACGGGTCGCGCGCGCAGGCCGAGGCCGACATCGCGGGCCTCGCCGCCTGACGACGACACGAGGGGCGGCAGACACGCCGCTCGTCGACCACCGGGCCCTGCGCCGCCCCACCGGCACAGGGCCCGGCTGCTTCCCCCTTGACTCGGAGTGGTGCGGCTCTCTATTAGTCGTCGCCAACTCCCGGAAGTCCGCAGGCCTTCCGGTCCCATTGGCTGTGCCAGGGATCGCCCCCCGTCAGCGCGTTGCGCCCACGGGGGCATTTCCGCATTGGCATTTGTGATGACCGCCGCGGCCTCTTACGTTTGGGGCGCAAAACCGAGAAACGGGAAAGGAGGGCGCAAGCCCCATGTTCGAATCTCTCTCCGAACGCCTCGGCGGCGTCTTCGACCGCCTGACCAAGCAGGGTGCCCTGTCCGAAGAGGATGTGCGCACCGCCCTGCGCGAGGTGCGCGTCGCCCTTCTGGAAGCCGACGTGTCACTGCCCGTTGCGCGCAACTTCATCAAGACGGTCGAGAAGAAGGCCACCGGCGCCGCGGTGACCAAGTCGGTCACGCCCGGCCAGCAGGTGGTCAAGATCGTCCATGACGAGCTGATCGAGACACTACGCGGTGAAGGCGAGCCCGGCAGCCTGCGCGTCGACAGCCCGCCGGCGCCGATCCTGATGGTCGGCCTGCAGGGCGGCGGCAAGACGACGACCACCGCCAAGCTGGCCAAGCGGCTGAAGGAGCGCGACGGCAAGAAGGTCCTGATGGCCTCGCTCGACGTGAACCGCCCGGCGGCCATGGAGCAGCTGCAGATCCTCGGCACGCAGATCGGGGTCGACACCCTGCCGATCGTCAAGGGCGAGGACCCGGTGACCATCGCCAAGCGTGCCAAGACGCAAGCGGGGCTGGGCGGCTACGACGTCTACATGCTCGACACCGCGGGTCGCCTGTCGATCGACGAGGAACTCATGAGCCAGGTCGAGGCGGTGCGCGACGTCGCCAACCCGCGCGAGACGCTGCTGGTGGTCGATGGCCTGACCGGCCAGGACGCCGTGCACACGGCCGAGAACTTCGACGAGCGCATTGGCATCACCGGCGTCGTGCTGACCCGGATGGACGGCGACGGCCGCGGCGGTGCGGCGCTTTCCATGCGCGCGGTGACCGGCAAGCCGATCAAGTTCGTCGGTTTGGGCGAGAAGATGGACGCGCTCGAGACCTTCGAGCCGGACCGTGTCGCAGGCCGTATCCTGGGCATGGGCGACATCGTCACCCTGGTCGAGAAGGCGCAGCAGACGCTTGAGGCCGAACAGGCCGAGCGGATGATGAAGAGGTTCCAGAAAGGTCAGTTCAATATGAACGACCTCAAGATGCAGCTGGAACAGATGATGAAGATGGGCGGCATGGAGTCGATGCTCCAGATGATGCCGGGCGCGGGCAAGATGGCCAAGCAGATGGGCGACGCGGGGATGGATGACCGCGTGCTCAAGCAGCAGATCGCGCTGATCCAGTCCATGACCAAGAAGGAACGCGCCAACCCGCAGATTCTTCAGGCCAGCCGCAAGAAGCGCATCGCCGGCGGTGCCGGGCTCGAGGTGAGCGACCTCAACAAGCTTCTCAAGATGCAGCGCCAGATGTCCGACATGATGAAGAAGATGGGCAAGATGGGCAAAGGCGGCATGATGAAACAGGCCATGAAAGGCATGTTCGGCAAGGGTGGCATGCCCGCCGGCATGGAAGGCATGGACCAGAAGTCGCTGGAGCAGGCCGCCAAGCAGATGGGCGGCATGGGCGGCGGCGGTGGTCTTCCCCCGGGTCTTGGCGGGTTCGGCAAGAAGAAATGAGCAGCGGCGTGCGCCATATGCCCCGTACGGTCCTTCGGACCGAGCGGCTTGTATTGCGGCGCCCGCAGGCGGGCGACCTGTCCGCCTTCATTGCCTATGCGACCTCGGACCGGGCGCGTTTCGTGCTTGGCCCCTTCGACGAGAGCCGCGCCTTCGACAAGTTCGCCTCCATGTCCGGTCACTGGGACCTGCGCGGCTTCGGGCGCTACGTGATCGAGCACGATGGCCGGCCGGTAGGCCATGTCGGGCCCCTGCAGATGCGGGCGGGCACGGTGCCCGAGATGACGTGGTCGCTCTGGCAGGACGCGGCCGAGGGCCGTGGCATCGCCACCGAGGCCACGCGCGCCGTCGTGGCGCATCTGCTGGAGGATTGCGGCTGGCCCGAGCTGATCATGCGGGTGCTGCCCGAGAACGCGGCCTCGCTGCGGGTGGCCGAGCGCCTTGGCGCGCAGCGCACCGACAAGCCCGCGCCGGAGTGGTATCCCGGCGCCCTGACCTTCCGCGTGTCGCGGGAGATGGCAGCATGAGCGCACCCGTCCTGGAAACCCGGCGGCTTCGGCTGCGCGGCCATGTCCTGTCGGACATGGAGCCGCTTTGCGCGCTTCTGGCCAGCGACCGGTCGCGTTTCATGGACGGGCCATATTCGAGGCGCGAGGCCTGGATCATGATCGCTGCCGACGCGGGAAGCTGGGATCTTCTCGGCTTCGGCGGCTGGGGTATTGAGACCCGCGAGGGCGCCTTCCTCGGGCAGATCGCCATCGGCAAACCTCCGCATTTCCCCGAGGTGGAGCTGGGTTGGATGCTGGTCGAAGGTGCCGAGGGGCATGGCTATGCCACCGAGGCAGCCATGGCGGCGCTGGACTGGGCCTGGTCCGAGCGCGGCTTGCCGACGCTGGTGAGCTATGTCGATCCGGGGAACGCCCGGTCGCGGGCGCTGGCCGAGCGGCTTGGCGCCGTGGTGGACACGCAGGCTGCGCGCCCCGAGGGAGAGACCGCGACGCAGACAGTCGTCTACCGGCACAGCCCAGATGCCGATGGCAGCCCGGAGGCCTACGCATGAGCCAACGGCAGAACTCCATGCTCGGTGCGGCGCCTTTTACCACCCACGAACAGCGTCCGCTGACCGCCGCGCCCCTTCTCGAGACGGAGCGGCTGATCCTGCGCGGGCCGCAGCCGCGCGATGCCGAGCCGATGATGACCTTCCTGATGGACCAGGAGCGCGCCGCGGGCTTCGGCGCTTACGACAACCGGAGCGATGCCTGGCGCTGGTTCGCCCTGAACGTCGGGCACTGGCACATTCACGGCTACGGCTATTTCTCGATCGAGATGAAGGACACGGGCGAGATGGCCGGAATCACCGGCATCTGGAATCCCGAGGGCTGGCCCGAACCCGAGGTCGGCTGGGTCGTCTTCGACGGCTACGAGGGCAAGGGCATCGCCCGCGAAGGCGCCGAGCGCGCCCGCCGCTGGGCCTACGAGGATCTCGGCTTCAGCACGCTGACCTCGAACATCGTGCCGGGCAACACCCGCTCCATCGCCCTCGCCGAGCGGATGGGCGCGCACTACGAGCGGGCCTATCTCAACCCCAACATGGGCGAGGACCTGCTCTACCGCCACCCCGGTCCCACGAGGTCCGAATGATCCCGCCGATCGAGCAGCATCGCCCCGGCCCCGGTGCCCGTGCCGCCGCCCGTCTTGGCGGCAAGGTGCCCGTGCTCGACACCACGCGGCTGCAGTTGCGCGGGCCGCGGATCTACGATTTCGGCGCCTTCGCCGCGATCCTCTGCTCGGACCGGGCGGAATACATGGGCGGGCCGCTGTCGCGCCCCGAGGCCTGGGCTGAGTTCGCCAACTATACGGCGCTCTGGATGCTGCATGGGCACGGCCTCTGGACGATCGACTGCCAGTTCGGCCCCTCCTGCGGCTTTGTCCTGCTGGGGTACGAATACGACGACCCCGAAGCGGAGCTGGGCGTCTTCCTGACGGAAGATGCCGAGGGGCAGGGCTTTGCGCAGGAGGCCGCAGAGGCCGTGCGCACCTACGCCTTCGAGACGCTCGACTGGGAGAGCGTCGTGTCCTACGTGGATGCCTCCAATACCCGCTGCGTCGCGCTGATGGAGCGCCTGGGCGCCTTTCGCGACGCGCAATCCGAGGCCGCCATGGGCCGCGGAACCCTCGTGTTCCGCCATGTTCCGGCCGGGGGAGGTGCGTGATGGCGCTCGACATTCCCGTGCTGGAGACCGGACGACTGGTGCTGCGGGCGCCCGAGCCCGAGGACTACCCCGACTTCAAGGCAACCTTCGCCTCGTACCGGTCGCGTTTCATGGGCGGCCCGCTGAATGCCTACGAGGCCTGGATGCTCTACGCCGCCGAGATCGGCCACTGGGAGATCCGCGGCTTCGGCATGTGGATGGTCCACCTGAAAGCGACCGGCGAGACCGTGGGCATGGCGGGCGGCTGGTTTCCCGCCAAGTGGCCCGAGCGCGAGATCGCCTGGATCATCTGGCCCGACCGCGGGGGACAGGGCTTTGCCCTCGAGGCGACGCAGCGGGTGCGCCGGTATTTCTTCGAGGAAAAGGGCTGGGACGGCGCGGTCAGCTACATCGATCCCAAGAACCTCGACAGCATCCGGCTGGCCGAGCGGCTTGGGGCGACCAAGGACCATGCCGCGCCGGGCGTCGACGGCAACGACGCCGTCTACCGCCACCCGGCGCCCGCCCGGTTGCAGGGTACGCAGCTGGCGCATGGCATCGACATGGAAATCGCGCATTACGCCGATCCCCTTTTCAAACCGAGAGGCTGGGCTATTGACTGAGACCCCCATGACGGACGATACGGCGCGCGCCGCCGAGCTCCTCAAGGAGCACCGCGACAGCATCGACCGGCTCGACGCGATCCTCGTCTTCACGCTGGCCGAACGGTTCAAGCACACGCAGGCCGTGGGTGCGCTGAAAGCGCATCACGACCTCCCGCCATCCGACCCCGCGCGCGAGGAGACTCAGATCGCGCGGCTCCAGGATTTGGCATCCCGGGCTGATCTGGACCCGGAATTCGCCAAGAAGTTCCTGAATTTCATCATTCAGGAAGTGATCCAGCACCACCGGCGCCAGCAGCCATGACGGCCGCGCCGCAGACCACGCCATTCGAACAAGGAGACACTCAATGGCCCTGAAGATCCGACTCGCCCGTGGCGGCTCCAAGAAGCGCCCCCACTACAGCATCGTCGTTGCCGATTCGCGTATGCCGCGCGACGGCCGCTTCATCGAGAAGATCGGCACCTACAACCCGCTTCTTCCCAAGGACAGCCCGGACCGCGTCAAGATGGACGTGGATCGCGCCAAGCACTGGATCGAGCACGGCGCCCAGGTGACCGACCGCGTGTCGCGCTTCCTCGAGAGCTCGGGCGACATCGAGAAGAAAGAGCGTCACAACTACAAGAAAGGCACCCCGGGCAAGAAAGCCCAGGAGCGCGCCAAGGAGCGTGAAGCCAAGGCAGCCGAAGTCGCATCGGCCGACGCAGAGTGATCGCGTTCCCGGCCCGCCGCTCTGACGCGGGTCGGGCGCCATTCGCGGGGTCCGCGCCATGATGCGCCTGTTCCGACTGGCCGTCCTGTTGTTCGTGGCCTTTGTCGCGGGGATCTTCTACGAGAGGAGTTCCCGGCGCGAGGAATGTGCGATAGTTGGCGGCGACTGGCGTGCCAGCGGCCTTTGTACCTATGAGGTAAGCGATGGATGATCGCGTCTGTGTCGCGGCCATCGCCGGCGCCTTCGGGGTTGCCGGCGAGGTCCGCCTGAAAAGCTTCACCGCCGAACCGGCGGCGGTGGCCGACTACGCCCCGCTGACCAGCGAGGACGGCGCGCGCAGCTTCGAGGTGGAGCTGATGCGCGAGATCAAAGGCGGGTTTGCCGCCCTGCTGAGCGGGGTCGAAACCAAGGAGCAGGCCGATGCCCTGCGCGGGCTGCGGCTTTATGCGCCTCGCGATCGCCTGCCCTCGCTTCCCGACGACGAATTCTACCATGCCGACCTGATCGGGGTGGCGGTCTACGACACCGGCGGCGCGCCGCTGGGCAAGGTCCGTGCCGTGCTGAACCACGGGGCCACGGACCTCCTGGAACTGCACGTGCCGGGGCAATCGCGCACGGTGCTGCTTCCCTTCACGCGAGAGGCCGTGCCGACCGTCGACCTCACCGCGGGCCGGATCGTCGCCGATCCGCCCGAGGGTCTGCTGGACTGAATCAGCGTCGCGTCCCGTATGATCGGCTGCGCGGATTTCCGCCGGATCCGGGACCTGCCGGCCGGGAGTCGTGAGCGCGCGGGAACCGCCGTCGGAGCCGGTGCGTTGTTGCTCGGATTTTTGCGGAAAACCCGCGGAACAATGAAGCATCACGATCCGAAGGCCCGATTTGCAGACCACGTTACCGGCGGAAATTTCGCTTCACACTCTGGCCCGGTGCTCGGCATGAGCGGCCAGCCTGTCTACATTGCGAGCCTCGCCATGGTTCCGGCCATGGCAGCCGTGCTCATGCCACAGGGCGGCGGCGCATCCCCGGTGCTGCTTGGTCTGGCGGGCGCGGGCGGGCTGTGGGCGATGGTCTCCAGCCTGACCGGCGGGCTCTCGCTTGCGACCGGTCCGGGCAGGTTGCTGCGTCCCGCGGCCCCGCGGATGGTTGGCTCGATGCTCTCCCTGCCCAGCCCCGAGGTACAAAAGACTTTGCTCGCAGCGGCGGTTGCCGAGGGCCGTGGCGACGGCACCCCCGGCACTTCAAGCGACAAGCCCGCGAGACGCGGCCGGCTTCTGCAGCGGATGCTTGGTCTCTGGGGCCACAGATCTGTCGAAAGTCTTTCCCGGGGAGAGGTCCTTGAGCTCTACGCACTGTTCCGACTGCTCGAAGCCGACAAGGCGTTGGCCGGTGACCTGGCCCGCCTTTTCCATCGGCCGGATGCCGTGCTGGCTCTGCGCGACCAACTTGATGCGTATGGCGGCCTGTCCGAGCGCTGTCGGCAGGACCTGACCCTCGCAACGACAGATCTGCTGTGGCAAGCAGGCCAGGCCACCGGAAGCCTGATCGGGCTCGAAAGTCTCTGCGTCGATGATCCGGACCTGTGGCACCACGTTGTGCTGGCCCATGACGCGACCGATCCAGCGTCTCGGGCCACTGCGCTTTGGTGCGTGCGGCAGCCCGGCTGCGATCGGTCGACCGTTGCCGCCTACCTTTCCGGTATCGCCCGCACGCGCGCACTGAGCGCCGCGGCACGGCGCGGTGACCACGAATTCTGCGAGGCAATTGCAGTGGTACTGCGTCAGTGGCGTGATGAGATCTACGCACGCGACAGGATCGGACTGGCCCCGGCCGAAATCGGGGGCGGGGCGGACGCAGACTTCGCGCGCGAGCTCGACACTCTTGCAGAGAAAACCGGGGCACCCAGGCTTCCCGCCCCCGAGGGCCTGTCAGCGCATCACGCGGGGCGGGCGCCTCAGCCGCGTCCCGCCTGGTGCCCGACCACCGGCCTGCTGATCTCGGCACCGAGACCCGCGGACTACCGGCCCATGCAGCCCGCCGCCGCCTGAAGCCGGCAGGCTTTACGGCACCACGGGTGGGCAGTAGACACGGCGCGCAGCATTCGCCGGAGCCCCCAGATGTCAGATACGCCCTCCCGGTCGCACGGGCGCAAGGCCATCCGCCCCTCACTCCAGCCGCGGGATCTCATGTCCCCTGGGGCGGAGTTGGCGCGGGCTTGGCGGGCACAGGTCGTCACGCTCTTTCCGGAGGCCTTTCCGGGGACACTGGGGCTCTCTCTGACCGGAAAGGCCCTGAAGGATGGGCTGTGGCAGCTCGATACCGTGGGTCTTCGCGAGTTCGGCGAGGGGCGCCACCGGAACGTGGACGATACACCGACGGGCGGCGGCGCCGGCATGGTTCTTCGCGCCGACGTCATGGCGCGCGCGCTCGACAGTGCGCGGGCCCGCATGCCCGAGCAGGCGCCGATTCTCTATCTTTCGCCCCGTGGTCGCCCGTTCGACCAGGCGATGGCGCGCGATTTGGCGCGCACCCAGGGCGCGACGCTGATCTGCGGCCGGTTCGAGGGGCTCGACCAGCGCGTGATCGACGCCTATGGCATGACCGAGGTGAGCCTGGGCGATTTCGTCATGACGGGTGGTGAAATCGGGGCCCAGGCCATGCTCGACGCGACCATCAGGCTCTTGCCCGGGGTACTTGGGAATTCCGCCTCGACCGAGGAAGAGAGCTTTTCCAGCGGTCTTCTGGAGCATCCCCAGTACACGCGCCCGACCGAATGGCGCGGGCACGCGGTGCCGGATGTGCTGCTATCCGGGCACCACGGGGAGATCGAGAAGTGGCGGCAGGCGCAAGCCGAGGGCCTGACCGAGGCACGCCGCCCCGACCTCTGGGAGGCCTTCCTTCGCCGCAAGGGCAGCGGTCAAGGCTGACACCGGCGGCCCCGCGGTGCGGCACTCAGGCAGCGCGTGAGCTCACGGCCCGGCCGGTTGCCTCTCCCTCCGCGGCGTCATGGTGCGAGAAGCTGTCGAGCGTATGCGCCAGCGCGCGCGCCTCGGACTGCAATTCCTGGCTGGCGCCGTCGGCTTCGGCCGCGAGCGCGGCGCTTTCCTGGGTCGCCACATCGAGCTGCTGCATGCCGACGTTGATCTCGGACATGCTGCGGGCCTGTCCCTCGACATCCGTCGCGATGGCGGAGACGAGCGATCCAAGGGCGTGCACCTTCTCGAGCACCTGGACGATTGAGGTTCCCGTGTCGCGGACCAGCTGGCTGCCGTCTCGGACCTGGTTGACGGTGGACTGGACGAGATTGCGGATCTCGCCGGCTGAATCCGAGGCCCGATGCGCCAGCCCGCGCACTTCGGTGGCGACCACCGAGAACCCCTTGCCCGCCTCGCCGGCGCGCGCGGCCTCGACCCCGGCATTCAGCGCCAGAAGGTTGGTCTGGAAGGCGATGTCCTCGATCACCTCGACGATGCGGCCGATCTGGTCCGACGCGGCCTCGACCTCGGCAATGGCGGCGACGGCGCGATCCAGAACTGCGCCGCTTTCCCGCGACAGCTCGCGACTTTCGCCGGCAAGGCCATCTGCCTCGGAGGCGCGGGTCGCGATCTGATCCCCCGACTGGGTGAGAAGGTCGAGCCCGGCCACGGTTTCCTCGAGAGAAGCGGCCTGCTTTTCGACCCGGAGGGAGAGATCGTTGGACATGCTGCCGATGCGGCTGGCCGTGCTTTCGACATTGGCGGAAACGCGGCTGATGTCGGCCACGGCACCGGCCAGATTCTCGGCCACGGCGTTGAAATCCCTGCGAAGGCGTTCGTATTCGGGCGGGAAGCCAGCCGCCTGCGGTATACGACAGCCGAGGTCCTTGTCCGCGAGGCGCGACATGCTCTGGCTCAGCGCCTCGACGGCCCGCTCCTGCTCTTCACGCCGCAGGGCGTCTTCCTCGTCGCGTAGCCGTGCATCCTTCAGGGACAGCCGGAAGCCGTCGACGGTGCTCGCGATGCGCCCCACTTCGTCGGAGCGGTCGATCCCATCCACCGGACGGTCGAGCTCGCCCTCGCTGATCCGCCTTACGGCCCTTTCGAGCCGGACCAAGGGCCGCAGCGCAAGGCGCAGTCCAAAGAAAGTGGCGAGAATGGCGAAAATCACGAATCCCGCGATTACAGCCATGGCGCTGAAACGCTGGGCCTGCAGGGCTGCGGCGATCTCGGCCTCCGCCACGCCGACGTAGAAGATGCCGATCGGCTGGTCGTTCGGCCCCATGATCGGGACATAGATCGTCAGATAGCTGTTGCCGAGAATCACGGCGCGTCCGCGAAAGATCTCGCCTTCCATCATCGAGGCGAAGACTGGATTGGAGGTTCCGAGATACGTGCCGACCGCGCGGTTGCCGTCGGGCTTCACGATGTTGGTGGTACGTCGAATGAAATCCCCCTCTGCGGGATCCCAGGCAAAGACCGTGGCGGTTTCACCCGAGATCCGGCCGACGCCGTCGATCAGCTCGTGCCCCTCGATGGCAGGCAGGTCCCCCCAGCTGACCCGTTCGATGGACCCCCCGGCATCGTAGACGGCCGTGATCCCGTCGTAGCGCTGCATGAACCTGTCCACGAGGATGCGCAGCGAGGTGTCCTGCCGCGCCTGCGCGGCCTTGACCAGCGCTTGCTCCGACTGCCGCTCAAGGGTCGCGGAAAGTGCCACCGCGGTGGCGAAGACGATCAGGATGACACCGCATGCCACCTGTAGCCGGAGGGATTTGAAACGCTTCATCGGTGCTGCCCGTTCTGCTTCAACTTGCTTCGGGCTATAGAGGCCAAATCTAAACGTGCGGTGAGCATGGCCTGACCTTTTTCGGGCGTGCCGCGGGGCAATTGACGCTTGATCAAGCGGCCTGTACCGCTTATACGGCGCGGGCCCGCCGGCGTGGCCGCGCGGGCCGATTCCGGTATGTGCCCCGCGTCGGTCTTCGACGCCCCCGTGGGCCCGCCGGAAGGCGACGAAAGGCAAAGACAGTTCGAAATCTCCGGCGGGCGCTACGGCGGACCCGGTCAGAAGACCCGGAGCTCTGGGACGGCACAAACCTTCACGGACCAACCGTGAGCTATCCAAGGAGAAGGTCGATGGACCTGATTGCCCAGCTCGAGGCGGAACAGATCGCCTCGCTCGGGAAGAACATTCCCGACTTCAAGGCCGGCGACACCGTGCGCGTCGGCTACAAGGTGACCGAAGGGACGCGGACGCGTGTGCAGGCCTACGAAGGCGTCTGCATCAGCCGCAAGAACGGCGAAGGCATCGCCGGCACCTTCACGGTCCGCAAGATTTCCTTCGGCGAAGGCGTCGAGCGCGTGTTCCCGCTGTACTCGACCAACATCGAGTCCATCGAGGTCGTGCGTCGTGGCCGTGTCCGCCGCGCCAAACTGTACTACCTGCGTTCGCGCCGCGGCAAGTCGGCCCGTATCGCCGAGAACACCAACTACAAGCCCAAGGATGACGGCAAGAAGCCGGTGCAAGGAAGCGCGACATGAAAAAGGACATCCATCCCGAGTACCACATGGTGACCGTCAAGATGACCGACGGCACCGAGTACCAGACCCGGACCACCTGGGGTGCCGAGGGCGACACGCTGACGCTCGACATCGACCCCACGTCGCACCCGGCATGGACCGGCGGCAACTCGCGCCTCATGGACCAGGGTGGCCGCGTTTCGCGCTTCAAGAAGAAGTACGAAGGCCTCGGTTTCTGAGCCAGCTGCCTCCGGCACGATACGAGATTTTCAGGACGCCGCCCCTTTCGGGCGGCGTCTTTCGTTTCGGGTGTCCCGGGCCGGGACATTTTTCGCACCCAGTGAAATCAAAGGTTTGGCTGTCCGCGTTAACCGGGACGTAAGACTTGGGGGGATTGAGGCGCGGGCCCGCTCAGAGCCGCCCGGCCATGGTGCGGGCGTAATCGGGCTCGCGATGCCACGAGCAGGCGGCCTCCCAGGCGAGCAGCGCGCGGGCCTCGACCGCGCGGGCGCCAGGCAGGACGGCCAGATCGAAGAGCGACAGGTCGCGCCGACATTCGTCCCAGTCGATGAGCGTCACGCGCCCCTCAGGAGAGCGCAGCAGGTTCGCGAAGTTCAGGTCCCCGTGCACCAGCGTCATGACGCCGTCCGAGACGGCGCCCCACGCCTCGCGGCAGAGCGCGACCACGGCCTCGGGCATGGCGCCAAGATCCACGTCACCCCCGCGTTCGGCCCCCAGCAGGTCCTGCGACGAAAGGAACCCCGGGCGCTGGGGCATGTCGCGGGCCAGATCGTGGAAGCGGCTGAGCGCCTCGCGCACCTCGGGCAGATCGGCGGGATCGCAGGGGTCGCCCGGGATGTATGGCTCGCAGGTCCAGCCCTGCGCCACGAGCGCGCCCTCCCGGGTTTCGAGCATCCGCGGCACGGTGAAGCCCGCCTCGCGCGCCATGTCATGCACCTCGCGCAGCCAGTCGATGGCTTCGGGCGGACGGCGAGTGGACTTGAAGACAAGCTCCTCGTCCAGCCCCACGGTGCGGAAGACCGCGTTGCGGTTGCCGCCAGACAGAGGCCGCAGCTCGGCGTTGATGGCCCAGAGGTGGGCGGGAGGGCGGGAACCGGCGATGCTCATTGCGCCAGATAGATGCGGTTTTTGCCCGGCGGCAAGGCGGTCACCGGTGGAGGTTCATACTCTTGTTGCGGGCGGGATCGGTGCGACCCGCCGCCCGTTTCCCGGCAACCGCTTGGCGCGAAACGGAAACCGGTAACCCGGGAGCGGGGTCAAGCATCGGAGCCGCATGAGCCGGCCGATGCCGCACCGCGGCGCATTGTCCGTGACGCCTTGACGCATAATGCATCTTGCATGTGTAGCGCTGTCGCACCGGGGGGACAAACCGCAAGATGAGTCCTACCTGTTGGTTAACCCAACCAGGCGAGCCGCTGACAATGGATACCCTGCTACTTTCCCGCATACAGTTCGGAGCGAACATCTCGTTCCACATCCTGTTCCCGACCATCACCATCGCCCTTGGCTGGGCGCTGCTGTTCTTCAAGTTGCGCTACAACGCCACCGGCGACTTCAAGTGGATGGAGGCCTACCGCTTCTGGGTGAAGGTCTTTGCGCTCAGCTTCGCCATGGGCGTGGTGAGCGGCATCACCATGTCGTTCCAGTTCGGGACCAACTGGCCGGGCTTCATGGAGACCGTGGGCAACATCGCGGGGCCGCTGCTGGCCTACGAGGTGCTGACGGCCTTCTTCCTCGAGGCGGTATTCCTCGGGATCATGCTGTTCGGGTTCTCGCGGGTCCCGGGTTGGCTGCACACCACGGCGACCTTCCTCGTGGCGTTCGGCACGACCATGTCTGCCTTCTGGATCCTTGTTCTGAACAGCTGGATGCAGACGCCGGTGGGCTACGAGATGCGCGAGGGCGTGGCCCATGCCACCGACTGGCTGGCGATCCTGTTCAACCCGTCGATGCCCTACCGGCTGGCGCATATGCTGCTGGCCTCGGGGCTGACGGTGGCCTTTTTGATCGCGGGGATCAGCGCCTTTCGCAAGCTGTCGGGCGATCGCAGCCCGGCGGTGGATGCGACGCTGCGCTTCGGGCTCTGGGCCGGGGCGATCCTGATCCCCGTGCAAATCGTCGCCGGCGACATGCACGGGCTGAACACACTTGAGCATCAGCCCCAGAAGGTCGCCGCGATGGAGGCCAACTGGGAGACGCAGTCGGGCGTGCCGCTGGTGCTTTTCGCCGTGCCCGACCAGGAGGCGCGCGAGAACCGGTTCGAGCTCGCGGTGCCCAACGGGGCCTCGTGGATCCTGACGCACCATGCCGACGGCGTCGTGCCGGGGCTGAACGATTTCGTCACCGAGGAGGGCGAGGTGATGCACCCGCCGGTGGCGCCGGTCTTCTACGCCTTCCGGATCATGGTGGCGACGGGGTTCGCCATGCTCGGCCTGAGCTGGCTGGGCGCCTTCCTGAGCTGGCGGCGCGGCACCGGCAACCTCCCCAAACCCCTGCTGTTCCTGATGGTGCCGATGGCGTTCTCGGGCTGGGTGGCGACGCTGGCGGGCTGGTACACCACCGAGATCGGGCGGCAGCCCTGGCTTGTGACCGGCATCCTGACCCGCGATCAGGCAGTGGCAGACGTGCCCACGCCGATGGTGGCAAGCACGCTGGTTGCCTACCTCGTGGTCTACGCACTGCTGCTCTTCGCCTATGTGGCGGTGCTGTTCTACCTGGCCCGCAAGGCGAGCCACGGGGATGATATCGAGCCTGAGCTGCCCTCGTCCGAGGCGGCCCAGGTCGTGGTCGCGGAGTGAGTGCGATGAGTGAGATATTCCAGTCGCAGGACACGCTCCTGCCCTTCATCTTCGCGGCCCTCATGGGCGTGTCGATCCTGATCTACGTGGTGCTCGACGGGTTCGACCTTGGCATCGGGGTGCTGTTCCCCTTTGCCGACGACGAGGAGCGCGACCGCATGATCGCCTCGATCGGGCCGTTCTGGGACGCCAACGAGACATGGCTGGTGCTGGCCATCGGGCTGTTGCTGGTGGCCTTCCCGGTGGCGCACGGGGTGATCCTGTCGGCGCTCTACCTGCCGGTGGCGATCATGCTGATCGGGCTGATCTTGCGCGGCGTGGCGTTTGAATTCCGGGTCAAGGCACCGGCGCCGTGGAAGCGCAGCTGGAACGGGGCGTTCTTTGCCGGGTCGCTGATGACGGCGCTGTCGCAGGGCTGGATGCTCGGGCTCTACATCATGGGGCTGGGGCATACCCCGTTCACGATGGGGTTTGCCGTGGTGACGGCGGTTTTCCTGACGGTGGCCTACAGCTTTATCGGGGCCTGCTGGGTGATCCTGAAGACCGACGGGGCGTTGCAGGCCAAGGCCGTGGGCTGGGCCAAGGGGGGCATCTGGGGCGTGATCCTCGGGATGGGGGCGGTTTCGGCCGCCTCGCCGCTGGTGAGCACGCGGATCTTCGACAAGTGGTTCACCATGCCCGAGGTTTTCGTGCTGGCGCTGCTTCCCGCCGCCGCCGCGCTGCTGATCGTCGGGCTGTGGCTGTCGTTGCGGCGGCTGCCGCGGTCGGACGACAAGGGCAGCGCCTGGCCCTTCTTCCTTGCGGTGGGGGTCTTCGTGCTGGGTTTCGGGGGCATGGCCTACAGCTTCTACCCCTACGTGGTGCCGGACCGGTTGACGATCTACGAGGCTGCGTCGGCCCCGGAAAGCCTGCTCATCATGCTGGTGGGGGTCTGCGTGGTGCTGCCGCTGATCGCGGGCTACACGGTGCTGTCCTACACGGTCTTCCGAGGCAAGGCGACGGAGCTGAGCTATTACTGAGAGTGCGGGGGGCCGCGGTGGCGGCTCCCGCGCTTTTGCCCTTTCAAATTCGTTTATGTGAATATATATGAGGTCCAACATCTGAACGGACCTTTCCCATGACCCTCTCCCGTTACCTGCCCATCCTGACCTGGGCGCGCACCTACGATCGCGACACGGCCCTGTCGGACGGCGTGGCCGCGGTGATCGTGACGATCATGCTGATCCCGCAGTCGCTGGCCTACGCGCTGCTGGCGGGGCTGCCGCCGGAGATGGGGCTTTACGCCTCGGTGTTGCCGCTGGTGGCCTACGCGGTCTTCGGCACCTCGCGGGCGCTGGCGGTGGGACCGGTGGCGGTGGTCTCGCTCATGACGGCGACGGCCATCGGCAACCTCGGGCTGAGCGATCCCGCGCAGATCGCCGCCGCGGCCGGGGCGCTGGCGCTGATGTCGGGGGCGATGCTGGTGCTGACGGGTGTGCTGCGGCTGGGGTTCCTGGCCAACTTCCTGTCGCACCCGGTGATCGCGGGGTTCATCACCGCCTCGGGCATCCTGATCGCGCTGAGCCAGCTGCGCCATATCCTCGGGGTCGAGGCCGGGGGGCACACGGCGGTGGAGGTCGGTGCGTCGCTGATCCGCCACCTGCCGGAGGTGAACCTGCCGACGCTGGTGCTGGGGAGTGCGACGCTGGGGTTCCTGTTCTGGGTGCGCAAGGGGCTGAAGCCCTTGCTGCTGAAGGCCGGGATGGGCCCGCGCGGGGCGGATATCACCGCCAAGGCGGGGCCGGTTGTGGCGGTGGCGGCAACCACGGCGGTCACCTGGGCGCTGGGACTGGCCGACCGCGGCGTGGCCATCGTCGGCGATGTGCCGAGCGGGCTGCCGCCGCTGACCGTGCCGGGGTTCAGCATGGACCAGGTGAGCCAGCTTGCACTCTCGGCGGCGCTGATCTCGGTCATCGGGTTCGTGGAGTCGGTTTCGGTCGCGCAGACGCTGGCCGCCAAGAAGCGTCAGCGGATCGTGCCGGATCAGGAGCTGATCGGGCTGGGCGCCTCCAACATCGCGGCCAGTGTGTCGGGCGGCTACCCGGTGACGGGCGGCTTTTCGCGGTCGGTCGTGAACTTCGACGCGGGCGCCGAGACGCCGGCGGCGGGCATCTTCACCGCCATTGGCATCGCGCTGGCGGCACTGCTCCTGACGCCGCTGCTGTTCTTCCTGCCCAAGGCGACGCTGGCCGCGACGATCATCGTGGCGGTACTGAGCCTCGTCGACCTGAGCATCCTGCGGAAGGCGTGGACCTTCTCACGCGTGGATTTCGCCGCGGTCACGGCGACCATCGTGCTGACGCTGGTGGTTGGCGTGGAAACCGGCGTGTCGGCGGGCGTGGTGCTGTCGGTGCTGCTGCATCTCTACAAGACCTCGCGCCCGCACGTGGCCGAGGTGGGGCTAGTGCCCGGCACGCAGCACTTCCGCAACATCAATCGCCACAGGGTCGAGACGCGGCCGCACCTCGTGACGCTGCGGGTGGACGAGAGCCTGTACTTCGCCAACGCGCGGTTCCTCGAGGACTGCGTGCTGGACCGGGTCACCGAGGACCGCGCGCTGCGGCACGTGGTGCTGCACTTCGCCGCCGTGAACGAGGTCGACATGAGCGCGCTGGAGACGTTGGAAGAACTGAATCGGCGGCTGGGCGAAATGGACATCACCCTTCACCTGAGCGAGGTGAAGGGCCCGGTGATGGACCGGCTGAAGCGGAGCCATTTCCTCGACGAGCTGACCGGACAGGTGTTCCTCGCCCAGTACGACGCGTGGTGCGCGCTAGAGGGGGAGGCGGTCGGTGCCGGTGAGGATGAAGGCGTCGCGCCCCTCCAGAAGGACCGGGTGTAGCGTCCGGCCGTAGCCCGCGCCGCCGTCGAGGTTCACCCGGTTGCCGAGGTGTTCCGGGCGCTGGCCGGGCGTGTGGCCGTGCACGACCAGCCGCCCGTGATCGCGGGTGTCGCTGAGAAATGGCTCGCGGATCCAGATGAGATCGTTCGGGTCCTGATCCTCGAGCGGAACGCCGGGGCGGATGCCGCCATGCACGAAGACATGGTCTTCGGTCATGTGCATGCGCGGCAGCGCCTCGAGCCAGCCGACATGGGCGTCGGGGATCGTGCCGTCGGCCTCTTCCAGCACGCGCAGGGGATCGCGCCCCTCGGCCTCGACCCCGTAGGAACGCAGCGTGGCCGCGCCGCCGAAGTCCCTTGTCAGCCAGCGGTTGCCGATCCAGTCCTCGGGGGCGTGGTTGGAGGGGCCGGCGAAGAATTCGGTGATGAAGGTGTCGTGGTTGCCGGTCAGGCAGGTCCAGGGCCGGCCCTCGGCCTGGCCTTGCATCAGCCGGTCGATGACCCCGCGGCTGTCGGGGCCGCGGTCGATGTAGTCGCCGACGAAGACCACGGGCACGTCGCCAAGTCCCTGCGTTTCGATCACGCCGAGCGCGCGGTCGAGCTGGTCGCTGAAGCCGTGGATGTCGCCCACGGCGATGATGGGATCGATCATGGGACTCTCCTTTGCGGGCAGGTGGCACGCCGCGGCGCGGGAAGGCAAGCCGCGCCGGTGCTGCCAGGTTCCGGTTTCCCGTATTTTCAGGACGGAGTGAATTGCATGAACGGATTGGCGTTTGCCTTCATGGCCCTGGGCGTGTTCAGCGCGCTTTTGGGCATGGCCCGGGGGATCCAGATGTCGGCCTCGGGCGATCACGGGATGGCCCCGGCGCATGCGCATCCAATCTGCTGGGTTGGGTGAATTACCCGATCTTCGCGGTCTGTTACCTTGTGGTGCCGGGCGCCGAACGGGGCGTTCTGCCGAAGCTGAATTTCGGGGTGGCGGCGGTGGGGCTTGTCCTCATCGTGCCGGGCATCGCGCTTGCGCTGGCGGCGCAGGGCGACACGCTGGCCAAGCTGGGATCGGTGCTGACGATCGCGGCGATGGCGCTGTTCGCGGCGGTGGTGATCCGGCGCTAGGCCGGGAAAGGGGTGTGTCCCGGAAACGTGTTGCTCGGCTTTGAGCCCATTTCACGTTTGATGATCGCACAACGGAAGCCGGGCCAGCGCCGGACCATGGTTTGGCGCTGCCACGGTTGATCGAAGCGCTTTATGCCCGCCAACCCGGATGACCTCTGAACGATGCCCTGCAATTGTCAAAGCGCCAGACCGCGGCGACGGTCCGGCGCTGGCCCGGCGGGGCTGAAGCCCCTTGTTCCGGGCCCTTCAGGGCATGATCCGGAGGGCAGCAATGTCCGTTTGAAACAGGGTTTCGCACACCCCACGAAAAAAGGCGCCGCGCGGGGCGCGACGCCTTTCTGGATAGGTTCGGCGCGGCGGCTCAGGCCACGTCGAATTCAAGCGGCTGGACCTGCCGGAACTTGCCGGTGGCCTTGAGCGCGTCGATGGCGCCCTGCGGGAATTCGCCGTCGACGTAGAGCATGGCGATGGCTTCCGACTGGGCCTTGGAGCGACCCAGCGTGAAGTTCGCGATGTTCACGCCGTGCTCGCCGCAGATGGTGCCCAGCATGCCGATCATGCCCGGTTCGTCCTGGTTGGTCGTGTAGACCATGTGGCGGCCGATCTCTGCATCGATGTTGATGCCCTTGATCTGGATGAAGCGCGGCTTGCCATCCGAGAAGACGGTGCCCGCGATGGAGCGTTCGCGCTTGTCGGTGACCACGGTGACCTTGATGTAGCCCTCGAAGACGCCGGACTGGTTCTGGTTGGTGGTGCTGATCTTCACGCCGCGTTCCCGGGCGATGAGCGGCGCCGAGACCATGTTCACGTCCGGGTTGATCGACTTCATGATGCCGGCGATCAGCGAGCAGTTCAGTGCATCGAGGTTCAGTTCGGCGGCGGAGCCGTCGTAGAGGATGTTGATCGCCTTGATCGGTTCATCCGTCATCTGGCCGATGAAGTTGCCGAGGTGGTCGGAAAGCTTGATCCAGGGGCCCATGACCTTGGCCTCTTCCGCGGTGACGGAGGGCATGTTGAGCGCGTTTTCCACGGCGCCGGTCAGCAGGTAGTTGGACATCTGCTCCGCCACCTGGAGGGCGACGTTTTCCTGTGCCTCGGTCGTGGCAGCGCCGAGGTGCGGCGTGCAGACCACGTTGGGCAGGTTGAAGAGCGGGTTGTCCTTGGCGGGCTCTTCCTTGAAGACGTCGAAGGCTGCGCCGGCGACATGGCCGTCCTTGAGCATCTCGGCCAGCGCTTCCTCGTCGACCAGACCGCCACGGGCGCAGTTGATGATGCGCACGCCCTTCTTGGTCTTGGCGAGGTTCTCGCGGCCCAGGATGTTCTTGGTCTGGTCGGTCAGCGGCACGTGCAGGGTGATGAAGTCGGCGCGGGACAGGAGTTCGTCCAGCTCGACCTTCTCGACGCCCATCTTGTCGGCGCGCTCCTCGCTAAGGAAGGGATCGTAGGCCACGACCTTCATCTTGAGCCCGCGGGCGCGGTCGCAGACGATGCCGCCGATGTTGCCGGCGCCGATGACACCCAGCGTCTTGCCGGTGAGCTCGACGCCCATGAACTTGGACTTCTCCCACTTGCCGGCGTGGGTCGAGGCGGAGGCCTCGGGGATCTGACGGGCGACGGCGAACATCATGGCGATGGCATGCTCGGCCGTGGTGATCATGTTGCCGAAGGGCGTGTTCATGACGATCACGCCCTTCTTGGACGCCGCTTCCTTGTCGACGTTGTCGGTGCCGATGCCGGCGCGGCCGATGACCTTCAGCTTGTCGGCTTTTTCGAGGATGGTCGGCGTGACCTTGGTGGCCGAGCGGATGGCGAGGCCGTCGTACTGACCGATGACCTCGGCCAGCTTGTCCTTGTCCTTGCCGAGGTCGGGCATGAAGTCGACGTCGATGCCGCGGTCGCGGAAGATCTGGACGGCGGTTTCGGAAAGCTTGTCGGAAACGAGAACCTTGGGAGCCATGTCAGGCGTTCCTTGCATGGGAATTCGGGAGGAAGGTGCGTGAGATCACGCACCTTACGGAAACTCGGAGATGTGGAGAGGTAGGGTGCGTGCTCTGCACGCACCGCTTGACGCGCGGACCGCTCAGGCGGCCTTGGCCTGTGCCTCGATCTCTTCCTCGAAGGCCCAGTCGAGCCAGGGGAGCATCGCCTCGATGTCCGCCGTCTCGACCGTGCCGCCGCACCAGATGCGCAGGCCCGCGGGGGCGTCGCGGTAGGCGCCGGCGTCGTGGGCCACGCCCTCGGCCTCGAGCCGTTTCTGCACGGCCTTGGCGAAGGCCGCCGGGTCGGCGATGCGCGGATCGGTGAACTTCAGGCAGACCGAAGTGTTGGAGCGCGTCGCCGGATCGTTGGCGAGGTTGGCGATCCAGTCGCGGCTTTCGCAAAAGTCCCAGATCGCTTTCGCGTTGCGGTCGGCGCGGTCCATCAGGCCCTTGAGGCCGCCCACCGAGCGCGCCCAGTCCAGCGCGACGAGGTAGTCCTCGACCGCGAGCATGGAGGGCGTGTTGATGGTGGCGCCTTCGAAGATGCCCTCGTTGAGCTTGCCGCCCTTGGTCATGCGGAAGATCTTGGGCAGGGGCCAGGCGGGGGTGTAGCTTTCCAGCCGCGCGACGGCGCGGGGCGACAGCACGATCACGCCGTGGGCCGCTTCGCCGCCCAGCACCTTCTGCCAGGAGAAGGTCACGACATCGAGCTTGTCCCAGGGCAGATCCTGCGCGAAGGCCGCCGAGGTGGCGTCGCAGATGGTCAGGCCCGCGCGGTCGGCGGGAATCGCGTCGCCCGACGGCATGCGCACACCCGAGGTGGTGCCGTTCCAGGTGAAGACGACGTCTGTGTCGTAGTCCACGGTCGTCATGTCGACGATCTCGCCGTAGTCGGCCTCGCGCACCTCGGCGTCGATCTTGAGCTGCTTCACCACGTCGGTCACCCAGCCTGCGCCGAAGCTTTCCCAGGCGACCATGGTCGCCTTGCGTTCGCCCAGCATGGACCACATGGCCATCTCGACGGCGCCGGTGTCCGAGGCGGGGACGATGCCGATGCGGTAGTCGTCCGGAATTTGAAGGATCTCGCGGGTCCCGTCGATCGCCGCCTTGAGCTTGTCCTTGCCGACCTTGGCGCGATGCGACCGGCCCAGCGGCGCGTCATCCAGCATGTCGAGGGAAAAGCCCGGGATCTTGGCACAGGGGCCCGAGGAAAAACGCGGATTGCCCGGCCGCGTTGCCGGTTTGGTCATAGCCATGTCGCTAACCTTCCAGATAGTCGCCCCTCGTTGGGGAGGGGTGTCCCACCGCCGGACATACGCCTGCCCTTTAAAACAAGCAAGATCCAAAGTGGTTTGCCTTGAAACTGGCTGCGGGAAGTTCCGGAACGATGAGGGAACATCGCCCTCGGATTGGCACAAATCTGACACAGCGATCTTTCGGACCGGGGCAGGAAATCATGCCGTTTCGCATGGTCTGACGGCAGGTTTCCCGCCGATTGGCACGTGGTGCGACGCCTCCCTGCGCCTTGCCGATTTTAGGGCCCACAGGACCACTGCCGAAGATGGAATTCATCTCGGTGGCACCCCTGCAAAGAGGGCCGCGCGATGAGTTACCACGTCGAAGCGCTCTGCGACCGCCGCAGATTCGGCAGCGCTGCCCGCAAGCAGATCGCCATGTACCTCGCGAACAAGGCGAGCGACGACGGGGCCGGGATCTGGTGTTCGAAGCACACCATAGCGCGGCATACGGAGCTGAGCCTCGCCACCGTAAAACGGACGATCCGTGATTTCCTCGACGAGGGCTTGCTGGTCGAAACCGGCGAACGGCGGCCCTGCGATCACGGCCATACCGTCGTCTATCGCCTCGTCCTCGAAGCGGTGTCCGAACTGGAGTCGCTGCTGCCCCAGAAGGTGTCAAAAGAGACCGGGGTCACGGTGAACCCGGTTCACGATGATACCCCAAGGGGGGGGCACGGTGACCCGTCGACGGGGTTCACCACGACCCCCTAACAATCCTGGGAACAATCCTTTGAAACCTCCTACGCGCGCAGAGGCGCGCGAGGTGGAGGAGGTGGATCTGGATAAGATCTGGGCGGCTTACCCCTCCGACCGTCGCCGGGACCGCACGGGCTGTCGCCGCCACTTCGCAGAGGCGCTAGGCGACGCGTCGGTCGAAGAGCTGGCTGCCGCTGCCACTGCGTACGCCGCCGAATCCGATGGCTACACGCGCTCGAAGGTGTGCCTCCTCGACAACTGGCTGCGGCTCGGAAAATGGCGGCACGTGGATGCGCTGCGGCAGCAGAAGGCCACATCATCGGAGAGTGCCGAGAAGATCCTGAGACAGGTCGCTGGCTGGGTGAAGACCCGCCACGGGATGTGCCGCCACGTGACAAGCGGCCAGGTCACAGCCGCCTTGCAGCGGGGCCTGATCACGCGTGACGAAGCCACGGCAGCCGGTGTTCTGAAATGACCTGGACACGCGACCAACGCTCCCGGAAGCGGACCAACGGCGCCGAAACGACACAAGCGCTGCCGTGTCGCCCCTTCGCCAAACACACCCGCAGCGCCCATCAGACGGCTGGCGGAGGGTGGGTTTGGCAGCCACTGAAAGTGGCTTCGATCCGGAACGGATCGGCGGCGAAGCCGCACGCGGGGTCGAGGGGCGCAGCGCCCTCGCCGACATGTTGCGGCTTTGATGCTGTAACCGCCCCCCGACGGCATCGCTGTGCCAAGGTGGGATCGCAACAATCCTTAATGGGAGGCGGTCATGTCAAAGATTAC
>NZ_QBKN01000021.1 GCF_003054175.1 Allosediminivita pacifica
CCGTGAACTTCGATGCCTTCATGCGTTTCCGCTCCTCTCCCAGCCAGGAAAGATTAGCCGAAAACTCCAGCTTCAAACGGTCCAGTTTTCAGGGGGCAGAGCAGCCAGCCGAAGCTCCCCTGCCCCACCCTTGCCCTGCCTGTCCCGGCCCGAGGGCACTAGGAACTGCGCGACGTTTCCCCGGCGCCCTCAGCGGCCCCGCGAGGATCGCGCGAGTTCCCGTGCGAGATCGACGAAGACCTTGAAGGCCGCCGGCGGATTGCGTCGACTGGGATAATATAGGCAAAGCGGCGCCAGCGGTGGCGTCCAGCCGTCGAGAACACGCACCAGGCGCCCCGTCTCGATATCGTCCCGCACGTCCGACTCCATGAAGAACCCGATACCCAGACCATCGAGCACGGCAATGCGCGCGAGACTGGCCTCGTCCAGCGTGATCGGCCCCTCGACATCGACCTGCACCGGCTGCCCCTCGGATTCGAATTGCCAGCGAAAGAGCGCGCCGTTCGGCAGGCGCGTGCGGATGCAGGCATGCGCCATGAGGTCGGAGGGCACCTTCGGCGGTTCCCGCCCCTCGAAGTAAGCGGGTGTCGCGACCACCGCGTGACGCCGCGCAGGCCCGAGCGGGATGGCGATCATGTCGCTCGGCACGAGGTCTTGGCTGCGCACCCCGAAATCGAACCGCTCCGCCACGATGTCCACGAGGTTGCCTTCGGTCACGAGATCGATCTGCACCCCCGGAAACCTCCGCAGGTATTCGAGGACGAACGGCGCCAGGATCTCCCGGCCCGCCGTGGCGAAGGTGTTGATCCGCAGAATGCCCCTGGGCGTCTCCTGTTGCGACCGGACCGTATCGATCGCGCCGCGAATGTCCTTGAGCGCCGGGCTTACCTGATCGACGAAACGTTGCCCGGCGGCGGTCAGCGACACGCTGCGGGTCGTGCGATTGAAGAGCCGCACGCCGAGCTGCTCCTCAAGCTTCGAGACCGCGCTGCTGAGCGCGCTCGTGGACATTCCCACATCCAGCGCCGCGGCCCGGAAAGATCCCCTCCGGGCGATCGCCAGGACCGCGTCGAAATCGGCCAGCTTGTAGGTCGCCATTATCCCGAGAACCCAAACTCCACGTCCAGATTAGTCCCGCTTATCCGCATTGTGTCAAAGCCTTAAATTCGTGCTCAGGGCGCCGGTCCCAATGCGACCCGGAGGGCAAGCCGCGAGATCGGTAGCCACCACTGATGCCTATCCAGAAAGGAGACCCACCATGAGTATCGAACTTCCCGACGTGATCGCCGCCTATTTCTCGGCCGACAAGAAAGGCAACGCACAGGCGATATCCGAATGCTTCACCGAGGACGCCACCGTCGTCGACGAAGGCAACACCTACACGGGCCGCGACGCGATCCGACGATGGATGGCGAACGCTTCCACGCAATACACCTACACGGTCGAGCCGTTCGACATCGCCGAGGACGGCCAGCGCACGATCGTCACCAGCCATCTCGTCGGCAACTTCCCCGGGAGCCCGGTCGACCTGCGCTATTTTTTCGTTCTCCGCGGCGACCAGATCGCCGAACTGGAGATCGTGCCATGAGCCCCTTCCTGACCCTTGAGGGGAAACGGGCCCTCGTCACCTCCGGCACACGCGGTGCCGGAGGAGCGACCGTGTCCCTGTTCAAGGAGCTTGGCGCCGACGTCCTGGCGACCGCGCGGACAAGGCCGCCGGAGATGCCGGAAAACCGGTTCGTGGCGGCAGACCTGACCCGGGCCGAGGGCTGCGCCGAGGTGGCCGAGGCCGTGCGCGAGAGGCTGGGTGGCGTGGACATCATCGTCCACATGCTCGGCGGTTCCTCGGCGCCCGCCGGCGGCTACAGGGCGCTTGGCGAGGAGGAATGGCAGAGCGAGCTCAACCTGAACCTGATGCCGGCGGTCCGCCTCGACCGTGCGCTCGTTCCCGATATGGAGGCACGGGGCAGCGGCGTCGTGATCCACGTCACGTCCATCCAGCGCGAGCTTCCTCTGCCAGAGGCGACGACCGCCTATGCCGCCGCCAAGGCGGCCCTTTCAACCTACAGCAAGAGCCTGTCAAAGCAGGTCTCGCCAAAGGGTGTGCGGGTCGTCCGTGTCTCTCCGGGCTGGATCGAGACGGAGTCCTCGGTCGAACTGGCCGAACGCCTCGCGGCGGAGCACGGGGTCGACGTGGAAGCGGGCAAGCACATGATCATGGAGTCGCTCGGCGGGGTGCCGATCGGGCGCCCATCCAAGCCGCTGGAGATCGCGAACCTCGTCGCCTTCCTCGCCTCCGACCGCGCGGGTACCATCACCGGCACCGAATACGTGATCGATGGCGGCACCGTGCCGACAGTGTGAGGCATCCTATCATTCACCCATTCCTGAACAGGAGACGACTTGTTCGAAGCAGTTCCTTGCGAACGAACTTCTGGCCTGGCCCTCGGATCCGCACGGGTGCTGGACTGGCCACCGGCCACGGCATCCACAATGCTTTCTTGCTGGGCTTGGCCAATCATCTCGAAGATTGAACTGGCCGAAAGAATGACGGGATCGATAGGGTGCCATAACGAACAAACCGTCTGGGCATGCTGAACGCACACCGGAGTCCGAATGAATCTCAAATCCCTTCAGCTTTTTCGCCAGATCGTCCTGACGGGATCACTGGCGGAAGCCTCGCGACGGTTGAACGTCTCCAACTCCGCTGCGAGCCGACTGTTGTCGCTACTTGAAACCGAACTCGATATCACGCTCTTCAGCCGGGAGAAGCGGCAGCTGATCCTTACCGATGATGGGGACACCTTCTACCGTCGGCTGGTCCAGACCCTGGATGGGCTGGACGAGATCCCGAGGCTTGCGAGTGACATTCGCAACCGTTCGCATCGCCGGCTGTCGCTTGTGACCGCGGCGCCGATCGCCCGCACGCTCGTGTCGCCTGCGCTCTCTCGGATGGAAGCCGGAGGGCGATCGATGCAATGTTCGCTCAACGTCGAGACGCGGTTCGACATCGAAAGCAAGGTTGCTGCGCGGGGCTACAACCTCGGAATTATCTCTTTGCCGGTGGAAAACGCGATCCTCGACGTGGACGTGGAGCCGATCCTCGAGGCCCGGAACGAAGTGCTGATGCCGCGCGATCACCGGCTTGCGAGGAAGGACAGCATCACGGTCGAGGATATCGCCGGCGAACGTTTCGTAGCGCTACGGCCAGGGCAACGCTGGCGCGACCGGCTGGATCAGGTCATGGGGCTCGCTGGTCACGAAGCGGATGTCGCGGTCGAGACGAGCTCAAGCA
The DNA here is from genome assembly GCF_003054175.1 of Allosediminivita pacifica. Taxonomy (GTDB): domain Bacteria; phylum Pseudomonadota; class Alphaproteobacteria; order Rhodobacterales; family Rhodobacteraceae; genus Allosediminivita; species Allosediminivita pacifica. The sequence goes on from NZ_QBKN01000021.1 coordinate 3,296, forward strand.
TCGTGGCGCTGCAGCTCGTGCGGGATCGGCTGGGCATCACGCTGACCGACCGGGCGTCGGTCGATCTGCAGCACGACGATGAGGCGGTCTTGCGGCCGCTCGCAGACACGCGCCCCGTGACGTATGCGGCCATCCATGCACCGGGGCCGCGCGCACCGCTCGCCACCGCATTCCTCGACGCGGTGAGCGAGGTCATTGAGGCACGTCGGGCAGCAGATCCGGCCGCAGCAGCGATGCTCGAACTGATCTGAGTGCTCAGCCGCGTAGCGCCGCGGCGCGCTTCTCGGCAACATCCGCCAGCCGGTGCGCGATTCCCGCGCTCTGTCCGGTATAGCCGGCAGGATCGAGCAACGTGCGCACCTCCGCCGCGCCGAGGGCGCGGACCTCGGGAACGGTCAGAAGCGTCGTCTCGAGCTCTGCCCCGCTTTCCGCGACATATTCGACCGCGTGATGCACCAGATCGTGCGCGCGCGAGCGTCCCGTGACCGGCGCAAGCGCCATCATCAGACGCTCGGTCGCGACCAGACCACCCGACCGCGTCAGGTTCTCCCGCATCCGGACCGGATGTGTCTCGAGACGGTCGAGGAAACGCGCGAGATCGCGTGCGACGGTCCAACCGAGCGGGAGCGCCGTGTCGAGCACCGAGGACAGCAGATGATTGGCGGCAGCGTCGCCCTCGTGGCTGGGCAATCCAGCCTCGAGGGCGGGCGCGGTCTGAGCCCTGAGGCGGGCGCACTCGGCCTGCAGACGCACGACGTGCTTGGGGTTTACCTTGTGCGGCATGGTCGAACTGCCGACAACACCGACCTCGAGCCTTTCGCTAAGCTCACCGATTTCCTCGGTCATCAGAACATAGGCCTCGCGGGCGATACGTTCGGTCGTCATACCGAACATGCCGAGCTGCATCACGAGCTCGATGAAGAGGTCGTTCACCGTGCGCCCGGGGACAAGGAGCTCACCAAGGTCCAGCTCGTTCGCCAGCGCCGCCATCAGCGCCGGCCCGTCCTCTCCGTAGCCATGAAATGCGCCCACGGCGCCGCCGAACGGCAGCCGGAAGGTGCGCGCCCCGGCGTCGTCGAGGCGGTCGACCGCGCGCGAAAGTTCATCGATCCAGCCGGCGACCTTGAAGCCGAAGGTGATGGGCACGGCGTGCCGACGGTTGGTTCGACCTGCCATCGGTGTCTCGGCATGTTCGCGCGCCAGATCGGCAAGCCGACCGAATGCTTGCGCAAGTGCATCGTCGATACCTGCCCGCGCACGCCTGATCAGCAGCAACCGTCCGGTTTGCATCACGTTCTGCGTCGTAGCGCCCCAGTGCACGTATCGACCGGCCTCGCCGGCGTCTTCCGCAAGGCAGCGGGTCAGCGACAGGATCGGGGCCATCGTAAGCGCGATGGAGGCCCGCAGGCGGTCCTCGCCAATGGCTTCGATGCGGGCATGGCGGGCAATCTCCTCCGCCGCCCAAGCAGGGATCATGCCAATCTCCGCCTGCGCCCGGGCCAGAGCCGCTTCGACATCAAGCCATGCCTGCCATAGCGTGCGGTCTGAAAAGAGCGTCTCGGGGGTAATGTCCTGCAGGTGTTGGTCCTTCATACCGCCAAATCCCTGGTCTGGGCGTCGTCACGCTCGAACCGAGGTGCCGCCGCCAATAGGCGCTTTGTGTAGTCTGTTGCGGGATTGGTCAGCACCTCGTCCGCAGGACCGGCCTCGATTAGCCGTCCGTTCAGCATGACCGCCACGCGGGTCGCGACCTGGTGGACCACCGCCATATCGTGGGTGATGAGTAGGCAGGTCAGGCCGAGATCGCGCTGCAACTGGACGAGAAGGTTGAGGATCTGCGCCTGAACGCTGACGTCGAGCGCCGAGGTGGGCTCGTCGCAGACCAGCATCCGGGGATCAGTCACCAGCGCGCGGGCGATGGCAACGCGCTGGCGCTGACCACCAGAGAGCTGCGAGGGATACGAGTGCAGTAGCCGATCCGGCAGGCGAACAAGCTCCATCATCTCGCACGCCTTCCGGCGGCGGGATCGGGCATCACCCTCGCCGCGAAGCGCAAGCGGACGGGCAATGATCTCAGCCAGCGTGCGGCGGGGGTTCAGCGAGGAATAGGGGTCCTGAAAGATCGGCTGAACGCGGCCCGCGCGATCCATCGGCGCCATGTCAGAAACGCGCGTACCATCGAGGAGGATCTCCCCGGTCGTTGGTGCATCAAGGCCGAGCAGCATGCGCGCGAGCGTCGACTTGCCCGACCCGCTTTCACCTACGAGGGCGAGGATCTCACCACGTTTTACGTCGAGGTTCACGTCGTCGACGGCACGGATCTCGTGCGGTGGACCGAACGGGCCCTTACGACTTCGGAAGACGCGCGTCACGCCCTTCGCCTCGAGCGCGATCTCCTCAACGTCCGCGCGTGCGCGCTCGATCGCTTCGGGCGCATGTTGCGTCGCACGAAGCTCCGCAGCGGCGAGCACGCAGCGACGCCAGTGATTGGAATCCCCCCTGACCGGCGGAACGCTTTCCTGGCACTCGGGGCGGGCCTGCGGACACCGGGGCCCGAAAACACAGGCCTCCGGCCGCGCATAGAGCGACGGCACCGTGCCCGGGATCGCCTCCAGCTTTCGCGCAGGCCCGTCAGTCCGCGGGATCGCCCCGAGAAGCGCGCGCGTGTAGGGATGCCTCGGCATATGCAGCACTCGAGCAGCATCGCCGGCCTCGACGACTTCGCCGCCATACATGACAGCGACGCGGTCGACGTTGCGGGCAACCACGGCAAGATCGTGGGTGATGAGGATCATGCCCATCCCCATCTCGCGACGCAGGTCCTCGAGCAGTTCCATGATCTGGGCCTGGACGGTCACATCAAGCGCCGTCGTCGGCTCGTCGGCGATCAGCAGGTCCGGCTCCATCATGAGCGCCATCGCGATCATCACGCGCTGGCGCTGGCCGCCCGAAAGCTGGTGGGGATATTGCGCCATCCGCGCCTCAGGTTCGGGAATGCCGACCCGGTCCAGTAGCTCGATCGCGCGTCGGCGGGCAGCAGAGGCCGTTAGCTTGCCGCCGCGGACGCTCGCCTCCGTCAGCTGCCGCCCGATCCGGTAGACCGGGTTGAGCGAGGTCATCGGCTCCTGGAAGATCATGCCGAGCTTCGGGCCGAGGTAGTCGCCTGCGAAGGTCGCGTCGTCCAAGCCGCCTAGGTCCACATCGTCGAAGCGAATTGCACCCGCCCCCATCCGTGCGCGCCGCGGCAAGAGCCGCATCAGCGCAAGCGCGGACATCGACTTGCCCGAGCCGCTTTCCCCGACGATGCCGAGACTCTCGCCCCGATCGAGGCTGAGCGAGACGTCCCGGACCGCATGAAGGGGGCCGGCGGGCAGGTCGAGTGTCACCGAGAGATTGTCGATCTCGAGCATGGGCATATCAGTTCCTCCCGTCGGGCGAGGTCACGTCGCGCAGGCCGTCACCGAGAAGGTTGGCGCCGATCACGAGCGCGAAGAGGCAGAGGCCGGGCAGCACCACCAGCCAGGGGCGGTAGAACATCGACTGCTTCCCCTCGGCGATCATCAGGCCCCAGGACGGCATCGGGGGCTGTATGCCCACACCGAGGAAGGACAGGCTCGATTCCGCGAGGATCGCAATGCCGAGTTCGAAGGTGAAGATCACGATGATCGAACTCACGAGGTTGGGCAGGATTTCGTGCCGGATGACCTGCCCCGGCGTCGAGCCCGCGGCCTGCGCGGCGGCGACGAAATCGAGGCTCCGGATGCGCTGCGTCGCGGCTCGGGTCACTACGAGGTAGTAGGTCCAATGCAACACGCCGACGATGCAGATCACGACCCATACGGACGGGCCGATGATGAAGACGAGCGCCATGGCGAGCAGGAGACCCGGCAACGCGAGCTGCGCGGTTAGAAGGAAGCTCACCGCATGATCGATCCAGCCGCCAAAATAGCCGGCGGTGACGCCGAGGGTAACGCCGATCAGCATGCCGATGCTGGCGGCCCCGAGGCCGATCATCAGCGAGATGCGGGCGCCGTAGATAAGCCGGCTGAGATAGTCGCGGCCGTTCTGGTCGGTGCCCAGCAGGTATTCGGCGTTGCCGCCCTCGGACCAGACAGGCGGCAGCATCCGTGCGCTGAGCGACTGGGCGAAGGGATCGTGCGGCGCGAGAAGCGGAGCGAAGATCGCGGTCAATATCAGCAACAAGATGATCGTGCTGCCGATGAGTAACCCGCCGTGCCCGTATGCCCGGGTCAGGGCGAGGCGGCGCGGCGTCGGAGGCAGCGCCTCGCGCCTATCGTCGGTAGCGGCGACGGCGCTGCGCGCGGCATGGGGCTGCGTCGGGTCGGTCTGTGCGGGGTCTGCGTCAGTCATGGTCATCCGATGCGGATCCTCGGGTCCAGCGCTGCGTTCATGATGTCGGCCAGGAGGTTCATGGCCACGAAGACGAGGGCGAAGACGAAGATCAGCATCTGCACCGTCGGAATGTCCGAGCCGAGAATCGACTCGAGCGCGAGGCGTCCCAGCCCGTTGATCGCGAAGATGCTCTCGGTGATGACGGAGCCGCCGAACTTCTGCCCGAGTTGCACGGCCAGAACCGACACGACCGGCAGGATGGCATTGCGCATCGCGTGTCGGGTCAGCAGCGGCATGCCGCGAAAGCCCTTGGAGCGGGCGGTACGGATGTAATCGCTGTCCATCACCTCGATGAGCCCGGTGCGGGTGAGACGCATGACGGCGGGAACCGAGCTTGCCCCGAGAACGAACGCGGGCAGAACGAAGTGCAGCCACGTGTCGTCGCCCGAGACGGGGAAGATCGGGACCGTCACCGCGAAGAGAATGATCATGATGAGGCCGAGCCAGAAGTTCGGCACCGCCTGCGCCGACACCGCGACGCCGAGCGCGAAACGGTCGGCCCATGAATTGGGCTTGAGCGCAGCCAACGCGCCGAGCGGTATCGAGATCAGGATGGTCACCGACAGGGCCGAGAGTGCCAGTGCAATGGTCGTCGGCGCGCGAGAGGCGACGAGTTCGGCAACCGGCTTGTTCCAGTAGTAGCTTTCGCCGAAATCGCCGGTTAGTACGCCGCCGAGCCAGTCGAAATAGCGAGAGGCGAGCGGCCGGTCGAGGCCATGTGTCTCGCGGATCTGCGCCAGCATTTCTGGCGTCGCGTCTTCCCCGGCGATGGCGTAGGCTGGGTCGGTGGCAACGTTCAGCAGAAAGAACGTCGCCAGCGACACCGTGAACGCCACCGCAAGCGCCAGCGCGCCGCGTTGCAGGATGTATCTGAACATGAGGTCTCCTCCCCTCGGACGTCCCGCGCCGGGGCCGGCGCGGGAGCCGTCCTACTTCACTTCCACGACGACTCGTCGAGGCGCGGCAGCCCGTCAGGGCTGAGCGGGAAATCGAGTTCGGGGTTCACAAGGTAGTTCTGCGAATACGAGAACAGTGGCGCCCAATACGCCTGCTCGGCGATGGTCGTGAGCGCTTCTTCGTAGAGCCTCTTGCGTTCTTCCGGATCGGCGGTCTTTTCGGCGGCGAGCACGGTTTCCGTCAGTTCGCCATCCCCGGAGAGGTTGCGGTCGCTCTCGGAGGAGAAATGCACGCGCGCGATGGCGGCGGTGTCGGCAGTACCGCCGGAACCCCAGGTTCCGAAATAGGCCGGGATCTCCTGCTGCGCGCGCGCCTGGTTCAGCGAGGCGAGCTTGACGTAGCGCAGGTTCACATCGATGCCGACCGCCTCGAGATCGGCGGCAATGGCCTCGGCCGCCGGCTTGTCGCGGTAGGCCCAGAGATCCATCCGGAAACCGTCACCGTAGCCAGCCTCATCAAGCAGGGCTCTAGCCTTCTCGGGATCGTAGGGATACGCCGGGATGTCCTCGGTGCAACCGAACTGCGCTGGATGGCAGGGCGTGTGGATCGGCTCGGACGAGCCGCCGATCAGGAACTTCGACATCTCCTCGCGGTTAAGCGCGTGATTCACAGCCTGCCGCACCTTCACGTTGGTCAGCGGGCCTTCCTCGTCGGTGTAACCTGCGGCATCGAGCACGAGAAAACCGACGCGAAGATCCGGCCCGGAGAGGTGCGTCGCCTGCGGCGTATTGCCGAGCGACTCCGCGACATCGAGCGGCACCTTGAACATCCAGTCGACGCCACCGGACATGAGCTCGGCCTGCTGCGTGCCGATGTCGGGCAGGTTCCGCACGACCACGTTTTCGATGGCGGGACGTTCGCCCCAGTAGTCCTCGAAGCGCTCCAGCACGACCTCCTGTCCCGGCTCGAACGCTACGACCTTGTAGGGGCCTGCGCCGATCAGGTCGGACGCCATCGCACTCTCGTCGATGCTGCCGTCATCAGCCTCGTAAGCGCCCTCGGGACGCAATTTCACCCGCTGCGCCATGTCGCGAAGCACAAGCGGGTAGACCGACTTGAGGTGAAACCGCAGCGACAGATCTCCCGTCACCTCGACATTGTCGAGCCAGCGCTCGATCGTGCCCTTGGCCTGGGCTTCGCTCTCCTCCGAGACGATCCAGTTGTAGGTGTAGGCCACGTCCGCCGCTGTGAGTTCCGATCCGTCATGAAACGTCACGCCCTCGCGCAGGGTGACGTCGAGCGTGGTGTCGTCGACCCAATTCCAGTCGGTGGCGACGGCCGCACCGAATTCCTGTGTTTCGGGGTCGAGCTCGAATAGAGTGGCGTCGGTCAGCTCCGCCATGATGATGTATTCGCGCTTGGTCGTATAGTTGTAGTCGAGGTTCAGGATTTCCTCGGCAAGTGCGACGCGCAAGGTGTCGTCCTGCCTTCCCGCCTCTGCAGCGTCTGGCAAGGCACCGGATAAAGCGGTGCACAGGGCGGTTAGGGCAACGGTAGTTCTCAGCATATCACTCCTCCCAGAGCTGATGATGCCGAGACCCTACGGCGGCGCAGGAGATGTATAAACTGCAATGATTGGATAAATAGTTGCAAAAATTCGAACTATAGACCGCTCTCTTGCGGCCTCAGCCGCGACAGTTGCCGAACTTTCCGGAAGCTTCGCGCCTCTGAAAGCGATGGGATACAAGAGAATTTCACGTGCGTCTGCAGCGCGTTCACGGGGCGGCGCGCCGCCGAGAGCCGTGCCGCGTCGGAAAGGGCAATGGTGGCCTCTGCCAGTTGTTCGGGCGTGTTCCTGAGCGACGTGCGCTTCGCCTTGCGAGGCAGAAGGCTGCGGCCGCGCCGGATCGAGGCGAAGCGCTAGCGCACGCCGGCGGTGACGGTCGCCGGGCCTTGGCCCGCCGCAAGCACCAGTCGCACCCGCCGCTGGCGCGCCGCATCGGCCTTCACCGCGTTCAGCAGCAGGCCGGCGACCGTATCGGCGCCCGGTTCGACCAGGTTCTTCCTGCTGACCGCCGTGCCCGCCATCGCGACCTCCCTAGGAGGGATGCCGGCGGTGGCCGTCACCGACGGCGGCCCTCAATGCGCGATCCGGATACAAGAGGGGCGCCCACGAGGGCGCCCTGCATGTTGTTGAAGCCAATGTTGGCCGGGTTTTCGAGGCGTCTGGCCACATACCTGATGCGGCTCGAGGCCCTGCGAATTGCTCAGGAACCTGGCTTCGCGGGATCTTTGCCCCGGTTTCGAGGCAGCCTTGCCCCGATCTACACGCTCAGTGCGTCCAGGTCGTCCGGCGGTCGTGGGCAAAGTTCTCGGCGTAGCCGCGGGCCCGCACGTTCGGGCGGCGGACCTTGGGGTCGAAGACCTGCGCGTCGATACCGTGCTCGCGCGCGTATTCCAGCGCCTCTTCCTTGGTGTCGAAGCGCAGCTTCACCTGGGCCTGCGTGTCGTCGGAGGAGGTCCAGCCCATCAGCGGATCCACCTCGCGCGGGCTCTCGGACACGTAGTCGAGGACCCAGTGCTTCGTGCGCCCCTGCCCCGAGGACATGGCGGTCTTGGCTGGCCGGTAGATGCGTGCGCGCATGGTCACCTCCTGATCGATCCCCTGCTATATCGGGCATCAGGCGCTCGCGGGCAAGCCTTTGAACCGATTGAATTGTCGCAGAAGGCGGGAACCGCAAGCGGCGGTCGGTCGGCTGGATCCCGAGGGGAGCGAGGGGTGGGTGTGTCCGGAGCGCCATCCGGCCAAACGCCTGCTTGCGGGCAAAAACTACCCGGCGCGTCGCAGGCCCCGCAACCGGCAAATCCGGTCAGTGCCGGCGGCAGCACTTCGCCTTGCGATGAACGACGCAGCGTAAGCGACTGAGTGCCTTTCGGAAAAGAGGCAGACCGCGACACTTTGCACCGTCAGATCAAAGCAACAGATCGACGAGCGCCCCCACTTCAGTTGCCGGCCAAACGGGCATGTGTCAGGGCAACCGGACACTTCACGAAGCCGGCGACTGTCACGCCTGCAGCCAGGTCACAAGCGCCCCGGCGTCGGCCGAGACACGGATCCGCGCTTCGTCTTCCAGACCATAGCCGCTCGCCGAGAGCTGGAACATCCGCATCATGCCGTAGCCGGTATCGCTGCTGACCAGGTAGCCGCGCCGCACCCCGCTGCGCTCGGGAAACTCGGAGAAGATGAAGGCATAGCCGCGGAAACGCACCACCGGCGTGTGGTCGAAATCATGGTGCCGCAGGTCCCACAGCGTCGGGCGCCGTGCGCCCAGCCGCGGGTCCGAAATCAGGTGACGCGTCGCCGCCGAAAGGCTCTCTCGGTCGACCACGCCCTCCGCGATTCCGTAGCTGAACTCGAGGCCGTTCTGCGATCTTGCGAGGCAGATCTCGATCCGCCCGCCGGGCCCGGCCGCAAAGGTGCGTTCGGTTCCGGGAACCGCCTCCCAAGGGTCACCGACCTGCAATTCCTCTCCCGGCATAAGCCGCTCCCTCGTCGTTCTGAAATGTCACCACAGAATGACCGACAAATCAAATCCGGCCCGCGCAGCGCGCCTTCCACGCGGCCGCGGGATGAAACATAAATGGCCTCAAGATGTCCCAGGGGACGCCGAGCCCTTGATCCCCGCGCGCCGCGCTTCAATCTAGGGGACAGGAACAAGGAATCCCCGATGCCCTACGCCCACTCCGACAAGTCCGAGCCCATCCTGCACGCCGCCGCGCCCGACGTGGCGACGCGCGAAAAGCTCGAGGGCGGCAAGCGCTTTGTCATGCACACGGAATACGCCCCGGCGGGCGACCAGCCGACAGCCATCGCGGAACTGTCACAGGGGGTCATGGAGGGCGAGCACAATCAGGTCCTGCTCGGCGCCACCGGCACGGGCAAGACCTTCACCATGGCCAAGGTGATCGAGGAAACCCAGCGTCCCGCCATCATCCTGGCCCCCAACAAGACGCTGGCAGCGCAGCTATACGGCGAGTTCAAGCACTTCTTCCCCGACAATGCGGTCGAGTACTTCGTCTCCTACTACGACTACTACCAGCCCGAGGCCTACGTGCCGCGCAGCGACACCTTCATCGAGAAGGAAAGCCAGATCAACGAGCAGATCGACCGCATGCGCCACTCGGCCACCCGCGCCCTGCTCGAACGCGACGACGTCATCATCGTGGCCTCGGTCTCGTGCATCTACGGCATCGGCTCGGTCGAGACCTACGGCGCCATGACCCAGGACCTGCACGTAGGCTCTGAATACGACCAGCGGCAGGTCATGGCCGATCTCGTCGCTCAGCAGTACCGCCGCAACGACGCCGCGTTCCAGCGCGGCAGCTTCCGGGTGCGCGGCGACACCCTGGAAATCTGGCCCGCCCACCTCGAGGATCGCGCATGGCGCCTGTCCTTCTTCGGCGAGGAGCTGGAAGGCATCACCGAGTTCGATCCCCTGACGGGCGAGAAGACCAGCAACTTCGACCGCATCCGCGTCTACGCGAACTCGCACTACGTGACGCCCAAGCCGACGATGCAGCAGGCCGTCATCCAGATAAAGAAGGAGCTGCGCCAGCGGCTTGACCAGCTCGTGGGCGAGGGCAAGCTGCTCGAAGCGCAGCGGCTCGAGCAGCGCACCAATTTCGACATCGAGATGCTCGAGGCCACCGGCGTCTGCAACGGGATCGAGAACTACTCGCGCTATCTCACGGGCCGGGCGCCGGGCGAGCCGCCCCCGACGCTCTTCGAGTTCATCCCAGACAACGCCATCGTCTTTGCGGACGAATCCCACGTCTCGGTTCCGCAGATCGGGGGCATGTACCGGGGCGACTACCGGCGCAAGTTCACGCTGGCCGAACACGGCTTCCGCCTGCCGTCCTGCATGGATAACCGCCCGCTGAAGTTCGAGGAATGGGACGCCATGCGCCCCCAGTCGGTCTTCGTCAGCGCCACGCCCGCCAACTGGGAACTGGATCAGTCGGGCGGCGTCTTCACCGAACAGGTCATCCGCCCGACCGGCCTGCTCGACCCGCAGGTCGAAATCCGGCCCGTCGAGATGCAGGTCGACGACCTGCTGGACGAGATCCGCCGGGTCTCCCAGGCGGGCTTCCGCACGCTTGCCACCGTGCTGACCAAGCGCATGGCCGAAGACCTGACCGAATACCTGCACGAACAGGGCATCCGCGTGCGCTACATGCACAGCGACATCGACACCATCGAGCGGATCGAGATCCTGCGCGACCTCCGGCTCGGCGCCTTCGACGTGCTGGTGGGCATCAACCTTCTGCGCGAGGGGCTCGATATCCCCGAATGCGGGCTCGTCGCCATCCTCGACGCCGACAAGGAAGGTTTCCTGCGCTCCGAGACCTCGCTGATCCAGACCATCGGCCGCGCCGCGCGCAACTCCGAGGGACGTGTGATCATGTACGCCGACCGGATGACCGGCAGCATGGAGCGCGCCATCGGCGAAACCAACCGCCGCCGGGAAAAGCAGATCGCCTACAACGAGGAACACGGCATCACGCCCGCCACGATCAAGAAGAACGTCGAGGACATCCTCGCCGGGCTCTACCAGGGCGACGTGGACATGAACCGCGTGACGGCCAAGATCGACGACAAGCACGCCGGCGCCAACCTGCAGACCATGCTCGACGGGCTGCGTACCGACATGCGCAAGGCGGCCGAGAACCTTGAGTTCGAGGAAGCCGCCCGCCTGCGCGACGAGATCAAGCGCCTCGAGGCCGTGGACCTCGCCGTCGCCGACGACCCCCTCGCCCGCCAGCAGGCGGTCGAGAAGGCCTCGGCCGAGGCCACGAAGTCGAAGGGTCGGAGCACCTCCGGCAAGCCGGGCCAGCGCGGCGGCAATGTGAAACGCAAAAGGTAGGGTGCGTGCGAGCACGCACCCTACGGCCTGGCATGGGGGGTCGCGTCCGTCGACCGATGGATCGACGAATAGGGCCATGCCTCCGGGCACGTGACGAACCCGTGTTTCACCGGGCTATGCCAGCAATACTGGACGTGCGCCGCGTAATCCTCCGCGTTTCGGATATGGTGCTCCCAATAGCGCCGCTGCCAGATTCCGCGCTCCATCCGGGCCACATGGCTCGCACGCAGCGGCCCCTTCGGCAATCCGCGCGAAAATCGCGACTTGATCAACCGCCAGCGCGTCGGGAAATCGCGATCCCCCTCGGGCAGGGTCCAGACGCAGTGCATGTGGTCCGGCAGAACCACCCAGGCGTCGACGGCGAAGGGGCGCTCGCGCCGCGTGGCAACGACGGCCCCACGCAAGCGGTCGATCTCACGCACCAGCAGATCCGACCCACGCTCGGCCAGTGTCACGGTAAAGAAGATGGTCGCGCCAGGCGCCCGCGGTCGGATGTAATTCGGCATCCCCCAAGAGGGTCCGAAACAACGTTAAGACCACCCTCACGTAGGGTGCGTGCTCGCACGCACCCCATAAAACAAACACAAAAAAACGCGGCCCCTGCAGGGACCGCGTCGCATCTCTCCGGAAAACCGGAAGAAGGCTTCAGAGCAGCTCGAGGTTCGTCGCGCTCTCACGGCCGTCACGACCGGATTCCAGATCGTAGGACACTTTCTGGTTGTCGGCGAGGCCGGTGAGGCCCGAACGCTCAACGGCGGAGATGTGCACGAACACGTCTTTGCCGCCCGTCTCGGGTGCGATGAAGCCGAAGCCTTTGGTGGTGTTGAACCATTTCACAGTGCCGGTGGCCATGTGTGTTTTCCTTTTGTCGGTACCGCTCGCGGAACTGCAGCGGCTCGGCATAGCGCGTCCTGGATCGAATGACTGCGTGCCGGTGAAGGAAAACAGGGTCGATAGAAAGTCTAAGCCCCTCCCAAGTGACAGGTTTGCAGCCATCTGGCAAGGGGAACCTCGCGACGCTCAGCCTGCCCGCGCGGGACAATCCTGACAGGCGGTTAACGCGAGCAGCCAAGCCCTTGGAATCGTTCGATCCGAAAAATGTCCCGGCCCGGGACACCCTCAGCCCGCGCCCTGATAGACCTCGAGAAAGGCCGGACGCCCGCCGTAGCCCCAGACCCTCACGAGGATATAGGCCGACCCGTACTGCCGCATCTGGGCCTCGATCTGCGGGTTTCCCCCGCCCGCCGCATAAAGCTGCGGAATCGCCTGCCGCGCGCCTGTCGAGGTAAAGAGAGGGTCCCACCCGTCCTCCGGATGCGCCCTTCCGAAGCGGTGGAAATTCGCCCGGTCCTGCTGGAGAAAGGCATCGAGCGATCCCAGCCGCGCGCCGCTCGAATTGAAAAGATCCGGCCCCGCGATCAGGGTGTAATACTCGGCCAGCAACTGCTGTGCCCGCGCGCCCGAAGCGCCCGCCAGCACAAGACCGGCCGTCAGAATCAGGATTCGAAACATATTTGCCTCCCGGCACAATGGAATGCCGGAAAGCTACCCTGCCCCGCGGAAGTCACAAAGTCCGGAATCCCGCCTTCGGGCCTCAGGTGCCCGCTTCGACCATCCGGGCGATCTCGGTCGCCCATTTCCCGACGATGGGCAGGAACTCCACCTGCGCCAGAAGCCACAGCATGACCGACAGCAGCACCGTGGCGCCGATGACCGTCCCGAGGCCCATGGCCACCCCGCGGATGAAGTAGAAGTACATCATCCGGTACCACCGGGTGTGCGCCCGGAAATAGTTGTGGGACCGGATCCGCCCGAGCTCCATCCGGAGTTCGTGAACCTCGGTTCTCAGAATTTCTGTTTCGGTCGGCATGAACGTCCCGTTGGTCTGCGCCTGCGTGGCGCGCCGGGCCGTCCTACCATGTTTGCGGGCCGGGTGCGCCCTCGATCCGCCCACGAAGATTCGGTGTGACCCAACCGCCATACCGCCCGCCGGGCTGCGGCAAGGCCGCCGCCCCGCCGACGCGGCAGCTTTCCATCGACAGCGCCGACAGCGCGATATGCCCGCGCAGGGACTTGTAGCGCCCGCGTGCTTCCGGGTGATCCCAGGCCGCGCATTCCGCGGTCACGCCCGCGGCTCTCAGTGTCCAGTAGTAGGCCTGCGCGCACCAGGCGCAGATCCCCTCGCCCGGCAGCGCCAGCAGGTCCGCCCGCAGATCCTCGAGCGGCAGGTAGTAGGTCGGCGCCTGCCCCCGCTTGAGCACGCGGAGCCCCCAGACCGTCCGCAGGATATCCACGCCGCCCAGCCGGACCACGATCTCGTCGGGCACAGGCTCGATCAGGGGCGTGATGGGATAGCTTTCGACATTTTCAGGTGTCAGTGGCATGAATCCGAAGGTAGCGCCAAGCGCAACACCTTCTCAATGAAGACCGCCCGATCCGTGCTTGAGGATCACCGGAACGATGAGTTCTTCCTCATCTTCGAGGTGCCTGCTCAGAAGTGCGTCGAAATCGAGCAGCTCCTCGCGGAAGGCCCCTACCTCCACCTGGCCCCGCAACACGCCGTTCGCCCCGGTCGTGAAACGCTCCAGCAGCCCGTCCATAGCGTGGTGGTCCTTGTCGAGGATGGAAAAGCCCCGCTCCAGCGACCGCTCCATCCCCGAAAGCACGGGGAAATAGTGCATGTCCTCGATCTGGTGATGGCCGTGAAGCTGCTGCACGAGCATGCCGCCAAAGCGCGACAGCCGCGCCTTCTGGGCCTCGACATCCATCTTGCCGTCCATGACCGCCTCGGAATCCTCGTTCAGCGCCGTGGTCAGCTTGCGGAACATCAGGTGCCGGTCGAGCCAGAATTCCACCAGCCCCGAGAAGTTGGCATGCGCCTCCCACTCGTCGCGCGGATAGCTTTCCAGCAACGCGCGCAGCGCGTCCGGCAATCCCGCGCGTGACCTCAGATCCAGCTCGTCCATACCTGCGCCTTTCTCATCAGGGAGTTCACCGAATGATGGCATCCGGTACGCCGCGGTCAAATCACGGCGCCTGTGCCTTTCCGCACGCCCATCGGTTGTGCAAATCGGTCAAAAGCGATGCATTCCGCCCTTCCTCGTTCAAACTCCGGCCATAATTTCCTGCTATCCATCCTCACCGGCCGCAGAAAGGGCCTCAGACGGTCCCCTCCCCACAGAACGTTCCGGACGGATCAGCCCAATTGCCATGTGTGTGGCCCCTGTCGGGTCACCGGCGGGCCCCAACCAAAACGGTGAGGATCTGAAGTTGCGTTACCTGATCGCGGAAACCACCTGGGAAACGATGTCTCTTGCTGTCGCGCTTGCCAACAACGGCACGCTGCTGACTCGGACCGACCGGCCCGAGGACATCCCACATTATCTCGAATGCGGCGCGCACGACCTGATCGTGCTCGATTCAGCAGCCCTGGCCACCCAGGTCCGGCTTTCGGCGCTTTCGGTTCTCGCCCGCCGTACCCCGATCTGCGTGCTCGCACGCAAGGCAACCTCCGCGCAGGTCGCGAAGTGGCTCGACAACGGGGCCGCCATGGTCATCGACGCAGCCACCGACCCCGAGGAAGTGGTCGCGCGCCTGCACGCCGTGGCCCGCCGGGCACGCGGCATCTCGCACGGCGAGATAGACTACGGCCCGCTGCGCATCCGCCTGAAGGAACGGCGCGCCCAGATCGGTGCCGCGACCCTCTCGCTCTCGCCCAAGCTCTACGAGATCCTCGAATACCTCGCGCTGCGCCCGGGCACGCTCGTCACCCGCGACGCCCTGCTGAGCCACATCTACGGGCTGGAGGATGAACCCGCCCCCCGAGTCTTCGACGTCTACATGTGCAATCTCCGCGCCCACCTCGGCCTGGCCGAGGGCGCCGTCGCCATCGAAACCGTCCGCGGCTCGGGCTACCGCTTCGCGGTCTCGGCCGACGCCATTCCGCAGCGCATCGCCGCCTGATCGCTCGCGCGACACCCGGTGTCGCCCATGCACCAGCGCCCCGCGGCTTCGCCCGCCGGGGCGCCTTTTCGTTGACATGACGCCCTAAGCTGGCAGAAATGCCCGAAAAAATCGCAAGACGGGCGCTGCGGCCATGATCCCATGCACGTCGCCCCGCGGACGAGCAGGAACAGGCCCCATGACACGACCCAGCAGCATCGACGACAGCCTGCGCGAGACCATCATCGCGCAACCCGACATCATCCTTGACGACAAGGACGTGATGCAGGCGCTGATCGACACCAACGAACGGAACATGGGCGGCAACATCGTCGACCTGCGCGGCGTCGCCATGGAGCGGCTCGAAGAACGGCTCGACCGGCTCGAGGACACGCACCGTAGCGTCATCGCCGCCGCCTACGAGAACCTTGCCGGCACCAACCAGATCCACCGCGCCATCCTGCGGATGCTCGACCCGGTCGCGTTCGAGCCCTTCCTGCGCGATCTCGGAGGCGACGTCGCCCAGATCCTGCGCGTCGACGTGATCCGCCTCGTGCTCGAATCGACCCAGAGCGAGGACGACCCCGCCGTCAGCCGTCTGGGCGAGGTCCTCTCGGTCGCCGATCCCGGCTTCACCGACGCCTACATCTCCGCCGGCCGCGAAGCCCCGGTCCGCCCGGTGACCCTGCGCCAGGTCGACCAGGGCGATCCCGCCCTCTATGGCGACAAGGCCCCCTGGATCCGCTCCGAGGCCTGCCTCAAGCTCGACTTCGGCCCGGGCCGCCTGACCGGCCTGCTTCTCATGGGCTCCGAGGACGGCAACATGTTCACGCCGCAGCAGGGCACCGACCTGCTGACCTTCTTCGGCGGGGTCTTTGAGCGGACCATGCGCCGCTGGCTGGGATGACAGCCGCAATCTCCCCCGCCGCGCTTGCCGCGCTCGACGACTGGCTGGCCGGTCAGAGCGCCCTGCGCGGCGCGGCGAAGAACACGCTCACCGCCTACCGCACCGACCTGCTCGACTTCATCGCCTTCATGACCCACCACAAGGGCGAGCCGCAGGGCCTTGCGCCGCTCGCCCGCGTGACCACCTCGGACATGCGCGCCTGGATGGCCCACCTGCGGCGCGACGACGTCGGCTCCCGCTCTGTCGCCCGCAAGCTCTCCGCCGTGCGCGGCTTCTACCGCTGGCTGGCCGACCGCGAGGGGTTCGAACCCACCGCAGTCCTCTCGGCCCGCGCGCCCAAGTTCCAGAAGAAGCTGCCCCGCCCACTGACCAAGGACGCCGCGCGCGCGATGATCGACAGCGTCGAGGTGCAGGCAAAGGACAGCTGGATCGGCGCCCGCGACGCCGCCGTCGTGACCCTTCTCTACGGCTGCGGCCTGCGGATTTCCGAAGCGCTCGGCCTCACCGGCCGCGATCTGCCGCTGGGCGAGGCGCTGCGCATCACCGGCAAGGGCGGCAAGGAACGCATCGTCCCCGTCATTCCCGCCGCGCGCAAGGCGGTCGAGGTCTACCTGCAGCTTTGCCCCTACGAGATGACGCACGACGACGCGCTCTTCCGCGGTCAGCGCGGCGGGCCGCTCAATGCCCGGCTCATCCGCAAGGTCACCGAAAAGGCCCGCCTGCAGCTTGGTCTGCCCGCCACGGCCACGCCCCACGCCATGCGCCACAGCTTCGCCACGCACCTGCTGTCCGCCGGCGGCGACCTGCGCGCCATCCAGGAACTGCTCGGCCACGCCTCGCTTTCGACGACGCAGGCCTACACCTCGGTCGACGAGGTCCAGCTCATGAAGGTCTACGAGGCCGCACATCCCAAGGCGCGCTGAGCTTGCCAGCCGGCGCCGCTGGCCCTATCCCCGGGACAAAGTTGCAAGTTCGGGAGTTCTCGTCATGAAACTGCTCAAGGCCGGCCCCTCGCCCTTCGTCCGCAAGGTGCTCGTGACGCTGCACGAAACCGGGCTCATGGATCAGGTGGAAATGGTGCAGGTCACCGCCTCGCCGCTCGATCCCGACAGCAAGCTGACCAGCGCCAACCCGGTCGGCAAGGTGCCCGCGCTGGTCCGCGACGAGGGCCCGACGCTCTACGACAGCCGCGTCATCTGCCGCTATCTCGATCACGTCGCCGGGACAAAGCTCTACCCGCAGGCCCGAATCTGGGACACGCTGACGCTCGAGGCGACCGCGGACGGCATCCTCGAGGCGGCGGTTCTGATGGTCTACGAAGGCCGCTTCCGGCCGGAAAACCTGCGCTACGACCCGTGGATCGAAGGCCAGTGGGCCAAGGTCACACGCGCACTTGCCGCGCTGGAAGGCCGCTGGATGAGCCACCTCAACGGGCCGCTCGATGCCGGTCAGATCGCCTGCGCCTGCGCGCTGGGATATCTCGACTTCCGCCACGCCGACCGCCCCTGGCGGGCGGCGCATCCCGCCCTTGCGGAGTGGGAAGCCGGGTTCAAGGCGCGGGACTCGATGATCGCCACGCGCCCCGAGTGACGCCTCAGAAGCGCATCGCGATACCGACGTTCAGCGCGTTGGTCTTGATGTCCACGTCCATCGACCCATCGTTGTCGAAATCGACATCGTTGCTCGTGTAGGTGAACTGGTACTCCCCGAAGACGGCGAAGCGGTCGTTGATCGGATAGCTCAGGCCGGCGGTCAGACGCGCGGCCGGGCCGGTCAGCTGATACCCGAAGGTGTCGGAATCACCCGCCGGATACTCCGCGTCCACGTGCGGGACCGAGATCCCCAGACCGCCGCCCACGTAGGGCGTCGCCCCGCCCCAAAGCTCGGGCCAGCGGCGCATGACGTTGGCAGTCAGGATGTTCAAACCGTCGGTGAACTCGAGCCGGTCAAAGCCCAGATCCTCGCGGTCGTCCTTGTCCGCGTAGACTTTGTTATGGCTGAACTCGATGCCATAGCCGATAGTCTCGGACCGCCACCAGGTGCCGCGCACGCCGTAGTAGGGCGGCATCTCGAAGGACTTGCCCTCCCAGCCGAAAAGCTCGTCGTAGCTACCGCCGCCGCCGGGCAGATCGCCGTCGACACGGCTGTGCGGCGCGGTCTGGTAGCCGGTGTAGAACGACAACTCCATTTCCGCTGCCGCAGCACCGGCCGTCGCGGCAACCATGGCCGCACTGATCAACAAGGTCTTCATGTCCGATGTCCCCCGGGGAATTCAGCGGCAAATAAGCATTGCAATGCAGGTGTTTCAACCGCGACACTTCCGCGCTTCCGTCGGCAAGGCGGGTTTGCGTTCTGGACTGGTCAACCGCCTCCCGTTAAATAGCCGTCCGAACGCCGCCGTCCACGCGGCCACCACCCTTTTTGCGGCCAAACCACCGGCCCGAAGCGAAGGAGTAGATTCGTGTCGCATGCAGAAGACCACGAAGGCACCCGGAGGGACTTCCTCTACTACGCCACGGCAGGGGCCGGCGCCGTCGTTGCGGGCGCTGCCATCTGGCCGCTGGCCAACCAGATGAACCCCTCCGCCGACGTGCGGGCGATGTCGACCATCCGGGTCGATGTCTCGGGCGTCAGCGAAGGCAGCCAGCTCACCGTGCAGTTCCTCGGCAAGCCGGTCTTCATCCGCCGCCGCACCGAGTCCGAGATCGAGGCGGCCCGCTCCGTCGACCTCGGCGACCTCGTCGACCCGATCGCGCGGAACGCCAACATCCAGGGCGACGTCCCCGCCACCGACGAGAACCGCGCCCTCGACGAAACAGGCGAATGGCTCGTCCAGATGGGCGTCTGCACCCACCTTGGCTGCGTGCCGATCGGCAACGCCGGCGACTTCCAGGCCGAAGACGGCGTGGGTGGCTGGTTCTGCCCCTGCCACGGTTCGCACTACGACACCGCAGGCCGCATCCGTCGCGGTCCCGCCCCCGAGAACCTGCCGATCCCGGCTGCCGAATTCGTGGACGAATCCACGATCCTGCTCGGATAAGGAGACGCGCCCATGTCCGGAATTCCGCACGATCATTACGAACCGTCGACGGGGGGCGAGAAGTGGCTGCACAAGCGGCTGCCGATCGTCGGCCTGCTCTACGACACCATCATGATCCCCACGCCCAAGAACCTGAACTGGATGTGGATCTGGGGCATCGTCCTGACCTTCTGCCTCGCGCTGCAGATCGTCACCGGCATCGTGCTGGTGATGCACTACACGCCGCATGTCGACATGGCCTTCGCCAGCGTCGAGCACATCATGCGCAACGTGAACGGCGGGCACATGCTCCGCTACCTGCACGCCAACGGCGCCTCGCTCTTCTTCGTGGCGGTCTACGCGCACATCTTCCGTGGCCTCTACTACGGCTCCTACAAGGCCCCGCGCGAGGTCACCTGGATCATCGGCATGCTGATCTACCTCGCCATGATGGCCACCGCCTTCATGGGCTACGTGCTGCCCTGGGGCCAGATGTCCTTCTGGGGCGCCACCGTGATCACAGGCCTCTTCGGCGCGATCCCCTTCATCGGTGAATCGATCCAGACCTGGCTGCTGGGCGGGCCCGCCGTGGACAACGCCACGCTGAACCGCTTCTTCTCGCTGCACTACCTCCTGCCCTTCGTCATTGCCGGGCTCGTGATCGTGCACATCTGGGCCTTCCACACCACCGGCAACAACAACCCCACCGGGGTCGAGGTGCGCCGCACCTCCAAGGCCGATGCCGCGAAGGACACCGTGCCCTTCTGGCCCTACTACGTGATCAAGGATCTCTTCGCCCTCGCGGTGATCATGATCATCTTCTTCGCGATCGTGGGCTTCATGCCGAACTACCTCGGCCACCCCGACAACTACATCGAGGCGAACCCCCTCTCGACGCCCGCGCACATCGTTCCGGAATGGTACTTCCTGCCCTTCTACGCGATCCTGCGCGCCTTCGACTCCGAGGTTTGGGTCGTCCAGATCGCCAGCTTCGTGACCGGCGGCATCGTCGACGCCAAGTTCTTCGGCGTGCTCGCCATGTTCGGCGCCATCGCCGTGCTGGCGCTGACGCCCTGGCTCGACACCTCCTCGGTGCGCTCGGGGCGCTACCGCCCCTCCTTCAAGTGGTGGTTCTGGCTCCTGGTCGTCGACTTCTTCGTCCTGATGTGGGGCGGCGCGATGCCGGCCGAAGGCATCTACCCCTACATCTCGCTGATGGGGGCGGCCTACTGGTTCGCCTACTTCCTGATCATCCTGCCGCTGCTCGGCGTGATCGAGAAACCGCTGCCCCAGCCCGCGACCATCGACGACGACTTCAAGGCCCACGCCGCCAAGACCGGCGGGACCAAGACCGTCGCAGATCCGACGCCGGCCGAGTAAGAGAAAGGACACTTTCGAAATGTTCAGGAAACTCGCCCTCTCGGCCGCAGCGGCCCTCGCTCTGACCACCGGCGGCGCCTATGCCGCCGGCGAAGGCGGCCACACCGAGGACTTCAGCTTCTCCTTCGAGGGGCCCTTCGGCACCTACGACCAGGCGCAGCTGCAGCGCGGCCTTCAGGTCTACACCGAGGTCTGCTCCGCATGCCACGGCCTCAAGTTCGTGCCCCTGCGCACGCTCTCGGCCGAGAACGGCCCCGGCATGCCCGAGGATCAGGTCCGCGCCTACGCGGCCCAGAACTACGAGGTCTTCGACCAGGAAGAGGATGATTACCGCGCGGCCCTGCCGACGGACCACTTCCCGGCCAACGACACGGTCGGTGCTCCGGACCTGTCGCTCATGGCGAAGGCCCGCGCCGGCTTCCACGGCCCCTACGGTCTCGGGCTCAACCAACTGTTCAACGGCATCGGCGGGCCCGAGCACATCGCCTCGATCCTGACCGGCTACACCGGCGAACAGCGCACGCAGGCAGGTACCACGCTGTACGAAAACCACGCCTTCGACGGTGGTTGGATCAGCATGGCGCCCCCGCTCTACGGCGATGACGTGACCTATGCCGACGGCACCGAGGCCACGATCGAGCAGGAGTCCAAGGACGTGGCCGCCTTCCTCATGTGGACCGCCGAGCCCAAGATGATGGCCCGCAAGCAGGCCGGTTTCGCCGGCGTGCTCTTCCTGACCGTGCTGTCGGTGCTGCTCTACCTCACCAACAAGCGCATCTGGAAGCCGATCAAGTACGGCAAGAAGGACTGATCCGGTCCCTCCCCGAATGCAGAAAGCCCCGCCAACCGGCGGGGCTTTTTCTTATCCCAGATAGGCTTTCAGCGCCGGTGGCGGATCGGCGAACAGCGCCCCGGTCTCCACCGGCGGCGCTGCCCGGCCCTCGGCCACCAGCACGCAGTGCCCCGCAAAGACCCGCGCATCCTGCGGCTCGTGCGACACCATCAGCACCAGCGCGCCAAGGCTCTCGGCCACCTCGCCCACCAGCGTCAGCATCTCGGCCTTGAGCGCCGGACCCAGCGCCGCGAAGGGCTCGTCCAGCAACATCACGGGCCGGTCCTGCAACAGCACCCGCGCCAGCGCCGCCCGCGCCTGCTGACCGCCCGAAAGCTGCCCGGGCCGCCGGTCTTCCATGCCCTGCAGCCCGACCCGCGCCAGCGCGCGCTCCAGCGCGCGGCGCTGCGCCGCGTCCAGCCGCCCGCCATCGGGGCGCAGCGCCAGCGACAGGTTGCGCGCCACGCTCAGGTGGGGAAACAGGTTGCCGTCCTGGAACAGCATCGACACGGGCCGGTCCTGCGGCGCAAGCGCGGTCAGGTCCCGCCCCTCCCAGCGCACCCGGCCCGCCTGCGGCGCGTAGAACCCCGCGATCACGTCGAGCAGCGTGGACTTCCCTGCCCCCGACGGGCCGATCACGGCCACGCGCGCGCCCGCCGCCAGCGACAGGTCCGCCTCCAGCGTGAACTCCCCCTGCACGACGCGCACACCCTCAAGCACCAGCATCCGCGCGCCCTCCCCTGTCGAATATCCAGAACAGCCCGAGGCTCAGCGCCAGCAGCAGCAGGGCCGCCCCCGCCGCCGCCTCCATCTGGTAGCTGCCCATGAGGCGATAGACCTGCAACGGCAGCGTTGCCCGGTCGGGATCGGCAAAAAGCGCGATCACGCCGAGATCCCCCATCGACAGCGCCGCCGTCAGCCCGGCGGCAAACCCCAGCGGCCGCCGCAGCCGCGGCAGCAAGACCAGCTGCAGCCAGGCCAGCCCCGTCAGCCCCAAAGTCGCGCTCAGCCGCGCATAGTCCCGCCGCACCGCCTCGGCCTCGGGCCGCAGGATGCGCAGCGCGAAGGGCAGCGCCATCAGCGCGTTCACCACGCCGGTCACCGGCAACGCCATGGAAAACGGGTTCACGAAGGGCCGCAGGATCAGGAACAGCCCCGTGCCCAGCACCAGTGGCGACAGCGCGATGGCTGCTAGGGCGAACAGCTCGCCCCGCTTCGTCGCCAGCGGCAGCGCCCAAGCCAGGCATAGCGCCGTCGATCCCAGCGCCACCACCAGCGAATGGCCCGCCGCCTCCCATGTGCCCGCGCCCATCAGCGCCAGCCCCGGCAACCCCCGCGCCACCACCATGCCCAGCGGCGTCAGCAGGAACAGCGCCGCCGCCGTGATCGCCACGCCATCGACCACGCGCGCCCCAAACGACCGCCCGTCCCAGCGCGGCACCACCCGGTCCAGCCCCGTGCCGAAGCCCTGCCCGCCGGACAGCCGCAACGCCACCAGCCCCGCCGCCAAGGCCACGGCAAGCTGGATCAGCGACAATAGCGCTGCCCGGCCAAGGTCGAACTCGAACCGCACCGACTGGTAGATCGCCAGCTCCACCGTCGTCGCCCGCGGCCCGCCGCCCAGCGTCAGCGCCACGGCAAAGGACGTGAGGCAAATCGTGAAGATCACCGCGAAGGCCCCCGGCGCGATCCGCCGCACCAGCGGCCAGTCCAGCGTCCGGATCACCGCCCAAGGCGACAGCCCAAGCGAGGCCGCCAGCCGGTAGCGCTCCGCCGGGATGGCGAGCCACCCCTGCAACAACAGCCGCGTCGCCAGCGGCAGGTTGAAGAAGACATGCGCCAGCACCACCCCGTGCAGCCCGTAAATGTCGATCCGCGGCCCGCCCAGCACCGCCAAGGCCCGGCTCACCACACCGTTCTGGCCGAATACCGCGATCAGCCCCAGCACCGCCACGATCACCGGCAGGATGAAGGGCGCGCCCAGCAGCGCGATCAGCGCCCCCCGCCCGGCAAAGCGCCGCCGCGCCAGCGCGCGCGCCACCGGCACCGCCAGCGCCACGCTGAACCCCGCCGACAGCAGCGCCTGCCACACCGTGAAGCGCAGCGCCGCCCATTCCGGCGCGCCCAGCGTGCCCAGCCCCCCGGCGCGCAGCAGGACCGCCGCCAGCGGCCCCGCCGTCAGCGCGGCAAGAAGAAGCGCAGCCCCTAGCGCGACAGCCCTTGCCGCCATGCCTCGATCGCCTCCTCCCGCAGCGCCGCCGCCTCGTCCTCATCGTAGAACAGGACCTTTTCGGGCAGCTCCAGCTGCTGGAACCCCTCGGGCCACTGGTCCCTGGGCAGCGCAGCCGGGATCGACCAGTTGCCCGTGGCGATCATCGACTGGAACTCCTCGCCCAGGATGAAGTCCATGAACCGGTCCGCCAGCTCCGGCTGGTCGGTCGAGGCCACCTTGGCCGCCAGCTCCACCATGAAATAATGCCCCTCGGGGAAGATCGCCGCCTTCTTGGTCTCATCCCCCTCGGCGATGATGTGGTAGGCGGGCGAGGTGGTGTAGCTCATCACCATGTCGGCCTCGCCGTCGGTGAACAGCCCGTAGCTCTCGGACCAGGCCTTGGTCACCGTCAGCACCTTCGGCGCGAGCTTGTCCCAGGCCGCCTCGGCCCCATCGCCGTAGATCGCCTGCACCCAAAGCACCATCGCCAGCCCCGAGATCGAGCTGCGCGGGTCCTGGATCACCAGCCGCAGGTCGTCCGGCGCCTCCAGCAGCGCGTCGAAGCTCTCGGGCGGGGTCTCCAGCCGCGTCTCGTCGTAGACAAAGGCCGTGTGCCCGTAGTTGAACGGCAGAAAGACCTCGTCCTCCCACGCGATCGGCAGCGTCAGCGCCGACAGGTCCACACCGTGCGGCGCGAACAGCCCGCTCTCGCGCGCCCGCTTTGTCACGTCGGTGTTCAGCCCGATCACCGCATCGGCCTCGGTCCGCTCGCCCTCCAGCAGGATCCGCGGCAGCAGGTCGCCCGGCTTGAACTGCAGATCGCAGCCGCAGTCGGCCTCGAACAGCTCCTCGATCTTCGGGCCGGGGCCCCATTCGGACACGAAGTAGTCCGGGGCATAGACGGTCAGGACAGGGGTCTGGGCCATCGCGCTGGTGGCCGTCAGAAGTCCCGCTGCAAATGTGAGGTTGCGCATCTCGCACTCCATATCTGCGGCGAGGGGCAGGATCAGGAGCCACGTTTGCATCACGCGTCCGCACCTTCCCTCCGCCGGTGTTAACCGGTTCAGGTTCAACGGGTTCGCTGATCGCATCTCAGCCTGCCGCCCATGTCGGGCGGTGCGGCACCCCGAGGTGGCGCCGACGCTAGGGGCCACGCCCCGGCGTTTCAAGCGAATTCGCTTGAGCGGTGCGCCCCCCTGCCCTAACAGGGCGCGCAAAGGAGCCAAGCCCATGAGCCTCAACAGTTTCGGCCACCTCTTCCGCGTCACCACCTGGGGGGAAAGCCACGGTCCCGCGCTCGGCGCGACCGTCGACGGCTGCCCGCCGAACGTGCCCGTGGACGAGGAGGCGCTGCAGCTCTGGCTCGACCGGCGCAAGCCGGGGCAGAACAAATACACCACCCAGCGGCGCGAAGCCGACGCGGTGCGCATCCTGTCTGGTGTCTTCGAGGGGCGCACCACCGGCACGCCGGTGCAGCTCATGATCGAGAACACCGACCAGCGCTCCAAGGACTACTCGGAAATCGCCGAGAAATTCCGCCCCGGCCACGCCGACATCACCTACTGGCAGAAGTACGGCATCCGCGACTATCGGGGCGGCGGCCGCTCCTCGGCGCGCGAAACCGCGGCGCGGGTGGCCGCGGGCGGTCTTGCCCGCGCGGCGCTGTCACAGCTTGCGCCGGGCCTCGCCGTACAGGGCAGCATGGTGCAGATGGGCCCCCGCGCGATCGACCGCGACAACTTCGATTCCGACCAGATCGGCCAGAACCCCTTCTGGTGTCCCGATGCCACGGCGGCGGCGGACTGGGCGGATTACCTCGACCAGCTGCGCAAGTCCGGGGACAGCGTCGGCGCGGTGATCGAGGTGCGCGCCTCGGGCGTGCCCGCAGGCCTCGGCGCGCCGATCTACGGCAAGCTCGACACCGATCTGGCCGCGGCGATGATGTCGATCAACGCGGTCAAGGGCGTCGAGATCGGCGAAGGCATGGCCGCCGCCGCGCTGCGTGGCTCCGAGAACGCGGACGAGATCACGATGGGCCCGGACGGGCACCCCGAATACAGCTCCAACCACGCGGGCGGCATTCTCGGCGGGATCTCGACGGGGCAGGAAATCGTCCTGCGCTTCGCGGTCAAGCCGACCTCCTCGATCCTGACCTCGCGCCGCACGATCACCAAGGCGGGCGAAGAGACCGAGATCGTCACCAAGGGCCGTCACGACCCCTGCGTCGGCATCCGGGCGGTTCCGGTGGGCGAGGCGATGATGGCCTGCGTCCTGCTCGATCACCTGCTGCTGCACCGCGGCCAGGTGGGCGACACCGGCGGTCGGATCGGCCCCGCCGACTGAGCGCGCACCCCCCTCCACGCCCGCCGCGGACAAACCGGAGGATGCGTCCGCAGCCCGGGCAAGGTGAACATTCCCCTCGGACAAGATCGTGGGGAAGCTTATTTCCCTCCGCTCTTGGCCAGGGAGGCGGTCGAGACCGCATTTGCCAGGGCGTTCCGCCCGCTCACCAGCGTAGCTCGATCCCGCCATTTGTTTCCGCAGCTGCTCTGCCCGCGTCACGGCTCGCTCCCGTAGCTGGAAGCCGGGCCATGCCTCAGAACTCCGTCCAGATCCCCGCCTGGTTGCCGCCGGCTGCTTGGGCCGGCGCGCTGCGCTTGGCCGGGGCCGGGGCCGGGGAAGAGGGCTCCGGCGGCTCGAAGCTGGCCAGATCCGCCTTGACCGGCCGCGCTGCGACTTCATCCACGATCGAGGGATCGTAGCCCGACGACGGCATTGGATCGTTGGCAGGTGCCGCAGTCACGTCCGAGGACCCCGCGTGCCCTACCCCCTCGAACTGTGCCAGCAGTTCAGCCAAGCGTTCGGCCTCGGCACTGAGCTGGCTGCTCGAGGTGCTGGTCTCGCTCACCATGGCCGCGTTCTGCTGGGTCACCTTGTCGAGTTCGGCAACCCCCACATTGATTTCCTTGATGCCCGCCGCCTGTTCCTTGGCCGAGCTGGCGATGTTCGCCACGAGGTCCGACACCTCGGTCACGCTCTGGACGATCTGGGTCAGCGTGGCGCCGGTCTCGGAGACCAGCATTTCGCCATCCTTCACCTGCTGCGAACTGTTGGAAACCAGCGTCTTGATCTCGCGCGCGGATTCCGAGGCACGTTGCGCCAGCGAGCGAACCTCCGAGGCGACCACCGAGAAGCCCTTGCCGCTTTCGCCGGCGCGCGCCGCCTCGACACCCGCGTTGAGCGCCAGGAGGTTGGTCTGGAAGGCGATGTCGTCGATTACCGAGATGATCTGGGTGATCTGCTCCGAGCTCTGCGCTATGGAGCCCATGGCCGCCAGAGCCCGCTCCATGACCTTGCCGCCCTCCTCGGCCTTGCGACGTCCCTCGACGACGCGCCGGTCGGCGTGGTCGGCGCGTTCCGCGGCCGAATGCACACTGGAGGACAGTTCCTCCAGCGCCGCGGCGGATTCCTCGAGCGTCGCGGCCTGAACCTCGGCCCTTCGGGACATGTCGTCGGACATCGACGACAGATCCTTGGAGCTGCGTTCCACGATTCCCGCGCTGTCGCGCATGGTGGCGACGAGTTCGCCGAGATCCTCGGCCAGCTTGTTGTAGTCCTCGCAGAGCCGGATGTAGGTCGCGCCCATGTCCTGCCATTTGCCGGTGTCGATCCGCCGGTTCAGCTTGCCCTGCGAGAGCACCTGCATCGCTTCGCCCAACTCGTCGAAGAGCTTCGACCGGCGCTCGTTCATGTGGCGCTCGGTTTCCGCCGCCTCGTCGGCAGCGCGCAGTTTGCCGCGCAGCGCGTCGAGGTTGGTTGCGATGTCGCCGATCTCGTCCTTGCGGTGCGTGCCCTTGATCTGCGTGTCGTAATCGCTGTCGGCGATCCGCTCGACCGCGCTGGCCGCCTCGCGCACCGGGCTCGACAGCAGCTTGCCGAAAACCAGCGCCATGATCAGGGCCACGGTGACCACGATCCCGTTGGCGACGAGCAGCATGACGGGGCCCTGCCTGGCGGTCGCCTCGGCCTGTTCCGCGATGGCATCGACCTCGGCGAGCATGTCGTCCTGGAAGGCGTTCACGCCTTCGCGCAATTCCGCCATGAGCGGGACAATCTGGTTGTAGGCAAAGACCTTGCGCTCGAAAAGGGGCAGCGTGGCAAGCTGATCGGTGCGGGCCTGAAGCTCCTCGACCAGCGGCAGGAAGCCCAGAAGCGCCTCGGCCAGTTGCGGCTTGCTCGAATCGGCCTCGCGCGTGTCACTGAAGACGTCAGGTGCGCTGGACAGGTCGCGGTAGTTTTCCTCCAGGTTCCCGCGCAGCCCCTCGATCCTCTCGTCGTCACCCAGCACGAAACCGTAGAGATCGCCGATCCCCTGCTCCACGTCCTCCTTGATGAAGTTCAGAAGGTCGTTCTGCTCAAAGGCGTCGTGGGTCCGGCTGAGACTGTGGCTCAACGAGCTGGTGACCGTCCAGGCAATCGCCGACACCACGAGCAGGGTCGCGATGAAGGCCGAAGCCAGGAAAAGGATCTGAGTTCGAATCGAAAACCTGCTCATGTCGGTCCGTCCAATTGCCTTGCGCAGCGCGCGTCAGGCGCAATGGATACGGACAAGGCGTTAATGTCGCCTTGTCGCGAACAGCGTTTTCCGACTGGCAGAACTGCTACTTCCGGTCGAAACGGGCCAGTTGCACGGCGAGGATGCCGCCCGCGATCACGGCCACGCCCAGGATATCGCGCGCGCCCAGCGCCTCGCCCAGAACCAGCGCGGCGATGGCCACGCCCAGGAAGGGATTGAGGAAATGGAAGGTCGCCGCGCGCACAGCGCCGATGCGGTTGACCAGCCAGAACCAGGCGACGGTCGCCAGAAGCCCCGGCACCAGCGTGGTGTAGAGGAAGGCCAGCACCAATTCACCCGACCAGTCGATCACGAAACGCTCGAAGCCCAGCGACACCGGCAGCAGCACCGCGCTGCCCACCAGCATCTGCAGGCCCACCACCATCAGGAACTTTCCGCCCGAGATCGCGCCCCGCACCGAGAGCGTCGCCGCGGTCAGCGCCAGCACGCCGCCCATGCAGAGCGCGATGCCCGGCCCCATCCCGGCGCCGCCAAGCCGGGCGCCCATGATGATCGCGACGCCGGCAAAGCCCGCCACGAGCCCCGCGAGGCCCAGCGGGCGGATCTTCTCGCCCAGCATCAGCCAGCTTGCCAGGGCCACCATCAAGGGCATGGTTGAGGCGATGATCGCCGCGAGCGAGGCCTCGATCGTCTGCATCGCGACGAAATTGAGCCCAAGGTAAAGCGCGTTCTGACAGACCCCGAAGATCACGGTGGCGCGCCATTGCGCCCGCGTCAGCCGCCAGCTCTGGCCCATGAGCCGCGCCAGTGCCACCGCGATCAGCCCTGAAAGCAGGAACCGCAGGCCGAGTGCCAGCAACGGCGGAGCGGCCGCCACGATGATACGGGCCGAGGTGAAGGCCGAGGACCACATCGCCGCAAAGGCCAGTCCCATGAACAGAGCGCGCAGATCCATGCCGTCTGTCTACGTGTGCGGGAGCGGAGCGGAAAGGGCAGATCCCCGCCCAGCCTCGCGCGCCGCGAGACAGCCGGATTGCCCCCTCGAACCACGCTCGCTATAGGCCCGCGACGACATTTTTTCCGGAGATATCATGCGCCTGCTACCCCTTGCCCTCGCCGCCACCCTCGCGCCGCTCGCCGTTTCGGCCCAATCTCTCGTCGACGCCGGCGACCCCGACCGCCTGGTCGAGCTTCTGCACGAGGGGGGCTACGTGGCCGAGCGCACCATCGACGGCGTGGGCGATCCGATGATCGACGTGACGCTGCCCGGTACCAGCTTCGAGGTCTATTTCTACGACTGCACCGACGGGAGCGATTGTCTGACCCTGCAGTTCAGCTCTGGCTACGACCTGCCCGACGGCATGTCGCTGGAGCGCGTCAACGAGTGGAACCGCGACAAGCGCTACGCCACGGTCCACCTCGACGAAGAGGACGACCCCTTCCTGCAGATGGACCTCAACATCGACTACGGCGTGACCGAGGAGAACTTCAGCGACAACGTCACCCTCTACGTCCGTCTGCTCGAGGACTTCGAGGACGAGATCGACTGGTAAGACCAAAAAAGCCCCGCCTGCACGCAGACGGGGCCAGTCGGGTCCCGTCGGGAAAACCCCGGGACCTCGGCGGTAACCTGTTACCTGTTGTCAGAAAATTTTCAGCCCGCAGTGTCCATCTCGGACCGGATTTGCTGGCGCAGCACGTCGATGGGGACAGTCTTGCCGTCGCGGCGGATGCACCAGTAGGTCCAGCCGTTGCAGGACGGTGCCCCCTCGAGCGCGGCGCCCACCTGGTGGATCGAGCCATTCACCCCGTCAGCCACCAGCGTGCCATCGGCGCGCACCTTGGCCGCGGCCTTGCCGTTCACCGAGACCAGCGTCTCGCCCGGGCGCAGCATGCCGCGTTCGACCAGCTGGCCGAAGGGCACGCGCGGCGCGGCGCGCTTGGACTGGCTCACCTGAAGCGCGGAACGATCGTAGGCGCGGATGTCCTTCATGCGGCGCTCGGCCACCTCGATGTAGCCCGCGTCCCGCTCGATCCCGATCCAGTCACGGCCCAGCATCTTGGCTACGGCGCCGGTCGTGCCGGTGCCGAAGAAGGGGTCAAGCACCACGTCGCCGGGGTTCGTCGCGCCCACCAGAACCCGGTGCAGCAGGCCCAGCGGCTTCTGCGTCGGGTGTGCCTTGTCGCCGTTGGCATCCTTCAGCCGCTCGCCGCCGTTGCAGATCGGCAGGACCCAGTCCGACCGCATCTGGATGCCGTCATTGAGCGACTTCAGCGCCTCGTAGTTGAAGGTGTAGCGCGCACCCTCGGACTTCGACGCCCAGATCATGGTCTCGTGCGCGTTGGTGAACCGCTTGCCCCGGAAGTTCGGCATCGGGTTCGACTTGCGCCAAACCACGTCGTTGAGGATCCAGTAGCCCTCGTCCTGCAGCGCGGCGCCCACACGGAAGATGTTGTGGTAGGAGCCGATCACCCAGATCGCCCCGTTGGGCTTGAGGATGCGGCGCGCCTGCTTGAGCCAGGCCCGCGTGAAGGCGTCGTATGTCTCGAAGCTGGCGAAGCGGTCCCACTCGTCGTCCACCGCGTCCACGCGGGAGTTGTCGGGACGGTGAAGATCGCCCCGAAGCTGAAGGTTGTAGGGCGGATCCGCGAAAATGAGATCCACGCTGGCTTCGGGCATCCCCGCCATGATCTCGATGCAGTCGCCCTGCAGAATCTCGTTGCGTGGGAGCACCGCCGCTTCCTTAACCTTGGTCATTGCTGTCTCTGCCTCTTGTACCCGGCGCTTCGCGCTCGTTGGTTTATTGAGGGCAAGATGAGTCAAAGCCGATTCGGCGTCAATTTATTTTTCTGAATCAAGGACTTACAGAATTCTCTTGGCACAATATCTTGTGTACCGGAGCGAAGGACCGTCTATGGTGTGGGGTCACACCAAGATCTCGGAGGGCATTAATGTGACACCTCGTGGGATAGCCCATGTTGGTCTCCCAGCCGTATCCCGGGCACTCCTCCGCCAGCCGCGCCATGAGAGCGTCGCGGTGCGTCTTGGCGATGATCGAGGCCGCCGCGATGGAAAAGGACACGCCATCGCCGCCCACCACCGCCGTGCCCGAGCAGGGCATCGGATCGAACAGGTTGCGCCCGTCGATCAGCAGACGGTCGGGATCGCAGGGCAGCGCCTCGACCGCGCGGCGCATGGCCAGCAGGCTCGCCTGCAGGATGTTGATCCGGTCGATCTCCTCGACGCTGGCCATTCCGATGCCGATCTCCGCGCAGGCGCGCAGCTCCTCGGTCAGCACCACGCGCCGCTTCGCCGTCAGCTTCTTTGAGTCGTCCAGCCCCTCGGGCCAGCAGGCGGGGTCCAGTACCACCGCCGCCGCCACCACGGGGCCCGCCAGCGGGCCCCGCCCGACCTCGTCGACCCCGGCCACGCATTGCGCGCCCTCGGCCCAGAGGCCGCGTTCCAGATCCAGTCCGATTGCCATGACCCCCTCAAAGCGCAGCCGGCCATGGCACGCAAGAGGTCACATCGCGCTCAGGAGGGCACGAAGAACCGCGGCTTGAAAAGCTGCAGCGCGATGGCCCCCACGCCGGTCAGCGCAAGCAGCAGCAGCAGGATCCAGCCCAGCACCGGGATCAATCCCAGCAGCCCCACCGCCAGCGCACCCACTGCCGCCGACAGCGCCCGATCGGCCAGGTCATGGGGCTCGTGCCGCCCCGCCCGGCGCAACAGCCCCACGCCCAGCGCATAGGCGCCGACAAGATAGCCCGCGATGCCCGACAGCACCGAGATCAGAATCGCCGCCGGCAGCAGCAACAGCCCGATCAGCGTCAGCGACACGAGGATGCCGCCACCCACCAGCACCGACTGGGCCAGGAACCCGGCCAGCACCGCGCGGCCGGGCTGCGCCAGCACCGTCCTGCGCAGGCGTGCCATGGTCTCGGGCATCAGCGCCGCGGCGATCGCGCTCGCCACGGTCACAAGCAGCACGCCCATCAGGAACGACCCCACCATGCCGCCAAGGCTGACCGGGGCGTAGTCGCCGAAATCGCCGAAATCGTCGTCCCAGTCGTCGGCCTCGCGCCGCTCGATCCGGTCCTCGGGCACGACCGTCTCGGGTACCACCAGTGTGCCCGGCTCCTCTTCGTAGAGGATCAGATTGCCCTGCACGCTCGCCGAGGGGCCGAAACTCACCTCGCGCGCGGTCAGAACCGCGTCGCCCCCGACCATGCCGTCCCAGTCCACGAACTCGCCCGCGATGACAGCCGTACCCGTAACGGGCGCCCCCAGGGCGATTTCCGATCCGAAAAGCCGCAGGTCGCCGCCCACCTCGCCGGCGACGCTGACCTCCTGCCCCGCCAGCGTCGCATCGCCGGCGACCGCACCGCGCAGATCGACCGTCTGCCCCATCGCGTAGAGATCGCTGCCGATCCCGCCCTCCAGCGTGAGCCAGCGACCCGCCACGTGCGCGCTGCCGGTGACATCGCCGGTGACGCTCACCCGCTCCCCGGCAAGGAAAAGATCATCCCGCCCGGCCGCGTCCACCTCCTGCACCCGCGCGGCACGGTAGAGATCCGTGCCCACCGCGAACTCCGCAGTATCCCCCTCCTGGGCCTGCACCGCGCCTGCGGCGAGAACCAGGGCAACCCAAAGACCGCGCCACATGGCGATTCCCCCTGTGCTCCGACGCGGCGGAGTGTACAGCCACCGAGGCTCGCGCGAATTGCCCTATGTCAAATCGCCCAATAGGCGAGCGCGATCACCGCCTCTTCCGGCCCCAGCCCGCTGCGAAGCGCCAGCGCATCCAGCGCCCGGCGCTCCTCGGGGGCGAGTTGCAGCAAGATCGGCCGGGCAGTCCCGCGCCCGCGCCCGGCAAGCTGATCGGGCGCCTCGCGCAGGGCGGCCACCACCGCCCCGCGCAGCAGAAAGGCCAGCGGCCGATGATCGGCACTGCGCGCGACCAGCCCGCGGCGCAGGTCCTCGGGCAGCCGGATCGTCAGGGCTTTGCGGGCATCTCGGCGGCTCATGAGGCAGATCCCGGTCTTTTGCGGCCCCGGCGTCATGTCAGGACCCTGCCGGGCTTGCAACGGCGCCCCGGGGCCTTAGAAGCGCCGGACGCAACCGGAGGCCCCCTGATGACCCATGACCTGATCTTCGTCTACGGCACGCTGCTGACCAGCGCCGAGCACGACATGGGCCACCGCCTGCGCGACGGCGCCTCGCTCGTCGGGCGCGGCTCGATCCCGGCGCGGCTCTACATCATCGACGATCCCGACATGCCCGGCCAGAACCGCTACCCCGGCGCCCTGCCCTCGCCGCTGCCCGCCGACCGCGTGCACGGCGAGCTCTACCGCATGCACAGTCCCGCCGACCTGCTGCCCGCCTTCGACGCCTACGAGGCCTGCTCCCCCGACTGGGACGAGCCGCACGAATTCATGCGCCGCACCGTCGAGGTTTCCCTCGAGGACGGCGCTCTCGTGACGGCCCTGTGCTACCTCTACAGCTGGGACGTCTCCACGGCCACGCACGTCGCCTCCGGTCGGTTCACCGACGTCGCGCCCCAGGTGCGCTGAAGGACGTCCCCGGGCCGTCCGGGGAACCTTCCAGCGCTGGAAGCGTGTTCCCTCCCTGAACACCGATCGTTCCGGAGGTCCGACATGCCGCTCGACGACACCAAGAAGACCGCCACTCTCTACAGGATGGTCATGCCCGACCATCTCTGCCCCTTCGGTCTCAAGACCAAGGCCCTGCTCGAACGCGAAGGCTACGAGGTCGACGACCACTGGCTCGAGACCAAGGACGAAAAGGACGGCTTCATGGAGAAGCACGGGGTGAAGACCACCCCGCAGGTCTGGATCGCCGACGACCGCATCGGCGGCTACGAAGAGGTGCGCGCCCATTTCGGCAAGCGGGTGAAGGGCGGCGACGAAACCACCTACCAGCCGGTGCTCGCGATCTTTGCCGTGGGCGCCCTGATGGCGCTGGCGGTCAGCTGGGCAGCCTTCGGAACGGTTTTCACGATCCGCACGATCGAATGGTTCCTCGCGATCTCGATGACGCTTCTCGGGCTGCAAAAACTGCAGGACGTCGAGAGCTTCTCGACCATGTTCCTCAACTACGACCTGCTTGCGCAGCGCTGGGTCCGATACGGCAAAATCTACCCCTTCGCCGAGACGCTGGCCGGCGTGCTGATGATCGCGGGCGCGCTTGTCTGGATCTCGGCGCCGATCGCGCTCTTCATCGGCACGGTGGGCGCAATCTCGGTCTTCAAGGCCGTCTACATCGACAAGCGAGAGCTGAAATGCGCCTGCGTCGGCGGCGGCAGCAACGTGCCGCTCGGCTTCATCTCGCTGACCGAGAACCTGATGATGATCCTCATGGGCCTCTGGATGCCGGCAAAGGCCCTGCTGATGTAGGCGGTTCGGCACCGAAACGTGACTTCGCCGCCCGTCGCAACACTTGCAGAGGGGCGCTCGGGCCGCATAGCGTCCGGCGCCATGAGAGCTGCGCTTCTCCCGATCCTGCGCGCCATCTGCGTGGCGCTGCTGCTGCCCCTGTCTGCCGGGGCTCAGCCGTCCCATCACGGAGGCGCGCAGCATCCTTGCGTGGCCTCCGTCACCGCAGAGCTTGAGCCGATCACGGCCAACGCGGGCTCTCGCATGGACGCATCGCAACCATGTGACACCCGGCAGGATCCCGGGCATGCCGGATGGCATTGCCCCGTCGCCGGTTGCGCCGCGATCCATACCTCGGCCCCGGAATCCTCTGCCCCGCAAGGATCGGTGGACGCCGTGTTCCCCGCGCCCTTCCCCGATGCGCTCCTGCCCCGGCGGGCCGAGGAACGGCATCGCCCTCCGGACGCGTGAGGTCCGCGCAAGCTGCGCCGAACCTCA
Source organism: Allosediminivita pacifica (assembly GCF_003054175.1). Taxonomy (GTDB): domain Bacteria; phylum Pseudomonadota; class Alphaproteobacteria; order Rhodobacterales; family Rhodobacteraceae; genus Allosediminivita; species Allosediminivita pacifica. The sequence goes on from NZ_QBKN01000021.1 coordinate 38,292, forward strand.
CCCAGAATGCCGCGCGGGTCAGTGCCCCGCGCAAGGCAAACCCATCCGGAGACATCATGAAACTCTTCACCCTATCCACGGCCCTGATCCTCGCCGCCGGCGCCGCCCTCGCGGCCGGCTCCGATGATCACAGCCATGCCTCCCCCCATGCCGAAATGCCGGCCGGCCAGCCGGGTGACCCGGCGCAGGTCGACCGGACGATCCACATCCGCATGATCGAAACCGATGGCGGCATGGCCTACGAGCCCTCCTCGCTCGACATCGAAACCGGCGAGACGGTTCGCCTCGACGTCGTGAACGACGGCGCCCTCGACCACGAGCTCGTCCTCGGTACGGAAGGCAGCAACCGCGCGCATATGGCCGAAATGGCGGACATGCCCGACATGGCCCATGACGACCCCAACGCGCTGCGGCTCGCCCCGGGCGAAACCGGCCAGATCGTCTGGACCTTCGACACCGAGGGCACATTCCAGTTCGCCTGCCTGATCCCGGGCCACATGGAGGCCGGCATGCACGGCCCCGTTCACGTCCACTGAATTTTGCGGTGCCACCGCGCCGAGGGCCATTTGCCCCGGCGCGGCAGGCACGAGGAGACACACACGATGAAACAAGCCCACATGACCCGCCGCGCGATGCTCGCCGGCACCGCCGCCCTTGGCCTCACCGCATTCCTGCCCCTGCGCGGACGGGCCGCGGCGCCCGCCATCCACGTCCTCAAGGATCCCAACTGCGGCTGCTGCTCGGCTTGGGTCGAAATCCTCGAACGGGACGGCTTCGACGTCACGGTCGAGCTCTCGCGCGGCGCCGCGCTCAGCCGCTACAAGATCGACAACGGAATCCCGGTGCAGATGGCCTCCTGCCACACGGCCCGGATCGACGGCTACATGATCGAAGGCCACGTGCCCGTCGCCGACATCCGCCGCCTGCTGAACGACCGCCCCGATGCCGTGGGTCTCGCCGTGCCCGGCATGCCCTACGGCTCGCCCGGGATGGGGCCGGAAACCCGGCGTGAGGCCTACGAGGTCCACCTCATCCTGCAAGACGGCAGCACCGAAGTCTTCACCAGCTACGACGCGGCCTGAAAGGCACCCCGTCGGGGCGGACGCGCCCCGACGTTCGCCATCGGCCCCCGAAACGAATAGGCCCCGACCAAGCGGGGCCTAGCGATCCTTGACGGAGCGGCCCAAGGGCGGCTCCTGCGCTCGTCCAACTCGACATCGGTCGACCTCCCCACGCGATCACGGCAACCCCGCCTGCGCGCGAGACGGTCGGATAGCTCTCCGCCCGTTCACATGGGGATTTTCCTTGCGCTGCCTAGGCTTGCCCTCGTTCAATACCGCGAAGCCAACCACAAGGCTCCGGTCGCCTCGCCGGCTGCCTCTCAGGTCGCCGTCTTCCCTTGCAGGCATGTCCCCCGAGCCCGGAAGTGCGCGGGGCAGGAGGCGCGCGATGAACCACACCTTCATCTTCATCTTCATCTTGATGTATCTTCTGACCGGTGCAACTTCGGTGGACCCACTGGAGGAGTTCCGGCACCGTCCGGCCCGGCTCGCGATCCAGCGGATATTCGTCGCGGTGATTGCGTGGTTGCCGATCAAGCTCATCAGGGCACGCGAGGATCGCAGAGCCGTCGGAGACCTGGGCAAGTATCTGCTCGGCTACGGTGTGCTCGTGGCCATCCCCTACCTCTTCTACTGAGCATAGGACCGTTGCGCCCGGGGGTACGGCGCACGGCACGGGACACCGGTCAAAGGCGCCATCGCCGCCGCCACCTCATGTCCGGGGACGGATCGGCCTTCCCCGAACGCAAAAAGGCCCCGCTTGCGCGGGGCCTTTCCGTATCTCCGGCAGGATCTGCCGATGATTACATCATGCCGCCCATGTCGGGCATGCCGCCACCTGCGGGTGCGCCGCCATCCTTCTGGGGAAGGTCGGCAACCATGGCTTCGGTGGTGACCAGCAGGCCTGCGACCGAGGCTGCGTCTTCCAGCGCGGTGCGGACAACCTTGGCCGGGTCGATCACGCCGAACTTGAACATGTCGCCATATTCGTCGGTCTGCGCGTTGTAGCCGAACTTGACGTCCGAGCTTTCGCGGATCTTGCCTGCCACGACCGAGCCGTCGACGCCGGCGTTCTCGGCGATCTGGCGCAGCGGAGCTTCCAGCGCGCGGCGCACGATGGCGATACCCGCGTTCTGGTCGCTGTTGGCGCCGGTGACGCCCTCGAGTGCCTTGGCACCCTGCACCAGCGACACGCCGCCGCCGACCACGATGCCTTCCTGAACGGCGGCACGGGTTGCGTTGAGCGCGTCATCGACGCGGTCCTTGCGCTCTTTCACTTCCACTTCGGTCATGCCGCCGACGCGGATCACGGCCACGCCGCCTGCGAGCTTGGCAACACGCTCCTGCAGCTTCTCGCGGTCGTAGTCCGAGGTAGTCTCCTCGATCTGGCCGCGGATCTGGCTGACGCGTGCCTCGATCTCATCCTTGTCGCCTGCGCCGTCGACGATGGTGGTCTCATCCTTGGAGATGTTCACCGTCTTGGCCGAGCCGAGCATGTCCATGGTGACATTCTCGAGCTTCATGCCGAGATCTTCCGAGATCACCTGGCCGCCGGTCAGGATCGCGATGTCCTGCAGCATGGCCTTGCGGCGATCGCCGAAGCCCGGTGCCTTGACGGCTGCGATCTTCAGGCCGCCGCGCAGCTTGTTCACCACGAGGGTGGCCAGCGCTTCGCCTTCGACGTCCTCGGCAATGATCAGCAGCGGCTTCTGCGACTGGATCACCTGCTCGAGCAGCGGAACCATCGGCTGCAGCGAGGAGAGCTTCTTCTCGTGCAGCAGGATGAGGCAGTCGTCCAGCTCGGCAACCATCTTCTCGGAGTTGGTCACGAAGTAGGGCGACAGGTAGCCGCGGTCGAACTGCATGCCTTCGACGACCTCGACCTCGGTCTCCATGCCCTTGTTCTCTTCGACGGTGATGACACCCTCGTTGCCGACCTTCTGCATCGCGTTCGCGATCATGGTGCCGATCGACTCTTCGCCGTTGGCGGAGATGGTGCCGACCTGTGCGACCTCGTCGGAGTTCTCGACCTTGCGGGACTGCGAGCGGATGTGCTCGACGACCTTCGCGGTTGCGAGATCGATGCCGCGCTTGAGATCCATCGGGTTCATGCCGGCGGCAACCGACTTGAAGCCGTCCTTGACGATGGCCTGGGCCAGGACCGTCGCGGTGGTGGTGCCGTCACCGGCTTCGTCGTTGGTGCGGGAAGCGACTTCCTTCACCATCTGTGCGCCCATGTTCTCGAACTTGTCTTCCAGTTCGATTTCCTTGGCGACAGAGACACCGTCCTTGGTGATGCGGGGCGCGCCGAAGCTCTTGTCCAGCACCACGTTGCGGCCCTTGGGACCCAGCGTGACCTTCACGGCATCGGCGAGGATGTTGACGCCGCGCACCATGCGCGACCGGGCGTCGGTATCGAACTTGACGTCTTTTGCCATTGAAGCGTTCTCCTGAATATCTTGTTTCGTCTTGCGTCTCGGGTGCGCTCACGCACCCGCAGGATCACAGGGCCGCTCAGGCGGCCTTGGCTTCGGCGGCATCCGCGATGATGCCGAGGATGTCCGATTCCTTCATGATCAGCAGGTCTTCACCGTCGATCTGGACCTCGGTGCCCGACCACTTGCCGAACAGGACCTTGTCGCCCTCTTTCACGGCCATGGCGATCAGTTCGCCGTTGTCCTTGCGGGCGCCTTCACCGCAGGCGACCACGAGGCCTTCGGCAGGCTTTTCCTTGGCGCTGTCGGGAATGATCAGACCACCCTTGGTCTTGTCATCGCTTTCCACACGGCGGACGAGCACGCGGTCATGAAGCGGTTTGAATGCCATCTTCGAGTCTCTCCTAGCTCAAAGTTTCTCCCTACCCCCCGCCGAGCGGGAGGCGTTATCACTCCGTCGAGGCGAGTGCTAACAGGCCGGATTTAGGCAGGTGATGCGGCGCTGTCAACACGGCCTCGTGAAAATTTCATCCGGGCCGGAACCCGGCTGGCCGGCGCCGCACTGCAGCGCCTTCCGTGGCCTTTCTGCGCAAGATGTCGTGGTCCGACCTCACGCTCGCAACCCCTTGACCGGGAAACATATTCCCTTGACAAGAACACACCCCGAACAGGAGCGCGCATGATCCGGACCCTGCTTGCCTGCCTTGCCCTCGCCGGCCTTGCCACGATGGCGCAGGCCGCCTGCGAGGGTCGCGACCTGCGTTCCACGCTCACCGCCACCGAACGGCAGACGCTCGCCGTCGCGGTCGCGGCCACGCCCTACCCGGCGGGAAACCGCTGGCGCGCCACCCGCGGCGGTGACGTGATCGAGATCCTTGGCACCGTGCATCTCGACGACCCGCGCCTGGCCGGACCCGCCGCGCGGCTGCGCCCGCTGGTCCGCGACGCGGGCCTTGTCCTGCTCGAGATGACGGAAACCGAGCGCGCGGATCTCATGCGCGCCATGCAGTCCGACCCCACACTGCTGGTGCTCGACGACACCACTCTGCCCGAGCTCATGGAAGAGGACGACTGGCAGCGCCTGTCCGACGCCGCCCGCGCCCGCGGCCTGCCACCCTTCATGGTCGCGCGCTTCCGGCCGTGGTACGTGGCGATGCTGCTGTCCTTCCCGCCCTGCCTGAAAGCCGAGCTCGCCGAACAGAACGGCTTCGACGCGCAGATCGAGTCCATGGCCCGCGAGGCCGGCACGCCCCTGCGCGCGCTCGAGCCCTACGACACCGCCTTCCGCGCCTTCGACCGCGTGCCGCGCGCGGCGCAGCTCGACATGATGCTGACCTCGCTGACCGATGCCGGCACCTCCGAGGACCAGCTCGCCACGCTGCTGGCCGCCTACTTCGACGAGGACCACGCCGCCGGCTGGATCGTGAACGAGATCCTCGCGCCCCGCACCGGCGTGCTCGAGGGCGAGGCCGCCGAGGCCGCCTTCGCCACCCTGACCGAGGCCCTGCTCGACGCCCGCAACCGCGCCTGGATCCCCCGCATCGAAGAGGCCGCCGCCGCAACCGACGCCCCCGTCCTCGCCGCCTTCGGCGCCGCCCACCTGCACGGCGAGGCGGGCGTTCTGAATCTGCTGGACGAGGCCGGCTGGACGCTGGAACGGCAGAGGTTCTGAGCCCCAACCGCAAGACGCGCAACATATCCCCTCCCCCTGCCCGAGGCAGGGTCAGGGAGGGGGTCACCTTTACAGAGACCGACACCCGCCACCTGCCCAACAGGTCCCCTCTCCCCTCGGGGGAGAGGGTTAGGGTGAGGGGCGGAGGCAGATCGGCGAGAAGCCCTGACGATCAGCGCAACACATCCCCTCCCCCGGCCAGGGGGAGGGCTAGGGAGGGGGTAGACCCCGGGACACCTCTCAGGCGGCCAATCCGCGCCCCTTCAGAAGCGCCTCCACCCCGGGCATCTTCCCGCGGAATTTCAGGTAAAGATCCTCCGCCTCCTCGGAGCCGCCGCGCGACAGGATGAAGCCCTCCAGCTTCTTCGCGACCTCCGGATCGAAGGCCCCGCCCGCCTCCTCGAAAGCGGCAAAGGCGTCGGCATCCATCACCTCGGACCACATGTAGCTGTAGTAGCCCGAGCTGTAGCCGTCCCCGGCAAAGACGTGGGCGAAATGCGGCGTCGCGTGCCGCATGGCGATCGCCCGCGGCATGCCGATCCCCTCGAGGATCTCGGCCTGCTTCTGCATCGGATCGGCCGGGGCAGTCCCTGAGTGGAACTCCAGATCCACCAGCGCCGAGGCCACGTATTCCACCGTCTGGAAGCCCATGTCGAAGGTCGCCGCAGCCAGAACCTTGTTCAGCAGCGCCTCGGGCATCGCCTCGCCGGTCTCGGCGTGGGTGGCGAACTCCGCCAGCACCTCCGGCACCTCCAGCCAGTGCTCGTAAAGCTGGCTCGGCAGCTCCACGAAGTCCCGCGCCACGCTGGTCCCCGCGACCGACCCGAACTCCACGTCCGACAGAAGCTGGTGCAGCGCGTGCCCGAACTCGTGGAACAACGTCCGCGCGTCATCGTAGCTCAGCAGCGCCGGTTTCCCGGCCGACGGCTTGGCAAAGTTGCAGACGTTCACGACAATCGGCGTGCGCGGCTCGGGCCGCTTCGCCTGCATCCGGAAAGCCGAACACCAGGCCCCCGACCGCTTCGACGACCGCGCGAAGTAGTCCCCGATGAAGACGCCCAGGTGCTCGCCGTTCCGCGTCACCTCCCAGGCGCGGCAATCGGGGTGATAGAGCGGCACGTCCAACTCCCGCGCCTCGATCCCGAACAGCCGGTTGGCGCAGGCAAAGGCGGCCTCGATCATCCGGTCGAGCTGCAGGTAGGGCTTCAGCTCGGATTCATCGAGGTCATGCAGCCTCTGCCGCCGCTTCTCGGCGTAGTAGCGCCAGTCCCAGGGCTCCAGCGGCCCCGCGATCCCGTCGGCGCGCAGCATCTCCTCCATCTCGGCGGCATCCGCCTCGGCCTGCGCCCTCGCCGGCCCCCAGACCGCCATCAGAAGGTCGCGCACCCTGTCAGGCGTGCCCGCCATCTCGGGTTCGAGCTTGTAATGCGCGAAATCGGGGTAGCCGAGCAGGTTGGCCCGCGTCTCTCGCAGCTTCAGGATCTCGGCGGCGATACCCCGGTTGTCCGTCTCGCCGCCGTTGGCGCCACGGCTCGTCCAGGCGCGCCAGGCCTTTTCGCGCAGGTCGCGCCGGGGCGAGAACTGCAGGAAGGGCACGATCAGCGACCGCGACAGGGTGATGACCGGCGCTTCCTCGCCCGCCGCTTCACCGGCGGCGCGCGCGTTGTCCACGGCGAACTGCGGCAGGCCTTCGAGGTCGGCCTCCGCCAGCACCATGGACCAGCCGCTTTCGTCCTTGAGCAGGTTCTGCGTGAACTCGGTCCCGAGCACGGCGAGGCGCGACTTAACCTCCTTCATCCGTTCCGCATCGTCGCCCTCGAGCGCCGCACCGGCACGGACAAAGCCGCGATGCGTGAGATACAGCAGCCGCTGCTCCGCCTCGCTCAGGTCAAGATCCGCGCGCGCATTCCAGACCGCCTGCACACGCTCATACAAGGCCTTGTTGGCATAGATGGCCGAGCTGTGCGCGGCGAGCTTGGGCGAGAACTCCCGCTGCAGCGCCTGCCGCGCGTCGTTGCTGTCGCTGCCCGCGAGGTTGAAGAAGACGCCCAGCACGCGGTCAAGCTGCCTGCCCGCGCCTTCCAGCGCCAGGATGGTGTTCTCGAAGGTCGGCGGCTCGGGGTTGTCCGCGATCGCCGCGATCTCGGCCTCATGCGCGGTCAGCGCCTCCTCGAAGGCGGGCGCGAAATCGGCGTCGGAGAACTCGGCGAAGGGCGGCAGCTCGAATTCCGTGGTCCAGTCTGCCAGAAGCGGGTTGGTCATGCGGCTCTCCTTGATGCGTTGCACCAAAGCTATGTCCGCGACCCCGCCGCCGCAACGGGTCGTCAGACCCCGCCGCAGACCGGACAGCCCTCGCGCCGCGTCAGGGTGATCTTGCGGGTCTCGCCCCAGAGCGCGTCATGGATCAACATCTCGCCCCGCAGCGGCTGGCCCGCCCCGGCGATGACCTTCACCGCTTCAGCCGCCATCATCGCGCCCACGATCCCCGGAAGCGGCCCCAGCACGCCCGCCTCGGCACAGCTGGGTGCCAGCCCGGCGGCGGGCGCCTGCGGAAAGAGGCAGGCATAACAGGGCGCCCCATGGGCCGGGTCGAAGACCGAAAGCTGCCCTTCCCACTGGCTCAGCGCGCCCGAGACCAGCGGTATTCCCCTCGCAACGGCGGCACGGTTCACCAGATACCGCGTCTCGAAATTGTCGGTCCCGTCGAGCACGAGGTCATAGTCTGCCAGCAGATCGCCCGCGATCTCCGCGGTCAGCTTCCGCTTGTAGGGCTTCACCGTCACATGCGGGTTGAGCGCCAGCATGGCCTTCTGCGCCGAAAACACCTTGGGCATGTCGATGTCGGCATCGCGGTGGATCACCTGCCGCTGCAGGTTCGTCACGCTCACCACGTCGTCGTCGATCACCCCGATGGTGCCCACGCCCGCCCCGGCCAGGTACAGCAGCGCGGGCGAGCCGAGGCCCCCGGCCCCCACCACCAGCACGCGCGCCTTCTTGAGCCGCGTCTGCCCGGGCCCGCCCAACTCGCGCAGCACGATGTGGCGGGCATAGCGATCCAGCTCTCCCTCGTCGTAGGTCTCGCTACTCTGAACCGGCGCACGTTCAGCCTCCACCGCCTCGGCCCGCCCCTTCACGCGCCGCAGCACCCAGGCGTAGCCGACCCCGAGCGCCACGAAGCCGCCAAGGACCAGCCAAAGCGCCGCGCTGTCCCCCGTGGCGACCCGCAGCGGGTGCCCTTCCGGCAGCACGAGATGCACCATCAACACGCCCACGTAGAGCAACCCGATCATGTAGCCCCGCGCCACGCGCGGTGCGCCCATCAACCGGCCGATCCCCCAGAGCGCCGCAGCCAGCGCCAGCACGAGCAGCATGTCAGACCCCCGTCGAGCCGAACCCGCCCACGCCCCGCGCGGTGGCTCCAAGGTCCGGTGCCAACCGGAAACTGGCCCGAATGACCGGCGCGACAACCATCTGCGCGATCCTGTCGCCGTGCGACACCGTGAACACCTCCTGCCCGGCGTTCATCACGATCACGCCCAAAGGCCCGCGATAATCCGCGTCGATGGTGGCGGGGCTGTTGGGCAGCGTGATCCCGTGCTTCAGCGCCAGCCCGGATCGCGGGCGCAGCTGCACCTCGTAGCCCTCGGGGATCGCCAGCCGCAGCCCCGTGGGCACCAGTGCCCGTTCGCCGGGTGCCAGCGTCACGGAACGCCGGTCGGGAAAACTCGCCCGCAGGTCTGCCCCGGCCGCCCCCCCGGTCTCGTAACTCGGCAGCCCCAGCGTCTCATCGGCACCCTCGTCGAAGCTGAACAGCACCGTCACGTCACTCATCTCGATCTTCCTCATAAGTTCGACCCGCGCCTGAAGGCGGACCCGGAAGCGGGGTGGGTGGGTGGGCGCCCCGGGGCCGCCTTCAGGCGCGGCCCAACGCCGCCGCGATCCGGTCGGCCAGCCGGCGCGCCACCTCCACCTTGCCCGCGCGCGGCCATTCTTCCTGCCCGTCGCCGGAAATCAGCGTCACCGCGTTTTCGGTCCCGCCCATGATCCCCGTGGCGGGCGACACGTCATTGGCCACGATCCAGTCGCAGCGCTTCCGCGCCCGCTTGGCGGTGGCATGGGCAATCACGTCGTCCGTCTCGGCGGCAAAACCCACCAAAAGCGTGGGCCGCCCCGCGCCCATCTGCGAGACTTCCGCCAGGATGTCCGGGTTCTCGGAGAAACGCAGCGCGGGCGCCCCGTCGGGCCCCTTCTTGATCTTCGACGCGCTCGCGCCCTCCACGTGCCAGTCCGCCACGGCGGCGGCAAAGACCCCGGCATCGGCGGGCAGCGCCGCCTTCACCGCATCGCGCATCTCGCGCGCCGTCTCGACCTCAATCACCTCGACGCCCGTCGGCCGCGGCGTCTCGGCCGGGCCGGTGACAAAGACCACCTCGGCGCCCAGATCCCGCAGCGCCGCCGCGATCGCGCTGCCCTGCGCGCCCGACGACCGATTGGCGATGTAGCGCACCGGATCAATCGGCTCGTGCGTCGGCCCAGAGGTCACCACGACCCGCCGCCCGCTCAGCGGCCCCGACGACAGCGCCGCCTCCACCGCCGCGACAATCTCGAAAGGCTCGCTCATGCGCCCGGGCCCGTATTCGCCGCAGGCCATGTCGCCCTCGTTCGGGCCGACCACGCGCACGCCGTCGCCCTGCAGCAGCGCAAGGTTGCGCCGCGTCGCGGGGTTCTCCCACATGCGCACGTTCATGGCCGGCGCGATCATCACCGGCGTGTCCGTGGCCATCAACAGGGTCGAGGGCAGGTCGTCGGCCTGCCCGTTCGCCATCTTCGCCATGAGGTTCGCGGTCACCGGCGCCACCAGCACCAGGTCCGCCACGCGCGACAGCTGGATGTGCCCCATCTCGGATTCGTCGGTGAGATCGAAAAGCTCGGTATAGACCTTCTCTCCGGCCAGCGACGCCACCGTCAGCGGCGTCACGAACTCTCCCGCCGCCGCGGTCATCACGGGCGTCACCGCCGCACCGTCCTTGCGCAGCAACCGGATCAGTTCCGGCACCTTGTAGGCGGCGATTCCCCCGCCGATGATGAGAAGAATGCGCTTCCCCGTGAGCATCACTTGCCGTCCCGATCCCGTGATCCGCCTACGACCTTAACAAGCCGTTAGCAGGCGCACCCTATCCTTTGAGGCTCGGAAAAGGAAAGCACCCGGGGTCGCACAGCCGCCATGCAATTCGTCGACGAGGCCAGCACCAGCGCCGCCTGGGCCATGATCGGCCCGGTCATCGCCGCGCGCCAGGCCGCCGCGGCAGAGCGCGATGTCGAGACCCAGCAGGAACAGGCAAAGCAGCAGGTCGTGACCGAACTCAAGGCCCGCGACCGCGAGGTGCGCACCCACGAACAGGCGCATGCCGCGGTGGGGCGCCCCTTCACCGGCCAGCCGAGCTACACCTACCAGGCCGGCCCCGACGGCGGGCGCTATGCCGTGGGCGGCGAGGTGCCCATCGACGCCAGCCCGATCGAGGGCGATCCCGCCGCCACCATCGCCAAGATGGAAATCGTCAAGGCTGCCGCCCTCGCCCCGGCGGAACCCTCCTCCGCCGACCGCAAGATCGCGGCCCTGGCCGATGCCAACCGCGCAAGGGCGCAGGCCGATCTCGCCGCCGAACGCGCCGCCGAAAGGCACGGCGACAGCAACGCCGTCGACCTGCGCTTCTAGGGGATCAGCCCTCTTCCGTGGCGAAAGCCGCGCAGGGGTCCTCGCGCTCCACCGGGTCGGTGATCTCGACCGCGTCGAACCCACCCTCGGGCGCCCCCGTGGGCGTCTCACCCTGCCCCAGCGAGTGCACCGTCACCTCCGGCGCGACACGGGCCAGCGCCGCCGGCGCGCCCCAGTCCTTGCGGGCATGACCGTTGCCGGTGATGACCACCACCGGCCCGCCGGTGTCCTCGAGTGCCTGCAACGCGGCCTGCGCCAGCCGCGCGTCGCGCAGCCGCTGCACCTCGACCATCATCGGCAGCATCTCGACCGGCAGAGCGTCGCAATGCGCCGCCATCTGCATCTCTTCCCGACTGGCCTGCTGATCTTCGGGCAGCGGCTCGGTCAGACCGTAGCGGGCCGCTTCCTCGCCAAAGACACCCTCGGCCCCGGCCTCCATCGCCCGCCGCGCCAGATCCCGCGGCACCGCGGCCCCGTAAACCGAGGCCTCTGGCGCCGCCGCGAAGATCGGATGATACATCGCGAAGTCCGGCCAGCCGCTGTCGCTCCACACCAGTGCCGCGCCAAGCGCATCGGCGTCCCCGACAAGCGCGGGTGTCACCTTTTCAGCCTGCTCGGGCGTCAGCATCTCGAAGACAAGCGCCACTGGCGCCACCTCGCGGACGATTTCGGCCTGACGGGCGTGATGGTGGGGATTGTCGTGCTGCTCTCCAAGGAACAGCACATCGGCCTCACCAAAAGCGGCCGACGCAATGGCCGGCCACAGGGTAAGCAGGAAGATAAGGCGCCTCATGCGAGGAAGTGTCGCACCTCGCCGCTCTGGTTTTCAAGCGACTTGCGCATCTTCGTGAAGGCCGCCGCCTCGAGCTGCCGGACACGCTCCTTGGACAGGCCCAGCTCCGTGCCGAGCGACTCCAGCGTCCGCCCGTCCTCGCGTAGCTTTCGCTCGCGCACGATGAACCGCTCGCGTTCGTTCAGCGCGCCCATCGCCGACACCAGCCAATCACGTAGCTGCTGCGTGTCATGGCTGTTCTCGACGATCTGGGCGGCCTGATCGCCCTCGTCTTCCAGCGCCTCGATCCACTCGCGACCCTCGTCCTCGGTCGATTGGGTCGCGTTCAGCGAATAATCGGAGCCCGAAAGCCGGCCTTCCATCATCTCCACGTCCGTGAGCGGAACGCCGATCTCGGTGGCGATCATCTGGCGCAGCTGGTGCTTGTCGAGGCTCTCACCAGTCGAGGCCGCCTCGCGTTCCAGCCGGGCCTGAACGCGGCGCATGTTGAAAAACAGTGACTTCTGATTGCTCGTAGACCCGGTCCGCACCATCGACCAGTTGCGCATCACGTAATCCTGGATGCTCGCCTTGATCCACCAGACAGCGTAGGTCGAAAACCGCACGCCCCTGTCGGGGTCGAACTTGTCGGCGGCCTTCATCAGGCCAAGCCCGGCCTCCTGGATAAGATCGTTCATCGGCGCGCCGTAGCGCTTGAACTTGGCGGCCATCGAAATGGCCAGCCGCATGTAGGCGGTGATCAGCCTGTGAAGCGCCTGTTCATCGCGCTCGTCGCGCCAGGCGTATGCCAGCTTCAGTTCGGTTTCAGCGTCCAGCAGTTCAGCCTTCATGGCGCGGCGGGACAGGGTTTGGTCATTGAATGCGTCGAGTGCCATGGTCGCTCCCCAGGTCGGCCGCGGTGCGGCAATCTCTGTTGGCCTTCACCTAGTCTTACGGGCCAAGAACGTTTCTGGATGACTGCAGGTTGCAAAAAAGTTTCCGGGCGATGCGAGCATCCGCAATGTCGGTTCACGATCCGTTAACAGTCGCCTCACATCTCGAAATTTCCCATATCCATCGGCACCAACTAATCTGGGACGGCGTAACCTGCGCAGACGGAAGGAAATCAGGATGACCGGCACGCTCATCATCGGCGATTACGCCCATTCAAGCTGGTCGCTGCGCGGCTGGCTGCTCTTCGAGAAATTCGGCCTGTCCCCCGAAATCAGACTACTGGACTTCAAGGAAAGCAGCGTCGCCGCCCAACTTCAGAAGGTCCGCCCGGCCCGCACCGTCCCGACCTGGATCGCGCCCGAGGGCACGGTGGTTTGGGACAGCCTCGCCATCGCCGAGGAACTGGCCGCCCGTCACCCCGAGGCCGGCCTCTGGCCCGATGCCCCCGGCCTGCGCGCCACCGCACGCAGCCTCGCCGCCGAAATGCACTCCGGATTCACCGCCCTGCGCCAGGCCTGCCCCATGAACCTGCGCGCCGCCTACCAGGGCTTTACTCCCTCGGAGGCCGTCATCGCAGATCTCGTGCGCATCGCCGACCTCTGGTCCTTCGCGCTCGAGGCATCGGGCGGCCCCTGGCTCTGCGGAGAATACTCCGCCGCCGACGCCTTCTTCGCACCGGTCGCCACGCGCGTTGCGACATTCGACCTGCCCCTGCCCACGCCGGCCTATGACTACGTCGCCGCCCACCTGACCGACCCGGCCTTACGCCGATGGCGCGCCATGGGGCTGGTCCGGGGCCAGCACCTGCCATGGTACCACTTCGACCTGCCCGAACGCCCCTGGCCCGGTCCGACACCGCGCCCGGCCCGCCCCGTGGAGGAGGGCACGCCCGAGAACGACGCCTGCCCCTACTCCGGCAAGTCCCCCACCTATCTCATGGAATGCGAGAGCCGCATCTTCGGCTTCTGCAACCCCACATGTCGGGACAAGACCGTGGCCGACCCCGATGCCTGGCCGCAGGTGGCGGGCTGGCTCGACAGCGACCGCGCCGCCTGATCCCACCCGCGTTAACCAACTTCTAACCATGTCTCCCCCACCCTGCCCATCGGGCTCAGGGAAAGGGGTGGCATGGTCTCACACGCCTACACGGTCGCGTTCGAGGGGGTCGAGGCCCGCACGGTCGAGGTGCAATGCGCGCTCTCGCCCGGCACGCCCGCCTTTTCCATCGTGGGCTTGCCCGACAAGGCCGTGTCCGAGGCGCGCGATCGCGTCCGCGCCGCCCTCACCGCGCTCTCCATCGCACTGCCCTCCAAGCGCATCACGGTAAACCTCTCGCCCGCCGACATGCCCAAGGAGGGCTCGCACTTCGACCTGCCCATCGCCATGGCCCTGCTGGCCGCGCTCGAAATCCTGCCGCACGAGGTCGTCGCCCAGACCGTTTCCCTGGGCGAACTCTCCCTCGACGGCTCGCTCGTACCCGTGATCGGCGCCCTGCCCGCCGCCATGACCGCCGCCGCCGAGGGCAAGGTGCTGGTCTGCCCCCGCGCCTCCGGCGCCGAGGCCGCCTGGGTCGAGGCCTGCCCCGTCATCGGCGCGGGCGATCTCATGGAGGCGGTGCGCCATTTCACCGGTCAGGCGGTGATCGAACCGGCCCGCCCCGGCGAGGTGCACGAGGATCCCTCGGGCCGCGACCTGCGCGATGTGAAGGGGCAGGAACGAGCCAAGCGCGCCCTTGAAATAGCCGCCGCCGGGCGCCACCACCTGCTTATGCTGGGCTCGCCGGGCTCGGGCAAGTCGATGCTCGCCGCCCGCATGCCCGGCCTGCTGCCGCCGCTCACCCCGTCCGAAGCGCTGGAAACCTCGATGATCCACTCGCTCGCCGGACTGCTGGACGAGGGCGGCATCTCGCGCACGCGCCCCTTCCGCGAACCGCACCATACGGCCTCCATGCCCGCCATCGTCGGCGGCGGCCGCTCCGCCCGGCCAGGCGAGATCAGCCTCGCCCACAACGGCGTGCTCTTCCTTGACGAACTGCCCGAATTTCCCCGCGCCGTGCTGGAAACCCTGCGCCAGCCCATCGAAAGCGGCACGGTCATGGTGGCCCGCGCCAATGCCCACGTCAGCTACCCCTGCCGTTTCCTGCTGGTGGCCGCCGCAAATCCCTGCCGCTGCGGCCACCTCATGGACGCCTCCCGCGCCTGCAACCGAGCCCCCAATTGCGGTGCCGATTACATGGGCCGCATCTCGGGCCCTCTCATGGACCGCTTCGACCTGCGCCTCGAGGTGCCGCCCGTCGCCTTCACCGATCTCGACCTGCCCCCGGCCGCCGAAGGATCGGCCGAGGTCGCCGCCCGCGTGGCCCTGGCCCGCGACCGGCAAAGCGCGCGCTTCCGCAACGCGCCGACCTGCCGCACCAACGCAGATGCCGAAGGCCGCTTGCTCGAAGAGATCGCGACGCCCGAAGCCGCCGGGAAAGAATTGCTGGCCAAGGCCGCCGACCGCTTCGGCCTCACGGCGCGGGGCTATCACCGGGTGCTGCGCGTGGCCCGCACGCTCGCCGACCTCGAAGGTGTCGACACCGTGCGCCGCGCCGACGTGGCCGAGGCGCTCAGCTACCGCCTGGTTTCGCTGGAACCGGCCTGAGGCATTCCCGCACGAAGACAGCCGCGCGGCGCAGGGTCTGCCGCGCCTCGGGAAACCAGCCCAGGAAATAAGGCCATACGTGCGGCGCCACCGGGTGCACCATGCGCCGGACTTCACTGCCTGCCTGCTCCAGCCGGTCCGCCAGTCGCGCCGCATCATCGCGCAGGATCTCGGT
Organism: Allosediminivita pacifica; assembly: GCF_003054175.1. Lineage (GTDB taxonomy): Bacteria > Pseudomonadota > Alphaproteobacteria > Rhodobacterales > Rhodobacteraceae > Allosediminivita > Allosediminivita pacifica. The sequence continues at coordinate 53,720 of NZ_QBKN01000021.1, forward strand.
TTGCGACCAGGCGATGAAGACCGGCGGCGGGGTGGGGAAATCCGCCCAAAGCGGCGAGGCGCGGGGATCGGCGGGATCGGCCTCGCCCAGCCAGATCTCCGCCAGCTCCCCGATGCGCCCCACCGGCAGCAGCGCATCGGCCTCAGCGTTCTCGGTCAGGGACGCGCCGCTCAGCGTGAGATCTGTCCAGGGCGAGAAAAGCACCGCGCCCGCAGGCGGTGTGCCCCGCTGGCAAAGCCACGCGAGCAACCCGGCGGCAAGCCCGCCGCCCGCGGAATCCCCGCCGATCACCACGTCTTCGGGCCGGTAGCCCTCGGCCATCAGCCGCTCCCAGGCGGCGCGCGCATCCTCGACCGCCGCCGGAAACCGCGCCTCCTGTGCAAGCCGGTAGTCCGGCGCGCAGACCTCGACCCCGGCCAGCCGCGACAGGCGCCCCAGCATGGCACGGTGCGTGCGCGGGCTGCCCGCCACGTAGCCGCCGCCGTGAAACCAAAGGATAACGCGCCGCGGCGCGCAGGGCCCCTGAGAGAACCAGTGCATCCCTCCGGGCCGCACGACATGGCGCAGGAAGGGCGGCGGCCGAAACAGAAATCGGGCGCCGCGCTCCATGTCGCGCGCCGCCACCTCAGGCGTCGGGGTTCGTGCCAGTCGGGGCCGCGCCGTGTGGCGCAGCAGCATGTTGAAGAAATGGAGCCGCCGGCTCATCCCGTGCGGGCTTCCACCGCCTCCCAGATGCGGGCGGCGACGTTGATCCCGTCGAAGCGCTCGAGTTCCTGGATGCCGGTGGGCGAGGTCACGTTGATCTCGGTCAGGTAGTCCCCGATCACGTCGATGCCAACCAGAACCTGCCCCTTCTCCTTCAGCAGCGGCCCGATCGCCTCACAGATCTCGTGATCGCGCGGGGTCAGGTCCACCTTCTCGGGCCGACCGCCCACGTGCATGTTCGACCGCACCTCGCCCTTCGCGGGCACGCGGTTGATCGCGCCGACCGCCTCGCCGTCGACAAGGATGATGCGCTTGTCGCCCTTGCTCACCGCCGGCAGGTATTTCTGCACGATCAGCGGTTCGCGCGAAAACCCGGTGAACATCTCGTAGAGCGAACTCAGGTTGCCGTCGCCCACGCCCAGCCGGAACACCCCGGCCCCGCCGTTGCCGTAGAGCGGCTTGACGATCATGTCGCCATGGCGCTCGCGGAAGGCGCGCAGCGTGGCAAGGTCCCGCGCGATGGCCGTGGGCGGCGTCAGGTCCGGAAAATCCAGCACCAGCAGCTTCTCGGGGTAATTCCGCACCCAGAAGGGGTCGTTGACCACAAGCGTGCCCGGCGCCAGCCGGTCAAGAAGATGCGTCGTGGTGATATAATGCATGTCGAAGGGCGGATCCTGGCGCAGCCAGACCACGTCGAAATCCGCAAGGTCGGCGTGTTCCCAGTCGCCAAGCGTGACGTGATCGCCCTTCACCCGGCGCAGCTCCATCTTGCGCAGCCGCGCGGTGATGCGACCCTCCTCGTAGGCGAGGTGGTCGGGCGGGTAGTAGTAGATCTCGTGGCCCCGCGCCTGCGCCTCCTCGGCGAGGCGATAGGTGGTGTCGGCGTCGATATCGACGGACTCGATCGGGTCCATCTGAAAGGCGATCTTCATCGCGGGCCTCCCGGTTGCGCGCCATCTACATGGCCCAGCCACCGGGGAGGTTCAATCCCGTCACATCCAGGCGAAGGCATTCTCGCGCAGCTCGACCGAGCCGTGGGCATCGACCAGGGCAAGATCGACGCGGAAATCGGTGAGCGACCCGCGCGGCCCGGCAAAGGCGTATTCCTCCGCGGCGGCAAAGATGCGCCCGACCTGCCGCGTCGTGATGCGAGCAGCCGCGGCTGCGAAACTGCGGCTTTTCTTCACCTCGACAAAGATCAACGCCCCGTCCTTTTCCGCAATCAGGTCGATTTCGCCCGCCCGGCCCCGCCAGCGCCGCCGCAGGACGGTGCAGCCCTGCCGCTCGTATTCGGCAGCCACGCCATCCTCGGCGGCGCAGCCTGCATGGTAACTGGTCAGCCCACGAAGCTGGCGGCCTGCATCCGGCATCACGTCAAACGGCATCCATCCCTCCTCATCCGCAGGCCCGCGTGAGCCCAGTCAAGTCCACCAGAGCCCGGCGGATCCACACGCGCCCTTCAATTCCAGACACGACCGCCCCGAAAGCGCCCCAGGACCGAACCCTAGTCCTCCGCCTCCGAAGCAAGCCGCATGGCAAGCTGGTAGACCTCGCGCTTCGGCCGCCCGAGATCGCGTGACACGCTGGCGGCGGCATCCCTCACGGACATGTCCTCCAGCGCAAGTTTCACCGCCTGTTCTACATCCGTTTCACTAATATTCCCCGAATCCCCCTTCCCGATCAGCAGCACCATCTCGCCCTTCAGGGTTCGCTCCGTGGCGGCCTCGGCCAGTTCGTCCAGCGTCCCGGTCAGCACCTCCTCGAACTTCTTGGTCAGCTCCCGGCAGAGCGCACCGGGTCTCTCGCCGCCCATCACCTCGGCAGCATCGCGCAGCGCCGCCGCCACACGTTTGGGGGATTCGTAGAGCACAAGCGTCGCCGGCACGCCCGCCAGTTCGCCCAGCGCCTTGCGCCGCGCGCCCTTGGCATTGGGCAGGAAGCCCGCAAAAAGGAACCGGTCCGTGGGCAGCCCCGCCACGGTCAGCGCCGTCAGCACCGCCGAGGCGCCGGGCGCGCTGGTCACCGGGTAGCCGGCCTCGCGCGCCGCGCGCACCAGATCGAACCCCGGGTCCGACACCAGCGGCGTGCCCGCCTCCGAGGCATAGACCACCGACTGCCCCGCCTCGAGCGCCGCCAGAAGCCGCGGCCGCGCCCGGTCACCGTTGTGCTCGTGGTAGGCCACCACCTGCCGCTCGCCCAGCGGCACACCGTGAATCTCCATGAGCTTGCGCAGGCTGCGCGTGTCCTCCGCGGCCAGCACATCGGCCCCCCGCAGCAGGTCCAGCGCCCTCAGCGTGATGTCCCGGGCGTTGCCGATCGGCACCGCGACAAGGTGCAGCCCCCGCGGAACCTGCGCGTTTTCACCGATCATCACTGGACCCTTCTCTGTGCTCGTCTATGCTCTCCCGGCATCTCCGGCCCCTCCGGGTGCCTGCAAGACGAGGGAGTTCTACTCACCATGTTCGCCGCTACCGCCCCCTTCCGCAAGGCAGCCGCCCGCGCCATGGCACTTCTTGCCATGGTCTGGCTCGCCGCCTGCGACGCGACCCTGCCCGCCGGGCTCGGAACTGGCCCGCTGGGCAACGACGGCCCCGGCATCCGCCCGGGTGAAACCGTCCAGGTCGCCCTGCTCGTGCCCCAGTCGGACCCGCAGGCCGGGCCCGTCGCCCAGTCGCTCGAGAACGCGGCACGCATGGCCCTGGCCGAAACCGGCGCCGACATCGAGCTGGTCGTCTACGACACAGCCGGCCAGCCCGCCCAGGCCGCCGCCCGCGCCCGCGAAGCGGTGGATGCCGGCGCCAAGATCGTCCTCGGCCCGCTACGCAGCGAGACCTCGAATGCCGTCGCCCGCGCCGTGCCCGAAGTCAATGTCCTGAGCTTCTCGAACACCACTTCGATCGCCGGCGGCAACCTCTTCGTGCTGGGCCGGACCTTCGACAACATCGCCCAGCGCCTCGTGGACTACGGTGTCTCGAACGGCGTGCGCAACATCGCCGTACTGCACACCGCGGACGTGCCCGGCCAGGTCGGCCGCAACGCGATCCAGACCGCCGCCGTCCGCGGCGGCGCCCAAGTCGTCGCCTCCGAGGGTTACGAGCTCAACACCCAGAGCCTGACCGCCGCGCTCGACCGGATCGCTCCCGTCGTCGAAAGCGGCAACGCCGACGGGCTCTTCCTCACCGACGGCTGGGAAGCAGGCCTCGCGCAGGTCTTCCAGATGGCGCCCGAGAATGGCATCTCGCCTGACTCGGTGCAGTACATGGGCCTCACCCGCTGGGACGTGCGCCCTGACGGCTTCAACCTGCCCGGCATCGAGGGGGGCCTCTTCACCATGCCCTCGCGCAGCCAGCAGACCGCCTTCGAGAACCGCTACCGCGAGCGCTACGGCAGCGCGCCCGGGCCGCTCGCCGGCCTCGGCTACGACGGCATCAGCGCCGTGGCGACACTGCTGCAGGACCAGCGCCGTACCTCGCTCTCCGGCAGCGCCCTGACCCGCTCCGCCGGCTTCAACGGTACCGGCGGCCGCTTCCGCCTCATGGCGGACGGCACCAACCAGCGCGCGCTGGCCGTGGCGACCATCCGCAACCGACAGGTGACCATCCTTGACCCTGCCCCAACCGGCTTCGGTGGCGCCGGCTTCTGAGCCGGCGGCCCCCGCCGCTCCGCCGGAGGACCTGATCCTCCCGGCGGAGCAGATCCTCGACATCACCGCCCTGCACGGGCGCATCGACGACGAAATCGACGGCCTGCGCGAGGAACACGCCGTGCGCAGTGCCGTCGTTGCCGCGTTGAAGGACGCCCGCAACAGCGGGCGCGAAACCATCGCGCAGGCGCTCTCCGAGCGCCCCTTCGACGCGCCCGGCGCCTGCCATGCCTACTGCTGGCTCACCGACCGGATCGTGGAGACGGTCTTCGACGTGGCTCGCCACCGCCTGCATCCCAAGCCCAATCCCACCGAATCCGAACGCCTCGCGATCTTCGCCGTGGGCGGCTACGGTCGGGGCGAGATGGCGCCGCATTCCGACGTCGACCTGTTGTTCCTGACGCCCTACAAGATTACCCCCTGGGCCGAGAGTGTCATCGAATCGATGCTCTACATCCTGTGGGACCTCAAGCTTAAGGTCGGCCATGCCTCGCGCACCGTGAAGGACTGCCTCCGCCTCGGCGCCAAGGACTTCACCATCCGCACAGCCATGCTCGAGAACCGCTTCCTCAGCGGCGACGGACGGCTGGCGGAGGAACTCGACACCGCCCTCTGGGACGAGCTTTTCAAGGGCTCCGAAAAGGCCTTCATCACCGCCAAGCTCGACGAACGCGACGCCCGCCACGAAAAGCAGGGCCAGCGCTACATGGTCGAACCCAACGTGAAAGAGGGCAAGGGCGGCCTGCGCGACCTGCAGTCCCTCTTCTGGATCACCAAGTACATCCACCACACCGACGACACCTCGGAGCTCGTCCGCCTCGGCATTTTCCGCCCCGAGGAATACGAGACCTTCGTGCAGGCCGAACGCTTCCTCTGGGCCGTTCGCTGTCACCTGCACCTGGCCGCCGGCCGCGCGGTGGAACAGCTCACCTTCGACATGCAGGTCGAGGTGGCCGAACGCATGGGCTACGCCGACAAGGGCGGGCGTCGCGCGGTCGAGTGGTTCATGCAGGACTACTTCCGCCACGCCACCGCCGTGGGTGACCTGACCCGCATCTTCCTCACCTCGCTCGAGGCGGAACACCGCAAGGACGCACCACTGCTGCTTCGGATGCTCAAGCGCGCGCCCAAGGTGAAGGACGGCTACGCCACCGTGAACAACCGGCTCGCGGTCGCGGACGAGGACTGCTTCCTGTCGGACCCGCTGAACCTGCTGCGCATCTTCGAAGAGGCGCTGCGCACCGGGCTGCTGATCCATTCCGACGCCATGCGTCTGGTCAAGGCCAACCTCTGGCGCATCGATGAGGACATGCGCCGCAACCCCGAGGCCCGCAAGCTCTTTCTCGACCTGCTGCTCAAGCATGGCAATCCCGAACGCGCCCTGCGGCGGATGAACGAACTCGGCGTGCTCTCGGCCTTCATCCCCGAATTCGCGCCGATCGTAGCGATGATGCAGTTCAACATGTACCACCACTACACGGTGGACGAGCACACCATTCAGTGCCTCTGGCACCTGTCCGAGATCGAGAACGGCCACCTGGTCGAGGAACTGCCCGTCGCCTCCACGATCCTCAAGGAGGGCGTGAACCGCAAGGTGCTCTACGTCGCCATGCTGCTGCACGACATCGGCAAGGGCCGGGACGAGGATCACTCCATCGTCGGCGCGCGCATCGCCCGCAAGGTCTGCCCGCGTCTGGGCCTCAACAAGACCGAATGCGCCACCGTGGAATGGCTCGTGCGCTACCACCTGCTTATGTCCGACATGGCCCAGAAGCGCGACATCGCCGACCCGCGCACCGTGCGCGACTTCGCCAAGGCGGTGCAAACCCGCGAACGGCTCGACCTGCTCTGCGTGCTCACCGTCTGCGACATCCGCGGCGTGGGTCCCGGCGTCTGGAACAACTGGAAGGCCGCGCTGCTGCGCGCGCTCTACCGGCAGACCCGCCGCGGGCTCGAGGAAGGGCTCGAGGCGCTCAACCGCGAACGCCGCGGCACCGAGGCCAAGCTCGCCCTGCGCGAACGCCTCTCGGACTGGGATGGCAAGACCGTCCGCACCGAGACCCAGCGCCACTACGAACCCTACTGGCAGGGGCTGCACGTCACCGCGCATGTCGTCTTCGCGCACCTTCTGCGCGACATCGAACCCGACGAGATCAAGATCGACATCCACCCCGACGAGGACCGCGATGCCACCCGCGCCTGCTTCGTCCTGCAGGATCACCCGGGCATCTTCTCGCGGCTCGCGGGCGCCCTGGCGCTGGCCGGGGCCAACGTCGTCGATGCGCGCACCTTCACCACCAAGGACGGCTACGCCACCGCCGCCTTCTGGCTGCAGGATTCCGACGGCTCGCCCTACGACAGCGCCCGCATCCCGCGCCTGCGCGAAACCATCCGCAAGACCCTGCTGGGCGAGGTGGTGGCCGCCGAGGCCATCGCGCCGAAGGAAAAGCTCAAGAAGCGTGAACGCGCCTTCCGCGTACCGACCTCGATCACCTTCGACAACGAGGGGTCCGAGATCTTCACGATCATCGAGGTCGATACCCGCGACCGTCCGGGCCTGCTCTACGACCTGACGCGCACGCTGGCGGGCCTGAACATCTCTATCTCGCTCGCGGTGGTGGCCACCTATGGCGAAAAGGCGGTCGACACCTTCTACGTGAAGGACATGTTCGGCCTGAAGCTCCACTCCGAGGTCAAGCGCCAGCTCGTGGAGCGCAAGCTGCGCCAGGCCGTCGACGAGGGCAGCGAACGCGCCCGCGCATAGGCAGTGCTCCAAGCGGGATCGAGGCCTATGCCCCGGTCCCGCTGCGATCGGACTTGGCAAACTGGATCAGGTCCCAGCGGTTTCCCCATGGGTCGCTCCAGACCACCACACGCCCGTAGGGCTCGTCGCGCGGCTCAGTCTCGAAATGCACGCCCCGCTGTTTCATGCGGGCGAAATCCGCCTCGAAATCCTCGGTCTCCAGAAACAGCCAGACGCGGCCGCCCCCCTGCGCGCCGATGGCCGCCCGCTGTCGGCCCCCCACCGCGCGCGCAAGCAGGATCTCGCTTTCGCCGTCCGGCGGCGCGATGCGCACCCAGCGCTTTCCTCCGCCAAGATCCGTGTCCTCGCGACACTCGAAACCGATGCCCAGGAAAAACGCCAGCGCCTCGTCGTAGTCCGGGACCAGCAGGGAAAAGAGGGCAAGGCGGCGCGGCACGGCGACATCCGGGAAAGTCATGGATCGGAGCCCAAAGCTACCACGCCACGCCCTTGTCGCAAACGGCGGCGGCCGGTCCGTTCTGCGCCAACCGCGCACTTCACGCGCCCCCTTCCTCACCTTCCCGCGATCCTCTACTCCTGCGCCGAAACGCAGCGCCAGGAGCCCGCATCTCATGAAACCCATCCGCCTGATCTCGGGCATCATGACCGTCGGGTTCTGGACGCTGGCCTCGCGCGTGCTTGGGCTGGTGCGCGACGTGGTCATCGCCGCCCTCGTGGGGCCCGGCCCGCTGATGGACGCCTTCGTCGCGGCCTTTCGCCTGCCCAACATGTTCCGCCGCTTCTTCGCCGAGGGCGCCTTCAACGCGGCCTTTGTCCCGATGTTCTCCAAGAAGTTCGAGGCCGAGGACGACCCCATGGGCTTTGCCCGCGATGCCATGGGCGGGCTGCTGTTTGTGCTGCTGATCCTCAGCGCGCTGGCGCTGATCTTCATGCCCGCGCTGGTCTGGGCCACGGCAGGCGGTTTCATCGGCGACGAACGTTTTGATCTGACCGTGGCCTTCGGGCGCATCGCCTTCCCCTACATCCTCTTCATCTCGCTCGCCGCACTCCTCTCGGGCGCGCTGAACGCCGTGGGCCACTTCGCCGCTGCGGCTGCCGCGCCCGTGCTGTTGAACGTGATCGTGGTAACCGCCATGGCTCTCGGCACCACCTTCGGCGCGCCGGTCATCACCTGGCTGATCTGGGCGATCCCCGTGGCCGGCGTGGCGCAGCTTGCGCTTGTCTGGGTGGCCGCCGGTCGCGCCGGGCTGAACATCCGCCCCGGCCGCCCGCGCCTCACCCCCGACATGCGCCGCCTCGTGGCGGTCGCCGTGCCGGCCGCGCTGGCGGGGGGCGTCATGCAGGTCAACCTGCTCGTGGGCCAGCAGGTCGCCAGCCACTTCGACAAGGCGGTGGGCTGGCTCTACGCCGCGGACCGGCTCTACCAGCTCCCCCTGGGCGTCGTGGGCATCGCCGTCGGCATCGTGCTGCTTCCGGACCTGTCGCGCAGGCTCAAGGCCGGCGACACCGCGGGCGGCCGCCACGCCTTTTCCCGCGCGGGCGAGATCAGCCTCGCCCTCACCATCCCTTCGGCGGTCGCGCTCATGGTGATCCCGCTGCCGCTGGTCTCGGTGCTCTTCCAGCGCGGCGCCACCGGCGCCTCGGATGCCTCGGCCATCGCGCTCGCCGTCGCGATCTACGGCCTCGGCCTGCCCGCCTTCGTGCTCCAGAAGGTGCTGCAGCCGCTCTTCTTCGCGCGCGAGGACACCCGCAGCCCCTTCCGCTACGCGGTCTGGTCCATGGTGGTGAACGCCGCCATCGCAATCGGCCTTGCCCCCGTCATCGGCTGGATCGCACCCGCCATCGCCACCACCGCAGCCGGCTGGATCATGGTGCTGCTGCTCGCCCGCGGGGGCCGGGCCATGGGCGAGGTCGCCCGCTTCGACGACCGTTTCCGCGCGCGCATCGGGCGCATCTGCGCCGCTTCGGTTGTCATGGGACTGGCGCTTTGGGGCCTCGAACTCCTGCTCGCGCCCTGGCTTTCCGCCGACTACTGGCGCTACCTTGCCCTCCTTGTCCTGATCTTGGCCGGCATGGCCATCTACGGCCTCGCCGGCCAAGTCCTCGGTGCCTTTAAAATATCCGAATTCCGTGGAGCCTTCCGTCGATCCGCGCGTTAGATAAAAGACATGGAGCGCGCATATTGACCCTCACACCGCTGATCACCGCCGAAGAGGGGTTCCCCGCCCTCGAGCGTCTTGCAGCCTCGGCCACGACCGAGCTGCTGCTGGCCTTCCGGGTCATCGACCCGGATACCAAGCTGCGCGCCCCGGAACTTCGCGAGCAGGGGCTCGACGACTGGTCGGATCTCATCGCGATGTTGGGCGAACGCGGGGTGAGGCTGCGCCTGCTCATTTCCGACTTCGACCCGCTCTTCACCGGCGACCTGCACCGCCAGGCATGGGCCTCTGCCACCCGCTTTGCTGAAAAGACCCCCGGCGACGTTCAGGTGCTCTGCGCGCCCCACGGCCAGAAGGCCGGCAAGCTCTGGCACCTCGCCATGGCTCCGCGCCTCATGCGCGCGCTGAAACGGCTCCGACAAGAAGATCGCTCCAAGCTGACCCCCGTGCAGGAGGAAGCGATCAACAGCAAACCGGTGCTGCGCCCCGTCACCCTGCACCACAAGTTCATCATCGCCGACCGCACCGCCTGCGTCGTCGGCGGGCTCGACATCAACGAACGCCGCTACGACACCAACGAACACGACCAGTCGCCCGAGGAAACATGGCACGACGTGGCCACGCAGGTGGACGATCCCGGCTATTCCGAAGCCCTCACCGGTCACTTCGCCACCTGCTGGAACGCCGCCATCACCTGCGGCGCCGCCTCGCTCGCCAACCGGGCCGACACCTGGGGCGAGGACATGCCGGTGCGCAAGCGGTCGGGCAACCTGCGCCTGCTGCAGACCTACGCCACGCCCTGCAGCGGGGCAGCCCGGCTGGGCCCCATGCCGCGCGCCTCGGACCACGCCGAGGAACTGCCCCGCCTCTTCAGCGAGGCACAGCGCTACATCTACATCGAGACGCAGTTCCTGCGCCACGCACCCCTCGCAGATACACTGTGCGAACTCGGTCGTGCCCGCCCAGATCTGCAGCTCATGATCCTGCTGCCCATGGCCCCCGAGCGGGTGCTCTTCGAGGGCGACCACGGGTTCGATGCGCGCCACGCCCACGGGCTGCAGGTCCGCGCCATCGAGAAGCTGCAAAAGGCCTTCGGCGACAGGCTCGCGGTCGTCTCGCCCGCACAGGACAAGCGCGCGAAAGCGGGCGAGCCGAACCTCAAGGGCGCCGGCCCGATCTACGTGCACGCCAAGGTCAGCATCGTCGACGACAAGGCCGGCGTGATCGGCTCTGCCAACCTCAACGGCCGCTCGCTGCTCTGGGATACCGAGGCCTCGGTGCTCTACCGCGACGAGGAAACCGCAAAGGGCCTCATGGAGCGGCTGGCGGACAAGTGGCTGGTCGGGGCACCCGGCGATCCGCGCAAGGCCCAGACATGGCGCGACCGCGCGCGTGAGAACAGCAACCTCGACCCCGAGGACCGCAAGGGTTTCCTCATGCCCTTCCCGATGGAGCGCGCAAGGCGCTTCTCGCGCCTGCTCACGCCGCTGCCCGACGACATGTTCTAGAGGCCTGCCTGCCTCAGCGGTGCCGCAACCTGTCGCGCAGCCGCGCCCAGCCGCCCGGCACCAGAACGATCGTCAGCGCAAAGCCCACCACGAACCCGCCGATATCGGCGATCCAGTCCGGCCCGCCGCCGAACAGCAGCCCGAAGATCAGCTGCAGCCCCAGCAGCACGCCGATCAGGGTAAAGGCACGCAGTTGCTGCTCGCCCACCTGTCCCAGCCGCAGCCAGAGCATGTAGGTGAAGGCGCCGATCAGCCCGTAGATCGCGGGAAAGGCACCGATCAGCAGGGCCCGGCCCGGCGCCAGGACCCCGAAGATCACCGCGCCGCCCAGGGCCGAGGCCACAAAGACGGCGATGGTGCGCACGTCGCCCAGCGCCTCGCCCACCATCTTGCCCAGCGCCAGCAGCATGACCCCGGCAAAGGCCGCGTGGGTGAAGCTGCCGTGCACGAAGGGATAGCTCACCAGACGCAGAAGATGCTGCGGCCGGAACTGCCCGGTCTCGAACATCCAGCGGAAAAGCTCGGAGGAAAAGCCGTAGCGCTCCAGCGCCGCGAGCCGCCAGCCTACCGCACCGGGGCCGCCGACGACGCCACGCGCACCGAGAGAGAAGACGACCTCCACCCCCACGATCATGAGAAAGAGCGCCACCACCACGGGCGGCAGCGGGTTGATCGGGGCTTCTCCGGGGGTCTGCGCCATGGGGCCTCTCGCTTGACGGCATATGGGGGCATGGGTAAGCCACCTCCACCTGAGTTTCCAGACGGAGTCCGCGTCATGTCCGAGGCCGCCCCCACAGGCTTCACCCCCCGCGTGTTTTCCGGCATCCAGCCCTCGGGCGGGCTGACGCTGGGCAACTACCTCGGCGCGCTCAAGCGTTTTGCCGACAGCCAGAACAGCGGCGTCGAGTCGATCTACTGCATGGTGGACATGCACGCGATCACCGTCTGGCAGGAGCCCGAGAAGCTCAAGCGCGCCACGCGCGAGCTTTGCGCCGGCTTCATCGCCTCGGGCGTCGACCCCGAAAAGAGCGTGCTCTTCAACCAGAGCCAGGTGCCCGAGCACGCGCAGCTGGCGTGGATCTTCAACTGCGTCGCCCGCATGGGCTGGATGAAGCGCATGACCCAGTGGAAGGACAAGGCTGGCAAGAACGCCGAGCAGGCCTCGCTGGGGCTTTTCGCCTATCCCGCGCTCATGGCCGCCGACATCCTGCTCTATCACGCCACCCACGTGCCCGTGGGCGAGGATCAGAAGCAGCACGTGGAGCTCACGCGCGACATCGCGGCAAAGTTCAACCACGACTACGGCGTCGAGTTCTTCCCCATCACCGAGCCGGTGATCGAGGGCGCGGCCACCCGCGTCATGTCGCTGCGCGACGGGTCCAAGAAGATGTCCAAGTCCGACCCCTCGGACATGAGCCGCATCAACATGACCGACGATGCCGACACCATCGCCGCCAAGATCCGCAAGGCCCGCACCGACCCCGAGCCCCTGCCCTCCGAGGCCGCGGGCCTCTCGGACCGGGCCGAGGCGCGCAACCTCGTGAACATCTACGCGGCTCTGTCGGAGCAGAGCGTGGATGCGGTCATGGCAGAGGTGGGCGGCAAGCCGTTCTCGGAATTCAAGCCGATGCTGGCGGAGCTGGCGGTGGCAAAGCTCTCGCCGGTCTCGTCCGAGATGGCGCGGCTGATGGAAGAGCCCGCCGAAATCGACGCGATCCTCAACCGCGGCTCCGAGCGCGCGCGAGAGATCGCCGCGCCGATCCTGGCGAAGACCTACGAGATCGTGGGCATGGTGCGCTGATAGACAGGTTTCGGACCGCCCTGACGGGCAGTCCGATCCGCGCGATGCCCCTGCGGGCCATCGCGTGACTTCCCTAAGTCCCGGTTAACGCGCGAGCCCAACCCTTTGAAATTGCTGGGTCGGAAAAATGTCCCGGCCCGGGACACCCATGGGCAGACCGGCTCAGGGGGGGGCTCTGCCCCCGTCCCTGCGGGACTCCCCCGAGGTATTTCGGGCGAGAAGAAGCCTCAGGCCTGCGTCCGCATCCGCGCGGCGAGCCTCAGGGCGTGGCTCGGGTCCGTGGCCGCGTTGGGCATGACCGGGTCGTAGGCGGCGCGCAGCACGCCCGCGATCTCGGGGTGCAAGACGACGCGCCCGTCCGAAAGCTGCGCCAGCGGCGAGCGGTCGGTGAAGGCCACGTCGGACCAGAGCAGCATGGCCTGCGCCACCTGCCCCAGCACCAGCGTTTCGGCCGGTTGGTGCGACAGGGCCTCGTCCATCCTGAGGAAGGTGAAGCAGGCGCGGATCGCCCCGTCGGCGTCGAAGCGGAACACCCGGTACTGGTTGGCGCCCTCCGCCGAAAGCCGTGCCACCAGCGGGCCGAGGCCCTCGATCAGCCGGTCGAGGTCTGGCACCGAGAGCAGCTCCTCCCAGTCGCGGAAGAAGAAGACCATGGCGTTGGCGCCGAGCTCGGGGTCGGTTTCGGCCATCTTGTGGCCCGCCGTGGCGCAGAGCGCCTCGAAGCCGCCCTTGACGAGGCCGAGCGTGGCATCGTCGACGCCGAAGACCACGGGCACGATGGGCCGGCCCCAGCGGGCGCAGAGGTAGCTGCCGTCGGAGCGCGTGAAGAGCGCGGCGATCGTCTCGGGGTCGGGGGTGTCACTCATGCGCGGCGGGATAGGCCAGCGGCGTGACGGAGACAAGCCGCCTACTTGCCGAAGAGGTCGCTCTGCCCCGGCGGACGCGGCACGGGCAGGCCGAGGTGCGCCCAGGCGCCCTGAGTCAGCATCCGTCCGCGCGGGGTGCGCTGGATCAGGCCCTGCTGCAGCAGGTAGGGTTCCACCACTTCCTCGAGCGCATCGCGGCTTTCCGACAGCGCGGCGGAGAGCGTCTCGATCCCCACGGGACCGCCGGAGTAGCTTTCTGCGATGAGCGCCAGGTAACGCCGGTCGGCGCCGTCGAGGCCGAGGGAATCCACGCCAAGCCGCGTCAGCGCCGCATCGGCGAGTTCGCGGCTGACCACGCCGCCGCCCTCGACCACGGCGAAATCCACCACCCGGCGCAGCAGGCGCCCGGCGATGCGCGGCGTGCCGCGGGCGCGGCGGGCGATCTCGGCGGCGCCGTCGCCCACCATGCGCACGCCCAGCCGCACGGCATTGGCGCTCACGATGGTCTCGAGATCCTCGGTCGAATAGAAGTTCAGCCGCGTCGGGATGCCGAAGCGGTCGCGCAGCGGGGTCGTGAGCAGACCCAGCCGCGTGGTGGCGCCCACCAGCGTGAAAGGCTGCAGCTCGATCCGCACGGTGCGCGCGGCGGGTCCCTCGCCGATCACGAGGTCGAGCTCGTAGTCCTCCATCGCCGGGTAGAGCACCTCTTCCACCGCGGCGTTCATGCGGTGGATCTCGTCGATGAAGAGCACGTCGCGCGGCTCGAGGTTGGTGAGGATCGCGGCGAGATCGCCAGCCTTGGCCAGCACAGGGCCGGATGTCATGCGGAAGCCCACGCCAAGCTCGCGCGCCACGATCTGCGCGAGCGTCGTCTTGCCCAGCCCTGGCGGCCCGTGGAACAGCGTGTGGTCCATCGCCTCGCCGCGCGAGCGGGCGCTTTCGATGAACACGCGCAGGTTGGCGCGCGCCTCGGGCTGGCCGATGAAATCCTGCAGGTGCTGCGGCCGGAGCGCACGGTCGCGGTCCTCGGGCTGCGCCTCGGGGCGGAGTGTGGGGTCGGGATCGCTCATGCCCGGGGGGTGCCGTCACGCATGGGACTGCCCTACCCCGCGGGCGCCAGCAGCCGCAAGGCCGCGCGGATGAGCGTCGCGGTGTCGGCGCCGGGATCGTCGCTGCCCGCCTGCGCCACGGCGCTCGCGGCCTCGCCCGGCGCGTAGCCGAGGTTGGAGAGCGCCGAGAGCGCCTCGGACTGGGCCGAGGCATTGGGCTTGGGGGCGGCCTTCGGCGCGGGTGTCGCGGCGGGTGCGGGGGGCTCGCCAGCCTCCTCGATCACCGGCGCGGGCTCGGGCTGGCCCGCGCCCATGGCCATGACGGCGGGCGCCTTGTCCTTGAGCTCGTTGACCACCCGCTGCGCCGTCTTGGGGCCGATGCCGCGCGCGGCCTTGATGGCATTCCAGTCGCCCAGCGCGATGGCGCGGCTCACCCCGTCGGGGCCGAGCGCGCCGAGGATCGCCAGCGCCGCCTTGGCGCCGATCCCTTGAACCGACAACAGCAGGCGGAACCACTCCTTCTCGACCAACGTGGGAAAGCCGTAGAGCTGAAGCAGGTCCTCGCGCACCATCAGGTCGGTGAAGAGCGCCGCCGCCTCGCCCGGGCCGGGCAGCGCGGCCAGCGTCCGGTCGGAGCAGAAGACCACGTAGCCCACGCCGCGCACGTCGATCAGCAGGTGATCGTCGGACTTGTAGCTCACCAGCCCCGCGACGCGCCCGATCATGCCCGCACCCGCAGCGCCTGCGTGCCCATGTGGCGCGCGTGACAGATGGCGATGGCCAGCGCATCCGCCGCATCCGGCCCCGCAAGCTGAACGCCCGGTAGCTGCATCTTCACCATGTGCGCGATCTGCGTCTTGTCCGCGTGTCCCACGCCCACCACCGTCTTTTTCACCTTGTTGGGGGAATACTCGCCCACGTCGAGCCCGAACTGCGCGGGCACCAGCAGGGCGATCCCCCGCGCCTGGCCGAGCTTCAGCGTCCCCGCGCCGTCGCGGTTGACGAAGGTCTGCTCGCAGGCGGCCATTTCGGGCGCGTACTCGCGGCAGATACGCGTAAGCTGGCCGTGCAGCGACAGCAGGCGCAGCGCCAGTTCATCCTTCCCGTCCGATTCGCAGATCCCGTTGGCCACGTGCCGTATCCGGCTGCCCTCGCAGTCGATCAGCCCCCAGCCGAGATTCCTCAGCCCCGGATCGATGCCCAGAATGCGCATCCCTGCCCCTGTCGTTGTATTTTCGGCACGATTAGCACGAAACGCGAACAAAGACCAAGGTGAAACCTTCGGGGCCCGAAAGCGACTCCGCCTGTCACCCGGCGACAGGCGCGGTCCGAAAACGCCCCTCCGGGCTCGAAAAGCGACACGCTGTCACGCCAATTTTACCGTTCATTTACAATGATTTACGGAACCGGCGAGCCATGCAGGGAGCGCATGGGGCCCATGCACAAAATGCTTATTGCGCGCGCATGATGCTACTTCTATGTGCGCTTTGTGAAAAGCACCCGCCCAGCCCCATAGGAGACGCGAGATGGCATTCTTTGATAACACCCGCACCCCCGCCAACGCCGGCTCCGCCGGCGGGATCGGCAACGTATTCCTGTCCGCATTCGGCTCGCTTGCCGCGTGGAACGACACGCGCCAGACCCGCAAGAGCCTGTCGGCTCTCAGCGACCGCGAACTGGACGACATCGGCCTGAACCGCGCCGACATCGAGAAAGTGGCCCGCCGCTGAGCGCGCCACTGCCCCGGACCGGCCGGGGCGGCATCCAGCCGGCATCAGTGCCCTGCACTGACGGTTCTTCCATCCCCCGAGATTTTCCGACGGCCGGATGCCGAGGGTCGCGCCCCCCACTCCCTGGGACGCGGCCCTTTTCTTTTGTCCGGGCCCAGCTTCGCCGCGCCGGGACTCAGCCCTTGCGCAGCACCAGCGTCACCCAGTCGCCGATCACCTCGCGCGAGGCTTCGGTGAACCCCGCCTCCGCATAGGCCGCGACCACGTCTTCGGCCTGGCGCGTCAGCAGCCCCGACAGGATCGCGTGCCCGGCCTCAGTCATGTTGGCAGCCATCGACGGCGCAAGGTCGATCAGCGGCTGCTTGAGGATATTGGCAAAGACGAGGTCGAAGGGCGCCGCCGCGCGGATATTGTCATGCTCGAAGCCCGGCGCCACGTAGCAGGCAACCTCGCCGTCCATACCGTTGGCGCGCAGGTTGGCCCCGGCCACCTCGATCGCCACCTCGTCGATGTCCGAGGCCAGCACGTCGGCCTCCCATATCTTGGCTGCCGCCATGGCCAGCACCGCGGTGCCGCAGCCGATATCGGCCACGTTCTTCGCGCGCAGCCCGCCCGCGTCCAGCCGGTCCAGCGCCTTCAGGCACCCCAGCGTCGTGCCGTGGTGGCCGGTGCCAAAGGCCATGGCCGCCTCGATCAGCAGCGGGACCGAGGTTTCGGGCACCTTGTCGGCATCGTGGCTGCCGTAGACAAAGAAGCGCCCCGCCTCGACCGGCGTCAGCTCGCGGCGCACCTTGTCGACCCAGTCGGTGTCCGGCACCTCGGAGATGACGAAATCCCCGGCGCCATAGGCGCTGGCCAGCAGCGCCAGCTCCACGCTGTCGGGTTGTTCTGTGAAATAGCCGCCCACTTCCCAGGTCCCCGAGCCGTCCTCGATCTCGAACACGCCGATGCCCGTGGGCGCAGGGTCGAGCTCTTCCATCGCTTCGCCAAGGGCCTCGGCCTGATCCTGCGAAGGGAGTTTGGTGAAGGCGGTGAAGGTCTGCATTTGAGGGGCCTCGCGCAACCGTAGGGGGAACCAAGCGGGAACCTGCCGGGTTGGGCGGCAGATCACGGACATTGAACGGACTTGTCATGGAACAGGAAGCCTCGCAAGGCGTCGCGGGCGCCATCACCTCTCTCGACCTGTGGATACTGGGGATCTACTTCCTGGTCATCATCGGGATCGGCGTGTGGGTGAGCCGACGCACCGAAAGCGGGGATGACCTGTTCCTGGCCGGCCGGACGCTCACCTGGGGCGTGGTCGGCTTTTCACTGTTTGCGTCCAACATCTCGTCCACAACCCTGATCGGCCTCACCGGCGCGGCCTACACCACCGGCATCGCCAGTTCCGCCTACGAATGGATGTCGGGCATCGCGCTCATCCTGCTGGCCTTCATCTTCGCGCCACTCTTCTTCAAGGCGCGGGTGACGACCATCCCCGAATGGCTGGAAAACCGCTTCGACCGCCGCGCGCGGCTCTATTTCTCGGGCATCACCATCGTGCTGACCGTGATCGTGGACACCGCCGGCGGGCTCTACGCGGGCGGCGTGGTCGTGCAGACCTTCTTCCCCGACATCCCGATCTGGCAGACCTGCGTCGGCCTCGGTATCTTTGCCGGGATTTACACCGCCACCGGGGGCCTGCGCGCCGTGGTCTACACCGACGTGCTGCAGGCCGTGGTGCTGATCCTCGGCAGTTCGGCCATGACCTTCATCCTGTTCAGCCAGCTCGGCTTCTCGTGGGAGGCCGTCCGCGAAAGCCTGCCCGACCCCGATCACCTGTCGATGGTCAAGCCGCGCTCGGATGAAACCCTGCCCTGGACGGGTCTCTTCCTCGGGGTGCCGCTGCTGGGCTTCTGGTACTGGGTGACCAACCAGTACATCGTCCAGCGCGTGCTGGGCGCCCGCTCGCTGCGCGACGCGCAGCGCGGCGCGATCCTTGCGGGCTTCCTCAAGATCATCCCGATGTTCATCATGGTCCTGCCCGGAGCCATGGCGATCTCGGTGGTTCCCAACCTCGAGAACGCCGACATGGTCTTCCCGACCATCACCACCACCGTCCTGCCGGCGGGCCTCACCGGCCTGGTGCTCGCGGGCCTCGTGGCGGCGATCATGTCCAGCGTCGACTCCACGCTGAACTCCTCCTCGACCCTCATCGCGCACGACTTCATGAATGTCGGCGACAAGGAACCCCACGAACAGCGCAACATCGGCCGCATCACCACGCTGGTGCTCATGATCGTGGCGGTGCTCTGGGCACCCTTCATTGACGACATGGGCGGGCTCTGGGACTACCTCCAACAGGCCTTCTCGATCCTCGTGCCGCCGGTCGTGGCGATCTTTCTCCTCGGCGCGCTGTGGAAGCGCGGCACCGGCGACGCGGCCTTCATGACGCTCGCGATCGGGCACGCGGTTTCCATCGCGCTCTTCATCGCCACGCAGATGGGCGCATGGCCGCTGCACTTCACCGCCAACGTGGGCGTCATGACGGCGGTCAGCGCGCTGGTCTTCGTCGTGGTCAGCCTGGCCGGCAGCCCCGAACCCGCCGAGAAGGTCGAGGCCACCACCTGGTCGCCCGAGATGGCCACCGAGTCGCTGCGCGACGACGCGCCCTTCTACCTCAACGTGCGGGTCTGGGCCGTGCTGCTCGCGCTCTCGATGCTGGCCATCCTGGTCGCCTTCTGGTGATCTACTCCGCCGGTGCTGGCGCGCTGAACCGTGCCAGCACCGTCTCGCGCCCGGGCTCCGGGTGGCGCGGGATCAGCAGCGCCAGCCCCAGCGAGGTCAGCGCCATGCAGGACGCCAGCGCAAAGACCGCCCCCGGCGACACCAGCCAGAGGTAGCCCAGCCCCGCCGGAAGGAAGACCGCCGCGATGTGGTTGATGGTAAAGGCCACGGCAGCGGTGGGCGCGATATCGCCGGGGTCCGCGATCTTCTGGAAATAGGTCTTCAGCGCCAGCGCCATGGCAAAGAAGATGTGGTCCACCACGTAAAGCGCCGCCGCCAGCACCACGCCCCAGCCGAACCAGTAGATCCCGCCGTAAAGCGTGAAGACCACCGTCAGCCCCACGTATTCCACCACCAGCGCCAGCCGTTCGCCCCAGTGGTGCACGGCCTTGCCCAGCAGCGGCGCGATGATCATGTTGGCCACGAGGTTGATGAGGAACAGCGCCGTCACCTCGTGCACCTCGAAGCCGAAGCGCTCCACCATCATGAAACCCGCAAAAACCGTGAAGATCTGCCGCCGTGCGCCCGACATGAACTGCAGCGCGTAGTACAGCCAGTAGCGCCGCCGGAGGACAAAGGTCTTCTTTTGCGGGTTCGGGCTCTCGAACTGCGGGAACATCAGCGCGCAATAGAGCGTGATCGCCAATGTCAGCCCGCCCGACACCACGTAGACGAAGGTGTAGGACAGGTCGAACGCCTCCCAGGTCATCACGATCGCCACGTAGGCCACCAGCGTCGCCCCCGAGGCCGCCGCGATCAGCAGCCCCAGCACCTGCGGCGCACGTTCCTTGGGCAGCCACTGAAGCTGCAGGCTCTGGTTCACCGTCTCGTAGTAATGGAACCCGATCGAGCTCAGCAGCGTCACGAACAGCAAGCCCCCCATGGTCGGGAACTGCGCCGTGATGGCCGTCGCCACCCCAAGCAGCGCCAGCGAGATCAGCGCCAGCACCTGCTCGCGCACGAACATGATGACCACGATCACGCCGATGGCCAGAAAACCCGGGATCTCGCGCACCGTGTGGAGCCAGCCGATGTCCTTGCCGTCGAACTGCGCCGCCTCGATGACGAAGTTGTTGAGCAGCGCCGACCATGTGGCAAAGCTCAGGGGCATGGCGATGGCCATGAGGAACAGCAGCGTGACGGGGCGGCGCCAGATCGGCAGGCCCCGCGCCTCACTCAGGGGAACGGGTCTCATGCTACCGCTTTAGGACTGCGCGCGCCCCTTGGCGAGAGGGAAAGCGCGCCGCTCAGACGGTCCGGAACCGGTATTCCACGTCAGAGAACCGGTCTCGCGGGAAGACGTAGAAGAACCGCAGCCCCTCCTCGCCCGCCACTGTGCCATGCTCCACCTCCCCGGGGATGAACAGCGCCGTGCCGGGGCCTATCTCGTGCGCGGCCCCGCCCACCGTGACGACCCCGCGCCCCGAGAGGCCGAAGTAGATCTCCGCCGGCGCGTGGCTGTGCGGGTGCAGCGTCCCGAAGGGCCCGAACTCGGCCACGCCCGCCACCATGCCCGAGGTCGCGGTCCGGTCAGCGCTGAACAGCGTCCGCCAGCGCAGGCTGCCAAAGGCAGGGTCTTCGCCGCCCTCCAGCGGCGCGTGGTCGGCGTTGGCGATGACCGGCAGCGCACCGATCAGGCGCGCGAGGTCGGAGATGTCGGTGACGGTGGCGGTCTGCGTTTCCATGGCGCTTGTCCGATGCGGCCTGTCGATACGAGCCAGCCTGCCGCGCGCCGCACCGCGATTCTGCACCAGTCGCGACAGCCCCGCAGGTCGCGACCGGACACCCCGAAACCGACGTTGCGGTCGCAAACGCGCGCGCCTGATCTCGATCAAGGCGAATCCATGCGAGGAATCGCATGTAACCCCGGACACCGGGACAGCCACATGGACATCATCCCCCTCCTCGACCGCATCGGCGAAGCGCCCGCCGCCGCCCTCTTCGGCCTGCTGACCGGCGTGACCTTCGGTGTCGCCGCCCAGCGCTCGCGCTTCTGCCTGCGCGCGGCGGTGGTGGACTTCGCCCGCGGCGGCATGGGCCCCTCCGTCGCGGTCTGGCTGCTCACCTTCTCCACCGCGCTGGTCTGGGTGCAGGCGGGCGCGCTCGCGGGCCTCATCGACACGCGCGAGGCCCGCATGATGGCCGTCACCGGAAGCTGGTCCGGCGCCGTCATCGGCGGGCTCCTGTTCGGCGCGGGCATGGTGCTGGCGCGCGGCTGCTCGGGGCGGCTGCTGGTGCTCGCCGCGACCGGCAACATGCGCTCGCTGGTCTCGGGGCTGATCTTCGCCGTCACCGCGCAGGTCTCGATCACCGGCTGGCTCGCGCCCCTGCGCGACCGGCTGGCCGCGCTCTCCGTCACCACCGGCGGCCGCAACCTCGACCTGATCACCGCCCTGCACCTGCCGCCCGCCGCCGGGCTGGTCGCGGGCCTTGCCATCGCCGTGCTCGCCCTCACCCTCGCCCGCCGCAACCGCATCGGCGCGGCGCGCCTCGTCTTCGCCTCGGGCGTGGGTTTTGCCGTCGCGCTCGGCTGGGCGCTCACCTCGGCGCTCTCGCGCGTGGCCTTCGACCCCGTGCAGGTGGAAAGCGCGAGCTTCACCGGCCCCTCGGCCAGCACGCTCATGTTCGTGCTCGACCGCCACGCGGTGCTCGACTTCGACATCGGGCTGGTGCCGGGCGTGGTCCTCGGCGCCTTCGCCGCCGCCGCCCTCACCGGAGAGCTCCGCCTGCAGGGCTTCGACGGCCCCGCCCCCATGCGCCGGGCGCTCACCGGCGGCGCGCTCATGGGCTTCGGCGGCATGCTGGCCGGCGGCTGCGCCATCGGCGCGGGCGTCACCGGCGGCTCGATCTTCGCGGGCACCGCCTGGCTCGCGCTCTTTGCCATGTGGATCGGCGGCATGGCCACGGAACGGGCCTTGGGCCAGCCGGCCCCTGCACCCGCCTGAGCCTCAGGCGCCGGTAGCGTCGCCCTCCACGCGTCCCAGCACCGATTTCACCAGCTTTTCCGAGAACCCGGCGACAAAGCTCCAGACCAGCAGCTTCGACAGCTCCGAGTTCGGCACCAGGTCCCCCACCACCCGCCGGGGCGCATCTC
The DNA here is from genome assembly GCF_003054175.1 of Allosediminivita pacifica. Taxonomy (GTDB): domain Bacteria; phylum Pseudomonadota; class Alphaproteobacteria; order Rhodobacterales; family Rhodobacteraceae; genus Allosediminivita; species Allosediminivita pacifica. Next base: position 75,805 of record NZ_QBKN01000021.1, read on the forward strand.
CGATTGGGCCGTCGCGGTCGGCTCCCATGATCTCCACAAGGCTGTCACGCAGGGCGCCACGCCGCGTCTCGTCACCCAATGCTTCGACGAGATCGCGCAGCCCCTCCGGCGCCGCGCCCTCGCCACCCGCCAACACATCGAGCGCCGCGCCCACCTGCGCCACCAGCCCCGCGCCGCTGGGCACGCCGGCAAAGCCGATCCGCTCGAGATCCGGGAACAGCAGGCCGTCGATCAGCTCCGCCTCGAAGAAGAAATAGAGGATCACTGCCCCAAGACCCCCGGTCAGCAGCCGCATCGCCAGAACCCGCCCCTTGGTCAGTCGCCGGATCTCGTCGAGCGTGTTCGCCCGCGGGTCCGGCGCCGGGCTCGTCAGCACGCTGAAGCTCGACCCCACCAGCCCCGCCATGGCCGCAAGCTCAAGCCCCGAATAGGGCCGCAGCGACAGCCCGAAGATCTGCGTCCCCACCAGAACCACGATGAAGAACAGCCCGACCAGCACGCTCCACAGGGTCGCGTTGCCAGTGTAGCGGTCGATCCTGTCGCGCTTCAGGAACCGCTGTCCGTAGCCCCAGTGCAGGTCGTCGAGCACCCGCTCCAGCAGCGCCTGCCGCCGCAGCACCTGCGGATCGTCGTAGCCCTTCTGCGGGTCGGGCCGATCCGCAAGCGCCGCCGCCTGATCCGACAGCACCGCGTGGCTGCGCGGCACCAGCCCCTCCAGCATGTCCAGCTGCCGCGCGATCTCGAGGTCGAGCGTATCCCCCAGCCGCAGCCGTGCCACCAGCTTCTCGATCTCGTAGGCGGTGTTCCACCCGAACCCCGGCGCGGTCAGCAGCGCCCCCACCCGCGCGTAGCTCCCCTGCAGCCGCGGCGGCAGCGCCTCGGGGTCCACGGCGATGTAGTCGACGCAAAGCCCGCCCCGGAACTGGTCGAGCAGGCTCTCGGAAAGCGGCGGCAAATCCGCCAGGTCCACGGGCTGCGGCATGGCAATGGCCCTCTGAAAGGATCGAACAATCCCCGGATGATGCCACGAACCACTCTCACCCGCAGGTAGTGAAAACCCCCGCGGCGCGACGTGCAAAACCGCTCCCTCACGACGCGACTCCGGCCCGGCTTCCTCGGGCGCGCCGCCCCCCTTCTTCTCGCTGAAAATACCTCGGGGGAGTCCCGCAGGGACGGGGGCAGAGCCCCCTCTTTCCCGATGACGTCCCGCGGGACATTCCTAAGATCCGGTTAAACCGTCTCTGTAACCCATTGATTTTCCGTACCCGCCAAGGTGTCCCGGCGCGGGACACCCCTCAGCTGCGGATGCGCCAGCCGGTCCGGAATATCCACCAGATCGCCGTGAGGCAGAGCGAGGTGAAGAGCGCGATGGCCGCCAGCGACCAGCCCACCGGCACGTCCGACAGCCCGAAAAACGCCCAGCGGAAGCCCGAGATCAGGTAGAGCACCGGGTTGAACAGCGTGATCGTCTGCCAGACCTCCGGCAGCATCTCGATCGAGTAGAACGAGCCCCCGAGGAACACCAGCGGCGTCACCACCAGCAGCGGCACAAGCTGCAACTGCTCGAAGTTGCCCGCCCAGATCCCGATGATGAACCCCAGCAGCGCGAAGCTCACGCAGGTCAGCAGAAGGAAGGCCACCATGGCCAGCGGGTGCTGGATCGTCAGGTCCACGAAGAAGGACGAGGTGACGAGGATCACCACCCCGATGAACAGCGCCTTGGTCGCCGCCGCCCCCACGTAGCCCATGACGATCTCGAGGAAGTTGATCGGCGCGGAAAGGAGCTCGTAGATCGTCCCGATGAACTTCGGAAAGTAGATCCCGAAGCTCGCGTTGCTGATCGCCTGCATGATGACCGTGAGCATCACCAGCCCCGGCACGATGAAGGCGCCGTAGCTCACCCCCTCCACCTGGTCGATCCGCGACCCGATGGCCCCGCCGAAGACGACGAAGTAGAGCGAGGTGGAAATGACCGGCGAGATGAAGCTCTGAAGCAGCGTGCGGAAGAACCGCGACATCTCGAACCTGTAGATCGCGGCGACGGCGGCCCAGTTCATGCCACGCCCTCCTCTTCCTGCCCGTCGTGCACGAGGCCGACGAAGATGTCCTCCAGCGAGTTCTGCGAGGTCGCCACGTCCCGCACCACGATCCCCTCTGCTGCCAGCGCCCCCATGAGCCGCGCGATCCCCGTCCGCTCGGCCGAGGTGTCGTAGTCGTAGACCAGCACCCGGCCATCGTCCTCCAGCCGCAGCCCGTAGTCCGACAGCCCCGCCGGAATCTCGGCCACCGGCTCGTCCAGCTCGATCCGCAGCGTCTTGCGGCCCATCCGCGCCATCAGCGCATCCTTGTCCTCGACCAGCAGGATTTGCCCGCGGTTAATGACCGCCACCCGGTCTGCCAGCGCCTCGGCCTCCTCGATGTAGTGGGTGGTCAGGATGATCGTCACGCCCTCGCGCTTCAGCTCGGCCACCGTGTCCCACATGTCGCGCCGCAGTTCCACGTCGACGCCCGCCGTCGGCTCGTCGAGAAACAGCACGCGGGGATCATGCGCCAGCGCCTTGGCGATCAGCACCCGCCGCTTCATGCCGCCCGACAGCGACTTGATCGTCGCGCCCCGCTTTTCCCACAGCGACAGCTTGCGCAGGATCCGCTCCAGCAGCGCGTCGTCCGGCTTGCGTCCGAACAGCCCGCGCGAGAAGCGCACCGTCTTCCAGACCTTCTCGAAAGGCTCGAGGTTCACCTCCTGCGGCACCAGCCCCACGAGGTTCCGCGCAGCGCGATAGTCCTTCACCACGTCGTGCCCGCCCACCGCGATCGTGCCCGAGGTGGGCTGCGTGATCCCGCAGATGGCCGAGATAAGCGTGGTCTTGCCCGCCCCGTTCGGCCCCAGCAGAGCGAGGATCTCGCCCTCCTCGATGTCGAGGGACGCGCCGCGCAGCGCCTCGAACCCTCCGTCAAAGACCTTCCGCGCGTCGCGGATCTCGACCATCGCCATGGGCATGTCCTTCGTTCCCTTGCCCGCCGCAACCTAGAGGCCGCCCGTTGCATAGCAATGAACCATTTCGCATGGGTCCTGTGCGTACGCGCATTGCCCCATGGCGGCGCGTGGCCTTCGGGGCTAATCAGGTCCCATGACCGATCAGAGCATCGACCGCCCCACCGCCGGGATCATCTTCATCTGCGCAGGCGTCGCGGCGATCTCGGTCAACGACGTGCTCATCAAATACCTCTCGGGCGGCTACCCGCTGCACCAGATGATCTTCATCCGCTCGGTCATCGCGCTGATCTTCAGCTTCGCCTTCGTCCGGATGGAGGGCGGGCTGCGCATCCTGCGCACCGACCGCCCGCTCCTGCACCTGCTGCGCGGCGCGCTGGTGGTCTTCGCCAACATGACCTTCTACGCCGCCGTGGCGGTCCTGCCGCTGGGGCAGGCCACCGCGCTCTTCTTCGCCGCCCCGCTCTTCATCACGCTCCTGTCCATTCCGCTCCTGGGCGAAAGGGTCGGTCTGCCCCGCATCGCGGCAGTCCTGGTGGGCTTTGCCGGGGTCCTCGTCATGCAGCGCCCGTGGGAGGGCAACCTCGAACAGGCCCGCTGGGTGCTCATGCTGCCGGTCATCGCCGCCGCGCTCTACGCGCTCCTGCAAGTGCTCACCCGGCGGCTCGGCGTGACCTCTCCCGCCTCGGCGCTCGCCGTCTACAGCCAGGTGACCTTCCTTCTGTTCTCGACCGGCTTCTTTCTCGTGGCCGGCGACGGGCGCTTCGCCGAAGGCGTTGAGAACGACAGCCTGCGGTTCCTGCTGCGGCCCTGGATCTGGCCGCCCGCCGACGACTGGCCGCTCTTCATCGCCACCGGTGTCTGCTCGGGCGTGATCGGCTACTGCCTCAGCGCGGCCTACAGGCTCGCCGCCGCGGCCACCATCGCACCCTTCGAATACATTGGCCTGCCGCTGGCCTTCTTCTGGGGCTTCGCCATCTTCGGAGAGATCCCGCTGCCCAGCACCGCCATCGGCTGCGCGCTGATCATCGCGTCGGGGCTCTTCGTCTTCCTGCGCGAACAGCGCCGGGGCCGCCCGCAGCCGGGGCGGCGCCGCCTCTGGGGACGGCGCTGACCGACCTCAGCCCATCGACCGCACGGTGTCGATCATCAGCTTCACGTTCTCGGGGTCCGCGTTCGGCGTGATCCCGTGGCCGAGGTTGAAGATGTGCGGCCCGCCGCGCAGCGCCTCGACGATCTTGCGCGTCTCGTCCACCAGCGTCTGCCCGCCCGTGACCATGTGCGACGAGGCCAGATTGCCCTGCACGCAGCCCGAGGGCTGCACGTTCGAGGCCACCCACTCGGGGCTCACGCTGTCGTCCACCGCGACACAATCGGCCCCGGTCGCCGCGTGAAAGCCCACGTATTTCTCGCCCGCCTGCCGCGGGAAGGCGATGACCGGCACGCCCGGGTGCCGCCGCTTCAGCGTCTCGGTGATGATCCGCGCAGGTTCGATGGCGTACCGGTCGAAATCCGCCCCCTTGAGCGACCCGGCCCAGCTGTCGAAGATCTTGACCACCTCGGCGCCGGCCTCGATCTGGCGCGACAGGTACTCGATCGTCCCTTCGGTGATCTTGCCCAGCAGCTGCTCGAAGAGCGCCCGGTTGCCGTCCTTCAGCGCATGCGCGGGCCCCTGGTCCGGCGTGCCCTTCCCGGCGATCATGTAGGTCGCCACGGTCCACGGCGCGCCTGCAAAGCCGATCAGCGTCACGTCGTCGGGCAGCTCGCGCGAGAGGATCTTCACCGTCTCGTAGACCGGCGACAGCGTGTCGTCGATGGACCGCACGGGCTTGAGGTCGATGAAGTCCTGCTCGCTCGTGACCGTCGACAACCGCGGCCCCTCGCCCTTCACGAACCACAGGTCCGCCCCCAGCGCCTGCGGCAGCAGCAGGATGTCGGCAAACAGGATCGCCGCATCGAACCCGTAACGCCGGATCGGCTGCAGCGTGACCTCGGCGGCAAGCTCGGGGTTGTAGCACAGCGACAGGAAGTCCCCGGCCTTCTCGCGCGTGGCGCGGTATTCCGGCAGGTAGCGCCCCGCCTGCCGCATCATCCAGATCGGCGGCACGGACTGTGTCTCGCCCGCCAGCGCGCGCAGAATGGTCTTGGTCATGAAGGCCCCTTTTCCGGTTTCGGCGACTGGTCCCTGCTTGCGACAGATATGTCAACCGCGCCCATTGTCAGCCCCGCGGCCCCGCTCTAATCAGGGGCCATGACGCTGGATCTCCCCACCCCCGACGCCCCGCTCAAGATCGGCACCCGCGGCTCGCCGCTCGCCCTCGCGCAGGCCAACGAAACCCGCGACCGGCTCGCCACCGCCTTCGACCTCCCGGACGAGGCCTTCACCATCGTGGTCATCAAGACCACCGGTGACCGCGTGCTCGACCGCCCGCTCAAGGAAATCGGCGGCAAGGGACTCTTTACGCGCGAGATCGAGGAAGCGCTGCTCGGCGGCGAGATCGACATCGCCGTGCACTCCATGAAGGACATGCCGGTCCTGCAACCGGGTGGCCTCGCCCTCGACTGCTACCTCCCGCGCGAGGACGTGCGCGACGCCTTCATCTGCCCCGCGCACACGACCATCCACGACCTGCCCAAGGGCGTCGTCGTGGGCACCTCCAGCCTGCGCCGCCGCGCGCAGCTGCTCACCCGCCGCCCGGACCTTCAGGTGGTGGAATTCCGCGGCAACCTTCAGACCCGACTGCGCAAGCTGGACGACGGCGTGGCCATGGCAACCTTCCTCGCCAGCGCCGGCCTCAACCGCATGAAGATCGACGGCGTCCCCGCCACCCCGATCGCCCCCGAGGACATGCTGCCCGCCGTGGCGCAGGGCGCCATCGGCGTGGAACGGCGCGAGGGGGACGACCGCGTCGCCACCATGCTCGGCGCCATCCACGACATTCCCACCGCCCAGCGCCTCGCCGCCGAACGCGCCTTCCTGGCCGAACTCGACGGCTCCTGCGAAACGCCCATCGCGGGCCTCGCCGACCTCGATGGCGAAAACCTCCGCCTGCGCGGCGAGATCCTGCGCCCCGACGGCTCGGAGACCCACTCGGGCGAGATCACGGGCCTGATCGCCGAGGGCCCCGAGATGGGCGCGAGCCTCGCCCGCGACCTGCTGGCCCGCGCGACCCCGGGCTTCTTCGACTGGCGCACCGCCTGACGGGACTTGCGCGAATGCCCGCAGCCTGCCACCTCTGAGCGTGCCAGGTGCCGCCCGCAACGGCGGAGAATCGGGAAGCCGGGGAAGATCCGGCGCGGGCCCGCCGCTGTGACGGGGACGGGGCAAGGCAGATGACGCCACTGGGCAACCGGGAAGGCGCCTCGCCCCGGATGATCCGAAGCCAGAAGACCGGCCTGGCGACATGGCCCCCCCGCCTGGACACCGGGGGCGCGACGTGACCTTCAGGAGCCGGCCATGCCCGACCCGTCCACCTGCGCGCCGCAACCCGCACGCATCTTTACCGAGGCCGAACGCCAGGCGCTCTACAACGTGATCGCCAACCGCCGCGACGTGCGCAACGAATTTCTGCCCGATCCGATCGCGCCCGAGGTGCTCACCCGCATCCTGCGTGCCGCCCACATGGCCCCCTCGGTCGGCCTCTCCCAGCCCTGGGACTTCCTGCTGATCCGCGACCCGGCCCGCCGCACTCAGGTCCGCGCGGCCTTCACCCGCGCCAATGACGAGGCCACGGAAATGGCCCCGCCCGAAAAACGCGGCACCTACGCCGCGCTCAAGCTCGAAGGCATCGACAAGGCCCCGCTCAACATCTGCGTGACCTGCGACCGAAGCCGCGGCGGGGACTTCGTGCTCGGCCGCACCCACCAGCCTGACATGGACCTCTACTCCACCGTCTGCGCGGTGCAGACCCTCTGGCTCGCAGCACGGGCCGAGGGCATCGGCATGGGCTGGGTCAGCATCCTGCGCGAAGAGGACCTGCGCGAGATCCTGCTCCTGCCGGCCCACGTAACGCCAGTGGCCTACCTCTGCCTCGGCCACGTGAAGGATCTCTTCGACGGCCCCGAACTCGCCCACCGCGGCTGGGCCAGCCGCACCAGCCTCGAGGATCACATCCGCGAGGAAACCTGGGACTGACCCCGGGGCGCTTCTTCTTGGTCCAAGTACTCCGGGGGGAATGGCGCGGCACGCGCCAGGGGGGCAGCGCCCCCGTGACGGGACGGAGGGCGGGGCGATGCGAGCCGATCAGGCCCGCGAGCGCCGTCCCGTCGGCCTCACCCCACCTTGAGGACGATCTTGCCGATGTGGCCCGACTCTTCCATCCGCGCATGGGCGGCAGATGCCTCCTCCAGCGGGAACTCGGAATCCATCACCGGCCCGACCTTGCCCGCCGCCAGCAACGGCCAGACCTCGGCGCGCAGCGCCTCGGCGATCCGCGCCTTGGCAAGGTCGCTCTGCGGGCGCAGCGTGGCACCCGTCAGGGTCAGCCGCTTCACCATGACCTGCGCAAAGTTCAGTTCCGCCTTCGGCCCCTGCAGGAAGGCGATCATCACCAGCCGCCCCTCCAGCGCCAGCGCCTTCACGTTGCGGGGGATGTAGTCGCCACCCACCATGTCGAGGATCAGGTCGGCACCGCCCGCCTCCTTCAGCACCCCGACGAAATCCTCCTCGCGGTAGTTGATGGCCCGCTCGGCGCCCAGCCGCTCACAGGCCGCGCATTTCTCGGCCGACCCGGCGGTGGCAAAGACCCGCGCGCCGAAATGATGCGCCAGCTGGATCGCCACCGTGCCGATGCCAGAGCTGCCGCCATGCACGAGGAACCGCTCCCCCGCCTGCAGCCCGCCCCGCTGAAACACGTTGGACCAGACGGTAAAGAAGGTCTCGGGCAGGCATGCGGCTTCCTTCAGCCCCATGCCCTCCGGCACCGGCAAGCAATGCGCGGCGGGCGTCGCCACGTATTCGGCATAGCCGCCCCCCGGCAGCAGCGCACAGACCTCGTCGCCCACCGCGGGCCACTCGACGCCCGCGCCCACGGCCACCACCTCGCCCGAGGCCTCGAGCCCTGGCAGGTCCGAGGCGCCCGGCGGCGGATCGTAGGCGCCCGCGCGCTGCAGCGCATCGGGCCGGTTCACGCCCGCCCAGGCCACGCGGATAACCACCTGATCGTGCGCAGGCTCGGGCACGGGCCTCTCGCAGATTTTCAGGACCTCCGGGCCCCCGGCTTCGCTGATCTCAACCGCGCGCATCGTCTCGGCCATCGTCATCTCCCATGATCACTGCGCGCGACCCTGCCCCGGGCCGCGCCGGACCTCAATGCGGCCCGGCCACAGGCGTTCCGCGAAGGCGTCAGTGACGCGGCGCGACCCAGCCGCCGGGCACGCCCACGTCCTTGCGCTCGGGCGCGCGGATCTTCGAGGCCAGCCAGTTCGGCCCCCACATGGCGCGCTTCAGCACCGGGTTGGACTGCATCCGCCCCTTGGCCTTCTCGATCCGCGTCACGTCCTCGATCCGACGATCGAGGAACTCCCACGTCGCCTGGTGGTCGAGCGAATCGTCGCCCAGCCAGTAGAGCACCGTCGATGAATAGACCCCCGACAGCGTCGCCCGCTTGGTGTACCAGTTCACGTCGCGCGAGCTGTCGCCCAGCGCCGTCCAGATCCGGTCCGCCGTGCCCCAGATCGCCTTGGCGCCGTCGGCGGCATAGACTGGCAGCGAAAACAGCGTCGTGCCGCGGCGTACCGCCTCCCGGTCGGCGGCCTGCTCGATCCGGATCTTCACGGCAAGCTTCACCTGCTCGCGGAAACTCAGGCCCGTCATGTCGGTTTCGGCCAGTCTCGCGACCATCGCATCGTCTCCGCGCCGGTGGTAGGCCAGCGCCATGTCCACCGCGCCGCGCGGGAAAAGCCCCCGCGCCACGGTCATGTCGACGCCCGCATCCGCAACCGCCGCGCGGAAGGTGGCCTCGGACCACCCGTCGAAGGGCACGTGGGTCAGGGCCGCATCCAGCAGCCGTTCGCCTGTATCGCCAGTCTCTTCGCTCATTCCGGAACCTCCTTGGGGCCATGCGCGTCGTGCTCTGGACAAGCTAGGGGAGCTTTGCTATGAAGCCAACTCCTGCAATTCCCTTGCAACTCGAAACCAGAAAGGTGGTGACAACCACATGCAGGTTAGTGTTCGTGACAACAATGTCGATCAGGCGCTCCGCGCTCTGAAGAAGAAGCTGCAGCGCGAAGGTGTCTTTCGCGAGATGAAGCTGCGGCAGCACTTCGAGAAGCCTTCCGAAAAGAAGGCACGCGAGAAGGCCGAAGCGATCCGCCGCGCGCGCAAGCTGGCGCGCAAGAAGGCGCAGCGCGAAGGTCTGCTCTGAGACGACGTGACCCCGCGGCCGCAAGGCCCGGACCACGACACAAGAGTTTTGGCGACCCCCGGGGCATCGACCTTCGGGGGTTTGTCGTTTTTCTGCCCTGACGATCCTGTCCCGCCGTGGCGGGGAAACGCCCGCTGAGGGTCCTCCGGGCAGTGTGCGCTTGACGGCACCACCCGCGCCGGGGTTCATGGCTCCGCCCGAACGGGCAATGGCATGATTTCTGGGGGACCCATGACCGAGACCGGGGCCATTCTTGCAATGGCGGCCATCCTGCTGGTGACATTTGCCGTGCTGCGAACGATCACCGTGATCTCCAACCGCAGCGCCGCGCGGCGCCGGGACGCCGCGACAGAGCCGCAGTCAGGAAAACGCAGCCGCAAGGACAAGCGCAAATCGAAGCGCAAGCTGAAGGGCCTCTCCAAGGCGCTCGAGGCCAGCCGGAAAGAGAGCGCGGCATCATCGTCCCACCGCGACGAGGTGCCCCCGCTCCATCGCACCGGTCAAACCACGCGCGCCCCCTCCCCCGACGCATCTCTGGCTCCGCCATCCCGCACCGGCACCGCCACCCAGTCGCAGGCCCAAACCCCGCCACTTCACGCCCCGCGCCTCGCGACCCGCTCAGCGCCCGTGCATTCCCCCGGGCTGCACGCCCGGCCCGCCACCGAACACAAGGCCGAACCGACGCTCTCGACCGCCCCCCAGGCGAAAGCCGCCGAACCGAAGACGCCCGCCGGCTTCGTAGAGCCCGAACCCGTCCGCCGCCTCGTCCAGCGTGTCTTCTTCGGAACCGACCGCGCCTCCAGCGGACAGTCCGACATTGGTCCCATCTTTGGCGACGACCGGGGCGAAGGCCTGACCCTCGGCCATGCCGACATCCTGCTGCCCTCCGTCGCGACCCGCATCGACGGCACCCACGCGGGTACCGAGGCCGGCCTCATCACCGTCAGCCGTCCCGGTGACAAGGCCGCAGACGACCGCAGCTTCGAGCTGCAGCGTGTCACGCATCTGGCGGCGCAGTCCTTCGTGAACGGCGCCGGCATGCAGGCCCGCACGGCCCGCCAATTCCCCGGCGTGGCACTTGTCTACCTGCACGGCCTCCACACCGACTTCCCCGGCGCCCTGTTCCGCACCGTCCAGATCGCGCACGACCTCGGCTTCGACGGGCCGGCCTGCGCCTTCTGCTGGCCCAGCCACGGCGCGCAGGCCGACCCGGCGGGCGACCGTGCCCGCGCCGAGGACTCCGTGGAAGCGCTCGACCTCTTCCTTGAAACGATCCTTGAGACATCGGGCGTGAAACAGGTTCACCTCATCGCCCACTCCACCGGCGTCGCCCCGCTGGCGCAGCTTCTCAGCCATCATGGCACCCGCATTGCCGCCCACAGCAGCCGCCCCTTCGGGCAGCTCGTGCTCGCCGCGCCGGACATGGAGACCGCTGACCTGGAAAGCTACGTGTCGCATCTCACGCGCATGTCGCAGGGTGTCACGCTCTACGCGAGCGCTTCGGACAGCGCGCTTCTTGCGGCCCATGACGCGAACGGCGCCACCGCGCTCGCAGGCGACGTGCCCGCTTCCGGCCCGATGATCGCGGAGGGGATCGACACGATCGACGCCTCCGCTCCGGGAACCGGCGTGCTTGGCCTCTCGCGCAACGAATACCTGGCCGATCGGGGCATCCTCACCGACATCGCGGCGCTGCTGGCCACGGGCACCCGGCCGCCGAATCAGCGTGGCGAAAACCTGCACGAGGTGCCCACGCCACGGGGATCCTACTGGCGCATCCAGGGCTGATCGCCCGCCGGCTTGGGCGCCAACCTCACTTGAAGGAAAAAACCAGAGACACGCTCAGCGTGTTGTCGGTGTTCTCGTACCCCGGAAGCGGGTCGCTCTGGTACTCGGTCAGAAGGCTGGTGCGCAGCGACAGGCGGCGGCGCAGGCGGATCTTGATCGCCATGTCGTTCAGCACGGCGGCGTCGCCTTCGGACCCGATCAGCGATGTGTCGTTGGTAAAGGTCGTTCCCGTCCCCAGCCGGCGCGAATAATACGAGGACACGGTGTAGCCGATGGTCCGGTTGCGTTCGCCGTCGGCTGTCTCGGTCAGCCGCCAGCCGGGGCCGGTCTGCAACGCCCAGAAGGACCGTCCCGTCGCCAGCAGGCGGTAGCCGCCACCCGCACCCGCGAAGTGATCCTCGACCGTACTGCCGAACTGGTCGGTGGTGCTGCGCAGCTCGCCGAAGGCATAGTAGCCGCCGCCGAAGTCGCGGGTGAACTCGTAGCCCGCCCGCATCACCTGCCCGTCAATCGATCCGTCGGTCTCGCTGTAGTCGTAGCTCAGCCGGACGCGGTGCCCGCTGGACCCGTCGAAGTAGTTCAGCCGCACCCCGAGCCCGGCCTCGATCGCGTCCGTGTTTCCGCTGCTTGCCGTCGCGCGCAGGGTAAAGCTCCCCGACCAGCCTTCGGTCAGCCCGATGCTGCCAAAGGCCGGCATGTCGCGCTCGGCATCGTTGCGGATCGCGGTTTCGAGCTCGCGCACGCGCTTCCGTGCTGTCGTGCCTTCGGTGAACAGCGTGGCCTGCGCAGCGACAGGCGATCCGGCCAATACAAAAACGACCAGGGCCGAGACCGCGCCGGCAAGTCTCCTGGGTACCATCTTACTCTCCGGTCTTCGGTTCGCGCGTCCGTCAGCATGGCGTGGCAAGCCTTACGTGCACCCGGCCATTCCTCGCGAGCCCCGCAGGGGCCGCCACGTCCGGCCCCTGCCTATCTTCAAAAGGTAAAGATTCTAACCCGAGCCCCTCGTCAGGGCGAGGACAAGCTGGCGGTTGCCTATTCGCCGAACGGTTGGAGGTTCTCGAGCTGCGTTTCGGTCATGCTGGAGACATAGCCCTGCCCGTCCCAGCTCAGCGAATCGAGCGGCACGACCACTGCGCTGTCGCCAAGCCCGAGGAAACCGCCCAGCTCGATCAGGAAGCCCGCCGGGTTGCCCTTCTCGTCCACAAGGATCTCCTCGACCTCGCCGATCCTGTCGCCGTCGCCGTTGCGCACCTCCACGTCCTCGGCACTCTGGAGATAGACGCCCCGCTGCGGCTGGACGGGCTCTGCCGGGGCCTGATCGGCCTCCTGCGCCAGCGCGGGAACGGCAAGGAACAGCGGAAGGCTCAGGGTCAGGATCTTGTTCATCGGAATTCCTTTCAGGATGACCGTTGATAAACATCCCCGCGCGTGCCGGGTTCCTCTGCACCGCGGCACGATGCGCGCCCCGGCAATTGCGCGCCGGTGCACCGATGCCCTGCGGCCCTGCCTGTTCCATTGTCACGCGCGGGCGCCGATGTTTGTCGAAACCCCGGACACCCCTCGCGAAAGCCACGCCCATGCCCGCCAAAGCCCATCCCGACACCCGCATCGGTCACGTCCATCTTCGTGTCGCCGACCTCGATCGTGCCGTCGCCTTTTACGAAAACGTGATGGGGCTCGAGCTCATGCAGAAATACGGCGACCAGGCTGCCTTCATGTCTGCAGGCGGCTACCATCATCACGTCGGCCTCAACACCTGGGGCAGCAAAGACGGCACGCCGCCGCCTCCGGGACACACCGGGCTGTTCCACCTCGCGCTGCTCTACCCCGACCGCGCCGCACTTGCGGCCGCGCTGAAGCGCGTCGTCGAGGCGGGCGTGCAGGTCGAGGGCGCCTCGGATCACGGCGTCTCCGAAGCGATCTACTTCACCGACCCCGATGGCAACGGGATCGAGATCTACCGCGACCGCGATCCCTCCGACTGGCCCCGCGACGCCGACGGGCGCATCGCGATGTACACCCGCCCCCTCGACCTTCGGGCGCTTCTTGCCGAGGCCGAATAGCCCGGAAATTCGGCATTTGCCGAACACCGGCTTTCGGCTAACCTTGCCCGCAGGCACCGGCCCGCCGGTGCCGCAAGGGAGGGAACCACCATGGCAAGGGGCGACTCGCACATCGATCGGGTCATCCGGTCCGTCACGTCCGGAACAGCGGCGGCGCAATCGCGGCTCGCCGCCTCCTGGCAGCGGTCTTTCCAGAAGCACGGGCTCGATCCCTCCCGCCCCCTGCCCTCATCGCGTCCCGACACCCTCCGCCTTTCCGAACGCCGCGAAGAACTCGGCCGCATGCTCAGGCTCGCGGGCCCACGTCTCGACGATCTCTACGCCATGCTCGGTCATTGCGGCTGCGGCGTGCTGCTCACCGACGCGCAGGGGCTCGTGCTCGACAGCCGCAGCGGCAGCGGCGATGCCAGCCGCTTTGCCGCCTGGGGCCTGCATCCCGGCGTCGACTGGAGCGAGGCCGCGCAGGGCACCAACGGCATCGGGACCTGCCTTGCCGAAATGCGCCCCGTCACGATCCACCGCGACCAGCATTATCTCGCCCGCAACATCGGCATGAGCTGCATCGACGCGCCGGTGTTCGGCCCCGAAGGTCAGCTTGTCGCCGCGCTCGACGTCAGCTCTGCCCGCGCCGACCAGACCGAGGGCTTCAATCGCCTGATCGAGGGCATGGTGATCCGCGTCGCGCGCCAGATCGAATCCGATCTCTTCCGCGCCACCCACAGCGCCCACCGCATCGTGCTCGCCCCTGGCGAAGACCCTGCCGACACCGCCCTTCTTGCCGTCGATGGCGACGAGCTTGTCGTCGGCGCCACGCGCGAGGCGCGCCGCCGCTTCGGTCTCGAACGCGACGGCAGCCTGCGTCCCCGGCCGCTTGTCGACCTCACCGGCAGCAGCCAGGAATCCGGCAGCGGGCTCGACCGCGCCGAACGCGCTGCCCTTGTCCGGGCGCTGGCCCGGGCCGACGGCAATGCCTCCGAGGCCGCCCGTGCCCTCGGCATCGGCCGCGCGACGCTCTACCGCCGCATGAAGCGTCTCGACATTCCCCACAGGCAGCCCTGACCTGTCTCACCGCTGAGACAACCGCCCGCCTCCACCCCTTGCAGCCCACCTGACAGGGGGCTCCGGCGTTGCCATCCTTCTTAACAGGCCCGGATGAGGAGATCCGGCCCCAGAGGAGGAAACACCATGAACGAGATGACCCAGATGGCGGGCCAGCAGGCGTCGCCCTTCAAGGGCCGCTACGACAACTTCATCGGCGGCAAGTTCGTCGCCCCAGTCGACGGCGCCTACTTCGACAACATCACCCCCATCACCGGCAAGCCCGTCTGCAAGGTCGCCCGCTCGAGCGCCGCGGACGTGGAACTCGCCCTCGATGCCGCACACGCCGCCCGCAAGGGCTGGGGCGCCACGCCGGCGACCGAACGCTCCAACGCGCTGCTCAAGATCGCCGACCGGATGGAGGAAAACCTCGATCTGCTCGCGCAGGCCGAAACCTGGGACAACGGCAAGCCGATCCGCGAAAGCATGGCCGCCGACATCCCGCTGGCGATCGACCACTTCCGCTACTTCGCCGGCGTCCTGCGCAGCCAGGAAGGCACCATGTCGGAAATCGACGCCGACACCGTCGCCTACCACTACCATGAACCGCTGGGCGTGGTCGGCCAGATCATCCCGTGGAACTTCTCGATCCTCATGGCCGCATGGAAGCTCGCCCCGGCGATCGCCGCCGGCAACTGCGTGGTCCTGAAACCCGCCGAGCAGACGCCCGCCGCCATCATGGTGCTGGCTGAGCTCATCGCCGACCTGCTGCCCGCCGGCGTGCTCAACATCGTCAACGGCATGGGCCCCGACGTGGGTGCACCGCTGGCCACCTCGCCGCGCATCGCCAAGATCGCCTTCACCGGCTCGACCGAAACCGGCCGCAAGATCATGCAGGCCGCGACCGAGAACCTGATCCCCGTCACGCTGGAACTCGGCGGCAAGAGCCCGAACATCTTTTTCTCGGATGTGATGGCCGAAGACGACGCCTACCTCGACAAGGCGGTCGAGGGCTTCGTGCTTTTCGCGCTGAACCAGGGCGAGGTCTGCACCTGCCCCTCGCGCGCGCTTATCCAGGAGGACATCTACGAGGAATTCATCAAGCGCTGCATCGAACGGGTGAAGGCGATCAAGCAGGGCGACCCGCGCGATCCCGAAACCATGGTCGGCGCACAGGCCAGCGCCGAGCAGCAGGAAAAGATCCTCTCCTACCTCACCATCGGGGTCGAGGAAGGCGCCGAGGTGCTCGCAGGTGGTGCCGCGGCAAAAATGGATGGCGACATCTCCGGCGGCTACTACATCCAGCCGACCATCCTGAAGGGCCACAACAAGATGCGCGTCTTCCAGGAAGAAATCTTCGGCCCGGTGGTCTCGGTCGCCACCTTCAAGGACGAGGAAGAGGCGCTCGCCATCGCCAATGACACCATGTACGGCCTCGGTGCCGGTGTCTGGTCGCGCGACGCCAATCGCTGCTACCGCATGGGCCGCGGCATCGAGGCGGGCCGCGTCTGGGTGAACAACTATCACGCCTACCCCGCCCACGCGGCCTTCGGCGGCTACAAGCAGTCCGGCATCGGGCGCGAAACCCACAAGATGATGCTCGACCACTACCAGCAGACCAAGAACATGCTGGTCAGCTACAACCCGAACAAGCTCGGTTTCTTCTGATCCTCCCGGCCGAGCTTTCGGGCGGCGCCCCTTGCCCCATGTAACGGCGCCGCCCTTCTGGCGGGCCCGACCCTGCCCGCCACCCCCGGTGATCCGGCCGCGCCAGACATTCGGGCGACTGGATCACCGGCCCCTCGCCCGAGCTGTTCCGACAGGTAAGCAAGGCAGGCGCCATCATCCGGCACTCCTACCATGCGCATCCAGGATTTCGGCGCGTCTCCGCGAGCGGCCATGTCGCCAGATCCCGCCTGCCAGCTGACCCCGCAGCGCGACCGTATTGGCGGCGTCCACTCCTTTGCGCTCGTTCCGTCGCATTGCACCGAAATGTGCGTTGATCCACGCTCTGCTTGCAAGCGCATGGCCCCTTTCGTGCAACGAGCCAAAGATCACTATGGGCAATCAATCGACCCGCCGACATGGCGTGATCCCGGCGTGTCCGCGTAGATCGGGTCCGCCTAGGCCGTGTTGACAAAAGGGTTTCACGCCGACCGGAAGGCGTGATTCAAGCTGGTATCTGCGATGGAGACCAGCTTGGCACGAGACCTGATGT
>NZ_QBKN01000022.1 GCF_003054175.1 Allosediminivita pacifica
GGTAATCTTTGACATGACCGCCTCCCATTAAGGATTGTTGCGATCCCACCTTGGCACAGCGATGCCGTCGGGGGGCGGTTACAGCATCAAAGCCGTACAGAACGGAAACGCCAATGACCCAACCTCCCCCCCAATCTCCCCTTCGAAAGGAAAATGGCGCGAAGCGCCCACAGTGGTGGGCCTTCGCCCAGGATAGCATCGCGCGCTTGCGCGCAACCGAAACCGACATCGTCGAGCTTGAGCGACGCGCCAAGGCTGGCGACACCGCCGCTGTCGACACTTTGATGGAGTATGAAGGCGGCGGCAGCCCGAAACCGCCTTCGCGCCGCGCGGGCTCCGGGACGCAGTCGGCCGCCGTGGCCATGGGAAGCGTGAGCAGCGCGCCCCATCTGTCACCAGAGGAGTGGGACGCGATCGCGGCAGATGGCGGCGATCCATTGGCCACAGCTACGGACGGCAGCACCCGTCCCGCAACCCCGCTTCCCCTCCGCGACGTGATCTTGCTGGTGCGCCTCGCCGCAACCTTCCGGACTGCGGAGAGCTGGGAGGCAGGCCTCCAACCCGGAGCGATGACGGTCGTGGTCGGCCTCGAACCCAACCTTTCCCTTGGAAAGTTGCTGACTGGGGCAATGCTGCCGGAGGGCTGATCGACCCAGAGCCGGGCGCCTCGCGCCTCGCATCCGGTGCTCCAGCTGCCTGACCGTCCAGTCTCGGAAAAGGAACTGGAGCGCTTGCTCCACCATCCGGCGCCAATCCTGCTGCCGGTCGCGAAGCAGGAGCACTTGCCAACTCTCGTCGGCTCCAGCGAGACAGGCGCGCGCGTTCTGGTCCTCGAAAAGGTGAATGCCGATATCCTGCTCTTCGCCCTGAGCGTCAGCCACAGCGCGACCGGACGGATCGATGCGGACAGCGTGCGGGCAATCTTGCCCAACGACGAAAGCCTGGCCGGTTTGGAGGCAGGACATCTGGCTATGGCGTGCCGCGCGCCGACAGCCAGAGAAGTAGCAGAACGGATCTCGTTAATGACTAGGACGGCGCCTGCAGGCGAGGTCGCACGGGAGCGCTCCGGTCCAGCCATCATCGACGGCACCACGCCCGCGCATCAAGCTGTCCGAAACATCGTGGCGGATCTTGCGGCGTGGCAGGCTGGCGATCTGAACTGGAGCGAGATGTCACGTTCGCTCCTCGTTCATGGCGCTCCAGGCACGGGCAAGACCTATCTTGCCCGGCAACTGGCCGAGGCCGCTGGCGTCGCTTTGGTCGAGGGCAGCTTTGCCGACTGGCAGGCTGCCGGACATCTTGGACATATGCTTGCCGCGATGATCAAGTGCTTCGACGAGTCGGTCGCGAAAGCGCCCTGCGTCCTGTTTGTCGATGAAATCGACGCGGTCGGGTCGCGCTTCGGCAGCGATCAGCATGGGATGAGCTATCGGGTGCAAGTCGTGAACGGCTTCCTTCAGCAAATCGACCGGCTGGCACGCACCCCGGGCGTGATCCTGATCGGGGCCTGCAACCAGATCAGCCGGCTGGACCCAGCCATCACGCGCCCCGGCCGCTTTGACCAGATCCAGCAGATGCCACTTCCGTCGCTTGCAGATATCAGGCGGATCCTGTGCAAAGGACTGGCGGATGCGCTGCCGGACAACGAGGTCGACAGCCTGGCCCGCGCCGCCACGGGCAAGACCCCCGCCGAACTCGATGCCGCATTGCGTGCCGCCACCGCGGACGCGCGGCGGCAACGGCTGCCCATGTCATCCGACCTGATGCGCCGACACCTCGGGATCGATTGGCCCAACCCGGCGCTTCTGCGTCGTATCGCGGTCCACGAAGCCGGTCACGCGCTTGCCGCCGAGCTGCTGGTTCCAGGATCTGTCGTGAAGCTCAGCCTCTCTGACCGCGACGGTCGGACCGAACGCCGTTCGACCTTCGTCGAACTGACTGTCCAAGAGATCGAAAACGAGCTTCTGATCCTCATGAGCGGGCGCGCGGCCGAGAGGCTGGTGCTCGGCACCATCTCCGGCGGCGCAGGTGGAGATCGTGAGAGCGATCTTGCCATGGCCACAGGGCTAATTCTGCAAATGGACCGAGAGCTGGGCCTTGGCCACAACGGCGATGGTTGGCTGGGGCCAGCCGACATGCACAGGCTGACCGAGGAGGAGAAGCAGTGGGTGAGGGCGAAGCTGAGTCAGGCCATGAGGCGCTCAGAGAACTTGCTGATGCCGCAAATCGACCAGCTACGTGAAGTGTCAGCCGTGCTCATCGACGCCCGTGAACTCCTCGGCTCGGCGATTAGGCGTATGATAGCTGGACCGGATCGAGAACCCCTGCTTGATCTTAACTAACCGCTGAGAACTACTTGTCTGGCCGGCCAATCTCGATACCCTTCCCTTGTGCTACAACTGTTGCACATAGACGTAACACAGACAGCGACCCGCGCAGAGCAAATAGAAGTGTTTTCAGTGCCTTACAATGTGGTCGAATTTTGCTCCGCGCCCTACCGCCGGAGCCAAAATCCCCTAAATGGTTGAGCCCCGACCGGAGTCGGAGCCACGCGTGCACGTGCACATTATGGTGCACGAACGCGTGCCCGAACCGGTGCACGGATCCCGACTCCCGGATGCCCTGGAACCCGTTTTCGGAACATTGGCGTGCTCGGAGTCGGACACACCCGCTATCTCGAAATGCGCCCCTCGGGCTTTCTCTTTCGCCGCCGTCTGCCGAAGGCCTGGGATAGAAACCTGTTCTCTACCCACATCGAGCGGGAGGATGTTGCCCACTCGTTGAAGGCAATCCGAAACCTGCCGAAATACCGATGCTGAAGGTCCGCCACGAAAGGAAATGCCTGCCCCGAAGGTATCAGGGCCGCGATTTTCCTGAGTTTCGGGCGGCAGCGCGCCAGGTCGGCATTCTTCTCATCGAACTCGACCTCGCAGAAGAGAACCCATTCATGTTTGCCAATGGTTCCGCATGGAGGAGGCCCGCCTTCCGCGGCGGGACCGCCCGAGGGGGGAGCATCACATGCAAGTTATTCAGGATGCTTCGTCTCAGCGCTGCGGCGCGGAGATTACGAAACGCTCGCCGCGTTCCCGCAGCATGGCGTTGGACACCGTCACGAGGTGTTCTTCCATCAGCCGTGCTGCCTCGCGGGGATCGCGGTCCATGACCGCCTGAGTGAGCGCCTCGTGCTGACGGCCAAGCTGGGACATCCGGCTCTGTGAATGGGTCAGCCGCCGCTCGTCGGCCCAGCGGGCATGCCGGCGGACGGCGCGGATCGACTGGTAGATACTCAGGAACAGCGGATTGTGCGCCAGTTCGGCGATCCGGTAGTGGAAGACAGCGTCGGCAGCTTCGTAGGCTTCAGGATCATTGACCGAAAGGGTCGCGCGCATCAGGCGGTCCAGCGAGGCCAGTTCCGACCGGGTTGCGCGGTCCGCGGCGAGCGCCGCAAGCGCGGGCTCCACCTCCATGCGGACTTCCATGACGTTCTGCGGCGTCACCTGCCGCGAAATCGTCTCGTGGCCGGCGACCTCGAGCGCGGGGGGCGGCGCGACGAAGGTGCCCTGCCCCTGGTGACGAAAGAGCCGCCCCTCTTCCTTGAGATGATCGAGCGCCCGGCGCAGCCGCGCACGGCTGATCTCCATCGTCTCGGCCAGACGGCGTTCGGGCAGCAGCCGGTCGCCTTCGACGAAGTCGCCCGCGTCGATGCCCTTCAAGAGCCGTTCAACGATCTCGCCGTCTTCCATCGTCTGCCTGTCCTGTTCCGGAGTATCATTCATCCGGCATGCTGGATCAGATCGCGCAGCATGTTGAGCGCCGTTGTGATCAGGAAGAGTCCGAAAAGCAGCCTCAGTCGCGTCCGCGGGATCGCATGCGCGAGCCGGACCCCCACGCGGGCGAAGGTCGTTGTAAGCGGAACGAGGCACACCAGCGCAAGGAGGTTCACGTAGCCGATGGAGAACGGCGGAAGGTTTTCCTGTCCCAAACCGGTCAGCGCATAGGTGATCGCGCCGGGGACGCCGATGACAAAGCCGATGGCCGCGGAGGTGCCCACCGCGCGGCGGATGTCATAGCCGAGGAAATTGAGCGTCGGCACGCAGACCGTGCCACCCCCGATCCCCATCATGGCCGAGATCATGCCCGCCCCCACGCCCGAAGCGGCCCAGACCGGGGTCGAAAAGTTGCGCGTGGCGCTGCCGTCCGACGCCTTGCGAAAGATCATGTCGAGCGCCACGAGCAAGGCCACTGCCGCGAAGACCGCGATCAGCACCTGCCCCGAGACCAGCCCGCCGATCACCCCGCCCAGCACGGTGCCGACAAGGATCCAGGGCGCCCAGCGTTTCAGGAGACCCGTGTCGATGGCGCCCTTCTGCCAGTGTCCCCACGAGGATGACGCCGAGGTGAAGATGATCGAGGCCAGTGATGTCCCCACTGCCACCTGCATGGTCAGGCCCGGGTCCATCCCCGTGAGCGAGAGCGAGATGTAAAGCGCGGGGACAATGACGATCCCGCCACCGACGCCCAGAAGCCCGGCGAGGACCCCGCCGAACATCCCCGCAACGACCGCCATCCCGACGAAGAGCATGACCTGCGTCGCGTCCATCACAGATCTTCCTTGCTGGTGGCGCGAGAGGCCGTGGGGCGGCCCTCCTGTTGGCGGCGTTCCTCCGCCTCGGCGATAGCGGCGTCGATCGGGCGGCGATCCACCATCCCCGAAAAGTTGTCCGCCGTCGGGAACGTCTCGGCCACCATCAGGTAGCGTTCGCCCGCAACGTCGAGCAGGCGTTCGAGCTCGGCCAGTGGATCGGCATCGTCATCCACACGCAACGACAGATGCGCGTAGTCCTGGCCGCGATGGATCACGAGCCCCGCCGCCTGGCGGCCCCGCTTGTCGCCGCCGGCCGCTTCGCCCGCCTTCATCGCCGCCAGCAGCCGCCGGGCCAGCGGTCCCGAGGTCTCGGCAAAGGCGCGCGAGGTTTCCTCGATCACCTCGGGACCGGTCAGCATGTTCCCGGCAACGGAATGGTCGTCACGGATCAGGTGCCCGGCCCAGTCCGTGCACTCCGCCCCGGTGTGGGCGGCAAAGCGCCCCTCCGCGTCCATGACATGCGCCTGCCTCAACGCCTGGCCCGCATCACGGGACTTGAAGGTCTCCAGAACCTCCTCGGCGGAATGGCCATCGGCCAGCAGCGCCAGCCCCTCGACGCCCCAGAGCGGGTTGACGAAGGCCTGCGTGGCGACCGCTGCCCGGGCGCCGACGTAAGGAACCGCCGCGCCGCAGGCGAAAAAGCGTGAGGCGACGGCGATGCCGATTTCGCCCGTCTCAGGATCCGTCGCGAGGATCGAATAGGTCATCAGCGGCCCACCGCGTAGGCCTGCATCAGACGCGGGGTCGCGGCCGACCGCAGAAGCCCGTCGGGTTCGCGCAGGGCTGCGGTCAGACGCCCCACCGACCATTCCGGCGCAACCTGCACCTTGTGGCCGCGTCCGCGCAGATCCTCGATGACCGCATCGCCGAAGTTCGGCTCGATCATCATCTCGGCGGGTTTCGCCGCGCGCGGATAGAACGAGGCCTGGAAGTGCAGCGAATGGAACAGCGGCGCGTCCATGCCCTGCTGCAGGCCCAACCCGTGATGCACGAAACGCAGGAACCAGATCAGCTGCCACTGATCCTGCTGGTCGCCACCCGGCGTGCCGAAGGCCAGCAATGCGCCATCCTCGCGCTCGGCGATTGTGGGGGTCAGCGTGGTGCGCGGGCGCCGTCCGGGGGCAAGCGTTGTCGGCTGACCGTCCTCGAGCCAGAACATCTGGGCGCGCGAGTTCAGCGGAAAGCCAAGGCCTGGCACCACCGGGTTTGATTGTAGCCATCCGCCCGAGGGCGTCGCGGCCACGGCGTTACCCCAGCGGTCGATGACGTCGAGGTGTACCGTGTCGCCCTTGCGGTCGGTCAGGTGCGCCATGGTGGGCTCCTGCGCGATCACCTGGCTTGCGCCGTAGTCTCGGCTGGCGCGTGCGATGGCGGCATCCGCCCAGTGCTCAAACCCCGGCACCCGACCGGGACGCTGCTCGGTCGAGGCTTCGGCCGAGATCAGCTTTGCGCGCTCCGCGCCGTAGCCAACCGACAGCAGGTGCTCCATCGGGATCTCGGTGTGATCGGGATCGCCGTAATAGGCCTCGCGGTCCGCATAGGCGAGCTTCATCGCCTCGATCACCGTGTGCACGAAGTCTGCGCCCAGCGGGTCCATAGCGGCGAGGTCGAAGTTCTTGAGTATCTGGAGCGCCTGGAGAAGCACCGGCCCCTGGCTCCAGCTCTGGGTCTTGGACACGCGCCAGCCGTGGTAGTCAATGGAAAGCGGCGTCTCGACCCGCGCCTGCCAGCCCGCCATGTCGGCCTTGGTCAGCACGCCGCGGTGATGGCTTTCCGAGACATCCATCACCTTGGCATCGGCCAGGTAGCTGTCGATGGCTTCGGCGACGAAGCCCTCGGACCACGCCGCGCGTACGGCATCGATCCTCACCTCGCGGCTTTCGCCCTCGGCGGTATCCGCAAGCCGCTGGTAGGTGGCGGCAAGGTCAGGATTGCGGAAGAGCGCCTGCGCCTGCGGCAGCTCGCCGTCCGGACACCATGTGGCATGCGAGCTCGGCCAGTGCTCGGCGAAATACTCGGCAAGCCCGCCGATCTGGTCGGCGACGCGCGGCAGCAGCGGGTGGCCGTCGCGGGCGTAATCGATGGCGGGCGCCATCACCTCGGACGGCTCCATCGTGCCGTAGTCGCGCAGCATCAGCACCCAGCCGTCGAAGGCGCCCGGAATGACCGTGGCGAGCAGGCCCGAGCCGGGGATCAGCGCGTGTTCGCCACCAAGCTCCTTGCGGTAATGCTCCAGCGTCGCGCCGGCAGGCGCAGGCCCCTGGGCGGCAAGAACCTGTGTTCCGCCCTTTCCCACCGCGTGAAACAGCGCCGGCAGGTCGCCCGCCGGGCCGTTCAGGTGCGGCTCCACCACCTGCAGGACAAGCCCCGTCGCCACGGCGGCGTCGAAGGCATTGCCGCCCTTTTCGAGGATGCTCATCCCGACCGCGGAGGCGATCCAATGGGTCGAGGTCACGGTCCCGAAGGTACCGCGGATCTCGGGGCGGGTGGTGAAGTCGGTCATGCGTCTCTCGTTCGTCTGTCAGGTTTCGCGAGGGTCGAGCGCATCGCGCAGCCCGTCGCCCAGAAGGTTGAAGCCAAGCACCACGAGAAAGATCGCGATGCCGGGCCAGAGCGCCATCCAGGGCGCCTGGTTGAGAAAGTTCTTGGCGGTATTGAGCATCGATCCCCAGGAGGGCGCCGGCGGCTGCTGCCCGAGGCCGAGGAACGACAGCGATGCCTCGGCGATGATCGCCGTCGCCACGGTCAGCGTCGCCTGCACCAGCACCGGCGGCAGCACGTTGGGAAAGATGTAGCGCGTCAGGATCTTTCGCGTCGGCAGGCCGATGGCATGCGCGCTTTCGACGTAATCCTCGGCCGCCACCGCGATCACCTGCCCGCGCGTGAGCCGGATGAAGATCGGCGTCGCCGACAGGCCGATGGCGATCATGGCATTGCCGAGCGAGGGCCCGAGAAAGGCCGCAAGCGCAATGGCAAGGATCAGGAAGGGCGCGGCCAGCAGCGCCTCGGTGCAGCGCGAGATGACCGTATCGGTCCAGCCGCCGAAATAGCCTGCCGCAATCCCCAGCGGCACACCGAAGCAGAGCGCGATGGCCACCGACACCACGCCGGCCATGAGCGACGCCTGGGCCCCCCAGATCAGCCGCGACAGCACGTCCCGCCCGATCTCGTCTGTTCCAAAGGGATGCGCCGCCGAGGGGGCAGCCCGCACCGCCGACCAGGACGTGGCCGTCGGATCCTGGATCGGCAGGATCGGGGCCGCGACCGCGATGATCACGAAGAAGGCCACGAGGAACACGCCGAGCATCGCGCTCCGGTGCGAGCGGAACTTCTTCCAGACCCGGTTCTCGGGCTTGGCGTCGAGTACGGAATCAGCGGTCGCGGGATCGGACACATGGGCCATCAGGATTTCCTCAGGCGCGGGTTGAGGGCAAAGTAGGCGGCGTCGGCCAGCAGGTTCATCACGATGAACCCGACCGCGGTGCAGAGCACGATCCCCTGCACCACGGCGTAGTCGCGGTTGAACACGGCATCGACCACAAGCTTGCCGAAGCCCGGGATCGTGAAGATCTGCTCGGTCAGCACGGCGCCCGCGACCAGTTCGCCAAACAGAAGTGCTGTCAGCGTGACAATGGGGACCAGCGCGTTGCGGAAGGCATGGCGCAGGATCACCCGCCGTTCATAAAGCCCCTTGGCCCGCGCGGTCCGCACGTAGTCGGATTTCAGCACGCCCAGCATCGCCGACCGCGTGTGGCGCATCAGCGTCGCGGCCAGCGCCGTGCCAAGCACAAAGGCGGGCATCAGCATGGTGGTGATCGACCGCACAAGGTCCTCGCCCGGCGGTGTGTAGCCCGAGGCCGGCAGCAGCCCCCATTTCACCGAAACCAGCAGGATCAGCATGATGCCAAGCCAGAAGTTCGGGATCGAAAGGCCGGACAGCGCGACGACATTCGCCGCATAGTCCACCACCGTGCCCTTCTTGACCGCCGACAGGATCCCCGCCGGCACGCCGATCACGACCGCGAAGATCAGCGCCATCACGGCAAGCTGGATGGTCACCGGCAGCTTCTGAAGCAGAAGCTCGCTCACCGGTTGGTTGGTGCGCAGCGAGATGCCGAGATCCCCCTGAATCACCCCACCGATCCACTTGAAGTACTGCACCGGCAGCGGGTCGTTCAGCCCGTATTTCTCGCGCAGGAATTCGATGGTCGCGGGATCACGCTCTTCGCCCGCCATGGCGAGGATCGGGTCGCCCGGCAGAAGCTGCTGGAGCAGGAAGACGAATACCGAGATCAGCAGGATCGTCGGAATGGCGACGAGCAGTCGGCGACCGATGAAGGCGAGCATGGCGCATGTCCTCGGTGAACGTTGGCGAAGACTCCGCGCCCCGGTCGGGGCGCGGAGAATGACGGATCAGTCCTCGAGGCTCACGCCTTCAAGACGGATCATGCCGTCGGGGTAAGGCGTGAAGCCGGACACGGCGTCGCGCAGGCCCCAGATCCAGGTCTGGTGGTAGAGGTAGATGATCGGCAAATCCTCGACGAGGATGTCGCGCGCCTGATCGTAGTACTGCTTCCGCTCTGCTGTGTCGGTGGTCGTCCGCGCGTTGTTGAGCAGTTCATCCACTTCCGGGTTGGAATAGCCGGAGTCGTTGATACCGCCGCCAGTGGTCATGAACTGGTGGATGTTGCCGTCGGGATCGACGCGACCCGACCAGCCAACCTGGCTTGCCATGTAGTCACCGGCCGACTGATCCTGCAGCATCGTCGCGAATTCCTTCGAGGTGATCTCGATGGTGATACCCGCCTCGGCGGCCATGGCCTGCACGACCTGCATCACCTGCTGCGGTACAGGGCTGTTGGGGGCCTGCACCTCGACGGTCACGCCGTCCTCGAAACCGGCCTCCGCCAGCAGCGCCTTGGCTGCCTCGACGTCGCGCTCGGGGATCGGGTGATCCTGATCGTACCAGGGCGAGTTCGGCGGGAAAGACTGGTTGCCCGGGGCAAAGGCGCCGTTGAAGACGACCTGGTTCAGGGCGTTGCGGTCGATGGCGAGGCTGAGCGCCTGACGGACGGCGGGGTTCTCGCCGATCGGGCTGTCGGCGCGATCACCGTTGCCCACGTTGATGGTCATGCCCTGGTAGCCCAGCGAAACCGCGCTCGCGACCTCGATGTCGGATGCACTTTCCGCCTGTTCGAGGTCGGTGGCGGCAAGTCGATCGATAATGTCGACGTCGCCCGACTGGAGGTTGGCGAAGCGCACGGTGTTGTCCGGGATGGGCAGGTAGGTCACGCTGTCGAAGTTGATCTCGTCCGCGTTCCAGTAGTCGTCGAACTTGGTCAGAACGATCCGGTCCTGCGCCACACGGTTGTCGAAGGCAAAGGGTCCCGAGCAGACCGGGTTCAGACCGAAATCGGCACCCGCCTCTTCGGCGGCGGCCGGAGAGATCATCATGCCGGCGCGGTCGGCGAACTGCGCCAGCAGCGTGGCATCGGGCTGGGCGAGGCTGATCTTGATCTCGTATTCGCCGGTGACCTCGGTCCCGGTGATCGAGGCAACCTCGGACTTGCGGCGGCTTTCCTCGAGCGTCTGGCTGCGGTTGATGTTGTAGGCGACCGCCTCGGCGTTGAAGGGCTCGCCGTCATGGAAGGTCACGCCCTCGCGCAGCTGCATGGTCAGCTCGGTCTGGTCGTCGTTCCACGACCAGTCGGTGGCAAGCTGCGGAATGAGGTCAAGCTCGGGCGTGATGTCCACCAGCTTGTCGCAGAGCGCGGTGTAGACGATCCGGCCGACGAAGGTCCGCGACTGATCGGGGTCGAGCACGTCGGCATCCGATTGCAGCGCGATGCGCAGGTCCTGGGCCTGCGCACCCACGGCGGTGGCGCCAAGCAGGATGGCGGTGAGCGATAGTTTTCGTAGCATAAGAGATCCTCTCTGTTGCAGTCAGGACGGCGTTGGTCGCCGTGCGTTGGTTGGTCGGTTCAGGCGCCGCGATCCGCGATCGCCTCGGCATACATGGCGAAACGCCGCTCGGCGCCTTCGCTCCGCCCCGATCCGGTGACCGCCACGGGCGATCCGTGTTCGGCGGCGATTTTCTCGGCGTGATGGCAGGCAGCCCCCTGCCCCGGCGCCATTTCGCGCATCTCGGGCACGCGTTTGCGGCACTCTTCGGTGGCGAAGGGACAGCGCGTGTGGAAACGGCAACCGTCCGGGGGCGCCGATGGGCTGGGCGTCTCACCCTTGAGCGCCATGCGGTCATGCGCCCGCCCGTAGACGGGCTCGGGCACCGCCGAAAGCAGCGCTCGGGTGTAGGGGTGACGCGGGTTGGCAAAGACCTGTTCGGACGGACCTGTCTCGACGATCTGGCCAAGGTACATGACCGCGACACGGTCGCTCATGTGGCGGATCACGGCCAGATCATGGGCGATGATCACCAGCGTCAGGTCGAACTCTTCCTTGAGATCGTGCAGCCGGTTGATCACCTGCGCCTGAACGCTGACGTCCAGCGCGCTGACCGGCTCGTCGCCGATGATCAGCCGCGGACCGGATGCCAATGCCCGTGCGATGCCGATGCGCTGGCGCTGCCCGCCCGAGAACTCGTGCGGATACCGGCCCGCGTGTTCGGGGCGCAGGCCCACCCGACCCAGAAGTTCGGCCACTTTCGCGCGGCGCTCGCGCGCCGAAAGCTCGGGCGAATGGGTCTCCAGCGGCTCGCCCACCAGTTTGCCCACTGTCATGCGCGGGTTCAGCGAACTGAACGGGTCCTGAAAGACGAACTGCATGTCGCGCCGCAGATCGCGCAGCGTGCGCCCGCGCAGTCCGGCGATCGATCGCCCGTCGAACAGCACGTCGCCCTCGGTCGGGTCAAGAAGCCGCATCAGCAGCCGCGCCAGCGTGGATTTCCCGCAGCCGGACTCTCCGACGATGGCGAATGTCTCGCCGCGATGCACCTCGAGCGACACGCCGTCGACCGCACGCACGGTATTCGCCGTCCGGCCAAGACCGCCACCGCTGCGAAAGTGTTTCCGCAGGTTCACGGCTTCGAGGATGGTCTCACGCATCATCCGGCCTCCAGGCGCGTCTCGAGGGGGGCATAGTGGCAGGCGACGTGGTGCTCGCCCGCGACAGGCGCCAGCTTCGGCACCTCGCGGCAGGTTGGCCGCGCAAAGGGACACCGGGTCGAGAACCGGCATCCCTCGGGCATGCCATCCGGTGTCGGCACGAGGCCCGGCACCGTCGACAGCCGTTGACGGGGCCCCGTCAGACGCGGGACCGAGCTCATGAGGCCGATGGTGTAGGGATGCTGGGGATCCTCGAAGATCTCCTGTGCGGTGCCGATCTCGACGATGCGGCCCGCGTACATGACCGCCACGCGCGTCGCGACCTGCGCCACCACGCCAAGGTCATGGGTGATCAGGATCGCGCCCATCCCCGACCGCGTTTGCAGGTCCGCGATAAGGTCGAGGATCTGCGCCTGCACGGTCACGTCGAGCGCCGTGGTGGGCTCGTCGGCGATCAGCACAGAGGGATCGTTCACCAGCGCCATCGCGATCATCACCCGCTGGCGCATCCCGCCCGACAGCTGATGCGGATATTCGTCGAGTCGTTGACGTGCTGCCGGGATGCCCACCTTCTCCAGCGCTTCGAGTGCCCGCTCGCGCGCCTCGGCCTCTGTTCCCCCACGGTGATGGCGCACGGCCTCGGTGATCTGGTTGCCGATCCGGAAGGCCGGGTTCAGCGAGGTCATGGGCTCCTGGAAGATCATCGCCATTCGGTCGCCGCGCAGCCGCGAGAGCCGGGCAAAGTCGCCCGCGTCGATGGTCTCGCCCTCAAAGGTGACCGTGCCGCTATCGATCCGCACCGCATCCGGCGGAAGAAGTCCCATGAGCGACAGCGCCGTCACCGACTTTCCGCAACCAGATTCGCCCACGATGCAGAGCGTCTCGTTCCGCCCGAGCGTCAGGCTCACCCCATCGACAAGGTTCGCCGACTGATTGCGAAAGCCAAAGGTCAGCCCCTCGATTTCCAGCAGCGGTGGCGCAGTTTCGGTCATCCGTTCCCTCTCGGTCCGGTCGGCGCCCCTGAACCACAGGAGCAACCAAATCGGTATTGGTTGGACACTGCGCTGCGTTTTGCGAGGGCGTCAAGTCAGCCCACAGAATAAACTGTTCCGTTGACATTGGGGAACCCGGCGGGTGCCCAAGAACGCGGCATCGCCGTGCGAAGCGGGCGTCAGAACCTGGCTGCGCCAGACGGCGGGCGGGGTTTCGTGTCCTCCGCGCCACCGGCGCGGAGGCTGTGTCGGGGTTCAGCGGGTGGTGACGAAAAGCTGACGCGGGAAATTGGTCAGCCGCTCGGCGCCGTCGTGGCGCACCACGATCGTCTCGGACATGCCGAAGCCCTTCGCCAGCACGTAAGTGTGGAAGACCATGCCTTCGGCAAAGCTCCAGTCAGCACCGGGATGCGCCTCAAGCGGCTCACCACCATTGGGCTGCAGCAGCAGGCCGACCGAGTAGAAGGTCTTGTTGGTATAGGTCTCGCGCAGGCCCGCCGAGAGGACCCCGTCGCGATAGATCGCATCGGGCACGGTGGCCGCGACCCCGGGAGCCACGGCGGCCAGCGCATCGTCCTGGATCGAGACCAGCAGCTCGGCCAGCCGATGGTCCGCGTCGCTTGCCTCGGTCACGCGGATCGGCCGCATGAAGCGGGCATGGTAGTGATGGTTGTTCGGCGTCACTTCAAGCTGGACGATGTCGCCGCGCTCGAGCACCCGGTCCGAATAGCCCCCGTGCAGGTGGTAGGCGCGTTCGCCCGACGACAGAACACCCGGCCCCGGCAGATCGGAGCCCTCGCGGATCATGGCGGCGCAGATCTCGGCGGCCATCTCGCGCTCGGTTACACCGGTCCCCGCGGTGTCGATGCCCGCCTGCATCCCCGCTTCGGCGGCCCGCGCGGCGCGCATCTGGTAGGCAATCTCCGCCTCGGACTTTATCAGCTTCATGCCCGGCACGAGCGCGGATTCGTTGATGAACTCGGCACCCGGCATTGCAGCGCGAATGGCCTCCCACCGGGTGGCGTTCAGCACCCAGGCGTCCATTTCGACACCGATGCGGGCAGCGCGTCCCAGCCGCGACCGGATCGCCCCGACCGCCACGGCGGTACGATCGTCGCTGTCGGTCCAGAGCACGCGGTCGGGAAAGACACAGGTGCTGTCGAGGTAGTATTCCTCGACGTCACGGGCAAAGAGCGTCGGCTGCCCCTCGGCCGGAATGATCGCGAACTGGAAGGTGCCATAGGCGCGGGTGAAATAGCCCGTGGTCCAGGTGACGGTCTCGGGCAGGAAGGCCAGCAGCGCGTCGAGCCCCTTGTCCTTCAACGCGGCCTGCACACGCCTGACCCGTGCATGGTATTCGGAGGGCTCGAACCAGTAGTTTGTCTGCACCATATCTTAGTCTTTCTGAACCATCTCGACGAAGCGGGTGATCATGGTCTTGGCCTCCGAAGCCTCGTGCGCGCTGGCGATGAAATGGTCCACGTCACCACCATCGAGCGTCATGCGCTCACGGGCGCCCTCGAACCACTCGGGGGCCTGGGCACGGGTCACCTCGGGGTGGCCCTGGATGCCCCAGGCCGGGGCGGTTCGATGGCGCCAGACCTGGTTGGGGCAAAGGTCCGAGCTGGCGAGGATCACCATGTCCTCGTGCCCTGCCCGTACCTCGTCGTTGTGCCAGACGAACATGTTGACCGTCTCGCCCCAGTCGGCGGCAAGCGCGTCGTCCTTCGCTGCCTCGGTCACGTCGAGATCCTTGTAGCCGACCTCGCAGAAATCGCGGCGGAACACCTGATCGCGCCCACAGAGCGCGGAGGCCAGGATCTGACTTCCGAAGCAGATGCCGAGTTGCGGTATCTCGCGATCGGCAGCCTCTTCGATAAGGGTGTGCTCGCGATTGATCCAGTCGATGTTCTCGTAGGCGCCGTGCGGGCTGCCCGAGAGGAAGATACCGTCGTAGCCGTCGAGCGAGGACGGGAATTCGCCGTTGGCCGCCCAGTAGCGATCGACCTTCAGTCCCCAGCTTTCGAAGCGGTCGTCAAGTTTCGCGACCGATTGCAGGGTGCGTCCGTTGCCCAGGTAGAGAAGGCGCTTGGTGGCCATCGCGTGTCCTTTCGCGTGTCGTGCATGTCGGGAAGATCGGGAAGGCGCCACGCCGGGCGCATCCCGGGTTTCACATTCCGGCGGGGTCCCAGCTTTCAAGGAGCGCGGCAATCAGCTCGGCCGCGCGCGCGAAATCCGCGACGTCCATCGCCTCGTCGGGATTGTGGGATCCGTTGCGGTTGCGGATGAAGACCATGGCCGTGGGCACCCCCTGCCCCGCAAAGACAGCGGCGTCGTGGCCAGCGCCGCAGGGCATGACCCGGGCCGGGATACCTGCCTTCTCGGCCAGGGCCGCCATCCGGTTGGTGACGGCCGGGTCCATGATCGCGGGCGTGCTGGTCGTCTCGGGGCCGAGGTTGAAGGTCACACCGTGACGCTGTTCGATCCGCTTGCAGGCGCCTTGCAGCTCCTTGCGCATCAGATCGAGCGTCTCCGCGTCCTGGCTCCGCACGTCGAGCGAAAAATTCGTGCGGCCGGCAACCTTGGAAAAGGCCGCTTCACCGAGCACCGTGGAGGACTGGCCGAACGTCACGGCAAGGTCATGCCCCTCCGCTTCCAGACGTTGCCAGGCTTCGTCCATGGCGACCACGAGATGGCTTGTCGCGAGCACTGCATCTTGCCGGGCAGACTTCGGCGTGGCGCCGGAATGCGCGTAGACGCCACGACAGCTGGCCTGCCGGTGGCGAAAGCTGCCCCGGATCCCGGTCACGAGCCCCACGGGGGTGTCCTCTGCCACCAGCACCGGCCCCTGCTCGATATGCGGCTCGAGAAAGAGGCCGATCCGGGCGGCGTCGAGGTAAGGCGTCCCTGCTCGCAGTTGCGCGGTATCACCGCCCGCCGCGTCGATGGCCGCACCGAGCGAGATGGCATCCCCCGCTCGCAGCACCCCGTCGAGTTCCCCTGACGCCAGCAGTCCGAAAGCTGCGCGGCTGCCGATATAGGAGGCTCCGAACCAAGTGCTTTCCTCGGCGCGCACCGCCATGATGGTCAGATCGACTGGCGGCTTTTGGCCCGCGGCGTGAAACCCGGCCGCCACCGCGAGACCCGCCAGCACGCCCGCCGCGCCGTCGAAATTGCCTCCGTCGGGTACGGAATCGAGATGCGAGCCGATCATCAGCCCCGGACCGTCGCTGTTGCCCTTCATCGTCAGGTAGAGATTGCACGCGGCATCGATCTCAGCGTGCATCCCAAGCCGCGTCGCCTCGCGCCGTACCGCGTCGTGGGCGATCTGCTCGCCCAGGCCGTACGAGGTGCGCGTAATGCCCGCGCCGGCGCTGCCCGTGCGTGCGCGCAGTTCGTCGAAAAGTCGTTCGGCAAGCGCGATGTCGGGGACGATCCCGGTTCGGGTCGTCGTGTCGGGGGCTGGGGCAGAGGTCATATCCGGGTCAATCTCTTGATGATGCTGTCCTGAACGCGCTTGAGGTGCGCAGTCATGGCGGTGGCGGCGGTCTCCCCGTCACTCCGGGCGACGGCATCGATGATGGCGAGGTGTTCGTGGCAGGTGTCGGAAAGCCGCTCAGGGATTGAACGCAGGTCGAACATCTGGGTCTGCCGGCGAAGCGAATGGATGATCTGGCTGAGCTGCGGGTTGCCCGCGGCATCGGCGATCTGACCGTGCAGGCGATCGTCGATCTCGCGCACCTTCGCCCGGTCGGCGCGCACGTTGTCACCAAGCGCGAGAAGCTCCTGCAGTTCCGCACGGAGCCCCTCGGTCTCTCCGTCCGGGACATGGCCGGCCGCCATGCGCGCGACCGTCGGTTCCAGGATCAGACGGATCTGCAGCGCATCGAGAAAGTCCTCCAGGCGCATCTGCTTGACCTGCAGCCCCCTCCCCTGGCGGATCAGCAGGCCCTCGCCCTCGAGGATCAGAAGCGCATCGCGTACCGGGGTGCGAGACATGTTCAGCGTCTCGGCCATGCGTCGCTCGTTGACCAGCTCGCCCGGTCGGGCGTCGCCCGCAAGAATCAGCTCGAGCACCTTTTCGTAGGCCTGAAGGGCCAGGCGCTTGTCGGGCGAACTCAGCATGGGCTCTCCTATCTTGGCTCGTCTGCTCATTTTTGACCCAGTTTTCTGGTCATCCGCAAGCTCGTGCGCCGCCAATACATGAAAAGAATTCTTTCGGTTGACGATTGGTATACTGAAATACTACGACCTTGGAAAGCCCTCACGACTCGTAAGGCCCGCACCGGAAGGACCTAAAGGTGACAGCCAAAGCCCAATCGCTCCTGCCCTTTCCCAAGGAAGACCTGCTTGCCCGGCAGAACCGCCTGCGCGCAGCGCTTCGCGAACGCGGAGCGGACGCGATGCTGGTCTTCAGCCAGGAAAGCCTGTTCTGGCTGACCGGGTACGACTCGGGCGGCTTCGTCTTCTTCCAGTGCGCCCTCGTGACCGCCGACGACCGGCCCATCGTGCTGCTGACGCGTCGCCCCGACCTGCTGCAGGCGAAGATCACATCGACGATCGAGGATGTGCGCATCTGGTGGGATGCGGACGACGCGAACCCCGCGGCTGATCTCAAAGACATACTTGAAGAACATGGCCTTGGTGGCGGGCGCGTGCTGATCGAGTTGAACACCCACGGCCTGACCGGCTGGAACCTCTGGCGCTGCCAGACGACCTTCGGCGACTGGTGCCGGCTCGAGGATGACGAACAACTGATCCGGAAGCTGCGACTCGTCAAAAGCCCCGCCGAGATCGAGATCATGCGCGAGGCGGGGCGCATCTGCGATCGTTCGCTCGATGCCGTCATCGACACGGCCCGTCCGGGCCTGCTCGACAGCGACCTGAAGGCCGCCTACCTCGCCTCGATACTGGGCGACGGGGCGGACATGCCGCCCAACGCGCCGATCTTCAATTCGGGCGAACGCGCGGTCTTCGGACGCGGCGTCACGGCGCCGCGGCGCCTCTCCGAGCAGGACCAGATCATGGTCGAGTACCCGGTCGCCTACCGTCATTACAACGTGAAGACCGAGTGGACGATCCTCTTTGGCAAGGTCCCTGACCAGCAGCGGCAGATGTACGACGTGGGCCGCGAAGTGCTTGCGAAGATGACCGACCTCGCGCGCCCCGGAAACACCCTTGGCGAGATCTTCGATGCTTACGCCGACGGGCTGGACTCGGCCGGCTACGGACGGGCGCGCTACGGCGCTACCGGCTATTCCGTCGGCATCTCCTACGCGCCCACCTCCATGGACGTGCCACCGATGATCTATCCCGGCGCTTCGCTCGTCTGCGAGCCGGGCATGACGCTGTTCTACCATGTCATGAACGGTGACGGGGACAGCGGGCTCGCCATGGGGGTCGGTCATACACTCGTCGTCACCGAGGGAGCGCCAGAGGTCATCACCGGCCTGCCCGATGACCTCACTGTCATCACCTGATCCCTCAACCGATCAAGAAGAAGCCGAAAACCGGCATACCAACAAGGAGAGTACCATGAGCCATTTCACCCTTACCCGACGCCACGTCCTGATGGGCATGGCCGCCGCCGGCGCCATACCCGGTGCAAGCTTCGCTCAGGGCAGCGAGCCGGTCCCGGGCGGCACGCTGAAGGTCAGTCACTCGACCCGGATCGCGACGCTGAACGTCCTGAGCAACTCCGGCC
This sequence comes from Allosediminivita pacifica, assembly GCF_003054175.1. GTDB lineage: Bacteria > Pseudomonadota > Alphaproteobacteria > Rhodobacterales > Rhodobacteraceae > Allosediminivita > Allosediminivita pacifica. The sequence continues at coordinate 18,403 of NZ_QBKN01000022.1, forward strand.
CGGCCGAATATCCCTGCATGGACATGCTCTATTCGGGCCTGACCCGGATGGGCTTCGACAACCAGCCCCAGCCCGACCTTGCCACCGAGTGGACTGCCAACGACGACGCGACCGAGTTCACGTTCTCGCTGCGCGAGGGCGTGACCTTCCACGATGGCACGCCCTTCACCGCGGACGACGTGGTCGCCACCTACGAAACCATCCTCAACCCCGATGTCCCCTCGGCGGCACGTTCGGTGCTGACCATGGTGGAAAGCGTCAAGGCGGTCGATGACCTGACAGTCAAGTTCACCCTCGCGGCGCCCTTCGCGGACCTGCCCTATTCCACGGCGCACGCCAACGCCCGCATCCTGTCCCGCGCGGCGCTCGAAGACGACATCTCCAAGCTCGACACCACCGCCAACGGCACCGGGCCGTTCAAGCTCGACACCTACGACAGCGCCCGCATGGTGCGCCTCGTCAAGAACGAGAACTACTACAAGCCGGGCCAGCCCTACCTCGACGCCGTCGAGATGATGCTCTTCCCCGACCTCGCCGCAGAGACCGCAAACTTCCTGTCGGGTGAAACCGACGTGATGCTGACCGTGCAGCAGGCCGACTACGAGCGGATCGCCAGCAGCAGCGGCATCGAGGGACAGCAGATCGGCGCCGGCCGCTACGTCTGCGTCGTCATGCGCCAGGACCAGGAGCCATGGAACGACGTCCGCGTGCGTAAGGCGCTCGGCATGGCCATCGACCGTCAGCTCATGGTGGACATCATCCTCGAGGGCCTCGGCCGTCCCGCCTACGACTCCATCGTGGCGCCCGAGCTCGAGTTCGCCACCGACAAGCCCGAGATCGCCTACGACCCGGAAGGTGCGCGCGCCCTTCTGGCAGAGGCCGGCTATCCCGACGGGCTCGACGTGACGCTCATCGCCTCCGACCGTCCCGCGATCCGTGCCCAGGCCGCCATCGTCATGCAGCAGACCGCGGCTGCCGCCGGTTTCAACCTCGAGATCCGCACGATGCCGCACGACACCTACCTCGCCGAGGAATGGATGCAGGGAGACTTCTACATCGGATACTGGGGCATGCAGCCCACGATCGACGCAACCTACAACCTCCTGCTGACTTCGGATGCCTCCTACCAGGATACCGAATGGAAGAACGAGGAATTCGACTCGCTGATCCAGCAGGGCCGTTCGACCGCAAATCCCGAAGAACGCGCGGAAATCTATGCGCAGGCGCAGGCCCTCGAGCTCGAGGACAAGCCCTACATCGTGCCCTTCTTCGAGGACGTCCTGACCGCGTCGCGTGAAAACGTGCACGAATGGAGCGTGGCACCCATCTCGCGCTTCTACTTCGTGGAAGACGTCTGGATGGACCAGGCCTGAGGAGAGACCGGTGAGCCTCGCCTACTTCCTACGCCGCTTCGGCGCGGTGCTGGTGGTGCTCTGCATCGTCAGCGTCGCGGTCTTCTCGATCACGACGGTCCTGCCCGGCAACGCCGCGCTCATGATCCTCGGCGAGAATGCCTCGGCCGAGAATCTCGCTGCGCTCGAACGCCAGCTCGGCCTCGATCAGCCGCTCATCGCCCAGTACTTCCAATGGGTCGGTGGCGTGCTTCAGGGCGATTTCGGCACCTCGTTGCGGTTGCAGCTCCCCGTGGCACAGGTGGTGGGCGACGCTTTCTGGAACTCCATGGCGCTGGCGGCCATCGCGCTTGTCAGCGTCACGATCATCGCCATCCCTCTCGGTACTCTCGCGGCCCTGCGCCGCGGGAGCGTTTGGGATCTCCTGATCGGATTGCTGTCCTACGTGGGCACGGCCCTGCCCGAATTCGTCACCGCGACACTCCTGCTGGTCTTCTTCGCCGATCCGGCCCGACAGCTGTTGCCCGCCGGCGGCTTCGTCTCGCCGACCGAGGATTTCGGGGGCTTTCTCGAACACGCGATCCTGCCCTCGGCAACCCTGGGCCTGATCCTCATGGCGCATATCTCGCGCCAGGTGCGCTCGGAGCTTTCCGAGGTGCTCTCTTCCGACTACGTCCGCGCGGCGCGGCTCAAGGGCCTTCGCGAAAAGCGCGTGATCCGGCGGCATGCCCTGCCCAACTCGCTCGCGCCTGCGGTGGCGGTCATCTCGCTCGACATCGGCTACCTGCTGGGCGGCATCATCGTGGTCGAAGAGATCTTTGCCTGGCCCGGTCTCGGGCGGCTGCTGATCTACGCCCTGCAGAACCGCGACCTGCCTGTCATCCAGGCGGTCACCCTGCTGCTTGCCGTGGTCTACGCACTTTCCAACCTGCTGGCCGACGTCGTGATCGCCAAGCTCGATCCGCGGGTGCGCTATGCGTAAGATCCTGAAATCCCCCACCGGTCTCATCGGCACGGTCCTGCTCGCCATAGTGTTCTTCGTCACGGTCTTCGGGCCATGGGTGGCGCCCTACGATCCGCAGGCTTTCGATCCGATCAACCGCCTCGCCGGACCGAGCCTGCAGCACTGGCTTGGCACCGACCAGTATGGACGTGACCTCTTTTCGCGGATGCTGAACGGTGCTCCCTCCACCGTGGCCTTCGGCCTCGGTGCGACGCTTCTGGGTGTCGGCGTTGGTTCGATCATCGGCGTCATTGCCGGTGTCGCCGGCGGGCGCACCGACAGCATCATCATGCGCATCCTCGACGGGATGCTCGCCATGCCCGAGCTGCTCTTCACCCTGCTGATCGTCACCTTCCTCGGCGGCGGCACGACGCAGGCCATGCTCGCGGTCGCCGTGACCTTCACCCCGGGCATGGCGCGTATCGCGCGAAGTTCGGTCCTGTCGGTGAGGACCCGCGAATACGTGCTGGCGGCGCAGGCCCGCGGAGAAAGCCAGTCCTGGATCGTCGGCCGCGAGGTTCTGCCCAACGCTTTGGGTCCGATCATCGTCGAGGCTACCATCCGCGTGAGTTTCGCCATCATGATCGGCGCAACGCTCGGTTTTCTCGGGCTCGGCGCGCAGCCGCCCTCGACCGAATGGGGCCTCATGGTCGCCGAGTCCCGCCAGTTCATGTTCCGCAACCCGTGGTGCGTCGCCGTCCCCGGCCTCGCCATCGCCATCACGGCCATGGGCTTCAACCTCTTCGGCGACGCGCTGCGTGACGCCTTCGATCCGAAAAGGTCGCACTGATGAGCAACCGCATCCGAACCGACGATGCCGGGTCGAAGATCGAGCGCCCGGTGCTCGACGTCAGCCATTACTCGATGCTCTACGACACCGAGGCCGGGCCGGTCACCGCGCTCGACGACGTGTCGCTCAAGATCTGGCGCGGCGAGACCCACGCGCTTGTCGGCGAAAGCGGCTCGGGCAAGTCCACCCTCGCCTGGGCCATCACCCGCTACATGGCCGACAACGCCCGCGACACGAACGGCGCCATCCTGCTGTCGGGCGAGGACATGATCGGCAAGAGCCGCTGGGACCTCGAAGCCCTGCGCGGCAAGCGCATCGCCATGGTGTTCCAGGACCCCTCTTCTTCGCTCAATCCGTCGATGCGCCTGGGCGATCAGTTGGCCGAGGTGCTTGTACGCCACCGCGGCATGACATGGGATCAGGCCCGCACCGAGGGCGAGGCGGCGCTCGATCGCACCGGCATCGCCAAACCGAAAGAGATGATGCAGCGCTACCCGCACGAGGCCTCGGGCGGCGAAAAGCAGCGCGTGGTCATCGCGATGGCATTTGCCTGCAATCCCGAGCTCATCATCTTCGACGAGCCCACCACCGCGCTCGACATCCTGACGGCCAACCAGATCCTCGACCTCTTCGTCCGCCTGCGCGAGGAGACCGGCGTTGCCGCGCTCTACATCACCCATGACCTCGGGCTGGTGGCACGGATCGCCAGCACGGTCTCGGTGATCCACAAGGGCAGCATCGTCGAGCGTGGCGACCTGTCGAAGGTCTTCGCCGCGCCTGAACACCCCTACACCCGCAAGCTTCTGGCGGCCCTGCCTCGCCCCGAGGATCGGCTCGCCCTGCCCGCCCCCGAGACCGACGCACCGCTTTTCGAGGCGCGCGATGTCGGCGTGAAATACAACACGCCCGGTTGGCTGACGCGCATTCTCGACAGCAACGCGGCGCCACTCTGGGGCGCCCGACACATCAGCCTCGACGTGCGGCCCGGCGAACTTCTGGGCATCGTGGGCGAAAGCGGATCGGGCAAATCGACCATCGCAAAGGCGGCGACCGGCCTCAATCCCTACGAGGGCGAGATTCGTTTCGACGGGCGCACCTTCCCCTCGCGGGATGACTTCGACCGGCAATACCGCCGCGAAGTGCAGATTGTCTTCCAGCACCCCGACGCCAGCCTCAACCCGCGCGAGACCATCGGCGGCATTCTTTCCCGCCCGCTCAAGCTCTACGGCCTCGTCTCCAGGGGCCGGGTCGCGGCCCGGGTGCGCGAACTGCTCGAGATGGTCCTGCTGCCCGCCGACTACGCCAACCGCTATCCCCACCAGCTTTCTGGCGGGGAAAAGCAGCGCGTGGCCATCGCCCGCGCCTTCGCCGCCGAGCCCAAGCTCGTGATCTGCGACGAGATCACAGCCGCGCTCGACGTCTCGGTGCAGGCGGCGGTGGCGCGGCTTCTGGTCAACTTGCAGAAGCGCTCCGGTGCAGCCTGCATCTTCATCACCCACGACCTCAACCTGATCCGTCAGCTGGCGCACCGCATCGTGGTCTTCCAGCGTGGCGCGCTGGTCGATGCCTTCGACGTCGCCGACGCCGGAACCCCCGACCGTCACCCCTACACACGCGCCCTGCTCGACGCCGTGCCGGTGCCGCACAGCGTCGATCTGAGCGCCGACCCGATGGAAAGCCTGACATGAGCGACCCCAAAGCCCTCGCCGAGGGCATCGACGCCCCGCACTGCCTGTCCCGCCTCGCGGAAATGGTGCAGCACAAGAGCTACTCCGAGACGGAGGGCGAACAGGTCCTGGCGAAACGCATGGTCGAGATCATGCAGGAGATCGGCCTGGACGAAGCCTACCTCATGCCGGTCGAAGGCGACCGCGTGAACGCCATCGGCGTCTGGAAGGGCACCGGCGGCGGCAAGAGCCTGCTCTTCAACGGCCACCTCGACACCAACCCGGCCACCGAGGGATGGACCGTCGATCCATGGGAAGCAAAGATCGACGACGACTTCATCTACGGCATCGGCGTGTCGAACATGAAGGCGGGCGACGCAGCCTACCTCTGCGCAGTCGAAACACTGATCCGCAACGGCGTCCGGCTCAAGGGCGACGTGATCCTGACCTTCGTCATCGGCGAGTTGCAGGGCGGCGTCGGCACGCTTGCGGCGGTGAAATCGGGGCTGCGGGCGGATTACTTCATCAATTCCGAGCCCTCGGACCTGCAGGCCATCACCATGCACGCCGCGGCCTTCACCTTCGTGATCGAGCTCGAGGGTGTGACCCGACACCTGTCGAAGCGCGAAGCCGCCGTCGACGCCATCCTCGCCGCCTGCGATCTCGTCCCGCGCCTGACCGAGATGACCTTCTCGGACGCTCCGAGCGAGGAACACCGCTCGATCAACCGCGTGCACGTGGTGTCATGAACGGCGCGCTCGGCCGCGATCTGCACGAATGGCGCCCTCCGCAGGTGGCCGATTTCGTGCGCCTCAAGGGCTCGGGCCGCTACGGCCCGGGCCAGACCGAGGAAAACGCCCTCGCCGACATGCGCCGTGAGCTCGAGGCACTCGAAGCCCGCTTCCCCGGCCTCAAGGCGGCTGTGCGGACCGAGGTCTCGGACGGCCGCCCGATCATGCCGGCCTTCGAAGTCGACAAGGCCAGCCGCATCGTCACCGCGCTCAACGCCGCTTACGAGAGCCTCCGCGGTCAGAAGCAGCCCACTGGCGCGATCACCCCGCCGGGCTTCTTCGGCACCGATGCCGGTCATCTCTTCGAGCACGGCGGCATGGAAGGCGTGGTCTGCGGGCCGGGCGGCAAATACAACACCATGCCCGACGAACGGGTCGAGATCACCGACTACCTCGACTGCATCCGGCTCTACCTGCTGACCATCTGCGACATCTGCGAGGTCGAATGACGGATCTTGCGACCGAGTACGCCGGGATTAGCGCCAACGGCACAGTCTCGCTCCGCTTTCCCGAAAGCGAATACCGGGCCCGGATCGCGCGCACCCGGCAGATCATGGCGCAGCGCGGCCTCGACGCCATGCTGGTCTTCGCGCAGGAAAGCCACTTCTACCTGACCGGCTTCGACACCGCCGGCTACGTCTTCTTCCAGGTCGGCATCGTCACCGCCGCCGACGCGCCGCTGACCTTGCTGACCCGGACACCCGACAAGCGCCAGGCCGAGGTCAACTCGCTCTACGACGACGTACGGATCTGGCTCAACGCCGAGGACATCGACCCGGCGGTCGAACTGCGCCACCTGCTGAGCGAGATGGGCCTTGCGGGCCGCAAGTTGGGCGTCGAACTCGCGACCTACGGCCTGACCGCCGCCAACTGGCGCGGGGTCGAAGCTGCGCTCGACGGGTTCTGCACGCTGGACGACGCATCGGACATCGTGCGCACACAGCGGCTGGTGAAATCGCCGCTGGAACTCGACTACACCCGTGCCGCCGGCAAGCTGGCCGATGCGGCCACCATGGCGGCAATCGAGGCCGCGAGGCCCGGCGCCTTCGACACCGCCCTTTCCGGCGCCGCCGTCACCGCCATGCTCGGCGCCGGCGCCGACATGCCCTCGGGCGGCCCGCTGGTCAACGTGGGACCGCGCGCCCTCTTCGGACGTGGCATCGGCGGACCCCGCCGGGTAGAAGAGGACGACCAGGTGCTGATCGAACTCGCGGGCTCGGCGTGTCGCTACCACGTGGTGATCGAGCACACGGTTTCGGTGGGACGCACCGACCCCCGGCAGCTCAGCCAGATGGGCGTCGCCATAGAGGCACTGGAGCGCATCAAGGAAGCGGCCGTCCCCGGCGAAAAGCTGGGCACGCTCGACGACATCCATCGGCGCGTCCTCGACGGCGCGGGTTTTGCCAAGGCGCGTTATGCGGCCTGCGGCTACGCGCTCGGCTGCACCTTCAAACCCACCTGGATGGACGTGCCGCCAATGATCTACACCGGCAACCCGCTGGTGCTCGAACCGGGCATGGTCTTCTTCGTGCACATCATGATCCCGGACACCGAAACCGGGCTCGTAGCCGGCGTTGGTCAGACCTTCGCCATCGGCGAGGACGGCCGCGGCGTGGAAACCTTCAGCGAGCTACCCCTGCAACTCTGGTCGGCCTGAGGAATTTCCCTGTCCTCGGGTCCCGTGCAGGGCAGGAAACCCCCGGCCAGTCCCCGGCCGGGGGTTTCCGCTTTTCAGCGTCAGGAGGCGAAAAGACCGTCGAAATCCGCGAAACCCTTGATCTCGATCGGATTGCCCGAGGGATCGAAGAAGAACATCGTCCGCTGCTCGCCGGGTTCGCCCTCGAAGCGGATCACCGGGGGAATGTCGAACTCCACGCCCTTGGCCTCGAGCCGCTCGGCCAGTGCCTTCCAGTCATCCAGGTGCAGCGCGGCGCCCATGTGGGGCATCATCACCATGTGATCGCCGACCTTGCCGGTGCGCGTTGTCTTGAAAGGTGTACCGAGGTGAAACGACAGCTGGTGGCCGAAGAAGTCGAAATCGACCCATGTGTCGGTCGAGCGCCCCTCGGAACAGCCAAGTACGTCGCCGTAGAAGGCGCGTGTCTCGTCGAGGTCGGTCACATGGATGGCGAGGTGGAAGAGGGATTTCATGTCTGGTCCGTTTCTGTTGGTGATCTCTGCTCTGCGTGCGCGCCTCAGGTCCCGGTGAAGGACCCCAGAAAGCGCGCGCGCACGTTTTCGAAATGATCCGCCATGAGCGTGGCGGCCGCCTCCTCGTCGCGCGCGGTGATCGCGTCGGCGATGGCCACGTGCTCGGCGGCCTGAACAACGAAGCTGTCGTTGGCGCGCGTGAGCGCCGACCGGCGGGCGATGCCGCGCTGCTCGTCGAGGATGGCGGGCAGGATCGTCAGGCCCGCCGCCTCGGCCACGGCCCGGTGAAACGCGCCGTCGTCCTGCCAGAAGGCATCAAACGTCACCTCCGTGCCCTCGGCCAGCGCCTGCATCCTGTCACGCGATGCCTTGAGGGGGGCGGTCTGGCCGTTCCGCGCCGCGCGCCGCGCGGCGGCGGTCTCAAGCTGGCGCCGAAGGTGGAGGATCTGCAACAGCTGCTCCACCGAGACCGACCGCACCAGCACCACGCCGTTGTTCAGCCGGTCAATCATGCCTTCCTTCTCGAGCCGCGACAGCGCGACCCGAAGCGGTGTGCGCGACACCCCCAGCGTCTCGGTCAGTGCACGTTCCGACAGCACCGTCTCGCCCGGGATGCGACCCGAGGTGATGTCGTCGCGCATCTTCTCGTAGGCGGTATCCGAAAGCGTGGCGGCACTCATGCCTTGGCCTTCCGCATGGCGCCCTCGACAGGGGTCACCACTGTCTCCGGCACCCCCCCGTTCAGCGCCGTGACCACGTGGCCGGCCGCGCCCACCGCGACGCGACGCAGGGCCTCTTCGGTGGTCCCGCCAAGATGGGGCGTGAAAATCACGTTCGAAAACGCGGCAAGCGGCCCCTGCGCCGCACCGTGGCTGTAGACGTCGAGCGCAGCACCACCAAGGTGGCCGCTGCGCAGGGCCTCGGCCAGAGCCATCTCATCCACTAGCTCGGCGCGGGCCACGTTCACGAGATGCGCGCCGGGCTTCATCGCGGCCAGGCTTGCAGCGTCGATCATGTGCAGCGTCTCCGGTCGGACCGGTGCATGCAGGGTCACGAGATCCGCCTGCGCCAGCCCGTCTTCCAGACTGCCGACCTTCTCGAACCCGCCGGTATCCCGCGCGGAGGGCGAGTGGACGAGCACCCGCATGCCAAAGGCCGCCGAGGCCATCTGCCCGAAGCGCCCGCCGATATTGCCCCACCCGACAACCAGCAGCGTCTTTCCTGAAAGTTCGGAAAAGCTGATCGACTCGCGGAATCCTCGCCGTCCCTTACGCTCCCAGCGGTCGGCGGCGGGCACCCCTCGAGCGAGCGCCAGTGCCAGCCCGAGCGTCAATTCCGCCACCGACTGGGCATTGGCGCCGGGCGTGTTGGCGACAAGAACCCCGCGTTCGATGGCGGCCTCCTTGTCGACGGCGTTGTGGCCTGTGCCATGCACCACGACCGCCCGCAGCCGGTCGGCGGCCTCGAAGGCGATGCGCGGAAAACCGGCATCCCGCGTGATTGCCGCATCGCAACCCGGCACCGCCCGCGCGATACCCTCGGCATCCGGCGTCTCGCAGAAAACGGGCTCGATCCCGTTCCGGCGCAGCAGCGCGAGACCCTCTTCATGGACGGGCTGGACGATCAGACATTTCATTCGGACGGCGCCTTTTCGCTGGCGGTGGCTGGGACCTCGTCGAGGTGCTCGAAGATCGCGTCGCGCGCATGGGAGAGGTGCGCCTCCATTTGCGCCGACGCCGCATCGGCATCGCCCTGCCGCATCGCGTCGATCATGCCAAGGTGCTCGCGGCAGCCGAGCTCGAACCGCTCGGGCACCACCCGGTGATCGAAGATGCAGGTCCGCATGTGCAGGTCGTGGATGACCTTGGCGACGGCGGGGTTCCCGGCGGCAATGGCGATGGTGCCGTGAAACGTCCGGTCGACGTGCCACTGCAGGTCATCCTTGCCCGGCCCACCGCGCATCAGCGCGCGGACCTCATCCTCAAGGCCGTCGAGTTCCTCGGGCAGGATGCGCCCCGTCGCCGCACGGATGGCCGAGGGCTCCAGCGTCCGGCGCAAGAAAAAGATCTCCTCGATCTCCTCCGACCCGATCCGGCGAAGGCGAAGGAAGCGGCCCGACTGTTCGGCAAGCCCCTCGCTGCGGATGCGGGCAATGGCCTCGCGCACCGGCGTCCGTGACATGCCGAGATCCGTGCAAAGTCGCGACTCCTGCAGCGTGTCGCCGGGCTTCAGCTCTCCCTCGAGGATCCGGCGGATCAGTTCGCGATAGGCGGTCTGCGAAAGGCTTTGTCCGCTCATTGGTGATCCTCCGCCAGGTCATGGCCCATGACTTCCTCGGGCGCCACGATGCCCCCGACCAGGTCGCACGCCAGCAGGAATTCCGAGCTGAGCGCCCCCGCCACGTCCGGTACCAGCCCCCCCAGCACCTCGGCAACCCGCGCCCGTTCTTCCAGAACGATCTCCTCGGCAGCGTCGCGACCGACAATTTCGAAGCGCAGTTCCGTACCGGTCGGCATCTGGGCCAGCCGCGGCAGATCGCACGACAGCACCGTGGCGATCTTGGGATAGCCCCCGGTGGTCTGCGCGTCGGCCATGAGCACGACGGCCCGGCCCGAGGCGGGCGCCTGGATCGCGCCCGGCACGATCCCGTCCGAGACGATGTCGTGCCCGCCAGCCGCGGGCAGGTCCGGCCCGTCCAGCACCATGGCCATCCGGTCGCGCTGTCGCGTGACCTCGAAGATGCCCGAGGTCAGACGATCCAGAACCTCGGGATCGAAGTAGTCGTCCTGCGGCCCGGGAACGACGCGAACCGGTGTGCCGGGCGCGATCGCCCCGGGGCGGTAGACGGGAACACGCGGCCGGAGGCAGGGCTGCCCGGGATCATCCTCACCAAGCGGCAACACGTCCCCGGCGGCCAGTGCACGTCCCTCCAGACCGCCAATCGCAAAGCGCAGGTGTGTTGCGCGCCCCCCCAGCATCTCGGGCACGGCGATCCCGCCCGAAACGGCGACATATCCCCAGGTCGCACCCTCCAGCGCGCCGATCTTCACGACCTCTCCGGCCTTGACCGCGTGGGACTGCCCAGCCGGCATCACCCGGTCTCCGAAACGGACATCGCACGCCCCTCCGGTCACCGCGAGGCGCAAGTCGCGCCCGGCCCGGAAGCTGCCGCCGAACCCGGTGAACTCCAGCGTCGCCGCCCCGGGTGCATTGGCGCAGAGCGCGTTCGCGAAATCCATGGCGGGGCGGTCCATCGCTCCGGCGGCGGGCACACCAAACCGCTTGTGACCAAGGCGGCCTTGATCCTGAACCGACAGCATCGGACCGCAGGACAGGACTTCGAGACTCATCGGTCGCCCTCGGGCGCCGGGGTAATTTCGCCCGATGCAATACCCCGCGCGATCGCGGCGCCCTCGTCCTCGGCGACAGGGACGAAACGGATCCTGTCTCCGGCCGAGAACAGGAACGGCACCTCCCGCTTCGGGTCGAAGGCGCGCCAGGGCGTCCAGCCGATGAACCGCCACCCGGAGGGACCCGAGACCGAGTTGATGCTGCCCTGCTGCCCGCCGATGCCGATGGCGCCCGCCGGGATCGACTGGCGCGGTGTGGCCAGCCGCGGCGTATGAAGCGCCTCCGGCAGACCGCCGAGATAGGCAAAGCCCGGTGCGAAACCGATCATGTAGACGCGGTAGTCCGCCCCCGAATGCAGCGCCACGAGTTCGGCCTCGCTCATCGCCTTGTCCTGGGCCAGCGCGCCCAGATCCATCCCGATATCACCGCCGTAGACCACGGGCACCCGCCACGTCCGACCGATGTCCGCGCCGATCTCCAGCGCCCCTATGCGCGCTTCAAGCTCCGCTTCCAGCACGGCGCCGCGCACATGTCCCGGATCGTAGGTGACCAAAAGCGACCTGTAGGTCGGCACGCATTCAAGCACCCCTTCGACGGGCGCATCATCCAGGGCGCGGGCGAGGGCAATGACCCGACGGTTCGCGTCTTCGTCGATCCGGGTGCCGAACTGGACCGAGATCGCGGCCTCGCCCACAGGCAGAAAGACCGGCCTCTGCGCCGTTCCCTCGCACCGCTCTGGCCCCTGCCCGCTCATCCCGGAAAACCCTCTTCGCCGTCCTTGTGTTTTCAGTATTCCAACAGTATCCGGAATGCAATCACCCGGGTCGGTGTCCTTTCCAGGGAAACGCTGGCCCACACGAAAGCGGGGAGAAAGCGAATGCCGGTCACTCTCGATCTGAACTGCGACATGGGCGAAAGCTTCGGCGCCTATACCGTCGGCGACGATGCCAGGATGCTCGAAACCGTCACCACCGCAAATGTTGCCTGCGGCTTTCACGCCGGCGACCCCTCGGTGATGCGCCGCACCATAAGACTTGCCCGCAAGGCGGGTGTCGCCGTCGGAGCGCACCCCTCCTTCATGGATCTCTACGGCTTCGGGCGGCGTCGCATCTCGGGCGAACGCCCCGAGGATCTCGAGGCACAGCTCATCTACCAGATCGTCGCGATGCAGGGCATGGCCGAGGTCGAGGGCCATCACATCACGCACGTCAAGACGCACGGCGCCTTGGGCAACATGGCCGCAACCGACCCCGACCTTGCCGCACTCTGCGTGCGCGCCGTTGCTGCTGTGGACGCATCGCTGGTCTATGTCTCGCTGCCCTACTCCGAGACCTTCACCGCGGCCGAGAAGGCCGGGCTTACCGTCGCCTGCGAGATCTACGCCGACCGCAGCTACACCGACGCGGGCGAACTGACTCCACGCACCGAACCCGGCGCCGTCATCCACGACATCGCACGGAACACCGATCAGGTGCTCGAAATGGTGCTGAACAAGCGCATCCCCACCACCGGCGGCAAGCGTCTCGAGGTCGAACCCGCGACGCTCTGCATCCATGGCGACACGCCCGGCGCTCCCGGCATCGCCGCCGCCCTGCGCGCGCGACTTGAGGAAAATGGCGTCACCATCGCCCCTTTCGCCGGACCCGGACGCTGATACCGAGCCCGCCACTCGACATACCACACAAGGACCAGGCCATGCCCCTGCTGACATCCGACGCCAAGGGCGTCTTCGTCATCTCCGTCACCCCCTTCACCGACAAGGGCGAGATCGACTTCGACAGTCTCGACCGCGTCGTGGACTTCTACTTCGACAAGGGCGCGGACGGGCTGACCATCCTCGGCATGATGGGCGAGGCGCCCAAGCTTACGCAGGCCGAAAGCCGCGCCGTCGCCGAGCGCGTCATCAAGCGGGCGGGCGACAAGCCCGTCGTTGTCGGCGTCTCGGCCCCCGGGCTCGCCGCCATCGGCGAACTGGGCAAGGCCGTCATGGACATGGGCGCCGCCGGCTGCATGGTCACGACCCCCGGCAGCCTCAAGACCGACCCGCAGATCCACGGCTACTTCGCGCAGGTCGCCCGCACGCTCGGCGTGGGCGTGCCCATCGTGCTGCAGGACTTCCCGCTCTCGACTGGGGTGAACATCTCGGACGAGGTGCTTGGCCGCATCATCGACGATATTCCCGAAGTCGTCATGCTCAAGCACGAGGACTGGCCGGGCCTGTCCAAGATCACCAAGCTGCGCCGCGCCGAGGCCGAAGGCCGCCGCCGGATCTCGGTCCTCTGCGGCAATGGCGGCGTCTTCCTGCCCGAAGAGGTCGCCCGCGGCGCCGACGGAGCCATGACCGGTTTCGGCTACCCCGAAATGCTGGCCGATGTGGTGCGCCTTGCAGCCTCCGGCGATCAGGATCGCGCGCAGGACATCTTCGACGCCTACCTGCCGCTCGTCCGCTACGAGCAGCAGCCCGGCGCCGGGCTTGCCGTGCGCAAGCACGTGCTGGCGCAGCGCGGCGCCATCGCATCGCCCGCCCTGCGCGCCCCCGGCGCACCGCTCACCCCCGAGGCCGTGGCAGAGGTGGATCGCCTCGTCGCCCGGCAGGAAAAACGACTGAAGGAGCTGAACTGATGGACCTGGGACTCAAGGGAAAGACCGCACTAGTACTCGGCGCAAGCCGCGGACTGGGTTCCGCCAGTGCCAAACTTCTGGCCGAGGAAGGCGCCACCGTCATCGCTGCCTCGCGCAGCGGCACCGCCCCGGGCGAGGGCATGGAAGGGGTCAAGCTCGACCTCGCCGACGTCGCCAGCGTCGATGCCCTCGTGGCGCGACTGAAGGACCAGCCGGTCGACATCCTGGTAAACAACTGCGGCGGTCCCGCCGCGGGGCCCGCCAAGGGTCAGAGCGCCGCCGCCTGGCAGGCCGCCTTCGAGGCCATGGCCGCGCCGATCTTCCGCATCACCGACGCAGCGCTTCCGGGCATGACCGCGAAGGGCTGGGGCCGGATCGTCACCATCGGATCGTCCGGCATCGTCCAGCCGATCCCCAACCTCGCGCTGTCGAACGGCGTGCGCGGTGCCATCGCCGGGTGGTCCAAGACGCTCGCCGAAGAGGTGGCCGGCGACGGCATCACGGTCAACATCGTCATGCCCGGCCGCATCGCGACCGACCGCCTGGCGCAGCTCGACGGCATCAAGGCCGAGAAGACCGGCGCCTCGCTCGAGGACGTGCAGGACGCCAGCCGCAAGACCATCCCCGCTGGCCGCTACGGCAAGCCCGAGGAATTCGGCTCGGTCGTGACCTTCCTCTGCTCCGCGCAGGCGGCCTATGTGACAGGCTCCATGCTGCGCGTGGACGGCGGAATGATCCGGGGTCTCTGATCCCCACGGGGCATCGCCGGCGTCCGGACCGGCGGTGCCACACCGGACGGCCGACGTCCGGAATACCCGACCTGACAGAATTTTCTTTTGCCAGATCTTTCGGCATCGAGCTACTCTGAGTTGAGTAGTTTTACCGAGTCTTTCCCCAAAATTATTTCTCAACAAGAGGTGGATTATGCCTCAGGTTGCCGGCGTTCCGTTGGTATCGCTTTTCGACGCGATTGATCGCGTCAACCAGGCGCTTCCTGCCCCGGTCTCGCGCTTTGTCGAACGCTTCGTCGCGCTGGATCTCCAAAGCCGCACGAGCCCCGAGGCCATCATCCACACCGGGCGCCTCCAGAGCCTCGACGTGGCCGTCGCCGGACAGGATGTCGAAGCCTTCGACCTCCCCTTCGGCAAGCTCAAGATCCCCATGATCACCACCGGCGTGCCGTTCCGCCTGTCCTTCCGGCGCGCCGCCGCGACCGGTGACATGGAACCGGGCGCCGAGTCCTGGCAGCTCGACCTCATGCTGGGCGAGTTCGAACTTGAACTCGACGGTCTCGTCGCCGCCGACTTCATTCCCGAAAGCGGCACCACGCCCCGCCACCTCTCCCCGAAAACCGGCAATCCGCCCGCTGCCATCGTCGGCTCTGCTGCCCTGCGGTTCGAGCGGCGCGCCTCCGACCAGCCGGTCGTGACCCGCTTCATCGACGCGACAGGCGGTGGCGATCCGCTGATCCCCGACGCCCTCATGGGCGCTGTGACCAACGTCACGCTCGCCCCGCCGCACGTGCTGATCGGCAGCTCCCAGTTCGGCCTCACCGTCAAGAATGTCCTCTTCGACTATTCCGAGGAATTCTCTCCCGCCTTTGTCCTGGAACGCGGCCAGTCCGCCGACTGGGTCGGCCTCGCCATCGAGGAAGTGGCAGTCTACTGCCCCTCGAACGCGCTCGGCAAAGGCGGCTTCTCGCTCTCGGTCCGTGACCTGCTGATCGGCGACCCGCTCGGGCTCCAGGCCGAGATCGAGGTCCAGTTCGGCGCCTCGCCGCTGAACCCCGCCACCTTCGCCTTCACCCAGGGTGGGGCCGACATCACCTCGGGCTTTGACTTCGACGAGGGCACGCTGGAGATTCAGGCCGAACCCGGCGAACTCGTCGAGCTCACCGCCTCTCTCGCCGTCCCGGCCCCGCCCCCCGGCAGCGCCATTCTCGACTACGAGGCCGAGTTCAAGTTTCCCGGGCGCGCCAAACAGACCGGCGACAACGCCACCGGAACGGTCCGCCACGGCGACGTCATCCGCATCACGCCGATCGAGGTTCTTGGTCCGGGTGACGACGACAAGCGCCGCAAGCCCGAGTTCACCGTCCGCATGGTGGCAAGCGGCACCGCGCCCGGGATCTCCGTGACCCTCGCGGGCACACGGCTTGCCAACGTAGTGGACCTCAACGGCCCCATCGACGCGCTGACCCAGATCACGCTCGAGGCCGCCGCCAGTCCCGCCGATCCTGCCGCGACCTTCGAATGGCACTCCGAGACGCTCGGCATCGACAGCAGCGGCACAAGCCTTGCCCTGACGCTGCCCTCGGACGCGCGCGGCCTGCACATGATCCGCCTGCGTCAGACCGGCTCCGAGACCTCGGAAACCCGCCTCCGGCTGCGCCTGCGCGATCCCCTCGACGGTTTGCTTTACATCGGCTGCGAGGACGGCGTCTTCGAGGCAAGCACCCCCACGGCCCCCGTGGCCCCCGCCGCGATCCTCGGGGTCTACGACCTCGCCGCCTTCCACGAACACGGTCGCCTCGACGGCGCCAACGCCATGGGCGCGATCAGCGGCGCCACCGTCGACATCCCCTCCGGCACCATCGCCGAGGTGGCGGTGTTCGAAGGCGGCACGCCGGCCGGCTTCGAAGAGGACCGCCACGTGCAGGTCATCTTCGAGTTCGACGAAAGCACGGACGGCGTCTGGGGCGACAAGCGCCCCTTCAACGACCACGGCAGCAACCTGCACGAAAGCCTCCTCGCCTGGGCCTCCAACTACTCCGGCGGCAAGTTCGTGGTGATCGGCCGTTGCGACGACGTGGGCAAGAACGACTACAACATCGACCTCGCCGGCCGCCGCCGGGACGAAGGGGTGCGCCTGCTGACCACGCCAGCCGGATCCCAATCCGCGGTGACGGCCGCGATCGAGGAACACCAGGAACAGGGCATCGGCGCGCTCGATGCGGCCACGCGTGATTTGATCGAACCCGACGAGGCCGAAGCCTCGGGACGGCTCATCAAGAACCCCGCGGTCGTCGACCGCAGCAGCTGGCCCAAGGACGGCCTGGGCAACGGGCTCCGCAGCAACCCGCCCGACCCGGTCCGCGAAGAGATCCGCGTGAGCTATCGCCGCGTCGACATCTACGCTGTCGGCGGTACTTCCTCCGACGCCGCGCGACGCGAGACCTCGTCCGCCGTCGCCCCCACCCGCCGCCTGATCCTAGTGCCCGCAACGGGACGCGACGTGCTGCCCGCCGACAACGACGATGCGCGCGCCGACTACCGCGTCCTGCTCAAGCTCGGCTGGGACCGCCCGCGTTTCTCCGGGTGGGAGGACATCGTCCCCAACCTCGCCGAGTTCGAATACGCTTGGACCCCCTCCGGTGACGACGGGATCAGCACCACGAGCGAGGTGCTGACCGTCTACGGAAAATGGGTCTACGACGATCTGACCGGCTTCACCGAGTTCCTGCTTGGCATCAAGTCCGAGGGCGACCCCGAGGGCCTCTTCGATATCGAGCAGCCCAACCTGGTGGCTGCGCTTAGCTTCGGGCCCATGCTGGCCTCGGGCATCGACTTCGACACCGACGCGGTGGAATCCGGCGTCCGCCTCGGCGCGCTGGCCACGATCACCGGCTTTGCCGGTGCAGATTTCGGGGACGGACCTCTGATCGGCCCGGGCTCCATGTCCGCCTTCACAAAGCTTCAGGCCAAGGCGCAGACCAAGACCATCGCCGACCCGCTCCAGTCCTACAAGATCATGGTCACCGCCGACTACACGAACACGCTGCACGTCAACGCGGGCTCGCTCGGGCTGCGCACCGACCCCAACCAGCCGATGAAGATCAAATACACGGACGTGGGCGTCGAGTTCGACAACACCGATCCCGACGCCCCGCTCATCGACAAGATCGGCCTGGCCCAGACCAGCAAGTCCATGTCGATCGAGGATTCCGGCCTGTGGAAGATCGACGGCCCGCTTGGCCGACTGCTGCGGATCACCGAGTTCAAGATGGGCACCGGTTCGCTCTGGTTCGAACCGACGCTGGCCGTGGCCATCGACATCGGCGTGGTCGAGGTCACCGAAGCCACAATCCGCGTCACCTTCAACACCGATGCCAACGGCGGTCTCGACGGCGGCCCCGAATTCTCGCTTCGCGGGCTCAAGGCCGCGGTCGATATCCCCGCCACGATCAAGGGCGAAGGCCGGATCAAGATCGAGGACAACGGCATCCTCAAGGCCGGGGTCGATGCCACGCTGATCCCGCTGCAATGCCGCGCCTCGGTCGCGCTGGCCGTGGGCATCCCCGACGACCCGCCCGATTTCGCCCCCTCGCTCTTCCTCAGCCTCTACGGGCGCGTGCAGTTCCCCGGCGGCATCCCGCTCGGGCCCCTGCCCATCGCCATCCACGGCTTCATCGGCCAGGTGGTCATCAACGGCGCTCGCGACGTGGCCGAGACCGAAGACGTTGTCGCCCGCGAAATCGGCTGGTGGCGCAAGGACCCCGAGGACAAGTACGCGCCGAAAAAGGGCCAGTACGCCTTCGGCGTGGGCGTCGTCGTCGGCACCCTGCCCGACGCATCGTTCTCATTCTCCGCGACGGGCATGGTGGTCGTGGCATTTCCCGACGTCGAGGTCATATTCGGCGTCGAGGTCAACATCCTGTCGATCCCCGACAAGACCGCCAAGGACAAGAAGGACGGTCAGAGCGCCTCGATCACGGGCCTTGTCGTCATCAACGAAGACGCCGTCACCGTCGCCGTCTCGGCAACGTACAAGATCCCCAAGCTTCTGGAGCTCAAGCTGCCTTTCGGCGCCCATTTCCCCGGCGCGGGCGGCAACACCTACGTCCGCATCGGCAGCGACAACGGTCCCGGCCGCTCGGGCGAGCCGGTCACCATCACCTTCCTGCCCGGCACGCTCGACATCGAGGTCTGGTCCTTCCTCATGGTCGAGGGTGGCGGCCTGCCGAACTTCGGCCCGAACAAGGACTGGAACTTCGACGGCTTCTCGATCGGCTTCGGCGCCGGGGCCGGGTTCGAGTGGAAGGCCGGCCCGCTCGAACTCTCTGTCTCGGGCGCGATCTACGTGGGAATGGGCACCGACCCGCTCTTCATCAAGGGCGGGCTCTACCTGCGCGGCTCGCTCGACCTCGTGATCGTCTCGGCCTCGGTCGATGCCGCCATCGTCGTCAGCTACTACAATCCTCCCGACGGAGACGCCGTCGCGGCGCTTGAGGAAGCCCGCTTCTGCGCCTCGGTCGACTTCTTCTTCTTCACGGTCGAGGGTTGCATCACGCTCGACTTCGGCAGCGCCGCCGAGTTCGAGACACCCGATCCCGAACCGCCCGTGGACTCCATCAGCCTAACAGACCGGCTGAATCGCGTCACCGGCATGGCCACAACCGGCGCACCGCAGGGCGCGGCGATCTACGATTTCGTCGAGGTCGACGGCCAGTCCCAGAACCAGGGCGTCGCCCCCGAGGACAATCACACCGTCTGGCCCGACACGGTCCCCGTCCTGAACTTCCGCCATTTCATCGAGGATGCGATCCCCGCCGGCCACCAGTTCGACCCCGGCGAGACGCCCGCCGGCGAACGCTGGTTCGGCTCCAACCGCCTGCGTTACACCTACCGCCTTCTCGACGTGCGGCTGGTGCGGGACGCCGACAACGCGCCCGTCACCGATCCCTCCGGCGATCCGCTGCTCTCCACCTGGACCCATCCGCCCGCGCGGCCCGCCGACGACACGTCGGGTGACACCACCCCGCTGCCCTCGGGCGCCGAGGTCACGAGCCTGCAGCTTCTCAACCGCGAACCCTGGGCCTGGGCCCAGAGCACGGCCGACGGCGGCGAAGGCCAGCCCGGCGATCCGGCCGAGATCGTGCGCCGTGTCTGCGAACGCGTGCCACCCCCGCGCAAAGCCTGCCTGCGCGGCGGCGAGGTCCGCACGCTATCCTCGACCGCAAGCCGTTTGCGCCGCCTCGGCCCGCCACCGGGCCCTTACCCGAGCAACTTTCAGGGCGTCTCCCGCGCCTTCCTGCAGGTGGGCAGCGACGAGGTGACGGACAGCGATCTGGTCTCGCTGGTCGGTGCCACGGGCGCGCTTTTCGAACCGGGCGTGATCCGCCCGGTGCCCGCCACCGCCCTTGCCACGGGCCTTGCCAGCGACGGCTTCCGCCTGCCCCGCCTGGTCCGCGCCGAAAGCTCCGGCACCCTGGTCCCGCTCGCCCTGCCCTGGCGGATCGAGCTTGACCGCGCCGTGCGCATGGGCGTGCTGACGCTTCTGGTCTGCGACAGCGGCGAAGGCGGCGGCACCGGATCGGGTTGCTACGAGTTCGAGGACCTCGCCTTCGGCCAGCGGGCCGAAAGCTTCGACCTGCCCCCCTTCGTGCTGACCGCCCAGCAGAGCCCCAACGCCACCCGTCGCAACACGCTGCAGGCCACCGACCGGATCGATATCTCCAACGCCGTCCAGCCCGAATTCGGCAGCGACGGCAAGACCGATGTCCTGGTCTCGAACCCCGGTGCGACGCTCACGCTGAAGCGCCCCTGTCACCTGCTCGAACTTCACTGGTTCAAGCCCTCGGACGGACGCCTGCTTCTACGCGTGCACCACGCCGACGGCAGCACCACCGACGAGATCATAGAGACGCCCATCAACCGCCCCGCACTCGCCATCCTCGAGTCCGCCAGCGGGATCCTGCGCGTCGAGATGCTCACCGACGGGCTCAAGGCCTTCCATCTCTACCGCGTCTGCTGCAAGCGGCCGGGCGACGTGCCGACCGGCGACCCGCGCGCCTGCATCGAGTTCAAGGGCCTCAGCAACAACGTGGTGAACGCGCCGCAGTTCACCCATGACGGCGCCACCTTCGAAACCCTCGATCCCTCCGAGCGCTTCATACTCCGCGACGCGGTCGACGCGGCGGCCCCCGGCGGCTTCGGTCAGGACGGGCTGGGCGACATCCAGCTCCCCCCGAAAGGCGCCCGGATCACGCTGCCGCGCGGCTGTACCAAGATCGAGGTCTCGGTGGTGCTCGGCGCCCGCGCGGTCAAGGTCTCGGGCCTCGATGCATCCGGCGACACCGTCGCAACCGCCGGGTCTCCCGCAACGCAGGACGTGGGCCATACCATCGTGCTCGAGGCAAGCACCCCCATGGTCAGCGTCGTGATCGAGGGCGGCTCTGGCGAGGCCTTCCTCTACCGGCTCTGCTGCGTCGGCAAGACCGACGGCGGCACCGCGCGCTGCATCGACCTCGACGACCTGCCGCGCACCCTCGAAGGCCGGGCCGAGGCCACGGTCGACGGCCTCGTGATCCGCCCTGCCGCGCGCGGCACTCCGATCCGCCTCGCCGATCAGGCCGACACCACGGGCACCCCGCGCTCGGGCCGCGACGGTCGGGCGGAGCTTCTGATCCCCGACAGCGGGCTCACCCTGACCCTGCCCGAGGGCTGTCTGGACGTGGAGCTTCACGTCATGCTCTTCGGCGGGCCGATCAAGGCCGTGGGCTTCGGGGCCGACGGCAAGGATGTCGCCTCGACCTCGGGCACCGACCAGAAGAAACCCCTCGTTCTGCGCCTCTCGGGTCAGGCGCCCATCGTGCGCATCACCCTGTCCGGCAGCGCCAACGAAGCGGTGCTCTATCGCCTCTGCTGCCGCGCGGGCACGATGCTTCGCCCGGCCAACCGCTGCATCGCGCTCTCCCGCGCCAAGGTCGTCGGCGCCCGCGCCGACGTCGCGCTCGAAGGTCTCACCTTCAGCGATCCGCGCAACGAAAAGACCCTCAAGGCCCTGCCGGCCCGCAACGACCAGCCCGCTGCGCTGGCGTTCGGCGAAGCCGGGCTCGAGATCGGCCTGTCGCGCACAGCCAACCACGTCCGCCTGCACCTCTTGGTCCGCAAGGGCGCCGCCTACCAGGTCGACGCCTTCGACGGTCAGGGCCGCAGGATCGCCGGCGAAGGGGGCGAGTCCGCCGGCACCGACCTGCGTCTCACCCTCAAGGCCGAGGCCATCGCCCGCATCATGGTCCGCGCCAAGGGCGCGGGCGCCCTTGGCGAGGTCTGCCTGCGCGAGACGGGCCCCACCGAGGCACGCCGCGACGGCAGTCCGACGGTCATCCGCGATCTGCGCACAGACGTCGGGACCTGTGCGCTGATACGCGCTGGGGCAGCCACCCTTCCCGAGGTGCTGGGCCGCACGCGCTCCGAGGGTGGCAGCGGCACCGCATGGGCGCCCGAGATCATCTCCTCGCATCCGCAAGAGGATGGCTCGACTTGCCACGTGGTCCGCTACACCATGCCGGCTGCGCCCGAGTCAGTGGACGAGATCCGCGTGCTCACCCGCACCCCCGGGCAGGACGTCACTTTCATCGGCCTCTGCGCCATCGACGACCGCGCGGCCCGCTGGCACGCCACCGACGAGGTCATCCGGGACGAGATCGAGGACACGCTCGACAATTCCGACCCGACCGACGGCGGCCGCCCGGTGCTGCTCGACCCCGATACCGTCTACCGCATCGAGGTCGACTGGGAGTTCCAGTCCTGGCTCAGCGAACGCGAGGACGAACAGCCCCCGCAGACCCCGCCCGCGGGCGACTGGCAGCCCGGCACCATGCAGGCCTTCCGCTTCCGGACGGCCGCCGAAAACACGGCGATCCCCACCCGGCAGGACGGCCCGAACGAACACCTCTTCGATCCGCGCGACCTCGACCGCTACCTCGCGGCGAGCGCTCCGGAAACCGGCGCCATCGCGCATTTCACCGAAGATCCGGTGGTCTTCCACTTTGCGCAGGATCACGTCGCCAACCTCATGGACCGCTACAACCGCGAATTCGAGATCGAGGTGCGCCGCACCGATCCCGAACCGAAGTCCGGCGGCACGCTCCTGACCGCCGCCGCGATCCCGCTCGCGGGCACGGTCGGGACCTTCAGCATCCCGCGCGAATTCATGACGCCCGCCGAGCAGCGTATCACCGAGGCCGTGCGCGACGCGCCCTGCATCGACAGCGAGCGCCCGGTCGGCGGCACCACGCTCGCCGGGGTCTACCCGCTGGAGCCGGACGTCTTCTACGACGCCAACCTCTGGGCCGTGCGCAGCGGCAACAGTACCGACCGCATCATGGTCAGTGCCGCCAACTTCCGCACCTCGCGCTACGCCAATCCGACCGAGATGATCCAGGCGATCGGCTGCGACACCGACGGCGGCGTGCAGCCCACCCCCGCGGCTGAGCTCATCCTCGAGCCCGGCGCGACCCTACCACCCGTCCCGGCCCCCGCCACACCCAGGGGCGCGCAGCCGCCCTCGGACCGTCTCTTCGACGAGGCGATGAATGCCATGGGCCTCGGCACGCTCGGCCTTCCGCAGGACCAGGCCCGTCTCTTCCAGATCTGGGAACAGGACGGCGGCGGCACGCTGTCGACGGTGGCCTTCCTGGTGGACGCGCTGGAACCGCTGAACCGCGTGGCCCATGTGATCTCGGGTACCGAGGTCGTGATCGCCGACCGCTGCCGGCTGCGCGGCGGACGCTACGGCGGCACTGAGCTGCGCGTGACGCGCATCAACCGCAACGCCACGCGGGTGCTGCTCCGGCCGGTGACACCGATCCCGGCGGGCGCCGATCCCGCGAGCTTCCAACTGATCTTCGACACGAGCGACGGGCAGATCACCGGACGCCGTCAGATGCGCGCCCGGCCCCTGATGCTCGACCTGGAGGGTTTCTGACATGACCGAGATCGCGAACCCCGGCCTCTTCAATCTCCAGGCGCTGGCCATCGGCCCCGGCGACAGCCATGCGCGCCCAGGCCCGCACATCCGCGTCGCCCATCATCCCAGGCTCGGTCTGCCCACCATGCCCTTCGTGCTCGAGCGGGCCGACATCGGTCCGGGTCAGTTCGAGCGCCTCGCCTTCCGCACCGACGCCGTCTGGCGCGACAGTTCCGGCAAGCGGCTCGAGCCACCCTTCTCGATGAAGGAGGGCGACGAGGTCACCGTCACCCTGCCGACTGACGGTGGCGCCACGGCACTCTGGGCCGAGATCATCGCCGACCCGGGCTCCCCGCCCGAACCCTCGCGCCCGGTGCCGATTCCCTTCCCCTTTCCCGACAGGCCGATCTTCGAACGCCCCCGCCCGTCTCTGCCCGGTCTCGGCGGCAGGCCCCGGCCGGATCTCGGCCGCATACTGGACACCGACATCACCGACGTGCTGCGGGCCCGTCCCCGGACCACCGCAATGCAGGTCGAGGCCTTCGTGCGCTCCGCCACCGGCGGCAGCAGTCCGCTCGGCACCCGATCCGACCTGCCCTTCGCCTTTGCCGGCACCGGGCTCGTGCGCTTCGTCATCCGCGGCAACGGCGCCATCGTCGGCATTCGCTGGCTTGACGGGGACCGCCGCCAGAAGATCGACTGGCGCGTGGTCGACATCCTGAACCTGCCCCACGAAGGCGGCCGCCGCTATGTCAGCCTCAGCGGCTGGGACGACCTCTGCCGCCGCCGGGTCGAGGATCAGACCCCCCAGCGCCGCCCGATGCAGGATCTCGCCACGGCGCTTCCCCGGTTCAGCGCCCCGGGCCATTCATCCGCCGAGGAACACGCCCGCGTCGACACGCTTTTCGCCCCGCTGAAAGATCCGCTGGGCGTGCTGATCACCGGCCCCACGCCGCAGCACCAGCACGTTACCCGCCACAATCTGGAACACCAGACCGGTGGCAGCGTGCTGCACGACGACGTGGCCGAGGCCACGATTCCCACTCTCAGCCTTGTCCTGCAGGGTCAGGCCGATCCGGGCACCGGAAGCTGGATGGGCTACAAGACCCTCGACACGAGCCTGCCCGACAGCACCGCGCGGCGGCTCAGCTTTTACCGTGTCACGGGCTACTTCCGCGACCCGACCGATGACGTGCTCGCCGAGGGCGGCTTCTTCTTCCGCCTGCTGGTCAATGCCGCGCGCAACACCCACGGCCTGTCGTCTCACGTCGATCTCTTCGACCATTTCCTGAAACTGGCGGGCAACTGGCTGGGCCAGAACGGTATGCAGGCAGGCTCTCAACTTGCGCCCTTCACGGGCTACGACATGGGCGCCATGGCCGTGGCCGATCACTTCGCCCCGCTCGATCCGCTCGAGCCACCGCAGATCGACACGCCGCGCCACCGCGACTGGCTGCCTGCCCCGCGCAGCGCGCCGCGTCGCGCGATCGAGGCCGG
Source organism: Allosediminivita pacifica (assembly GCF_003054175.1). Taxonomy (GTDB): domain Bacteria; phylum Pseudomonadota; class Alphaproteobacteria; order Rhodobacterales; family Rhodobacteraceae; genus Allosediminivita; species Allosediminivita pacifica. The sequence continues at coordinate 43,320 of NZ_QBKN01000022.1, forward strand.
GCTGAACGGCGTTCCGCCCGCGGGCGCCCTCGCCGTCCAGATGCGACAGCCGCCGGGCGGCAGCAGCTGGCGCAGCCTCAACCGCACGCGCGACACCGGCGCGGGCGCATGGCGCACGCTGATCCTGCCCAGCCCGCCGGGCACCGACCCCTCGGCCCCGACGACCAGTCCGGCGCCGCAGACCCTGCTCACCGACAACAACGCCGGACCCGAGGCCTTTCGCCTGCACGCCGCCAACATGGACCGCTTCGGCCGCTACTCCGACTGGGCCAGCGCCAACGGCGCCGCGGGACCGCGCCCCGGGCCGCCAAAGCCCGTCCTTATCGGCAGCTACCGCCAGCCCGAAATCAGCTCGGGTTCCCATTCCGGCCGCATCACTGCAACCGTTCCACTCCCCGAGGACGCATCGCTTGCGCCCGGCGCGTTCCCGCTCGAGCGGGCCGAACTCACGGTGCTTGTCGACGGGCTCGCCTTTGGCCCCACCCGCAGCCTGCCGGTCGGCGACGCGATCTCGATCCACCCGAACCATGGCATCAATGAGTCATTGCCACCCCCGGACCATTTGCCGATACCGGATGGCGAGGACCAGTTCGGCCTCCGGATCACCTTCGACGGTCCCCCGATCCCCCCCACGCAATCCCGTCCGCTGCGAATGACCGTGGTCTGGGTCGACACCGCCGGTCAGACCTCGGTCCCCTCCGATCCCGTCCGGCTCACCATGACCGATCCCTATCCGCCCGCGCAAATCCCGATCCCAGACGTGCTCGATTACGCGGCCAGGCCCGATGCCACCGGAACGGCCTGGGTCGAACGCGACATCCCGGGCAGTCCGTCGCAGCGCTACGCAGTCTACTACGCCGACGAAAACCGTTTGCGTGACCACCTGCGCCGCTCGGGCTCGGCGGCCGATGCCACGCTCCTTGCCACGCTCGAGGCCGAGCCCGATCCCGCCGCCCGCGCCACGGCGCTGCGCGCCGCACAGGCCCGCTTTCCCGCCACGCTCTTCGAAAGGCTCGAAGGCGCGGTCGAGACGACGCCCAACCTGCGTTTCCGTCACGGATTGCCGGGCACGCTGCGGGTGCTCAGCGCCTACAAGGTCGCCGTGGAATCCGGCGCCAACGCCGCAGGCCCGGACCTGACGACGCTCGACACCATCTTCTACGGCGTGCCCAACAGCGACCCGCCTGCGCGCCCCTCGGTCACCGTCCGCCTTGTCGACCCGGAGCCGCACGAGCCCGACCTCGTGGCCGAGGTGACCGTCACCCTTCGCACCGGACTGGCCGAAGGCGCCATGGTCCGCATCCGCCGCACCCGCTCGGGCGTCGTCGATCCGATCCGCAACCCCGTTGTCGCCACCGTGCCCATGGGCCCGGTCGATCCGGCGACCGGTCTGCAGACGGCCACCTTCCGCGATATCGGCGCCGCGCAGGTGGCCACCACCGCCCGGCTCATGGCCTTCATCAAATACGCCTGGATCGGCGAAGTGCAGGGCGCGCCCGAGCCCGGCTCGGTCTCTTCCGCCTCGGGCGCCGTTCCGGGCCTCTGGAGCGCGCCAAGCGCCCCGGCCACCCTCACCCTCATCCCCCCGGCAGGTCCCGTCCCGCCGACGCTCCTCTCGGGATCGAGCGATGCCGCCCCCGGCGGGCGCCGCAACATCCGGATCGACTTCACCTATCCGCTCGATCTCACCCCGGGAACGCCCGGCCCATGGCGGGTGCGCGTGGAACGCGCCGAACCGCAGGACGGGCTCGAACTCGTCAGCGAAGACCCGGCCCCCGCGGGCAGCACGTTCGCCGTGCAAAGCGATCCGGCCGAGGTCCTGCCCGTCGGCACGCGTTACCGCGTCCGGCTGATCGATCCCGTCGGGCGTGAAAGCCCCGCCGTCGAGCACATCGTGTAACCGGAGGACCCGCCATGCCCACCCTCAATCCCGCGCCCTCCAGCCTCGGCCTCTTCTCTCCCGCGCTCGGGCCATGGTTCGAGACCTCCTCCGCAGACGCGACCGACCTCGCCGACCTGCCACCGCCGAACCCGGACCTTTCCGTCACCCGGCAACTTCCGGTCGGCGCGATCTGGAACGCGCCCGCCGCGGGCACGCTTTCCTATCTGTTGGCCACCGCAACCCGGCCGCCTGCCCTCGTCCGGCTCCGTGCCGCCGACGGCAGTCCCGCCTTTGCCGAGGGCGCGCTTGTCCTGCTCTTCACGCTGTTGCCGCAGGTGGCCGAGCGGCTTGGCGCGCTCAGCCAGGCCCTGCCGCGCCCCGACAGCACCGACGCCGCCAGCGGCGACCAGCGCACCCGGCCTGTCATCACCGATTTCGCGCTCGAGATCCCGCCGGGTGTCATCGGCAGCGCACCCGACCTTCAGAACATCCTGCCCGCCCGTAACGCATCCGACCTGCGCAGCGTCGCTGCCGGTCTCGACGCGGCGGAGCGTGCTGCCTTTGTGGGTCTCTCGGGCACGGCGACGCTCTCGAACGCCGACAAACCCGCCACGATCCTGCGCCGTCCCGAAACCGACGCCCGCCGCCTGATCGAGAATGACAGCGTCTCGCCGATCAACGCAAAGCTCTGGGCCTTCACGCGCGGCGGCCGCGCCTACGACCCGGGCGCCGTCGCCGCCATGTGGACCCGGCTTGCCGGGACCGACTGGGACAACCTTTGGGCCACGGACGACGCCGCGCGACAGCGCACCGCGGGCACCATGGCCCAGCACACCGTGCTGCTCGTCAACGCCCACCAGGGCCCGCTCGAGACCGCCGTCACAGACCGGCTCGCAGGAAACCTCACGGGCCTCACGCCCGTCGGCACCTCCGACACGCTCCACGTCGCCGCCGCCGGCGCCGCCATCGCGCTGTCGGCACCGGGCGATGCCAATACAGACACCGTGCCCATCCCGCTTGTCGCGCCCCTGCCCGCCGGCCCCTACGCCGCCCCCGCCGCGGCCACGCCCTTTGCGGGCTGGGGGGACCCGGACGCACTGGGCCGCGACTTCCAGCGCATCGCGATCACCGACGTGGAACGCCACCTGACCGGCCTCAGCCGCGTGGCGAACTCGGCGCAGGCCGATCCCCGCCGCCGCGTCAGCGCCGCGCGCAACACCGCCGATCCGCTTTTCCTGCCCACCGCCGACGCCGTCGCGACCGAGGTCATGGCCCGTTTCGCCGACACCAGCGCCACGGTGGATTTCATCGCCCCCGAGCTCGACCGTGACTACGGCCCCCAGACACCCGCGACGCTCTCGCCCGGCGATCCCTTCGCCGCAGAGTTCGATGATCCGGCGGCGACGGCCCACAGCCTCCGGGGCTCGGGCCAGCAGGCGGGCGCTGCCGTTTCGGACCAAACCGTGGTCCTGCGCTTCGACCCCACCCTGCCGCCCGGCGCCTGGCTGCGGGCCTGGCCGCACGGCCGCGACACCGCCGACGGCCGCCGGTTCCGCATGACCGGGGGCGCGGCGCTGGCCGACGCCGCAGGCAGCGCGCTCCTGCTGCTGCCGCTGCGCGATGGCGAGGCGGGCGCCACCTTCAGCTATGACCTCATGGTCACCACCGCCGAGGGCAGCCGGCTCTTGACCGACCGTCGCGCCGACAGGCCCGCCGTCGTCGATGCCACGCCCGCCGACGTGGCAAGCCTTGGCGCCCTCACGCTCTACTGCGCCGAAACGGCGACGCAGCCCGCCCCGGGCACCGGCGCCATCGCCCCGGGCCAGAGCCTAATCGCGGTCGAGGGCGACATCTCCGCCGGTAATTTCACCGCCGTCGACATTACCAGCCTGCGCGCCAGCGACCTCGGCCCCAGCCTGCCCAACCGTGCCGACACCGCCGACCGGATCATCACCAACGACCCGGCCTTCACCCAGACTACGGCGGGCGACCTCGCCCCCGCGCAAGCCCCCGGCGGGCCCGAACGGGTGCACGAGGCGGGCTTCCACACCGGCGCCACAGCGCAGGAGATCCTCGACTTCGCCGCCTACGACACCACCGGCAACCGGGGCGTGATCGGCGGCGTCGCGGGCCGGCGCATCTGGCACGAGGCGCCCCCGGCGGCCCTCGCCCATCCCGGCGTCAACGCAGCACCCGAAATCCACGGCGAGGGGCTTGGCATCGGCGGCCCTGCTGGCGACCTGCTGCGCCTGCTCATGCGCGAACGGCGCGTCGCCGACATTGCCGAGTTCGTGACCCTCATGGGCCGTCCCTTCACCTCCGCCACGGTGCCCACCGACGCAGGCCCCTGGACCGCCATCCTCGAAACCGCTGCCAAGGGTACGCATGGCAACCTCCTGATCTCGCTGATCCCCGACACGGTCGAACCCGGCGCGCTCTGGGACAATGCCGATCCGGCCAACCCCGGTATCAAGCAGCGGATCGACAACGCGCTCTCCGGTCTGCCCGGCGGGCTCACCGTGGACGGGCTCATCGACAGCGCGACCTTCGACGACGACATCGCCTCTGCCGCCTTCGACCGACTGCTCCACAAGAACCGCAAGGGCGTGCAGGGCTTCGCCCGCGCGGCCTTCGCGGCCGTGGAACGCGCCGAGGATCTGGTCTGGCTTCAGACCCCCGCGCTTGATGGCGAGGTCTGGGCCGATCCCGACGGAGATATCCGCTTCCTCGAGGCCCTCACCGACAGGCTCACGGCCAATCCCGCCCTGCACGTCGTGCTGATCCTGCCCGCCCGGCACCTGCCCGACCGCAACGCCCGCGTGGACGAGGTCCGGAGGTTCGCCATCCAGGGCGCGCTGGAAACCCTCAAGGCCACCGCCGAGGATCGCGTCGCATGGATCACGCCCACCGGGGGCCCCGGCCGCGACTTCCACATGTCCGCGACCACGCTCTTTGTCGATGATGCGGTGATGTTCACCGGCGCCGCGCATGCGGGACGGCGCGGTCTGGTCTTCGACGCCGCCCTCACCGGCGCGGTCTTCGACGAACGGCTTGCCTTCGGACGTCCCCGCGCAGTGATCGAGGCGCGACGCACGCTCGCCGGCGCCATGCTGGGCGTCGCCCCCGGTCTTGTCCCGCTCAGCGGCCCGGATCTGGTCGCCGCGCTCAAGGTGCAGGCCAGCGGCGGCGGCTTCGGCCGCAGCGCCCCCGCCACCTACACGCCCGGCCCCGACACCACGCCCGGGCCCGACCGCGAGGTCTGGAATCCCAGCGCCTCGAGCGGGACCGACTGGGTGGCCTTCCTCGCCACGCTCGGTGGCGATCTCGCCACGGACGTCCAGAACGGCACGCGCTGACCTGGCACGGGCGCCCATAATTTGCCCAGGCATCCGGACGCGGCATGAACCGGCTCGCACTTCAGTGCGCGCTCAGGACGCTCTGAAACCATTAGTTTCAGTCCCTTAGCAACTGACGCAGAACTTTTTCTTCGCCCGCGCCGCGAAATTCCTCATGACGCGATCCACGCTGTCTTCCGCTTCGGTGGTGCTCGAACGAGTGACACCAGAGGAGCGCCGTGATGACGAAGATTGGAGTTTTCCTGCCCATCGGCAGCCGCGGCTGGCTGATTTCCACCACCTCGCCCGAGACCTACCCCACCTTCGATCTCAACCGGACGGTCACCCAGCGCGCCGAACACTACGGCTTCGACTTCGCGCTCTCCATGATCAAGTTGCGTGGCTTCGCGGGTCCCTCCGAATACTGGGTCCACAACCTCGAAAGCCTCACCCTTATGGCGGGCATCGCCGCCCAGACCAGCAAGATCCAGCTCTTCGGCTCGGTGGGCATGCTGACCATCCCGCCCGCCGTGGTCGCGCGCATGACCGCCACCATCGATTCCATCGCGCCGGGCCGCTTCGGCGTGAACATCGTCACCGGCTGGCAGCCCAAGGAATACGAACAGATGGGCATCGAGCTCGGCGAGGAACATTTCGCACGGCGCTACGACTACGCCTCGGAATACGCGCAGGTAATGACCGAGCTCTGGGAAACCGGTCAGTCCGACTTCAAGGGCGACTTCTTCACCATGAACGACTGCGTGCTGTCGCCCAGGCCCGCCGGCCACATCCCGATCATCGGCGCCGGTCAGTCCGACAAGGGCATAGAATTCGTGGCAAAGTACGGCGACTATTCCTTCGTGGCCGCCCGGGGCGACACCAACCAGGTCACCGTCGCCAAGGACACGCTGGCCCGCGTGCAGAAGGCCTCGGCCGAACACGGCCGCGAAACCGGCGCGCTGCTGCTCGTGCTCATCATCGCGGACCGCACGGACGAACTCGCCTGGCAGAAATGGGAACACTACAAGTCCGGCACCGATCTCGAGGCGCTGCAATGGCAGGCCGATCAGGCCGGCCATGACAAGAAGGCCAGCAAGGACAGCACCGCCAAGGCGCTGACCACCACGATCACGAACCCCAAGCCCACCAACCTCGCGCGTCTTGTCGGAAGCTACGAACACGTGGCCGAGATGCTGGACGAGCTCGCCGACACGCCCGGGCTCAAGGGCATCATGCTTGCCTTCGACGACTTCATCACCGGGATCGAGCAGTTCGGCCAGTACATCCAGCCGGCCATGCGCTCGCGTCGGCACATCGTGAACCCCGCCAAGGCGGCCTGAAGACACGTGCCCGAAGCCCCGGCGTCCGACCGGGGGACGGGTCCACCCCAACAAGGAGACAACCATGCTAGACTGGAAAGCCGTGATCGGCACCCTGGCCCTGACCGCCACCACCGCCCTGCCCGCCGGGGCGCAGGAATTCGACCTGCGCTGGGGCCACTACCTCGCCAACGGCCCCTTCCTCGATGTCGAGGCGGAATTCGCCCAGCGGATCGAGGAACGCACCGACGGCGATGTCGCGATCTCGATCTCCTACGCCGGCGCGCTCGGCGGCCCGACCGAACTGCTGCGCCTCGTCGGTCGCGGCGCCGTCGACATGACCGCGATCCCGCCCGGCTACTATCCCGACCAGCTACTCTACTGGAAGACGGCGCAGATTCCCTTCGTCTTCGACAGCGGCCGCCAGGCCATCGAAAGCTTCCGCGCCGCCGTCGAGGAGGTACCCCAGTTCCGCGAGGAGCTCGAGAACCTGAACGCCCACTTCCTCTTCCAGCAGCCGCTCGGCGAATACTACTTCACCGCCGCCGAGGGTGAATGCAGCACGATGGGCGACCTTGAGGGCAAGAAGGTCCGCACCTTCGGCTCCGACCTGCCGAAGATCCTCGACACCGTCGGCGCGACCCCCGTCACCGTGAACGCCACTGACCTCTACGAGGCCCTCCAGCGCGGCACGCTCGACATCTCCTTCCTGAACGCCGGCAACATTGAGGCCTACAACCTCTACGAGGTCGGCGCCGTGAACTGCGGGCCCATCATGGCCATCGCCGGGCACCTGATCCTCATCAACAAGGATGTGTGGGAAAGCATGCCCGAGGAGTACCGCACGATCTTCGAGGAAGAGGCCGAGCGCGCCAACGCGGCCTACATCGACTGGATGGAGGATAACGCCGAGGGCGCGATTGCCACCATGGAGGAGAACGACAGCCCCGTCGTGGAATTCGATCCGGCGGAACTCGCCGCCTGGAAGGAAGAGGCCCCCGACCTTCTCGCCGCCTGGCAGGAAGAGATGGACGGCCGCGGCGAGGGCGAAGGCGCTGCCGCGACCGTCGCCTTCTTCGAGGAAATGACTTCCGCCACCCCGACCCAGTAAGCCCCGGAGCGGACCGGGAGGCCCGGTCCCCCGCCCCCCGGTCAGGAGCAGGAGCCACCCATGACCCTTCTCAAGCGCATCGTCACCTTCCTGGGCTGGTTCATGGTCCTGATCGGCGGGATCGGGCTGCTCGTTTCGGTCTTTCTCGGCGTCGCGGATGTCGTCGGGATCCACTTCGGCCACCCGGTTCCCGGCGCGCTCGAGATCACCGAAAGCACCATGGTCCTGATCGTCTTCGGCGGTCTCACCTTCGCGCAGATCCGGCGCAAGCACATCCGGGTCGAATTCGTCTACCTCAAGATGCCGCCCCGCGTGCAGTCGGCCATGGACCTCGCCAGCTCGCTGCTCTCGGTCGTCTTTTTCGGTCTGCTCGCCTGGCAGGGTTGGCTGGAACTCGATTACTCGCTCGCCATCAACGAGAGCACCAGCGGCCTGATCCGCCTGCCGCTCTATCCCGCGCGCATGGCTCTTCTGGGCGGCACCCTCCTGATGATCGTGCAGCTCGTGGTCGACATCGTCGAGGACATCTCGCGTCTTGCCCGAGGCTCCGGCGCGCGCCCCGAGGAGGTCGAACTCGACCCCGACCTGCAGGCCTCCTGACCCCGAGGCTACGCCCAGAAACCGCTCCACCGGAGGACCCAATTCATGGACGCATCCACCGCCGGCCTGCTCGTCGTCGCAGTCCTGATGCTCATGCTCATCGGCGGGGTCTACATCGGCGTGGCCCTCGGCCTTGCCGGGATGATCGGCATCTGGCTGACCAGCGGGGCCAGCTCCGCCTTCGCCCAGCTCGCCACGATTCCCTTCAGCACCACCAACAGCTTCACGCTGGCGGTGATCCCGCTCTTCATCTTCATGGGCTCCTTCGCGACGCAGGCGAACCTGACCACCGACCTCTACCGCGCGGCGTACAAGTGGCTGGGCCATCTTCACGGGGGCCTCGCCATCGCCACAAACTTCGCATCTGCCATGTTCGGCGCGGCCTCGGGCTCCACCATCGTCAACGCCGCCGTCTTCACCCGCATGTCCATGCCCGAGATGACGGCACTGGGGTATTCGCCCCGCCTCGCCGCGGGCTGCATCGCGGCCTCCGGCACGCTCGCTGCCCTGATCCCGCCCTCGGTGCTCATGGTGATCTACGCCGTGATCACCGAACAGTCGGTGGCCAAGGTCATGATCGCGGGCCTCGTTCCGGGCATCCTCACCGCCTGCGTCTTCGCCGCGTCGATCTACGTCCGCGCCCTGCGCAACCCCGACCTCGCACCCACGCCGGTGGCCATGCCGCCGCTGGGCGAACGCGTGCGCTCGCTGCGTGGCGTCTGGGGGATCACGATCCTCTTCGTGCTGGTGATCGGCGGCATCTACGGCGGTTTCTTCACCGCCACCTCGGCAGGCGCGTTCGGCGCCTTCGGCGCCATGCTCATCGTCATCGCCAAGGGCCGCCTCAACCTCAAGTCGCTGATGGAGATCATCAAGGAGGCCTCGATCAGCACCACGACGATCTTCATCATCGTCATCGGCGGCATGCTCTTCGCGCGCTTCGTGACCTACACCGGCCTGATCACGGACATCGTCGACTGGTCCCTCGCGCTCGAGCTGCCGCGCCTCGCCTACCTGCTCGGCTTCATCCTGCTCTTTCTGGTGCTGGGCATGTTCATCGAACCGATCGCGATCATGGTGATGACGCTTCCGATCATCTACCCGATCATGACCAGTGTGGGCTACGACCCCATCTGGCTCGGCATCATCGCCGTCAAGATGGCCGAGATCTCGCTCTGCACGCCGCCGGTGGGCCTCAACGTCTACATCGTGCGGGCCTCGTCCCCCGTCCCGCTCGCGCTCGAGGACGTCTTCGCCGGCGTCACGCCCTTCCTGCTGATGGAGGTGCTGATCCTCGCGCTGCTCATCATCTTCCCCGAGATCGTGACCTTCGTGCCCGACCTCATGGACTGATCCCGCAGGTCGCCACCGGCCCCGAAAACCTCAGCCCGCAAAAAGAAAATCGCAGTCGCGCCCACCGGCGCGGCAGGTCACACTCGACGGTATACCACAGTATTCACTCGCACTTCAGGAGGCCCGCATGCTCGAGGACCACGGACGTTTCGCCTACAGTTCCATCGACTCCCGCCCCGACTACAGCTGGCCGGAGGGCAAGCGCCTCGCCGTCTACGTCGCGATGAACATCGAGGTCTTCCGCTACGGAAAGGGCAAGGGGCTCGCCATGGCCTCGGCGGACCAGTCGCAGGGCCATTCCTTCTTTTCCTTCCGCGAATACGGCAACCGTGTCGGCTACTTCCGTCTCATGGACCTCGCCGACGAACTGGACCTGCCGCTGGAACATCAGCTCAACGTCGCCGTCTATGACCACGCCCCCGAGATCGTCGCCCGCGCCCGGGCCCGCGGCGACGAATTCCTCGGCCACGGCCTCACCAATTCCGACGCCCAGGCCGAGCTGACCATCGCGGAGGAGAAGGCCCTCATCGATCTGACCACCTCGAAGATCACCGAGAACGAGCGCACGCCGCCGCTCGGGTGGATGGCGCCCTGGCTCTCCAACTCGGGCGAGACCCTCGATATGCTGCAGGAGGCCGGCTACGGCTATTCCATGGACTGGACCATGGACGACCAGCCGATCTGGGCAAAGACGCGCAACGGAAAGATCCTCCTCATGCCCTACCCGGTGGAGCTCAACGACGGCCGGTCGGTGGTCTACTTCGGCCATTCGCCCGCGACCTTCGCGGACCTCATCGTCTGGAGCTTCGACGAGATGCTGAAGCAGTCCGAAAAGCAGCCCCTCGTCATGCCGGTCTCGCTCCACACGTTCCTCATGGGCCGCCCCTACCGCATCCCCGAGCTGCGCCGCGCCTTCCAGCATATCATCAGCCATCGCGACAAAATCTGGCTGACCCGACCCGGCGAGATCTACAAGCACATCTGCGCGCTGCCCAAGGGCACGGTTCCCGGCGATGACGATTGATCCACGGCTCACCGAGGCGAAGGGCCGCCGCAGCGAGGCGGATCTCGAACGGCTCGCCCGCCACCGCCGCATGCGCCGGCACGTCCAGGGGCTTGGCGGACTCGCCCGCGTGCTTGCCATCGGCGGCATCGGTGGCTTCGCCGCGTCGCTTGCAGGCATCCCGCTGGCCTGGCTGCTCGGCGCGCTTATCGCCTCGGCGGCCTGGAACATGGTCCGCACGCCCATCGTCGCGCCGGTCTGGTTCCGCAAGCTCGGCCAGTCCGTCGTGGGCCTCAGCATCGGGCTCGGGCTCACCGCGCCGGTCATTGCCCGGCTCGGTTCGCTCGCGGAATACATGGTGCTGGCCGCCTTCGCGGCCGTTGCCTCCGGGCTGCTGATCTCGCTCGCGCTCTCGCGGATCACCGGCATCGACAGGACCACGACCTTCTTTTCCTCCATGCCCGGCGGCGTCGCCGAAATGTCCGTCATGGCCGAGGCCTACGGCGGCAAGCCCGAGCTTGTCGCCATGGCACAGTCCCTGCGCATCCTCATCGTCGTCCTGATCCTGCCGGCGGCCGCGACCTTTCTCGGCTGGCGGGGCGAACTCGACTGGGAAGGCGCCAACTATCCCTTCGACCCGCCGATCCTGGCGGTGATGCTGATCCTCGGCCTTGCCGCCGCGTGGCTCATGAGCCGCGCCAACATCAAGAACAGCTGGTTGCTCGGGGGCCTCGCCGTCGCCGGTGTGATCGCCTACCTCGGCCTCCAGGGTTCGAAGGTGCCGGGCAGCATGATGATCCTCGCCCAGATCATGATCGGCCTTGTCCTCGGCACCCGCTTCACCCGCGACTCCGTCACCGCGCTCCGGGCCTTCCTGCCGCTGAATGTGCTCGGCACCGTGGCCCTGCTGGCCATGACCAGCCTCTGCGCGCTGCTGCTGTCGCTCGCAAGCGGCGTCCCGGTCGAGACCCTGGTGCTCGGCCTCTCACCGGGCGGGCTGACAGAAATGACCCTTACCGCAACCGATCTCCACCTCGACACCGCCGAGGTCGTGGCGTTTCATCTCGTGCGGATTCTCGTGGTGCTTCTCCTGACGGACCCGATCTTCCTCGCCTATCGACACCTGCGCCGGAAACTCGGAGAACGCGTATGATCCTCGACCTCGAAGCCCGCGGCGTCCTCGACCGGCTCGCCACACGCACCTCCTGCCGCGAGTTCGACGGCACGCCCCTCTCCAGGGACACGATCCGCGCCGTCATGCGCGATGCTATCGAGGCGCCTTCTTCCTGCAATCACCAGAGCTGGCACTTCATCGTCGTCACCGACCGCGACAAACTCGCCCGCGCGCAGCGGATCTCGGGCGGCAACCTGCACTTCGGGACCTGCGGCGCGCTGATCTACCTGTGCTTCCTGAACGGCTGGTCGCACCGGCACTTTTCCATCGTCCAGTCGGTCGCCGCCGCCGGCTACCACATGATCCTCTCGGCGCACCTGCGCGGGATTTCCTCCATCTACAACGCGGGCATCGGCCCCTCAGACGAGGTCCGCGAGCTTCTGGACCTCCCCGCAGGCTACACCGTCCAGGGCGCCATCGCGCTCGGCTACACGGCACCGGGAACGCGGCTCACCAAGCCGCCCCGCCGACCGCTCGATGACGTGCTCTCGTTCGAGCGCTTCGAACGCCCCGAGGCCGCCGACTGGCCGCAGGCGCCTTCGGACGCCTATCCCTACGGCGACGCGGAATCCCAGCTCACGCCCTACGCAGAATGGGACCCCACCCGCTGGACCTGGGACCAGATCGGCGACCTGCGCGGCTACGCCGTCTGGGCGAAATCGCCCATCGCCGGGGTCTACGTCTCGGCCCGGCAGGGCACCGTGATGGAGGGCGTGCTGGACCTGATGCCGGACCTGCCTGCCGGGGCCGAGGTGATCGACGTCATGGGCTGGGGCGGCACCGAGGCAGCCCGGCTGCTGACCCGCCTGCCGAAGGGGGCGCGCCTCACCCTTGCAGACCTGCACGACGGAAACCTGACCTTCATGCGCCAGCGCCTCGCCGCAGAGCCCGCCTGCACCGGGCGCACCCTGCAGTCGCTGCGGATGCGCGGCCCGGACCTGCCCCGGCCCGACGCCTCGGCCGATCTCGTCACCTTGCCGCTTGCCCTTGAACATGCTCCGGACCCCGCGGCCCTGCTCGCCTCCATCGCCCGCGTGCTCCGCCCTGGCGGCCACCTCCTCCTGGCCTACCGCAACGCGGCCTCGCCCTACGGCCCCTACTGGGAACGCGAGGAGAAGCCCCACCAGGTCTCCAACCAAGGCCCTTTCCGTCCGCTTGATCCCGACGCGGTCACCGCCATGGCCGGCCAGCATTTCGACATCGTGGCCGAGGCCGGTTTCGGGCGCGAAGCGACCCACGACACCGAGAAACTCGAAGGTCGGGAGCTTCGCCGCGGCCGCATCCACGCGCTGCTCCTACAAAAGCCCTGAGTCGCGGGGCCCCGAGGCTGGACGGGCGTCACGAGACAGCCGCCTGACACATCGCCCGGTCCGTGAAACAGACATCAGCGACGCACATTTGGGCAATTCCGCGCGCCGTGATCCTCCGTGACCCCGCTCCGGCCACATTCGGCGCGGGCGCGACGGCAAACGTCATACCATGGCACGGGGAGGAGTTTTTTCGTCGGTCAGTGTCAGAGGTTTCCCATGCGACCCCGTGTTCCGCTGAATGCCATCCGAGCCTTCGAGGCCGCTGCCCGCCGCGGCAGCATCGCGCAAGCCGCCGAGGAACTTCACGTGACCCCCACGGCGGTCAGCCACCAGGTCCGCACGCTCGAGGATTTCCTGCAGGTCAAGCTCTTCGTGCGCCACAACAGCGCCATCGAGATGACCCCCGCCGCCTCCAACGTGCTCGCCAAGCTCAGCGGCGGGCTCGATCTCATCAGCGAGGCCATCCGCACCCTCACCGACGAACCCGAGGCCCGCGAGACCGTCACCCTCGGCACCTCGGTCTCGCTTGGGACCACCTGGCTGCTGCCCCGGATGGACAGCTTCCTCACCGATCACCCCGACATCGACATGAGCGTGCGCACCTACCTGACGCGCGAGGAGATCGAGAGCAACGAGACCGACTTCTGGATCAGCACCTGGCAGCCGACGCTCGACCGCCGCATCGAGCCGCTCTTCAGCGAGGACCTCGTGCCCGTCTGTTCGCCCAAGCTGCTGGAGCGCATCCACGACACCCACGGCACCCGCCCCGAGGACGTGCTGATGCAGGTCCCGCTCATCCACGTCGACCGGCAGGTCAAGCTCGCGCGCCCCTCCCGCCCCGAATGGCAGCGGTACCTCCAGGAATTCGGCGTCAACCGCACCAACGTGAACCACGGCCTGCGCTTCAACCAGACCTCCGCCGCGATCGAGGCCGCCAAGGCGTCGATCGGCGCCATCCTCGGCCGCACGCTCCTGATCCGCGACGCGCTCGCCCGTGGCGAACTCGTCCCGATTGCCGAGGCCTACCCCCAGAAGATGCCATACTACCTCGTTTCCTCGTGGCAGTCGCAGGGGACCGTCGCGGCCGAATTCAAGGACTGGCTCATCGCACAGGCGGCGTGACTTACGCACACCGCGGACGGCGACAATTCCGCTTTGCCACCACCTGAAAACTCGTCGTGCCGGCACCGCGCGGAAATCTGCGACACTGCCTTCGAACGACGGACAGGAGGTGTCGGAATGAACTATGCGGAAACCCCCGCGCACGGGCTGGTCGCGGCGCTGCAGTCGGACACGACGACCTGCACCGGCATCGCCGAGGCCATGATCGCCCGCGTCGCCGAACGCGAACCCACCGTCAGGGCGCTCTCGCATTTCGAACCCGAAGCGGTCCTCACCGCGGCCCGGGTGCTCGACGCGGGCGATACATCCCTGCCGCTTGCCGGGGTGCCGATCGGGGTCAAGGACGTCATCATGACGAAGGACCTGCCGACCGAATACCACTCGCCGCGCTATGCGGGCTTCCGCCCCGCCATGGACGCCGCCTGCATCGACACGCTGCGCGCCGCCGGGGCGCTGATCGCCGCCAAGACCGTCACCACGGAATTTGCCGCCGGCAACCGCGGCAAGCCCACCTCGAACCCGCACAGCCCCGAACACACGCCCGGCGGCTCTTCCTCGGGCTCCGCGGCCGCCGTGGCCGCTGGCATGGTGCCCCTTGCGCTCGGCACCCAGACCGGCGGCTCGGTCATCCGTCCGGCCTCCTTCTGCGGGATCTTCGGCTGGAAGCCGAGCTGGAGCGTCATCTCCCGCGAGGGGCTCAAGATGTACGGCGCCTCCCTCGACACGCTCGGCCTCTATGCCCGGGACCTGAAGGATTTCGACCTGCTCGCCGATGTTTTCGACCTCGAACACACCGGCCCGCTCTTCAGCAACCTCACCGGCCTCAAGGTCGGCATTTGCCGTACCCCCGTCTGGAACGAGGCCGGCCCCGGCACGCAGACCGCCATGGAAACTACCGCAGCCGCCCTCCGCGCCTCGGGGGCCGAGGTCGTGGATCTCGACCTGCCGCCCGACTTCGACGACATCCATCCCGTTCACCGCACGATCCTTGCCCGCGAAGGCCGCGCCGCCTTCCTCAACGAGGTGCGCGCCTATCCCGCGACCCACCCCGAGTTCCGCGAGATCGTGGAGAACGCCCGCGGCGACAGCCTCGAATGGGTGCGCCACTGCTACCGCACCGCGGATCGCTGCCGGTGGCTCTATGACGAGATCGCCCAGGAATACGATTTCGTCATCGCGCCAAGCTCCGTCGACGAGGCGCCCAAAGGACTCGACCACACCGGTTCGTCGGTCTTCAATTGCATGTGGACCCTGATGCACGTGCCGGTGGTTTCCGTGCCCGGCAATTCCGGCCCGTCGGGCCTGCCGGTGGGCGTCTCGGTCATCTGCCGCAAGTTCGACGACCGCAAGGCGATCTCCGCCGCGGCGCTCGTCTCGGACGCGCTCGGCGCCAAGGGTGCGCTCGCCGCCTGACCGGTCCGGGGGCCGAAGGCCCCCAGACACCTTACCCCGGAACGCGCAGTGCCGTCGCCGGCTCGAGATCCTTTTCCGAAACCCGCGGCACCGTGCGGCCCGCGGCCGACACCTTCCCCGCCTGCACCCGCAGCCGCTCGGCCGTCTCGGCGTCCGGCGCGGGCAGCCCGATGCGTCGGCACCATGCGGCGATCTCGGCGTCCGTCCAGTCGAATTCGCTCATCGAAGACTTCCTCTCATGCCGCGGGCCGCGCCTCGCGCGGGTCCGCAGCCCGTTCCCAGGCATGCGCCACCACCAGCGCCGTCAACTCGTCGAAGTACTTCGTCGTGATCTGCACCGAGGTCGGCATGCCGTCGTCGTCGAAGCCGCTCGCCACCGCGAAGGCCGGGTGCCCGGTCACGTTCTGGATGCTCGTCGTCGCGGCGTAGGTGTACGCGCGCACCACGTCGTTGTCCCCGAACGCGGGCGCCACCATCGAGGTCGTGGGCATCAGCACCGCGTCGTAGCTCTGCATCATGGCGTCCGTCGCCGCCGACAGCTCGCGCCTGTAGCGCTGCGCCGCAAGGTAGTCCGCCGCCCGCACCATCGACCCCGACATCATCTTGTCGCGCAGGGCGAAGCCCATCTCGTGGTGGCGCTCTAGGAAATCCTTCTCGTGGATCGAATAGGATTCCGACCAGTTGATGACGCTCAGCGTGTTCCGGTAGGCGGGCAGCGGCGCCGGCAGGCGGGCCTCCTCGACCACGGCGCCCAGCCCTTCCAGCACCTTGGCCATACGCTCGCAATTCTCCGCCAGCGCGGGCTGGAAGGCCGGCGCGCCTTCGCCGAAATCGCGCACCACTCCGATGCGCATCCCCTCGACACGGCCGGCCCGCAGTCCGGCGGCGAAGTCCGGCACCGGCACGTCCCGGGTGCTCTCGTCCAGGGGATCGACGCCGCAGATCATCGACAGCACCAGGGCGTTGTCCTCAGCCGTCCACGTCAGCGGGCCGGGCACGTCCGAGCTCCAGCAGTTGGGCAGCATCCCCTTCCGGCTGATCCGCCCGAAGGTTGCCTTCATGCCCTGCACGCCACAGGCCGCCGCCGGCAGGCGCACCGATCCACCGGTGTCCGACCCGAGCGCGAACATGGCGGCTCCCGCCGCCACCGCCGCACCCGCTCCGGTCGAGGATCCGCCGGTGAACCGATCGGGGTTCCACGGGTTGCGCGCGACTGGGAACGGCAGGTCATGATGCACCTCGCCGTTTCCGGTGCCGTATTCCCAGGTGTTCAGCTTGCCCAGCAGGATCGCCCCCGCCGCCTCGAGCCGCGCGATGATCGTCGCGGTCTCCTCTGCCATGTGATCCAGCATCAGCCGCGATCCGGCGGTCGTGAGAACACCCTTCACGTGGTAATTATCCTTCACCGCGAAGGGGATGCCGTGCAGAGGCCCACGTAGACGTCCCCGCCGGATCTCCATCTCGGCCTGCACCGCCTTCGTGCGCGCGGTCTCGTCCAGGACGGTGATATAGAGATTCAGCTCATCCTGCGTCGCGGCGATCCGCGAAAGGCAGGCGTCCACCAGATCCACCGGGGAGACCTCGCCCCGCCGCAGCCGAGCACCCGCCTCGGTCACGCTCAGCCCCGAAAGCCCGAGCCCCGGCCCCCGCTCCATCCTGTTCATCGGCTGATCCCTTCGTGCCCGGGGCACGAAGCACCGCACCCTTCGGCCGATCATCCCGCCGAAGGCCCCGGCCCCGCAAACCAGAAATCCTGACACCTGGGCTGACGAAAACTCAGGTCCCGCCACCCGGGCCCGCGGCCTCAGCCCTCGCGCACCATGTGCGCCAGCACGTCCGCACGGTCGAGCAGCCCCACCATGCGCTTGTCCTTCAGCACCGGAAAGGCCCGGTGCGGCAGGTCGAGGAACATCTCGGCGGCGTGCATCACGTCTTCGCCCGCCTCGACCGTGACGACCTCCGCCGTCATGTGATCGGCCACGTTGCCGGTCCAATCCTGATAATACCCCGCGTGCAGCGCCGGGCGGAAGCAGTCCTTCTGCGTGAGCAAGCCCGCCAGCCCGCCGTCTTCCTTCAGGACCGGTGCCGCCGCGGCCTCGCCCTCGACCAGCAGCGCCACCGCCCGCCGGATCGGCGTCGCGGGCGTCAGCGTCACGATATCGGTGCGCATGATGTCCGACACCAGATGCCGGCTCATGACGCCTCCTCGCGCAGGTGCGGACAGCCCGCGCAGCGCTCCATCTTGCCGCAGGCCATGGCACCGCAGCTTGTCCGCGCCGGCCCGCGCCCCAGCGCGAGGCCAAGCGCCAGACCGCCCGCCGCCAGCACGAAGACCCCGACCGCGAAAATAACCTCGATCATGCCAGCACCTCCGCCATCCGGCCCGTCACCTGCTGCCGCAGCGCGCCGCCGTCATCGCTCAGGAACAGCGCGTCGATCCCGTGCGCCTCGGCCAGCGCCACGCCGCGCTCGGCCCCTGCCGCGAACAGCGCCGTGGCCCAGCCGTCCGCCGTCATCGCGCGTTCCGACAGGACCGAGACCGAGGCCAGCGCCCCCGCCACGGGTTCGCCCGTCGCCGGATCGATGATGTGGGAATAGCTGCGCCCGCCCAGCACGTAGCTCTGCGCCCGCCGCCCCGAGGTCGCGACGCTCAGGCCGGGCGCAAGCGACAGCACCGCCGCCAGCCCCTCGCCCAGCGGGTTCTCCACGCCGACCTTCCAGGGCCGCCCCTCGGGGTGCATCCCCAGCGCCGCCAGTTCGCCGCCGAGATCGATCAGCACATCGCGATGCCCCTGCCGCGCCGCCAGCGCCCGCGCCTCGTCCAGCGCCCAGCCCTTGGCGATGCCGCATAGATCCAGCGTCGCGCCCGCGTCGCGCTTGACCACGCGCGTGCCCTCGACAGTCCAGGCCGAGGCATCCGAAACCTCGCCCACGTCGATCGGGCCAAAGCCCCAGCGCGCCACAAGCGGCCCCACGCCGGGATCGAAGGCCCCGCCGCTTTCGCCCGTCAGCGCCAGCGCCGCAGCAGTGACAAGCGCTGTCTCCTCCGGCACCTCCTGCGCACCGACGCCCGCCCGGTTCAGCCCGCTCAGCATGCTGTCACTCCGCCAGGGCGACATCTGCGCGTCGATCCCGGCAAAAAGCGTAGCGACAGCCTCGCCCAGATCGCTGCCGAGGCCCGGCCCGGCCATCCGCCACTGCGTCCCGAAGGCCGGCCCGCCGATGCCCTCCACCGGCGCGGCGCGCCCGATCACCGGCCACAGCATCGCGCCCCCGGCAAGGCCCAGGAAACCGCGTCGTCCGAGACGGCTCATTTCAGCAGTCATGGCCCTATCCTCCGAAATCGTCATAGAAGATGTTCTCCGGCTCGACCCCGAGCCGTTCCAGCGTCGCAAGCACCGCCGAGATCATGACCGGCGGCCCGCACAGGTAGTATTCGCAATCCTCGGGCGCCGGGTGCTTTGCCATCTCGCGACGCAGCGCCTCGTGGATGAAACCGGTCGCCCCGGTCCAGCGGTCGCCGGGCGCCGGGTCCGACAGGGCCGGGGTCCAGGTGAAGTTCGGATTGGCCTCGGACAGCCTGTCGAACTCCTCGACATAGAACAGGTCCGCGACGCTGCGCGCCCCGTAGAAATACCGAAGCCGCCGCGTGCTGCCGCGCCCAAGCTGCTCGTGGATCAGCGCCCGCAGCGGTGCCATGCCCACACCCCCGCCAATAAAGACCATCTCGGCCTCGGTCGGCTGCGCGTGGAACTCGCCGAAGGGCCCCGAGGCCTCGACCTTGTCGCCTTCCTTCAGCGAAAACAGCCAGGACGACACCTTTCCCGGCGGCACCTCGTGCTCCATCCCCGCGGGCGGCACGGCGAGCCGGATATTGAACACCGCCCGGTTCACGTCCTCGGCGCGGTTCGCGACCGAATAGGCCCGCGTCACCGGCGCATCGCATGCGGACGACAGTTCCGTCCAGCCGGCTATCTCCCAGGTCTCGCGAAACGCCTCGGGCAGGTCCAGCTTGCCGAAATCCACCTTGTAGGGCGGCGCCGTGATCTGCATGAAATCCCCGGCGAGATAGTCGAAGGGCTGCCCCTCGGGCAGATCCAGCACGATCTCGCGGATCAGCGGCGCCATCATCCGGGTCGAGGCCACCGTGCAGATGAACCCGCCGCCCGAACTCAGGATGTCGTCCGGCACCGTCACCGCGCAGTCGCCCCGCAGGCTGGTCTGGCAGGCCAGCCGCATGTGATCGCGCCGCTCGCGCGCGGAAAGCACACCCTTCTCGGTGGCCTGCGGCTCGCCCGCGCCCTCGCCCGTGACATGAACGCGGCAAAGCCCGCAGGTCCCCGACCCGCCGCAGGCGGCGGGAATACGGATGTCGTTGCCGTGCAGCACCTGCAGCAGCCGGCTGCCGCGCTCGGCGGTGATATGCGTGCCGCCGTTCACCGTGATGTCGATGGCGCCCGAGGGCACCAGGCGCTTTCGGGCCTGCAACAGCCCCACCGCCAGCGCGAGCACCAGCAGCGTGACGACGAGTGTGCCCAGGATGATCTCCGTCATTGCGATGCCGCCATCTGCGCGAAGGAGGAAAAGCCCAGCGACATGAGCCCCGCCAGGATGAAGGTGATGCCAAGCCCCCGCAGCCCCGCGGGCAGGTCGGCATAGGACAGCCGCGAGCGCACCGCGCTCAGCATGGTGACAGCGAGCGCAAAGCCCGCGCCGCCGCCCAGGCCGTAGACCGCCGATTCAGCCAGCGTGTACGAGCGTTCCACCATGAAAAGGCTGCCCGCCAGGATCGCGCATTGCACCGTCAGCAGCGGGAGGAAGACCCCGAAGGCCGCGTAGATCGCCGGAAAGAACCGGTCGAGCAGCATCTCGAGCAGCTGCACCGTCGCCGCGATCACCCCGATAAAGGCGATGAGATCGAGGTAGGACAGGTCCAGCTCCGGCATGCCCGCCCAGGCCCAGGCGCCGGGCGCCAGCACGTAGGTATAAAGCAGCTGGTTCAGCGGCACCGTGACGCCCATCACGCCCGTGATCGCTATGCCGAGGCCAAGCGCGCTCTCGGTTTTCTTGGACAACGCGAGGAAGGTGCACAGCCCCAGGAACAGCGTCAGGGGCATGTTTTGCACCAGCGCCGAGTAGATGAAGAGATCCCAGAGCCCGCTCATTCCGCCGGCTCCCCGCGCGGCGGCGGCACCGTGTCGAGCGCCTCGGCCTGTTCGGGCAGTACCGTCCGGATCGCCCAGACCAGCATGCCCAGCAGGAAGAAGGCAGAAGGCGCCAGCAGCATCAGGCTCAGCGGCGTGTACCAGCCGCCGTTCTCGACCAGCGGCAACACCGTGTGCCCCATCAGCTCGCCCTTGCCGAACAGCTCGCGCACCGCGCCGATCACGATCAGCACCAGCGAATAGCCCAAGCCGTTGCCGAAGGCGTCGACCATGGCGGGCAGCGGCGGGTTGTGCCGCGAAAACGCCTCGGTCCGCCCCATGACAAGACAGTTCGTCGTGATCAGCGCCACGAAGACCGACAGCGACCGGCTGATGTCCGGCAGGTAGGCCTGCAGGATCTGGTCGATCACGATCACCAGCGACGCGATGATGACGATCTGCACGATCAGACGGATCGTGTCGGGAATGTGCTTGCGGATCACGCTGATCAGCCCCGCCGACAGCGTCACCACCGTGGTCAGTGCCGCCGCCATGGTTAGCGCCGTCGGCAGGGACGTGGTGACCGCCAGCGCCGAGCACAGCCCGAGGATCTGCAGCGTCACCGGGTTCTGCCGCACCAGCGGCTCGGTCAGCGTCGACCAGAAATTGAAGTGTTCCGCCATGGCTCAGAACTCCCCGCGCTGCACCGCATCGACCAGCGGGCCATAGCCCTCGGGGCCAAGCCAGAAGCGCACGATGCGGGTGACCGCGTTGCTGGTGCGCGTGGCGCCGGTGATGCCGTCAACCTCGTAGGGGCTCACCGCATCGCCCCGCGCCACCGCAAAGCGCACCGTGCCACTGGCGTCGCGCACCTCGGTGCCCGGCCAGCTCGCCTGCCAGCCCGGCTCCTCGATCCGTCCGCCAAGCCCCGGCGTCTCCTCGTGCCGCGTGACCGCAAGGCCCGCGATGGTGTTCATGTCGCCCTGCATGGCCAGCACCGCCGAGATCGGCCCGTTGTAGCCCGCTCCGCTCAGCGGCAGCAGCGCCAGCTCGATCTCCTCGTCCTCGCCGCGCAGCAGGTAGATCTGCACGTAATCCGGCCGCTGCCCGAGCCCGGCGATATCCTCGCCGTCGCTCAGCGCGGTCCAGTTCGACTGCTCCGCCAGCGCCGCCTGCAGGGTGTCGGGCGTCACCTCCTCCGCCGCGCGCCCCGCCTCGAGATCGATCACCACGGTGGACAGCGTCCCGCCGGTCGCCTCCAGCAGCTCCGACATGCCCGGGATGCCGCGCACCAGCGCCTCGATCCGGGCCTGTTCCTCGGCCGCGCGGTTGGCCGCCTGGATCGGCCGCAGCACCACTGTCGCGCCGCTCACCATCACCGCGCAAAGCGCCGAGACCGCGAATGCCATGAACACCGTCTTGCCGCGGCTTTCGTTGGGCAGCGCAAGCACCCGTCGCAGGGGGTTCCAGTCACGATCG
Organism: Allosediminivita pacifica; assembly: GCF_003054175.1. Lineage (GTDB taxonomy): Bacteria > Pseudomonadota > Alphaproteobacteria > Rhodobacterales > Rhodobacteraceae > Allosediminivita > Allosediminivita pacifica. The sequence goes on from NZ_QBKN01000022.1 coordinate 65,565, forward strand.
GCCATGAGGTCTCCTTCGCCGCGCAAGCCAGAGGCCTATCGCGATCTCATCGAACAGGGGCGCGGCGAGCGAGGCCAGAAGCGCCGCCGAAACGGCCATCTGAACCGGCGCCGCGCCGTCCCAGCTGATTGCGAAAATTACCATCAGGGCGCCGTAGAACGCCCCGTTGAGCCAGCGGGCCAGTTCCGTGGCCGCACTCGCCACCGGGCAGGCCACCAGCAGCACCAGCACGATGCCCGCCGCAGGCACCAGTACCGCGGGCAGCAGCCCCGCCAGCGACGCGGTCACCCCCACCAGCACCGCGCCCAAGATCACGCCAGCCGGCATCACGCCGAAGGCAAGCCCGATCAGCGCCGCAGGGATCGCGGCCCAGGCGACAGGCTCGACAAATCCTGGCCAGGGAAAGGCCGGAAAGCCGAAGCCCAGGAACGACAGCGTCACCGTCGCCGGGTTCACCACGTTGCGGCCCCAGCCCCCGAAGACCAGCTCGCCCATCACCGCGCCGAAGCTGACCCCCAGCACCATGCGCAGCAGGCCCAGGTCCTCGGGCGCCAGCATCGCCACGCCAAGCGCCGCGATGGCGCCTGCCAGCGAGGGCGGTTGTGCGCGGGCCAGCATGAAGACCAGATGCCAGATCCCCGACACCACCAGCGCCAGCAGCAACCGGGCCAACGCATCCGTGCCGCCGAACCAGAGCCAGGTCAGCGCCAGCGGCATGTAGGCGGCAAGCAGCATCAGGGCGACCGTCTCGCGGTCCCACAATCCCTTTGTCATGCAGCGAACTCCGTCTCGGTCCGGTCCAGCATCCGCCGCAGCGCACCGGCCAGCGTCCCGTGGCCGCCCAGAACGTAATCGGCCAGCGCCACGTCCTCCTCGAGCAGCGACAGCGCGCCCAGCTTCATGGCGGTCTCGTCGTCCCCCGCCGCCAGCGCCCGCGCGAGCGGTGCCGCCGGAAGGCCGCCGCCAAAGGCATGGGTCAGCGCCGAGGTCGGGATGATGGGCCGCGGCATCGCCGATCCGGTCAGCGCCTCGATGAACCAGTGCCGCCCGCGCCGGCGCGGTCCGCGCGGCATCACCGTCACCTGCCGGTCGCGCGTGCCCAGCCAATGCGCTTCGCGCCCGTCGAGCGGCGATCCGGTCATCAGCATATGCGGCCCCGGCAGAACCTCTCCGTAGGTCAGCCCGCGCAGGTCCGCCCCGGGCTGCGTCCGCACGAAGCGGCTCTCTCGCAGGGCGCTGCCCGCCACGTGGATCAGCCGCGTCTCGGGAACGAGCCCCGTTTCCAGCAGCGCCCCGATCGCGGCCACGTCCTCGGCATGGATGTCCCAGACAGGCGCATCGAGCTCCGCCGGAAAGGCGCTATGAATGCGCATGCCCGCCAGCCCCTGCGGATGGCGCGGCCCGCAGCGCAGCGTCTTCACCTGCTCGTGCGCCCGCTTGGTCCCGAGCGGTAGCTCGGCGCGGGAGTGGCAGACGATCACCGGCCCGTCCGTCAGGTGGCAGAGGGCATCCAGACCTTCGCCGAAGACCCTCTCCGACCCGTTCAGCGCAACTTCCGGATCTGGGGCGAAGGGCCGGGTGTCCGAGCCCATGACGAAGATTGCCGCGGGCCGTTCGCCGGGCGCAGGCATGTTCCCGAAGGGCCTGCGCTGCAGCAGCGGCCAGAGCCCCGCGCCTTGCATCAGCCGGCGCAGCGAAGCCTCCGAAAGCGCACCGTCAAGCGCGTGTTCGTGCCGCCCGCCGCCGCTTTCGCGAAAGAAGACGATCTCGCCCATCCTGCGTCCCGGACCAAGGCGGATCGCGCCCACTGTCGCGGCCATGGGGGCGGTCAGACAGATTTCCGGGGCATGGCGAAGGCAGGCGACCGGGGCACCGTGTGCCACCTGGGCCCCCTCCTCCACCAGGGGTGTCACACGCAATTCACCGTGGGCCGGTCCGGTCAGACCAGCTTCCTCGGTGATCATCTCGAGAACGCCACCGGAAGCTGCCGGAGGCGTTGCGAAACGAGGCGAAAGCCCGGCGCGTAAAGCGCTGCTACTCATAACGTCGTTCCCGTCGGGGTTGTGTCGCGCGCACCCGATTTTCCGTGAAACTGTAACACGAGTGTGATTTCTTAAAAGAGCGCGAACGTCACTTGCGACGGAGTAACCCAGGCCATGCCACGACTACTGGTCATTTTTTCCAGCCTCGCCCTAGCGTTGAGCCTTTTTTTCATTGCTGCCGAGACACAGCCGGCCTTTGCGCAGGATACCGCCGAATCCGAGGCGGAAGACGAGGCCATCGTGCCCTTCGCCCTCCCCGAGGACGGGCCCTTCCACCCCGAGAACATCGAGATCAAGAACAACGATGCCATTTCCGACTGGTACCGGTCGGCCCATGCCGACGCCGCAGCCGAGGCATTTCGTCACTGGGATGGCGAGGAAGAGATCAACCCGGTCTGTTCCGTCTGCCACTCGGGTGAAGGCTTCCGTGCCTTCCACGGGCTCGACGGCAGCGAACCCGGCGTCCCGAACGAGCCGATCCCGACCGGCGGCGTCGTCGATTGCGGCACCTGCCATAACCCCGGTCTCGCCGAGATCAAGGAGATCACCTTCCCTAGTGGCCTCTCGCATCCGGTCCAGGGGGTCGAAGCCGCCTGCATGACCTGCCACCAGGGCCGCACCGCAGGCGTCACGGTCGAAAACGCCATCGACGGCAAGAGCCTCGACGAGAGCGACGGCGAGCTGCGCTTCGTGAACCCGCACTACGCCACGGCGGCGGCCACTTGGCTCGGCGGATACGGCGGCGCGGGCTACCACTACGAGGGGCAGGACTACAGCGGACGCTTCTTCCACGCCCAACCGGTCTCGACCTGCAACTCCTGCCACGATCCCCACTCGCTGGAGATCGAGTTCGAGCCCTGCATGACCTGTCACCAGGGTGAAAGCCCCGCCGACATCCGCATCGCGCGGCAAAGCTACGACGGCAGCGGCGACACCGATAAGGGCATCAAGTCCGACATCGAGGCCAACGCCGCCATGCTGCTCGACATGATCCGCACCTATGCCGAAGAAGTCGTCGAGGTGCCGATCATCTACGACGGCCACAGCTACCCCTACTTCTTCGCCGACGCCAACGGCGACGGTGCGGTGGACCAGAACGAGGGCAGCAGTGTCTCCTACAACGCCTGGACCCCGCGGCTGCTGCGCGCGGCTTACAACTGGAAGCTGGTCACGGCAGATCCCGGCGCCTTCGCCCACAATCCGGTCTACTCGCTGGAGCTGCTCCACGACTCCATGGCCGACCTCGGCGGGCCACTCGGCATCGACATCGCGGAGCTCGGCATCCGGCGCTGAGCCGGACCGCCCTCCGTCGAAAGACACAAGGGCCCGGCGGGAGCGATCCCGCCGGGTCTGTCCCGACAGTCCCGGGCGCCGTGGCGTCATGCGCCCCAAACCGCGCCCCGTCACAGTTCCGCCAATCTTTCCCCCGAAATCTTCGCGCGGATCGTTGCCGCAAGGCGCCGGCCGTTTCCCAACGCGCAGGAGCAGATGTCCCGAGAAGATCGCCCCGACGGATTCGTGGATGCCCTGGCCAGGGGCCTCGCCGTGCTGTCGGCCTTCGACGGCGCCCTGCCCGGCATGACCCTTTCCGAGATCGCCCGCCGGGCGGATCTCAGTCCGGCCACCGCGCGGCGCAGCCTCATCACGCTGGTTTCGCTCGGCTACGTCGGCCGCAGCGGCCGGCGTTTCCACCTGCGGCCGCGGGTGCTCTCGCTTGGCTCGACCTTCGCCATCTCCTCGCACCTCGGCGCCATCCTGCGCCCCGAGCTCTCCGCCCTCGTCGCGCGCTTCGGCGGCGGCGCCGCGGCGGGCACCCTCGACGGCAACGCGGTCATCTGCCTCGAACACCAGGCGACCCCGGTCAGCGCCCGCGTGATCGGCGCCAACGGCACGTATCACCCCGCCACCGGCACCGCGATCGGACGCACGCTGCTATCGGGCTTCACCGCCGAGCAACTCGAAACCTGGTTCGACCAGCTCGCCGGTCCCGATCCGCGCCCGCTCACCTACGATCTGCCCGTCGACCGCCGGGCGATGCGAACCCGGATCAAACCGATCCGCCAGCGCGGCTACGAGGTGAACCCCGGCCGCGGCCCCGGCACCCTTTGCGGCATCGCCGTGCCCATCCTCGACCTCGACCGCCAGGTCATCGCCGCCCTCAACAGCATCGACGAAACCGGCGCCACCTCCGAGCAGCTCGTCGACGAGCGCCTGGCCGAGCTCACCGCCACCGCCGCGCGCATCTCGCGTCAGCTCGTGCGGGTGCCGATGCTGACCGAGCTGTTGCGCCCCGTCCCCGCCAGCATCTTCAACAGCTGACCACGCACCGGTGCCGTGGCGCCCAGACCCTGTGCACTCCCGCGGGTTAGAGCGCGGCCCGGCGCGGGCTATATTCCTGCGCAAAGGAGATCCGCCATGACCGACACCGCAATCCGCAAGATCCAGACGCAGGGCGTCCACCACATCACCCTCGTCGGCGCCGACCGCCAGACCACCATCGATTTCTGGGAAGGCGTGCTGGGCATGCCCTTCATCTTCGACCAGCCCAACCTCGACGATCCAGACGAGGGGCACCTCTACTTCGATCCCGGCGACGGCCGCCTGATCACCATCTTCACCAACGAGACCCGCAAGCCCGACCCCGCGCGCACCTCGACCGAGGTCGGCGCCGTCCACCACGTGGCCTTCAACGTGAGCCAGGCCAGCTTCTGGCAGGCCGCCAAGCGCCTCGACGCCCGCGGCATCCGCCATTCCGGCCCCAAGGATCGCGGCTTCATGGATTCGATCTACTTCAACGATCCCCTCGGCCTCACCATCGAGCTCGCCTCCTACCGGTTCGAGCCGCCCGAGGGCGTGCGCCACGCCGAGGTCATGATCGAGGCCCACCGCATCCGCGTCGAACGCGGCGACCACCACATCGACCGCGAACACCTCGCCGACGCCATCGAGCTCATCGTCCACCGCGGCCAGCAAAGCCTCTCCACCGACCGCAGCGCCAAGAACCCGTTCTGAGCGCAAGGCCCGCAACCCGCGCAACAGATCCCCTCTCCCCTAGGGGGAGAGGGCTAGGGTGAGGGGCGGCCAAAGCAACAGCCCTCAGCCTTCCAGCACCTTCTCGAAAAACAGATCCGGATAGGGATCCACGTTGAACCGCGGGATCTCGCTCCACCCCGACCGACGATAAAGCGCCACCGCCTCAGGCAACGCGCTGTTGGTGTCGAGCCGCAGAACTTCGATCCCCAACTCCCGGGCCACCTCTTCGAGCCGCGCCATCAGCCGCCGCGACAGGCCGAGGCCCCGGACCGAAGGGTCGACCCAGACCCGCTTCACCTCGCCGTAGCCCTTGTCGGTGCCCTTCAGCCCCGCGCAGCCCACGGCGACCCCGTCCGACACGGCGAGCAGGAAGCTCCCCCGCGGGCGCATCATGTCCCCGGCCTCCGGATCGCAGGACAGTGCCACGTCGAATCCCCGCTCGAAGCGCGCGGCAAGCTCGGCGTAGTAGCGCGCCATGCAGGCCTGCGCCTGCGGATCGCCCGGCGGCACCTCGACGATCTCGATCGCGTCCCGCCCCAGGGCCGATGCAACCACGTCCATCGCCGCCAGCAACCGCTCCGAATTGCCATGCCGCTCGAGGATCGCCGCCGCCTGCGCATCCGACAGCGCCTCGTAGGCGGCAAATTCCTTTTCGCCCGCCTCGGTCAGGCGGACCCGGCGCTTGCGGCTGTCCCCCGGGGCGGTGCCGACCTCCACCAGCCCCTCGCCCTCGAGCCCGCGCAGGATGCGGCTCATCAGGCCCGAATCCAGTCGCAGGTAGGCGCGGATCTCGCTCACGTCCTCGTGCCCCTTGCCGATCGCGTTGAGCACCCGGGCCGGGCCAAGGGGCCGACCCCGGCCAAGAAAGGACTCGTCCAGCAGCCCGATCTCGGTGGTCGCGGCGCGCTGGAAACGGCGGACCCGGGCGATGGAATCAGTGCTCATGGCGGCTCTCCGATATTTACCTGACTTTAGTCAGATAAATGTGCCGCCGGTGCAAGAGGCCTCGCGCTTGATCGGTGGCGCGCCCCGGGTATTCTGATCGCATTGAAAGAAGAGGTTATTGCTTTGAACAGATTTGTCCCGGACCTTTGCGGCCTGTCCGCCCTCGTGCTTGGCGCCCTCGCCCAGCCCATCGCCGCCCAGCAGGGCGCCGCCGACCGTCCCATGCCGGATCCGAACAACATCCCGGCGCTGATCGACTGGGCCTTCGACGTGAATGGCTGCACCTTAACCGAGTCCCAGCTCTTCCAGTTGATCGAAAGCCACCACGACCTCTGGACGGCCAACATCACAATTGTAAATTTCACGGAAAGCCCTGATTTCTCCCGCGAATTTGAGGCCACGAGGGATGCCGAGGGGGCCGTGATCTTCACCCGCACCAGCGGCGGCGCGTGCGGCGGCCCGGCCCCTGCCCCGACCGGCACCGCCGATCTCTCCGCCGCCGCCCGCTGGCTCATCGACGAGGCCGTGGCCTACGAATGCCAGGGCAACCCGGGCCGCATGGACCCGCAGGCCGTCTTCCGGCCCGACATCGACGGCGACGGGCGCGAGGATCTGGTGCTCGACCATCAGGGCATCACCTGCAACGGCGCCCTGCCCCTCAGCTGCGGCGCGCAGGTCTGCGAGACGCGGTTCTACCTGCGCCGCGGCCAGCTCCTGCAAGAGGCCTTGGTGCTGCAGGCCTCGGTGAACGAGGTCTCGGGCGCCACCACGCCCACCATCACCATGCGTCGGCACGGCGGCGGTACCGAGCGCATTCGCTGGTCCGGAAACGGCTTCAGCAGCCAATAGCAGGCGGGCATAGATCAGAGGCAGGACCACCACGCGTCGGCGTAACGCGGGACAATCCTAAGGAAAGGTTAATTCGCCTCTGTAACTCATTGATTTATATAGCACGCAAAGATGTCCCGGCCCGGGACGCCCCCGGGACATCCTGAAGCGCCCACGAAAAAGGGGCGCCCGAAGGCGCCCCGATCTCTCCACCCGCGCGAACTCGCGGGCCGGAATCCCGGCCCGTACCCCGGGTCGGACACCTCAGCTGCAGCCGGACGTCCCGCCGCAGGTGTTGCACTTCATGCAGGTGCCGTTGCGGACCAGCGTGTAGTTGCCGCATTCCCCGCAGGCCTCGCCCTCGTAGCCCTGCATCCGGGCCCGGTTCACCAGGCTCAGCTCGGGCACCGTCGCGGTCTCGCCACCGCCCTCGGACCGGGCCGGCTCCACCGGCTGGGCCATTTCGGTCTGCCCGCTCTGAAACACCATCAGATCCTGCGGCAGCCGCTTGCGCAGGTAGCCGGTCGAGCTGATCTGCTTGAGCACCTCGAGGCTGCGCGACGCGGCGCCCTCGGTCACCTCCTTGAGGTTGCTCGTGCCCTCGTCCTCGCCCCGGCCGAGATCGTCAAAGCTCGCGCCCTCGGGCTTCACATGGGCCAGATCCGTCCGGTCGAGGTAGCTCACCGCCAGCTCGCGGAAGATGTAGTCGAGGATCGAGGTGGCGTTCTTGATGCTGTCGTTGCCCTGCACCATGCCCGCGGGCTCGAACTTGGTGAAGGTGAAGGCATCGACGAACTCCTCCAGCGGCACCCCGTACTGGAGCCCCACCGACACGGCGATGGCGAAGTTGTTCATCATCGCCCGGAAGCCCGCGCCTTCCTTGTGCATGTCGAGGAAGATCTCACCCAGGCTTCCGTCCTCGTATTCGCCGGTGCGGAGATAGACCTTGTGGCCGCCGACGATGGCCTTCTGGGTGTAGCCCTTGCGGCGCTCCGGCATCTTGGTCCGCTGGGACTTGATGATCTCCTTGAAGACCACCTTCTCCACGACCTTCTCGGCCAGCACCTGCGCCTTTTCCTGCGTCGATCCGCTTTCCAGCACTTCCGCCGCCTCGTCGTCGTCCTCGACGAGCGCGGAGGCGAGCGGCTGGCTCAGCTTGGAGCCGTCACGGTAGAGCGCGTTGGCCTTCACCCCGAGCGACCAGCTGAGTTCATAGGCCTTCTGGCAGTCCTCGATGGTGGCATCGTTGGGCATGTTGATCGTCTTGGAGATCGCGCCCGAGATGAAGCTCTGCGCCGCCGCCATCATGCGGATGTGGCTGTCGACCGAGAGGTAGCGCTTGCCACGACGGCCGCAGGGGTTGGCGCAGTCGAAGACCTTGTAGTGCTCTTCCTTCAGGTGCGGCGCGCCTTCCAGCGTCATGGTCCCGCAGACGTGGTCATTGGCGGCGTCGATCTCGGACTTGTCGAAGCCGAGGTGGCGCAGCATGTCGAAGGTCGGGTCGTTCAGCTTGTCCGCCGGGATGCCCAGCACCTCGCGGCAGAACTCGGCGCCCAGCGTCCATTGGTTGAAGACGAACCGGATGTCGAAGGCGGTCGCGAGCGACTTCTCGATCTTGTCGATCTGCGCGGGGCCGAAGCCGTTGCCAATCAGGCGAGTGTGGTTCACGCCCGGCGCATTGCCCAGCGTTCCGTGGCCCACGGCATAGGCGACGATCTCCTCGATCTGGCTGGAGCTGTAGCCCAGCGTCTCGAGCGCGCCCGGCACCGAGCGGTTGATGATCTTGAAGTAGCCGCCGCCGGCGAGCTTCTTGAACTTCACCAGGGCAAAGTCCGGCTCGATCCCCGTGGTGTCGCAGTCCATGACCAGCCCGATGGTGCCGGTGGGCGCAATGACAGTCGCCTGAGCGTTGCGGTAGCCATGCGCCTCGCCAAGACGCAGCGCCTCGTCCCAGGACGCCTGCGCCAGTTCCACCAGCCGCTTGTCCGGGCAGTTGCCCTGATCCAGCGCCACCGGCTTGACCGCAAGGCCCTCGTAGCCGTCCGAGGTGCCATAGGCAGCGGTGCGGTGGTTGCGCATCACCTTGAGCATGTGCGCACTGTTGCGCTCGTAGCCGGCGAAGGCGCCCAGCTCCGAGGCCATCTCGGCGCTGGTGGCATAGGCCACGCCCGTCATGATGGCGGTCAGCGCACCGCAAAGGGCCCGGCCCTCTTGGCTGTCGTAGCCGTAGCCCATGTTCATCAGCAGCCCGCCGATGTTGGCATAGCCCAGACCCAGCGTCCGGAAGTCATGCGACAGCTGCGCGATTTCCTTCGAGGGGAACTGCGCCATGGTTACGCTGATCTCGAGCGTCAGCGTCCAGAGCCGCGTGGCGTGCATGTAGGCCTCTGCGTCGAACTTGCCGTCCTGCAGGAAGGTCAGCAGGTTCATCGAGGCCAAGTTGCAGGCCGTGTCGTCGAGGAACATGTACTCCGAACAGGGGTTCGAGCCGCGGATCTCGCCGTCCTCGGGGCAGGTGTGCCAGGCGTTCACGGTGTCGTGGAACTGGATGCCCGGGTCTGCACAGGCCCATGCGGCGTGACCCACGTTCTCCCACAGGTCGCGGGCACGGACGGTCTTGGCCACGCTGCCGTCGGTGCGGCGCAGAAGCTCCCAGTCACGATCCTCGCGCACCGCCTGCAGGAAGGCATCGGTCACGCGGATCGAGTTATTGGAGTTCTGACCGGATACGCTGGCGTAGGCCTCGGAATCCCAGTCGGTGTCGTAGGTCGGGAACTCGATGCTGGAATAGCCCTGCCGCGCGTAATCCAGCACGCGCTTCACGTAGGTCTCGGGGATCATCGCCTGCTTGGCGGTCCGCACGGCCTTTTTCAGGCCGGCGTTCACCTTGGGATCGTAGGCATCACTCTCGGCGCCGTCCCATTCGCGGATCGCGGCGAAGATGCCGTTCAGCATCTTCTCGTGGGTCTTGGAACCGGCGACGATCGACGCGACCTTCTGCTCCTCAAGAACCTTCCAGTTGATGAATTCCTCGATATCGGGGTGGTCGACATCGCAGATCACCATCTTGGCCGCGCGGCGCGTGGTGCCGCCCGACTTGATCGCGCCCGCCGCGCGGTCGCCGATCTTGAGGAAGCCCATCAGGCCCGAAGACTTGCCACCGCCCGACAGCGGCTCCCCCTCGGCCCGCAGGCTCGAGAAGTTGGTGCCGGTTCCAGAGCCGTACTTGAACAGACGCGCCTCGCGCACCCAGAGATCCATGATCCCGCCCTCGTTCACGAGGTCGTCTGACACGGACTGGATGAAGCAGGCGTGCGGCTGCGGGTGCTCATAGGCCGACTTGGAGCGGGTCAGCTTGCCGCTCTTGTAGTCGACGTAGTAGTGGCCCTGCCCCGGGCCGTCGATGCCGTAGGCCCAGTGCAGGCCGGTGTTGAACCACTGCGGCGAGTTCGGAGCGGCCATCTGGCGGGCCAGCATGTAGCGCATCTCGTCGAAATAGGCGCGCGCGTCGGCTTCCTTGGTAAAGTAGCCACCTTTCCAACCCCAGTAGGTCCAGGCGCCTGCGAGACGGTCGAAAACCTGCTTGGCCGAGGTCTCGCCCGTCATCGCGGCGCCTTCCGCCGGAACCGAGCGCCACAGGAACTCGGGGACGTCCTTCTCGCGCACCGGGCGGGTCGCTGTCGGGACGCCCGCCTTGCGGAAGTACTTCTGTGCGATCACGTCGCTGGCCACCTGGCTCCACGAGGCCGGAACCTCCAGTTCGTCCAGGTGGAAGACCACCGTGCCGTCGGGGTTGCGGATCTCCGAGACCGTCTTGACGAACTCGATGCCCTCGTAGGCGTCCCGACCGGCGGCGGTGAATTTACGCTCGATTTTCATGGTCCCGTCCCATCTTTTCTTGTCAGCCGGTGTTCCGGCCCGCTGATCCCCGGCCTGTCTGCAGCCCGGCACGTTCCCTCAGGCGGAGCGAACGGCCAAGCATCAACGGTCCCGCCACACTGCCCTGTGGCGCGGTGCCCCGTCGTCGCGCGGGGCAATCCTTGTCCGGCTCCTGAGCGACGGGATCACTATATCTAGTGGACGCCCCGTACGCCGGGACAAATTCAGGGGATTTTTGCGATTGGTCAACGATTTTGAGCCGGATTTTTTTCCGTTTTTTTTGTTGACGCAGATACTCACACGCCTCTCGATTCTCCTGTGGATTGACGTCGCGCGCAGCGAGGCGCGAAAAGCCTTGTTCCTCAGGCGATTTGGAGCGTCGGCACACCCATAGCGTGAAGTTGTCCACAGCCTGTGGGTCTGTTCGAAAAATCGGCGGCTTTCAGCGGAATGACTGCATATAGGCGCCAAAAGCCACAGTCGGACACCACATCTGGTGTCCGACCAAGAGAATCGGAATGTTGTCGGGACGACCGAACGGCTCAAGCCATCCGATTCAGGGCCCGGTCCCGAAGCACCTTCTGGTGGTAGAATGCCATCGCCACGTGACCCGCGATGACCGCAAGGAAGACCCAGCCCAACGTCCCGTGGGCCGCGTTGGCCGGCGCCACCGCCCATGCGATGTCAGCCTCACGCGCGGAAAAAATCTCCAGGCCCAGCGGAGCGAAGGCGCGCTCGCTCCCCCAGGCCCGCAGCAGCGCCAGCGCGGGAATGACGAGCATCAACAGGTAAAGCAGCCCGTGCCCGGCCCTGGAAGCAAACCCCATCAACCCGGCCTCGTGCGGAGGCCGCCTTCCGGCGTTCGAGACCGCCCAAACGACGCGCAGGACAACAAGCACGAAGATCACCGACCCCACCCACTGGTGCGTACCCACGAAAAAGGCCGACACGGGGTGACGCCCAAGCGCAAACTTCATGACCATGCCAAGCAGCTGCCACAGGATCAGGGCTGCCAGCGCCCAGTGGAAAAAGCGGCTGACATAGCCGTAGGACACGGGCGTGTCCCGAAGTTCGGTGGGCGTTTCGGTGTTCGGCATCGGGGATCTCCGGTCTTGGCATTCAATACAGAAGCTCTCCCCGTCGACTTGCCGAAACGCAAGTCACCGGACCTCACCGTCCCGTGAAAGAGGCGAAGTCCTGCAACACACGACGAGCTGGCAACCTGCCCCGGCCCGGGCGGCGCCGGTCATGACTCAAACGGGCAAATGCCCGGAGGCTCTCGGATAGGGAAATGGTCGGGGCGGCGAGATTCGAACTCACGACCTTCTGTACCCAAAACAGACGCGCTACCAGGCTGCGCTACGCCCCGACAGGCCCGTGCTTTATCGACGTGGCGGCGACTTGAAAAGCGCGAATCTCACTCGCAGGGCCAGGCGGCGTTCTCGATCGCGGGGTGCTGCATCTCGGCACCGGGTGCAATGCCGAGGCTTTCCGCCATTCCACCATTGATCTCGAGTACGAACTGCGCGGGCGCGTCGCTTGGAATGCCGGTCAGATCTCCGGGCACGGCATTATCGTGCACCTTGATCACCCGTCCCTCGGCATCGGCAAAGACCATGTCGAGCGGGATCAGCGTGTTCTTCATCCAGAAGGCAACCGGCTGTTCCCGCTGATAGACGAACAGCATGCCTCGGCTTGCGGGCATGCTCTCGACGTGCATCAGCCCCTGGGCGCGCTCGGCGTTGTTGTCGGCCACCTCCACGCTGAAGCGGGCGCTTCCGAAATCCCCCCGCAGCCAGACGGTATCATCCCGGCAGGAGGCCTCGGCCACGCTGCCGAGGCCAAGAACCCCGGTCAGGAGGAGCGCGATACCCCAAGTGCGGTTTCCCATGCGTTCACCTCTGTTGCCATCCGCCCGCGCCGGCCGTCGATCACGCGGATCGCCAGCGCCTCGCCGGGCTGCAGGTCCGCGAGCCCCGACCGTCTCAGAACCTCGATGTGGATGAACACATCCTCCGATTTCCCGAAGATATTTGCAAAGCCGAATCCCTTGGCCTTGTCGAACCACTTCACGCGCGCGGGCTCCAACGGCGCGGCGCGCATCACTTCGGGGTCGATATCGTCGAAATCCGCCAGCGGCGCACCCTCGGGAAGCTCGGGCGGATCTATCCGTAGAACTTCGGTGGCCTGCACCCCGCGGTCGGTTTCCTGCACGGCCACGAAGACACGCGCCCCGTCGGCAACCGAAGATTGACCAAAGTTCCGCAGGACATTGGCATGAAGCAGAATGTCCGGGCCGCCTTCGTCTGCCACGACGAACCCGAAGCCCTTCACGGGATCAAACCACTTCACGCGGCCCCTGACCTGCGGGCGCTCTCCAATGTTCGCTTCTTTCACACTTCATCCAATACGCATTCGGGAAGTCGCAATGATGTTACTCGTGCGATAGAAGATTTAAAGATTCAAGTCGCTTGAAAATTGACGACATGAGCGCTTTTCACTTCAAGTAACGTGATCGTCAGGGGTTAAGCCGCGCGATGTCCCATGCGTCGGCAGGCGTTTCGCGGCGCCAGCGGAACCTGTCGTGCAAGCGAAACGACCCGTCGGCCCAGAACTCGATCTCCAGCGGCGTGATGCGGTAACCGCCCCAGAACGGCGGGCGCTGCGGATGCGTCCCCTTCTGAGCGGTAATCCGCCCAACCTCGGCCATGAGCGAGCCGCGGCTCTCGAGCGGGCGCGACTGCTGCGAGGCCCAGGCGCCCAGCCGGCTCTTGAGCGAACGCGACTCGTAGTAACGATCGGCCTGCGGTCCGTCCTCGCGCGTGACCAGGCCGCGGACCCGGATCTGCCGGCGCAGGCTCTTCCAGTGCATCACGAAGGCCGCCTTGCCCGTTGCCTCGATCTCTTCGCCCTTCGCGCTTTCGTAGTTGGTGTAAAAGACGAATGCCGCGTCCTCGATCTCCTTCAGAAGCACCATCCGCACGTTGGGAAGACCGGACGGATCGGCTGTGGCCAGCGCGATCGCGTTGGGATCGTTGGGTTCGCTCCGACCGGCCTCTTCCAGCCAGGCGCGCGCGATAGTGAAGGGATCGTCCCCCGCGAAGATGCCACCCCTGTCGCTCATGCGCCTCTTCCTTCCCCTGCCGTCCTGTTGTTCCACTGTCGCATCGCGCGATCGGACCGGGCCCGAGGGCCACTCAGCCTTGATGCCCGTTTTCTGATCCCCTAAAGGACGCGACACACAGCATTTCGGGCGGAGTGGCGGTCATGTCAAACAATCTGATGGCGGGAAAACGTGGTCTCATCATGGGTCTCGCAAACGACAAGTCGATCGCCTGGGGGATCGCCAAGGCCTGCGCCGACGCCGGCGCCGAGCTTGCCTTCTCGTACCAGGGCGACGCCCTGAAGAAGCGCGTCGGCCCGCTGGCCGAGTCGCTGGGCTCCGACATCGTCCTGCCCTGCGACGTCGCGGACGAGGCGAGCATCGACGCGCTCTTCGAGGGCCTGAAGGAAAAATGGGACGGCATCGACTTCGTCGTCCACGCCATCGGCTTTTCCGACAAGTCCGAGCTGCGGGGCCGCTACGTCGACACCAGCCGCGCCAACTTCGCCATGTCGATGGACATCTCGGTCTACAGCTTCACCGCGGTGATGCAGCGCGCCGAGAAGATGATGAAACCCGGAGGCAGCGCCGTCACCCTCACCTACTACGGGGCCGAGCGTGTCATGCCGCACTACAATGTCATGGGTGTCGCCAAGGCCGCGCTCGAGGCATCTGTGCGCTACCTGGCCGAGGATCTGGGCCGCGACGGCATTCGCGTGAACGCGATCTCGGCGGGCCCGATCAAGACGCTGGCCGCCAGCGGCATCGGCGACTTCCGCTACATCATGAAGTGGAACGAGCTGAACTCGCCCCTGCGCCGCAACGTGACCACCAGTGACGTTGGCAATTCCGCGCTTTACCTGCTCTCGGACCTCGGATCCGGCGTGACGGGCGAGACACATCACGTCGACGCAGGCTATCATATCGTCGGCATGAAGGCGCCCGACGCGCCCGACATCGAAAAGGCCTGACGACTCATGACCTGGACCCAGCTGCTCGCCTTCAACCTCACGCTGCTCGCGGCGATGGCGGCGCCGGGTCCTGCCCTTCTCTACGCTCTTCGCCAGTCCATCGCCGGCGGGTTCCGCACCGGCCTTGCCACGGGCGCCGGTCTCGGGCTCGTGGCGGCCGCCTGGACCGGGGCGGCGCTGCTGGGGCTCGATGCGCTCTTCCGGCTGGTGCCCTGGGCCTACCTTGTCCTCAAGATCGCCGGCGCGCTCTACCTGCTGCGCGTGGCCTGGGGCCTCTGGCGCGATGCCCGTGCGCCCGTCTCCGACAGCGCGCAGCCCGGCGCCCGCGCCTTTCTCGGCGGCATGCTCGTGAATCTCGCCAATCCCAAGTCCGTGCTCTTCGCCGCCTCCGTCCTTCTGCTGATCTTTCCGCCCGATCTTGGCCTTGCGCAAAAGGCCCTGATCGTCGCCAACCACTTTGCGGTCGAAGTGACCGTCTACGGCGCCTTTGCGGCGCTTCTCTCCACACCGCCTGCCCGCGCCGGTTATCTCCGCCTCAAGCCCGTGATCGACCGCGCCGCGGCGCTGATCCTCGGGGCTCTGGGGCTGAGGCTGCTGACCGGCCGCTGAGCCACCCGCCAAGGAGCGCCAGATGAACGACCGTCTTCCCCACGAAAAAGGCTTCCACGTCAGCTGGGACCAGCTGCACCGCGATGCGCGGGCGCTGGCCTGGCGCCTTCAGGGACGCGGTCCGGATGACGGGGCATGGCGGGCGGTCGTCGCCATCACCAGGGGCGGAATGGCCCCCGCGATGATCGTCTCGCGCGAACTCAATATCCGCCACGTCGACACCATCAGCGTCAAGAGCTACGACCATCAGAGCCAGTCCGAGCCGCGGATCATCAAGAGCCCCGACATGGAACTCGTCGGCGACGGCGAAGGCGTGCTGATCGTCGACGACCTCGTGGACACCGGACGGACGCTCGAGCTGGTGCGCGCCCACATGCCCAAGGCGCATGTCGCCACCGTCTACGCCAAGCCGCAGGGCCGCGCGCAGGTCGACACCTACGTGACCGAGGTCAGCCAGGACACCTGGATCTTCTTCCCCTGGGACATGGCGCTGCAGTACGTCAAACCCTACCGGGGCACGGACTGACACCGGGCCTCTTCTCGCCGAAAATACCTCGGGGTGAATGCCGCGCATCGCGCGGCAGAGGGGCAGCGCCCCTCCCACCCGGCACGAGGCCAACACGACCGCACGGAGACCCCCATGACCAGCCGCACCCAGACCACCTTCGCCCCGCCGGTCATGGAAGCGCGCCGCTGGCTCGAGGGGGTCATCTTTCCGGCTGATCGCCCCCTGCTGAACGTCAGCCAGGCCGCTCCGGTGGACCCGCCGCCGGAGCCGCTCCGCGCGGCCATGGCCGAGGCGCTCGAGCGGCCCGAGACACATCTCTACGGCCCGGTGCTGGGCCTGCCGGGCTTGCGCGCTGGTCTCGCCCGCAACTGGTCCGACCACTACGGCGGCACGGTCGGCCCCGACCAGGTGGCCATCACTGCCGGCTGCAACCAGGCCTTCGCCGCCGCCATCGCCGCGATTGCGGGCGAAGGCGACGAGGTGATCCTGCCTGTGCCGTGGTACTTCAACCACAAGATGTGGCTCGACATGTCCGGCCTCCGCGCCGTGCCGCTCAAGACGGGCGACGACCTCGTTCCCACGGCCGAGGACGCCGAGGCGCTGATCACGCCCCGCACCCGGGCCATCGCGCTGGTCAGCCCGAACAACCCCGGTGGCGTCGAGTACCCCGCCGAGACCATCGCCGCCTTCTTCGAGCTGGCGAAGTCCCGCGGCATCAAGCTGATCCTTGATGAGACCTACCGCGACTTCGACAGCCGCGACGGCGCCCCGCACGACCTGATCACGCTGGGCGACTGGGACGACACCCTGATCGCGCTCTACAGTTTCTCCAAGGCCTACCGCCTGACCGGCCACCGCACCGGCGCGGTGCTCACCTCCCAGCCCCTGCTGGCCGAGATCGAGAAATTCCTCGACACCGTGGCCATCTGCGCCCCGCAACTGGGCCAGCACGCGGCCCTCTGGGGGCTCGAGAACCTCTCGCAGTGGCTTGCCGGCGAACGGGCCGAGATCCTGGACCGCCGTGCCGCCATTCTCGACAACCTCCCCGTGATCGAGGCGAAGGGCTGGCGGCTCATGGGCTGCGGGGCCTATTTCGCCTATTTCGAACACCCCTTCGCGGAAAGCAGCGCCGATCTCGCCCCGCGCCTCGTGCGCGATGCCGGCGTCCTGCTGCTGCCGGGCACGATGTTCATGCCCGAGGACGCACCGGAGGGCGCCCGCCAGGTCCGCGTCGCCTTCGCCAACGTCGACCGCGCCGGCATTGCCGAGCTCTTCCGCAGGCTTGCCGCCGTGGAAGGCCCCCTTGCGGGTCGGGCAACCCCCATCTAGACAGCAGGCGCACAAAGCGGAGGAAGGCATGTCGACCGGCGGAAAATCGATCTCGAAGTACTTCGTCTGGATCCTGCTGGCCCTCCTCATCGTGGGTCTCGCAGGCTTCGGCGCCACCAATCTCTCGGGCACCGTCCGGACCGTCGGATCGGTCGGCGACACCGAGATCACGACGTCCGAGTACTTCCGCGCCCTGCAGAACCGCCTGCAGAGCCTGTCGCAGCAGAGCGGCGACGCCGTCACCCTGCAGGAGGCCCAGGCCCGCGGCATCCCCGAACAGGTACTCAGCCAGCTCGTCGTGAACGCCGCGCTCCAGGAAGAATCTAGCCGCATGGGCATCTCGGTCGGCGACGCGCAGGTTGCAGCGCAGCTGCGCCAGGTTCCGTCCTTCCAGGGCCCCGACGGCCAGTTCGACCGCGACGCCTATGCCTTTGCACTGGATCAGGCCGGGCTCTCGACCTCGGAGTTCGAGGAAAACATCCGCGCCGACGCCGCCAGCTCGATCCTGCAGGGCGCCGTCCTCGCCGGCCTCACCCTGCCCGACAGCTACGTGAACACGCTTCTCGATTATGCCGGCGAAACCCGCGCCTTCACCTGGGCCGAGGTGCCGCAGGCCGAGCTCGACATCGGCGTGGCCGAGCCCTCCGAGGAAGAGCTGCGCGCCTGGTACGATGAGAACATCGACCGCTTCACCATCCCGCGCACCCGGGCGATCACGTACGTGTGGCTGACGCCCGACATGATCGTCGACAGCGTCGAAGTCCCCGAAGACGCCCTGCGCGACGCCTACGAAGAGCAGGAAGACCGCTTCAACATGCCCGAGCGCCGGCTTGTCGAACGACTCGTCTTCTCCAACGAAGAAGCCGCCCAGGAGGCCGCTCAGCGCATCGCCGATGGCGAGGACTTCGAGACACTTGTCGAGGAACGCGGGCTTCAGCTTGCCGACACCGATCTTGGCGATGTCTCCCGCGACGATCTCGGCGAGGCCGGCGAAGCCGTCTTCTCGCTTCCCGTGGGCGAAGTCGCGCAGGCTCCCTCGAACCTCGGCCCTGCGCTCTTCCGGGTGAACGCGGTCCTGCCCGCCACTGAAACCCCCTTCGAGGAAGCCGTCGACGATCTGCGCGGCACGCTCGCGCTCGACCGCGCGCGCCGGGTGATCGAAACCCAGGCCGAAAGCCTCAACGACGAACTCGCCGCCGGCGCCACGCTCGAGGAACTTGCCGACCAGACCGACCTGCGGATTGACCAGATCGACTGGACCGGCCGCAACGACAGCGGCATCGCGGGCTACCCCGCCTTCCGCGAAGCGGCTCAGGCCGTGGCCGAAGGCGACTATCCCGATATCGAGCCGCTCGGCGACGGCGGCGTCTTCGCCCTGCGCCTCGACGAGATCCGCGAAGCGCAACCGCAACCCTTTGAGGAGGTCGAGGCAGAGGTCCGCGAAGGCTGGGAAGCCGAGCAGCGCGTGAACGCGCTCGTCGAGGAAGGTGACCGTCTCGCGAACGAACTCAGCGAGGGTCGCACCTTCGCCGCGCTCGACCTCGATCCGCGCGAGGAAAGCGGCCTGACCCGCAACGCCAACCGCGAAGGCCTGCCCAACGCGCTGGTCTCGGCCGCCTTCGAAATGCAGGCCGGTGAAACCCGCGCCCTGCCCGGCCAGGACGGCGCGCTTGTCATCCGGCTTGACGAGGTCACCTCTGCCGACCGCGACAGCGAGCAGAACACCCAGCTCGCCCAGCTTCTGCGCGACCGCGCCGCCAATGACGTGGCCAACGATCTCTACCGGGCGCTGGCGAACGACATCCAGTCCCGCACCAGCGTCCAGATCGACCAGCAGGCGATCAACGCCGTGCACACCCAGCTCCAGTGATCCAATGGCCAATCTGACACCCAGCTACGAAGACTTTGCCGCGGCCTACGAGGCCGGTCAGAACCAGGTCCTCTACACCCGCCTCGCGGCCGATCTCGACACCCCGGTGTCGCTGATGCTCAAGATGACCGGCGCCGCCAAGGACGCCTTCATGCTCGAGTCCGTCACCGGCGGCGAGGTCCGGGGCCGCTACTCGATCATCGGGATGAAGCCGGATCTGGTCTGGCGCTGCGAGGGCGACAAGGCCGCGCTCAACCGCATGGCCCGCTTCGACCCCGAGGCCTTCGTGCCCGAGGAAAGCGGACCGCTGGAGTCGCTGCGCGCGCTCCTCGCCGAAAGCAGGATCGATCTGCCCGAGGACCTGCCACAGTCCTCCGCCGGTCTCTTCGGCTATCTCGGCTACGACATGATCCGGCTGGTGGAACACCTGCCCGACATGAACCCCGATGTCATGGGCCTGCCCGATGCTATGCTCATGCGGCCCAGCATCATCGCCGTTCTCGACGGGGTGAAGGGCGAAGTCACCGTGGTGGCGCCTGCATGGGTGACCGAGGGGCTATCGGCCCGCGCGGCCTACGCACAGGCCGCCGAACGCGTCATGGACGCCGTGCGCGACCTCGACCGCGCCCTGCCGCAGGCCACGCGCAACCTTGGCGAAGCTGCCGAAATCGGCGAGCCGGTCTCCAACTTCAGCCTCGAAAGCTACAAGCAGGCGGTCGAGACGGCCAAGGAATACATCCGCGCCGGCGACATCTTCCAGGTCGTGCCCGCGCAGCGCTGGACGCAGGACTTCCCCCTGCCGCCTTTCGCGCTTTACCGCTCGCTGCGCCGCACGAACCCCTCGCCCTTCATGTTCTACTTCAACTTCGGCGGCTTCCAGGTCATCGGCGCCTCGCCCGAGATCCTCGTCCGGGTCTTCGGCAACGAGGTGACGATACGCCCCATCGCGGGCACGCGCCCCCGCGGCGCCACCCCCGAAGAGGACAAGGCCCTCGAAGCGGACCTGCTGGCCGACAAGAAGGAACTGGCCGAGCACCTGATGCTGCTGGACCTCGGCCGCAACGACGTCGGACGTGTCGCGAAGGTCGGCACCGTCCGCCCGACCGAGAAATTCGTGATCGAGCGCTACAGCCACGTCATGCACATCGTCTCAAACGTGGTGGGCGAGCTCTCCGAAGAGCACGACGCCCTGTCGGCGCTGCTCGCAGGCATGCCCGCCGGCACGGTCTCGGGCGCGCCCAAGGTCCGCGCGATGGAGATCATCGACGAGCTGGAGCCTGAAAAGCGCGGCATCTACGGCGGTGCCGTGGGTTACTTCAGCGCCGGTGGCGACATGGACATGTGCATCGCCCTGCGCACGGCCATCGTGAAGGACAGCAAGCTCTACATCCAAGCCGGCGGCGGGATCGTATACGACAGCGATCCCGAGGCCGAGTATCAGGAAACGGTCCACAAATCGAACGCCATCCGGCGCGCGGCGGCGGATGCCGCCCGCTTCACCGGAACAGGCAACGACTGAGGCTCAGTGCACCGTCAGCAGCAACCATGCGGACGGCACCGCCTCGAGCAGGAACCAGATGATGGCCTTGGGCATCGGCGGCTTGTCGATCCCGATCGACACGAGCCTGCCGAAGGCCGCGCCCGCGTAGGCCACGCCCAGCATCGCGTAGGCCCAGGGCGCGCCCGTCCAGATGCAGACCACCCCCATCGCGACGAAAAGCCCGCCCGCCGAGGCGCGCAGCTCGCTCAACCCCATGGTGCTGTCGGTCGTCTTCATGTCGAGCACGCGCGCAGTGTATCGGGGCGAGATGAGCCCGAAGAGGCCGAGGCCGATGGTGAGAAGGGCAATCAGGACGTCGATGATCTGGATCACGGGCTGGCTCCGGGTTGTGATGCTAGCCTCAACCTAGCCCTCGACGCCCGCCCGCCAATCCCTCACGTGGCCGCGAAGCGTACACTTCCGGCGGCTCTTTTCTTCAATCACGCCCCGGACTTGCAGTGTTGCACGGCCTCCACATTACATCTCTATCCTATGCCTTCCAAAGGATCGGACGCGACTTGGCGTCAGGGGGATGTCGGTTACGAACGTGATAATGTCGTTTGAAAGTCGGCAGTTCTTCGCTTAGACACGCTTCTGACGCCTGAGTCGTGGGCTCATGCGTACCATGAAACTGCTTTGCAAATGCGAAGCAAGATGGTTCGCCTCGCCCGCACAGGACTCGGGCCGCCACAACGACAGGAGTTCGACATGCGTAAGATGACGATGGCCACCGCAATTCTGGCCGGGACCTGCATTGTTCCGCCTTCCGCAAGCGCGCAGGAAGAGGGCGGCCAGTGCGGCGAGGTCTCCATCGCCCAGATGGGTTGGGCCGCAGCCGAAGTGACCACCAACATCGCGAAGTTCCTCCTCGAGCAGGGCTACGGCTGCGACGTCAGCCTGGTTCAGTCCGACACGATCCCGGCCATCACCTCGGTCGCCGAGAACGGCGAACCCGACGTGGTGACCAACCTCTGGCTCAACTCCGCCGGTGACGCCTACAACCGTCTCGAGGAAGGCGGCACCATCACGCGCCTCACCTCGGTTCTCGATCCGGGCGGCGTCGAAGGCTGGTGGATCCCGACCTACCTGGCCGAGGAACACCCCGAGCTGACCACCATCGAAGGCATTATGGAGAACCCCGACCTCGTCGGCGGTCGCTTCAACAACTGCCCCGACGGCTGGGGCTGCCGCGTGGTTTCCGATAACCTCGTCCGCGCGCTTGATCTCGAAGAGTCGGGCATCGAGGTGTTCAACCACGGCTCCGGCGAAACGCTCGCCTCCTCCATGGGTTCGGCCGTCACCGACGAAGAGCCCTGGTTCGGCTACTACTGGGGCCCGACCGTGCCGCTCGGCAAGTATGACATGACCCGCGTCAAGATCGGCGACTACAACGAAGAGGCCTTCGCGGACCTCCAGAACGCCGACACCCCCGACCCGCAGGTCTCCGACTTCCCGGCCGCGCCGATCCTGACCTCGGTCACCACGGCCTTCCAGGAAGAGAACCCGGAAGTCACCGAGTTCTTCACCAACATGACCTTCGCAACCGACGAGATGAGCGGTCTGCTGGCATGGCAGGACGAGAACAACGCCTCCGCTGAAGAGGTGGCCGTCCACTTCCTGACCTCCGCGCAGGACACGTGGACCGGCTGGGTGAACGACGAAGCCGCCGAACGTCTTTCGGCGCTGACCCAATAAGACCCTGAGCGTTCCGCGATCCGCGGGACATATCGCGACGGGGCCGCCAAGGCGGCCCCGTTTTGCTTTTACCGTATCCTGACAGGAGGAAGGGCCGTCCGGGCCCGATTGATCTCATGGCGACATACGACGGAGTATTCAACGCTTTGGGGCTGCGAGAGTGGTGCGACGGCGGCGCCTCTGCAGGCGGCCCCATGTCGATGGAGGATCTCGTGGCCCAGACGAGCGGGTCCGACGCGGAAGGTGGCCCCTTCCCCTTTCCATCGCTCGACGCGCTCAACGACGCCTGCGGAAAGATCCCGCAGTCCCGCGACCTCACGGTCGGCCTCGAGGAAGGCTTCCTCGACATCCGCGATGCCCTGCGCATCGTGGTCGATCCCATCACCCAGCCGCTGAGCTGGATGCTGCGCAACGCGCTTGACGTCATGACCTCGACGCCGTGGTGGGTGATGATCCCGCTGCTGCTGATCGTGGTCTGGGCGGTCGGCCGCAACTGGCGCCTTACCGGTTTCGTGGCGCTCTGCTTCGGCTTCCTGGCCTTCATCGACCACTACGACTACGCCATGCAGACGCTGGCGATCATCTTCGTCTGCGCCTTCATATGCGTATTGCTCGGCGTGCCCATCGGCATCGCCATGTCGCGCAGCGACAGGATGCAGCGCGTGGTGATCCCGATCCTCGACATGCTGCAGACGCTGCCGCCCTTCGTATACCTGATCCCGCTGATCTTCCTCTTCTCGGTGACCGAGCCCAAGCTCTACGGCATCGCGGTGATCCTCTACGCCATCGTGCCGGTGGTGCGCCTGACCGACCTCGGCATCCGGCTGGTGGACAAGGACGTGATCGAAGCCGCCGATGCCTTCGGCATGACCAAGCACCAGAAGCTCTTCGGCGTGCAGATCCCGCTCGCGCTGCCCAACATCATGGCCGGTGTGAACCAGACCATCATGATGAGCCTCGCCATGGTCGTGATCGCCTCGATGGTGTCCGCCCCCGGCCTCGGCATCCTGGTGCTCCGCGGCATCCGCAACCTCGAACTGGGCGTGGGCCTGATTGCCGGTCTCGGCATCGTCATCATCGCCATCGTCCTGGACCGCGTCACCAAGGCCTCGCTGGCCCGCATCGATGCAAGCCAGTCCAGCCGGTAAGGGAGAGACGACATGAGCGAAGACAAGAAAATCAAGATCTCGATCAAGCATCTCTACAAGATCTTCGGGGAACACCCCGAAGCCGCGCTTGAAGACGTCCGTGCCGGCATGGGCAAACCCGAACTCCTGTCCGAGCGCGCCCACGTGCTCGGCCTGCAGGACATCAACGTCGACATGCAGGAGGGCCAGATCACCGTGATCATGGGCCTCTCCGGCTCGGGCAAGTCGACGCTGATCCGCCACCTCAACCGCCTGATCGAGCCCACCGCGGGCGAGGTTCTGGTGGACGGCGAGGACATCCTGAAGTGGGACGAACGCCGCCTGCGCAAGCTGCGGCGAGAGACCATGTCCATGGTCTTCCAGAAGTTCGCCCTCCTGCCCCACCGCACCGTGGCCGAGAACGCCGGCATGGCGCTGGCCACGCGCGGCTTCTCGAAGAAGGAATTCGAGGGCGAGGCCGAGAAGTGGCTGAACCGCGTGGGCCTCGACGGCTACGGCAACCAGTACCCGCACCAGCTCTCGGGCGGTCAGCAGCAGCGCGTGGGCATCGCCCGGGCGCTGGCCTCCAACTCCCCGATCATGCTCATGGACGAGGCCTTCTCGGCCCTCGACCCGCTGATCCGGACGGACATGCAGGATCTGCTGCTCGAACTGCAGGCCGAACTGCACAAGACCATCGTCTTCATCACCCACGACTTGGACGAGGCGCTGAAGCTGGCCGATCACCTGGTGATCCTCAAGGACGGCGCGGTGGTCCAGCAGGGCGAGCCGCAGCACATCCTGCTCAACCCGGCCGATCCCTACATCGAGGACTTCGTGGCCGACATCAACCGCGCCCGCGTCCTGCGCGTCCGCTCGATCATGCGCAAGGGCGAGACCACGGGCGAGTTCTCGGGTGACGTGGATTACAATTCCAACCTGGAAAACGTGATCGCCCAGGCCCAGGGCCAGCTCGACCGCAGTTACCGCGTCATGCGCGGCAGCGAAGCGGTGGGCTCGGTCCACATGTCCGACATCATGCAAGCCCTCGTCCCCCGCGAATCCAGCTCGGACGCCGACCAGGCGGCGTGAGGCGTTTGCACATGGAGACAGGAAAGGGCGCCAGAGATGGCGCCCTTTCTCGTGAAAGATCCTTTGGGATGGTGGACTCGCTAAATTTGGCAATATTCTTGAAGCTTGGAAAACTACGAAGAACCGCGCAAAAAAGGCGGCCACCAGAAAGGGTAACCCTAGAAAGAGATCCCCATTGCCTCAAGGGTTTCGCGGGGCTTTGATGCTGTAACCGCCCCCCGACGGCATCGCTGTGCCAAGGTGGGATCGCAACAATCCTTAATGGGAGGCGGTCATGTCAAAGATTACCA
>NZ_QBKN01000023.1 GCF_003054175.1 Allosediminivita pacifica
TCCTCCGAATAAGACACGTGCATAACGACGTCGTTATGCACGTGTCTTACCTCGGAACCCCAGCCTCAGGCAGGCGGCCCCAATCGGTCGGTTACAGAGCGAGCGTCGACGCGCCTCGTCATTCGACGCCGGCACCATTGTGCGTATCGATCTCGACTACTTCAAATCGGTTAACGATACTCTCGGACACGAGGCCGGCGACGCCGTCCTGCGACGTGTTGCCGATGTCCTTCGCGCGAGCATGGGCGTCGACGACTTCGCCGCTCGCATCGGCGGCGACGAGTTTTCAATCCTGCCCGCCCCCGGAAAGTCGCTGTCCGAAGTCTGCACCATGGTCGAGCAGATACGCGAGAAGATCGCAGAGCCGCTGTATTTCGAAGAAAGGCAATGCAGGTTCGGCGCGAGCTTCGGTATCGCGCGCACCGAGGATATGGCTGCCGACGCAGGCGATCTACCGGTCTTCGCGGATACCGCACTCTACAAGGCCAAGGCGGGCGGGCGCAACCGGCTCGAGTTGTTCACCCCGGAGTTGCGGCAGAATATTCTGAGCGATCGCAGTCTGGCCGTGGAACTTCATGAGGCGCTCGAGCGAGACGAATTCGAACCATGGTTCCAGCCCCAATTCTCTGCAAAGGACGAAAAGCTGGTCGGCGTTGAGACGCTCTTGCGCTGGCGCAGACCAGACGGAAGCATCCTTGCGCCGGAGACCTTCATGCACGTGGCGGAACACTTGCGTATCGTACCTGAAATCGATCGTATCATGATGCTCAAGGCCGAGGCGGCTCTAAAGGGATGGCGGCGCGCCGGAGTGGCAGTCCCCAAGATCAGCTTCAACGTGAGCTCCGGGCGAATGCGCGATCCGGACGTAGTCGAACTGGCACGACAGATCGCGAAAGGCGAGGCACGGGTCACTTTCGAGCTTCTGGAGTCGATCCTTGTCGAAGAGGAGTCGGATGCTTTCTGCTTTCATCTCGACCTGGTCCGCGACGCCGGAATCGAGATCGAAATCGACGACTTCGGGTCCGGTCATGCGTCCATCATAGGCCTGATGCATATCGCGCCCTCGGCACTCAAGATCGACAAGCGCATCGTCCTGCCGGTCGCGCAAGACGCCCGCTCACGCAATCTCCTCCGCGCCATCATCGAAATCGCCGAGACGCTCGGGATCGCGACGATTGCGGAAGGGGTCGAAACCCGGGAACAGGTGCAGATCTTGCGCGGGATGGGCTGTGATGTCCTTCAGGGCTTCTACTACGCCCAGGCGTTGGACGCGGCGAAGTTTACCGAGGCGGCGCGAGGATGGCGTGTGCGAGCGGCCTGACCGACAATGAATTTTCCCACTTCCCGCAGTGATCCCTTAGGAGAGTTCACCTTGTTCCGATGTGTTCCAAGAGTTCCAAGAGTTCCAAGACAGCCACGCGCCCCACAGCCCCCAAGCTGGATCCGTGGATCTGCGGCGAATTGCCTCGCAAGGCGCCCCGCCATGGTGATCCCCCCTTCCCGTTCTGCAGCCTGAGCGGTGCAAATTACTCGAGAGCATTTCCGAACCCACATGCCCGGACGACTGCATCGCAGCGCCCCTGTTCAGATTGATAACGATCAAGTTCGAACGCTTATGCCCCGACACCACCCTTCCGTCTCTTTGTCCGCGTCACGATGAACAAGTTCAGCACGAGCAGCATCAACACGACGAGGGGCGGTAGCGCATGGTCGTATTCGCCGTGGATCAGCACGGTCCCACCCGCTGCAAACATTAGTGCGCAGCCCAGCAGGCTCCCGTAAATCCGCGTTGCTGGAATCGCCAGAAGCAAGGCCGCAACCCATTCAAGCATGGCCGTCACGTAGTGGAACCACCCCGGATACCCCCACCTCTGGTAGTCGGAGAGAATATCTTCGGAGGCAAAGAAGTTGAGGGTGCCCCCCAGAACGAAGAATGCGGCAAGCGAACACGGTACGACATGGCGCCAAAGGGATCTTTTCACGACGGGACTTTCCAATCTTGAGATGACAGAGTTACGGCACCAGCGGGCGCAGCTGCCTTCAGAGCGGCCGGACGAGGTTAAAGCCGCGATCATGCCAGACCAGCGGTGCGCTAGCGACATCGAGGTCGATTTTGGTTGGCGAAACCACGAAGAGGCTGTGCCCGCCGACTTTCATCTCGTCGACGAGTGCGCAATCCATGCAGGCCAACGCACCGTGAAGCCGTGGCTGCCCCGAGGGCCAGGCACTCCACTCGCCCACGTCGAAGCGAACTGCCGGTGCAAGATGCCCGGCAAAGGCTTCAGCGACAGGGCGCTGCGTCTGAGACAGCATTGTGAAGGAAAGGCCTACGGCACGTCGCACAGTTGCTGCGAGTTCGGAATCCTCGCGGATGGAGATGAGGAGCGAGGGGGGATCAACTGCAAGGGAGAAGACCGCAGTCACGGTTCGACCGAGGCGCTGACCATCGCATTCGCAGGTAACGACGCAGGCAGTCGCCGCCAGCGCGGCCATCGAGTCGCGGAATTCCTTCGACGAGGCCGATGGCTCAGGGGAGATTACTTGACCGGTCGACATGTTCAGCTCCCCTGCCCCGGTTCGGGGGAAAAATGAGTTTGCAGCTTGTTTGGCACACCATCCATTGCCTCTGCGTTCGCCGGCGGATCACCGGCGGCAACAATAACTGGCCATACCTCGGAATATTTTCTGTTGAACTCGACCCAGCGTTCCATGTCGGGGTCGGTATCCGGACGGATCGCATCGGCAGGACACTCCGGTTCGCATACCCCGCAGTCGATGCACTCGTCGGGATGGATCACAAGCGTGTTTTCACCTTCGTAGAAGCAGTCGACCGGGCATACTTCGACGCAGTCCATGTACTTGCAGGCGATACAGTTCTCGGTGACGACGTAGGTCATTTGGCCTCGGCAGGAGGGAATGGTTCGCCGCGCGCGGTTCGGGCGCGCGACGGAAATGAGATCAGGAGAGGTTCGATTCCGCGAACTCGTAATTCGCCAGGTTGTCGAGGAAATTGCTGACGTAGTCCGGGCGCCTGTTGCGGAAATCCACGTAGTAGCTGTGCTCCCAGACGTCGAGGCCAAGGAGTGCCGCGCCTTCCCCGGTGGCGAGCGGGTTCACACCGTTCGGGGTCTTCGTGACTGCGAGCTCGCCAGAGGGTTTCTGGATCAGCCATGCCCAGCCCGAACCGAACTGACCGACCGCGGCCGCCTTGAAGGCCTGCTTGAACTCGTCGACAGAGCCGAAGTCGGCGACAAGTTTCGTCTCCAATGCCCCGGGCATCTTGCCACCCTCGGGCGAAAGTGCGTTCCAGAAGTGAATGTGGTTCCAGTGCTGTCCAGCCTGATTGAACACGCCAGCGAGAGCGTCGTCTCCGTAGCTCAACTTGACGATTTCATCGAGCGACTTCCCTTGGAGGCCAGAGTTTTTCTCCACGAAGCCATTCAGGGCGCTAACATAGGCTTGGTGGTGCTTGTCATGATGGAGCTCGAGCGTATCCTGGCTCATGCCGCGCTCTGCCAGTGCGGAATGCGCGTAGTTTAGGGCGGGAAGTTCGAAGGTCATGATCCGGTTCCTTTCCTACCGGCGCTTGCGTGAGCCGGCGATTTTCAATATTAAAACAAGTACTACCTTTGAAAAACGTCGGAGGCATTATGTCAAGAGATGACTTGGAAAAGAATATGTGGTCCCCTAGGGCACCTTCTGAGCGCATCCTGATGTTTCTCAAGATGCAGGGAGCGCTGACCTCCGCTCAGTTGGGTTCCCGCCTTGGCATAACAGGCGAGGCGGCCCGCCAGCAGCTTCAGAGGCTTGCGTCGGAGGGCCTCGTTTCGGAAGAGCGCCGGTCCGGGGGTCGGGGTCGTCCCTCCGTCTACTGGCATCTCACCAAAAGCGGACAAGCACGCTTCCCCGACACCCATGCGGGGCTGACGGTGGACATTCTGCGAAGCATCTCAGATGTGCTCGGACCAGACGCTCTCGATCGGATCATCAGCGCACGGGAAGCGAGCACTCAAACGCTCTACGAAGAGGCGATGGTTGGATGCCACGACCTTGTCGACCGGGTCGAAAAGCTGGCCGCATTGAGAAATGCCGAAGGCTACATGGCGACCGCCGAAACCAGTGAAGACGGCGAGTTGATGCTGGTCGAGAACCACTGCCCGATCTGCGCTGCGGCAAGCTTTTGCCAAGGTTTCTGCCGTGCCGAGCAAGGCGTTTTCGAAGCCGTCCTGGGCGAAAACACGTCGGTCGAGCGCGTCGAGCATATCGTGGGTGGCGGCCGTCGATGCACCTATGTGATCCGCGAGGTGACGACGTGATGCCCACGAAGTCCACTGCCGTACCGAAATCGGAGGAAGCAGTCGCCGAAGGACTTGATGAAGCAATGATCCGTCTGGTGGTGCATGCCTTCTACGCCGAGGCGCGCGAAGACCCCGTCATCGGCCCGGTCTTCAGGGCCCATGTCGCGGACGAACGCTGGCAGGGTCACCTGGAGAAAATAGTAGCTTTCTGGTGTTCAAGCTTGCTCGGCACGCGAACCTATGACGGTCGCCCTATGCCAAAGCACCTGGCAATTCCCGAGCTGACAGACGATCACTTCCGGCGCTGGCTTGCGCTGTTCCGGCACACTGTCAACAATCTCTGCCCGCCAAAGACCGCCGGCCTAATGATTGCCCGCTCGGAACGCATCGCAGAAGCCTTCCGCATCAACATTGCCATGCACCGGGGCGAAGACCTGACGTTCCGCCCCCCACTGACACGCGAGCCCTACCCCTGACACCCACACCCGATTTCCTCACCCCCGACTTCGATCTTTCGCACCGCAACACCCTCCAACTTCGCTCGATCGCTCGCTACGGGGGGCTGCTTCAGAACGTGGAGCGGATCTCCGAGGCAATTCGGTTCGCCGAAAAGTTGGGCCTTCCCTTTCACCTGCTCGGCGGCGGCAGCAACTCCGTGCTCCCGCCGCGGCTGGAGGCGGTAGTCGGAATCTCGGCTATGGCGGGGCGAAGTATCGAGCAGGTCCGCGAGGGGATACGCCTTACCTCGGCTGCAGGAGAGACCTGGGACAATCTGGTGGGCTGGAGCGTCCTCCAAGGTATTGGCGGCCTCGAGAATCTTGCCGGCATCCCAGGCACCGTCGGCGCCGCCCCGATCCAGAACATCGGGGCTTATGGGCGCGAAATTAGCAACGTTTTCGAAAGTCTCACGGCCCTCGACACAGAAACCGGTGAAACCCGAACCTTCTCCAGCGAGGAATGTGGTTTCGATTATCGCCACAGCCGCTTCAAGGAACAGCCAAGCCGCCATCTGGTCACGGAGGTCACACTGCTCCTGCCCTACGAGTGGCAACCCTGCCTCGAATACGACGGCCTTGACAATTTGCCGGGCATTGTAACCCCCGAGGATGTCAGGACGGCGGTACTTGCCCGACGCAGAAGTCGGCTTCCCGACTGGCGCCTCACTGGAAATGCTGGTTCATTCTTCCAGAACCCGATCGTGTCGGAGGAAGTCGCGAGATCCATTCCCGAAGTACCAGGCCGAGCAGTCCATGGCGGCATCAAGATTTCCGCCGGCTGGCTTCTCGAGCAATGCGGGCTCAAAGGACATCGTCATGGAGGTGCCGGATTTTCCGAGCAGCACGCACTCGTGCTCGTGAACAACGGCGGCGCGACCCTTGATGATGTCCTCCACCTCGCCGATCAGGCACGCAGCGAGGTACGGAGACGTTTCGGGATCGATCTTGCTCAAGAGCCTGTGGTCATCGCCGACAGTTGACCTGAAAAGATCAACCGGCGTCCGCTCCAGCGAGGGCACCGCAACGACCCAACCTACGCTCGCAGCATTCTGCGCTAGGGTCATTCCGGAAAACCCTCCCAATACATCATCATGCCTTTCGGGCAGCCGGAAGCTTGCCAGCTTCGCAAGGCGGCCCCCGTATTGCCAAGAAATCCGGCATTCGTGGCGGCGGCCACTGAACTAGGCACGGCCAATAGGCCGAAAGATTGTTCCATCCTCCGCCCATCCGTAGGCTACCGCTCATCCAACCGCAGCCGCGACGGGAACTCTGTCAGGTAACCGGGATCGGCCGCTCCAATTGTCAGACGACCCATTCACAGAACATGGTCCGGCCGCGACGACTTGAGCCCACCCGGGGGCGAATGGAGACAAGAATGCAAGAACATTTCAGCGCCCTCCCCAAGGGGGCTGCCAACTACGTTGCTCTGTCGCCGGTGTCCTTCCTCGAGCGAGCCGCCGACGTGCATGCCGACGCCATTGCCGTCGTCGACGGCGGGGTTCGCCGGACCTGGGGTGAAACCGCAGATCGTGTCGCCCGCGTCGCTCGGGGGCTTGCGGATCTCGGCATCAGCAAGGGCGACACGGTCAGCGCGCTGGCAGTAAACTCTCCGGAACTCTTCGAGCTTCATTTCGCCGTCCCCGTCACGGGCGGCGTGCTTTCGACCATCAACACCCGGCTTGAAGCCGAGACCATTGCCTACATCCTGGATCATTCGGACAGCCAGCTTGTCCTTGTCAGCGCTGGCCTTCGCCCCCTTTTGGACGAGGCCCTGTCACTTGCCGAAACCGCGCCAAAGGTCGTGCAGATCGGAGGCGAGGACGATACGTTATCCGATCTCCTTCAGGCTCAACCATGGCAAGGCAGCTGGCTGCCCGACGACGAATGGGACGCCATCGCGCTCAACTATACATCGGGGACTTCGGGTCGCCCCAAGGGCGTGGTCTATCACCACCGCGGCGCGTATCTGATGGCGCTGGGGACCGTCGCCGCCTGGCAGGTCGCGCATCACCCGGTCTACATGTCGGTTGTCCCGATGTTTCACTGCAATGCATGGGGTCACCTCTGGAAGGCGGCGATCGTCGGCGGTACCCTGGTTTTCCCGCCTTCGAACCGCCCCGAGGATCTGTTCGAAACGATCCTTCGGGAAAAGGTCACCCACTACGGCGCCGCACCGGTCGTTCTGCAGATGATGGCCGAAAGCGAGGCAGCGCCGACCGAGCCGTTGGAGCCGCGCCTTCAAGTCACGACCGCGGGCTCTCCGCCGCCCCCGTCCGTGCTCGAAAAGACCGATGCGATGGGGATGGACGTGATGCACGTCTACGGCCTGACCGAGACATACGGTCATATCCTGCAGTGCCTCCCACAACGTGCCTGGGACGAGCTGGACACGGAAGAGACCGCCGAACGGCGCGCGCGTCAGGGCGTTCGCTTCCCCACGGTGGAGGCCGTCGACGTGATCGAACGCGAAAGCGGGAAGAAGGTGCCGCGGGACGGAGAAACACAGGGAGAGATCTCGATCCGGGGCAACACCGTGATGAAGGGCTACTACAAGGATCAGGCGGCGACCGAAGAGGCGTTCGAGGGCGGCATGTTCCGCTCCGGGGATGCCGCGGTGATGCAACCCGACGGCTACATTCAGGTCAGAGACCGGCTCAAGGATGTGATCATCTCGGGGGGAGAGAACATCTCGTCCGTCGAAGTGGAGGCGGTTCTCTATCGGCATCCCGCCATCTCCGCCGCCGCGGTTGTCGCACGGCCCGACCCGAAATGGGGCGAGGTGCCATGCGCGGTTGTCGAGTTGCGCGACGGCGCCCAGACCGATCCGGCAGACATCATTTCCTTCTGCCGGGAACGGCTTGCGGGCTTCAAGGTGCCAAAGAGCGTCCTCTTCCATGAGATCCCCAAGACCGCCATCGGCAAGGTCCAGAAGTTCCGGCTCAGGGACCTCGTGCATTCGCTCGACGAATAGCGCCCGGAGGCACCCACATGGAAACGTGGCGGCGGTTGCCTTGATACGACGGACTGAGGTGAACGCCCTCCGCGACACGGCGGCCAGGTCCGGAATTTCGCGCCTGACGAAGGCCCCACCGTTTGGGAACTCAACTCGCGACTGCCGGTTGGCTTTCCAATGACCCCAACGGCGCCGTGCTGAGACCATGATCCAATTCCGAACTCTGGCCCGACGCGGGGCTTCGCTGCGTCGGATCACCCCCTTGTTGGCCGCGTTCCTGCTTTGCCTGCTTGCGTTGCCGGTCATGGCACAGGATGGGTCGGAGTACTGGTATGAAACCGAAGCCCTGAATCCGGGTCTGTCCGGCGCGGCCTCGGCAGAGGTGGCCCCTGAGACACCAAGGCAATCCCTCCGGGAATTCACCGCAGCGGCCGGGGCGGACGACTACGACAAGGCCGCCCACTACCTGAACCTGTCTAGGCTCAGCCCGGACGAGCAGGCCCAAGAGGGCCCAGAGATCGCGATGAAACTCGCCTCGATCCTGGCCCGTCGGGTCTGGATCGACTGGTCCAGCTTGCCTGCTCGCCCGGATGCCCGGATCGAGAGCTCGCAGGACTCCAGCGGACGCGCCGGCCAGCCGCGGCGGGACCTGCACATCGAGACCCTCGAGGCAGGACGAAGCGCCTATGACATTCGGATCGCGCGCTACAAGCCATCTGACGCAGACGCCGTGTGGTTGTTCACGCCCCAGACCGTCGCAAACGTGGGTCCGCTATACGCGGAATTCGGCCCGAGGCGCTACGAGAGCATGGTTCCCGACACGCTGAAGCGACGTCTTTTCGGACTATGGCTCTGGGAGTGGATCGCAGTCCCCGCGTTCGCGTTCGCGGTATTTCTGCTGGGATGGGGTACCTACAGCATGGTGGAGGCCTTTTCACGCCGCGTAAGCCGGGGCTGGCTGAAGGCCGGCCTTGATCGCAGCGCGCTGCCGATGGCCATGCTCGTGATGGCCGGCCTCGTGCATATCCTGCTGACGTGGGTGATCTCCTTTTCCGGACCGGTCCAGACATTCCTTCGCCCGGCTTTGACCATCGTCATGGTGTGGGGTGTCGGCATGACCGCCCTGCGGATGCTGGACGCCGGATTGCACCGGATCACGCTGCGCTACGTCGGCGACATCGACGACAAGCTCGGACGCGACGAGCGCGAGTTCTACACCTCGATCTATGCGCTGAGACGGCTGATCGTTCTGGTCATGGTCGGGTTCGCCGCCATCGCGATCCTCTCGCAACTCAACCTGTTCGAGAGCGTCGGCACAACGCTTCTGGCCTCGGCCGGTGTGCTCACGGTCATCTTCGGGATCGCCGGGCAGGCCGTGCTCGGCAACATCGTGGCGTCGCTGCAGATCGCCTTTGCAAAGCCGATACGGATCGGCGACGCGATCCTCTTCGAGGGCGAGTGGGCCTATGTGGAGTCGATCTTCTACACGTTCCTCAGGCTCCGAACGTGGGATCACAGGCGCATCGTTGTCCCGGTGAAACACTTCGTCGGCCAACCGTTCGAGAACTGGTCCGTGACCGAGGCGCGCATGATGCGAGGCGTGCATCTCTGGCTCGACCCGCTTTGCGATCTCGATGCCTTGCGGAAAACCTTCGACACTCTGCGCCACGAAGACCCGGACATAACGGAACCGGACGAGGCCTTCACCTATGTCACCGACCAGCGGCCAGAGGCAATCAAGGTGAGTTTCTACGCGATGATGCCGGACCCCTCGACCGGCTGGGCCATCCACTGCCGTCTGCGGGAAGGGCTCCTTGCCGATATTCGCGACAACCATCCTGAATGGCTCCCGCGGGAACGAATTCTCGACGTGGCAGAACCGGAAGAGACGATGTCGGCGCCGGCCCATCGTGCCGGCGCCGCGGACTAGGCCAGGGCGTCACGCTGGTCCTTTCAAGGGCCATGATCCTCTGGCGTCCGGACGCGGAACTATGGAGATCCGGGACCTTTCTCGCGTGGCTCCGGGCAAACCTGCCTAGTTTGAAGGCACATGCGCGCCTGGCAATGAGACCGAAGGTTGGTGGAGCATCTCGAAAATCAACGGATGGCCAGCCAGCCAAGGCGGCCAGAATTCCTCATATTTTTCAGAAAATTGAGGCAGATTTCAGGCCACCGGAACACTCAGGGCGCCTCCATCTCTGACGCCATAATATAAACCTCGCTTATTATTATAGTCATATTATAATCTGGATTTGTATTGCCCAATGTCGTCGTCACCGGCTTCGTGAGGCCACGTCTCGCATCGTCGCGATGCCAAGAAGACAAGCCCCCAACACGGAGCCACAACATGAAGTACAGGAACATTCTTCTGCCTGCCGCCCTCGCGGCGCTCGCCATCCCGGCGCATGCCGAAAGCTACAAGGTTGCGCTCGACGGCACCTTCGCCCCCCACGCCATGCCCAGCCTTTCCGGCGGCGTCGAAGGCTTCAACGTCGATCTCGCCGCGGCCATCGGCGAGGCGCTCGGCGCGGATATGGAAGTGGTCGCAGCGCAGTTCTCGGGTCTGATCCCGGCCCTGCAGGCGGGCACCTACGACTTCCTCGTCGCGCCCACCACCGTCACCGAGGAGCGGGCCTCCAACCTTCTCTTCAGCGAAGGGTTCATGGACACCAACTTCGCCTTCACCGTCCCCGCGGGAACCGACCCCATGGAAAGGCTCGAAGCCTTCAGCGGCATGACCATCGCGGTCAACAAGGGCTCGGTCTACGAGAGCTTCCTGAACGACGGAGCCGAAGAGTACGGCTGGAACGTCGTGGCCTACGGCACGAATACCGACGCGGTCGAAGCGGTGTCGTCCGGCCGCGCCGACGCGAACCTTGCAGGCGCAACGGTCTCGGCCTGGGCTGCCAAGCAGAACCCGCGCATCGACCTCAGCTACGAATACCCCACCGGTCTGGTCTGGGCCTTCCCCTTCCGGAAGGACGACACCGAGACGCGCAATAAGATCGACGCCGTGCTCGAGTGCCTCAAGACAAACGGCACGATGGTGGCGCTTTCCGAGAAGTGGTTCGGCGTGACCCCCAAAGAAGGCACGACCATCGTGACCCCGACCCCGGGCTACGGAACGCCCGGTTTCGAGGGCTACGACGAGACCGAGCACAAGGTTTCCTGCGACTTCTGATCCCTGACATCGCCGGGCGGGGCGCATGGCGTCTCGCCCGCCATCGGAAGACATAAGATGACTGCTGCCATTTCCCCCACCCCCTCAGCCAAGGTCCACGCGAGGCCGATGCTCGAGATCAACAAGCTCGGCAAGAGCTTCGGCACGACCGAAGTGCTGACCTCGATCGACCTCAGCGTGAGACCCGGCGAGCTGGTCTTCGTGATCGGGCCGTCGGGATCCGGCAAGTCGACGATGCTTCGCTGCTGCAACCGGCTGGAGGAGCCAAGCTCGGGGACGATACTTCTTGACGGTGAACATGTGACTGCCTGCCAGGGCCGCGCGCTCGACAAGATGCGGCTCAAGATCGGCATGGTGTTCCAAGGCTTCCACCTCTACCCGCACAAATCGGTTCTAGCGAACGTCATGCTGGCGCAGGTCAAGGCGCTGAAACGCTCGAAGGCCGACGCCAAGACACGCGCCATCGAGATGCTGGAACACGTCGGGCTGGCGCACAAGGCGGAGTCGATGCCTTCGGAGCTCTCGGGCGGCCAGCAGCAGCGCGTCGCCATTGCCCGTGCCCTGGCGCTGGATCCCAAGGTCATGCTCTTCGACGAACCAACCTCGGCGCTGGACCCCGAACTCGTCGGCTCGGTCCTCAAAGTGATGAAGCAGCTGCGTGAAGAGGGCATGACCATGCTGGTGGTCAGCCACGAGATGGAATTCGCCCGCGAGGCCGCGGACCGCGTAGTCTTCATGGACGGCGGCGTGGTCGTGGAATCCGGTCCCCCGGAAGAAATCTTCGGCAACCCGCAATCACCGCGTCTGCAATCCTTCCTCTCACGCGTGAACCGGGGCGGCGAATGAGGTTTCTCGACACCTTCTTCGACGGCGCGGTCATGGCGAAGTACCTGCCCGAGCTGCTGTCCGCCATCGTGACCACGCTCTGGATCAGCTTGATCGTCGTGGTGGCCGGACTGGCGCTCGGGCTGGTCATGGCCTGCCTGCGCACGCTCGGCCGCTGGTACCTGACGCTGCCGATCGTCGCCTTTGCCGACATCGGCCGGGCGCTTCCGCCGCTGGTCGTGATCCTGATCTTCTACTTCGGCCTGCCGGGGCTCGGCATCAACCTGTCGGGGCCCATGGTGCTGATCCTGGTGCTGGGCGGCGTCTTGGCGGCTTTCGCGGAAGAGATCTTCTGGGCGGGCCTCACCTCCGTCTCAAGAGGCCAATGGGAGGCGGGGCGCGCCACGGGTCTGGGCTTCGGCCAGACACTGTTCGAGATCGCGCTGCCGCAGGCCGTTCGCATGGGCATCCCGCCACTTGTGAACCGCGCGCTGGCGATTACCAAGATGACCGCGCTTGGATCGGTGATCGGCGTGAAGGAGATCCTCACGGTGTCCTCCTCGGCGCAGAGCTTCTCCGGATCGGCGACGCCGCTCACCATGGCCGCCCTCGCCTACCTAGCGATCTTCCTGCCGGTCGTCATCCTCTCGCGCGTGCTCGAACAGCGCTACGCCTGGGCGGTTTAGGGGGCCTCGCGACATGAACGACTTCATCGACCTCTTCTTCAATCTCGACATCATGGCGCAGGCCTGGCCGCTTCTTCTCAAGGGCCTGATCGTGACGCTCCAGCTCTGTGGGGTGGTGATCGGTCTCGGCCTCGTGGGCGGTCTGCTGCTGGCGCTCGGTGCGCTTTCGCCGCGCCGCTGGCTCAAGTGGCCCGCGGTCGGCTTCATCGACCTCTTCCGCGCCCTGCCCCCTCTGGTGCTGCTGGTTTTCGTCTTCTCGGGCCTCCCTTTCGCCGGGCTGGACCTGAGCCCCTTCGTGGCCGTGGTCATCGCCTTCTTTCTCAACAACTCGGCCTACTTT
The DNA here is from genome assembly GCF_003054175.1 of Allosediminivita pacifica. Lineage (GTDB taxonomy): Bacteria > Pseudomonadota > Alphaproteobacteria > Rhodobacterales > Rhodobacteraceae > Allosediminivita > Allosediminivita pacifica. The sequence goes on from NZ_QBKN01000023.1 coordinate 12,781, forward strand.
GCCGAGGTGTTTCGCGCGGGCATCCAGTCGGTTCCGAAGGGCCAGGCCGAAGCCGCACGCGCCACGGGGCTGAGCCAGCCACAGACCCTCGCCCACGTGGTCCTGCCGCAGGCCGTGCGCAACGTGCTGCCCGACCTGCTTTCCAATACCGTCGAGGTGGTGAAGCTAACCTCCCTCGCGTCGGTCGTTTCGCTGTCCGAGCTGCTCTACTCGGCCAACATGGCCCGCTCGGTCACCTACAACTCCTCGCCGCTCATCCTCGCGGCGCTGGTCTACCTCGCGATCCTTTGGCCTCTTGTCCGGCTGATCTCGCGGTACCAGCGCGGCCTTGCGGTGCATTGATCGCCCCCCGGAAGGAAAGACCCATGACCAAACTCATCATCGGCGGCGCCCAGATCGGCGGCATCCAGAAGGACGAGACCCGCGAAGAGGTCGTCGCCCGCATGATCGCCCTGATGGACGCGGCGCACGACAAGGGCGTGCAGTTCCTCGCCTATCCCGAGATGACCCTGACGACCTTCTTCCCGCGCTTCTATGTCGAGGACCGCGCCGAGTTCGACCATTGGTTCGAAACCGAGATGCCCAATCCCGCCGTGCAGCCGCTGTTCGACAAGGCCAGGGAATACGGCATGGGGTTCACCTTCGGCTACTGCGAGCTCACCCCGGAGGGCCTGCACTACAATACCTCGGTCATCGTCTCGCCCGAGGGAGAGATCGTCCTGAAGTACCGCAAGACCCACCTGCCGGGCCATGCCGAGTATGAATCCGAGCGCACGCATCAGCACCTCGAGAAACGCTACTTCCTGCCCGGCGACACCGGCTTCAATGTCGTGAAGAACCAGGGCGTGATCATGGGCATGTCGATCTGCAACGACCGCCGCTGGCCCGAAAGCTGGCGCGTCCTCGGACTGCAGGGCGTGCAACTGGTCGCAATCGGCTACAACACCCCAAGCCAGAACAACCTCTCCTCGGAAGAGGGCATAGAGCGCCGCATGTATCACCACGAACTCTCGGTCTGCGCGGGCGCATACCAGAACTCGACCTACGCCGTGGCTGTCGCCAAGTGCGGCATGGAGGACGGCAACCACATGTTCGCGGGTTCGATCATCGTCGATCCGGACGGATTCGTCGTGGCCAAGGCAGAGGGCGAGGGAGACGAATTGATCGTGCACGAGGCGGACCTTGCCAAGTGCGATTTCGGCAAGTCGACCGTCTTCAACTTTGCAGCGCATCGCCGGGTCGAGCACTACGGGCTGATCGCGACCCAGACAGGCGTCAAGCTGCCCGACTGAACCATGTCCACCCGTAGCCGGGCTGGCGCCTGGAGCGGCAATCGAAGACACTTCGTTAGGGCAGCCGGGCAAGCGCCGCACCAGCGGAGAGAAAGGAAACCGAAATGCAGTTCGATACCGTGATCCATGGCGGAACGATCGCAACCGCGGACCATACCGCCAAGGCGGATGTCGGCATCAAAGACGGGCGCATCGCCGCGGTAGCCGAAAACCTTGCTGGCGGCGATCATCGTATCGATGCCGGGGGGCGCATCGTGATGCCCGGCGGGATCGAGGCCCACGCTCATATCGCGCAAGAAAGCTCCTCGGGCGTGATGTCCGCCGACGACTACCTGTCGGGCTCGATCTCGGCGGCCTTCGGCGGCAACTCGTCGTTCATTCCGTTCGCCGCCCAGCACCGCGGCCAGTCGATCGACGAAGTGATTGCCACCTACGACGCCCGCGGCGCCCGCTCCGTCATCGATTATTCCTATCACCTGATCGTCTCCGACCCGACGCCAGAGGTTCTCGAAGACCAACTGCCCCGTGCCTTTGCGCGCGGGATCACGTCGTTCAAGGTCTTCATGACCTACGACCTGATGAATCTCGGCGATGGCGGGATGCTGGACATCCTGACGGTCGCGCGTGAACATGGCGCCATCACCATGGTCCATGCCGAGAACAACGACATGGTCAAATGGATGAACAAGCGGCTCGCCGACAAGGGCCTCACCGCACCGAAATACCATGCCATTTCGCGCCCCGAACTGGCCGAGCAGGAGGCCATCAACCGCGCCATCCAGCTCGCCAAGCTGGTGGATGCGCCGCTTTTCATTGTGCATGTTTCGACGGAAGGCGGTGCCGAGATCGTCCGCCGCGAAAAGTTCAACGGCGCGAAGCTCTACGCGGAGACCTGTCCGCAATATCTGGCGCTCACCCGCGACGATCTCGACCGCCCCGGCATGGAGGGCGCCAAGTACATCTGCTCGCCGCCGCTGCGCGATGCTGCCACCCAGGACGCGCTCTGGCACCATGTCCGGATGGGGACCTTCGAAAGCGTCAGTTCGGACCACGCGCCCTATCGTTTTGACGAGACGGGCAAGTTCCTGAACGGCAGCGATGTCGCCTACCCGAAGATCGCCAACGGCATGCCCGGTATCGCGGCCCGTCTCCCCTACCTCTTCTCCGAGGGCGTCGTCCGTGGGCGCATCACGCTGGAACAGTTCGTGGCGCTGTCGTCCACCAATGCGGCCAAGACCTTCGGCTGCGACACCAAGGGCCGGATCGCGCCGGGCATGGACGCCGACATCGCCATCTGGGATCCCGAGGCACGCACGACCGTCACCGCCGCCGACCAGCACGACAACATGGACTATAGCCCCTTCGAGGGCATGGAGATCACCGGCAAACCCGAGATCGTCATGAACCGCGGCGCGGTGATCGTCGAGCATGGCGAGCTGAAGGCCAAAGAGGGACAGGGGCGCTTCATTGCCCGCCAACCTGCGGACCTGCGCGGCAAACCAGGCTACACCGCCAAGGAATTCGATCCCGCGCAGAACTTCGGCACGGAGCTGTGCTGATGGGACCGATCCTAATCGTAAACCCGAACTCCTCGCGGTCGGTCACCGAAGGGATCCGCGAGGCGGTCGCGCATCTGGTGCCCGCCGGCGGCCCGGCCTTCGAGGTCACTGATCTACCCGACAGCGCCGCGACGATCATGACCGCGGAAGACGTGGCGCGCGCCGGGCTAGGCTTTGCCGCGGAGATTCAGACGAGACCCGACGCGGTTGCCTACGTTTCGGCCTGTTTCTCAGATCCCGGCGTCGACGTTGCCCGCAGCCTTACGAAGAAGCCGGTTTTGGGCGTGCAGGAGGCCGGCATCCTCACCGCCATGGGCCGCGCCGATCTCTTCGGGATCATCGCGCTATCGCCTGGATCGGTCGCCCGGCATCGGGTGAGGATCCGTGCGATGGGTGTCGAGGCACGCCTCGCGGGTGAGCTTGCCCTCCCTGGCGTCTCGGCCGAGGCATCGGGCCGCGATCCCGAGGTCTATGCGATGTGCGTCTCGCTTGGCCGCGAACTGGCAGATGCAGGCGCAGGTGCAATTGTCCTTGGCTGCGCGGGCATGGCCCCGATCCGAGCCAAGCTCGAACACGACATTGGTGTCGCGGTGATCGACCCGGTGCAGGCCGGTGCCGCCATGGCACTGGGACTGGCAGGAGTGCCTGAATGACGACAGAGCCGGGCCTGCCGGACGTTTCGTTGCGGCTGCTCGAGATTTTCGCCGCGATGATGCGTTGTGCCACCACCGTCGAGGCGGCGGAACAGTTGCGCATCTCTCAGCCCGCGGTCTCTGCAGGTTTGCGTCAGCTGGAATCGCAGCTCGGGCTGTCGCTCTTCGACCGCACGGGGCGCCGGCTTCTGCCCACCGCCGAGGCGAAATCGCTCTACGAGGAAATCCGCCCGGTCTTCGGAATCATGCGCGGGTTCTCGCAGCGGGCGCGGGACATGAAGCTCGGTATGGCCGGCCGCCTTAAGGTGATCGCCACACCGCCGCTTGGCTATTCCATCGCGCCTGTTGCCCTGCGCAGGTTCCTCGACAGCCGCCCCGACGTGTCGGTGGCCTTCGACGTGCGACGGCTCGAGAACGTCAAGGATGCCGTCCAGAGCGGGCAGGCCGATATCGGGCTCGCCATTGATCACGACCGGCAGACCGCAGTGAACAGTGACGTGCTCCAGCGCTCGCACATGGTTGCCCTGGTCCCCAGGAACAGCGCCCTCGCCACCAAGCCGCATCTAACCGCGCTCGATCTCCAGGACCAACCCATGATCGGGCTCGAGATGGCCTCGAACCTCGGGCTCCTGGTGCGCAAGGCCTACGAACAGGTCGGCGCCGCCTACACGCCCCGTATCGAGGTTCGCTACTGTGCAACCGCCACGGCGCTGGCCGCCCAGCACCTTGGCGTTACCGTGGTCGACCCCTACTCCGCCTCGACGCATGCCAGCGACGCCCTCGTGTGCAAGCCTTTCCTGCCCGCCTGTGAAGTGAACGCCGTCATGTATACCCGCCGGGGCGTCCCCTACTCGGGACTGCTGCACAGCTTCATGGCCGATCTGCGCACGGCCTTTTCGGATTGCGACCTTCTGATCGCCGAGCCTCGGGGCAACTGACCCGCGCAACTCTTCCGACAGGTCGGTCGCCTCAATCTTTCCAGTGCGCCAGCCGTTCGTGAACGTCCGACGTGATGCGCTGCAGTTTCTCGGCATGACCAATGTAGGGGCAAGGCTCCTCCAGCCGCTCCTTGACCGCGCCCATGTCGAACATGTTCGCGGCATCCAGCACCTTCAGCTCGTCCCATTGAACCGGAACGGCCACCGGCCCGCCCTCGCGGGCCCGCAGTGAATAGGGGGCCACTGCGGTGGCACCGCGTTCGTTGCGAAGCCAGTCGACGAAGATGCGGCCCTTGCGCTTGTCCTTGGACATGTTGGCCGTGAACCGTTTCGGTTCAAGCTCGGCCAGCAGGTGGGCCACCGTCTTGGAGAACGTCTTGACCAGGTCCCAGTCGTGACTGCGGTGCAGCGGCAGCCAGAGATGCACCCCCTTCCCGCCCGTCACCATCGCACCGGCCTCCAGCCCCAAGTCAGCCAGACGGTCACGCAGGTCAAAGGCAGCGGATCGCACATCGTCCCAGCCCAGACCCGCGTCGGGATCGAGATCGAACACAAGCCGGTCGGGTCGTTCGAGCCGGTCGGTCCGACTGCCCCACATGTGAAACTCGATGGTCCCCATCTGGGCAGCCGCGACAAAGGCCTCCGGCCGGGTGGCGTACATGTACTCCGCCGCCGCGCCGTCTTTTTCCTCGATCTCGATGCGCTGCAACTCCTCCGGAAAGCCCTTGCTGGCGTGCTTCTGAAAGAAGCTCTCCCCATCGATGCCTTGGGGTGCCCGCAACAGGGACAGGGGTCGATGGCCCGCGATTTCGACCAGCCTGTCGCCCACCCGTTCGTAGTGGCTGGCAACGTCGAGTTTTGTGCAGCCCGAGCCGGGAAAGACCTCGCGGTCGGGCGAAGAGATGCGCAGCCCCGCCACGCTCTTGACATCCTCGTCCATCTTTTCCTCGCTGTCTGGCTTCGGCGCCTCAAACGACACATCGTCGGGCGCCTTGTCCTCTCGAATGCCCAGATAGGCGCCGTGCCGAATATGCCCGTCTTCCGTCAGTTCGGTGAACTCCACCTCAATGACGGTGTCGGGCGTCACCCAGCCCGCATCGCGCGCGATGCTGTTCGGCACATCCTCGAAGGGCGCGGTCTTGCGCGTGCGGAAACCCTTGGACAGCATCGCCAGATCGTCCTCCGAGTATCCAGTGCCGACGCGCCCGCGATAGCGCAGGCCGTCGGCCCCGTATTCCCCAACCAGGAGCGAGGCGAAGGCCCGGTCCTTGCCCGAAGGTGTGAAACCGCCCACGACGAATTCCTGCCGCTTGCTGCATTTCACCTTGCGCCAGGCCCGCGTCCGCGTGCCCTTGTAGGTCGCGTCCGCCTTCTTGCTGACGATGCCTTCGGCCCCGGCCTTGCAGGCGGCGTCAAAAAGCTCCTGCCCGCCGCCGCGGGCCTGGTCGGTCAGGCGCAGGGGGCTATCCTCGGGCAGATCCTCGAACAGCGCTTCAAGCCGTGCACGGCGGTCGTCCTGGGTCGACCCGGTCAGATCCTCGCCGTCCAGTTCGAGAATATCGAAGCAGAAAAAGACAAGATCGCCGCCTTCCGACAGGGCCCGCTGCAGCGACGAAAACGCCGATCCACGTATCTTCGCCGCCATGACCTCGCCATCCAGCAGCGCACTGTCGCAGGGCAACTGATCGAATGCGCCGTGAAGCGCCGCGAACTTGTCCGTCCAGTCCTTGCCGTTCCGCGTCCAGAGACTCACGCCCCCTTTTCCAATTGCAGCAAGCGCGCGATATCCGTCGAACTTGGTCTCGTGCAGCCAGTCGTCCCCCTCGGGAACCTCGTCCACCAACGTCGCGAGCTGTGGCTTCCGGAACTTCGGTGCGCGAAGGCGGCGATCGGACGCGTCCTTTTTAGGCTCTTCAGACTCCGCGATCTCCGTCATGAGACGCCCAGTCTCGACCGAGGTCTCGTAACTCCCGGTCAGCGCATCCGATGACCCTTCGGCTGCATCGTCCTTTTCCTTGATCAGAAGCCAGGCCCCCTCGCCCCCCTTCCTGAACCGCACCAGCGCCCAGCCGCCCTGCATCCGGTCACCATCCACGTCGAACTTGAGATTGCCCTCCTGAAGCATCTCGTCCACGTCGCCGCGCGGCTCCCAGCTGCCCTTGTCCCACAGCATCACCGTCCCGCCGCCGTATTCTTTCTCGGGGATCGTTCCCTCGAAATCACCGTAGTCGAGCGGGTGATCTTCCGTACGTTGCGCCAGCCGCTTGTCGCCCGTCTTGGGACTGGGCCCCTTGGGGATGGCCCAGGACATCAACACGCCATCATGTTCCAGTCGCAGGTCATAGTGCAGCGACGACGCGTCATGCTTCTGGATCGAGAACCAGCGCCCATTGCGCTTCTTCCTCGCCGCCTTGCCACGCGGCTCGGAGGTCTTGGAGAAATCGCGGCGCGCGTTGTAGTCTTTCAGACGGTCCGACATCAGGAGGCCTTCTTGCGGCTGCCCGAGCCCTTGGCCGAAGACTTGGAGGACGAGGATTTCGACGACGACTTCGAGGTCCCCTTCGACTTCGCGCCGCCTTTCGACTTGCCGCTCGAACCGCCCTCGGATTTTTCGAGACTCTTCTTCAGGGCCCCCATGAGGTCGACGACGTTGTCCCCGTCGTCCTCGCTGTCTTCTTCGGTCTCGGCCGTCTCGGCGCTCTTGTCCTTGCGTCGGGCGTCGATCAGCTCCTTCAGGGCCTGATGATAGCTATCCGAAAACGCCGAGGCGTCAAAGGACTTGGTCTTGCGGCCGATCAGTTCCCGGGCGAGGTCGAGCATTTCCTCGTCGGCCTCGTCGTCCGAAATCTCGCTGAACATCGGCTCCGCCTCGCGGATCTCGTCGGCGTACCTCAGGGTTTCGAGCAGCAATCCGTCCCCGCAAGGCCGGATCGCCGCCAGGCGCTCCTTGCCGCGCAGGGTGATCTGGCAGAGCGCGGTCTTGCGCTCGGCGCGCAGCGCATCCCGGATGACGCGGTAGGCATCCTCGGCAAGATCATCTTGCGGGACGACGTAGTAGGGCTTCTCGAAATAGAGCGGCGGGATCTCCCCGGTCTCCACGAATTGAACCAGCTCTAGCGTCTTCGAAGTTTCGACCTTGAGCTCTTCGATCTCTTCGGGTTCGAAAAGCACGTATTCGCCCTTGCCCGTCTCGTAGCCCTTGACGATATCGTCACTATCCACCGGCCCGACGCCCTTGACGGTCTTCTCGTAGCGGACGCGCTTGCCGGTCGGCTTGTGGATCTGCCGGAACGAGATGCGAGGACCCGACGTCGTCGCGGGATAGATCTCGATCCCGATCGAGACGAGTGACAGACGTATCTGTCCCTTCCAGACAGCGCGCGACGCCATGACGTGACCTCCGGGTAAGCTCTTCGGCACAACGCTCGAAATGCTGGCGCGAGTTCCAAGCCAGTACGCGCCCGCCCCCGTCCGGATCCATGTGCACGACATTCCGGCGGATCGGGGGTCCAGTTCGGTTGCAGAGCACAAGCACAGCAACCTCTTCTCTGGCGCACTATTGAATCGCTTGCAGCCGCGACACAGGTTGCGAAACACTGCGCAGGACCCGACGGCGGTCGCTGCCGACGAACGGTACCGGGCTTCCGGTCGCCGCACGGACCTTGCAAGGAGCCCTCATGTCATTCGCGCCCGATGCATTCCGCCATCATCCCGGTCTCGCCGGCAAGATCCGCGACCCCGAGCAGAGCTTCTTCCGGGATCTCGATCTTGCCGCCATCGACGCGATCTGGGCCGAGGCGGGCAATCAGGACAACCCGCGCTACAGCGACGAGGTCCGAGAGGCGATGCGCCACGAGGCGCTTGCGCCATGGCAGGGCAAGGAGCTTTGGGTGTTTGCCTACGGCTCGCTCATGTGGGACCCGGCGGTTTACTTCGCCGAGGTGCGCCGGGCGCGCCTGCAGGGCTACCAGCGCAGTTTCTGCCTTGTCGACCGGTCCGGCGGACGCGGCACCGAAGGGGCGCCCGGGCTCATGGCCGCCCTCGACAACGGCCCGCACTGCGATGGGCTCGTGTTCCGCCTTTCCGCCGAAAACGCGGACCGCGAGTCCGAGATAATCTGGAGACGCGAGATGATGGCCCCGTGCTACAAGGCGGTCTTCGCCCCAGCCGAGACGGCACACGGCACGGTCGAAGCGCTTTGCTTCGTGGCCGACCCAGAAGCCGACATGATCGACACCCAGCTCAGCCACGAAGACAGGGTCCGCTTCCTCGCTACCGGGACAGGACGGCTTGGCACGAGCCGCGAATACCTCGAAAACGTCATCGAGGGCTGCCGCGAACTCCGCATTGAGGATCCCAGGCTCGACGCTCTGCTGGCCGAGGTCGATGCCTGGCCCGCGCGCACGCCCGCCGTTCCGCATCGGACACGGGCCAGCTGAGACAGCGGGCGGTTGTCACGACGAAGGGTCACAGGCTCATTCGCCCTTCCAGATCTCCCTTACCGCACGCGACAGGGTCTCGGACGTGAACGGCTTGGTCACCACCGGCACGGCCGGGAATCTGGCAAGCGTATCGGACTGGCTTCCATAGCCGCTCGCGAGGAAGAAGGGCACGTTCTTCGAGGAGAGCAGCTGCGCGATTGGCAGGCTCGTCTCCGAACCAAGATGCACGTCCAGTACCGCAAGCGAATGGTCATTGGCCTCGATGACCCGCATCGCCTCGGCCACGGTAGAGGCGGTGCGCACTGTTTCGACGCCCATGTCCTGAAGGATATCGGCTGCGTCCATGGCGATGATCATGTTGTCTTCCACGACCAGCACTGCGCCAGAGAGCATGGCGGCGGACTCTTCTACAGGGGCGTCGACCGGCTCTGCCGGCTCCGGGCCGGCCTCCTTGGCAGTCACGAAGCGCTCGGGCACCAGAAACTCCGCCCTCACTCCCGTCAGGTCGAAAGCCATCGAGGCGTGTCCCTTGAGCTCAAAAGGAATGGATTTCTCGATGATGGTGGTGCCGAACCCCCGGCGCTCGGGCGGCTGAACCGCAGGGCCGCCTGTCTCGCTCCAGGTGAACCTGAAGAACCCGTCGTCCTGTTTCTCCACCTGCAGGATCACCCCGCCATCCGCGGTAGACAGCGCCCCGTATTTCACCGAGTTGGTGACCAGTTCGTGGAAGACCAGCGCCATGGTCGAAAAGGCTTCGGGCGCAAGCATGACCGGCGCCCCGCGCATGTAAACACGGCTATTGCCGTCGCTCAGGTAGGCCTTCAGTTCCACCGCGATCAGATCGGAAAAGGCCACCGGGCTCCAATCTGTCTCGGTCAACTGGTCATGGGCCTTTGCCAGTGCCTGGATGCGACCGTCGACGGCGGTCGAGAACTCCTCGATCGTTCTAGACGACTTCTTGGACTGCGCGACAAGCGACCGGATGAGCCCAAGCACGTTGCGGACGCGGTGGTTCAACTCGGCGATCAGCAGTTCCTGCTGATCCTGTGCCCGCTGCCGTTCGACGTTCATCTCGTCCGAGAGCCTGAGAACCACCTCGAGCAGCGTGACCCGGATCGCCTCGGCCGAGCGAATTGCCGTCTGTGACCAGGCTGCGCTGCGGTTGGCCACATCTTCCTTCCAGACCTCGAAACTCTTGCGAGGGGTAAGACGGGCTCCGTAGCTGCCGACGTCGACCGGCTTGTGCGGATTGCCCGCCCAGGTGACCTGCTGCACGACCTCGGTCCGGAAAAGCACGATGTAATCCCGGGGCAACCTCGAAATCGGGATCGCGAGGATGCCTGCACTGGAATCCACCGCATGGGCGATCGACGGCAGCCGGGCCACAAGGTTGTCGGTCGCGTAGACCCGCGACGCCGCCGCCGTATTCAGGAACCGCACGATGGTCTGGAAGTCCTCCTCCGAAGGCGTGTTCCCGATGGTCACGTATTCGCCCGACAGATAGAGCCCGATCCCGTCGTAGGGAATGACCTTGCCGATCTCGCCGGCGATGCTGCGGAAACCGCTTGCAAGATCCGCCCCCGAACTCAGGCTCATCATCAGCTTGTCGTGAAGCTTCTGCGCCCGGCCCATGGTCTCCGAGATCTCGCGGGCTTCGCGACGCTCCAGCTCGTAGCCATAGAACTGAGCGAGAAGCTCAATCGCCGTCCTGCGCTCGTAGTCGACGTATAGCGGTTCGCGGTGATGGCAGGCAAAGAGCCCCCAGAGTTCGCCACGTATGATGATCGACACGGACATGGAGGCCCGAACCTTCATGTTGCGAAGGTACTCGAGATGGATCGGCGAAACGGCCCGTGTCACCGCCAGGGACAGATCCAGCGGGGCACCTTCCGGACTGTACTGCGGCTGGATCGGCGCGACCTCGTCGTCGACATCGGCGATCAGCCGCAGGTGGTTGCGCTTGTAGAGCTCGCGGGCCTGCCTCGGGATGTCGGATGCGGGAAAGTGCAAGCCAAGGTAGGTCTCGGTATCCGTGTCCTCCTTGGCCTCGGCGATCACCGTTCCGTCGCCCTCGGGGCCGAACTTGTAGACCATGACCCGATCGAACCCGGCGAGCTCGCGCAGCTGCTGCGCCGCAACCTGCGACACCTCGAGCAGATCCTTCTGCGCGGCGACCTTTCGCATCATCGGCGTCACGATGGCCATTTCATCGTGCTCGGCCCCCCGCGACTTCGCCTCGAACTCGAATATGAAGCTCAGGTTAGACTGGTGCGCACTCACATCGAACCGACGCCCATCCTCGAAAAGTTCGACACCGAACATCCGCATGACCGCATTTTCATGCGATGTCGCTCCGAGCTTCTGGCGCATCTTTTCGATGGATGCGGAGGGGAAGAACGCGTTCAACCGCATGCCGACCATCTCTTCGGCTGGAATGCCGAGGATCTGCCCGCAGTTCGTGGAGGCATGCTGAACGTTCCAGTCTGCCGAAATCGCGATCAAGGCCCCGAAGGACTGTACGTTTCCGAGGATATGAATGGGTTCACGGTCGCAGTTCGTGAGATCGACAGGGGTCTCGGTCGAAATGTAGGGATCGTTCATCTGGTCTCTTGGTCATGGGAGGGGAGTGCAGGGTCTGCCACCGAAAGGAAGATGTCGAAGACTCGGGCACTGTCGTTCAGGATGCGCTCACGCTGATCGCCTTCCGGCGGATCGGCGGCGATGCGGGCAAGGAAGCTCTTCCAGGATCGAAGGTCGGGTTCCGCCTGAAAGACCCCGGTCCGATCCGAAACGTGCAGAGATTTCCGGAGATAGGCGAGGCCGAGTTGCGACCCGAGAATAACATAGGCGACCGCGTCAGGATGAATGATATCATCCGGGGCATACTGCTCTTCGAGGTGGGCAGCAGCATCTTGATCAGTGGCCCGAGCCAGATAGTCTGTCGCCTCTGCGGCATTTCCACGGCACGCGGCAAGAACCCGTGCGTTGGCCCGATCGTGGATCCTCTGGAACTCTGAACGCCCGCCGGGGGTCGAAAGATCGATTGCGCCCATGCGTGCGTCAAGCCTCTGATGCCTCTCGGCCGTGGCCTGGCGCAATTGCGATCTGAAGTCGATCTGGGCGGCTGCCTTCGTGTTACATGCCATCTGGGAATTTGACTTACTGTAGTTATGTCCAGTTCACGCGATTGCAGCCGCGGCCTACATAGACGGTGACGGACTTTAAAATGCCGACACCGGCAAAATGTTCCAAGTAAAAAGCCACCACAACCCACGCAGTCATCCGCCATGTGCACGACCTCGGCTGCCTGCTGCGCGTGAGCAGACGTCTGCCGCACGAAGGAACCGGCCAAGAGACCGCCCTCCAGGCGGCAAGGCGCACTCGCTCACATCGCAAATCCCGTAGGGAACCCAACAGGTACAAGCCCGCGTTCACGTTCTGAGTTTAGCCTCCGGGCGCTCTACCACATCTTCATCTCGACCTCAGGAAACATGACGACAAAGACATCAGAACTCCTGTCTCTTGTCCTCGGGCGAAGGGACAGGCTTGAACCCGAAGAACGGACGGCCCTCAGTCGGCTCTCGGTCAGGACGCTCAAGTTTTCGCACGGCGATACGATCATTCCGGCCGGGCCGACGGCCGCGGAAAGTTGTCTTGTGGTTTCAGGCATGGCCCTCCGCGTCCAGTCAACCTGGGCCGGGCGCGATGTTGTCTCGGCAGTCCATGTCCCGGGAGATTTCGTGGACCTGCACGCCTTGGTTCTCGAACGACTCGACCATTCGGTGATCGCGCAAGGAGACTGCAAGGTCCAATTCGTTGATCAGCAGCAGCTACGGAAAATCACGAACGATTTTCCGCACCTCACTCGGCTCTTCTGGATGCTGACCCTGATTGACGCCAAGATCCATCGCGCTTGGCTCGCCGCCGCGGCGACACTGCGGACAAACGAGCGGATCGCGCATTTCCTCTGCGAACTCTACACGCGCTACGCGACCATCGGCTTCGTCAAGAACGGAAGCTTCGAGATGCCTCTTCAGCAAAAGGACATGGAACGGCTCTTTGGTTTCTCGCGATCTCACGTCAACCGGGCAGTACAGGAACTCCGGGCCCGAGGGCTGATCGACTGGTCCCGTGATCAGGTGACCGTCCACGATCTCGATAACCTGAAGATCTATGGCAAGTTCGACGCCGATTACTTGGAGATCGTCAGCGCGAGGAGATGACGGTTCCGGGCATCGACGGAGATCAAGCACGCCCTTCAGTCCGCCCCTGACGGCATGGCATCGACGGGCAAATCGTGTAGGCACTATTTTTGCCGCTCCAACCACGCCAACGAGACCACCTTGCGCTTCTGGACCACGATCACCCTGATCCTCGTTTCCTCTGCCGTCGGCCTCACTTACGAGATTGCCGCGGGCCGGGTGATGGCCCCCTTCTTCGGGACCTCCCTTCTGACCTGGACCGCTGTGATCGCAGCTGTTCTGGCGGGTTTCTCGCTGGGAAACGCCCTTGGCGGGTTGGCTGCCGAGGGGGATCGCAGGACCGCGATCTCGAAGGCCCGCAAGGCACTCGCCGGTACCGCGGCACTGATGGCGATCTCGCCTGCCGTCCTCGCGATACTCCACGGATCAGGCGCACAGGGGACAGGAGGCATGCTCTTTACCGTCGTCGTCGCATTCTTCCCGGCCTCGACGCTCATCAGCTTCCCCTCGCCGCTCTTGGCCAAGCTCGCTATCGAGGCACGCCCGGGCCGCGAGGGATCATCCCTCGGCTTCGTTCTCGCGGCAGGCTCGGTCGGTGCCATCGTCGGTGCGATCCTCGCGGGCTTTGTCACCCTGCCGCTGATCGGGTCCGCCGCAACCTTCGCGGCCTCTGGAGCAGCGGCCCTCCTCTGCATTCCCTTTGTGCGGGACACCGCGCCAATCGCCGAGGACGAAACCGTCCCAAAGACGGTGCACTCAGTCGCAGCCGTCGGCGCCGCCGCGCTTCTCTTGGCAGCGAGCCTGCTGATCGGCCCGGTCTGCCGATACGAATCCGGCATGTCCTGCCTTGACGTCGTCAGCCGGGGCACATCCGTCCATCTCTATGCGGACCGGACCGAGCAGGCGGCGGAACGCCAACCGTTGGACCCTGGCGACGACGCCCCGCGTCTTGTACTTCCCTACTCCGAATGGGTCTGGGACCGTATGGATCGCGACCTCGGCCCGGCACCTTCCGTGCTTTTCATCGGCGGAGGCGGATACACGCTTCCCACAAAACTGCTCGCCGCACGCCCCCAGGCCAGAGCCACGGTGGTCGAGATCGACCCGCTCGTGACGCAGGTCGTGCGACGGCACATGCCGAAGGCGGGCGAGATGATCGAAAGGACGGGATACGCCGCCGGACACGACGCCGTTTCGGGCGATGGGCGCCTCGGCATCGTCCATGAGGACGGCCGCGTCTACATCAACCAGACGCCGCGCCGCTTTGACGCCGTCGTGATGGATGCCTTTTCCTCGTCCTCCGTGCCGGCGCACCTCGCGACGCTCGAGACATACGAAAGACTGCGCGACATCGTCGACGGGCCGGTCTACGTGAACCTGATCGACGCTCCGGACGGTCGCCTTGCGCGCGGGCTGCACGCGATACTTGCGAGGCTATACCCTCACGTCGAGGCCGTGCAGGGCCCGGTGAGCGGACGCGGACGGGCGAACATCCTCTTGGCCGCCGCGCCCCAGGCACTCGCCCCACTGAACACCCTGCCCGAAGACTACGCGCCGACCCGCATCACGGCCGCCCGTGCATTCACGGACGACCGCGGCTGGGTCGGTCACCGGTAGAGCAGCACCGGGATCCGAACCGAACGGATCATCGCCGTCGTGGTCGACCCGATGATCAGGTTCCGAACCCGGCCGTGGCCGTAGGCCCCCATCACCAGCAGGTCGAAGCCCTCGTCCGCAACCACAGCCTCGAGCACCTCTTCGGGTTCACCAGACGCCGTGCGCGGCGATGCGGTGAGCCCCGCCTCACCCAGCTTTGTCACGGCCTCCTTGGCCGTGGCCTCTGCCCGCGCGGCGTCCTGCGAGACGCTCAGCACGCAGATCTCGAGATCCTTGAAGACCGCGCTGGCGGACATGCGGTCGATGGCGACCCGCGCGCTGTCGCTGCCGTCATAGGCGACCAGCACCTTCGAAATCGGGCTGAACGACCGCGAGGCCACGAAGACCGGAACTTTCGATGCGCGCACGATCCGCTCAAGATTCGACCCGAGGTGATCGGAGGCGAAATCGGCCCCCTCGCCCCGCTTGCCGATGGTGATCGCCCGGATGCTGCCCTCGAGCGTCTGGACAGCCTCCAGCAGGTCGCCTTTCCTCAGCCGGGGCGTCACCTCGGTCACGCCGTCGGCCTCGAGGATCTTCTGCGCATCTTCGAGGATGGCATGCCCGCGCGCCTGGGCAAGCTTGGCGCGCTGTTCGTCCATTGCCGAAAGCTCTTCAAGCAGTGCCGACCGCGCCCCGAGGCGCAGCGTGCCGGAGAGATCCGTGGCAGCGGCGCCTTCGCGACGGCCCAGCACGTGCATGGCCTCGACGCCGGCGCCAAGCTTGCCCGCGATCCAGGCAGTGTGATGGCAGACGCTTTCGGAATAGGCCGAGCCGTCCAGCAGGGTCAGTATCTTGTCCATGGTGTCCTCCCTCAGTGTCCCAGAAGCTCGTCCATCGCGCCGGGCTTGTCATGGATGGCAAGCTTGTCGACGAGCGTCTCGGACGCCTCGTTCATGCCGACCACTTCGACCTCGGCCCCCTCGCGGCGGAACTTGAGGATGGCCATGTCCAGCGCCTGGACCGAGCTGATGTCCCAGATATGGGCGCGGCTCACGTCGATGACGACCCGATCCAGTGCTTCACCGAAGTCAAAGGCATTGGCGAAATCCTCGGTCGATCCGTAGAACAACTGGCCCTCCAGGACATAGGTCCGCATGCGGCCGTCCGCAGAAAGCGTGGACGAGACCCGGAAGAGCTGGGCGATCTTGGCGGCAAAGAAGATGCCCGACAGCAGCACGCCGACCAGAACCCCGATGGCGAGGTTGTGGGTGTAGACCACGGTCACCACCGTCGCGATCATCACGATGGAGGACGAGCGCGGATGCACCCGCAGATCCTTGATCGAGGACCAGGAGAAGGTCCCGATCGACACCATGATCATGATCGCCACCAGCGCCGGCATCGGGATGCGCGCCACGAGGTCGCCGAGCCCCACAACGAGGATCAGCAGCACTGTCCCGGCGGTAAAGGCTGACAGGCGCCCTCGTCCGCCGGACTTTACGTTGATGATCGACTGACCGATCATGGCGCAGCCCGCCATACCGCCGATGAAACCGGTGCAGCTGTTCGCAATACCCTGGCCGATGCACTCCTGATTGCGGTCCGATTTGGTGTCGGTCAGGTCGTCGACGATGTTTGCGGTCATCAGGCTTTCCAGCAGCCCGACGACGGCCACGGCCGCCGAGTAGGGGAAGATGATGACCAGCGTCTCGAAAGTCAGCGGAATGTCGGGGATCATGAAGACAGGAAGGGTATCGGGCAGCTCGCCCATGTCGCCCACCGTCCGCACATCCCAGCCCATCGTCACGACAAGGATCGTCAGCACGATAATGGTGACCAGTGGTGAAGGTACCGCCGTGGTCAAGCGCGGGAACAGGTAAATGATGGCCAGCCCCGCCGCTACAAGCGCATAGGTCAACCACGTCACGCCCGCATTGGCCGGGTTCAGCTCGGGCAACTGCGCCATGAAGATCAGGATCGCCAGCGCGTTCACGAAACCGGTCATAACCGATTTCGACACATAGCGCATGAAGCGCCCGAGCTTCAGAAGCCCCGCTCCGATCTGGAGTAGGCCCGCCAGGACAGTGGCCGCGAGCAGGTATTCCAGCCCGTAGTCACGCACCAGCGTCACCATCAGCACGGCGGTGGCCGCCGTCGCGGCCGAGATCATGCCGGGACGCCCCCCGGTGAACGAGATTAGCACGGCAATCGAGAACGAAGCGTAGAGCCCGATCTTGGGGTCAACGCCTGCGATAATGGAAAAAGCGATTGCCTCGGGGATCAACGCCAGCGCGACGACGATCCCGGCGAGCAGGTCGCCGCGGATGTTGCCGAACCACTGCTGGCGGTATTCGGAAAGAGATATCATGTGCATAGTCCAATACCCTCTGTCGGGGTCGCCCTGCGAAAGACGCTCCGGCAATTCAGTTTGGGCTTCTTGCTGGTGTTATCCGGCGGATCAGCGGCCGGAAGAGCCACCCGGGTTTTCACCGGGTCCTTGCGGTATCATCGGCGCATAGACCCGATTTCATCATGAAGCTCAAGGCCCGCACACGCCGGTAGGGCAACTCCGGCCCAAGGAACTCTCCACGGGACGTGTCGTTGAGCAAAAGGCAAGCGCAAAGCGCAGCAAACGCCCCACCGAAAGCCGACACGACAGCGGCACTCGCCGCATTTCGCTGAAAGGATCTTCCGATGAAGGACCATCTCGACGCCATGCTTCCGCCCGCCGAGTACATTACCGACGCCTACAGGGGCGCGGACAAGCTCAGGGGCAGGCGCGTCCTGATCACCGGCGGCGACAGTGGCATCGGACGGGCCGTCGCGCTGCACATGGCACGCGAAGGCGCAAAGGTGGCGATCCTCTACCACACGGACGAGGACAGTGCCCGGGAAACGCGCGAGGGGATCGAGGCCGAAGGCGCCGAAGCGCTCGTTCTGCAGGGCGACACCGGCAGCAGCGAAAGCTGCGCCGAAAGTGTCGAGGCAGTGGTCACCGCGTGAGGCGGCATCGACGTGCTGGTGAACAACGCCGGCCTGCAGGAAGCCTATGCAAGCCAGGCCGACATCAGCGACGCCGACTGGCAGAAGCACTTCGATGTCAACATGAACGGCATTTTCTACACCACGCGCGCCGCACTTGAGCACATGGGCGAAGGCGGATGCATCATCAACACGACCTCGGTCAACGCCTACCTCGGCAACGACGCGCTGGTGCCCTACACCGCCACCAAGGGGGCCATAGTGGGATATACCCGCGCCCTTGCGCTTGAACTCCTCGACCGCGGCATTCGTGTGAACCAGGTGGCCCCCGGTCCGATCTCGACCGAAATCCAGCTGATCTTCAAGGACTACGACGAGGAAATGCTGAAGAACATGGCCTCGCCGATGGGCCGCATGGGCCAACCGCGGGAGTTGGGTCCGGCCTACGTCTTCCTTGCCTGCCAGGACAGCAGCTTCATCACCGGACAGACCATCCACGTGAACGGCGGGATGATCACCAACGGATAGCCCGGATCAAGGCAAGGCCCCGCAAACCTGCGCGCTCAGGCGTCCCGCCCCCCGACATCAGCGGTGGCGTCCTGCGCCGCCGCGCATCGCGACAAAGTCCTATCCCTACGGCTCTCCCAAGGCAACGCAGGGCATCAGGCGACACGCTCTTTGTCCGGAATCAACTCCGACGGATCAATTCCACGCTTTTCGGCACTGGCCCGCACGGCCGAGCGCAGGGCGGCGCTGCGCTTGAGCAGCCGCCTGAAACGCTCCTCGTCGAGGATCAGCAGTGTCGTGGGCGCGATGGCACGGACATTCGCGCGACGTGCACGCTCCATCAGGATGGCCATCTGCCCGAACATTTCCCCGCGTCCCAGACGCCAGCTCTGACCGGCGCTTTCCAGTTCGACGGCGCCAGACGCAATGAGGAACACGCTTCTGGCGGTGCTGTCCTTTCGCAGGATCGTCTCGCCCGCGTCAACGTATCTGGTCTTCAAGGACCGGCCAAGCCGTCGCAAAGCCCCGTCATCGAGATCGGCAAACAGCGAGAACTGCCGCAGAAAGGCGGTTCGTTGCACCGCCACGTCGAGGTGCGCGCGTTCCTCCATGGCGGCCCGACGCGTCGCCAGTTCCTGCATCAGCGCAGTATGGACCTCGGCCCCGATCAGGCCGTCCTCGCGCATGGCGACATATTCCCGCTCTTCCATCCGAAGCGCCGTTCGGCGAATGAAGCGCCGCTCCAGTTCTTCCGCGTAGCCGGGATACTGAAGCCTCAGCCCCTGCAGCGCCGTTTCGATTGCCTCGACTCTCCTTGAGAGAAGCTCGTGAAGAAGCTCGGCCACCCGGCGTCCGTGGATCCGTCGGATGCGCCCATCGATAAAGGCCCCCATGTCGCGCAGGATCAGTCGCTTCGACAGCAGCAACTCGAACCGGTCCGCCGTCAGGCGGGCAAGCGGCCGGGACTGTCCGAAGCGGCTGTGCAGCTGCACCGCGGCGCGGAACGCCCGATTGTAGGCGACACTGCGCCGGGCCGCGCGCTGGTAGCCGTTGCGCCCCTGCGACCGCGCGCCCTCAATCAGCCTGTCGGCATCCGAGATGACGCGCTCGGCCATGCGCGCCGAAATCGTCCGCTCCCGCACACGCTCGAGGATCGTCTCGCGTTCGTGCCCGGCCAAGGCGATCAGGCCCAGCGCGATGCGATCACGGTCCAGGATCTTCGCGTCTTCCGCCTCGCTCACCACGCTGTCCAGCCGCTCGCCAAAGCGCTTGGCCTCGGACCGGACGATCTCGTGGTTGAGTTCGTAGTTCTCCGTCGTCCGCTTCACGTCCTCGCGCACGGTCTGGAGCGCGACGGCGACCACCTGCCTCGAAAGCGCCAGGTCGATAGGCGACAACCGGTCGAGCCCCAGCCGTTTGATCACCCAGCGCAGTGTCGTGCCCTGCACCAGAAGCGTGAACAGGGTGAACCCCGTCGCCAAGATGCCGACCAACCGCTGGATGTCATCGGGAACTCGGACGCTCTCGGTCACGGCCAGCGCCAACGCGAGTGTCACCGCACCGCGCAGCCCGCCCCAGAGGATCGCGACCCGGAAAGGCCGCTCCACCGAAGGCGACAGTCTGAGCAGCGTCAAGACAGGCATCAGTCCGAAGACGATCACCGCCCGCGCGACGACTGCCGCAAGGATCACCACGCCCACCAGAAGGAAATCGGCGAGACGTGTCTCAGACAGAAGCTTGGGGATCAGCAGGGCGGCTAGAATAAAGATCAGCGCCCCCGCCCAGTGGGCGAGGACTTCCCAGATTTCGCGCAGCTTGGCCCAGGATTGCGGCGGCAGGCGGCTGGGCGCGGTCAGGTTAAGCGTCAATCCCGCCGAGACGACCGCGATCACGCCTGAAGCGCCAACACCGCGTTCGGCCACGATGTAGGCAAGGTAAGGCAACGCCACCGAGATCGAGACCTGGGCCAGCTCGTGCCGGCTGACGAGCGTCATCATCCAGACTGCGATGCGCGCCGCGACCCAGCCCGTCAGCGCGCCCCCGGCGATCAGCACCGGAAAGCGGACCAGCGCCTCGCTAAGTTCGGGGTCAGGTATGCCGAGCATCACGAAGCCCATGAACAGGCCGAACAGCGCGATCGCCGCGGCGTCGTTCAGCAGGCTCTCGCCCTCGATGATACGCGCGAGCCGCCGCGGGGCAGAGATCGACCGGAAGATCGAGACCACGGCCGAAGGGTCGGTTGTCGATACAATGGCCCCGATCAACAGACAGGCCACCAGCGGCAGCGGGCTGACCCACGCAAGCGCGTAGCCGACGCTGAGCGTCGCCACGACAACGGCCACCACAGCCAGCACCAGAATCGGCACCCAGTCATCCAGCATCCGCCGCAGGTTCATGCCGAGCGTTGCCTGAAACAGCAGCGTCGGCAGGAAGACATAAAGGAAGACATTGGACCTGATCGGCAGTTCCACAATCGCCTCGGCGACGGGATTGAGCGCATCCGTCAGTTCCGTTCGCAGCAGGAACGTCGCCCCGGCCCCGATCAGCGTGCCGAACACCGCGAGGATCACGCTGTAGGGCAGACGCAGACGCGCGGCGAAAGGCTCGGCCACGCCGATTACGAGAAACAGGGAAGCGACGACGGTGGTGACCAGGATAATGTCCATGCTACGGAAATAGCAGAAGAATCCAGACACGCACCGGTCTTTTGCGGCTGGCGCCCCAAAAGCGAATATCCGCTTCACCCGGTGGCTCGACATCCGTCAGTTTGGCGAGGTTCGAGGCTTCCTAACCGGCAGCCGCTCTTGAAAGCCAAGACCTTGCAGCTGCGACGAAACCGGTCCGGGCAAACGCAACCAAAGGACAGTTGCCCGAGATAAAGGCTCGTTGCGACGACACGCGCCGAACATTCGTGAGAAGTCTCAGAGGTCCCTGCGGGTCGGTCGCGGCTGTGACGCTTACCCGGTGCGCCGTTCGCACCTGCCAGGGCAGGAACAAAAACCGAGGGGCCTCCGTGCCTCCGGCAAGGTACCGATCAATCAGTTCCGGCCCCGGCGCTGCGGGCATGCCCGCCATCTCTCTCCGCGCGGTTATGGCGACCGATCGGGATCATCATCGGCGTATCGGATACCGGGTCCCTGATGATACGCGTACGAAGACTGAACACCTCCGCCACTGTCTCTTCAGTGAGAATGTCCCCCTGGGTACCCGCCGCGTGGATCTTGTCCGTCGCCAAGGCGACGATTCTGTCCACATACCGTGCAGCGAGGTTCAAATCATGCAGCACCATCACCACCCTCGTGCCGTGTTCGCGGTTGAGGTCGGTGAGCAGATCCAGCACCTCGATCGGGTGGTCGATTTCGTCGTTGAAGGACAGCATCCTCTGGCAGGTCGGTCTACGGCTGGACCGCACCCGCAACGGCCGCTCAGCCCGCGGCGGGGTCATATGTGCGGAACGACATAGTCTGGAACGATTCCCGAACGTGTGATCGCTTCCTCGACATTGAGGCCCGCGAGAGCACCATGGCCGGTCACGAGCGCCGTAGCAAAGCCCATGTGCCGTCCTCCGAGGATATCGGTGTGAAGTGTATCGCCCACCATCAGCACCCGCGCTGGATCCACTTGGTGCCGCCCCAGGGCAAGCTCGTAGATCCCGCGGAACGGCTTGCCGAAGAACCGCGGCCTCACATCAGCCTTGTCGAAAAGGCGATGGGCGAAATGGCCCGGTTCCTGCGACAGCCCGTCCTCACGCGGCGCCACGAGGTCCGGGTTGCCGACCAGTACCGGACGCGGGCGATCCCGAAGCGAAGCCTCCAATAGGACTTGCCGGGTTTCGGTCCACCCGTCCGAACCGATAAGGAGGAACCCCTCGGCCCGGTCATATGCTTCCCTAGCGTCGCCAAGCCATGTGAAGTCGAAGCTATTCAGCTCCTCGTCATACGGATCGGGTGTCAACATCACGCCCCAACTCCGCCACGGCTGATAAGCGAGCTGCTCGAGCAGCGCTTCGCGGCTGGTGACAACCTCCTCCGGCGTGAAGTCGAACCCAAGCCGGGCATAGCGCTGCATCATCCGCCGCTTAGGATACCCGGCCGAGTTCGAGACGACCATCACCGCCTTTCCCAGCGCTCTGAGTGCCGAAATGCGCCCCGCCGCACCCTGAATCGGCGATTCACCAACATTCAGCACCCCGTAGGCATCTAGCAGGATCAGGTCGAAGCCGTCGGCGACATCGCCGAGGTTCCGGGCCGCTTGCCAGCCTGCGGGGAACACTGCATCGGGGAGCCGCGGGCGGACCTCGAGATAGGCCTCGAAGGCGCGGACCGGGTCCATCGTTGTCAGCACGCTCACAGAATGCGACGCCTCAGGAAGGCCGAGACCACCTCGCCCAGGATGACCAGCACGAGTATCGCAAGAAGGACCGTCGCCGCCTCGGGCCAGTTGAAAGTGTCGATAGCGCCCTGGAGGATGATACCGATGCCGCCCGCACCCACGAGGCCCAGAACAGTGGACTCCCGCAGGTTGATGTCCCAGCGCAGGATCGCGACGGCCCAGAAGGTCGGCATGACCTGCGGCACGATGGCGTACGCGATGACCTTGAAGCGCGATGCGCCGGTGGCCTCGAGCGCCTCGACCGGGCGCTTGTCGATCTCTTCGATGGCCTCACCCAGCAACTTGCCAATAAAGCCGATGGAGCGGAACATGATCGCGATGATGCCCGCAACCACGCCGGGGCCGAAGATCGCGACGAACAGGAGTGCCCAGATGATCGTGTTGACCGACCGCGATGTGACGAGGATCAGTCGCCCCAGCCAGAGCGTCGCCCGGTTGGGCGTGGTGTTCTGCGCGGCGAGATAGGCCACAGGCAGGGACATCAGAACGGCAAAGGCGGTGGCGAAGGTGGCAATGTTCACCGTTTCCCACAACACCCGGAGGATCGTGGCGAGGTTGGTTGCGTCGGGCGGATACATCCGCTCGAAAAGGTCGCCCATCTGACTGGGTGCATCCCAGACCCAGGCCCAGATCACCTCGATCGAGGTGATCGACCAGGCGATGGCCCCGCCACAGATCGCGAAGATCGCGAAACGCTGCCATTTTTGTTTCGGCGTGAAGCGGCTCCAGTCCTCGCGGCCGAACTGTTCGGAAATACTGCTCATCCGATTCGCTTCCTGATCTGTCCGCTGATCCCTTCCGAGATCAGGATGACACCGACGATCACGATGGTGATGGCCAAGGCAAAGTCATAGTCGTAACGGCCGAAGGCATTGGCGAGCGTCGCGCCGATACCACCAGCCCCCACGATGCCGACCACGGCCGAGGCCCGCAAATTGCTGTCGAGCTGGTAGATGGTCAGACCGATCTGGCGCGGCATGATCTGCGGGAAGATGGCGTAGACCACAGTAGAAAAGAATGGAGCGCCGGCGGCGCGCATTGCCTCGACCTGGCCGAAGTCGATCTCCTCGATCCGCTCGGCCAACATCTTGGCGACAAAGCCGATGGAATAGACAATCAGCGTCAGAACGCCCGCGAATGGGCCGAACCCCACCGCCTTGACGAAGATGATCGCGACGATCACCGGATGGAAGCTGCGCGCCACGATGATGACGAAACGCCCCAAGTAGTAGATCGGTAGCGGCGCCACGTTCCGCGCCGCCATGAAGGAGATCGGGATCGACAGCAACACGCCGCCGGCGGTGGCGAGGATGGCGATCTTCAGGCTCTCGAGGAAACCATCGATAAGCAGCCCGCTGCGCTCGAAGCTCGGGGGAAAAGCCCCGCCGAAGATGCGCTGCGCGCGGCCGAACCCGTCGGCGACGCGACCCCAGTCGATTGGCATGGTCGCGCCCACCCAGAGGAAATAGGCCAGCACACCGAGGTAGACCGCCCAGCGGATCCCCGGGTTCCCGATGAAGGGCGGTTTGCGCCAGGTATAGGGCGTCTCGCTCATGACGCCTTCCTCAGGTCTTCGCTCCGATCTGCGTGCGGGCTTCCCGAGTAGATATGGTCCATCGCCTCTTGGTCGAGGCTCGTCGGCTTGTCGTCGAAGATGATGCGGCCATAGCGCATCCCCACGATCCGGTCGGTGTATTCCTTTGCCTCGGCCACGTTATGGATGTTGATGAGCACGGGCAGCTTCAGCTCCCCAGCGAGGTCGCGCAGCAGCCCCATGATCTGCTCCGATGTTTTGGGATCGAGCGAAGCGGTAGGTTCGTCCGCCAGCAGGATCTCGGGGTTCTGCATAAGCGCACGAACCACGCCGACGCGTTGACGCTCGCCACCCGACAGCTGGTCAGCGCGCGTATTGGCGTAATGAGCGATGCCGACCCGTTCCATCAGCTCGTAGGCGCGACGGATATCCTCCTTGGGGTAGCGGCGCATGATCGCCGCCCAGGTTGAGATGTATCCGAGGCGTCCGGACTGCACGTTCTCCATCACGGTCAGCCGGTCGACGAGGTTGAAGCCTTGGAAGACCATGCCGATCTTGCGCCGGGCCGCACGCAGGTTACGGCCGCGCAGTCTGGTCAGCTCGATGCCGTTGAGCTCGATCGAGCCCGAAGTCGGTTCCACCAGCCGGTTGATGCACCGCAGGAGAGTCGATTTGCCCGCCCCTGACGAGCCGATGATCGAAACGACGCTTTCACCCTCGATCGTCAGGTCGAGGTTCTTCAGGACCGCGTCGCCGCCGCCGTAGCGTTTGACGAGGCCGGTTATCTTCAGCATGAGATGCTCCTCTGCCGGACCGGCGCCCCGTGGCGCCAGTCCGTGCCAAGCCAATTACTCCGCGGCGAGTCCCTCGGGCGTGTACTGCACACCGTTCGCGCTCTGGATCTGCCGGATCACCGCCCACTGCTCCTCGTAGGTGATGGGAACGAACTTGGAGACGCCGGTGAACTCTTCGCCGAGGGCCGTACCCTCGAAGTCAAAGCTGAAGAAGGCTTCCTCGATGCTCTCCTTAAGCTCGGGCGCGAGATCGTGCGCGTAGGCATAAGAGGTGGTCGGGAACGGGTCGCTCTCCCACACGATCCGAACCTCCTCGGGGTCGTATAGGCCGCGTTCGGCCATGCGCTCGACCACCTCGGAGGCGACAGGCGCCGCGTCGTAGTCACCGGCCACGACACCCAGCATCGATTGGTCGTGGCTGCCCGAGTAGTTCACTTCGTAATCTTCGCCCGGCACGACGCCGAGATCGGGGAACAAGGCGCGCGGCGCCTGGTTGCCGGAGT
This sequence comes from Allosediminivita pacifica, assembly GCF_003054175.1. GTDB lineage: Bacteria > Pseudomonadota > Alphaproteobacteria > Rhodobacterales > Rhodobacteraceae > Allosediminivita > Allosediminivita pacifica. Next base: position 38,178 of record NZ_QBKN01000023.1, read on the forward strand.
TCGAAGTTGGCGAAGTATGCGCGATGCGCTTGCCCGCGAGATCCGGCATTTCCTGGATATCGCTGTCTACCTGCGTGTAGACCTGCAGAGTGTAGCCGAAGCGCCCGTCATCCGCGCCCATGATCGCAAACGGCACCGCGCCCGCGAGGTTCACCGCGAAGGGTGTTGGCCCCGTCGAAAAACCCGCAATGTGCAGACGCCCGGAGCGCATCGCCTCGACCTCGGCCGAGTTCGATTGAACGGCAAAGAACTGCACGTCCTTGCCCGTGGCCTCTTCAAGGTGGTCGATGAAGGGCGTCCAGATATCCTCATAGATCGCCGGGTCCTCGACCGGCGTGTAGGCAAAGACAAGCGTCTCAGGATTGCGCAGTTCGCCCTCGTCCTCCGGTGCGTCGGCGACGAGATCACCGTCGGCGTCGCAATACTGCGCGTCGAGCGCGCCGCGGTTCTCGCATTCCCCCTGCGCGAATGACGCGCCGGCCGTCAGCATGAGCGCGGCAAGCGCCGTCGCCCCGAAGATCATGTCCTTGGGCATCTTTGGTCTCCTCCCATGTCAGTCCTCGCGCCGCCTCCACGACGCATTGCAAGAATGACAGCACCAAATTCTGCGATATGCAACATAATTGGTTCCGAAATCTGCGATTTGCCGATATCCTTCGACCGGTATCAGATGCGAAGCAAGGATCATGGTTGAGGCGCTGCACCCCAAGCGACTGAAGAAAGCGGAACGCCGGCAGCAGATCCTGCTCGAGCTCCGGCTGAAGCCCCATGTCCGGGTGAGCGAGCTTGCTTCCCAGTTCAGTGTGACCACCGAAACCATCCGCCGCGACATGGAGCAACTGAGCCGCGAGGGACTGCTGCGGCGGGCCCACGGCGGTGCCTCGCCCGCCGCGCCGGGCGTGCACCGCGACATGGACGAGCGTCGGCTTGAACGCGTCGCGGAACGCGAACGACTCGGCCGTTTTGCCGCGAGCTTGATCACGGACGGGGCCACGATCATGATCGACTCCGGCACCACGACGATGGAACTGGCCCGCGCGCTCGCCTTCGCCGAACGTCGTGTCACCGCAATCACCAACTCGCTCCAGGTCGCCATGATGCTGGGCCAGAGCCCCGTCGCACGCGTCCTGCTCGCCCCCGGCACCTACATTCGGGAGGAGGCCGCGACCGTTGGGCCCGAGGCTTGCGAGTATCTCTCGGGCTATAACGTGGACGCCTGCTTTCTCGGAGCCGCAGGCCTGGACGAGGCCGGCGCCACCGAAGCCGTCGAAGGCTTCGACGCGATCAAGCGCGCCATGATGCGCCAGAGCACAATGCGCCACTTTCTCATCGACAGTAGCAAGTTCGGTCGCACCTATCTGTCACGCGTCGCGCGTTGCGACGAGATCGGCGCCCTGGTGACCGACTCAGCGCCGACGGGCGCTCTGGCCCGCGCGCTCGGGGCCGAAACGCGGGTTCTCGTGCCGTCCGATCGGCCCCTGCCCGACGGCACGCACTAGGTAAGGCTTGGATGACCCGTCTCTGGGCCATCCACTATCGGCGCCTCATCAATCCGGGTGTGCGAGCTTGACCAGACCATCCACCTCCACCGGGAGCCCGGTCTGGAAGGACCGGTTTGCCGCAATGCCGGTCAGGATCGACATGGCACCGTCGCGGTGACTGGCCGCGTAGGCTTCGCCCGAGTTCGAGTGCCCGAATATGTCCGCCAGCATGCGGTTATCTCCACCACCGTGGCCGCCTTCCACCGTGTCAACCGGCACGACACGCGGCGTCCCGTGCAGCGGGAAATGATAAAGCTGGATGCCTTCGGCTGCTCCCTCGTCATCCTTGTCGCCGCCACCGTTGATGTAGGAGGTTTCACGCACCATCAGTTCGATGCGCCCGCCGGACCCGTTGAAGCTGACATTGAATCCCTCCCAGGGCGCGTAGGCGTTGAGCGAGTAGGTCAGCACCGCGCGGTTCCTGTAGCGCACCATGACCTGCATTGTGTCCTCGATGCTGATCCCGTCGCCAAAGACGTTCTGGTCCCGCTGGTAGCCGTCCTCGTGTTCGGCGTCCCAGTAAAGCGCCTTCTGGACAGGACTCTCGGTCAGGTCCAGGGCGAAGGGATCATTCTTCGCGGCCTCCGCCCCCGTGGTTCGGGTGTAGGGCGTGAAAAGCCCCCGTTCCTCGGCGTTGGCACGGCCGTAGAAGCGCAAATCCCCCATCCCGAAGACCGTTTCCGGCCGGCTGCCCAGCCAGAAGTTCACCAGGTCGAAATGGTGGGTCGACTTGTGCACCATCAGCCCCCCGCTGTTGCGCTTGTCGCGATGCCAGCGACGGAAGTAGTCGGCGCCGTGCTTGGTATCCAGCAGCCACTCGAAATGCACCGAGAAGACCTCGCCAATCTCGCCTGCGGAAATGAGTTCATGCACGGCGGAGTTGTGCGGCGCGTAGCGGTAGTTGAAGGTCACACGTACGTCGCGTCCCGTCCGCTCCACCGCATCTAGGATCTGCTGACACTTGTCAGCATCGGTGGTCATCGGCTTTTCGGTGATCACATCGCGCCCGGCCTCAAGCGCGGCGATGATATAGCTGTGGTGGGTTCGATCGATCGACGTGACGATGACAGTCTCCGCCCCGGTCTCGTCGAGCATCCTCTGGAAGTCCTCTGCCTTGTAGGTGGGCAGCCGGCTCAGTCCGAACTCTTCTTCCAGAACCTTGTTGGTGTAGGTCATGCGGGTCTGGTTGGTGTCGCACAGCGCGACCAGCTCAGCGCTGTCGCTGTAGTCCTTGGCAATGGCCTCGTAGAACATCCGGCACCGCGAACCGGTCCCCACGAGCGCGTATTTCTTGCGCATTTCAGTCTCCTGCTATCTTCGGTCCGCGCCGGTTCGACGGGACGAGTTGATCTGCCCGGAACCTGCTGGGATCCGGCCTGACACTTGGAATTTCGGAACCGCTTCAGCCGCGGATCGCGCGGCCCTCCCCGTCGAAGAAATGGCAATCAGCGGGGTCGATCCGCAGCGTAACGACGTCCCCGGTGCGACAGGTGTGCTGCCCGGGAAGCACGACCGTGAGCGGTTCGTGGCCAAACTGCGGGCGAACGTGCAACACCGTGCTGCCGCCAAGGTGTTCGACCAGGTCGACCTGCGCCTCGCCAAGGGTCTGTCCCGGCCCCTCCCCGATACCGATGTGTTCGGGCCGGATGCCGAGCGTCAGGTCCTCACCCGGCGCGACCTGGAGCGGTCGGTTCACCTCGATCCGATGCCGGTCGAGTGTGACAGCCCCGCCATCCGCGACCCTGACCGGTGCAAAGTTCATCTTCGGCGATCCAAGGAACCCCGCGACGAACTGGTTGGCCGGCTCATTGTAGAGTTCCAGCGGCGAGCCGGCCTGCATTACCTTCCCGCCGCGCAGCACGACGATCTGGTCGGCCATGGTCATGGCCTCGACCTGGTCGTGGGTGACGTAGATCATCGTGTTGCCCAGCCGCTCGTGCAGCTTCGTGATCTCGACGCGCATCTGCACACGCAGCTCCGCATCGAGGTTCGAAAGCGGCTCGTCGAAGAGGAAGATCTTCGGGTCCCGCACGATGGAACGACCGATGGCCACGCGCTGGCGCTGGCCACCCGAAAGCGCCTTGGGCTTGCGATGGAGGTAGTCGGTGATCTGCAGGGTGGCGGCCGCGTCATTGACGCGCTGCTGGATTTCCTTGCGCTTGTAGCCCGCGGTCTCCAGCCCGAAGGCCAGGTTCTTGTAGACGCTCATGTGCGGGTAGAGCGCGTAGGACTGGAAGACCATCGCGATACCGCGCCGAGCCGCCGCCACATCGTTCATGCGCGCACCGTCGATCATCAGGTCGCCTCCCGAAATGCTCTCGAGCCCGGCGATCATCCGCAGCAGCGTGGACTTGCCGCAGCCCGAAGGACCCACGAAGACCGTGAAGGCGCCGGGCTTGATGTCGAGGTCGATGCCCCGGATCACGTCGTGCGCGCCGTAACGCTTCTCGACGCTGTTGAGTTGGATAGTAGTTGCCATGCGTCTGTCCGGTTCTCAGCGTTTCATGCCGGTTGTGGCGATGCCCTCGATGAGCAGCCGTTGGAAGAAGAGGAAGATCAGGAAGATCGGGACGAGCGACAGGATCGACATCGCGAAGAGCTCGTTCCAGCTCGAGGTACCGCTCGAGTCGATGAAGGACCGCAGGCCAAGCTGGACCGTGTAGTTCTCCATCTCGCTGATGTAGATGAGCGGCCCGAAGAAATCTTCCCAGGTCCAGATGAACGAGAAGATCGCGGCGGTCGCCAGCACCGGCATCGACAGCGGCAATATGATCTTGCGGTAGATCCGCCAGGCGCTGCAGCCGTCCATGCGTGCCGCCTCGTCCAGCTCGCGCGGGATGCCACGGAAGAACTGCACCATCAGGAAGATGAAGAACGCATCCACGGCAAAGTACTTGGGCACGATCAGTGGCAGCCAGGTGTTCACCCAGCCGAGCTCGCGAAAGAGCACGTATTGCGGGATCAGCGTGACGTGATAGGGCAGCATCAGCGTGCCCAGCATCAGCGCGAACCAGAAGTTTTGCCCGGCAAACCGCAGTCGGGCAAAGGCATAGGCGACCAGCGAGGCGGCAAGCACGTTGCCGATCGTGGCTAGAACCGAAATGATCAGCGAGTTGGCAAAGAAGCGCCCGAACGTGACCTGAAGCCCGAACCATCCGTCGGGATAGGCGCTCAGGGTCACCTGCGAGGGGATCAGACCGGCCTCGCCGCCGAACAGCTCGGAAGCGGGACGCAGCGATCCCGATAGCATCCAGAGGATCGGGTAGATCATCACGATGCAGACCGCGATCAGAAGCGCGTGGCGCAACGTGCTGTTCAGCCGGGGATAGGCCGAACCACGGCCCGGCATGTCGTTGACCGCATCAGTCATCGTAATGCACCCAGTATTTCGTGGTCAGGAAGGAAAAGGCGGTGAAGATCGCGATGATGATCACCAGCACCCAGGCCAGCGCCGAGGCATAACCCATCCGGAAGTAGCTGAACGCTTCCTGGTAAAGGTAAAGCGTGTAGAAGAGCGTCGAATTGATGGGTCCGCCCGATCCGCCCGAGATGATGAAGGCCGGCGTGAAGGCCTTGAACGCCTCGATGGTCTGGATCACCACGTTGAAGAAGATGACCGGCGACAACAACGGCAGCGTGATCCGCAGGAACTGCCGCCGGGACGAGGCCCCGTCGAGGCTCGCGGCCTCGTACATGTCGGCCGGGATCTGGCGCAGACCCGCAAGGAAGATGATCATCGGCGAACCGAACTGCCAGACCGAAAGCACCACCAGCGTGTAGAGCGAGTAGTTGGGGTTGGAGATCCAGCTCGGCCCCTCGATGCCGACCGTGGCCAGAAGGCTGTTCACGAACCCGTCCGCCGCGAAAAGCTGCCGCCAGAGGACCGCGATCGCGACCGAGGTGCCCAAAAGCGACGGCAGGTAGAAGATCGCCCGGTACGCGGGCAGCGCACGCATGCCGCGGTTCAGAACCATGGCGATGGCCAGCGCGAAGGCCAGCTTGAGTGGCACCGAGAGCGCCACGTAGACCAGAGTGACCCTGATCGCCGCGGCGAATTTCGCGTCTGCGGTGACCATTCGGACGTAGTTCTGCGCCCCGACAAATTCAGGGGACGTCAGCAGGTCGAAGTCGGTGAACGAGAGATAGAGCGAGACCAGCGCAGGCCCGAGCGTCAGGCAGAAGAAACCGATGAGCCACGGGGCAAGAAAGAGGTATCCCGCGCCGTTGCGGTGGATGGCTCTCGCGAGCCATCCAGAGGTTTCGGGACGCGCGGCGGACTTGCCGCCCTCGATGGCGTCGTATGCGGACATGGCTCAGGCCCGCTCTAGGATCGCCGCGGCCTCGTCGACGAGCCTAGCGCCGCCATCTTCCGGCGAGACCGCCTCGAAGGCGACTTCCTGGGCGATGCGGATCTGAACCGCGTTGATCTCGCCCGCGCCCTGCGGCGGTGCCGGGGGCAGCGCGCCGATCTGCGGCGAGAGGTTCGAGATCAGCTCCACGACCTTGCGGCCGGTCTCATCTAGATCGGGAATGATGGCTTCGCGGATTTCGGGCGAGGCGGGAACGCCGCGATCCAGTCCAAGAAGCTTGGCCCCTTCGGGTTCGCGGATCAGGAAGTTGATCATCCGCGCCGCGATCTCGGGCTCGTCCGAGGTCGACGAGATCGAGAACATCTGGGACGGCTTGAGGTACTGACCGGGTTCGCCCCCGTCGAGAACCGGAGCCCCCACCACGGACAGTTCTTTCGGCACCAGCAACTGGTAGGATGCGAACTGGTTGGAATAGGCGAAGTCGGTGACGGAGCGCCCGGACACCAGCGGCGCCGTCTCCGGCGAGTTCTTGTAGAGCGCCTGCACATCCGCGGGCACGCAGCTCCCGGCCTTGCGCATCTCGGCCCAGTACGCGAACCACGCGCCGGCATCCTCGGCGTCATAGCCAAGCGTACCGTCCGGCGCGTAAAGCGCCTTGCCCCGCGTGCGCAGCCAGACCTCGAACAGGCCCTCCTGGACACTGCCGTCGGCGGTCGCATGGACGCGACTGCTGACATTTCCTTCGGTGAAGGCCGCGCATTTCTCCGCGAACCCGTCCCATGTGGTGCCGAATGAGGGGGCCTCGACGCCCGCTTCCTGCCATGCTGCGCTGTCGAAGATGACCGAGAACGAGTTGACCCCGACATTGCCGCCATAGAGCTTGCCGTCCACCGAGCAGCTGTCGAGGTTCACATCCCCGAAATCGCTGATCTTGAGCTCCTCTCCGAGAAACTCGTCGAGCGGGCGGATCGCACCGCGCCGCGCGTATTCGAACATGTAGCGGTAATCCATCTGAATGAAGTCCGGGGCGTTCCCGCCGGCCACCTGGGTCGCGAGCCGCGCCCAGTAGTCATCCCAGCCCATGCTCTCGGCCTCTACCGAAACCTCGGGATGGGCCGCCGTGAAGCGGTCGATGGCCGAGTTCGTGCGGCGCGCGCGCTCGTCACCGCCCCACCACATCATGCGGATGTTGCCACCCTCCTGCGCAAGGGCCCGGCGGGCCCCAAGCAATGGCAGGCCGGCCACCGCCAGCCCGGTGCCGAGAAGCCGGCGCCGGTCGATACGGGTCGAAGTCATGTCTGTCCTCCCTGACTGGACGGCGGCCGCGCGCGGCGCAGCAGCGTCCTTCTCCTCCTTGTCCGGTGGTCCTCCTCACCGGGGCGACGGGCCACGAGAGCGCCGTCACTCCCAGCCTAGGCAGCGTTAACTATACGAACAAATACAAAATATCGACGCATCCATAGAATTCATCTATACCTTGAGTCTCATGGGAGGAGACGGGACTTGGACAGGGCGATCGAGCAATTCGTGGCCGTTGCTGAGGAAGGCTCGGTGATGGCCGGGGCGGAAAGGCTGCGCCTGTCGCAGCCGACGCTCAGCTACAACATCAAGCGGCTCGAGGCGTCGCTCGGCGTGCCGCTCTTCCATCGCTCGGCGCGTGGGGTGCAGCTGACCACCTACGGCGAGACGCTCTACAACAGCGCCGTCGTCATCGGCCGCCTCTACTCGAACGCGCTGACCACGATCGCGCGCCAGAAGGCTGAACTCGAGGAAGGAATCAGCATCGGGACCGGCTATTCCACCTGGTTCCTGATCCTTCGCGACTACCTCGTCGATCATTTCAAAGCGCACCCCAATGCCCCGATCAATCTCAGCATCGGCAACATGATGCGCTGCATGGACCAGCTCCTCGCCGGCGACATCTCGCTGTTCATCGGCCACCAGATCGACCAGCTGAAAGAGGGCATTGCCGTCGATTTCATTCCGATCGGACGCGCGACCGACGGATATTTCGTCCGCCGGGGACACCCCCTCCTGGGGGCCGAGCGCACCCTGGACGAGATCCGCGCCTATCCCACTACAATGGCTTATCCCCTCGACGTGAGCCAGAAGCGGCTCGTCTCGGGGGGCGAACTGCACGACGCGTCGCGCTTGGGTCACGCCTTCACCTCGAATTCGCTCGGAGCCTGTCTGGACTTCGTGCAAGCCACGGACGCGGTCCTGATTCACAGCACGGTTCTGGCGGAGCACCTCGGGGCGCAGGGGGTCGACCAGGTCGCCTTGCGGCCGGGCCAGGAGGTCAAGAAGGCCGTAATGGGCATTCACGTCCTGCCCGAACGGCAATCTAACCCCAAGGTCCAGGCCTGCATCCGCGCCATCCTCGACCGGGCCGAGCAGTTGCAGCTCTTTCCCCCTCAGTAGCTCACTTGCCGTCCAAGCTGGGGATTACCTTGACTTCCTGCCCGGGCGTGAAGCTTGGGCTTCCGTCGACGCGGATGAGGGGCCCATCGCGGGGCTCTCGAGGTGGACGATGGGGTCGGCGCCGCACCGTTGGACGTAGCGCACCTGGCCGGTCCACGCCCGAACGCCCATCATTGCAGCTTTCACTCAGGTCCAGGCGCAGCAGCCGGGGACAAGCCGGGGAACCGAAGGTCACCCTCTTCCGCTCACCGCTCACAGCACAGTACTCGCAACGGCCCACCCGCACCGGAGGGCCTTTCCAACAGCACGCCTGCGCCAGCCGTTTCGAAAGCAGGAGCCTTCATCTGAGGGCTTTATGTTCCGACACAGAAAAGGAAATGCCTACCCTTCGGCCCTGGAGCCTAGAAGCCACTGACCGCCGGCAACCAGGTCGAGAGGACCGGCACGAACGTGATGAGCAGCAGGGCCGTGGCGAGCGCGATGAAGAAGGGAGGCATCTCGCCGATCAATGTCGAGGGCCGGAGTTTCACCGCCGAGGAGACTACAAAGATCAGACTGCCCACCGGTGGCGTCGTGAGGCCGATCGTCAGGTTGACGATCACGATGATCGCAAAGTGATCGGGGTCGATGCCCAGCGCCAAGCTGATCGGGGCAAGGATCGGCACGAGGATCATCACGCCGGGCAGCGGGTCCATGAACAGGCCGAAGGCCAGCAGCAGTACGTTCACCGCCAGCAGGAAAACCACGGGCGACAGGTCCCAGGCGATGATTGTCTCGGCCAAGAACTGCGGGATCCCCTCGATGATCAGGATCCAGGCAAAGGCACGCGCGGCGCCGAGGATCAGCAGCACCGCCCCGGCGATCAGCGCGGCCCGCAGGATGGTTTCCGGCAGGTCCCGAAGCTTAATCGAACGGTAGACGAACATGCCCACGAAAAGCGCGTAGAAAACCGCGATGACCGACGCCTCGGTCGGCGTGAAGATCCCGAAGCGAATTCCGCCGACGATCAGCACGATCAGCAGAAGCGCCGGAAGCGCATGCACGGCGATGCGCCCGATCTCGGCCAGCGGCGGCATCGGCGCGCCGGAGGCATAACCCCGGATCCGGCTCACGCGGGCGTTGGCCACAAGAACCAGGACAGTGATCAGCACGCCGGGAAGGACCCCCGCCATGAAGAGCGATCCGACCGAAACCTGCTGATCCTGCATGGCATAGATGATCATGGTGATCGAGGGCGGGATAATCGGCCCGACCACCGAACTCGCGATGGTCAGCGCGCCCGCATAGGCGCGATCGTAGCCCCCGCGTTCCATCATGCGGATCATCATGGAGCCCGGGCCGGCCGCATCGGCCAGCGCACTGCCCGAGATTCCCGCGAACATGGCCGAACTCACCACGTTGGCATGCCCAAGGCCGCCCTTGTGGTGCCCGACCAGTGCCTGCGCCAGCCGCAGCACGGCCAGCGTGACGGCGCCTGCGGTCATGATCTCGGCCGCGAGAATGAAGAAGGGGACGGCCAGCAGCGGAAAGCTGTCGAGCCCCGAGAACATCTCTTTCACGACAACGATGTTGGGATAGCTCGAGGCGAGGCTCAGCGCCGCAAAGACGGAAATCGCCATGGCGAAGGCCACGGGCAGGCCGAGCGCCAGCAAGATGAAGAGCGCGGGAAACAGGATCTCAGCCATGGGCGCCCTCGCGGACCGCGATGTCGCTTTCGCCCGAACCGTCGTCCTTGTAGGTGCCCGCCCTGATGAAATCGCGCGCGATCAGAAGCAGGTGTAGGACAAGCAGGGAAAAGCCCACGGGCATGGCCGCGTATACATAGCTGAAGGGCAGCCGCATGGCGGGTGTGGACTGGTACTGCATCCTCTGGGCGTATTCGATTCCGACCGAGACCATGAAGCAGAAGAAGGCGAGCAGCCCCAGCACGAGGGCAGCCCGCAAAAGCTTCTGCCCCGCGCCGGGAAGGGCATCCTGCAGATTGGTGATGGCCACGTGGCCGCCGACGCGCAGCGCAAGTCCCGCGCCCCCGAAGGTCATCCAGATCATCAGGTACCGTGCAGCCTCGTCAGCCCAGGGCAGCGAATGCCCGGTGGCAAAGCGCAGGGTGATGTTGGCGCCGACGATCAGCGGCATGGCCCCGAGGATCAGGATCAGGAACCAGCCGTTCGCGCTGACAAATATCTTTTCGAGCCGCTTCACGCTCGCCTCCGGAAGGTGCCGGCGCCCTTGGGCGCCGGCGCTGTATCATTTGAAGTTGACGATGGAATCCACGAGCTCCTGACCATAGGTCTCGTAGTAGCCCTCGTAGGCCGATGCGATATCCTCCTGGAAGGCCGCCTTCTGCTCCGCGGAGAGTTCGTTGACCTCCATGCCGCGTTCCTTGAGCGTCTCGACACCTGTGGTCTCGACCTCGTCCACGAAGCCGCGCATCGCCTGGGCCGCTTCCTTGCCTGCTTTCTCGAAGGCCGCTTTCTGATCGTCGTCGAGGCTTTCCCAGAACGGCTTGGATACAAGCAGCATCGCCGGCGAATAGACGTGGCCCGAAAGCGTCAGGTATTGCTGCACCTCGTCGAGCTTGACCGACACGATCACCGAAAGCGGGTTTTCCTGCCCGTCGATGACGCCCTGCTGAAGCGAGGAGATCACCTCAGGCCAAGCCATCGGGGTGGGCGCGGCGCCCATGGCGTTGAAGGCAGCAAGGTGGACCGGGTTTTCCATCGTGCGGATCTTGAGGCCCTGAACGTCCTCGGGCGTCTCGATGGGATTGCGGTTGTTGGTGATGTGGCGGAAGCCCTGCTCCCCCCAGGCGAGACCATGCAGGCCAACGTCGTCGAACCGGCCAAGGATCTCCTGCCCGATATCGCCGTCAAGCACCGCGCGCGCGTGTTCGAGATCGCGGAACAGGAACGGAATGTCAAAGACGCCGGTGGCCGGCACGAAGTTCGCCAGCGTGCCCGACGACACGATGGTCGCCTCGATCGTGCCGATCTGCAGGCCTTCAATCACCTCGCGCTCACCGCCCAGACCGGAGGACGGGAAGTGGTTGAATTCGAAGTCACCGCCGGTTTCGGCCTTCACGACCTCTTCGAAGGTCTTTGCGGCGACGCCATAGTGGCTGTCGGGCGCAAGGGCATAGCCGATCTTCACTTCGGTCTGCGCGTATGCCGGCAGGGCGAGTGCAGCAAGCGAGCCGGCAGCCGCCAGCCCACGAATAACGAATGTCATGGATTTCCTCCCAGTGTATTCCGGTTGTTGCTACACAAGCGAGTTTTGAGTGACAACCCTGCGCACAGCCCGGAATTTGTGTCACTTTCAGTCGGCGGACGACTTGCGGAAGAATGTCACGAGTTCCGGCACATAGGCCGCGCCGTGGCCCCCCTCGACGCTTGCCCCAAGTGCCTTGGAAACCCCGTCCGCCACCGTCTGCTGCGCCCCGGCGGCCTCGGCCATGGCACGGTAGTAGTCGATGTCCTTCTGCGCGTTCGCAACGGCAAAGGGCAGCGCGTCGCGGTCCTGCGCGGTGATGTAGGGCGCGAGCCGATCAAGCGCCGCACTGGCCCCGCCGCCATTGGCCAGCACCTCGACAAAAACCTGCGGGTCGATCCCGGCATCGGCCGCTTGAGCTGCGGCCTCGGCCAGCAGGGTCATATAGCCGACCGAGACGTAATTGTGGAGCAGCTTCATCCGGTGGCCGTGGCCGAGCGGCCCCACGTGCGACACCGCCTCGGTAAAGGAGGCCAGCACCGGGCGGATCTTCTCCAGCGTTGCGGCCTCACCACCGACGAGCAGATTGAGCGTGCCTTCGTGGGCGTGCTTGGCCGTGCGGGTCATCGGCGCGTCGAGGTAGTCGCCCCCTGCCTCGCGGACCAGTGCTCCCATCCGCAGGGTCGACTCGGGCAGCGCGGTGGAGCAGTCGACCACCACCGTGCCCGGGCGCAGCGCGCCCGCGAGGCCGTTTTCCCCCGCGACGATGGCTTCGACCTGCGGCGACCCGGTCACGCAGAGGATGATCACATCCGCGACCTGCGCGATCTCGGCCGGCGTGCCGAGCGGCTTGCCACCAAGCCCCTCGATTTCGTCGACCGGCTGGTTGCCGGGGTGATCGAGGAAGCTCAGCGCGAAGCCGCCGCGCGACAGGACATTGCGGGCGATGCCGTGGCCCATGAGGCCCACACCGATGATACCGACGTGCATTTCAGGTCTCCTTGCGCCGTGGCGCGGTCTTGGAAGGACGCCCCCTGCCCTTCAAGGGTGTCAGGGGCAGCGGATCAATCGGCGTTGATCCAGATCGCCTTGGTGTCGAGGTATTCTTCCATGTGCTCGGTCCCGCCCTCGCGGCCGTAGCCCGACATCTTGACCCCGCCGAACGGCACCGCCGGGTCGATGGCGTGATACATGTTCACCCAGACAGAGCCCGCCTTGATCCGGTTGGCCAGCTTGTGCGCCGTGCCAAGGTGAGTCGTGAAGATCCCCGCGGCCAGACCGTAGGGCGTGGCATTGGCGCGGGTCACCACCTCGTCGAGCGTGTCAAAGGGCAAGGCCGAAATGACCGGCCCGAAGATCTCTTCTCGGGCGATGGACATCTCGTCCGTGACGCCACCGAAGACCGTCGGATGGAAGAAGTGCCCCTCGTCGAGCCCTGTGCCGGTGGCCCGGCCGCCGCCCGTCACGATTTCGGCGCCCTCTGCCGGCCCGGCCGAGAGATACCCTTGGATGCGTTCCGCCTGGCGGGCCGAGATGATAGGGCCGATGTCCGTATCGGGGTCGACACCATGACCGATCTTCAGACCGGCGGCGTAGTCGGCGACCCGTTGCACGAACTCGTCATGAATCTCGCGCGCCACGAAAAGCCGCGATCCCGCGATGCAGATCTGCCCCGAGTTCGCGAAGACCGACATCGCCGCGACGGGTACGGCCTTGTCCATGTCCGCGTCGCGACAGACGATCACCGGGGATTTCCCTCCAAGCTCGAGCGAGACACGCTTGAGATTGCCGGTCGCGGCGCGTGCGATGGCCTGCCCGGTCGCGGTCGACCCCGTAAAGACGATCTTGTCGACGCCGGGATGTTCGGCCAGCGCGGCGCCCGCCTCGGCCCCCGTGCCGGTCACGATGTTCAGGACGCCCTCCGGCAGCCCTGCCTCCTGCATGAGTCGCGCGATCATCAGCACGGTCAGCGAGGCTTCTTCTGAAGGTTTGAGAACCACGGTACATCCGGTGGCAATGGCCGGTGCGATCTTCCACACCGAACCGGCGATGGGCGCGTTCCAGGGAATGATCGCCCCCACGACGCCAATGGGTTCGCGCATGGTCGAGGAATAGATCTCGCCGGGGAAGGAGTTCGGGATCGTCTGGCCGTGGATGCTGACCGCCTGCCCCGCGTAGAAGCGCAGCATGCCAAGGACGCGACGGGAGTTGCCCAGCGTTCGCTGGATCGGCATCCCCATGTCGAGCGTGTCCGAAAGACAGAGATCCTCCCATTCGGCCTCGAACCGCTCGGCGATACGCAGCAGAAGCGCCTGCCGCTCAAAGGGCGTCCATTTTGCCCAAGGCCCCTCGAAGGTCTTGCGCGCCGCGGCAACCGCCGCGTCGATGTCGGCGGCATCACCCTGCGGAACGGTGGCAAGTAGCGATCCATCGGCGGGGTTGGTGGCGTTCATGGTCTGACCCGACCGGGCCTCAACCCAGTTCCCACCGATAAACATCGGACGGAACGACCCGTCATAAAGCTCTGCCGCGGATGTCTTCCAATCTTTCATGTCACCCTCCCACCTGCGCGATCCTGCCAGTCGGCGCTTCCATGCCCCGAGCCGCGCAGGGACGCAACCTGATCAGATGACACCGCCGCATGATCCTCCCGGAGCACGGCAACTGTCGCATTGCCCCCGAAGCGAGAACTGTGATGCCCTCCACCCCGGGGACCACACGGCGGCACGGCGGGCCTTCAGCGTTACCGAGGTGGAAGGAGACCGGAAGCAACTAACACCCTACCTCACGGGTGCGTGCCGATGCTGCCCGGAGCATAGTCGGGACAGGCACATTCTCATCACTGAGCCACGCGAGGCCTGGTCAGGACCCGCCGCGCGATCCGCAACTCTCACCCAAGGTCGACAACGACGTTGCTGAGCAGCGCTCAGAGGAAGTCGTCGCGGCGAGGTGAGAAGGTGTCGATCAGCTCACCGCTTTCCAGGCACACACATCCGTGGCGTGCCCCCGAAGGAATGACAAAACTGTCGCCGGGCCCGACGTCGAAAGTCTCGTTCTCGACGGTAAAGCGGAAGCGACCAGTGCGGACATACGTCGATTGAACATGAGGATGGTCGTGAAGCTTGCCTTCGGCATCGACCTCGAAGCGGAAGGAAACGACCATCAACGCGGCGTTCTGGCTTAGCACCTGCCGGGTGACGCCCGGATCCGGATTCGCCTCGGGATAGGTTTGCAACAAGTCGGTCATGCGGTCCCCTCTGCGCGAGGCGAAACCAGCTTCACCTCGCCTCATCATATGATGCAATCCGTAAGTCATCATATGAATATTGACAACCCATCACAGGCGCGCGACAAACGGCGGGACAAGATGGAGACGATGCATGGACCCCACGCAGATCAAGGCCGCTCTGGGATCGGGACTTCTGTCCTTCCCCGTGACCCCATTCGACGCGGGCGGCCGCTTCGCGCCCGACCCTTACCAGCGCCACATCGCTTGGCTGACAGAATACGAGGCCCCGGTCCTGTTCGCAGCCGGCGGCACCGGAGAGTTCTTTTCACTGACACCGGACGAAGTGCCCACCATCGTGCGCGCGGCCAAGGAGGCCTCGGGCGACACCGCCATCGTCTCCGGCTGCGGCTACGGTACGGAAATGGCGAAGCAGATCGCCCGCAAGGCCGAGAAGGCCGGGGCTGACGGCATCCTGCTGCTGCCGCCCTACCTCATCGACAGCCCTCAGGAAGGGCTGTTCAACCACGTCAAATCGGTCTGCGACAGCGTCGGCATCGGTGTCATGGTCTACAACCGCGACAATGCTCAGCTGACCGCCGAGACGCTGGCCCGCCTCTGCGAACTCTGCCCGAACCTGATCGGCTTCAAGGATGGCACGGGCGACATCAACACCATTCGCCAGATCACTGCCACGCTCGGCGACCGCTTGACCTACCTGGGCGGCATGCCCACCGCCGAGCTGTTTGCCGAGGCCTATCTCGGGGCGGGCTTCACCACCTATTCCTCGGCCGTGTTCAACTTCATTCCGGCTCAGGCGAACCGTTTCTACAAGGCGCTGCGCAAGGGTGATCGGGCGACCTGCGAAAAGATCCTAAAAGACTTCTTCTATCCTTTCATGAAGCTGCGCGGCCGCCAAAAGGGCTATGCCGTGTCGGCAATCAAGGCGGGGGTGCGCCTTCGCGGCTTCGACGCCGGACCGGTCCGCCCGCCCCTGACCGACCTCACCGTAGACGAGGAAAAGACGCTGACGCGCCTCATCGAAGCCGCCGACGAACGGGTCATGGCATGATCATCACTGACATATCCGTCCGCGTCTTCCGCCACGAAACACGCCGCCATTCCGACAGCGCGGGGCACGCCCATCCGGGGGAACCACACGATGTCGAACAAGCGCTCCTGACCATCAGGACGGAGGACGGGCACGAAGGCCACACCGTGGTTCCACCCCAGATCGTGCGCCCTCACGTGATCGACAAGTTCGTCAGAAAGGTGCTCATCGGTCAGGACCACCGCGACCGCGAACGTCTCTGGCAGGATCTGGCGCACTGGCAGCGTGGCTCGGCTGCCCAGCTGACCGACCGCACGCTCGCCGCCGTCGACTGTGCGCTCTGGGATCTTGCCGGGCGCACGCTGAACCAGCCCGTCCACAAGCTGATCGGCGCCTACCGGGACAAGGTCCTCGCCTACGGGTCCATCATGTGCGGCGACGAGATCGAGGGCGGCCTGGCCACACCCGACGACTACGGGCGCTTTGCGGAAAAGCTCGTCGCCCGTGGCTACAAGGGGATCAAGCTGCATACCTGGATGCCACCGGTGTCCTGGGCCCCGGACGTGAAAATGGACCTGAAGGCCTGTGCCGCCGTCCGCGAAGCCGTGGGCCCGGACATCCGGCTGATGATCGACGCATTCCACTGGTATTCGCGCACCGATGCATTGGCGCTCGGAAAGGGGCTCGAAAAACTCGACTTCGATTGGATCGAAGAGCCCATGGATGAGCAGTCCATGTCATCGTACAAGTGGCTCGCCGACAATCTCGATATTCCGGTCGTTGGCCCCGAAAGCGCTGCGGGCAAGCACTGGAACCGGGCCGAATGGATCAGGACCGGAGCCTGCGACATCCTGCGGACAGGCGTCAACGACGTGGGCGGCATCACGCCCGCCCTCAAGACCATGCGCCTGGCCGAGGCCTTCGGCATGGAATGCGAGGTCCATGGCAACCAGGCCATGAACCTCCATGTTGTCGCCGCCTCAAAGAACTGCCGCTGGTACGAGCGCGGTCTCCTGCACCCTTTCCTCGAGTACGACGACGGTTTCGACTACCTGACCGAACTCAGCGACCCCATGGATGAAGACGGCTTCGTTCACGTGCCGGACCGTCCCGGCCTGGGTGAGGCCTTCGACTTCGATTATATTGAGAGCCGGCGTGTTCAATGAAGACTGTACTCGCCTACGGTGACAGCCTGACTTGGGGCGCCGATCCCGTCACGACGCTGCGCCACCCCTACGAGGATCTTTGGCCCTCGGTGCTCGAGGCGGGCCTGTCCGGCGAGGTGCGCGTCCTTCAGGACGGCGTCGGTGGTCGGACCACCTGTCACGACGACCACAGCGGGCCGTCCTGCCGCAACTCCGTGAAGAGCCTGCCCATCGCCCTTGCAGCGCACATGCCGCTGGATCTCGTGATCCTCATGCTGGGCACCAATGACCTGAAACCGATGCATGGGGCCACGGCCACCAGCGCACAGGCCGGGACGCGCAGGCTCGTGCAGATTATCAAGACGCAGCGCTACAAGCCCAAGGGGCATGTTCCCGATGTCTTGGTGGTCGCACCACCCCATTGCAGGCAGCCGGTGCGACGTCAACTGGACGGTCCGAACCGGATCACTGAATCGCAGCGGTTCGGCGCGCTATACGCCGCGGTCGCCGAAGAGGAGGGGGCGCACTTCTTCGATGCCGCCACCGTGGCCAGCGCGTCGCAGGAGGACGGCGTCCATCTCCACCGCGATCAGACCCGATTGATCGGCGAGGCGCTGATCGGACCGGTATCAGGGATACTCGGGCTTTCCCCGCCGGAACAGGCGAGGTGAATCCCGGCCGGCATCCGCCGGAGCGAAACTACCATGCCCGCGCAAGCGGGCGAACCTAGGGAGGAAGACCATGAAACATCTACTCGCGAGTGCCGCACTTGGCGCGCTGCTATTGGCACCGGCCTCGGTGACCATGGCCGAAACGCCGGACGACCAGCTGGTCGTCGGCTTCAACATGAACAACGTCCTGACGCTCGATCCCGCGGCAATCACCGGCGCGGACGCGGTGCAAATCCTGAACAATGTCTACGACACGATCGTAAGGCTGGATCCGCAAACGCGCGAACTGATCCCGTCGGTTGCGGAGAGCTGGGAGATCTCCGAGGACAACCGCTCGATCACGTTCCACATCGACCCGGACGCAACATTCGCCTCGGGGAACCCCGTGACCGCCGAGGATGTCGCCTACAGCCTGCGCCGTCCGATCCAGTTGAACCTCGCGCAATCGACCTGGCTCGTCAGCCGCGGCTACACGGCCGACAACATTGAGGAAATGACCGAAGTCGTCGACAACAAGACGCTTCGCCTGCACCTTCCTCAGCCTGACGACCCGCGTCTCGTGATGATGACGCTGACGATCAACGGCCCCGGCTCGATCCTCGACAAGACCCTTGTCGAAGAACACGCGGAAGACGACATGGGCACCGCTTGGCTAACCAACAACTCGGCCGGCTCGGGAGCCTTCACGCTGAACCAGTGGCGCGCGAACGAATTCGTCATCCTGACCCGGAACGAGGACTACTGGGGTGACGCCCCCGAGATGGCGCGCGTTCTGATGCGTCACCTCCCCGAAAGCCAGAGCCAGCGGCTTGCGCTCGAACAGGGGGATCTCGACATCGGCTACTCACTGGCTGCGGCAGACCTGCGCGCGCTAGAAGAGAACGAGGACATCATCGTCGAAACGGTTCCGAGCGCCGGATTCTATTACCTCGCGGTGTCGATGAAAAACGAGATCCTCGCGGACAAGAAGGTGCGAGAGGCGCTGCGTTATCTGATCGACTACGACGGCATCAACGATGCGATCATGCCTTACTTCGGCACCAAGCGTCAGGTTCCCATCAACTCCTATGCCTTTGCGGCGGCCGAGGACCCGGGCTACGAGCTGGACGTCGAGCGTGCGAAAGAGCTGCTCGCCGAGGCCGGCTACCCTGACGGCTTCGACACGACGCTTCGCGTGATCTCGACGCAGCAGTTCATCGATAGCGCCACGGCGATCCAGGCCACGCTGAAACAGGCCGGGATCAATGCCGAAATCATCACAGGTGACGGCGGTCAGATCTATGGTGCGATGCGCTCGCGCGAGTTCGACCTTCTGGTCGGTCGGGGCGGTGGCGGCGTCAGTCCGCACCCCGACAGCAACCTGCGCGCCGTGGTCTACAACCCGGACAACTCGGACGACGCCGGCCTGACAAACTATCAGGGGTGGCGGACGAGCTTCTACGATGAAGAGCTGAACGGCATGATCGAGGATGCGCTCGTCGAAGGCGACGTCGAAACGCAACGGCAAATGTATTCCGACATCCAGAACTACATGCAGGACGCGGTAATCTCGATCCAGCCCTTCTCCGAGCGCGTCGTGACGGCGGCCTTCCAGTCCGACGTCGACGGCGTGATCGTGGATGTCTGGAGCTCTCGTTTCGAGGACGTCACGAAGGACCGCTGAGCAATCTAGCACAGGACTTCCGTGGGGGCGCGGCTTCGGCCGCGCCCTATTCTTTTCCGACCGGCAATTCCCTGACGAGAAAAGCCACGGCGTCTTCCAGAACCGGCACTGGGCAGGTGTGGCCCTCGCCGTGGAACCCGGCATCGACTCCTGGATGGACGGCCGCGATGCGGTCAAACGCTTGTCGAGCACTGGTCTCGGGCATGTGCCTGTCATTCTGCCCGACGCGCAGGAACAGGGGTTTCGGTGCCGCAAGGGCGGCAAGATCGGGATAGTCGGCAGAAATACCCGGATGCAGGAAATGGAAGGCGGAGTGCCCGCGCAGGAATGGTCCGCCCGCCGCCAGCATGTCGGCCCGGCACGCCATCCACGATATCGACGCGGCGGCATCGACATGACGCGACAGGGCCAGTGCCTGCCAGGCCCGGAAACCACCGAAAGAAAAGCCGAAGGTCCCGACCGAGCTCACGCCCGTCTGCGCCGCGAGCCACCGCGCGGCCTGCATGTCCTCTGCGGCAGTGATACCGGCCAGCGACCAGCCAAGCCCGATTGCGGCGGCCGCCAACGCCTGCTGTCCCTCGTATCCCCCTGCCCGTCTGCTGCCAAAGCCAATCGCATCCAGGCAAAGCACCGAAAGCCCCGCGGCATGCAGTGCCTTCAAAGGCGAGGCCCCGTGGTAGTATTCACGACCCCGCCCGAGCTTACCCCATCCGCGTGCGAAGTCGCCGCCATGTTCGTGAAACGCCAGGACCGCTGGTCCCGGGCGCCCGCGCAAGAAGATACCCGTCGCACGCGCACCGGTCGCAAACCGAAAGGCCACTCGCACGCCGCGCTGCTTCACGCCGGGCAGTTCATGATGCGGTGGCAGCGACGCGCGCCACTTCTCGAGATCCGCTCGCGGTCCGTTCCAGGTCCGCCGCCGCGCCTCGAGGAATTCCGGCAACTCGTCGATCAGACCACCTGCTCGTAAGCCAAGGACGCCCCGATCAACTCTCGCGCGTAAGGTTCTTTCGCACGGTTCGCGACTATATCGTCCCGATCCAGCACCTCGACGATACGCCCGCTCTGCATGACTGCGAACCGTTCGCACATGTGATCGACCACGGCCAGATCGTGGCTCACCATGATGTAGGTGAACCCCTTCTCCTGCCTCAGCCGGGCCAGCAGGTTCAGGATCTCGGCCTGAACGCTCACATCGAGCGCCGAAGTCGGCTCGTCGAGGAAAAGCACGTCCGGTTCCAGGATCAGCGCACGCGCGATGGCCACCCGCTGACGCTGACCGCCCGACATCTGGTGCGGAAACCGGTCAAGGAATTCCGACGGCAGTCCCACGTCGCTCAGGGCGGCCTTCATGCGATCCTGCCGGTTGTCCAGCCCATGGATCGCCAGTGGCTCGGACAGCACTGTCCGCACCGATTGCCGTGGATGCAGCGATCCATAGGGGTCCTGAAACACCATTTGCAGCGTCCGGCACCGCTCCATCACATCCATATCGCGCACCGACTGGTCGCCGATCCGGACTTCGCCGTCCCAGATCGACCACAGCATCGACGCACAGCGCAGGACCGTGGATTTGCCGGATCCGCTTTCGCCGACGAGCCCGAAGCACTCGCCCGCAGCCACGTCGAAGCTCACGTCGGGTAGGATCTGCGCCGCACCCAGCGTGATCGACAGGTTTTTCACACTCACCGGTTTCATGCGGCGCCCTCCACCCAACTGTCCCGACGTTGAAGCACAGGAAGCGGTCCGCGGTCCCCGCCGATACGCGGCTGCGCCGCGATCAGACCTTGGGTGTAAGGATGCGTGGCCTGGTCCAGGTCCCTTGCATCAAGCACTTCGACGACCTGACCGGCATACATGATCAGCACCCGATCACAGAAGTTCCGCACCAGGTTCAGATCGTGCGAGATCATGACCAGACCGATGCCCCTTTCCCGAACCAGCCCGTCGAGGATGCGCAGGACCTCCAGGCGCACCGTCACGTCCAGAGCGGAGGTCGGCTCGTCCGCGATCACCAGGTCAGGATCGGTCATCAACATCATCGCGATCATGACCCGCTGCCCCATGCCGCCCGAGACCTCGTGAGGGTAGAGGTCGTAGACTCTTTCCGGCTCGCGGATCTGCACCGCCTCCAGCATCTCCAACGTCTTCGCGCGCGCCTTGCGTTTGGTCGCGCGGACGTGCGTGCGATAGGCCTCGGCGATCTGGTCGCCGCAGCGCTCGATCGGATTCAGGGAAAACTTGGGATCCTGAAGGATCATCGACATCCGCGCTCCGCGAACCTTCAGCATCCGCCGCTCGGGAATATCCAGAAGGTCGAGTTCCTCGAAGCGCATCCGGTCCGCCGTGACTTCGGCCCCCGGCAGAAGGCGAAGGATCGCTCGTCCGACGGTTGACTTTCCCGAGCCGGATTCCCCGACAATCCCCAGCCTTTCGCGGCCAAGGTCGAAACTCACTCCGCGCACAGCCCACTCGGCCGACCCGCCGTAGCGCACGCCAAGGTTCTTTACGCTCAGTATCGGCTCCATGGCGCTCACCTCTTGTTAATCTGCTTGGGATCGAGCGCGTCGCGCAGTCCGTCGCCCAGAAGGTTGAAGGCAAGACTGACCAGAAGGATCGCGACCCCGGGGAAGGTCACCAGCCACCAGCTATCGATCATGTACCGGCGCCCCGTCGCGATCATCGCGCCCCACTCCGGGAGTGGTGGCTGTGCCCCGAGCCCTAGGAAACCGAGGCCGGCGGCGGTCAGGATCACGGTTGCCATGTTCAGCGTCAGCCGGATCAGGACCGATGGCAGGCACATCGGCACGATGCTCTTCCAGATGATCCGGGCCGAGGACGCCCCCTGCAACCGCGCCGCCGCGATATAGTCGGCGCTGCGGAAGGTCATCGTCTCGGCCCGCGCGAGCCGCGCGATGGGCGGCCAGGCCGTCAACGAGATCGCGATGATCGCGTTGTTCAGGCTCGGCCCCAGCGCCGCCACGAAAGCCAGAGACAGGATCAGGGAAGGGAAGGACAGGAAGATGTCGGTCAGGCGCATCAGAACCGTATCGACCCGTCCGCCGTAGTATCCCGCGACCGTGCCGATGAACAGGCCGATGGGCCCCACGACGATCGACACGACGAAGATGATCGTCAACGTGATCCGCGAGCCGTGAACGATTCGGCTGTAGATATCGCGGCCCAGTTCGTCCGTACCGAAGAAATGCGCGCCTGAAGGCGGCTGCAGGGTGGACTGCAGATCCTGCACGTAGGGATCATGCGTCGCCAGCAGCGGCGCGAAGGCCGCCATCAGGATCAGCAGTGCAAGAACGACAAGCCCGAAGGCCGAAGGCGGCGCGCGGAACAGGAAGGCCGCAATGCGCCCCAGCGAAACAAGACCGTGCGGCAGCGAACGACGGCGGGCGGTTCCAAGGGGAAGTGTCACCATTTCAGCGCGTCCTCGGGTCGAAGACCCTGTAAAGGATGTCGGAAATCAAGTTCAGGCCAATGAAGATCAGGCCCACGACAAGCACGCAGGTCATCACCGCGTTCATGTCGCCGATCAGCAGGTTCGAGGTGAGGTACTGTCCAAAGCCCGGCCAGGCAAAGACCGTCTCGATCAGCACCGCGCCCTCGAGAAGCGATCCGTAGGCAAGCGCGACGATCGTGACCAACTGCACCTTGATGTTGCCGAAGGCATGACGCCAGATCGTCTTGTTGCGCGACAGCCCCTTCACCCGTGCCGTCGTCACGTATTCCTGGTTCAACTGATCCAGCATGAAGCTGCGCGTCATCCGCGTGATGTACGCCGAAGAAGAATACCCGAGCAGCGACGCCGGCAGGATGATGTGGTTCACGGCGCTGCGGAACACGTCCCACTGGCCCGCAAGGGCGCTGTCGATCAGGAGAAAGTTCGTCCGCTCCGGAACCAGGCCGATGTAGAACTGGCTCATCCGCCCCGACCCGCCGACCCAGCCGAGGCCCGCATAGAAGATCAGCAGCGCGATCATGCCCGTCCAGAAGATCGGCATCGAATGCCCCATCAGGCTCGCGATCCGGATCACGTGGTCGGGCCAGCGGTCCTTGTTCACCGCCGCGGCGACGCCCAGCGGAATGCCGAGGCCCGCACCGATCACGATGGCAAATGTCGCAAGCTCGACAGTGGCCGGCAGGACGCGTGCAATGTCCTGAAGCACCGGCTGGCCGGTACGGATGGACGTACCGAAATCAAAGGTCAGCACGTCGCGAACATAGAAGAAGAATTGCTGCCAGACCGGCCTGTCCAATCCCAATTGGCGATAGACGTTCTCGTAAACCTCCCGCGTGGCATCCTCGCCGACGATGGCCCGAACGGGGTCGGTCGGCATGATCCTCCCGATAACGAAGGTCAGGATCAGCAATCCAGCCAGCGTGACGAGGATCGCCCCCGCCTGGCCGGCGATGTCCGGTATCACCCTGCGCCGCATCACACCCCTCCCAAGATGACTTCGCTTTGACGTAGTATGACTTAGTCTAATTCATATGACAAGCTATCCTAAACCGATCTTCCTCCGAAGATCGCACGGTACCGCGCCAGACTGCCTTGCAGATGTTCCCGCATCGCCTGAGACGCGGCGGCATCATCGTTGGCGAGAATAGCGCTTACGATTTCGCGATGCTCCTGCGAGATAAGCCGCAGATACTCCGGATCCGTCGGCCCGCCGCCGCCCGACCGGACCGTACGACGCGGTATGACAGAGGGGCCGATCAGGGTCAGGCATTCCGCGAAGCGGCTGTTGTTCGATGCCTGCGCGATCGCCACGTGCAGGGCAAAGTCCGCATCGACCGAGGTTTCGCCGGACGCGATCAAGGCCTCCATCTCCTCGAATCGCGCGATGATCTCTTCCTCCTGCTGGGCAGATCGACGCCGCGCAGCAAGGGCCGCGGCCTCGACCTCAAGCGCTGTCCTCAGTTCAAGGATCTCGATTACCGACGACACGCGCGACGGGTCTACGTCGCGAAATGAAGCTGCTTCGCTCTCGGGTGGTTCGGTGACATATACTCCGGAGCCCTGGCGTGGCTGAAGCAGCCCATCGGCACGAAGCGCGGCGACCGCCTCGCGCACCACCGTACGGCTGACCCCCGCCTCTTCACACAATCTTGCTTCACTGGGCAGGCGACTGCCCACGGGAAATTCGCCGGTGGCAATCCTGCGGCGAAGATCCGCGATCATCTCGGCCACCATCGTGCCCCGTCGGCCCGGCTTTGCCTGCTCCATCTACCACCCTCTCGTCTTCTATCTTGCGGAATTTGTCATACACTCTGATCGGGAGATTGCACGGAGATACTACATGAAACCGCCGCACGGACACGACCACTCATGGGCCAGGCGATTTCGCTCAGCCCAACGACAATTATGACAACACGAACTGCTGACCTGCATCGGACGATTGGTCCGGTGCATCTGCGGTCGACGTCGCCGATGGCGATCCAGCATTGGGGAGCAGCGCAGGCAAACGGCGGCCTTCCGTAAGCCCGAAGAAAGTCGGGGCTCCCCCCACTCGGCTTGGCTCTTGCCGAAGCTGCCACGCCCCTGCGAGGAAGAATGCCGTCCGCTTGACGTGGAAGACAGAGGAACAATTCCAGTTTCCACTCGTTCGACAGAAACTTCTTCCACGCGAAGGGGCCCACCCAGTCAGACGGAGGCGGCATGAAGACGGACCTCACGGTCAATGGCGAGGCACGGCAGGTCGAGCACGAGTCGCGCACGACATTGCTCGACGCGCTACGCGATCACCTTGATCTCACCGGAACGAAAAAGGGCTGCGACCACGGCCAGTGCGGGGCCTGCACGGTTCTCGTGAACGGGCGCCGGGTCAATTCCTGCCTCTCGCTCGCAGCGATGCACGACGGCGACGAGATCACCACCATCGAAGGCCTCGGCGAACCCGGCGCGCTCAACACGCTGCAAGAGGCGTTCGTCAACAAGGACGGCTACCAGTGCGGCTACTGCACGCCCGGCCAGATCATGTCGGCCACCGCCATGCTCGAAGAGGCCCGCGACGGCGCGCCCTCGCATGTCTCGGAAACGCTGACCGGCTCGGTGCCCCTCACCGACGCCGAGATCGCCGAGCGCATGAGCGGCAACCTCTGCCGCTGCTCGGCCTATCCCTTCATCCGCGAGGCGATCGCCATGAGCGCGGAGAAGAAGTCATGAAAGAATTCACCTACGCACGCGCCGAAACGCTGGACGACGCGGCCGGGCAGCTCGACGAAACCGCGCGCGTCATCGCGGGCGGGACGAACCTGCTGGACCTGATGAAGCTGCAGGTCATGGCCCCTGAAAAAGTCGTCGACATCACCCGCCTGCCGGACCTGTCGGAGATCAGCGCCGAGGGCGAGGGCCTGCGCATCGGTGCGCTCGTCACCAACTCGCAACTGGCCGAGGATCACCGCGTCCGCTCGCTCTACCCAGTGCTGAGCCGCGCGATCCTTGCCGGCGCGTCGGGCCAGATCCGCAACAAGGCGACCACCGGCGGCAACCTGCTGCAGCGCACCCGTTGCCCCTATTTCTACGACCCCGCCATGGCCTGCAACAAGCGCGACCCGGGCGCCGGATGCGCGGCCAAGGAGGGCGTCGGCCGCATGCTCGCCGTCTTCGGCGTCTCCGACGACTGCCTTGCCGCCCACCCCTCCGACATGGCCGTGGGCCTGCGGGCGCTCGACGCCGAGGTCGAGGTGCGCAGCCCCGACAGCAGCACCCGCCGCCTGAAGCTCGACGAGCTCTACCGGCTGCCGGGGGACCGCCCGGACCTCGAGACGACGCTCGCCGTGGACGAGATCATCACCGCGGTCGTGCTGCCCGCGCCCGAGAAAGGCGCCGTGCAGGCCTACCGCAAGGTGCGGGACCGCGCCTCCTACGCCTTTGCGCTGGTGTCAGTCGCAGGCAATGTCACCCTCACCGATGGCAAGATCGCGCGGGCCAAGCTGGCCTACGGCGGCGTCGCCCCCAAGCCCTGGACCAACGCCAAGGTCGAGGAGATGCTCGTCGGTCAAGCCCCGGACGAGGCCCTGTTCCGCAAGGCAGCCGAGGCGCTGACGGCCGATGCGACCCCGCATTCCGACAACGCCTTCAAGCTGCCGATGCTGCGCCGCACGCTGATCGCCGTCCTGCGCGAGGCCACCGGCCTTGCCGACGCGAGCCCCGGAACCGACAAGACGAAGGACGCGGCATGACCGAGACATTCCGCATGGACAAGGCGCAGGCGCGCCTACTGGACGAAACCGGCCAGGGCGTCATCGGCACGCCCATGGACCGCCCCGACGGCCCGCAAAAGGTGTCGGGCCGCGCACGCTACGCCGCCGATGGCACGCCCGAGGGCACAGCCCATGGCGTTCTGGTGCGGGCCACGATCACCAAGGGCAAGGTCGCGGCCATCCACGCCGACAGCATCTCCGACCTGCCCGGCGTGATCGGAGTCGTGTCGGGCCCCGAGTTCATCCGCAACCCCGCCCAAGGCATGGCCAACGCCGCCCCGGTTCAGCCGGGCACGCGGGTCGACTACCACGGGCAACCGATCGCGCTGGTGGTGGGTGAAAGCTTCGAGGCCGCCCGCGATGGGGCGCTGCGCCTGAAGGTCGATTTCGAGGCCGAAGCCGGCGCCGACGTCGATCCAGATACCGCCTCCGAGGTCGAGACGGGCGATCCCTCCGCCGTGGGCGACTGGGACAGCGCCTTCGACGGCGCGGCCTTCAAGGTCGACCGGGAGTTCACGACCGCCGCGCAGGTCGCTGCCGCGATGGAGCCGCACGCGGCCATCGCCGAATGGCAGGGCGACAAGCTGCTGTTGCGGTCGTCGCTGCAGATGCTGCGCTTCAACAAGAACGAGATCGCGGATTCACTCGGCATTCCGGCCGAGAACGTGCAGATCCTCGCGCCCTTCGTCGGCGGGGGCTTTGGCTCCAAGCTGGGCATCGGCCCCGACGCCGTGGCCGCGGCCCAGGCCGCGCGCGAATTGGGCCGCCCAGTGCGGGTCGTGATGCCCCGGCAGGCGGTCTTCGACAGCATCCTGCGCCGGACCGAAACCACGCAGCGCGTGCGCTTCGCCGCCGATGCCGATGGCAAGCTCCGTGCGGTGGGCCACGACGACCGGGTGTCGAACCTCTGGGAAGAGGGCTTCGCCGAGCCCACCAGCAGCTGTTCGCAGTTCCTCTACGGCGCGGACGCGCTTCGCTTCCAGCAGTCGCTCGCCCGCAACCACCGCACCCCGACAGGGTCGGTGCGCGCCCCGGGCGAGGCCGTGGGCATGCTCACCTTCGAAGCCGCGCTGGACGAACTCGCCGAACAGCTCGACATCGACCCGGTGGAGCTGCGCCTGAAGAACCTGCCCGACACGCACCCGATGACGGGACAGGCGTTCTCCTCGCGCGGACTGGCCGAATGCCTGCGCCGCGGGGCCGAGGAGTTCGGCTGGTCGGCGCGCGGCAAGCCCGGCGCGCGGCGCGAGGGCGACTGGTTCATCGGTGTGGGCATGGCCTCCGCCGGTCGTCCCAACATGCTGATCCAGGCCTCGGCGCGCGTGCGGCTCGAGGCCGGAGGCGCCACGGTCGAAACCGACATGACCGACATCGGCACCGGGACCTATGCCATCTTCGCCCAGATCGCGGGCGAGATGCTGGGCCTCTCGGCCGACCGCGTCACGGTGCGTCTGGGCGACACCGACCTGCCCGGCGCCTCTGGGTCCGGCGGGTCGTTCGGGGCAAGCTCCTCGGGTTCGGCGGTCTTCCTCGCGGCGCGCAAGATCCGCGCCAAGCTGGCCGAGGCGATGGGCTGCGACGCCGACGAGCTGACCCTGCAGGACGGCATCGCCCGCGGCGGCAACCGCGAGATGGCGATCTCGGACCTCGTCCAGAGTGAAATCGTCGAAGAGGCGCAGATCGAGGCGGGCAAGACCGCCGAGTCGCACTTCTCGGCCGGGTACGGCGCGCATTTCGTCGAGGTCGCCGTGCATGCCTGGACCGGCGAGGTCCGCGTGCGCCGGATGCTGGGCATCATGGACATCGGTCGCGTCCTCAACGAGAAGACGGCCCGCTCTCAGGCGGTCGGCGGAATGGTCTGGGGCCTCGGTGCAGCGCTGACCGAGGAGATTTCCCACGATCCGCGCACCGGACACATCGTGACGCGGGATCTTGCCAACTACCACGTGGCCTCGCACGCCGACGTGCCCGCGCAGATGGAGGTGAGCTTCCTCGACAACCGCGACGACGAGGCCAACCCCATGCAGAGCCGCGGGGTCGGCGAACTCGGTATCTCGGGTGCAGGCGCGGCGGTCTTCAATGCGATCCACAACGCCTGCGGCGTGCGACTCTACGACTTCCCCGCAACGCCCGACAAGGTGATCGCGGGCCTTGAGGCGCTTGGCCTCTGACGGGCCCGAAGGCATGACTATCAATCAGCGCCGAATTTGCCCCTAGCGGCGCCCGACAATGACTCACGTGTGTTACAGCTTGCCCGGGGCGGCCTGGCGCCAAGTGGCGCAGCCGGCCCGGGCAAGCTGATCAGGCGCGGGCCTTGAAGCGCCAGTCTTCGATACCGGTTTCAACTGTGCCGGGACATCGGGTGATGCGATCGAGCAAAGCGGCGATCATTGTCTCGCCACTGAACGCGCTCGGCTCTGCACCGAGCGGAGGCCTCCCAGAACGCGACCTAAAGACTTCCCACAATCGCGCGAGCGGCTTCGGAGGCAAGCGGTGCGACCCTGTCGACAAAGGCCTCGGGGGTCCATTCTGACAAGGATCCGGCGACATGGATCGCGCCGAGCGGATGCCCACCCGACGAGATCGGGACGCCGATCGCGACCTCGCCCTGAACGAACTCCTCAACGATCACCGCGTAGCCTTGCTCACGTGCATGGGAAATTTGCATCATGATCTCATCCACATCGGTGAGCGTCTTCGAGGTGTAGGCGTGGATCGGGGTCCGCTCGACGATGCCGCGCGCCTCCGCGTCGGGCATGACCGACAGAGCCGCCCGACCGCCCGCGGTGCAATAAGTTGGAACACTGTGCCCCACCAGAGAGGCGTAGAACGTCTCGCGTTTGCTTTGCATCCGCAGCGCATAGACCAACCGCGTTTCGTCGAAGAAGCTCAGGTCCACACGCTCGCGAACGTTCTTGCGCAGTTCCATGAGTACGGGCGTTGCATTCTGCACCATCGGATCGAGGCGCAAGAGGTCCAGCGTCGTGTCGAGGATGCGGATTCCAGGCAGGTAACCGCGACCGGAGGGACCGCGCCTGAGATATCCGAGCTTGCCGAGCGTATGAACGAGCCGCTGGGCTGCGGAGCGGTCGATACCTGCGCTTGCGGCGATCTCGGATAGGCTCAGCGGCCCCCCCGCGTGATGGAAGGCACTCAGAACCCGCATTGCCCGACCAGCGGTGCGGACGAAAAGTGCGTCGTGATCCCCTGCCTCGTTTTCGGGCGAGGCTGGCGGGGCGGCACGCAGAATGCTCGCCAAGGCACATCTCCACTGTTGACCTGTCCAATTTGCGCATCCTAAGCTCGCTTAGCAATACACAAGTATCGCTCAGCGATGCATTTCCGCGGCGCACAACGTGGCGTCAGGACAGCCAGGGTCAGGACTTCTCATGCGCGTCGCTCTTGCCGGTTTCCTGCATGAAACGAATACCTTCGCGCCAGTGCCCGCCGATCTTGCCGCGTTCGAGACCGGCGGCGGCTACATTCCGATGAGCCGCGGCGAGGAGCTCGTCCGCCGGTCGGAAGGCGTGAACTTGGGAATCGCGAGCGCTCTCGCGGCCGCCCGGCGGCTGGTCTGGGACATCGCCCCGATCCTGTGGGCCGGCGCGATCCCCTCTGCCCCCGTCAGCGAGAGAGCTTTCGAGCAGATCGCGGGCGAGATCGTCGCCGGCCTGACAAAGGCCGGCCCGCTCGACGGTGTCTTTCTTGACCTGCATGGGGCCATGGTTGCGGATCATGTCGACGACGGTGAGTTGGAGATCGCAAAGCGCGTGCGCGCCGTGGTTGGCCCTACCGTTCCGATCGTGGCGGCGCTGGACCTGCACGGGAATATCTCGGAGGAGTTTGCGCGGTGCGTCGACGGCCTCGTCGGGTTCCGAACCTATCCGCATGTGGACATGGCCGAGACGGGCACGCGCGCGGCGGATCTTCTGCACCGGATGATGTCTACTGGGTCCCGCCCGGCCTGCGCGTTCCGCCGCATGGGGTATCTCGTCCCCATCCCTTTCCAGACGACCGACACGGAACCAGGGCGCGCACTCTATGCCGAACTGGCCAAGATCGAGGAGGCAGACGGCGATGTCCTCGCGACCTCTCTGTTCATGGGCTTTCCCGCGGCCGACATCCCGGACTGCGGCCCCACGGCCATCGTCTACGCAGAGTCCACCGAGGCCGCCGAGAGAGCCGCAGAGCGACTGGCATTATCCTACGCCGATGCGGAAGACCGGTTCGCGGGGCAGTCCTACAGCGCGGACGAGGCGGTACAGGAAGCTCGGGACCTGGCCGGTGATGACCGTGGACCGGTGGTGATCGCCGACACTCAGGACAACCCGGGGGCCGGCGGTGTCTCTGCCACCACGGGCATGCTGCGTGCGCTGATCGCGGCGGGGGCCGAGGACGCGGCACTGGGGCTGATCCTCGATCCCGAAACGGCGCGTGCAGCCCACGCCGCGGGTGCGGGTGTCCGGACCCGGTTCCGGATCGGCGGCCATGCGGGTGTTCCGGGCGATACCCCGGTCGAGACAGAAGCGATGGTCGAAACGCTGTCGGACGGCAAGCTGCGCGCGACGGGCCCCTATTATGGCGGCACGGCGCTCGACCTCGGCCCCTCTGTCTGTCTGCGCATCGGCGGTGTCCGGGTCGTAGTGACCAGCCGGATCGCGCAGATGGCCGACCGCGAGATGTTCCGCTTCGTCGGCATCACACCCGAGACGCAGAAGATCCTCGTGGTGAAAAGCTCCACGCATTTCCGCGCCGATTTTGCGCCGATTGCCAGCGATATCCTCGTGGCAATCGCGCCGGGACCGATGCCACTGGATCCCGTGGATCTGCCTTTCACGCGGCTTCGGCCCGAGTTGAGACTTTCTCCGAATGGCCCTGCCTTCGGAGATCTGCGTGCGCAAACCGCACGTCCCGACACCGGCGCCCGCGCCGGGGTCCAACATCACCAAGACGTCATCCAACAGGGGAGACACACATGAAGACATTGAGACCCAACCTGCCCGGATCGCGCACCCTTGCGGCTGCGCTTCTGGCAAGCGGCGCGCTGCTCGCGCCCGCCGCCGCGCCGGCGCAGGAAGATGAAACGACGATCACCGCCGTGATGCACTCGGGGCTGCGCGTTCTCGACCCGGTCATCACCACGGCACACATCACCCGCAACCACGGCTACATGGTCTACGACGTTCTCACCGCCGTGAACGAGGATTTCGAACCGCAGCCGCAAATGGCCGACTGGGAAGTCTCGGACGACGGGCTGACCTACACGTTCACCCTGCGCGACGGGCTGATGTTCCACGATGGCGCACCCGTCACCGCCGCCGATGCCGTTGCCTCGCTCAATCGCTGGGGCAATCGCGATTCCGGCGGGCAGCTCATTTTCGACGTGACAGAAAGCCTCGAGGCGCAGGACGAAAAGACCCTCGTCTGGACACTGACCGAGCCCTTCCCGCCGCTGATGGACGTGATCTCCAAGCAGTCGGCCGTGCCGCCCTTCATCATGCCCGCGCGGGTGGCCGAGACCTCGCCCGACGAGACGATCACCGAATACGTCGGCTCCGGGCCTTTCATCTTCAATGAAGAGGAATACGAGCCGGGCGTTTCGGTGACCTACGAGAAGTTCGACGACTATGTCCCGCGCGAGGAAGACCCCTCGTGGATGGCAGGCGGCAAGGTCGTGAACGTCGACCGCGTGGTCTGGACGACCATGCCCGACAACCTCACGGCCATGAACGCGCTCGCCGCGGGCGAGATCGACTACCTCGAGCAGGTGCAGATCGACCTGATGCCGATCCTGGAAAACGCCCCCGGCGTCACGGTCGAGATGCGCGATCCGCTGGGCTACGTGACGATCGGCCGCCCGAACTTCCTGCACCCGCCGTTCGACAACAAGCAGATCCGCCAGGCCGCGCTTGCCGCATTGGGGCAGGAGCAGATGCTGGCGACGATGCAAGGCGATCCGGAGTACTACAATGTCTGCGGCGCGATCTTCGGCTGCGCCACGCCTCTCGGCGACGAAAGCGGCTCGGAGATCGTGACCGGCGGTCCGGATCCCGAGCGTTCCAAGGAACTGCTCGAGGAGGCCGGCTACGATGGCACGCCCGTCGTGCTGATGGCGCCCACCGACGTGGTCAGCCTGGTGAACCAGCCGGTCGTCGCGGCCCAGGCCCTGCGCGAGGGCGGCTTCGAGGTCGAGATGCAGTCGATGGACTGGCAGTCGGTCGTGCAGCGCCGGGCGCAGCAGGCGCCGATCGGCGAGGGTGGCTGGAACATGTTCTTCACCAACTGGATGGTGCCCGAGATCTCCGACCCGCTCATCAACGTGATGGTCAACGGGCGGGGTGACGATGCCTGGTTCGGCTGGCCCGACGATCCGGAGATCGAGGAGATGCGTGCGGCCTTCGTCGCGGCCGAAAGCGCCGAGGCACAGAAGGAGGTCGCCGTCGAGATCCAGGAGCACGTGATGGACAACGTGAACTACATCATGATGGGCGAATACCTGATCCCGCAGGCCCGCCGCGATGCGATCCAGAACATGATCCAGTCGCCGGTGCCGGTCTTCTGGAACATGACCAAGGACGCCGAGTGAACTGATCGCTCACACAGAGGCGCGCACCAGCGCGCCTCTTCTCTCCCGCATTCCACCACGCAAAAGGAGGCCCGCCCGTGTTCGGCTACATTCTGAAGCGGCTTCTCGCGACCATCCCGGTCCTGCTTATCGTCGCCGTCTTCGTCTTCCTTCTGCTGCGCCTGACGCCAGGCGATCCCGCCGCGATCCTCGCAGGCGACGCCGCGACCCCCGCGCAGCTCGAACGTATCCGCGACCGCCTTGGCCTCAACGATCCGCTGCTTGTCCAGTTCGTCACCTGGTTCGGCCAGATGCTGAAAGGCGATCTCGGCACATCGCTGATCTCGAACACTGACGTGGTCGACATGGTCTCGGACCGGCTCGGACCGACGATCAACATCGCGCTGATGACCATCGTGATCTCGGTCCTGCTTGCCGTGCCGATGGGCGTCATCGCCGCGTGGCGCCATCGCACCTGGATCGACTTCGCCGTCATGTCCTTTTCCGTGCTCGGCTTTTCGGTGCCCGTCTTCGTGATCGGCTACATCCTGATCCAGATCTTCGCCATCGAACTGCGCTGGGTGCCCGTGCAAGGCTATGCCTCGCCGTCCGACGGGATCGGCGCCTTCTTCAGTCGCGCGATCCTGCCGTCGCTGACGCTGGCCACGATCTACGTCGCGCTAA
Source organism: Allosediminivita pacifica (assembly GCF_003054175.1). Taxonomy (GTDB): domain Bacteria; phylum Pseudomonadota; class Alphaproteobacteria; order Rhodobacterales; family Rhodobacteraceae; genus Allosediminivita; species Allosediminivita pacifica. Next base: position 71,880 of record NZ_QBKN01000023.1, read on the forward strand.
TCGCCCGCATGACCCGCGCCTCGATGCTCGAGGTGCTGGGCGAGGACTACATCCGCACCGCGCGCGCCAAGGGCGTTCGCGAGAACGTCGTCCTGTTCCGCCATGCCCTGCGCAATGCCGCCGTGCCGATCCTGACGATCATCGGCACGGGTTTTGCCCTTCTCATCTCGGGCGTCGTCGTGACCGAGAGCGTGTTCAACATCCCCGGCATCGGGCGCCTGACCGTCGATGCGATTCTCGCGCGCGATTACCCGGTGATCCAGGCGATGATCCTGCTGACCGCGGGGATCTACGTCCTGGTCAATCTGATCGTCGACGTCTCCTATTCCTTCTTCGACCCGAGGATCCGTTACTGATGACCGAGATGCCGTCTTCCAGACGCAGCGCGTTCCAGGTCCTGACCGGGGTCTTCTCGCTGCCGGCAGGAGCCCGCCTCGGCGCAGGGCCGACCATCGCGGCCCTTGTGCTGGCGCTCATCGTGCTCGCATCGATCTGCGCGCCACTCTACGTGCCCTATGACCCGCTCGCGATGGATGCCATGTCCCGCCTTCGCCCTCCCTCCGACGAGTTCCTGCTGGGCACCGACCCCTACGGCCGCGATATCTTCAGTCGCGTCATGACCGGCGGGCGCGTTTCGCTGCTGATCGGGATCGGCGCCGCGATCGTCAGCGTCGCGGTCGGGCTGGTCATCGGCCTTCTCGCAGGGTTCTTCCGCGCCGCCGATGGCATCATCATGCGCATCATGGACAGCCTCATGGCAATTCCGGCGATCCTGCTGGCGATTGCGCTCGTGGCGCTCAACGGTCCTTCGCTCAGCTCGGTGATCATCGCGATCACGATCCCCGAGGTGCCCCGCGTGGTGCGGCTGGTGCGCTCAGTCGTCCTGTCCGCGCGCGAGGAACCCTATGTCGAGGCAGCGATCGCACTCGGGTCTTCCATGCCGAAGATCCTGATCCAGCACCTGATGCCGAACACGCTCGCGCCGCTGATCGTGCAGGGCACCTACATCTGCGCCTCGGCCATCCTGATCGAGGCGATCCTGTCGTTTCTGGGCGCTGGTGTCTCCACCGAGATTCCGACCTGGGGCAACATCATGGCCGAGGGACGCAGCTACTTTCAGATCAAGCCGGGGCTGATCTTCTGGCCGGGTCTGCTGCTCTCGCTTTGCATCCTGTGCATCAACCTCCTTGGCGATACCGCGCGCGATCTTCTCGATCCGCGCATGAAGAAGAGGGAGGGCTGAAATGAAGTTCAAGACACGAGACCTCTCGACCGCCCAGCGCGTACTCAAGATCCGCAAACTGAAGGTCGGCCTAACCGGCCGGCCGGATGCGCAGCCGGTCCTGAACGAGATCGACCTCGACATCCGCGCGGGCGAGACGCATTGCCTGGTGGGCGAAAGCGGCTCGGGCAAGTCCGTCACCTCGCTTGCGACCATGGGATTGCTGCCCAAGGACGCGCTCGAGGTGCAGGGCGGGCTGATCGACCTAGAAGGGTTCGAGATCACCAACGCGACCGCGGCACAGATGCGCGATCTGCGCGCCCAGCGGGTCGCCATGATCTTTCAGGAGCCGATGACGGCGCTGAACCCGGTCCTGCGCGTCGGCGAGCAGATCGAAGAGGTGCTGAACATGCACACCGATCTGTCGAAGTCCGAGGCCAAGGCGCGCACGATCGACATCATGGAGCAGGTCCACCTTCCGGACGTGCAGCGGGTCTATTCGGCCTTCCCGCACCAGCTTTCGGGCGGGCAGCGCCAGCGGATCATGATCGCCATGGCGCTCGTGCTCGACCCCGATCTGCTGATCGCGGACGAGCCCACCACGGCGCTCGACGTCACGACGCAGCTGCAGATCCTCAAGCTGATCGAGGAAATGCAGGAACGGCATGGCACGGCGGTGCTGTTCATCACCCACGACATGGGCGTGGTGGCCGAGATCGCGGACACGGTGAGCGTCATGCAGAAGGGCGAGATCGTCGAAAGCGCCCCGATCCGCGAGCTGCTGACCAATCCGCAAAAGGACTACACGCGAAAGCTGCTGAAGGCGGTGCCGAACCTCGCGCCGCGTCCGGCCCGCGCCGTGTCGGAGAAAGACGCGGTCCTGAACGTCGACCGGCTCGAGATGACCTACGGCGGTGGCGGCTGGTTCCGCAAATCCGAAGGCGTCCGGGCGGCCCGCGACGTGACCTTCGACATCGCGCCGGGGCGCACGCTCGGCATTGTCGGGGAAAGCGGCTCGGGCAAGTCCACGGTCGCCCGCTGCATCATGCGCCTGATCGATCCGACCGGCGGCGAGGTGACGGTGGCGGCAACCGAGATCTCCCGCCTGTCGCGCCGCAATCTGCAATCGCATCGAAAGCACCTGCAGATCGTGTTCCAGGACCCCTACCGCTCGCTCAATCCGCGCTGGACTGTGGCGCGGTCCCTCTGCGAGGGGCCGATCAACTTCGGCACCCCCAAATCCGAGGCGATGGAGCGCGCAGCCGAACTGATGGAACTTGTCGACCTGCCGAAGGACGCGCTCGATCGGTATCCACACCAGTTCTCGGGCGGCCAGCGTCAGCGCATCGCCATTGCCCGTGCCGTCGCGATGAAGCCCGACCTGCTGGTCGCGGACGAGGCGGTTTCGGCGCTCGACGTGAGCGTGCAGGCGCAGGTTCTGGACCTGCTCGACGACGTGCAGGACCGTTTCGGCATCGCCATGCTCTTCATCACCCACGACCTGCGGGTCGCGGCCCAGATCTGCGACGACGTGCTCGTCATGCAGAAGGGACAGGTGGTCGAACAGGGGCCCGCGGCGGCGGTCCTGGCCAATCCCCGCCACGACTACACTCGAAGCCTGATCGAGGCCGCCCCCGGCCGACATTGGGACTTCGCCAATTTTCGCGCGCTCGAGCGTGCGCCCGCAGTAGAAGGACCAATCGCATGAGTGTCATTCCCAAGATCGAGGCATTCGCCGACGAGCTGACCGCCATCCGCCAGGATTTCCATGCTCACCCGGAGCTTGGCTTCGAAGAGACACGCACCTCGGGCATTGTCGCGGAGAAGCTGCGCGCCTACGGCGTCGACGAGGTGCACGAGGGCATTGGCGGCACCGGTGTCGTCGGCATCATCCAGGGAAACGGCGGCGGCAATCGTCGCGTGGGCCTGCGCGCCGACATGGATGCCCTGCCGATCGAGGAGGCCTCGGGCGTGCCGTACGCCTCGACCAACCCCGGTCGGATGCACGCCTGCGGCCACGACGGCCATACCACTATGCTGCTCGGGGCCGCGCGCTATCTTGCCGAGACGCGGGACTTCGACGGCACAGTCGTGCTGATCTTCCAGCCCGCCGAAGAAGGCCTCGGCGGCGCCCGCCGCATGATCGCCGATGGTCTGTTCGAGAAGTTCCCCTGCGACGAGATCTACGGGATGCACAACGACCCGAATGCCGAGCCGGGCATCGTCACCGTCACGCCCGGGCCGGGCATGGCCGGCGCCTGCTTCTTCGACATCACCGTGAAGGGCACCGGCAGCCACGCCGCCATGCCCCATCAGTCGAAGGACCCCATCGTGATCGGCACGGCGCTTGTGCAACAGCTGCAAAGCGTTGTCAGCCGCAACACGCCGCCGACCAAGCCGATCGTGCTGTCGGTCACCACCTTCAACGCGGGCTCCGCCTACAACGTGGTGCCGGGCAGCGCGACGATCACCGGTACGGTGCGCTACTTCCACGACGACGTGATCGACATGGCCTCGTCCCGTATCCGCGAACTCTGTGCCGGCCTCGCTCAGGCCTACGGCGTCGAGATCGAGGTGGACATCCGCAATGTCTTTGACGTGCTGATGAACGATCCCGACCTTTCGGAGGCCTATATCGCTGCAGCCTCTGAGGTGGTGGGGGACGGCGCACGCCTCTCCGAGGACCAGGCGACCGGCTCCGAGGACTTCGCGGACATGCTCAAGGTGGTGCCGGGCGCCTATTGCCGTGTCGGACACGCCGGGTCGGTGCCGCTTCACAATCCGGCTTTTGTCCTGGACGACGCGATCCTGCCCGTCGGGGCCTCCGTCTACGCCCGCATCGTTGAAACCCGCCTTCCCGCCGGTGGCGCGACCTGACCAGCGCCTTTTGCCGTCGCCGAACCGTTTGAAGTCCCCCGGCCGCGCAGGACCAGTCTGCCGGGGCAAGGAGCCTGACCATGACCAACCCACTCGACCTTCCCTTCGATACCGACGAAATGCTCGCGGGGCTCAGACCCTGGATCGAAACCGAAAGCCCGACCTTCGACGCGGCAGCGGTCAACCGGATGATGGATCTCGTGCAGCACGAGTTGGCGGCGCTCGGTGCCATAACCGAACGTATCCCAGGTCGCATGGGCCTTGGCGACAGCGTGCGCGCGACGATGCCCCACCCGCGTGCGGGCGAAAGGGGTATCCTCCTTCTGGGACATTTCGATACCGTTCACCCGATGGGCACGCTCGCCAAGCTGCCGTTCCGGCGCGAGGGCGATCTCTGCTACGGCCCCGGCATCATGGACATGAAGGGGGGCAACTACGTCTACCTCGACGCGCTGCGCAAGATGCTGGCGGCGGGGATCGAGACGCCCCTGCCGGTAACGGTCTTGTTCACCCCGGACGAAGAGATCGGCACCCCTTCGACCCGCGAGTTGATCGAGACGGAGGCCAGGCGCCATGACTACGCCCTCGTGCCCGAACCCGCGCGCCCCGACGGGGGCGCGGTGATCGGGCGCTACGCCATCGCGCGCTTCAACCTGCAGACCCGCGGCAAGCCCAGCCACGCGGGCTGGCAACTGGCGGAGGGGCGCTCGGCCATCGCGAAGATGGCCCGTGCCGTGGACCAGATCGAGGGGATGACCACCGACGATTGCACCTTCTCGCTCGGCGTCTTCCACGCGGGCCAATGGGTCAACTGCGTGTCCTCGGTCTGCGATGCCGAGGTGCTGACGATGGCAAAGACGCAGGAGCTCCTGGACGAGGGCGTGGAAAAGATGCTGTCGCTCAACGACGACGCGGCAGAGGTCGTGATGGAGGTGCGTCGCGGCGTGACCCGCCCTGTCTGGGAACCCGACCAGCCCGGCACCATGGCGATGCTCTCGCTGGCGCAGGAAATCTCTGGTGAGCTCGGCTTCGAGATTTCCGGAGCGTCGGCGGGCGGCGGCTCGGACGGCAACTTCACCGGAGCGCTCGGCATCCCCACGCTCGACTCCATCGGCGTCCGGGGGCGCGATCTGCACACCCTCAACGAACACATCTTCGTCGACAGCCTTGTCGAGCGGGCGCGGCTCGCCGCCGGGCTGTTCTGCCGGCTCGGCGCCTGATGTCGGGGGCGCTGTCGGGGACCATGGAGGTCCGCAAGCACGTCGTTCGCACCGCGGGCGGCGTGGTGGCCTCGCAGCACAGACAGGCGGCCGAAGCGGGCGCAGAGGTCCTGTGCGCGGGCGGTGACGCTGTGGATGCCGCGGTCGCCTGCGGTTTCGTCTGCGGCGTGCTCGAGCCATGGATGTCCGGTCCGGCCGGCGGCGGTGCCGCGATGCACTGGCGGGCCGATACCGGCGAGGCGCATGCCCTCAACTTCGGGATGAAGGCGCCCTCGGCCCTGAAGATCGAGGATTTCCCGCTTTCGGGCGAAGGCGTCGCCGGGGATCTTTTTCCCTGGGATCGCGTCATCGAGGACCGCAACGTAATGGGCGCACGAGCGGTTGCCGTGCCTGCGATGGTGGACGGGCTGGAGGCACCGCACCAGCGTTGGGGGCGGATGCCCTGGGAAGAGCTGCTCGCACCCGCCATTGCCCACGCGCGTGCCGGGATGGAAGTCGACTGGTATGCCGCGCTGATCATCGCGACCGCGACGCGGGACCTTGCCCGGGACCCGGACGCCGCCGCGATGTTCCTGGCCGACGGGCACTTTCCGCGACCGTTCTCGTGGACGGCGTTGGCAGAGGACCGGATCGGGATGGCGCGCATGGCCGACAGTCTCGATGTACTGGCCCGCGAAGGAGCGGCCGCCATGCACGGCGGCGATCTCGGGTCTGAAATGGCGCGCGACGTGCGCGACAAGGGCGGGTACCTGACCCGTGACGACCTCGCCGAGAACCGGGCCCGGTTCGAAACTCCGCTCAGAATTCCCTATCGGGACGCGGTCTTTCACGCCATGCCCGGGCTCACCGCCGGGCCCACCTTCGCCGCGGCACTGCACGCGCTTGAGACCGAGGATCTCCGGCAGCCCGACGCCGCCTTCCCGGCCTATGCCCGGGCGCTTCGGACCGCCTATGGCGCGCGGCTGAGCCGGATGGGCCATGACGGCGAAAACCCTGCGGCACCGGGATCGACTACCCATTTCTCGGTGGTCGACAGGCATGGCAACATGGTCGCGCATACCCAGACGCTGCTCTCCATTTTCGGCTCTCGCATCGTTTCGCCCTCCACGGGCTTCCTGATGAACAACGGCATCATGTGGTTCGACCCGGTGCAGGGACGCCCGAATTCGCTCGCCCCGGGAAAGACCTGCCTGATGAACGTCTGTCCGGTTCTGGGCGCGGCCGGAGGCCGGCGGTTCGCGCTCGGCGCCTCGGGCGGGCGCAAGATCGTTTCGGCGGTCACCCAGCTTGCCTCCTCGCTGGCCGACTTCGGTATGGAACTTGAAACGGCCTTCGGGCGGCCACGTATCGACATGTCGGGCGGGGCGCAAATCGTCGCGGACGCGGCGCTCCCGGGGCACGTGCTTGACGCTCTGCGCGACATCGCTCCGACCATGACGGCGCGCCGCTCGATGCTACCCTACCCCTTCGCCTGCCCCGCAGGCGTGCTGGACGACGGCGGCATGCGCTTCGGCATGACCGAGACCATGACCGCCTGGGGAGATGCGGTGGCAGAACCCGGCGACGGCGAGGAAAGCGCAACATGAGGTAGCCGCCGCTACGACGTCCGCCGGGGATCGAAGATCCGCAGCCCTTCCCTTCCGCATCCTTGTCTTCCAGGATCTCACCGCAGAGGCATCCTTCCCTGCGGCATCACCCGGGCCACCCTTGCCAACAAGCTTGCACCGGGTCCTTCGACGCTGAACGCGGGCCGCAACGGGGATCGCCGCCTCCTTAAAGTGTTATATTTTTCAATGTCTTGATTGGCTTCCCGCGTGAACTTGACGCCACCTCCCAAGCGAGGCATTTTATGGCAGCTCAGCCCGCGCTCTCCAAAGCGCCGCCAGGCCGCCCCAGCCCGAACCATCAGCGCATTCAGGCGCCCGGTTACCGTGCCACCTGTCCAAGGCCCGAGCCCCCATGACCTTCATGCCCCGCATGACCGCCGAGACCCGCGCCATCCGGACCATGCGTCCGCTGAGCTGGCGCCGATGGCCCGGTGTCATTGCCGACGTCTGGCACGTTCAGGGCCAGCAAGGCGGCGGGGGCTTCTACCGCTCGCCCGATCCGCGGCTCGTGGTCTTTCTCGATGACGGCGCAGGCGACCTCCAGCTGCGCACCGCGGAAGCAACCCCTTGGCGCCGAGGCGTCGGCGCCTTCTACATACCGCCCGCCATGCCGCTCTGGTCCGAGATGGCGCGGCCCGGCCGCTTTGCCCACCTCGACCTGCACCTCGATGCCGGCCCCCTGGCCCAGCGCCTGCGGCAGGCCGTTCCCGGTGCCACGACCGACCGGCCGCGATTTGTCGGGGAAGATCCGCGCATCACGATGCTCGCCCGACTGATCGCTGCCGAGGTTGAGACCCCTACCCGGCCGGACATGGCGAGTGACGGTCTGGTCTCGGCGCTGCTGGCCGAAGTGTTCGACCTCGGACCGGCACCGGCTTCCGGCACCGAACGTGGTGGGCTTTCGCCGCACATGGTCCAGCGTTTGCAGGACCACGCCCGTGCCAGCCTGCACCGCCGCATCCCCGTGGCCGAGCTTGCCGGGATCGCCGGCCTGTCGGAAAGCTGGCTGACCCGCGCGTTTCGCCAGAGCCTCGGCACGACCCCGCAGCGCTGGCTCACGGCCCTGCGGATCGAGGCTGCGCGCGACCTGATGGCAGATCCTGCGATGCCGCTGGCCGAGGTCGCTGCCGCCGCGGGCTTTGCCGACCAGGCTCACCTCACCCGCGCGTTCCGCAGCCACGAGGGGCAAACCCCCGGCGCGTGGCGAAGGCATCGATTTGAGCAGGATTCGTCAAATGACACCGGTCTGGTTCAAGCCCCGTCGGGAAACCCGATCTAAAAGCTCAGGAAATCACCCGAGCCATCTGGATACCCGCATGACCCGTTCGCTACGCCTTTCCCTGCTGGCCGGTGCCAGCCTCGCCGCGCTGGCGCAAGCCGTCTCCGCCCAGTCCACCGCCGACCTCTACGATCTCGGCACCATCGTCGTCGACGGCGATGCCGCGCCCTCCGACCCCGTCCCGGGCTACGTCGCGCGCAACGCGCAGACCGCCACCAAGACCGGCACCTCGCTTCTCGAGACGCAGCAGTCGGTCTCGGTCGTCACCGGCGAACAGATCGAGGATCAGGCCGCCACCTCGCTGGGCGACACGCTGGGCTACACCGCCGGCATCACCGCGCAGCCCTTCGGTACCGACCCGCGCTTCGACGCGCCCACCATCCGCGGCTTCAACGGCGGCAACGCGCAGTATCTCAACGGCCTGCGCCTTCTGCGCGAACAGGGCGCCCCCTCCTTCGAAGTCTACTCGCTGGAGCGGGTCGAGGTCCTCAAGGGGCCCGCCTCGGTCCTCTACGGCGCGGGCATCCCCGGCGGCGTCATCAACCAGATCCAGAAGCGGGCCCAGCTCCTAGACTTCGGCGAGGCCGGCATCGGTGTCGGCGACCCCAAGGCCACCGAGGCCTTCGTCGACATGAACCGCGCGCTGAGCGACAGTTTCTCGGCCCGCGTGACAGCCGTGACCCGCGACAGCGAGGAAGAGATCGAGGATCTCACCAACACGCGCGGCTACCTCGGCGTCGCCACCCGCTGGACACCCTCCGACGCCACGACCCTGCAGTTCCTCGGCTCCTGGCAGCGGGATTCGCCGATCACGCCCGCGGGCATCCCAGAGACCATGATCGGCGAAGAAGACGACGAGGATCTACGCGAATTCTACGCGGGCGATCCGAGCGACGACGAGAGCGATCGCGAGATGCTCAATCTCGGGTTCGAGTTGGACCACGAGATCAATCCCGACTGGACGCTGGAAACCAACTTCCGGCACCAGAGCTTCGACTGGGACTACACCGGCTTCTACGTGAACGGCGCGGTCGGCGACACGATCAGCCGCGGCGCCAACATCACCAGCGAAGAGAGCATCACCAACAACCTGGACCTCCGCCTGACCGGCCATGCCGTCACCGGCGCGGTCGATCACGCGCTGCTCTTCGGGATGGACCTGCGCCGGTACGAAATCCGCCAGTCCACCGGTTTCGCCTATGCCGACGACATCAGCTTCTCCGATCCCTCCTACGGCGGCGCGAACCTGACGGCGCCCTGGTATGTCGAAAGCGAGGACACGCAGCTCGACCAGATCGGCATCTACGTTCAGGACGAGATGAGCTTCGGCAACTGGCGGGCTTCGCTGGCACTACGACATGACTGGACCGAGCAGACCGGCACGAGCTACACGAACTTCGCGGGCACCAGCGACATCGACCAGTCGGACGAGGCCACGACCGGCCGCGCCGGGCTGAGCTACGTGACCGACAGCGGCGTCGCGACCTACCTGAGCTACACGACCTCCTTCGATCCGGTGATCGGCGCCAACAACGCGGGCGAAACCTTCGACCCCACCGAGGGCGAACAATGGGAAGCCGGCGTGAAGTGGGAGCCGCTGAGCTTCGACGGCTTCTTAAGTGCGGCGGTCTACGACCTCACGCAGAGGAACCTGACCGCGGGGGTCACCGACAGCAACGGCGTGGGCGACACGGCCCAGATCGGCGAGGTGCGCTCCTACGGGCTCGAGCTCGAAGGCTCCGCCGACCTCGCTGGCGGCTGGAACATCCGCGGGCAGTACAGCTGGAACGAGACCGAGGTGATCGACGGCGACAACGAGGGCAACGAGCTGCCCAATGCTCCGCACCACAATGCCAGCCTCTGGGCGAACTACAGCTTCGCCAGCGGCACGGCGCTCGACGGGCTGCGGCTGGGCGGTGGCGTGCGCTACATCGGCGAACGTTACAGCGATCCGGGCAACCAGTACGAGATGGACGACGTGACGCTGGTCGACCTCCAGGCGGCCTATGCCTTCACCGAGGATGCCGAGCTGTCCGTGAACGTCTCCAACCTCACGGACGAGGCCTATGTCGCCAACTGCGGCTCCTTCGGCTGCTACTACGGTGACGGCCGGACGGTTCAGGCGCGTATGACCTACAAGTGGTAAACCAGACGACCATAGGGCGCCGGGCCTTCCTGTCCGGCGCCCTCGCCCTCGGGGCGATGCAGGCGCGGGCCCAGAACGGCCCGCGCCTTGCCGCCGTGGACTGGGCCATGCTCGAAACCGCGCTCGCACTCGGCATCACGCCGGTCTCGGCCTGCGAACTCGTCCGCTTTCGCGCTGACGCGCGGCACCCAGCCGTGCCGGAGGAAACCGTCGACCTCGGCCTGCGCAGCGCACCCAATTTCGAACTCCTGCAACTGACCCGGCCCGACCTGGTGCTCACCTCGCCCTGGTATGCCCAGATCGAGCCGCGCCTGTCGGCCATTGCCCCGGTGATGAGCCACGGCACCTACCTCCCTGGGGAGGCGCCCTGGCCCCATGCCGTCGCGGCCCTGCACGCGGTCGGCGCGCGCACCGGCCACGAAAGCGCCGCGCGCGAGGTCGAAGCCGGCGCCGAGGCCGAGATCGCGGCACTTTCCGCGCAGCTCGCCGCCCTGCGCGACCGGCCCCTCTATGCCATCGAGATCGGCGACGCCCGCCACTTCCGCGCCTTCGGCCCCGACAGCATGTTCGGCAACATGCTGTCGCTGCTCGGGGTGGAGAACGCGTGGGATGCCCCGACCGAGTATTCCTTCGCCGCCCCCCTGCCGATGGAGCGGCTCTCCGAGCGTCCCGACGCGCGCATCCTTGCCGTGGGCGGCATTCCCACCGTGGCCCGCCGGGGGCTGCGCAACTCCGTCCTGTGGAATCGCCTGCCCCCGGTCGCTGCGGGCCGCTTCGCGACCCTGCCGCCTGTCAACGCCTTCGGCGGCGTGCCCGCCGGGCTGCGCTTTGCCCGGCTGCTCACCGATACCCTCGCCCCGGGCGCCACGGCATGACCCGCGCCCTGCCCCTCGGCGGCGCGGCGCTCCTGGCGCTGGCGCTCTGGTTCCACGCGGCCGGACCCTGGCTGAGCGATGGCTGGCCGCTGCCGCCGTGGGACGCCCGGTCGCTCGATCTCGACGGCATCCTGCTGGTCTACGGCCACCTGCCCCGTGGCGTCATCGCACTTCTTGCGGGCGCCGCGCTCGGCCTCTCCGGCGCACTGCTGCAGGCCGTGCTGCGCAACCCCATTGCCGATCCCTCGACGCTGGGCATCTCGTCCGGCGCGCAACTGGCGCTGGTCGCCGTGACGGTCCTCGCGCCCGAGTGTCTGGCTTGGGGCCGCTGGCCCGTGGCCATGGGCGGCGCGACAGCCGCGCTCGCCCTTGTCATGGGCATCGGCGCGGCGCGGGCCTTCCACCCTGTCACCATGATCATCGCGGGCATGCTGATCGGACTCTTCGCCTCGTCCATGGCCGCCGCGCTGACGCTGGCGCAGGGGGAATACCTCTTCTCGCTGGTGGTCTGGAACGGCGGCTCGCTGGTGCAGACAAGCTGGGGACCCGCGCTGTCGCTGACCGCGGTTCTTGCTCTCGGCGGGATCGGCGCGGCCCTGCTGGCCCGGCCGCTGGGCGTGCTGGGGATCGAGGCCGCGAGCGCGCAGGCGCTCGGCCTCAACGTCGCGCGGCTCCGGGCCCTCGCGGTGATCCTCGCCACGATCCTTGCCGCCAGCGTTTCCGCCGCGGTGGGCCTCGTGGCCTTCGTCGGCCTTGCCGCGCCCGCGCTCGCCCGCGCGCTCGGCGCCCGCACGCAGGCTCAGCGCCTCGCGCTCGCCCCGGTCTGCGGCGCGCTGCTGCTCTCGCTCTGCGACGGGCTGGTGCTGGGCCTTGCCGGCGCCGGGGGCGAGATGTTCCCCACCGGCGCCGTGACCGGCCTGATCGGCGGCCCGCTCCTGCTGTGGCTGCTGCCGCGCCTGCGCGCCACGCCGCCCCCCGCGCAGGAGGAAAACCTGCCGCGCCTGTCCCGCCCGGCCCCGCTTCTGGCCGGGCTCACGGCGCTCACCCTCGTCCTGCTGGTCCTCCTCACCCTGCTTGGCCGCACGCCCGAGGGCTGGACCCTGCTCGACGCCGAAACCGCGCGCCTCTTCCTCCCGAACCGCCTGCCGCGCCTTGCCGGAGCCGCCTGCGCGGGCGGGCTGCTGGCGCTCGCGGGTGCCGTACTGCAACGGCTGACCGGCAATCCGCTCGCCTCGCCCGAGGTGCTGGGGGTCTCAGGGGGCGCGGCCATGGGGTACGCCGCCGTGCTCTTCACGCTCGCCGCCCCCTCGGCCCTGCTGCTGACCGGCGGCGCGGCGGCGGGCGGCGCCACGGCGCTCGCCGTCATCCTGCTTTTCGTGCTGGGCCGCAACGCCCGGCCCGAGCGGCTTCTGCTCGCGGGCATCGCCGTTTCGGCGCTGGCCGCAGCGCTGCTCTCGGTGCTCATGGCGGCGGGCACGACGAAATCCTTCGCGGTGCTCGCCTGGCTCAGCGGCTCGGCCTTGACGATGACCCCGGCGGGTGCCACGGCCCTCGCGGCGACGCTCGCGGTCCTGATGGCCCTGTCGCTCACGCTTTCGCGCTGGCTGACACTGCTGCCGCTCGGCCCGCAGGTCGCCCGCGCGCTCGGCGTGCCGGTCACCTCGGCCTCGGTCGCGGTGGTGGCGCTGGCGGGGATCGCCACCGGCGCCGCCACGATCCTCGTCGGCCCGCTCAGCTTCGTCGGCCTCATGGCCCCGCACCTCGCCCGCCGGCTCGGCCTTGCCCGCGCGCCGCACCACCTTGCCGGCAGCGCCCTCATCGGAGCGCTCCTCATGCTGGCCGCTGACTTCGGCGCCCGCATGGCAAGCTTTCCCTACGACCTGCCGCTTGGCCTCTTCGCGTCTCTCCTCGGCGCGCCCTGGCTGACATGGCTCATGCTGCGGAGACCATCATGACCCCGCTCTACGACATCGAGGCACTGGACTTCGCCGTCCCCGGCCGAAAGCTGCTGCAGGACATGGCCCTGCAACTCCCGTCCGGAAAGGTGATCGGCCTGATCGGTCACAACGGCTCGGGCAAGTCGACGCTGCTGAACCTGCTCGCCCGCCAGACCACGCCCGACCGCGGGACGATCCGCTTCCACGGGACCGCGCTGCCCGACTGGCCCGCGCGCAAGCTTGCCCGCCACCTCGCCTACCTGCCCCAGCACCTGCCGCCCGCCGAGGGCATGCTGGTGCGCGAACTGGCCGCCCTCGGCCGCTACCCCTGGCACGGACCGCTGGGCCGCCCCGGCCCCGAAGACCACGCCGCCATCGACAATGCCCTCGCCGCCTGCGGCCTCGAAACCATCGCCACCCGCCGCGTCGACACGCTCTCCGGCGGCGAAGCGCAGCGCGCCTGGCTTGCCATGCTCATCGCGCAGGAGGCCCACTGCCTGCTGCTCGACGAGCCGATCTCGGCCCTCGACATCACCCACCAGGTCGAGGTCCTGTCCCTCGTCCGCCACCTCAGCCACGACCGTGACCGCTCCGTCATCGTCGTGCTGCACGATCTCAACATGGCGGCACGCTTCTGCGACCACGTCGTCGCGCTGCGCGCCGGGCAGGTCGAATTCCAGGGCACACCCGCAGACCTCATGACCGCGCCGCGCCTGCGGTCCATCTACGGCGCCGACATGGAAGTGCTCGCCCGCGCCGACGGCACGCCCGTCGCCCTGCCGAACTAGCAAAGAAAAGCCAGCCAATGCTCGCCCAGATCTACGACTACTACCGTCCCCACATGCGGCTCTTCTGGCTCGACTTCGGCTGTGCCGTCGCCTCGGGCCTGCTCGAACTCGCCTTCCCGCTCGCCATCTCGGGCTTCATCGACCACCTGCTGCCCAGCGGCGACTGGGGCCTTGCCGTCGCGGCCGCCGTCGGCCTCATCCTCGTCTACCTGCTCAACACCGGGCTCATGGCCGTGGTGATCTACTGGGGCCATAAGCTCGGCATCAACATCGAAACCGAAATGCGCGCCCGCGCCTTCGCGCATCTGACGAAACTGGGCTGGGGCTGGTTCGACCGGGCCGAGACCGGCAAGCTCGTCGCCCGCGTGACCCGTGACCTGGAGGAGATCGGCGAGGTCGCCCACCACGGGCCCGAGGATCTCTTCATCGCGATCATGACCTTCGTCGGCGCCTTTGCCCTGATGGCGTGGCTGCACCTGCCGCTCGCGCTCATGACGCTGGTGATCGTGCCCGCGATGGTCTGGCTGCTCGCCGTCTACGGCGCCCGCATGACCCGCTCGTGGCAGAACATCTACTCCCGCGTGGGCGCCTTCAACGTACGGCTCGAGGAAAGCATCGGCGGCATCCGCGTGGTGCAGGCCTTCGCCAACGAACACCACGAACAGCGCCTCTTCGCGGGCGACAACAGCCGTTACCGCGACACCAAACTCGAGGCCTACAAGATCATGGCCGGGGCCACGGCGCTGCACTACATGGGCCTGCGCTTCGTGCAGGTGATCGTCATGGTGGCCGGCGCGGGCTTCGTCTTCCAGGGCACGCTCACGACCGGGTCCTACGTGGGCTTCCTGCTGCTGGTGAACGTCTTCTTCCGCCCGCTGGAAAAGATCGCCGCCGTGATCGAAACCTACCCCCGCGGCATCGCGGGCTTCCAGCGCTACCTCGACCTCCTCTCCACCGAGCCCGAGATAACCGACGCCCCCGGCGCGAAGGACGCGCCCGACCTGAAGGGCCGGATCGAATTCGACGACGTGCATTTCGCCTACGAGGGCGCCAAGGCCGTCCTGCACGACATCTCGGTCACGGTGGAGCCGGGCCAGACCGTGGCCCTCGTCGGCCCCTCGGGCGCGGGCAAGTCCACGCTGATGGCCCTCGTGCCGCGCTTCTACGAGCCCACGCAGGGCGAAATCCGCATCGACGGCATCCCGCTTCGGGACATGACGCTCGACTCGCTGCGGCGGCAGGTCGGCCACGTCTCGCAGGATGTCTTCCTCTTTGGTGGCACACTGCGCGAAAACGTGGCCTACGGCCGTCTCGACGCAACCGAAGAGGAAATCCTCGACGCCATCGAGCACGCCCAGCTTCGCCCGGTGCTCGAGGCCATGCCGAACGGGCTCGACACCGTGGTGGGCGAACGCGGCGTGATGCTCTCGGGCGGCCAGCGCCAGCGCGTGGCCATCGCCCGCGTCTTCCTGCGCAACCCGCCGATCCTGCTTCTGGACGAGGCCACCTCGGCCCTCGACCGCGGCACCGAGCGCGAAGTGCAGGCGGCCCTGTCGCGCCTCGCCGTGGGCCGTACGACGCTCATCATCGCGCACCGGCTGAACACCATCCAGCACGCCGACCGCATCCTCGTCATGGAAAAGGGCCGCATCGTGGAAAGCGGCAACCACGAGGATCTCATGACCCGGCAAGCGGCCTATTACGCGCTGGTAGGATAGGCATATGATCCCGCGTGCGAGCTTTCAGCCAAGCGGCACAAGGCGACCCTCGCGATGAAGCACTTCGACTTGACGCTTGCTTGCGCCGCCGCAAACCGGCGGCGTCGCGACCACGACCGAGGGTTTGCCACCATACTTCCCAGGGCGGCGCGTGTAGCCGATCTGTGCCTTGGTCCCGGCCAGCTTGGTCAGGAACGCAACTGAGGTCTCAGGCATACGTCTTCTCCTGTTCGACAAGGTCGTCGTGCAGCTTGCAGTGCCCATGGACCTTGCCGCTTTCGACACAGGCCTTCTTACCTCAAAATCAGCGAAGAAGGCGACCACGATACACGGGGCTATTCACTCGGACGCTCCCCGCAATCCTCGCACCGAAACCGGGTCAGGTAGTCATCACTGCACTGCTCCCCAACCTTGGACCGCCGAAAGTTGGATTTTTCCGGCTGCCTCACGATGACGGGCCGGTGACGCCATCGGGATAATGCATGGCAA
>NZ_QBKN01000024.1 GCF_003054175.1 Allosediminivita pacifica
GGCAGAAGTCATCCATCGCCGCGGCCCTTGGCGCAGTTTCGAGGCGGTCGAATACGCGACCTTGGAATGGGTCGACTGGTTCAACAATCGCCGTCTGCTCGAGCCCATCGGGAACATCCCACCCGCCGAGGCGGAGGCCAACTTCTACGCGGCTCTGGAAACTGAAGACATGGCCGCGTAACTAATGACAATAAGCCTCCGACAAACTCGGTGCGGTTCATCATAGTCTTGTAGAGTGGAAGTGAGTAACAATGTACTTACTTAGGTCCCAGCCTCAGGCGCGGAAAACCAGTGGCAAAGCCCACCATAACTGGGTTAGTCGACCCCTGCCGACTAGCGTTATTTCGTCTAGCCCGAGACTTATAAGTTATTGAATAATATAGGTATAATCCTTATCGCCGCATCGTTATGAGTTATTGAGTGGTGCTTTGATCACGGGTCTTGATTTTAGGGGGGCTTCGGGAACGCGGTGTCCAGATCCTTCTAGAACTGCGCAAGATTCATGTTATGTTCTTGATCTGTTCGAGTTGATCTGATATCCATATTCGAAAGTATCTTGCGGTTTCTTTTCTTAGCATCGCATCTGGGTCATAATACGTGCTTCCAGTACTAAAGCTAGGGGCGGATGCTTTGCCAACAACATACACGAAAGAGAGCGTATCGGTTAGCTTTCATTTCTTCGAGAAGGGTGTTCGTCAAGATGACGGGCACTTCAACGCATCTGCGTTTAGTCAAGATGAGTTTGAGAATCTCTTGGCCAAGATAGAAGCCCAGCCAGATCCCGACCTCGATGATCCTTACGATTTCGACGGCGTAAAATATGGAAGGATCGTTCCCTTTCTTGAGCTTGAAAGAGTAGATGAACGAACATTGTTTGGCCAGTTTCGGTCCGCCTATTGGGGTCATGCTTTCGAGAATACAGAGAAGGGGGTGATCGCAGCAGATTCTCTTAATCTGCGGAACTTTTGCTTCCTGCTCTACCTATCAGAGGGTGGGCGCATTTATCTTGGATGTCAGTATCTTGGAAACTACGGGGACTATGGATCCTTAAGCCGCTCGCTCTTTAAAAAAATAGGTCTAGGCCCGAATGTGCGGTCGTGCTCATATTTCTCTGAGGCGGAAGACCTAATGAATACAATCCCGCAAGAAGTGAGGGTTACTCTTTCTAGCAGCAATAAGGAGCTAGCTGCCGGAAATGTATTTAATAGTGGGAGTATGGTTGCCTTCAAGAAATCGGGGAAGGACGAGACATTCGAGGTTACGGTAAGAGATAATCTTTTGTCAATGGTGGGGCAGCCTGTCCCTCAGATAAAGAAGCAGGTCGCAGCAATGTTAAGCCAGAACGAGATATTCTCGGTGGACGATGAGGATATTCTCGATTGCGTAGTAACGGTCCGAAAAATGAAAGCAAGAGGAAAAAAGACTGTTTACCTTTTTGGGCAATCAGGGCGTGCTACGAAGTTCCATATGGACGTTGAACTAGACGATGACGGCTGGCCTGTTCTTGCGAAGGCTAAGTCCAAGATGCTAAAAAAGCTCGACGAGGAGATCATCAATAAGGTGATGCATGACTAGCTTGATTGAGATAGTCAGGCGCAACAACAGCACATTCTACGACAACCGATCCGGGAAGAAGAAGAGTGTTGTCGCGAGGACGTTGCTGTTTGTGACACTGTCTCTTATATCCTCTTGGGTGCTAGGGACGCCATCTGACACAGTTGTATCGGCTGTAATCACAGTGCAGTCGATACTTGTTGGTTTCGGATTTAGTGTTATTTTCTTCTTGGTGAGCAGCGAGCGAGAGAATGAAGATGGTGCCAATGGGATTGAAGACAGAATTCGGCGCAAGAGACTGAATACTCTTTCTGATGAGCTATTCTTCAATATATCCTACTACAACGTTGTGACGTTCTTTAGCGTAACTCTATCTCTTTTGTTTGCATTCAACATAGATGGAGTTTCTTCCTTCGCAGGTGGTGTTGTTGCGGACCTAGATATTCAGGGTGGCGTTAAGGATAACCTGCGCCAATATGTGGAGTGGGCGCATCACATCTTAATAGCATTTCTTTTCTTCGTGCTCCTTGAGAGTGTATTTACATTTTATAGAATTGTTATTAGGGTGAACTTTTTCTTTGATCAAAAGAGAAAGGTCAAATCTCAACGGATTGACCCTCCGGTGGATCGTGTCGTAGGCAAATAGCTGAAGTGGCGCGCTGGCACTTTAATAATCGTTGGGTCGCTTCATTCAATTCGGGCAGGCGGCGTTTAAGTTAATCGCGGAGAGACGGTAATTATGATTATGAGGGGAATTTATGCTGTGGTCGCGAACGATCGAGGGTCCGCTATGAGAAGCGTTTCTCGGCGCTTAACTTCCGATCTAGCCTTTGAATTGGCAGAGGGCCGATAAGGCTTTGCAAACCGTTATTCGTGGGTGGTGATGCTCATGCCAGCATCGCCCGCGTGGTTGGGATCCATCAGTCTTGGCTGTGCGGTGCCTTCGGTTAGAGCGCAGAGGCCCAAATCAAAGCGTGTCGAATGGGTCAGAAACGCTCGATTGCGACTCGGTGCCGGTACCCGGAAAGAGCTTTGAGAAAACCGCTGGCGTGACGCCATGTCGTCGATTGGTGGACCTGCCTGTGGCGTAGGGGCACACTTGTGAGCGCGTCCGTGTCCCGTGACGCGAAGAGAAGGGCAGGGGCCTACCAGCTTGTTTCGCTTCCGGCTTGAAGTTGCCGATGTCTATCCACTCTATGATCGGTGTGAACATGTCGGGCTCGGACTAGTAGAGCAATCAACTGCGAACTGTCTCGCGGTCCTTGTCTGCCCGGCGCCTCTCCTTGTTGCGATTGATCGAAGTAGCGTCGCAATGGAATGCTATCATAAAACGTCAGTGACTTACCGAGAAAGTTCACTAACTTTGGCCGCAGCCGTGTGAAATGCGCGTTGGCCAGCCGAACAACTCGCTCACCAGAAAACCTCATCGAGTTGACGCGGAAGCGCTCGCTGGCGTGTTGATCACAGACAGGCGCCTGAGCGAGCGAGGTCGGGCCTTTCGGCCACCATGCGGTTCAAGTCGCAGGGCGGGCCGACTTTGCGGACCGCGGATAAGTGTCTGTAGGCGAAGTAGCCGTGGCGAAGATCCCAAAGATGCGGTTGAAGAAAAGCCTTTGAGGGGGCTGGCTGCGCCGGGCAGCAGTTGGGATCGTGCATCTCGTGTAGCGTCACTCCGAAAGGGAGCGTCGATTGTACAGCGCATGTCGCTTGTCGCGTTCCTGCATCTACACGTGTGGCGGCTTCTAAGCGCTCAGCTAAAGGTTATCACTTTCCGCGAGCCGTAAAGGCGAATCTTGGTGGGGGGCAGGGTTCTCGCCTCGTCCAGCCTATCTGTACAGAAATGGTCCATGAAACGGTCCATCGCTTCTGTTGAAATTGCTTTAGTGCTTTGAAAATATTGATATTTTTTGGTTTAGCTGGTGCCCGGGGGCGGAATCGAACCACCGACACGAGGATTTTCAATCCACTGCTCTACCCCTGAGCTACCCGGGCACGGGGAAGGGCGCTGCCCTTCGGGTGGAGGCGGTCTAGCGAAGCTCCGGGACGGTGTCCAGAGGGATTTGGCAGTTTTTCGAAGCCCCTTTCGCAGCGTCGCCCCAAGGGGTAATCCCGGTGACATGGCGCAGGCTTTCACCGATCTTTCGGCTTTCTTCACCCATGACTACGACGACGTCATCGACGTCCGCTCGCCGGCCGAATTCGCCGAGGACCATGTCCCCGGCGCCATCAACCTGCCCGTGCTCGACAACGAGGAGCGCGCCCGCGTCGGCACGATCTACAAGCAGGAAAGCCCCTTCCGTGCGCGCAAGATCGGCGCCGCGCTGGTCTTCCGCAACGCCGCCACGCATATCGAGACCCGGCTCTCCCACCACGAGGGCGGCTGGCAGCCGCTGGTCTACTGCTGGCGGGGCGGGCAGCGCTCGGGCGCGTTTTCGTGGATGCTGCGCGAGATCGGCTGGCGGTCCGAGACCGTGCAGGGCGGCTACAAGACCTACCGGCGGCTCGTGACGCAGGCGCTTTACGACACCTCTCTGCCGCACCGGTTCATCCAGCTCGGCGGCTACACCGGCACGGCCAAGACCGACCTGCTGCACCGCCTTGCGGCGCGCGGCGTGCAGGTGCTCGACCTCGAGGGGCTCGCCTGTCACCGCGGGTCGTTGCTGGGCGAGATGCCGGGCGGCCAGCCCAGCCAGAAGGGGTTCGAGACGGCGCTGGCGCAGGCCCTGCATGGTTTCGATCCCGCCCGCCCGGTGCTGGTCGAGGCCGAGAGCAGCAAGATCGGCCAGATCCTCGTGCCGCCGTCCCTTTGGGAGGGGATGAAAAAGGCGCCCTGGATCGAGGTGCGCGCGCCGCTGCAGGCTCGCGCGCAGTACCTTGCCCGCGCCTATGACGACATCCTGTCGGACCGCAATCGCCTGCAGGCCCGGCTGGCGCCGCTGCGCCACCACCGGGGCCACGCGCTGGTGGAACACTGGAACGGGCTCATCAATGACGACGACCGCATCGCGCTCTGCCGGTCGCTGGCGGCGGATCACTACGATCCGGCCTATGACAAGTCGATGCGCGCCATGGAGCCCGACGTGCGCGAGGTCTTCGAGACGCCGGCGCTCGACGACGCGGCGCTCGATGTCCTGGCCGACCGTATGGCCGCGGCGCTTCAGGACATGGTGATCTGAGAGCCCTCGGTGATCCGCCCGATCACCGCCGCCTCGTAGCCGTCGGCCCTCAGAGCTGCCACCACCGATGCCCCATCCGGGATCGCCGCCAGTAACCCGCCCGCCGTCTGCGGGTCGAACATCAGGTCGGCGCGCGGGCTTTGTGGCAGGCCGAGCAGGGCAGCACGGTTCTCGGGGTAGAGCGAGGAGCGCACGCCCTCGGCCGCCAGCGTCTCGGCCCCCGGCAGCAGCGGCACGGCTGATAGGTCCAACTCCGCCCCGTTGCCCGAGGCGCGGCAGATGTTCGACAGGTGGCCGGCCAGTCCAAAGCCCGTCACGTCGGTCATGGCATGCGCCCCCGCCAGCAGCTCCGCCGCTCGTGCGGAAGAGCGCATCATGCTCTGAAGTGCCGCGGCTACCACGTCGCCATCGGCGCGGCCTTCCATCTCGGCGGCAAGCACGGTGCCGGTGCCGATGGGCTTGGTCAACACGAGGTCGTCGCCGGGCCGGGCGCCGGCCAGCGTGATGGCCTCGGCCTCGCACAGGCCCGTGATCGAGAACCCGATGGTCATCTCGGATCCCTGGCTGGAATGCCCACCGACCACCGCCGCGCCGGCTTCGGTGATGACCTTTGACGCCGCACTCATGATCTCGCGCAGCGTGCGCTCGGCGAGTGCGGGCGACATGCGCGGGATGACGATCTGCGCCACCGCTGCCTGCGGGGCCGCGCCCATGGCCCAGATGTCGCCAAGCGCGTGCACCGCCGTGATGCGGGCCATGACCGCCGGGTCCTCGACGAAGGCGCGCAGGTGGTCGGTGGTCAGCACCTGCCGCGCCCCGCCCGTCTGCAGCAGCGCCGCGTCATCGCCGGGTAGGGGGGTGATGTCGTCCCTCGTGGTGGCAGGCAGCCCCGCCAGCGCCGCGCTCAGCGCGCCCGATCCCACCTTGGCGCCGCAGCCCCCGCAGAGCATCTTGCCGCCGAGCGCCTCGTCCTGCCCCGCAGCCCGGGGCGAGGGCACCTCGGGCGCGTTCATGCGGGGCAATTCGCGGAATTTCTCCATGAACTTGCGGTCGATCCGATCCTTCCAGCGCCAGAGCAGCGGCCCCGACGGCGCAAACCCACCCCGATCAGCCAGCGCGGATTTCTCTCCCAGCGAGATGAGCTTGAGGTAGTCCTTCTGCGGGCTGTAGCGCCGCATCCGGCCAGTGCCTGCGAGCGCCGTGCGAAGGTTCTCGAACAGCACAGGCGCCTGCCGCACGGCGTAGACGCCCGCCTTGGGGCGTGGCGCGAAGGCCATGTGTGCGCAGTCCCCGGCGGCAAAGACGGACGCGTCCGAGCCGCGCAGGGTCTCGTCCACCGCGATGAAGCCCTCGTGCAGGTCCAGCCCGCTGGCCCGAAGCCATCCGTAGGGCCGCGCGCCCGCCGCGCCGGTGACGAAGCTCGCGTGCAGCACCTCGCCCCCGGCCAGCACCAGCCCCTCCGCCGTCACCGCCTCGATGGCGCAGTTCTCGCGCAGCACTACACCCTGCGCCGCCAGCGCCGCGCGCAGCTTGTCGGCACTGCGTTCGGGCAGCGCGCTCAGCGCCTGCGCATTGTCCAAGAGCGTCACGCTATGGTCTCGCCCGCGGGCGCGCAGGGCATAGGCCATGGCCATGGCAAGCTCCGCCCCCGCCACGCCGCCGCCGATCACCACGGCCTGCGCCGGGCCGCTTCCGTCGCGCCAGACTGCCCATTTCGCAGCGAAAGGACCGAGTGGCTTGGCGGGCACGCCGTGTTCGGCAAAGCCCGGCAGGTCGGGCATGGCCGAGGTGATGCCCACGTCGACCGAGGCCACGTCGAAGCCCACCGGCGGATGCCCTGCCACGCGGACCTCGCCCCGGAGAAGGTCGATGCCCTCCGCCGCGCCCAGCACCAGCCGCGCGCCGGCGAAGCGCGCGAGCTTCACCAGGTCGATGTCCAGCGCCTCGCGCGGGTAGTGCCCGGCCACGTGCCCCGGCAGCATGCCCGAATAGGGCGCCGTGGGTCCCGGATTGATCAGCGTCACGCGCGCGCCGGGCAGGGGGCGCATCCCCCATTTCCGCAGCACCAGCGCATGGGTGTGCCCGCCACCGATCAACACGAGATCGCGGGTCAGGGGGATCGGGGCTGTCTGCATGTCTCACGCCTCAAAGCTCGCGGCGATCCGGGTAGCACTTTTTGGAGGGCGCGCCCATGCCATGACGGGATCGTGCAGGGATGCGGCGCAAGAATGCTGCGCTGCCGCGTAATTAGCCGCATTTTGCTTCTTGCCGAAACCGGTTTCGGGGCGGACAGTCGGGGCATGGGGGAAGAAATCCACATCGACTCACAGCATCGGCAGGGCGCTCGGGTGACGATTTCCGACGTCGCCAAGGCCGTGAGTCTGACCAAGGGCACGGTGTCACGTGCCCTGAACAACTACCCCGACATCAGCGCCTCGACGCGCCAGCGTGTCATGGCAGCGGCCCGTGATCTGGGCTACACGCCGCTCGCTCATGCGCAGGCGATCCGCACCGGGCGGGTGCGCGCCGTGGGGCTTGTCCTGCACCTCGACCAGCACGACGCGCAGAAGCCCTTCCTCGCCGACTTCCTCAAGGGAATCACCCAAGGCGCCAGCGCCGAGGGCTGGACGCTCACCGTCGCCACCGCCGAGACCGAGGCAGAGGCGACCGAGACCTACCGCCGCCTCGTCGAGGAACGGAAGGCCGACGGTTTCATCCTGCCGCGCACCAAGATGGACGATGCCCGCATCGACTTCCTGCGCGAACGCGGTGTGCCTTTCGTCCTCTACGGTCGCACCGGCGACACCGAGGGTTGCGCCTGGTTCGACCTGTTGGGCGAAACCGCGATGGAAGAGGCCGTGGCCATCCTCGCGGGGCAGGGTCACAGCCGCATCGGCTACATCGGCGGCGATGGCGCCTTCACCTATGCGGCGCTGCGCCTTCAGGGCTACCGCGAAGGCCTCGCCGCCGCGGGGCTGCGCCACGATCCCGCGCTCGAGATCACGGGCTGCGCCACCGCGCAGGCCGGGGCCGCCGCCGCGCAGGACCTGCTCGCCGAGGATCCCGCGCCCACCGCGATCATCTGCGCCACCGACCTGCTGGCCACCGGCGTCATCCGCGCCCTGCGCGCCGCCGGGCACCGCCCCGGCGAGACCATCTCCGTCATCGGCTACGACGGTGCGCCCGAAGCGGCCGCGCTCGAGCCGCCGCTGTCCACCTTCGTGGTCGACCAGCAGCGCGCGGGCACCCGCCTGTCGCAGATGCTGATCGCCCGCATCCGGGGCGAGTCCCCGGAGCTTTTGCGCGAAACCGCGCGTGCGACCTACCGGGAGGGGGGCACCGTCGCCCCGCCACCGGGATCTCAACCAGAAAGGGAGGATCCTTCATGACGATCAAACGCAACCTTGCGCGCCTGATGGCGGGCACGGCACTGGCCGGCCTCGCCGCCGGAAGCGCCGCGGCGGACATCCGCTTCTGGACCACCGAGGAGCAGCCCGAGCGCCTCGCCAAGCAGGAGCAGCTCGCCGAGGACTTCGAAGCCGAAACCGGCATCGCGGTCGAGGTGATCCCGGTGACCGAGAGCGACCTCGGCACCCGTGCCACCGCGGCCTTTGCCGCCGGTGACCTGCCGGACGTGATCTACCACACGCTGCAGTACGCGCTGCCCTGGGTCGAAGCTGGCATCCTCGACGTCGAGGCCGCCACCGAGGTGGTCGAGGATTTGGGCCCCGACACCTTCGCCCCCGGCGCTCTGTCCTTTGCGGAAACCGAAGACGGCTGGGCCTCGGTCCCCGTGGACGGCTGGACGCAGATGATCCTCTACCGCTCGGATGTCTTCGAGGAGGAGGGCCTTGAGCCGCCGACGACCTTCGAGGCCGTCGAGAGCGCCATCGAGGCGCTGCACAACCCGCCGGAAATGTTCGGCTTCGTCGCCGCCACCAAGGTGGACGAGAACTTCATGAGCCAGGTGCTGGAGCACGTCTTCCTCGCCAACGGCGCGACCCCCGTGGGCCCCGACGGATTTACCGGTTTCGAGGAAGAGCCCACCATCGAGGTGCTCGACTTCTACAAGACCATCGCCGAGGCATCGCCCCCGGGCGAGCTTTACTGGGACCAGTCGCGCACGCTCTACTTCGCGGGTGACGCGGCCATGATTATCTGGTCGCCGTTTATCCTCGACGAACTCGCCGGGCTCCGCGACAGCGCCCCGCCGACAATCAACGACGATCCCACCTCGGCCGAGCTGGCCTCCAAGACCGGCATCGTGACCAATTTCGCGGGCCCCTCGAACCCTGATGGCGCCGCCTGGGCCGACCTGCGATACCTCGGCATCACCGTGGACGCGGACTTCGACGAGGCGCAGCAGTTCATCGAGTATTCGATGTCCACCGGCTACACCGAAACGCTGTCGATCGCACCCGAGGGCAAGTTCCCGGTCCGCCGCGGCACAGAGGAAAACCCCGAGGAATACGTCGAGGCGTGGTCCGAGCTGCCCGTGGGCGTCGACCGCCAGGCGCCGCTGGGCGAACTCTATGACCCCGAGATGATCGACGAGATCGTCGCCGGTCTCGACGTGGCCCAGCGCTGGGGCGGCGAGGACGGGCAGCTCGCGCTCGCGTCCAAGATCGTCAACAGCCAGGTCATCAACCGCGTTGTGCGCCAGTACATCGACGGCAACATCGAGGCCGCCGACGCGGTCGCGCAAATGAACGAAGAACTGAGCGCCATCCAGTAAGGCGCCATCGGCGGGGGCCGCGAAGGCCCCCGCTCACCTGAAGGAATGGGAGAACTGCATTGACCGATGCCGTCCCGCCGAAAGGCCGGGGCCCGCTGGCGCGACGCGAGGCGCGGCTTGCCTGGGGCCTTCTGCTGCCCACGCTGGCCATTGTCTCGGCCGTGGTCATCGTGCCGCTGCTGGCCATCTTCTGGATCAGCTTCAAGCCCATCGGGCTTGCCGACCTGCGCCCGCCCGCGCCCGTCGTCCGCGAAAGCCTGCGTGGCAGCGACGACGACATCCGCATCCAGTACCGGGTCCGCAACTCGTCGCGCTCCGAGCCGATCATCGGCGTCACGCTGAGCGACACGCTGCCCGACGGCATCGCCGTGGTCGAGGCCGACCCGCGCTGCACGCTCGACGGGCCTTCGGTCTTCTGCGACCTCGGCGATCTCGATGCCGGCGGCCGCGACGAGGTGGAATTCGCCGTCACCCTCGACGGCGACGAGGACACCCTGGGCGATGCGGCCGAGTCCAGCGAGCCGGAGATGCGCGGCAAGGCCAGCAACATCCTGACCAACGCCGAGTTCACGCTCGACAACTTCGAGCGCGTCTTCAGCGGCGACGAGTTCCTGCACGTGCTCTGGGTCACGGTCTTCTACACGCTCTTCGGCACGCTCGGCGCGCTGATCGTAGGCCTGTTCGCTACGATGCTGCTGAACAGCTCCTTCAAGGGGCAGGGCATCCTGCGGGGGCTCTACCTCTTCCCCTACGTGGCGCCGGTCATCGCCGTCGCCTTTACCTGGATCATCCTCTTCGATCCGTTCTCGGGGTCGGCCAACGCGCTGCTCATCCGCATGGGCGTGACCGACAGCGCGATCAACTTCTTCGGCGACCGGCCGCTCGCGCTCATCATGGTGACCGTGTTCGAGGTCTGGCGCTATTTCCCGCTCTCGTTCCTCTTCATCCTCGCCCGGATGCAGTCCATCGGCGACGACATGTACGAGGCGGCGGACATGGACGGGGCCTCGCCCTTCCAGAAGTTCTGGTTCCTGTCGCTGCCGCAGCTTTTGGGGATCCTCTCGGTCCTGTTCCTGCTGCGCTTCATCTGGACCTTCAACAAGTTCGACGACATCTTCCTGCTCACCGGGGGCAACGCGGGCACCCGCACGCTGACCGTGAACGTCTACGAACAGGCCTTCGCCGTCTCGAACATCGGGGCAGGGGCCGCCGTGGCGGTGGTGATCTTCGTCTGCCTGCTGATCTTCTCCTTCCTCTTCTTCCGATTCATCAGCCGCGAGGAGGGCCTGTGACATGAGCAACCTGCGCAAGGGAACTCTCACCGGCGCCGTGCTCGGCGCGCTCTGGGTCATGGTACTGGCGGTGACCGTATCGGTCGCGCTCAGCTTCGGCACCGGCGAGGCGCTGCGTCCGGGCATCCTGTGGTCGCTCGCCTGGGGCGCCGCGCTGGGCCTCGGCACGGTCTTCTCGCCCGCCATCCTGATCGGTCTCTCAGTCGCCATGGGCCTCGCCCACGTGGTCCTGCCGGCCCCGGTGCTCTTCGGGGCCGAGGTCGGGCCGGTCCTTCGCCTCGCCACCGGCGCCATCATGGCGCTGGCCGCATGGTGGAGCCTGCGGCGCATCCTTGATGATGTCGTCCCGGGCGATCTGACCCGGCACGAGTTCGAGGCCGCGGTGATCCGCTTCCTCACCGGTTTCGGCTACGTCTTCTTCACGGCGATTGTGGCCATCCCCTTCTACGTGATGGTCATGACCAGCCTGAAGAACCAGTCGGAGCTCATGCAGAACCCGCTCGATTTCGGGCTCGACCTCAGCCAGGGCTGGCACCTCTTCGACAGCTATTACGAGCTGATGACGGATTTCAATTTCGGCTCCTATCTGCTGACCAGCTTCATGGTCTCGGTGGCCACCGTCTTCCTCACGCTGCTGTTCTCGATCCCCGGCGCCTATGCCGTGGCGCGCCTGCGCTTCAGCGGGCGGGCGGCCTTCTCTCGGTCGATCCTGCTCATCTACATGGTGCCGATGATCGTGCTGGCGCTGCCCATCTACATCGCCTTCTCGATGACGGGCCTGCGCAACTCCATCGTCGGCCTCGTGCTGATCTACCCCGTCACCACCATCCCCGTTGGCCTCTACATGCTGCAGGGCTACTTCCGTGGCCTGCCGGCCGAGGTCGAGGAGGCGGGGCTCATGGACGGGCTCTCGCGGCTGGCGGTGATCTGGAAGATCACCCTGCCGCTCTCGCTGCCCGCGCTGGCCTCGGTCTCGCTCTACGTCTTCATGATCGCGTGGAACGAGTTCCTGCTGGCCTTCATGCTGCTGGACGACCCGTCGAAGTTCACGCTCACCCGCGGGGTGGCGATGCTCAACTCCTCGGAAATCCCGAGACAACACCTCATGGCCGGCTCCGTGATCGCGACGCTTCCGATCATGGCGATCTTCCTCGGCCTCGAACGCTTCATGACCAAGGGCCTGACCGCAGGCTCGGTGAAAGGATGACCATGACAGACGACGCGCTCGACGCCGACGCCCGCGCGATCCTGACCGGCAACGACAAGGGGGGCTACACGATCCCCACAGAGGGGCTCTATCCCTTCCAGTGGAACTGGGACTCGGCCTTCGCGGCCTGGGGCTTCTCCACCTTTGACGCCGACCGGGCCTGGACCGAACTCGACACGCTGTTCTCGGCGCAGTGGGACACCGGCATGGTGCCGCACATCATCTTCCACAAGGAAGACGACGGCTACTTCCCCGGTCCCGACGTCTGGGGCACGGGCACAACGCCCGCCAGCTCCGGCATCTCGCAGCCGCCTGTGACGGCGATCCTCGCGCGGCTGATCCACGAACGCACCGGCGACACCGAACGCCTGCGCGCGCTCTACCCGCACATGCTCGCCTTCCACCGGTGGTGGCGCGACTGGCGCTGCGTGAACGGCGTGGCCTGCGTTACCCACCCATGGGAGTCGGGCCGCGACAACTGCCCCGACTGGGACCCGGGCATGGCCAATGTCGACACCTCCGGCGTGGGCGACTACCAGCGCCGCGACACCGGCCACGTCGATGCCTCCATGCGCCCCGGCAAGGAGGATTACGACCGCTACCTCGCCATCGTCTACTACGGGCGCGAGCACGGCTGGGATCAGGCCAAGATCCTGCACGAGGGCCCGTTCCTCATGGCCGACCCCGCGATCCAGTTCATCCTGATCCGTGCCAACCGCGACCTCGCCGCCATCGCCGAGCTGCTGGGCGAGGACCCCTCCGAGCCGCGCGCCATGGCCGACGAGATCGAGGCCGCGCTGCCCGAGATCTGGAACGAGGAGCTGCAGGCCTACTGTGCCCGCGACATGAAGACGGGCGAATTCGCCAAGGCCATCTCTTCCGGCGCGGCCCTCGGCCTGCTCGCTGGCGTCGAGAACGCCGCGATGGAGCAAAAGCTTGGCGCCATGTGGGACCGGGTGACATACGGCATTCCCTCGAACGACCCCGCCGCCGACAGCTTTGACCCCCGTCGCTACTGGCGCGGGCCGACATGGCCGGTGGTCAATGCCCTCATCGCCGTGGGCCTGTCTAGCGCCGGACGCACCACCGAGGAAGCGCGCCTGCGCCGCGAAACCGCCGAGCTCATCCGCAACGGCGGCTTCTTCGAATACTTCGACCCGATCGACGGCACCGCCTGCGGCGGCGACAGGTTCACGTGGACCGCGGCGATCTGGCTGGCATGGGCCAGCCCAAATGCAGGGGAGGCCTGATATGGGAGCGATCCAGCTCGACAAGATCGAAAAATGGTTCGGCGAGGTCCAGGTCATCAAGGGTGTCGATCTCGACATCCGTGACGGGGAATTCGTGGTCTTCGTCGGCCCCTCGGGATGCGGCAAGTCCACGCTCCTGCGCATGATCGGCGGGCTCGAGGAAATCTCGCGCGGGGCGCTGCGCATCGATGGCAAGGACGTGACCAGCGATCCGCCGTCCAAGCGCGGCCTCAGCATGGTGTTCCAGAGCTACGCGCTCTATCCGCACATGTCCGTGCGCGACAACATGGGCTTCTCGCTCAAGACCGCCGGCGCGCCCAAGTCCGAGATGGACGAGAAGGTCGGCAACGCCGCACGTATCCTCAAGCTCGAGGACTTCCTCGACCGCCGGCCCAAGGCCCTCTCGGGCGGCCAGCGCCAGCGCGTCGCGATCGGCCGCTCGATCGTCCGCGACCCCACCGCCTTTCTCTTCGACGAGCCCCTGTCGAACCTCGACGCCGCGCTGCGGGTCGAGATGCGCTACGAGATCGCCAAGCTGCACAAGGCGCTGGGCCGCACCATGATCTACGTGACCCACGACCAGGTCGAGGCGATGACGCTCGCCGACCGTATCGTGGTGCTCGAATACGGCACCATCGCGCAGGTCGGTACCCCGCGCGAGCTCTACGAGAAGCCCGCCAACCTCTTCGTGGCGCAGTTCATCGGCTCTCCCGCCATGAACGTCATGCCCTGCAGGACCGAGGGTGGAGAGCTGCACCTCGAAGGCGGTCGTCCGTCGCCCTACGAGGGGTCGCGCCCGGCCACGACGCTCGGCGTACGTCCCGAGCACCTGCGCCCCGCCGCGCCGGGGCAGGGGCTCTTCGACGGGCAGGTCGAGGTGATCGAGTACCTCGGCGCCGATACCTACCTGATCGTCGACGCAGGCCCCCTCGGCCGGATCACCCTGCGCCAGCTCGGCGACACGGAAATCTCCGAGGGTGAAGTCATCGGGGTCGAGGCGACCGGCCCGGTTCACCACTTCGACAAGGATGGCAAAGCCATCTGATCTGACTGCGTTCTCATGTCGCGGGTGATGCCAATAATGTCATCTTTTGGCATCACCCGGCACCGAATGCACGAGGCTTCCCCTACCGCCTCCTTGCACCTATCGCGCGAATACTCCTGAGCTTTTTCGTGGGTGACGCCAATGGGCGTCGTTGATCGGAGGGGTAGGAATGATGCGGAACAGGTGGCACGCCGCGCCGGACAACAGCCGACCGGCACCATGAGCGTCCGCAAGGCCACGATCGCCGATGTCGCGCAACTTGCCGGCGTCAGCACCGCCACGGCGGGGCGTGTGCTGGGCGGCTACGGCTATAGCAGCGAGGACAAGAAGGCCCGCGTGCTCCGCGCGGCCGAGGCCCTCGGCTACCAGCCCAACCATCTCGCCCGCAGCCTCATCACCGGCCGCACCCGCACCATCGGGGTGGTCACCGCCGGCATCCAGCGCCAGCTCTACGGCGCCATTATCCGTGGAATCGCCGACACCGCCGAGCGCGAGGGCTTCGGCGTGCTCATCGCGAACAGCGACGAAGCCCCGGACGAGGAAATGCGCGCGATCCGAAATCTCACCGCCCGGCAGGTCGACGGTCTCATCGTTGCGCCCTGCGGCGACAGCTCGGACGCGCACCTGCGCAGGCTCGACGGGCAACTTCCGGTCGTCCTGCTCGACCGCGAGGTGGCGGGCCTCGACGTGGACAGCGTTGCCATCGACAACGTCGGCGCCGCCCGCGACTGCGTCGCCCGGCTGATCGCCGCCGGGCACGAGGCGATCGGCCTTGCACTCGACCTTCCGCGGACCGAGGCGCGCAGCGCCGCGGATTTCGTCACCCGGCCCCGGTCCCGCGCGCTTGCCACGGACAGCATGCTGCACCCGGGATGGCAGCGCTTCCATGGCTACCTTCTGGCCCACGAGGACGCGGGCCTGCCGGTGGACCTCTCTCTTCTCGCACAGGTGGCCGACCGCCGCGCCGAGGCGGCCGAGCGCGCCGCGCTCGAGCTCCTGCAGGCACCGCGGCGTCCCACGGCCCTGGTGGCGGGCAGCGCGAGGATGACGCGCGGGATCATGTCGGCCCTGCTGAAGACCGGTCACCGGATCCCCGATGACCTCTCCTTCGTGGGGTTCGACGATCTCGACTGGATGAGCTTCGTGTCCCCCGGCTACGACGCGGTGGCCCAACCGCGCCGCCGCATGGGCGAAACCGCGGCAAAGATGCTCATCGACCGGATCTCTGGACTGGCCGAGGCGCCGCGCCATCTGCGTCTCTCGCCGCGGCAGACCACCCGCGGCTCGGTCCGGGCCATCGCGGCCGGGGGCTGACCGGCGTCGCTGCGTGTCAGTCGAACTTGCGCGAGGGGGCCAGCACCTTCGCCTCGCCCGCCAGCACCAGCTTGCCGTCGACTTCGCAGCGGCAGTCCAGCGTGACCCGCCGCTTGGCATGGTCGATGCCCGTGACCGTCACCTCCGCGCGTACCGTGTCGCCGGGACGCACGGGGCCGAGGAACTTCAGCGACTGGCCGAGGTAAACGGTGCCGTGCCCGGGAAGCTGCTCGCCGATCACCGCCGAAATCAGCCCGGCCGTCAGCATGCCGTGGGCGATGCGCCCCTCGAAGATCGTCTCCTGCGCGTAGTCCTCGTCCAGATGGACCGGGTTCCGGTCGGTCGAGACCTCCGCGAACATCTCGATGTCGCGATCCGTCACCTGCTTCTGCAGGTAGCGGCTCATCCCCATCTCGATATCCTCGATGCAGATCGTGCCACGCGGAAGATTGTCGAACATCTGAGCCTCCATCGGCCTCTCCCGGCCCACGGCGCGTTGGAACGCGTCGGTAACAAATGACCACGCCTAAGGCGCATTTGGACATTTTATTACTTCGCGCGCGCAGAAAGTGCAAGTCCCAAGGCCTCAGCGTAGCGCGCCGATGGAAAATGTCGGCGAAATGCGGGCCTCTGCCAGGTAGCTCTCCAGCGCCTGCGGGTTCGGCTGGTCGGTGGTCTTCGTCTCCTGCCGGGCCAGCCCGCCGGTGATGAAGAGCGAATCGATATCCTCGCCGAGTGCGCCCTTGATGTCGGTGGCGATGCCGTCACCCACCGCCAGGATCGGCATCCTGTCGACGCCCGCCACCAGTTCCGACAGGCGCCGGCGGGCAAGGTCGTAGATCGGCGGATGCGGCTTGCCGAAGTAGAGGCTCACGCCCCCCATCTCGGTATAGAGTTCGGCCACCGCGCCGGCGCACCACTCGCGCGTCTCGCCCCGGTCCACCACGATGTCGGGGTTGGCACAGAGCAGCTTCAACCCCTTCTTCTGCGCCAGCAGCAGCTCGGGGCGCACCGTCTCGGGCGCCGCATGCCGGTCGAAGGGCCCGCAGCAGACGATGCCCTCGGCCTCTTCCAACTCCACCCGCTCGATCAGCACAGGGTCATCCACCGCCTTCAGCGGCTCGAAGAACCCCATGTCCGTCTCCTCGCCCATGAACCACACACGGCTGCCCACCACGCCCTGGAACATGGCCATGCGCGCCGCGTCGCCCGAGGTCGCAATGCTGTCCCAGGCATCGGCTGGCACGCCCAGCTTCTCGATCTGCTCCTGCACGCCCGCCCGCGGCCGCGGCGCGTTCGTCACCAGGATCACCAGTCCCCCCGCCTTGCGGTAGGCCTGCAGCGCCGCCACAGCCGAGGGGATCGCGCGCACCCCGTCGTGCACGCAGCCCCAGAGGTCCACGAACATGGCGTCGTAGTTGGCGGAAATGTCCGAAAGCTGCTCGATAATGCGCGTCATGGGGGTCTCCTGTCCTGCACGCCCTCTATGCCGCTGCGCCGCCCCGATGGCCAGACGCGAAAGGGGCGGTGGCCTGCGCGCACCGCCCCTGCTTCTTCTTGGTGGAAATATTCCGGGGGAGGCCCGAAGGGCCGGGGGCAGAGCTCCCATGCCCGGCCGGCCAGACGCGCCTCAGACCTTGAGGTTCGGGATAATCTGCTTCTTGCGGCTCATCACGCCGGGCAGAACCACGGTGTCGCCCGTGACGGTGGCGCCAAAGCTTTTCTCGGCCACGCCCTTCACCAGGTCGTTGGGCACCAGCAGCGTCGCCTCTTCCTTCAGGATGTCCACCACGAAAAGCAGCACCTCGTCGACGCCGTCCTCGGCGGCCACGTCCTTCATCGAGGCCATCAGGCTCTCCTTGCGGCCCAGCGGCATTTCCGGCGCCGTGGTCTCGAGCACCGAAACGCGGAACTTCGTGCCGTCGACCTCGTATTCCTTGGAATCCATCCGGATCAGCTCAGCGTCGGAAAAGGCCGAAACGTCCGACTTAGCGGCGAACATCTTGGCCGCGTAATCCGTCAGGTCGAGGCCCAGTTCCTGCGCCAGCGCCTCGGCAACGGCGCGGTCTTCCTGCGTCGTGGTGGGCGAACGGAACTCCAGCGTATCGGACAGGATGCAGGTCAGCATCGCGCCCTTGATCGCCTGAGGCGCCTGCGCCATGTCCTTGCCGATCATCTTGTGCATGATCGTCGCGGTGCAGGCGAGCGGCTCGATGCGGATGTCGATCGGACCCTTGGTCTCGAGCCCGCCGACCAGCTTGTGGTGGTCGATGATGCCGCGGATGTCGGCACCGTTCACGTTGGCGGGCAGTTCGGCGGGGTTGTTGGTGTCCACGATCACCACGGGCGCGCCGTCTTCCACGTCGCCGATGATCTCGGGCTTGTCGAGATTCCAGTGCTCGAGCATGAAGGCGGCCTCGGTGTTGGGCTCGCCCAGCAGGACGGGCTTGGCGGCCTCGCCCTTGATCTCTGTCATGTACCAGGCCCAGATGATCGGGCTGCCGGTGCTGTCGGTATCGGGCGACTTGTGGCCGAAGACTTGAGTGGTCATTGGAAATCCTCTTGCGCAGACGGAGAGTTTTGCGGGCCTTCTAGACATAGGATCGACGCTTGTCACCCCGCCATGCGGCAGTGCGGCGACGCGTGGCCTGTCGCAGCGTCACTCGGAAGTTGCGGGACTCTGGCCTCCGTCGCGCCTTACCGCGTTCCGCCTTTCGTCACTCCTGCCCGCGTGAGCACGCCTTCGATCGCCTCGAGCAGCGCCCGGCGCGGTATCGGCTTGACCAGGCAGGGGTCGTCCGGCCGAACGCCGTCGCTGCCCATGATCGTGGCGCTGGCATGGCCGGTCAGAAAGATGACCGGCAGGTCGGGCCGCGAAGCGCGCAGGGCCCGCGCCAGGTCGCTGCCCTGCAGCTTGCCGGGCATGATCATGTCGGTCAGCAGCAGGTCGATGGGCGGGCCTTGTGAAAACGCCACGGCAGCCTCGTCCCCCGATCGCGCCCGCAGCACGTCGTAACCCGCGGTCTCAAGCATCCGTCCCAGCGTCGAGAGCACCGCCGCCTCGTCCTCGACCAGCAGCACCCGGCAGCCCCGGAAGGGGGCGGTGCCGTGCGTTCTCGGGACCTCGGTCTTGCGCGCGGGGGCCTCCGCCTCGACGGGGAAGTAGAGCTCGAAGGTGCTGCCCTCCCCGGGCGCCGAGCGCACCCGGACCCCGCCATCGGACTGCCGCATGAAGCCGCAGGCCATTGAAAGGCCAAGTCCCGATCCGCTGCCCGCCGGCTTGGTGGTGTAGAAGGGTTCGAAGATGCGCGACACCTCCGTGCCGGCGATGCCCTCGCCGGTGTCCGTAACGGACACCACCACGTAGTCTCCTGCCTGCATGTCGCCCAGGACCGCGCTTGCATCCCGGCTCGTGACCTGCTGGGCCGCCACGTCGACCCGAAGCGCGCCGCCCTCGGGCATGGCGTCTCGCGCGTTGATCAGCAGGTTGAGCAGCGCGCTCGCGGCCATGTCGGGATCGGCCCTCACGCGCGGCAGCCCGGGCGCGGCGCCGACCTCCATGGTGATGGTTGCCGGAAAGGTCCGACCGGCCCAGGCCGTGGTCTGTTGCACCACCTCGCCAAGGTCGAAGACCTTCGGTTCCAGCCGCGCCTGCCGGGCAAAGGCCAGCATGCTGCGCGTGAGCCCCGACCCGCGCTCGACCGCCCCGAGCGCCTGTTCGATGCAGTGCTGCCGGTCGGCCTCGGAAATGGCTTCGCCCATGAGCTCGAGATTGCCCATGATGACGGCGAGCAGGTTGTTGAAATCATGCGCCACGCCGCCCGTCAGCTTGCCGATGGCCTCGTTCTTCTGCGCCCGCTGCGCGATCGAAGCCATGGTCGCAAGCTCGGTCTCCGCCTCGACCTCGGGCGTGACATCAAGAAAGACGCAACTGCCCTCCACGCCGCCCCGGTGGTCCGGGGCCACGCTGCCACGGAGTTCGAACCACCGCGTCGCGCCCTCCGGTGTGCGCATCTGGAAGCGCCCGTTCAGCGTCGAATCCCGCCCCTGCTGCAGCGCCTCCGTGATCCCGGCCTGCACCGCATTTGCGCTCACCGTGTCGAGGATGCCCGGATCGCGGTAGAGATCGGCGGACGAGATGCCCCAGAGCACCTCGCAGCGCGGCGACACGTAGGTGATGCGCAGGCCGCCCTCCACCCCCCGCTCGAAACTCATCATGACCGCCGGCAGGTTCGCGTTCAGTTGAAGCACGCGGGCCTTTTCCTGGTCCCGCTCGGCCTCGGCCTGTCGTTGCCGGGTCAGGTCCTGCACGACGCCGATCACCCGGGTGATGCGCCCGTGCCGCCACTCGGCCTCGCCCTTGATAAGCAAGTGTTTCCGGCGGCCTTCGTCGGTGTCGATCGCCACCTCCGAGGAGAAGGGCTCGCCGGTTCGGCTGGTCCGCGCCAGGTAATGCAGGATGTCACGCCGGACCTGGTCGCTCGACAGGTAGCACGCCGCGTCGACCAGGCTGGGCGCATTGCCCTCGGGCAGGTCGAACAGTTCGAAGACCTTGGGCGACCACCGGAAGGTCTCGGTCTCGACGTCGAAGGACCAGGCCCCGATGCCGCCCAACGTCTCGACCTGCCGCAGCCAGTTGGCCTCGTTCTCGGCTTCCTCGCGGCGACTGGACTGCGCCCGCTCGTAGCGCCGGCGCCGGTCTGCCGGGAAGAGGGCAAGCACCGTCGTGCCTTCGGTGTCGATCACCCGCCCGCTCAGCAGCACGTCCCAGCGCCCGATGTGGGGCCGCTCGATCTGGAAGGCGGTTTCTTCCAGCTCGCCCCCCATCCGGAGCCGCGGCAGCAGGTGCATCTCGTAGAAGACGCGCGCACCGGCCGGCAACAGATCGCTGAAGCTCTGAAGGCCGATCACCTCGGATTCCGACTGGCCGATCCAGTGCAGGAAACGCGGGTTGGCCGCCTCGATCACCCCATCGGCACCGGTCCGGACCAGCCCGCAGGGCGCCGCCGCGGCAAGGTCGAACGGGTCGCCTTGGCCTGCGTCGTCCTGGGCCATCTCAGGTGCCTGCGGCCGGGGCGACGTCGGTCAGCGCACGGCGCACCGTTTCCGCCGTCTCTTCGGGGTGGGTGATGTGCGGGCAGTGTCCCGTCGCCTCGAGCCGCACCAGCCGGCTCCCGGGGATCGTCTCGTGCACGAAGGCGATGGCCGGCTCGGGCGCCACCGGGTCTTCCTGGCACTGCAGGATCGTCACCGGCACGCCGACCTTCGGCATATCCTCCCGGCAATCCGAAAAGAACGTCACACGCGCAAAAGGCGTCGCGAATTGCGGATCGGCGCGGCACAGGGTTTCGACGAAATCGTCGGTGAATTTCGGCCGGTCTGGATTCCCGATGACGATGGGCGCGAAAACCCGGGCCCAGTCCACGAAATTCGCCTCGAGCAGGTCGATCAATTGATCGAGCATTTCCCGCTCGAAGCCGCCGCGATACCCATCGTCGTTCAGGTAGCAGGCCGAGGGGCCGATCATGACGATCGATGCGAACAGATCAGGCCGCCGGATCGCGGCCAGCGCCGCGATCATCGTGCTCACCGAGTGCGCCACGAGATGAACCTGGCTCAGGCCCATGGAGTCGAGCAGCGCGATCAGATCCAGCGCATAGCCGTCGAGCGTGCTGTGCCGCTGCCTGTCGTAAAGCTCCGGGTCCGCGCGCCCCAGCCCCGCAAGGTCGAAAAGGAGCACCCGATGATCGCCTTCAAAAGCGGGTGCCACGTCCTTCCAGACCAGCTGATCGCAGCCAAAGCCGTGCGCGAAGACGACGACCGAATTTCCCTCGCCCCGGATCCTGACATTGTGGCGCTCTGCAAGCGTAGCCATCGCATCCTTCACCGTCCGTGCTGTCGTGCAATTTGCTTAGCACATAAGCAGTCCGATGTCTTGGATGCGATATTGCGGATTGCCGAAAACCGGCAAGTCACTGGGACTCCCGGATTTCCACCGGATGCCCCCGCCATTTCCCGGTCGGATCACTGCGCATTCCGCCCACCGTGGAATTGCCCGAAACACGCGGCGCCGTTCAGACCTCGACCTGTGCGATCATCCGCTCCAGCCGTTCCATGGCGCGCACGCCGTCTTCGATACCGGGCACCTCGCGGCGCTCGCCGCGCAGCACCGCGGCCACGTCGGCCAAAAGCGCGGCATAGCCCTTGTGATCCTCGTTCGCCGCGGCAGTGAAGTTAGGCCGCCAGGAAAGCGTGTCACAGTCCGGATCGAGCCGCGCGCCGGGATCATCCGCCTTGAACGGCGGATCGCGGTAGAGCGCCACGTCGATGATGTTGTCCACGTGCAGCCGGGCGTGATCGCCCATGATCCGGATTTCCTCCATCGGCGTGCCGCGCGACTGCACGGTGCCCATGACCACGTTGCCGATCACGCCGCCTTCGGTGGTGAAGTTGACGTGCAGCAGAAGCTTGCCCGGCGTTGGCGAGGCGCTGCGCACCTGCATCTCGCCGAAATCCTCGCCCGCGAACCAGGGGATCAGGTCCATGTAGTGCACGCAGTGGTGCAGGTAGAAGCCGGTGTAGTCCGGCTCGCCCTCGAAGTAGCCGGGGGCGGTCATGTAGGCGCCGGTGATGCCCAGAACCTCGCCGAAGTCGCCGTCGCGCAGGGTATTCATGGCGATGCGGTTGCCGGTGGAATAGCGCTTCATGAAGCCCACCATGACCGGCTTGCCGGCGCGCCGCGCGGCTTGGGCCACCTCGCGGGCCCCCGCGGCATCGGCGGCTGGGGGTTTTTCCATGAAGACGGGCAGCCCGGCCTCGAGCGCCGCGATGGCGGCCGCGCGGTGCAAATCGGGCCCCACGGCCATGCCCACCGCGTCGATGCCGCCCGCCGCGATCATCTCGCGGAAATCGTCGTAGCAGGCGGTCACGCCGTATTCCTCGGCGGTGCGCGACAGCGCCGCCCCGTCACGGTCGCAGAGCGCCGCCACGCGGATGTCGTTGCGCCCGAGCTGGGGCAGCAGCATCTGGCGCGCGTGCCGGCCGCAGCCGATCCATCCCATCCGGATCATTGGTCTACCTCCGCCAGTGCGAGCGCGTTGCGCACGAGCCCGAGTCCTGCACGCAGCTTGGCGCTCTCGTCCTCGTGCGGCGGGCGCCAGTGCGCGATGGGCAGGGCCACGCGGTCGTCGTCGCGGCGGAACGGCTCAAGCGAGATCGGACCGGCGTAGCCCGCGCGGGCCAGCGCCCGCATCACGGCGGGCCAGTCCACGTGCCCGGTGCCGGGATGGCCGCGGTGGTTCTCGTTGGCCTGGAAGTGCGCGATGCGCGGGCCCGCCATGCGGATCGCGTCGGGGATCGAGCGCTCTTCCATGTTCATGTGGAACGTGTCGAGCATCAGCTTGAACGCCGGGTTGTCGACTGCGTCCACGACCTCGCAGGCCTGCCGGGTGGTGGACAGGATGTCGGTCTCGAAACGGTTCAGGGCCTCGACCGCCAGGGTGATGCCCGCGGCCTCGGCATGGGGTGCGACGGCGCGAAACCCTTCGACGGTGCGTTCGGCCCGCGCCGCGATGTCGTCGTCGGTACGTGGCAGGGGCGGGCGTCCGGCAAAGACCATGGGCTCGCCGTAAAGCGGCCCGCCCACCACGCTCGCGCCCATCTCGGAGGCCACGTCCACGCAACGGCGCAGGTAGTCGAGCCCGCCCTGCCGCGCGCTCTCGTCCTCCGAGGCGATGGACCGCTGCGGGTTCACCCGCGCGGCCAGCACGGTGAAGATGCCCGCATCCTCGGCCGCGCGGCGCACGTCGGCGGGGCTCAGGTCGTCGTCGGGTTCGGGCACCAGCAGCTCCACGAAGTCGAAGCCGAGATCGCGCGCCTTGGCGAAGTAGGGCAGGTCGGCGCGGGTGAAGGGCCGCGCGAACTGCATGGAAATGATGCCGATGGGATTCTGCACGATGGGTCCTCTTGTTGGTTCAGCCCTTGACCGCGCCCTGGGTCAGGCCGGAGATCAGGCGTTTCTGCACGAGAAGGAAAAGCACGGTGGCCGGCAGGGCGCCGACGATGCCGCCGGCGGTCAGCAGCCCCCACTGCACCTCGTATTCCCCGATGAGCGTCTGCACGGCGACGGTGATCGGGCGCACCTCGCGGCCGCCCAGGGTCAGGGCGTAAAGGTACTCGTTCCACGAGGTGATGAAGATGTAGATGCCGGTGGCGATGATGCCGGGCAGGCAGAGCGGCAGGACCACCCGCCGCAGCGCCTGCAGCCGCGTGCATCCGTCCGTCATCGCCGCCTCGTCGAGCGAGCGCGGGATGCCGTTGATGTAGCTGACCATCATCCAGATCGAGAAGGGGATGGCGATGGTCGAGTTCGCCGCGATCAGCGCGATATGAGTGTCCAGCAGCCCCAGCACCCGCATCAGCACGAAAAGCGGCAGGATCAGCAGCACCAGCGGGAACATGTTGATCAGCAGGAACTGCAGCATCAGGATCCGCTTGCCCCGGAATTCGAAGCGCGAGAAGGAGTAGGCCGCCGTCACGCTCAGCGAAAGGCCGACAATGACGGTCCCGCCCGCCACGATGAAGCTGTCGAGCAGGTTGTCCGCAAAGCCCACGGTCCGGAACAGTCGCGCATAGTTCTCGAGCGTCGCGTTCAGCAGCGAGGGACCCTCGGTGAAAAGCGTCGACTCGTCGCTGACCGAGGTGATGAACATCCACAGGTACGGACCCAGCGTGAAGGCGAGGATCGCCAGCATCGGCAGGTCCACCGTCAGGATGCGCCGCATCGTCGAAGGTTTGTGAAGCGCCATCAGGACACCGCCTTTCCGGTCCGCCGGAGGTAGAAGACGACCACCACCATCAGCAGCAGCGTGAACAGCACCGCGATCGCCGATCCGTAGCCGAAGTCGAGGTTCGTGCGCGCCTTCACGAAGGCGTAGAGCGGCAGCGTGTGGGTTGCGTAGCCGGGTCCCCCGCCGGTCATCACGAAGATCACGTCGAAACTGTTGGCCACCCAGATCAGCCGCAGCAGAACCGCGGTCATCATCACGCCCGAGATGCCGGGCAGGGTGATGTGCCAGAATTGGCGCCAGGCGCTTGCCCCGTCGATCGACGCGGCCTCGTAGTAGCTGCGCGGGATCGCCTGCAGCCCGGCAAGGATCATCACCGCGAAGAAGGGAAAGCCCTGCCAGGTCAGCGTCAGGATGATCGAGGCCAATGCATAGGTCGGATCGGCCAGCCAGGGGATCGACTGCTGGATCAGGCCCATGCGCAGCAGGAACTCGTTCGCCACGCCGTAATTGCTGTCGTAGATCCAGACCCACATCAGCGCGATCACGACCGAGGGCAGGGCCCATGGAATGATGATGAGCGCGCGCGCCACCGGTCTCCAGGGAAACTCCTGGTTCAGCAGCAGCGCCGTCACCAGTCCCAGCAGCAGCTGGGCGGGAATGGTGGTGCCCATCCAGATCACCGTGTTGCGCAGCGAGATCCAGAAGACCTCGTCGGCCAGCGCGGTACGGAAGTTCTCGAGCCCCACCCAGTCGAAATCGTTCGGGCGGAAAAGCACGTAGTCGTGCAGGCTCATCCAGGCGGTCTGCACCATCGGAAAGAACACGATGGCCAGCGTCACCAGCACCGCCGGCGAGAGCATCGCATAGGGAAGCACCCGCCGTCCCAGCGCGGCGCGGCGCCCCTGGCGGTCCTGTCGGGATAAATCGGTCGCGGTCGCGTCCGTCATGGCACGAGGCTTTCGGCTGTCGGGAAGGGGAAGCCGGGCGCCGTGGGGGCGCCCGGCGCTGGCGTCACTCGGCGAAGAGTTCCGAAATCGTCTCGTTCATCTCGGCCGCCTCGATGTCGCCGGTCAGCACGCGCTGCATCTGCGTCGGCCAGACCGTGTTCACGAAGTCCGCGGTCGCGGCACTGTCGGGCAGCATCTCGGCAAAGGGCAGGCTGTCCACCGTGGCCTGCACGAAGCGCTGCGGATGCAGGGACCAGCTTTCGCTGTCCGCCTTGACCACCGGCAGCTGGCCGGTTGCCTCGTTGAACATCGTGTTGTTCCCCTCCGACGACAGGTAGGAGATCCACTTCCACGCGGCCTCGGGGTCCTCGGCACCGGCCATGACGGCCGTGCTCTCGTCGCCGAAGGCGGTCCAGCGACCACCGCCGCATTCCGGCACCGGCGCCGCGGCGACGTCGTCGCCAAGCGCCTCGACCATGCCGTTGGCCGAGCCGATGTGGTGGATGGTCATCGCGGTCTTGCCGGCCTTGAAGGCGCCGATGATCTCCTGGAAGCCGTCGTTCGGCGCAGAAGGCGGGAAGACGCCGTCCTCGCGGAACAGATCCGCCACGAA
Source organism: Allosediminivita pacifica (assembly GCF_003054175.1). GTDB lineage: Bacteria > Pseudomonadota > Alphaproteobacteria > Rhodobacterales > Rhodobacteraceae > Allosediminivita > Allosediminivita pacifica. Next base: position 25,923 of record NZ_QBKN01000024.1, read on the forward strand.
CTGCGTCCCCGCGACGCCTGCGTCCGAGGTCAGTCCCTCGGTCAGGCTGACACCCTCGGCACCCAGCGTGAAGCTCGCCCAGTGGTCATGCCCGCCCTTGGCGCCGCGAAAGCCGAAGCCATAGGTGTCGGTCTGCCCGTCGCCGTCGGTGTCGCGCGTCAGCGCGTTGGCAACCTCGCGGAACTCGTCACAGGTGGTCGGCACCTCCAGCCCCAGCTCCTCGAACATAGAGGGGCGGTAATAGAGGTAAAGCACCACGTACTGCACCGGAAGGTAGTACTGCGTGCCGTCGGGCCCGACGGTCAGCTTCAGCAGGTTGTCCTGCAGGCCCTCCGCGCCCTCCCAGTCGGCAAGCCAGTCCTCAATGGGCTGCAGCGCACCCATCTCGACCAGCCGTGGCTGGGCGAACATCTTGACCATCGCCGCGTCGGGGGCGTTGCCGCCGATGATCGCGGTGTAGAGCTGGTCGTAGTAGCTGTTCCAGGGGATGTTCTCGGCCTCGACCGTGATCCCGGGATTCGCCTCCTCGAAGGACGCCACCAGTTCGTCCATGGGGTTGTCGGCGTTGTCGAAGTGGTACCAGAAGCGGACCGTGCTGTCGGCGGCCGCCGCCCCGGCCGTCAGCGCAAGCGCCGTGCCCAGGACCGTCAATGTCTTGAATTTCATAACTTTTCCTCCCTTATGATGCCGCCTCTCCTCTAGGCGGCTGTCGACGTCAGTCTCCCGAAGGCCGCGCCCGCCCGCGCGAAGGCGTCACGCGCCTCCGGCAGGGCGCTGCCCATTTGCATGAAGCCGTGCACCACGCCCTCGATCCGGTCGAAGGGATCGTCGCGCCCGATCGCGCGCAGCCGCGCGACAAGCAGCTCCGTGTCCGACAGAAGCGGGTCTAGCCCCGCCGCGTTGAGGTAGATCGGCGGAAGAGCGGCCAGTGCCGCGTCGCGCGCGGCCAGCGGTGCCACCAGCGGGTCGCCACGCTCGGACGCTGCGGCATACCAGTCCCAGTAGCGCATCATCTTGGCCCGGGTCAGACCCGGCCCCTCGGCCCGTTCGCGGTAGCTCTCGGTTTCGAAATCGGCGCCGTAGACGCCGTAGAACAGCAGCAGCGTGGCCGGCAGCGCCGCCTTCGCCTCGATCAGACCCAGCGTCAGCGCCAGCGCGAGGTTCGCCCCCGCGCTGTCACCGGCAAGGCTCCAGCGCCGCGACGGATCGCGCGCTTCCCAGGCCCGGAGCAGATCGTCGAGCGCCGCGGGGTAGGGGTGCTCGGGCGCCAGCCGGTAGTCCACCGTCAGCACCGGGCAGCCGCAGGCCTCGGCAAGCCGCCGCGACGCCCCCTCATGGGTCTGCGGCGAGCAGAAGGCCCAGCCGCCGCCATGCACGTGCAGGATGGCATCCGTGCCCCTGTCGTTCGCGGGCACCACCCGGCGCGCGGGCATGCCCGCGTGCATCATGGTGCGCGCCTCGGCCATCTCCGGGAGCTCGGCGTTCCAGCGAAGATTGGTCAGCTCCGCCAGCGTCCTGCCGTGCTGCGGCAGAAGCAGCGTCGGATCGCCCAGCCCGGCGTCCTCCGCGCCGAGCCGCTCCAGAACCGCCCGCATGCTTGCCGAAGGCCCCGTCATGACTTGCTCCGCGCCACGTCGCCGGTCAGGTCCGGACCGAAGTCCACGATCGTCGCGATGTGATGGGCCAGCAGTTCGCGCAGCTGATCCAGGTCGCGCGCCTCCAGTGCCTCGATGATGGGGCGATGCCGCTCTGCCGTCTCTTCCAGCGCCCGGTTGGGTTGCGAGTTCAGGATCTTGAAACGGTGCGCGTGGATCAGGCAGCGCGTCAGGATCGGCGAGACCAGCGGCAGGTCCGCCGCCTCGAACAACCGCGTGTGAAAGGCCCGGTCCCGCACCGACAGGGCGTATTCGTCGCAATCCCGCGCCGCGTTGCGCATCGCGTCCAGCAGCGCCCGCAGGTCGGCGGTCAGCGCGCTGTCGGCCCGCGCGATCACACGGTCGAGATGGCTGCATTCAACCTGGCTGCGCAGGCTCAGTAGGGCGCGCGCGTCATCGACGGGGCAGGGGGCAACGCGGGTGCCGCGGTTGGGCTGGCGCTTCACCAGCCCCTCCTCGTTCAGCTGCATCAGCGCCTCGCGCACCGTCCCCTGGCTGCAGCCGAAGCGCTGCGCCAGGTCCAGCTCCGTCAGGGTCCGCTCCGGCGCCAGCACCCCCAGCACGATCTCCTTCTGCAGCGCCACGAAGATCGTGTGGCTGCGCCGGCTCGACTGGCGCGGAACGAGATCCGTGATCGGGTCCTGGTTGAAGCTTTCGACCGCCATCTGTCTTTCCGGTCCTCCCCGACCGAGCCCTCTCAGCGGGCTTGCGTGAAATTATCGATATTGATAACGTGACAATTATCGATAATGCAACCCCGAATATCCGGGGTTGTTCGGGAGGAGGACAAGATGGCCGATATCCGTCTGAACGGACTGGTGAAGAACTATGGCGCCGTGCGCGCCATCCACGGTGTCGACCTGACCATGAACGACGGCGAATTCGTCGCCTTCGTCGGGCCCTCGGGCTGCGGCAAGTCGACGATGCTGCGCATGATCGCGGGGCTCGAGGAAATCTCGGGCGGCGAGCTGCGCATCGGCGGCAGGCTCGTCAACGACGTGGAGCCCAAGGGCCGCGACGTGGCCATGGTCTTCCAGGACTACGCGCTCTACCCGCACATGACCGTGCGCGACAACATCGGCTTCGGTCTCAAGATGCGCGGCCTGCGCCCGGCCGAGATCGCCCCCAAGGTGCAGGAGGCCGCCGACATCCTCCAGATCGGCGAATACCTCGACCGCAAGCCCGGCCAGCTCTCGGGCGGCCAGCGCCAGCGCGTCGCCATGGGCCGCGCCATCGTCCGCGAACCCTCGGTCTTCCTCTTCGACGAGCCGCTCTCGAACCTCGACGCCAAGCTCCGGGTCGAGATGCGCACCCAGATCAAGCGCCTGCACGCCATGCTGAAGACCACCATGGTCTACGTCACCCACGACCAGACCGAGGCCATGACGCTGGCCGACCGCGTCGTGGTCCTGCGTGCCGGCCGGATCGTGCAGGAAGGCCCGCCGATGGAGCTCTATGCGCGTCCCAACTGCCGCTTCGTGGGCGAATTCATCGGCTCGCCGCAGATGAACGTCTTCTCCGGCGCGCTCGACAGGTCCTCGGGCGCTCCCAAGCTGCGCATGGGCGACATGGCCATGGACCTCGGCGAGGTCCCCGCCCACGGCGGCGCCCGCCTCGACGTGGGGATCCGCCCCGAGCACCTGTCCTGGGCCGATCCCGCGGCGGCGAGCCTCACCCCCACTGTCGAGGTCTTCGAGCCGCTCGGCTCCGACACCATGGCGATCTGCCGGCTGGACGGACAGGAACTCACCGCCCGCCTTGCCCCCGACGTCGACCTGCGCCGCGACCAGCGCATCGGGCTCGGCTACGATCCGGCGCAGCTCCACTATTTCGACGGCGAGACGGGCGCCCGCCTCGAAGCGGCCTGAGCCCTAACCGCGCGCGAGGTCGAAGGCCTTGCGCATCACCGTGGGCAGGTCGGCGGGGCTGAACTCGGCCTGCTCGACGAAATCACCCACGTCGGGCTGCCGCTCCATCGGCACCAGCGCGGTCATCACCTTCAGGCGCAGGTGGAAATGGGTGAAGGTGTGGCGCGCCTCGCCCGCCACCTCCTTCCACTCGGCCCGGATCGGCGGCGCCTCCTGCGGCGCCTCGCCCCACTCGCTGCCGGGCCAGCCCAGCATCCCGCCCAGAAGGCCCCGGTCCGGGCGCCGCTCCAGCAGCCAGGCGCCGTCCACGCGGCGGGCGAGGTAGACGATCCCGAGCCGTGTCGGCTTGCGCTTCTTGGGCGTCTTCTTCGGCAGCTCTGCCTGCGTCCCCGCTTCCCACGCGGCGCAGGCGCGGCGCCAGGGGCAAAGCCCGCAGGCCGGGTTGCGCGGTGAGCAGATGGTCGCACCAAGGTCCATCACCGCCTGCGCATAGTCGCCCGTCCGCCCGTCCGGCGTCAGCGCCTCGGCATAGCCCGTCAGGATCGGCTTGGCGGCAGGCAGCGGCGTGTGTTCGTCGTGCAGCCGCGACATGACGCGCTCCACGTTGCCGTCGACTACCGTCGCGGGCAGGTCGAAGGCGATCGCCCCAACCGCCGCCGCGGTATAGGGCCCCACGCCCGGCAGCGCGCGCAGCGCGTCGAGATCGGCGGGAAACACGCCGCCGTGTTCCTCCGCCACGACACGGGCGCATTTCAGCAGATTGCGGGCCCGCGCGTAATAGCCAAGCCCCGCCCAGGCGGCCATCACGTCTTCGTCCCGCGCTGCCGCAAGGTCGGAAACCGTGGGCCAGCGGGCCGTGAAGACCTCGTAGTAGCTCTTGACCGCGGCCACCGTGGTCTGTTGCAGCATGATCTCGCTCAGCCAGACCCGGTAGGGATCGGGGCGCACGCCATCGGCCCGTGCACGCGGGCCCACGCGCCAGGGCAGGGCGCGGGCGTTGTGGTCATACCAGTCGAGCAGATCCGACGGATCGGCGACGTCACGCAAGGGTGAGGCTCCTGTGAGCGGTTGGGTGCGAATCCGGGCTGGCACCGCCCGGCACGGTCACTAGAATAGGGCCGCGACAGGGGAGTCAAACATGCCCAAGCGATCCTCGACCACCCACGGCTTCTCGGCGGCCTCCAAGCTGCTGCAGGGGCGCATCCGTCAGGCCAGCGAAAGCCGCGGCTTTGCCCAGTCGCGGGTGCTCACCCACTGGGAGGAAATCGTGGGCGAGGACATCGCCGCGATGGCCCGTCCGGTCGAGGTCAGCTATGCCCGCAAGGGCATTGGCGCCACGCTCAGCGTGCTGACCACCGGGGCACTCGCCCCCCTCGTCGAGATGCGCAAGGAAGAGATCCGCAACCGCATCAACGCCGTCTACGGCTACAACGCCATCGCCCGGCTGCGCGTGACGCAGACCGCCGCCACCGGTTTTTCCGAGGGGCAGGTCGATTTCACGCACAAGCCGAAAGCCGAGGCCCCCGCCGCGCCATCCCCCGAAGTCCGCATCCGCGCACGGCAAAGCGTCGAGCAGGTCGGCGACGAAGGGCTGCGCGCCGCGCTTGAACGCCTGGGCACAAACGTCCTATCGAAAGGCCGGACCGGGCAGTGATCCCGGACCGCACACCATGAAGAGGCCCGCATGAAACGTATCCTGACCACCGCGCTCGGCGCGATCGCCGTGACAGCCGCCGCCGTCTGGTGGTTCGCCCTCCGCGCCCCCGAGCCGGCCATGGCCCAGACCGCCGAACCGGTGGCCGATGCCTCCGGTACCTCCGAGCAGTTCGGCGTGACCGAGATGACCATGGGCGCCGAGGACGCGCCGATCGAGGTGATCGAATACGGCTCCTTCACCTGTCCGCACTGCGCGCGCTTCCACAACGATGTCCTCCCCGAGATCGAGGAGAACTACATCGACACCGGCGAGGTGAAGTTCACCTTCCGCGAAGTCTACTTCGACAAGTACGGCATGTGGGCTTCGCTCATCGCGCGCTGCGACGGTGGCACCGAGCGCTTCTTCGGCCTCGCCGACATGTTCTACTCCACGCAGTCCGAATGGGTCCGCGCCGGCTCCGAAGGCGCCATCGCCGACGAGCTGCGCAAGATCGGCCGCATCGGCGGTCTCGACAGCGACAGGATCGACGCCTGCCTTGCCGACGGCGACAAGCTCCAGAGCCTTCTGGAATGGTACCAGGCCAACGCCGAGGCGCATGACATCACCGCGACGCCCTCCTTCGTGATCGACGGCGAGAAGTACTCCAACATGCCCTACGATGATTTCGCCGAGGTGCTCGACGCCAAGCTCGGCGAATGAGCGACGCGACCAAGGGGCCGCTTTCCGGCCTGCGCGTGATCGAACTGGCACGCATCCTGGCCGGCCCCTGGGCCGGCCAGACGCTGTCTGATCTCGGCGCCGAAGTCATCAAGATCGAGGCCCCGCAGGGCGATGATACCCGCCGCTGGGGCCCGCCCTTCATCGACCGCGAAGGCGACCGCTCGGCCGCCTACTTCCACTGCTGCAACCGCGGCAAGATCTCCGAGGTGGTGGACCTCGCCTCCGAGGCCGGTCAGGCGCGGATGCGCGAGCTGATCGCCGGGGCCGACATCCTGATCGAGAACTTCAAGGTCGGCGGCCTTCGGAAATACGGCCTCGACTACGACAGCTGCGCCGCGCTGAACCCCGGCCTCATCTACTGCTCGATCACCGGCTTCGGCCAGGACGGGCCCTACGCCCACCGCGCCGGCTACGACTACATCATCCAAGGCATGTCCGGCCTCATGTCGGTGACCGGCGATCCGCAGGGCCAGCCGCAACGCACCGGCGTTGCGGTGACAGACCTCTTCACCGGGCTCTACTCGGTCGCGGGCATCCTCGCCGCGCTGCACCAGCGGGGCCAGACCGGCCGGGGCCAGCACATCGACATGAGCCTGCTCGACTGCGCCGTGGCCACCACCGCCAACCAGTCGCTGAACTACCTCGCCACCGGCGAGGCCCCGGGCCGGATCGGCAACTTCCACCCGAACCTCACGCCATACCAGGTCTTCGACTGTTCGGACGGGCACATCATCATTGCGGTCGGCAACGACGCCCAGTACCGCCGCCTCTGCGAGTTGCTGGACCGTCCCGACCTCGGCGCCCATCCCGACTACGCCACCAACGCCGACCGCGTCGCCCACCGCGACGCGCTGGCGGCGGAACTGACGAAGGCCACTCGCCTGCGCACCAAGGCCGACCTGCTCGCCGCCTGCGAGGCGCAGGGCGTGCCCGCCGGCCCGATCAACGACCTGGCCGAGGTCTTCGCCGACCCGCAGGTCGTGGCCCGCGGATTGCAGATCGCCCCCGAGGGCGTCCCCGGTGTCCGCAGCCCGATCCGCTTCTCCGACGCGCGGCTCGACCTTTCCCGCGCCGCCCCCAAGCTCGGCGGCTGAGCGGACACCTCGCCAAAGGCGCAACAGCTCCCCTCTCCCCTCGGGGGAGAGGGTTAGGGTGAGGGGGCGAGGAGCGCCCGGAAAACATGCTGGGAGCATGTTTTCAGAGACGAGCGGGCGGAGCCCCGGACAGGTGCATCCGACGTCGCGTCCTTCCACTCGCGTCCCGGCCCTTCTCCCGGTACGAGTCGCGCCAACCAAGGGGAGAGGAACGCCCGTGACACTGCACAGCATCACCGAGCCCGCACGCGAAACGCCGGTCATCCACCGCACCGAGCTGCTTGTCGTGGGCTCCGGCCCCGGCGGGCTTGCCGCGGCTCTCGCCGCCGCCCGGGCGGGCGTCGAGGTCACGCTGCTGGAGCGCTTCGGCTGCTTCGGTGGCAACATCACCGTCGTCGGCGTCGAGGGCTTCGCCTGGTATCGCCACGAACAGACCGTCGAGGCCGGCGGCATCGGCTGGGAATTCGAGGAGCGCGCCAAGGCCATGGGCGCCGCCACCCCCGAGAGCCAGTCGCTGAGCTACGAGCTCGACAGCGAGGGCTTCAAGCTGGTCGCCGACCGGCTGGTGGAAGAGGCCGGCATCCACCCCATGCTGCACCGCCAGTTCGTCGCCCCCATCATGGAGGGCGACACGATCCGTGGCGTCATCGTCGAATCCAAGGCCGGGCGCGAGGCGATCCTGGCCGAGCGCGTCATCGACGCCACCGGCGACGCCGACGTGGCCCACCGCGCGGGCGCGCCCACCCACAAGACCCCGGTCGAAGAGATGCAGGCCGCCAGCGTCATGTTCCACCTCGCGGGCGTCGACAAGACGGCCTTCATGGCGGGCGTGAAATCCGACCCCCAGACCTACAGGGACTGGTCCTCCGGCGAATGGGAGGTCGAGACCTCGGGCAAGGAGGACACCATGTTCTCGCCCTTCCTGCGCAAGCCCTTCGAGAAGGCGATTGAGGAAGGCTACATCCCCGCGCATCTCAACACCATCGGCGGCACCTGGGGCGCGGTGCACGACAGCGGCGAGATGACCTACATGAACCTCGTGCACCTGGCCTGCTGCGACGGCACCGATCCCGACAGCCTCACGAAGTTCGAGATCGAGGGCCGCGCGCAGGCCATGCAGGCCATCGACGCGCTGCGCCGCTACACGCCCGGCTGCGAGGGCGTGCGCCTGCGCAACTTCGGCATGTCGATCGGCATCCGCGACACGCGCAAGATCGACGCCCATTACAACATGACCGACCACGACGCCCGCGAGCAGGGCCGCTTCGAGGACAGCATCGGCATCTATCCGGAATTCATCGACGGCTACGGCGTCCTGATCCTGCCCACCACGGGCCGCTACATGCAGATCCCCTACCGCTCGATGCTACCCAAGCAGGTGAAGAACCTGCTGGTCGCGGGCCGCGCCACCGGCGGCTCGCGTATCGCCCATGCCGCAACCCGCAACATGGCCTGCTGCGCCGTGTCGGGTCAGGGTGCGGGCGTGGCCGTGGCGCTTTCGATCAAGGCAGGCACGGCGCTCGACGCCGTGGACATGACCGCCGTGCAGGCCGAGGTGAAACGCCAGGGCGTCCGCATCGACTGAGGCTGTCAGGCGGGCGCGGTGCTGCGATAGGCGGCTTCGATCTCGATCAGGCGCTGCTTGCGCCAGAGCCCGCCGCCGTATCCGGTCAGCCGCCCGTCGGCGCCGATCACCCGGTGACAGGGCACCATCAGCGCGATGCGGTTCGCGCCGTTGGCCCGCGCCACGGCGCGCACCGCATCGGGTCGTCCGATCTCTCGCGCGATTTCCGAATAGCTGCGCGTCTCGCCGGCCGGAATGGCGCGCAGCGCCTCCCAGACCTCGCGGCTGAAGGCGCTCCCGTGATAGGCAAGCGGCGTCGCGAATTGCGCCTGACGCCCGTCGAAAAAGGCGTCGAGTTCCGCGCGCGCCTGCGCGGCGGGCTCCGTCTCGCCGATGCCGATGCCGCCGCTGACCGAGGCCTGCAGCTCTTTCAGTTCCGCCGCCAGCGCCTTGCGCCCGGTGAATTCCAGCAGGTGCAGATGCGTGGGGCAGGCCACGGCGATCATGTCGCCCAGCGGCGTCGGGATCCACGTGGCCTGCAACATCCCGCCGCCTCTCAGGGCGGCGGGCGTGACCCCCAGAAGCCGGGCCACGGCGGCGCGAAAGGCCGCGGGCGACTCGAAGCTTGCCTCGACTTGCGCATCTATCACCCGCCCACCACCGGCCAGCACCTCGAACCCTTCACGCAGCCGCCGCTGGCGGGCCATCTCGAGAAAGGTTATGCCGAACTGACGCTTGAAGGCGCGGCGCACGGTCGAGGAATCGTAGCCGCGCGCAGTCACGTCCCCTTCGGACCATCGGTGGCCGGGATCGGCATCGAGCGCGGCCAGAAGGTCGGTCACGATGGGATCGCGCCCCGCGGCGGCATCGAGCGGCTTGCAGCGCTTGCAGGGGCGGAAACCGGCCTCGATGCACCCCGCGATCGTATCGCGGAAAGTGCAGTTCTCGGACTTGGGTTTCCGCGCCGGACAGACGAAGCGGCAAAAGATGCCGGTCGTCGCCACGCAGACCCAGGCCCGCCCCTCGTAGGAGGGATCGCGGTCCATCAGGGCCTGGTAGAGGGTCGGGTGATCGGGCAGGTCGAACAACATGCTCCGACCCTAGCACCGGCCGATGCCCGGTGCGGCCTGAAATCGGGCGCCAATCTCGGAAACCGCGCAGCCCCGGGACCGGAGATCCGCACGACGCCCGCACCCCGCGCAACAGGTCCCCTCTCCCCTCGGGGGCGAGGAGCGCCCGGAAAACATGCGTGGTCCGTCTGAGGTCAGCGGCACATCACCGGCGGCCCGGAGCAAAGCCCCACGCCGGCCCCCCGCCGCAACCTATCCCCTCCCCCTGTCAGGGGGAGGGCCAGGGAGGGGGGCGGTAATACGTGCCAAAGCCCCGTCCCTGCGGGACAAACCTGACAAACGGTTAACCCAAATATGTAACCTATTGATTCATAAAGGGCGCAAAGATGTCCCGGCCCGGGACACCCGTTTTCAGGCCAGGTGATCCACCCGCTTCAGCTGCTGGGCAAGGCTGTCCACCACCTCCAGCCAGCGGCTCACCAGCGCGGGATCGGATGGCGCCGCGGTGACGCCCACGGGCACTTCCTTGGCCATCACCGCCTCGACCGCGAGCGACACCGGGATCGACACCAGCCGGCCCATGGCATTGCCCCGCTCGTCGCCCCGGGCGTCCATCACCCAGGTCCGGTGCCAGACGGTCTCGCCGTCCTTCTCGGCCTTCAGCGACACGCAGAGCACAACCCGGTCGGCCTCGCCCTCCTCGTAGGCGTTCTCCTCGAGCAGCTTGTCGGCCATTTCCTGCAGCCGCGCATCATCGGCCGTGCCCACCTCGGCAAAGATGTCCTTCCAGGCCGCGGCCCAGCCATCCAGCCGCAGCGTGCCGCGGACGAAGTCCTTCACCGGCCACTCGGGCTCGAAGCCGTATTCGGCCATGAAGGGCAGCGAGTCGCGGTTGGGATAGACCTCGAAGGCCTCGGGGCTGTCGAGCGGCGCCTCGTAGCGCCCCAGCGCGTCCCAGGGCCGGTTCACTTCGAGCACCTCGAAATCCCGCACCGACTTCGACGGCGACCGCAGCGCCTTCAGCACCCCTACAGGCGCCCAGCTGAACTTGTAGCGCATCGGGTTCGGCTTGGCCGGAACGCCGCCACAGTAGGAGGTGAAGCTGACCGTGTTGGCGGGGTCGTAGGCGGCTGAGCCCTTGTAGGCGGTGACAAGGTCATGCGCCATCAGGTGGTCGATGCCCGGGTCGAGCCCGACCTCGTTCACCAGCCGCAGGCCCTTTTCCTGCGCCATCTCGTCAAGGTTGCGCATCTGAGGCGCGATGTACGACGACGACACGAAATCCGCGCCCGTCTCGATGGCGAGCGAGGCCAGCGGCACGTGCCAGTCGGCGGGCAGCATGGAGACGATCACGTCGCCCTGCTTCAGCTCGGCAGACACCGTCTCCATCGAGAAGGGGCCGATCTTGTCCGTCAGATCGCCGACCGCCTCGCGCGCCTTGGATTCGGTCCGGTTCCAGACCTTCACGTCATGCCCCGCCTCGATCAGGCGGCGAAGGCCGGGGATCGTGCTCAGCCCCGTGCCGCACCAGTGGATCGTCATGCTGCCTCTCCTGTGTGTTTGTCGAATTCGGTCCTGGCCCGTCCCCAGACGCCGCTGTCCAGCGCGTCGAGCGTGGCGAGATGCGGCAGAAGCTGCGCCGCGAAATCCTCGGAGCTCTCGAGCGGCAGGAGCGAGGGCAGGTTGTCTATGGCCATGACCTCGAGCGGGGGCGCGTCGTGCACCCGCAGGACGGGGGCCTCCCAGCTTGTGGCGCGGTCATAGACGGGAACGGGGTTGAAGCTGCTGTCGGGATCGCAGGCGATGTCGCCGATCACCCGGAGCTTGCGGTCAAGCCCGCCCGCATCCTCCGGCACGAAGACCGGAACGCCGGGTCCGGCAAGGATGCAGTTGAAGAAAAGCGCGTGGTCCAGCACCTCGGGGAAGGGGCCGCCGTGCGCGGTCTCGGCCATGTCCCAGGGGGTGACGGGCACGCTCATTGCGCTGCAGAGATCCCGCGCCCCGCTGCCCACGCGGCCGAGCGCGCCGATGACCAGCGCGTCAGGTGTCTCGCCCGTGGACTCGACGGCCGCCTTCACATCGGCGCGCATGTCTCCGGCCTGCGGCCAGGTGGTGACCGGCGGGCAGGGCTTGTCCTGCCGCTGCGCGGCCCAGGCCAGCAACGAGACCGCCGCGCCCGCGTAGCCCGCCCAGTAGCCGAAGGCGGCGACGCGGCGACCGTTCTCGTCGACGAGGTATTCGAGATCGTAGAGCGCACCTCCGCCGGCCTTGAAACGGTCCAGCAGGCGGGCACCGGCGCTCTGGCCCTTGTAGGCGTGGCCGAACATGATGTGGCGGTGGGGCAGGGGCGTGCCGTCGTCGGGCAGCTCCTTCAGGCCGAAGATCAGCGCCTCTCGGGGGGCCTCGGGCCAGCTGCCTTCAGGCGCCACCTCGGCACCCGCCTCGCGGTAGGCCGCGATCGGGAAGACCCGGTCGGCGCTCTCTTCCACCGTGACCCGGAAGCCCCGCGCGATCAGCACGCGCGCGCCCTCGGGCAGCAGCCCGACCCGTTCCTCGTGCGGGCGGGATTCGGCCCGCACCCAAAGATGCACCATGTCCTGTTCCTTCATTTTGGGCGCACGCTAGCGCAAGCCGGGACGGGCCGAAACCCGCGGTTCAGAGATGGCTGCGGGCGTGCTGGCGATGGGGGTGTTCGAGGTGGGGCAGGGCGTTGAACTGGACCAGCGCCAGCCCTGTGGGCATCGGGTGCAGCCGGTGGACCGAGCTGTTCTCGATGGCGAGGCAGAGGTGGGACATGGCAGTCACGTCCAGCCCCATGACGATGCGGATGGCCATGCCGATCAGCCCGCCGGAGGTGACGACGAGGGCGCGGCCCTCGCCGGCCGAAATCTCCTCGATCGCTTCGCGGGTGCGGGTCTCGAAGGCCTCGAAGCTCTCGGGCGCGTTGTCGATGCGCCCCGCCTGCCATTCGGAGAAGACCCGCGGCATGTGCCGCAGGAAGCCTTCGCGGTCGCGGGGGATGGCGACGCCCTGCTGCTGCTCCAGAAGCTGGGAGAGGGTGAAGTATTCCAGCTCGTTCAGACGGGGGTCGATCACGAGGTCTTCGGCGCCCATGGCGGCGGCGGTCTCGGCGTGGCGGCGCAGGGTGCCGCAGTAGGCGCGGGCGAAGGTTTCGCCGGCGTCCCGGAAGTGCTCGCCCAGCCAGGCGGCCTGCTGGTGGCCAAGGTCGCTGAGGCGGTCGTAGTCGCCCTCGGTGCGGGCGGCGCTGTTGGCCTGACCGTGGCGGACGAGGGTGACGTGGGACATGAGGCTCTCCTGCTTGCGGAGCGGTCCTAGACCGGCCCGGCGGCGATGGGAAGAGGGGCGTGGAGCGGCCGGTTTCGGGGGCGAACACTCGGGGACATCGGGGTGTCCCGGGCCGGGACATCTTGGGGATATAAGAAAATCAATGGCTTAGATTTTAGCTTTAACTGAATGTTAGGAATGTCCCGCGGGGACGGAGCGCTGCGAGACGTGGCCTACCCCCTCCCTGACCCTCCCCCTGACGCGGGGAGGGGAGGTGTTGCGCGGGGTGGAGGCCGGGGCGTGCCGGATCGGGGTTGGCCAGTTGATCGCCGAGAGCATGCCGTTGGCATGTTTCCGGGCGCCGCTTCATTGGGCTCCGCCCGCTCGTCACTGAAAACATGCCCCCGGCAGGTTTTCCGGGCGCTCCTCGCCCCCGAGGGGAGATGTTGCGCCCGGGCCGCCAGGCGGCGCCGGGATCATGGGAGAAAGCCTCGGAGAGATCAGCGGGCGCCGGGGCCTCAGTTGCCCCGACCGCCGCCCTTGCCGCCACCGTTGCCACCGCCACCGCCGCCGTTGCCGCCGCGGTTGCCTCCCCCCTTGCCGCCTTGCCCGCGATCGGACCTGTCCTCGCGATCCCGGTCACGTCCGCGGCTTTCGCGGTCCTCGGAACGACCGCGACTTGCGACATCGCGATCCTTCCCGCCTGTGCGCGCCGCGGATCTGTCGCGGCCGCGTTCCCCCTTGGGATCGTCGGAAGACCTGACCTCGTCCAGCGTCACGCGGCCGTCCCCATCGGCGTCGAACTTCGCCAGTGCGGCCTGCGCGCGCTCTCCGAAGACGTGTTCGAGTTCGTCCGGTTCGAGTTGGCCGTCGGCATCGAGGTCGATCTCATCGAAGGTCGGCGCTCCGTCGTCGTCGTCCGCTTCATCGGCGGCAACGGCTTCGTCGCGGCTGACGATGCCGTCCCCGTTCGAATCGAACCTGTCGAGCGTGCTGCCACCCGCCGCGCCGAAGGCACCGTCGAGTTCGGCACGGTCGAGAAAGCCGTCATCGTTGGTGTCGATTGTGCCGAAGGCCTGTCCGTCTGCCAGTGCGAGGGTGGTGGAGAGCGCGAGGGCGATCGCGCTGTTGGCAAGTAGTCTGGTCATGATCTGCACCTTGTCGTCATTTCGCGCCAAGGCAGCGTTGGGGCAGTCGGGATGTCCGGGGGCTTTGCCGCGCGTATCGTCCCGACCGCACGCCGTTCGATGCCGTGCCGCCGGGTGCCTCGGTACGCGAGAGGCCTTAACCGCCTGCTTGCGTTGCTTCGCAATGTCCCTTCGCTGTCCGCGACCGGCCGGCATGCGACGGCCCCCGGCGGGCGTCGGGCGACCGGACCGCGGCTTCGCTGTCGAAGAAGCTTATCCTGCACATGCCGGGCCGGGCCGGTGGCGCCCCAGGATCGGCTGCGGTAGGACCGTGGCGCCGGCCCGTGTAGCCCGGGCCGGTCAGCTGTGCTGCTGGTTGCGCTCCATCCAGGCGCGCATTTCCTCGGCCTCCTGACGGGCTTCGCGCAGGCCGTCCATGGCTGCGGCGCGTTCGGCCTCGGTCTGGGCGAGCTGGTTGGTCAGCTCCGCCTCGCGCTGCTGAAGGTAGGTGATGGCCTGGTCGCGGGTTTCCTCGGCCTCGTGCAGTTCCTGGCTCATGCGTTCGAGCTGGTCGACGTCGCTCTGGCTGACGCGGCTGAAGCGGTGGACGAGCCAATGGGCGAACCAGCCCAGACAGAATGCCACGAAGAGGATGATCGCCGTGACAACTACGAATTCAGTTCTGTTCATCCTCTGTCCCTTCAACCGGCGCGTCCCCGGCCGGCGCGTCCCCGTCCTCCGCCGTCCCGGCGTCCTCGGAGGTATCTTCTGCCGCCGCGTCCTGCGCCGGGGCATCCTCGTCCGCTGAGGCCTCGTCACCGGCTTCGGTGGCCTCCTCCTCGTCCGAGTCCTCCTCGGTCTCGAGGAGGCGGAACTCGATGCGCCGGTTCTCTTCGCGGCCCGCCGCGGTACCGTTGTCGGCGATGGGCGTGCTTTCGCCATACCCCGTCACGGTGAAGGGTGCCACAAGAACCTGCCGCATCTGGAGCGCTTCGAGCACGGCCTGGGCGCGATCCTGGCTGAGCTGCTGGTTCATGACCTCGCGGCCCTGGCTGTCGGTATGGCCGCCGATCTCGAGCGGGATCTCGCCGCAGGTGTTCAGAAGCGTGGCGATGTCGTCGAGAACCTCCTTGGCCGAGGCATCGAGCGTGGCCGAGCCCGGTTCAAAGTTGATCTTCTGGGCGGCGACCATGTCGTTGATCTGGGCGACGCATTCCTCGGGGGTGGGAATGCCCAGCAGCGGGTCGAGCCGTTCGTCGTAGCGCACGTCGATGTCGAAATCGCCGTCCTCGCCCAGTTTCTCGGCCAGAAGGCTGGCGATCACGGCGCTCGCCTCGGTGCTGCCGGTCACGCCCGAGACGGCGACGCTGTCGGGGCGCACGGTGACATTGCCGCGTTCCAGCTGGGCGAGGGATTCGAGCCCGGCCAGCACGCGCACGGCCCAGCCCTGCGGCAGCTCTTCCTCGATGCGCGTCGCGGTGAAGACGGATTCGGAGCCGAAGGCCGCGCGGGCGTAGCTGTCGGTGGTCTCGCGCGCGGCGGCGCCCGGGACCACGCCGCGCAGCTGCACCTCGCCTTCGGGGCTCAGGGTGGCTGTGAATTCCTTGGGGCCTTCCGCGGCATCCTCCTGCGGCGGTTCGGGCAGCACGGCGGTAAGCGCGAAGACCTCGGGGAGCTGGTTTTCCAGCTCGCCCACGATGCGGTCGAAGCGGTCCTGCGCGGTGCCCTGCACGGCCTGCAGCGTCACGTCGGCGTTGGAGAATGTCACGGTGCCCGCGCCGAGCTGGTCGAGCTTGGAGATGGCAAGCGCCGCGGCCTCGCCCCACTCCGAGGAGGGCACGCCAAGGCCCAGCGTGCACGAGAGCTGGCCCTCGGCCCCGGCCTCGGCGGCGGCGCGCAGGATCCGGTCGCGGCTTTCCTCGGTATCGGCCGAGCAGCTGTCGAAGCGGGCGCCGTCGCCGTCGATGCGGAAGCGCAGCGCGAAGGGCGAGATGACGGGGCGCGGCGCGGTGATGTCGAGCGCAAGCTGCACGTCGTCGGGGGCGCGGCGCGCGAGGTCGGCCTCGAGCTTGGTGCGGGCGGCGGGGGTTTCGGTCATGGCCTTGACCGCGACGCGTCCCGCCTCGACCGAGATCTTGGAGCGGGGGAGTTCCTCGAGCACGCGGGTGGCGAAGTCGAGCGAGTCTTCCCAGCCCTCGGGCGCGGGGAAATCCGCGGCGTCGAGAAGGTCGGTCACCTCGGCGCCGCCTGCCATGTTGGAGAAATGCTCCATCAGCGCGGCGCGGTTGCTTTCCGCCGGGATCAGCCCGATGGCCGAGATGCCTGCGTCGTTGCGCAGCAGCTCGATCGAGAAGCGGGGCGCCTCGACGGTATCGGCCTCTTCCACCTGCATGTTGTCGATCACGCGGGCCGCGTCGACCACGCGCCCGGCGGCGCTCAGCGCCTCGAAGCGGGTGGCCTCGTCGGGGGCGGTGCCGATCAGGTACACCTGCAGCCCCTCGGTGTCGACCTCGGCCCAGTCGTAGCCGGACGCGCGCAGTTCGGCGAGGACATCCTCGCGCGAGACCGACTCGACCGTGCGGACCGAGAAGACCGCGGCCACGGCGCAGGCGGCCCCGGCGGCGGTGAAGACTCCGATGGTGGGGAGGAGAGAGGAAAGGCGCATCAGCGCGGGTCCATGCCTTGTGGATATCGGCCGGGTGATAGGACGGTGCGCGGTTTCATGCAATCAGACCAGCGCGGCACCGGCGAAAAACAGCACGGGCAGAAGGCCCGCGTCGCGGTTGGAGCGGAAGAGCATGAGCAGCCGGTCGTTGTCGCCGAGGTCCAGCTTGCGCATCTGCCATGTCATGTGCGCGGCCATGGCGCAGGCGCCGGCGAGCGCGAGGATCAGCCTGGCGGGCGAGCCCGCGGGGACGGCCGCAAGGATGGCAAGCGCCATGAGCGCGACGCAGGCCACGAGGAAGCCCGTGAGCCATTTGGGACTGGCCTCATCACCGAAGAGCCGCGCGGTGGACTTCACGCCGATGAGCGCGTCGTCTTCCTTGTCCTGGTGGGCGTAGATCGTGTCGTAGAAGAGCGTCCAGGCCATGCCGGCGACGTAGAGCAGCAGCGCCGGCCAGCCGAGGCTGCCGGTGTGGGCGGTCCAGGCCAGCAGTGCGCCCCAGTTGAAGGCGAGCCCGAGGAAGATCTGCGGCCACCATGTGAAGCGCTTGGCGAAGGGGTAGATGGCGACGGGCGCCAGCGACAGCACGCCGAGCGCGATGGCGGCGGGAGGGAAGGTCACGAGGATCAGGAAGGCCACGAGCGACTGCGCCACGGCCCAGCCGAGCGCCTGTTTCGCGGTGACCTGTCCCGAGGGGATGGGCCGCAGGGCTGTGCGTTCGACCGAGCCGTCGATGTGGCGGTCGGTGATGTCGTTCCAGGTGCAGCCCGCGCCGCGCATGAGGATCGCGCCGATGCCGCAGCCCACAACGATCCAGACGTCGAAGAGGCTGAACTGCCCGTCGGAGACGATGGCGAGCGTGAGCGCCCACCAGCAGGGCAGCAGCAGCAGCCATGTCCCGATGGGGCGGTCGATGCGCGACAGGCGCAGGTAGGGCTTGGCCCATGCGGGGGCGCGGGTGTCGACCCAGTTGCCCTTCACCGCGTCGGCGATGCTGCCCGCTGCCTCTGGCGTCTTCTGGCCGCTGCCCATATCTGTATCCCCCATGAGACCAAAGATCCGCCTCTTCGTAGACCAGCCGCTGGGCCAGGGACAACCGCTGGCCCTCACGCGGGAGCAGTCGAACTATCTCTTTGCCGTGATGCGGCTGGCCGTGGGGGCCGAGGTGGCCGTGTTCAACGGGCGCGACGGCGAATGGCGCGCGCGGGTGACACAGGCCAACAAGAAGAACGGCGCGCTCGCGTGCGAGGAGCAGACCGCCCCGCAGGTGACGCCGCCGGATCTTTGGCTGTTCTTCGCGCCGATCAAGAAGGCGCGCACCGATTTCATCGTCGAGAAGGCCGCCGAGATGGGCGCGCGCCGCATCGTGCCGGTGCAGACCGATTTCACCAATTCCGAGCGCATCCGGCAGGACCGGCTTCAGGCCCACGCGGTCGAGGCCGCCGAGCAGTGCGGCACGACCTTCGTGCCCGAGGTGACGGACCTTCAGCCGTTAAGCGCGGTGCTGGACCACTGGCCCGATGGACGGCGGCTCATGTTCTGCGACGAGGCGCGGGTGGGCGAGACCGCAGGCCTGCCGCCGCGCGAGGGCGCGGCAGGGCCGTGGGCAATCCTGATCGGGCCCGAGGGTGGGTTTTCCGAGGGCGAACGCACGCGTCTGGGCGCGCTGGACTTTGCGCACACGGTGGCGCTGGGGCCGCGCATCCTGCGCGCCGACACCGCCGCTGTCGCGGCGATGACGCTCTGGCAGATGCAACTGGGGGACTGGGCATGATCCGGCAGGCGAAACCCTCTGACATTCCCGCCATGGCGGGCTTTCTCGCCGGGCACATGGAGCGATCCATGTTCCTGTTGGGCAACCTGCAGGCGCACGGTCTTGCCAACACCGACCACCCGCACGGCGCCACCTATTTCCTGCGCCGCGCGGGCGACCGCATCGCCGGGATCTTTGCGATCACCAACGGCGGTTACCTGATGGTGCAGCATCCGGGGCTGCGGGCTGATGCCGCCCGCGACTGGGTGCGCCAGATCGACGGGCGCGAAGTGCGCGGGATCACCGGCGACGACGCCCAGGCGCGACAGATCGTCGAGGCTCTGGGGTTTGCGCCCGAGGCCTGGGAGATCGACCGCCCCGAGCCGCTCTATCGTCTGTCGCTCGATAGCCTGCCAAAGCTGTCGGCGGACAGCCGCGAGGCGGGCGAGGCCGATCTCGACCTGCTGACCGGCTGGTTTGCAGCCTACGGTGAGGAAACCGGCACCGGCAACGACCCGCAGGCCCTCGAAGATCGCGCGCGGTCTTCGCGGAACTCGGACCGGCTGCGCCTGCTGATCGAGGACGGCCGGCCCGTGGCCATGACGGGCATCAACACTCGGGCGGGCCACGCGGTGCAAGTGGGCGGCGTCTACGTCCCGCCCGAGCTGCGCGGGCAAGGCCGGGCGGGCCGCGTGGTGGCGGCGCATCTGGAGGTGCTGCGCGCCGGCGGCGCCGAGACCGCCGTTCTCTTTGCCGGGTCGTCCCAGGCGGCAAGTGCCTACGAGCGCATCGGTTTCCGCAGGATCGGCGACTATCGCGTGTCCATGCTGCGTGCCCCTGCGCGGGTGAAAGTCCCGGCATGAGCCTGATCCGTCCCGAGGCGGCCAAGGTGCTCAACCGTTGGCGCGAGGCGCTCATCGGCGCGGCCGTTCTCTGTCTCGGGACCTACTGGACCTTCCTGACAGGCCCCGGATTGCTGCGCTGGGCCGGCGTGGCCGTTGCGATGGGCGGTGTCGCGCTGGCCGTGGCCGGCATTCAGCGCGCACGGTTCCGCGGCGAGGGGCAGGGGCCGGGCGTGGTGCATGTGGTCGAAGGCCAGATCACCTACTTCGGCCCGCTCACGGGCGGTGTCGCCTATATCGAGTCCATGCGCGCGCTGTCGCTCGACCCCCGCGCCGAACCGCCGCACTGGCTGCTCGAGCAGGAGGGCCAACCGACGCTGGCGATCCCGGTGAACGCGGAAGGGGCCGAGCAGCTTTTCGATGCCTTTGCCCATCTGCCGGGCATCCGCACGGAAAAGATGCTGCGCGAACTGCGGGGTGGGGCGACCGAGCCTGTCCTCATCTGGCGCGCAGAGCCCGCGCGGACCCGCGCAAAGCGGTTGCATTGACACCCCCCGCGTTTGCGCGCATCCCTAGCCACCATTGCGGAAAGACCGGAGCAGCCCATGTCCATCCCCCAATCCGGCGGCGGGCCGATCGAGCGGCACGAACAAATGGCGGAATACCTCGCCGCGGGCTGCAAGCCGAAGGAAGACTGGCGCATCGGCACCGAACACGAGAAGTTCGGCTATCTCACCGATACCCATGAACCGCTGCCCTACGACGGGCCGCGCTCCGTGCGTGCCGTGCTCGAAGGCCTGCGCGACCGCCACGGCTGGTCGCCGGTCGCCGAGGGCGGCAACATCATCGGGCTCGAGAAGGACGGTGCGAACATCTCGCTCGAACCCGGCGGGCAGCTGGAGCTTTCGGGCGCGCCGCTCGAGACGATCCACCAGACCTGCGACGAGGTAAACCATCACCTGGCCGAGGTGCGCGACATCGCCGACGCGATCGGCGTGGGCTTCATCGGTCTTGGCGCCGCGCCGGAATGGCGTTTCGAGGACATGCCCCGCATGCCCAAGGGGCGCTACAAGCTGATGACCGACTACATGGACCGTGTCGGGACCATGGGAAAGACGATGATGTACCGCACCTGCACGGT
The DNA here is from genome assembly GCF_003054175.1 of Allosediminivita pacifica. Taxonomy (GTDB): domain Bacteria; phylum Pseudomonadota; class Alphaproteobacteria; order Rhodobacterales; family Rhodobacteraceae; genus Allosediminivita; species Allosediminivita pacifica. Next base: position 46,364 of record NZ_QBKN01000024.1, read on the forward strand.
GCAGGTGAACCTCGACTTCTCGTCCGAGGCCGACATGGTGCAGAAGATGCGCGTCGCGCTGGCATTGCAGCCGGTGGCGACGGCGCTGTTCGCCAACTCGCCCTTCCTCGAAGGTCAGGTGAACGGTCACAAGTCGTGGCGGTCGCGGGTGTGGCGCGATCTGGATGCGGAACGCACCGGCATGCTGCCCTTCGTCTTCGAAGAGGGTTTCGGCTTCGAGGCCTGGGTGGAATATGCGCTCGATGTGCCGATGTACTTTGTCTATCGCGACGGGGAATACATCGACGCGCTGGGCCAGTCGTTCCGCGACTTCCTCAAGGGCGAGCTGCCCGCGCTGCCGGGCGAGAAGCCGACGCTTTCGGACTGGGCCGATCACCTGACGACGATCTTCCCCGAGGCGCGCGTCAAGAAGTTCATCGAGATGCGCGGCGCTGATGGCGGCCCCTGGCGCAGGCTTTGCGCGCTGCCCGCCTTCTGGGTGGGGCTGACCTACGACCAGGGGGCGCTCGACGCCGCCTGGGATCTGGCCAAGGGGTTCACCGCCGAACAGCGCGAGGCGCTGCGCGTCGCGGCCTCGGTCGACGGGTTGCAGGCCAAGGTGGACGGCATCTCGATGCACGATCTCGCGCGCGAGACTTTGAAGATCGCCGAGGCGGGGCTCAAGGCGCGCGCGCGGCCCGGCGCCGGTGGGCTGTTGCCGGACGAGACGCATTTCCTCAACGCGCTGAAGGAAAGCGTGGAGACGGGGCATGTGCCCGCCGACGAGCTGCTGGAGCGCTACCACGGTGAGTGGAATGGCGATCTGAGCCGGATCTACGCCGAATACAGCTACTGAGCGGGGTAGGGCGCCTTGCGCCCGCCCTTGTGCAATCGCGGCGATACCGTGGCGCATCTGCCCCGGCATCGCCGCCGATGTGTTAGTATCCCAGCGCGCAGCCGTCCTTGCGGGGGTCGGATGCGCCCTCGAGTACCCCGTTTTCGTGAACAGTGATCGCCTGCGCGCCGCCCAGCGGGCCGTCGGGGCTTTCGACCTTGTGACCCTTGGCCCGGAGCGCCTCGCGCACCGCGTCGGAGTAGCCGCGCTCGACCTGCAGGACGCCGTCCCCGGCAAAGCTGCGGGGCGCGTCGAGCGCGGTCTGCAGGTCCATGCCGTAGTCGGTGAGGTTGGTCATGACACGGGCGTGGCCGGCGGGCTGGTACTGGCCGCCCATGACGCCGAAGGGCACCGCCACGCGGCCGCCGTCGCGGATCATGGCGGGGATGATCGTGTGCATGGGGCGCTTGCCCCCGGCCATCTCGTTGGCATGCCCTTCGGTCAGGCTGAAGCCCGCGCCGCGGTTCTGGAACAGGATGCCGAACTTCTCGGACGCGATGCCCGAGCCGAAGCCGTGGAAGATCGAGTAGATCAGCGTCACGGCCATGCGGTCGCGGTCCACCACCGTCAGCAGCACCGTGTCCTTGTGCACCGATTCCGAAACCTGCGCGGGGTGGGCCATGGCGCGGTCGTGGTCGATCAGCGCGGCAAGCTGCGCCGCCGTTTCGGGCGAGGTCAGGTGATCGAGCCGCGTCATGTGGTCGGGATCGGCGAGGAAGCGGTTGCGCGCGTCGTAGGCGAGCTTGCCGGCCTCGGCCTCGAGATGCGCGCGCTCGGCCCCCAGCGGGTCGAGCGATGCAAGATCGAAGTGCGACAGGATGTTGAGCATCAGGTGCGCGGTGACGCCCTGGCCGTTGGGCGGATGCTCCAGCAGCTCGCGCCCCTTGTAGGTGCCCGCGAGCGGATCGCCGATGGTGCAGGCGGTGGCGGCGAAATCCTCGGGCGCATGCGTTCCGCCCAGATCCCGCAGGGTTTTCAGCATGTCGTCGGCCACTTCGCCGGCGTAGAACCCGTCGCGCCCCTCGCGCGCGACGCGGCGCAGAACCTCGGCCTGACCGGGCAGCCGGAAGATGTCGCCCAGCTTCGGCGCGGCGCCGCCCGACAGGAAATGATCCCGGGCGTGGCCCTGCAGGACCGCGGCCTCATCGGCCCAGTCGTGGGCCACGCGCGGCGCCACGGGCACGCCTTCCTCCATGTAGTGGATCGCGGGGGCGAGGCTGTCGGCGAGGCCGAGCTTTCCCCAACGCGCGGACATGGTGCAGAAGGCATCGACGGCGCCCGGCAGCGTCACCGCCTCGACGGAATTCACCGGCACTGTGGCCTGGCCCCTGTCGCGCAGGGCGGCGGCGCTGGCACCGCTGGGCGCTCGGCCCGAGCCGTTCACCGCGATCACGTCGTCGCTGCCCGCGGGCGAGACCAGCGCGAAGCAGTCGCCGCCGATGCCGGTCATGTGCGGTTCGACCAGCCCGAGCAGGACACCCGCCGCGATGGCGGCGTCCATGGCATTGCCGCCCCGGCGCAGGATGTCCACGGCGGTCTGCGCAGCCAGCGGGTGCGAGGTGGCGCACATGCCGTTGGTGGCAAGGACGGCGGACCGCCCGGGCAGGTGAAAATCACGCATCTGTATTAGTCTCCCCCTCTGCCGGCGCGGCGGGGCCGCGGCACGGACTGTCCGGCGCAATCTACGGACCCCGGCGGCGGGGTCAATCATCGGCCTGGACCGGGTATCGGGAGGGGGAGAAAAGTCCTCGGCACCGCGCTTTGGGTGGGGGCTGTTGATGCGCGGCGCCGAGGGAAGCCTCGTTCAGCTACAGCTCCTGATATGCGGGGGCAAAGAGGCAGAAAATGGACCCGCCGCAGGTCATTCCTCGGCGTCACATTGTCGGTCCCGCGGCGACAATGGAATCGTGCAACCTGAGGCAGAAAAATGGCCCTGTAGGGTTAATCTCGCCTTAATCACAGCGCCCGAGGTGCTGCGGCCCGTGTCCTGCCGGGAGGCTTTGAGAGGTCAGACGTTTTGTGCTGCCGCGGCGATCCGGTGTCATCCGGGGCCAGCTCTTCCGGCGGGATCAGCGAAGAGGAAGCCTGAAGGTCAGCCGGTTCATCCCGCCGTCGTGGCGGTAGGCCAGCTCCCGCGCCAGCTCGTGGATCAGGAACCAGCCGAAGCCACCTTCGGGCAGGCCTGCCGGGTCCGGCAAGGCGGCCTCGGGGGGGGCGCTCGTGCGGCATGGCGATGCCCCGGTCGCAGACGCAGACCTCCACGCCACCGGGCTGCATCCTCAGCGCCAGCCCGATCCAGCCCGGGTGGTCCGCGCAATAGGCATGTTCGGCGATGTTGTTGAGCACTTCGGCCAGCACCAGTTCGACCCGCTGGGCGTCCGACGCGGGCGCGCCCTGGTCCGCGAGGAAGGTACGGCTGGCCGAGACGCAACTGCGGATACGGCAGGCCTCGCTCCGGAACTGCGCATAGAAACCCGCCGGCGGGGCGGGGGGAGGTCGTGACGGTTCCGCCATCGCCCCGTCCGCGCGCCGCCTCAGCTCACGCGCCGGGCAAGCGCGTCGTTGATGCTGCGGTAGATGGGAAAGATCGTGTCCATCCGGGTCATGCGAAAGACCCGGTCGACGCCCTCCGACAGGCAGGCCAGTTCGAGCTGCCGGGTGTCCGCCATCTGCTTCATCGCCGCGACCACGGCACCCAGACCGCTCGAATCGATGAACTCCACCTTCTGGAGGTCGAGCACGACCCGACCGTCCTGGCCTTCGGTCTCGTGCCGCATGCCGTCCTTGAAGGCGATGGCCGAGGCGGCATCGATGCGGTCGGTTTCGGCCGTGATGATCTGCACGTCGCCGTGCATCTGCGTCGTCAGTTTCATTTGGTTCTCCGTCACCCGGGTCGCGCGCAACCTAGCTGCCGGGGATTACCAGTACGTATGGACGCAAGCGGTTCACGCGATCCGCCGGCTTGACGCGCCGCACGGCAGGGGCCAGATCCGCGGGGCCCCGCGACACGGACCACATGAAGGAGACCGCCATGACGGTGGACTACACCACGCTCGCCAGCACCGCCGCCGCCCTGACCGAGGGCGAAACCGACGCGGTCGCGCTCATGGCGACACTCGCTTGCGAGATCCACCATGCCGACGAGCGCTTCGACTGGACCGGCTTCTACCGCGTCACCGAGCCGGGCCTGCTCAAGATCGGCCCCTACCAGGGCGGGCACGGCTGCCTTGTCATCCCTTTCGAGCGCGGCGTCTGCGGCGCCTGCGCGCGCACCGGCGAGGCGCAGCTTGTCGACGACGTGGAGGCCTTTCCGGGCCACATCGCCTGCTCGACCTCGACCCGGTCGGAGCTGGTGCTGCCGGTGCGCAACGCCGCAGGCGATGTGATCGCCGTGCTCGACATCGACAGCGACCGCCCCGGCGCCTTCACCGAGGCCGATGCCGAGGCCCTGCAGGCCATCCTCGACGCGACCTTCGCGGCCTGAGCTTCCTGCGCCCTTGCGGCGCGCGCCCCGCTCTGCCAAGGCAGCTGTCATGTCCGCAGGTGATTACGATCCGCCGCAGGGAGAGATCCCGGTGCTGCATGCCGACCACGAGATCCTCGTGGTCGACAAGCCCGCGGGCCTGCTGTCGGTGCCCGGCAAGGGCCCCGAACTCGCCGACTGCCTGATCGAGCGGCTGCGCGTGCCCTTTCCCGAGGTGCTGCTGGTGCACCGGTTGGACCGCGATACATCGGGTGTGATGATCTTCGCGCTGACCGCGCCCGCGCAACGCCACCTCGGGTTGCAGTTCGAGAAGCGCCAGACCAAGAAGACCTACGTGGCCCGGGTCGCGGGCCGCGTGGCCGAACGCGAGGGCAGGGTGGACCTGCCGCTCTGCGTCGACTGGCCCAACCGTCCGCGCCAGAAGGTGGACTACGAGAACGGCAAGCCGGCGGTGACCGACTGGAAGGTGCAGCGCGCCTCCGACGCGGAAACCCGTATGCGGCTCTACCCGCAGACCGGGCGCAGCCATCAGCTCCGCGTGCACATGCTCGAACTCGGCCATCCGATCCTCGGCGATCCGTTCTACGCGCCCGAAACCGCCGCCAACTACCCCCGCATGATGCTGCACGCGGAGGAGCTGCGCCTGCGCCATCCCGACGGCGGCGCGGGCGTCCGCTTCCGCGCCAAGCCGCCCTTCTGATCTCGGAGACCCCTGATGCCCTTCACGCTTGCCACCTGGAACATCAACTCAGTCCGTCTGCGCGCGGGCCTCGTGGAACGCCTGCTGACCGAAGAGGCGCCCGACGTGCTCTGCCTGCAGGAATGCAAGTGCCCGGTCGACAAGATCCCGGCCGAGCAATTCGCGGCCCTTGGCTACCCCCACCTCGTGGCGCGCGGGCAGAAGGGCTACAACGGCGTGGCGATCCTGTCGAAGCTGCCGCTTGAGGAGGTCGACGGCCGCGATCTGGTCCAGCTCGGCCACGCGCGCCACGTGGCGGCGAAACTGCCCAACGGCGTCACCGTGCACAATTTCTACGTCCCCGCCGGCGGCGACGAGCCCGACCGCGAAAAGAACGTGAAGTTCGGCCAGAAGCTCGACTACCTCACCGAGATGCGCGACTGGTTCGCCGCCGAGCGCCCCGAGCGCGCGATCCTCGTGGGCGATCTCAACATCGCCCCGCGCGAGGACGACGTCTGGGACCACAAGAAGATGGTCAAGATCGTCAGCCACACGCCTGTCGAGGTCGACCACCTCACCGCCGTGCAAGAGGCCGGCGGCTGGGTCGACGTGACGCGCAAGGACATCCCCGAAGGTCTGCTCTATTCCTGGTGGTCCTACCGCGCCAAGGACTGGGACGCCGCCGACAAGGGCCGCCGGCTGGACCACGTCTGGGCCACGCCCGACATCGCGGATGCCGCCCATTCGAGCCGTATCCTCCGCCCCGTCCGCGGCTGGGACACGCCCTCGAAGCCCTCCGACCACGCGCCCGTCTTCGCGACCTTCGACCTCTAGGGCGCCGCGCCACGCGCTTCTTCTTGGTCCAAATACTCCCGGGGGAGTCCGCGCGCAGGCGCGGACGGGGGCAGCGCCCCCACCACTTTGGGCGCGTGAAAAATCGCGCCGCAGCGGGGGACCGCGCCCGAGCGCGCACTTGCAACCTGCCCCCCGCTGCGCCACATCAGCCCAAAGCAACCGCAAACCGGCGGAGGAAGACATGATCGAACTCGGGGGCGGCGCCGCGGCGCCGGCACAGGACGCCAACATCAAGGACGTCAGCGAACAGGACTTCATGGCCGAGGTGGTCGACGCCTCGATGCAGGTACCGGTCATCGTCGATTTCTGGGCCCCCTGGTGCGGGCCCTGCAAGACCCTCGGCCCCATGCTCGAGGAGGCGGTCAAGGCCGCGGGCGGTGCGGTGAAGATGGCCAAGGTCAACGTCGACGAGGCGCAGATGGTGGCAAGCCAGCTGCGCATCCAGTCGATCCCGACCGTCTACGCCTTCTGGCAGGGCCAGCCGGTGGACGGCTTCCAGGGTGCCGTGCCGCAGTCCGAGATCAAGGCCTTCGTCGACCGGCTGGTGCAGCAGGGCGGCGGCGCCGGGGCGGATCAGGGCAACGGGCTCGAGGATGCGCTGACCGCGGCCGAGGAAATGCTCGAACAGGGCGCCGCAAGCGACGCGGCGCAGACCTTCTCGGCGATCCTGGGCGAGGACGAGAAGAACGCGGCCGCCTATGGCGGGCTGGTGCGCGCCCACATTGCGCTGGGTGAGCTCGAGCAGGCCGAGGCGATCCTCAACGGTGCGCCGGCCGAAATCTCCAAGGCGCCCGAGCTGGAAGCCGCGCATGCGCAGCTGGAGCTTGCCAAGCAGGCGGCGGGCGTTGGCCCGGTGGCGGAACTCACCGCCAAGGTCGAGGCGAACCCCGACGATCACCAGGCGCGCTACGACCTCGCCCAGGCGCTTTATGCGCAGGGCGACGGCGAAGGCGCGGTGGACCACCTGCTGGAGCTGTTCCGCCGCGACCGCGAGTGGAACGATGGCGCCGCCAAGGCCCAGCTCACCACGATCTTCGACGCCCTGAAGCCCAACGATCCGGTAGCGCTCAAGGGGCGTCGGCGGCTCAGCTCCATGATATTTGCCTGAACCCTCCGGGGGGCTAGGTCGAGCGATATGAAACGAGTGCCCGACCTGCCCCCCGTCATCCCGGTCTTCCCGTTGCCGGGGGCGCTGCTTCTGCCGCGTGCCCGGCTGCCCCTCCACATCTTCGAGCCACGCTATCTCGCCATGCTCGACGATTGCCTCAAGACGGACACCCGCCTGATCGGCATGGTCCAGCCCAACGAGGTGCGGGGCCGCGAGGGCAACGGCCTGCACCGCATCGGCTGTGCCGGTCGCGTCACCCAGTTTTCGGAAACCGAGGACGGACGCTACATGATCACCCTCAGCGGGATCTCGCGCTTCCGCGTCACCTCCGAGGTCGAGGGCTTCACCCCCTACCGCCGCTGCGAGGTCGACTGGGCGGGTTTCGAGCAGGACCAGAATCCCGCCGAGGAAGAGGACCATTTCGATCGCGTGGCCTTCCTCAAGCTGCTCGACCGCTACTTCACCGCGCGCGAGCTTTCGGCCGACTGGGAGACGCTTCAGGAGGCCGAGAACGAATTGCTCATCAACTCGTTGTCGATGCTTCTCGACTTCGAGCCCGAGGACAAACAGGCCCTGCTCGAGGCGCCGTCGCTGTCCACGCGGCGCGAGACCTTGGTGACGCTGATCGAATACGCCCTGCGGGGTGGGACCGAAGACGGAGTGATGCAATGAGCGATGAGACCCAGCCGCCGAAGCCGGCCTACGACCGCCGCATGCTCGAGGCGCTGATCTGCCCGGCAAGCCATGCCCATCTGCGCTACGACGCGGAGCGTCAGGAGCTTGTGAGCGAGGCCGCGAACCTGGCCTATCCGATCCGCGACGGCATCCCCGTCATGCTGGTGGACGAGGCCCGGCGCCTCGATCCCTGAGGTGCGGCCGGGCGCGGTCAGATACGCGCCCGTACCAGCAGCCAGAGGCAAAAGGCCGTCTCGGACAGCATCGGCACCAGGTAGGCGGGCTGGATCACAGGGATCAGTCCCGGCGCCAGCAGCCGTGCCAGTCCCCCGGCGATATAGACCAGCCCCGAGAGCCCCAGACCCGCGAGGATCACGCGCGGCACCCCGCCGGATCTTGCGAGCAGCGTCACCATGACCAGCGCGTTGCCCCCGAAGAAGACAAGTCCCACGTCGTAGCCGATGGCGTGCAGTCCGATCATCTGGTGCGCCATGGCAGTCTCGCCCGCATCGATCATGCCGGGCACCCCGGCAAGCCGCACCAGTCCCACCGCGATCAGCGCCCCCTGCAGCAGTCTCAGTACCATGGCCGCCCGCGCCAGCGGTTCGGAGAAGCCACGCAGGATGTCGTAGAATAGCAGCGCCAGCGTCACGTCGGCTGCCACCATGAGCAGATCCGCGCCGAGACTGGCACGAAAGGCGGGCAGGGCGGATTCGATGGAACGGGCTGTCTCCTCCGCCGTTTCTCCTACGAGAGGTGCGCGCAGCAGGAGTTCTGCCGTGAGACCGCAAAAAATGATGATGAGGTAGAGTAGACCGGCGAGTCGGACCGCCCCTTGGGGGGGGGTGCGATGGCGGCTGTACGCGTGTTTGAGGACATGGCGGGATCTCCTGGCTAAGGGCCACCCCTGTCTACCCCATGCGGAAACACCCGTTAATTGGCGGGATCTGCATTCGTGTCATGCGAAAACGCATGCACATTTCCGCTCAAATGCCGGACACCTGTGCGTGAACGCGCTGAAATCGGGATCGCGCCCGCTGTCATGTGCGTTAATATGGCAGCAACACGAGGCGGTCTACGTCTTGAAACATTCCCCGGGCCTGCCCAAGTAATGTAAAGGCCCATAACATTGGAGGGAACAGGAGTGAGCAACTACGCCAATTTGCCGGCACCATCGCCGGAGGCGGGTATGAGCCGCTATCTCCAGGAGATTCGGAAGTTCCCGCTGCTGGAGCCCGAAGAAGAATACATGCTGGCCAAGCGCTGGGTCGAAGATCAGGACGCGACCGCAGCGCACCAGCTCGTGACCTCGCACCTGCGTCTCGCGGCCAAGATCGCCATGGGCTATCGCGGCTACGGCCTGCCGCAGGCCGAGGTGATTTCCGAGGCGAACGTGGGCCTGATGCAGGCGGTGAAGCGCTTCGATCCCGAAAAGGGCTTCCGCCTGGCGACCTATGCCATGTGGTGGATCCGCGCCTCGATCCAGGAATACATCCTGCGGTCCTGGTCGCTGGTGAAGCTCGGCACCACCTCGGCGCAGAAGAAGCTGTTCTTCAACCTGCGCAAGGCCAAGTCGCGCATCGGCGCGCTCGAGGACGGTGACCTGCGCCCCGAGCACGTCGAAAAGATCGCCACCGATCTGGGCGTGACCACCGACGAGGTGATCTCGATGAACCGGCGCCTGTCGGGCGGCGATGCCTCGCTGAACGCCACCGTCGGCTCGGCCGAGGGTGACAGCGCCATGCAGTGGCAGGACTGGCTCGAGGACGAGGGCGCGGACCAGGCCGAGGACTACGCCGAGCGCGACGAACTCGACGCCCGCCGCGCCCTGCTGGCCGAGGCGATGGACGTGCTGAACGACCGCGAGCGCGACATCCTCACCCAACGCCGGCTGGCCGAACAGCCCGTGACGCTCGAGGAACTGTCGGGCCAGTACGACGTGAGCCGCGAGCGCATCCGCCAGATCGAGGTCCGCGCCTTCGAGAAGCTGCAGAAGCGCATGCGCGATCTCGCCAAGGAACAAGGGATGTTCGCCTCGGCGTGATCCCCCGCGACCGTGTCGAACAGGGCGCCCCCGTGATCTTCGCGGGGGCGCTTTTACGTTTGAGGCGTCATTCCACCCGGTAAGGCAGCACGTCGCGCCGGTGCGGCGCAATCGACAGGCGCCGCTCGAGGGGCGGGACGCTGCGCTGGTGGCAGTCGCGCCGCTCGCAGATCCGGCAGGAAATCCCGATGGGCTCAAACGCGCTGTCGCGCCCGATGTCGAGCCCGTCCGCATAGACCAGCCGCGCCGCGTGACGCACCTCGCACCCCAGCGCGATGGCATAGCGGCGCACCGGCGCGCCGAAATGACCGCCGGGCTTGGATACGTCGCGCGCGAGCGAGATGTAGCGCACCCCGTCGGGCGTCTCGGCCAGCTGCCGCAGGAAACGGCCCGGCGTCTCGAAGGCGCGGTGCACGTTCCACAGCGGGCAGGCACCGCCGAAACGGGCGAACTGCAGCCGCGTGGCCGAATGCCGCTTGGTGATCGTGCCGGCCTGATCGACCCGGACGAAGAAGAAGGGCACGCCCTTTGCGCCGGGCCGCTGCAGGGTGGCCAGCCGGTGCGCCACCTGTTCGATAGAGGCGCCGAAGCGGATCGCCAGAAGTTCGAGATCGTGGCGGGTTTCCTGCGCCGCCTCTAGGAAGGCGCCGTAGGGCATCATCGCCGCCCCGGCAAAGTAGTTGGCGAGCCCCATCTTCGCGATACCGCGCGCGGCCTCGCTCTGGAAGCGGGCCAGATCAAGCGTGGCCTCCAGGAGCTTGTCCTGCTTCAACAAAGCCAGTTGCACCAGCAGCTGGAAGCTCTGCGTTTCCGGCGGGGCCAGGCTCGAAAGCGTCAGGATCTGCGTGGCGGGATCGTAGGAGCGCAGCGGGGCGTGGCGGTCCGTGCGGGTGCTGATGCCGGACTTGGCCAGAAGCGCCTCGGCATTGCTGCGGATGTCATTGGGAAAAGGTCCGGATAAAGCAACGCGTTCGGCTGCATGGTCCACTGCGTCGATGTAATTGTCGCAATAGTGAAAGAAGTCGCGCACCTCTTCCCAGGGGCTGGCCTGCAGTTGGGAGCCCTCGCGCCCCAGAGCCTCGTCAAGCGAGGCCAGCCGCTCCTGCGATTGCCGGTAGGCGGCGTGCAGCGACAGGAAGGCATGGGCGAGGGCAGGGGCATTGGCCGCCGTCAGCCGCAGATCGGCCAGCGGCGGGGTGCTGTCGCCGAAGACCGGGTCGGCCAGCGCCTCGTGCATGTCGCTCACCAGCCGTTCGGCATCGCCCTGGCCCAGTTCGGTCACGTCGAATCCGAACTCCTGCGCCAGCGCCAGCAGCACGGTGGTGCTGACGGGCCGGTTGTTGTTCTCCATCTGGTTGAGGTAGGGCAGAGAAACCCCGAGTTTCGCTGCAAAATCCTTCTGCGTCAGGCCTAGCCGGGCGCGTACCTCGCGCAGTTTCGCGCCGGCATAGAGCTTTCTCGTGGCCATGGAATTCGCACCTTAGCAGCAACCGCCGCCAAGGTTTGCAAATCCCTCAGCCCACGTCCAGCCCGCCAACGCGCCGTTCGCGCAGGATAACGAGAAGGATGGCGCCCACGCCCGCCACACCGGTCAGGAACTGGATCCAGAGCACCGGGTAGGCGCCGGTGCCGGGTTGCAGCAGGGCGCCGGCCAGCGCCGAAAGCGCGGCGCCGCCGCCGATCATGATCGCCCCACCCAGGCCGCTGGCCGTACCTGCGAGGTGCGGGCGCACGGACAGCGTGCCCGCCGTGGCATTGGGAATGGTCATGCCGTTACCGAGACCGACGAAGCACATGAAGCCGAAGAAGCTGTAGACCGACCCGTAGCCCAGTCCCATGACCGCGAGCGACAGCCCGATGCCCGTCATGTTGATGGCCGCCCCGGTCAGGATCATCCGGTTGATGCCCACTCGCGCCGAGTAGCGACCCGACATGAAGTTGCCGAAGAAGTAGCCGACCGCCGGCGCGCCGAAGAAGAAGCCCAGCTGCGCGGGCGCCAGCCCGTAGACCTGCGTGCCGATGAAGGGCGCGCCGCCGAGGTAGGCGAAGAAGGCCCCCGACGACAGGCCCGCCGAGAGCGCGTAGCCCCAGAACCGGGGCGACGTGAGAAGCTCGGGGTATTCGCGGAACTGCCGCCCGAGGCTGAGGCCCGAGCTGCGGCCGGTCTCGCCCAGGTCGCGCCAGGTGAGCCAGTAAAGCGCGCCGCTCAGCAGGAACAGCATCCAGAAGACCGCCTTCCATCCCGCCAGCTCGTCCAGCGCGCCGCCGATGGCGGGGCCGATCATCGGCACCACGGCCATGCCCATGGTCACGTAGCCGATCATCGAGGCGGCCTGATCCTGCGGAACCATGTCCCGCACCACGGCGCGTGCCAGCACCATGCCGGTGACGATCACCGCCTGGCACATGCGGAAGGCGAGAAAGACGTAGGCGTTGGTGGCAAAAAGGCAGCCGAGCGTCGCCAGCATGAAGATCGCGATCGCACCCAGCAGCACCGGCCGGCGGCCCAGCTTGTCCGAGATCGGTCCGATGAAGATCTGCAGCACGGCGTTCACGGCCAGGTAGACCGCCACCGAAAGCTGCATGAGCCGGTACTCGGTGTCGAAGTACTCCGTCATCTGCGGCAGCGAGGGCAGGAAGACGTTCATCGCCAGCGCCGACAACCCCGAGAGTAGCACGAGTGTGACAATATGCGGCGGGGTTGTGCGGTCCATGAAGCGGACCAACGGAGCATCGGACATGATCTTGCGGTAGGCTGAACCGTGAGATTTGTCCATATGGCACGGGTCGGGCGGCGTCATTTGCGGATTTGCGATTTCCATGCGAAGGAATTTGCCGAGTTTGCAAATTTGCCGGAAAGGTCTTGAGACAAGGCCGCTGCCGGGTATCGTGCCGCAAAAGGAAGAGGGCCCCATGAAGGACATCCTGCACGAACTCGAGGACCGCCGCCGCAACGCCCGCCTCGGCGGGGGGCAGAAACGTCTCGATGCCCAGCACGCCAAGGGCAAGCTCACCGCACGCGAACGGCTCGAACTGCTGCTCGACGAGGGCAGCTTCGAGGAATACGACATGTTCGTTGCCCACCGCTGCACCGACTTCGGGATGGAGCAGAACCGTCCCTATGGCGACGGCGTGGTCACCGGCTGGGGCACCATCAACGGCCGTATGGTCTATGTCTTTTCGCAGGACTTCACCGTGCTGGGCGGCTCGGTCAGCGCCACCCACGCCCAGAAGATCTGCAAGATCATGGATATGGCGGTGCAGAACGGCGCGCCGGTGATCGGGCTCAACGACAGCGGCGGCGCGCGCATCCAGGAAGGCGTCGATAGCCTTGCGGGCTACGGCGAGGTCTTCCAGCGCAACATCGAGGCCTCGGGCGTGGTGCCGCAGATCAGCGTCATCATGGGGCCCTGCGCGGGCGGCGCGGTCTACAGCCCCGCCATGACCGACTTCATCTTCATGGTGAAGGACAGCTCCTACATGTTCGTGACCGGCCCCGACGTGGTGAAGACCGTCACCAACGAGGTCGTCACCGCCGAGGAGCTGGGCGGCGCCATCACCCACACGCGCAAGAGCTCGGTCGCAGACGGCGCCTTCGAAAACGACGTGGAGGCGCTGGCCGAGGTGCGCCGGCTGGTGGACTTCCTGCCGCTCAACAACCGCGACGCGCCCCCGGTGCGGCCCTTCTTCGACGAGGTCGACCGCGTCGAGGCCTCGCTTGACACGATCATCCCGGAAAACCCGAACCTGCCCTACGACATGAAGGAGCTGATCCTGAAGGTCGCGGACGAGGCGGATTTCTACGAGATCCAGGAAGAGTTCGCCAAGAACATCATCACCGGCTTCATCCGGCTCGAGGGGCAGACGGTGGGCGTGGTGGCCAACCAGCCCATGGTGCTCGCGGGGTGCCTCGACATCGACAGCTCGCGCAAGGCGGCGCGCTTCGTGCGTTTCTGCGATGCCTTCGAGATCCCGCTGCTGACCTTCGTGGACGTGCCCGGCTTCCTGCCGGGTACCGGCCAGGAATATGGCGGCGTCATCAAGCACGGGGCGAAGCTGCTCTTTGCCTATGGCGAGGCGACGGTGCCCAAGGTCACGGTCATCACCCGCAAGGCCTATGGCGGGGCCTACGACGTGATGGCGTCCAAGCACCTGCGGGCGGATGTGAACTACGCCTGGCCGACGGCGCAGATCGCGGTCATGGGCGCCAAGGGCGCGGCCGAGATCATCCATCGCGCAGACCTTGCCGATCCCGAGAAGATCCAGAAGCACGCCGATGCCTACGAGGACCGCTTTGCCAACCCCTTCATCGCGGCCGAGCGGGGCTTCATCGACGAGGTGATCCAGCCGCGCAGCACGCGGCGCCGGGTGTCGCGGGCCTTCGCCATGCTGCGCAAGAAGAAGCGCAGCATGCCCTGGAAAAAGCACGACAATATCCCGCTCTGACATGACCTTATGGCACAAGGATCACGCACCGGGACGGACCGGCTGGCACGAGCATCGCGACGGCGGGCACTACGTGCTTGCCCGCCACTGGCCGCCGCGTTTCGACCTCGTCGCCGAGGCCGATTTCCCGGTTGTCAACGCGGCGCGCCTCGCCCGCCAGGTGCGCCAGGATATCTGGCGCGAATTACAGCACTTGCGTGGTTTTTCGCCTGTGGTAGGAGTCGACGTAACGGAACATGCCATCAGGTTGCGCGCCGGGGGGCGGGCGATTCGGCCGATCCCCCCAAAGACCGCAGACCGGTTGCATGACCTGCTTCACGATCCGGAGCGCCGCGCGCGCTGGATCGCATGGGCGGGGAGGGGGCGAAGATGATCCGCCCCGCATCGAACACCGCTCCGGCCGAGGCCGGATGCGGCGCAGTCCCGGCGGGAGGAGCCCCCGCGGGGGGTCGGGACTGCGCGCTTATTCCCGGATTCATCCTGGCCGCCGTCCTTGTCGCGGCGCTTCCGCCCGCCACGGCGCGTGCCGAGGGCGAAGCCGTTCTCCCCGAAAGCGGCTACGACGATCTCGCTCTTCACGACACGATCCCGCGCGAGGATGACACGGCGCCCTGGCGCTTCCGTTTCGTGCTGCCCGACCTCGGCGACCCGGGGCACAGCTTCGATGACGTTTCGGCCACCATGATGGCGCTCTGCGAGCGGGTCGTCGTGCCGCGTCTTGGCGATCGCGCCGGGGAGGGCGATCGCATCGTCGTCACCCTGATGCGCGAACCGGTGGACTTCGGCAGTACTGACCCCCAAAGCGTGCAGTTCTTCGAGGCCTATCGCCTCGAAGATGGCCGCTGCATCTGGGAGTTCTTCTGATGATCTCGCAACATTTTGCGAAAACCCGCTGCTTTGCCCCGCATTCTCAGGCTTTCGAGTCACAGGTGACCCGAGGTGATGCTGATTCGTATCTTTTTCCCTGTTTTCGCGTTATCGTGACAGGTGGTCGCACAGGCGCGATCACGTCCCCATTCCGGGGACAGGCAGAGCCGAGGGGCTCCGCCGTTGTCATGGAACCTGACAGGAGACAGAGATGTCGAAGAGCATCAAGCTGCTTGCAGTCCTCGGCGTTGTGGCGTCGGTCGCTGCATGCGCCAAAGAGGCAGAGGAAGAGTACGTCGTGGTCGAGCCCGAGCCGATCAGCTACGAACCCGTCTACACCGGCAAGTACAAGTAAGAGCTATCCGGGGCGGGCGTGTCAGCCCGCCCCGAATTCGCGGCCCCGTGCCCTGACGGCCCTCTGCACAGCAGGAGGCCGGGTATGATCAAGCACCGCGGATTCCCCGGCCGTCTTCCCGGCACCGATTTCCAGTTCACCATCCGCCGTCCGAACCCCAAGGGGGTCACGCCGATCACCCGGCGCGAGCGCTACCGCGACCGTCGCCCGGCGGACAAGCGCGCCGACAGCGCCTTCGTCGCCGCCATCTGGCAGTGCTTCGGGACCGAACCCTTCGAGCGCGGCAACCTGGACGCGGGCCGTCTGAGCTGGCTCTTCGGCCGCGAGGTGCTGCCCTACGACGATCCCTTCGATCCGGAGAGCTACGAGGCTCTTCTCGTCCTCGACGAAGCCGCCGCACGGGCCTCGTTTCCCGATGCCTTCGACGGAGAGGACTGGGCATGATCCCGCTCAGCCGTGCGAGATCTGGGCAGGAAAGAGCCGAAGTTGCGGCAATGGTCGGGCCGATGTTGTCGTTGCGTCACCTTCGTGGCACGTTTGGGGTGATGCGCCGCAAGGCAACGGCGGCGCCACTCGTCAATAAATCCACGGCGAACACCTCGCTCGGGCAGCCGGTCACATCCCCCATGCGGCCGCCCGGGTGTTTTTCGCGTGCGTCGGGCCACCTGGCGCGGCCCCAGGTTGGGCGGAACGCTGCCGACTTCGGGCCCTCTGGCGCTATCGACTGGAACCTTCCCCTCCCCCCGTATGTTGTGGGCGCGACATTACCCGTGGTCCAAAGAGAGTATCCATCATGGCCAAGAACGCAATCCGCCTCGTCGCACTGCTCGGTTTCGCAACGCTCGCAGCCTGCGAAAGCTCCGACCTGCCGCGCGCGGGTCTCGGCGCAGGCGCCGGCTACCTCGTCGACCGCGCGGCAGGCGGTGACGGCACCACCGGCGCGGCCCTCGGCGCCGTCGGCGGTACGGTCTGCGACGACGTCACGCCGCGCTACTGCAACTGATCATCCGACCGCCGCCTCGCGCGGCGCGACGGATTTCTCGGGGCCATCGGGGTGCGACACCCCGGTGGCCTTTTTGCGGCGGCCCTCGGGCCTCGCGGGCAAGGATCTGCCGACCACGCGGGGGGGAGGGAACCGAGACACATCTCTGTCTGTTACTTTGCGTAATCAACGTTCAAAGGAGATCAGCCCGTGTCCCGTTACGTCAAACCTCTCGCTCTCGTCGCAGCTCTCGGCACGCTTGCTGCATGTGGTGAAACTGCCGGGGAACAGGCGCTTTGGGGCGCCGGTGCCGGCGCGACCGGCGCGCTCGCCGTGGGTGGCAACCCTGTCACCGGCGCGGCCGTGGGCACCGCGGGCAACCTTCTCGTCTGCCAGAGCGGCGCGCGCGACTGCGACAGCTGACACCGCCGCCAAGGCACGCCGTTCAAGGACCAGCGGGGCAGGGCGCCCCGGTGGTCCTCTGACCTCCGCGCTTCGGCGCCCGCTCGCCGCGGCGACAACATTCCATCCGTTTCACGAGGCCGCCGCGCAGACCAGCGCGGGCGGCCTTTTCCATGGCCGGAAGGGCGCACAGACGTCCGTGCCGGGACGTTCACGAGGGGGACACGCATGTTCGACAAGATCCTGATCGCCAACCGCGGCGAGATCGCCTGCCGCGTCATGAAGACGGCGCAGCGCATGGGCATCAAGACGGTGGCGATCTACTCGGACGCCGACAAGCACGCGCTGCACGCCGAGATGGCGGACGAGAAGATCCACATCGGCCCGCCCCCCGCGAAACAGTCCTACATCGTGATCGACAAGGTCATGCAGGCGATCCGCGACAGCGGCGCACAGGCCGTCCACCCCGGCTATGGCTTCCTGTCGGAGAACCCGAAGTTCGCGCAGGCGCTCGAGGATGCCGGCGTCGCCTTCATCGGCCCGCCCAAGGGCGCGATCGAGGCCATGGGCGACAAGATCACCTCCAAAAAGCTCGCCAAGGAGGCGGGGGTCAACACCGTGCCCGGCTACATGGGCCTCATCGAAGACGCCGAGGAGGCGGTGAAGATCAGCGCCGAGATCGGCTATCCGGTCATGATCAAGGCCAGCGCCGGGGGCGGCGGCAAGGGCATGCGCATCGCCTGGAACGACGAGGAGGCGCGCGAAGGCTTCCAGTCCTCCAAGAACGAGGCGGCGAGCAGCTTCGGTGACGACCGCATCTTCATCGAGAAGTTCGTGACGCAGCCCCGCCACATCGAGATCCAGGTGCTCTGCGACGCGCACGGCAACGGCATCTACCTGAACGAACGGGAATGCTCGATCCAGCGCCGAAACCAGAAGGTGGTCGAAGAGGCCCCCAGTCCCTTCCTCGACCCCGAGACCCGCAAGGCCATGGGCGAACAGGCCGTGGCGCTGGCCAAGGCGGTGGGCTACACCAGCGCGGGCACGGTGGAATTCATCGTCGATGGTGACAAGAACTTCTTCTTCCTCGAGATGAACACCCGCCTTCAGGTGGAACACCCGGTGACCGAGCTCATCACCGGGGTGGACCTCGTGGAACAGATGATCCGCGTCGCGAACGGCGAGGCGCTGTCGATCACGCAGGACGACATCGGCATCAACGGCTGGGCCATCGAGAACCGGCTCTACGCCGAGGACCCGTACCGCAACTTCCTGCCCTCCATCGGCCGCCTGACCCGCTACCGCCCGCCCGAGGAAGGGCCCATGGGCGGCGGCGTGGTGCGCAACGACACCGGCGTCTTCGAGGGCGGCGAGATTTCCATGTACTACGACCCGATGATCGCCAAGCTCTGCACCTGGGCGCCCAGCCGGGGCGAGGCGATCGAGACCATGCGCACCGCGCTCGACGCCTTCGAGGTCGAGGGCATCGGTCACAACCTGCCGTTCCTCTCGGCGGTGATGGACCACCCGCGGTTCGTCTCGGGCGAGATCACCACCGCCTTCATCGCCGAGGAATACCCCGAGGGCTTCCACGGGGTGGAGCTGGAAACCGATGCGTTGCGCCGCGTGGCCGCCGCCTGCGTCGCGATGAACCGCGTGGCCGAGATCCGGCGCTCGCGCATCTCTGGCTGTCTCGACAACCACGAACGCAAGGTAGGCGAGGACTGGGTCGTCGCGCTGCAGGGCCACGATTTCCCGGTGACGGTGAAGGCCGACCGCGAGGGCTCGACCGTGCGCTTCGAGGACGGGACCGAGCTGCGGGTACAGGGCGATTGGACGCCCGGCGACAGCCTCGCGCGGCTCACCGTGGGCGACGCGCCGCTGGTGCTCAAGGTCGACAAGATCACGCAGGGCTTCCGCATCCGCACCCGCGGGGCCGACATGAAGGTGCACGTCCGCTCGCCCCGGCAGGCGGAGCTTGCCGCGCTCATGCCCGAGAAGCTGCCGCCGGATACCTCCAAGATGCTGCTCTGCCCGATGCCGGGCCTCGTGGTGACGCTCGCCGTGGCCGAGGGCGACGAGGTGCAGGAGGGCCAGGCGCTCTGCACCGTCGAGGCCATGAAGATGGAGAACATCCTGCGCGCCGAGCGCAGCGGCAAGGTGAGCAAGATCAACGCGGGTCCCGGCGACAGTCTCGCCGTGGACGATGTCATCATGGAATTCGAATAGGGGGCAGGGGCCACGGCATGGGCAGGGCGCTGGGCATAACGGAATGGAAAGGACGGGGCGCTAAAGCTGCGCATCCCTGTCCCTTCCGGCTGGAGCCCCGGCATGCGCGCCGCCCTGATCCGTCTTACCTTGGCGCTCGCATCCCTCGCGGCGCTCGCCTCCTGCGCGCAGGAGCGCGAGGCGGAACTGCGCGCACGGCTCGACGGCTGGGTCTACCTCGGCCGGACGCTGCACTTCGAATCCCGATTCCGCTGCACGGCCGCGGTCTTCGAGGTGGCGCTGCCCATCTACCGCAGCGCGCCCGCGAGGGCGCGCTCGATCTCGGGCGCGGTCAAGCACCTGCACCTCGGGCGCCCGGTGATCTTCGATCTCGTCGGGCGCAGCCCCGATGCATTGTCGTCGGAACTCATGTCGACGGAGCTCTCGTCGGGGCTGGGGCTGGTGTCGAACGCGCTCCGCGCGGGCGAAGACTGCCTCGAGGGGGAAATGGCCGCGGGCTTCTTCCGCGTGATCACGTCGGAGGACGCGCTCCTGCTCTACGATCCGGAGAACGGTGCGCTGGTCCTGCTCTACCCGCCCGAACACCTCGCGCTCTACATGCGCGGCGACGTCTAGCCGGGGCTCACTCGCGCAGCGTGTCGCGCCGGTCACGCACCTCCTGCTGGCGCAGGGGCTGCTTGTCGATCGACCGCGTGATCTCCCGCACGTCCCAGGGACGCGGCTTGCGGGTGATGATGGTACCGTCCTTGGCGATCACCGTCAGCATGAAGCCCCTCGGCCGCAGTTCCCGCCGCACCGAGGACCGCGCGCCGGGGTCGGTGTCGGTGATGATGACCACGTCGCGGTCGGCCAGCGCGTCGGGGCGGTCCATGAGGAACTGCATCTGCTGCACGTACCGGGGATCGGCGGGACTGTCGGCGAAGACCACGATGGGCCGCTTCACCCACAGGAAATCGGAAAGCGAGACATCCTCGGCAGACACGACCAGATCGGTCGGGTCCTGCGGCAGGGTTTCGTCGATGGGGCCCTCGTCGGCCTGCGTATCGGCCTGCGCAAGCTCGGTCGAGGCGGCGGCAAGCTGGTCGTCCTGGGCTGTGACAGCGACCGGAAAGGCCGCGAGCGTCATAGCCGTGACGAGGATCAGGGCGCGTGTCATGCAACTGGATATAGAGGGGCGGGGCGCGCCTGCACAGGCTTGCGACCCTCGCTTCACGGGAAATTTTGTCGCGCCGCTCGCGGGTTGCGGCGGGGCTTTCGATGCCGGGGCGCAGCCATCGCGCGTCGGGGATCACGATAGGAGGGGACGATGAGCGATCTGCCGGAAAGCTGGCGTGTGCGCGCCGCAAAGGAACTGCGGGGCCGCCCGCTGGAAGACCTCGACTGGACCACGCTCGAGGGGATCAAGGTCAAGCCGCTCTATACCGAGGCCGACACCGCCGATCTGCCCCACATGGGCAGCCTGCCCGGCGAGGAACCCTTCACCCGCGGGGTGAAGGCCACGATGTACGCCGGCCGGCCCTGGACCATCCGGCAGTACGCGGGCTTCTCCACCGCCGAGGAAAGCAACGCCTTCTACCGCAGCGCGCTCGCCGCCGGGCAGCAGGGCGTGTCGGTGGCCTTCGATCTCGCCACCCACCGCGGCTACGACAGCGACCACCCCCGCGTGGTGGGCGACGTGGGCAAGGCGGGCGTCGCCATCGACAGCGTCGAGGACATGAAGGTGCTCTTCGACGGTATCCCGCTTCAGGACATTTCCGTGTCGATGACCATGAACGGCGCGGTGATCCCGATCCTCGCCAGTTTCATCGTCGCGGGCGAGGAACAGGGCGTCGACCGGGCGCAGCTTTCGGGGACCATCCAGAACGACATCCTGAAGGAGTTCATGGTCCGCAACACCTACATCTACCCGCCCGCGCCCTCGATGCGGATCATCTCCGACATCATCGAATATACCAGCAACGAGATGCCGCGCTTCAACTCGATCTCGATCTCCGGCTACCACATGCAGGAGGCGGGCGCGAACCTCGTGCAGGAGCTCGCCTTCACGCTGGCCGACGGCAAGGAATACGTGAAGACCGCCATCGAGGCGGGCATGGACATCGACAAGTTCGCCGGCCGGCTGTCGTTCTTCTTCGCCATCGGCAAGAACTTCTTCATGGAGGCCGCCAAGCTGCGCGCCGCGCGGCTGCTCTGGCACCGCATCATGACCGATCTCGGCGCCCAGCAGGAGCGCTCCAAGATGCTGCGCACCCACTGCCAGACATCGGGCGTGAGCCTTGCCGAGCAGGACCCCTACAACAACGTCGTGCGCACCGCCTACGAGGCCATGTCGGCGGTCCTCGGCGGCACGCAGTCGCTGCACACCAACGCGCTGGACGAGGCCATGGCCCTGCCCACGGACCATTCCGCCCGCATCGCGCGCAACACGCAGCTCATCCTGCAGGAGGAAACCGGCGTCACGCAGGTCGTCGATCCGCTGGCGGGCTCCTACTACGTCGAGAAGCTGACCCACGACCTCGCCGAAGAGGCCTGGAAGCTGATCGAAGAGGTCGACGGCATGGGCGGCATGACCCGCGCCGTGGAAAGCGGCATGCCCAAGCTGCGGATCGAGGAAACCGCCGCCCGCCGTCAGGCGGACATCGACCGCGGCACCGACGTGATCGTGGGCGTGAACAAGTACCGCCTGCCGCACGAGGAACCGCTCGACATCCGGGACATCGACAACGCCAAGGTGCGCGAGGGGCAAGTGGCCGCGCTGGAACGGGTCCGCGCGACCCGCGACCAGGGCGCCTGCGACGCCGCGCTTGATGAACTGACCCGCCGCGCCTCCGAGGGCGGCAACCTGCTCGAAGCGGCCGTGGAAGCGGCCCGAGCCCGGGCCACCGTGGGAGAGATCAGCATGGCCATGGAAAAGGTGTTCGGCCGCCACCGGGCCGAGGTGAAGACCCTCGCCGGCGTCTACGGCGCCGCCTACGAGGGCGACGAGGGCTTTGCCGCCATCCAGAAATCGGTCGAGGATTTCGCCGAGGAGGAAGGCCGCCGCCCGCGCATGCTCGTGGTCAAGATGGGCCAGGACGGGCATGACCGTGGCGCCAAGGTCATCGCCACGGCCTTTGCCGACATCGGCTTCGACGTGGACGTGGGGCCGCTGTTCCAGACGCCCGAGGAAGCTGCGCAGGACGCCATCGACAACGACGTGCACGTGGTGGGCATCTCGTCCCAGGCGGCGGGCCACAAGACGCTCGCCCCGCAGCTGGTGCAGGCGCTCAAGGACCAGGGTGCCGAGGACATCATCGTCATCTGCGGCGGGGTGATCCCGCAGCAGGACTACGATTTCCTCCAGAAGGCGGGGGTGAAGGCCATCTTCGGCCCCGGCACCAACATTCCCGAGGCCGCGCAGGATATCCTGCGCCTGATCTGCGAGGCCCGGGTCGAGACGGTCTGAACCCCGCCGGGGCCGCCCATCACGCGTGCGGCCCCGCAACCTTGTTGCCACAGCACCGGCACCTGTCGAAATTTCCTGAGCCTCGGGCCTTTCCGAACCCCCGGGCCCCCGCTAACGTCCTTCATCGGGCCATGCGGGCAGGGGATGCATGCTGCAACTTGATCATATCGCCGTCCTCGGCGAGACTCTCGAAGAGGCGGTGACGCATTCGGAGCTTGCCCTCGGACAGCCGCTGCAGCCCGGCGGCCGGCACGAGGCCTTCGGGACCCACAACCGCGTGCTCGGCCTCGATCCCGAGATCTACCTCGAAGCCATCTCCCGCGATCCCGGCGCGCCGCCGCCCGGGCGGGCGCGCTGGTTCGGGCTCGACCACTTCGCCGGGCCCGCGCGGCTCGACAAGTGGATCTGCCGCGTCGACGATCTCGACGCCGCGCTCGAGGTGCTGCCCATGGCGGGCTGCGCCATCGACCTCGAACGCGGCAGCCTGCGCTGGCGCATGGCGGTGCCCGAGGACGGGATGCTGCCCTTCGACGGGCTCTTCCCGGCGCTGATCGAATGGCAGTGCGAGGTGCCCCCGGGCAAGGCGCTGCCGCCCTCGGGCTGCAGCCTGCGCGAACTGACCGTCTCGCACCCGGAGGGGGCGGCACTGGCGGAGCTGCTCGGGCCGCATCTCGAGATCCCCAACCTCAGCATTGTCGAAGGCGACCGCCCCATGTTGCGGGCCGAGTTCGACACCGCCGAGGGGGCGGCGATCCTGCAATGATCGTGCGCCCCGCGCGGGAGGCCGATGCCGCGGGCATCGTCGCGATCTGGAACGCCGTCATCGCCGACACCGCCGTGACCTTCACCACCCAGCCCAAGACCGAGGCGGGCGTTGCCGCCGACATCGCGGCGCGGGGCGAGGCCTTTCTCGTGCTCGAGGACGCGGGCGAGGTGGCGGGCTTCGCCACCTATTTCCCCTTCCGGGCCGGGCCGGGCTATGCCTTCACCATGGAGCATTCCATCCAGCTTGTCCCCGCCGCGCAGGGGCGGGGCGGCGGCCGCGCGCTCATGGAACGGCTGGAAGGGGTCGCCCGGCAGGCGGGCATCCACAGCCTCTGGGCCGGGGTCAGCGGCGAGAACCCCCGCGGCGTGGCCTTTCACGCCCGCATCGGCTTTGCCGAGGTGGCGCGCCTGCCCGAGGTCGGCTGGAAGTTCGGCCGCTGGATGGACCTCGTGCTGATGCAGAAGATGTTGTGACAGGCCCGGAACAAGGGGCGTAGCCCCGCCGGGCCAGCGCCGGACCGTCCCGTCGCCGCAGAGGTGCGCCAAGATAGCTTGGCACGCCTCCTGCGTGACGGTCTGGCGCTTTGCAGGTGCCGGACAATGATCGGCGGTCTTCCGGGCTTGGCAAACATAAAGCGCCCACACCCACGGTCGCAGCGTCACACCACGGTCCGGCGCGGGCCCGTCGCGCGTGCCTTGGCCTCAGTGCACCTTCGGAGCGTCCGGAAAGGCCTCCGGATGCGCGTCCATGTAGGCCTTGCAGGCCCGCAGCACCCGCACGTCGTCGTGCATGCCGCCCGCAAGCTGGAAGCCCACCGGCAGGCCGCTTTCGGTGAACCCGCAGGGCACCGAGGCCGCCGGCTGCTGCGACAGGTTGAACGGGTAGGAAAACGGCGACCACTCGGTCCAGTCGGTCATGCCGCTGCCCTCGGGCACGTTACGGTTCGCCGCGAAGGGCGGCACCGCCACCGAGGGCGTCATCAGAAGGTGGTAGTTCTGGTTGAAGGCCTCGAGCGTCTGGGTCAGCTCCGCCCGCCGCGCCAGCGCTCGGTAGAGATCCAGTGCCGAGCATTCGCGCGCCCGCATGGCGTTGTCGACCAGCCCCGGGTCCAGCTTCTCGCACTCATCGTTCGTGCAGCCGTCGTAGAAGTCCAGCGAGGCGGTGAACCAGATCTTCTGGAAGATATCGATGGGGCTCTCGATCTCGGGCGAGGTCTCGACCACCTCGGCGCCAAGCGCGCGCAGCCGATCTGCGGCGCGCTCGACAAGGACGAGCACCTCGGGGTCCGCCTCGGCCCCGCCTAGCCCGGGGGCAAAGGCGATGCGCAGCCCGTCGAGCCCCTTTCCGAGATCCACGCCCCAGTCCTCGGGCGTGCCGCGCGTGGCGTAGGGGTCGACATGGTCGTAGCGCCCGATCACGTTCAGCATCATCACCGCATCCTCGACCGTGCGGGTCAGCGGGCCGATGTGGCTGAGCGTGGCGGCGTTCGAGGGCGGCCATGTGGGTGTCCAGCCGAAGGTCGGCTTGAAGCCGAAGACGCCGGTGAACGAGGCCGGGATGCGGATCGAGCCGCCGGAATCCCCGCCCTGGTGCAACCAGCCCATGTTCAGCGCGGCCGCCACGGCCGCCCCGCCTGAGGACCCGCCCGGCGTCATGTCGGTGTTCCACGGGTTGCGCGTCGCGCCGAAGACCCGGTTATCGGTCACGCCCTTCCAGCCGAACTCGGGCGTGTTGGTCTTGCCCAGCATGACCGCGCCGGCCTCGCGCAGCCTGCGCGCCGGCGGTGCGTCCACCTCCGCAGGCTCCTCCGAGGACAGCAGCGACCCGCCGCGCGACGGCCAGCCCTTCACGTTGGTCAGGTCCTTGACCGACACCGGCATCCCGTCGACCTCGCTCAGCGGTTTGCCCTCGGCCCACCGTGCGTCGGCGGCCGTGGCATCCTCCATGGCGCGTTCTTCATCGACCAGCACGAAGGCGTTCACCGCGTCGTTGAAGCGTTCGATCCGGTCCAGCGCCATGCGCGTGGCGCGGCTGGGGGTAAGCTCTCCGCTGCGGAACAGCCGCGCGACGTCGGTGGCATTGAGCTCTGCGGGGTCGATCTGCTGCACGTCGTGTCCTTCGCCTGCTGTGAAACGTCCTTCCCAACATGGGGTCGGCGCTGCAGGTTCCTGAACGGGCCGTGACGGCAGCGGTGCCGGGGTTATCCCTGGAGAAGCAATGGCAGCCAGATCTCGTCGACGATCTCGTGGATCGCCTCGGGGGGCACGGCGCCCATGGTCATGATGACCTCCTGCCGGAACAGCTCGAAGGGAAGGTTGACCACCCGGGCCGGGCGCGCCACGTCGGCGATCTCGCCGCGCGCCACCGCGCGCTCGACGATGACCTCCAGCGCCGTGGCCTGTCCCGGCTCGCGGATCGCCGCGCGCAGCTCCCTGAAGCTGCTGCCGGTCTCGCGGAAATACTCGTGAAGCTCCACGCTCATGAGCGTGATGATGCGCGCGCGCCGCTCGTCGGCCTGCATGAGGAAGGCCAGCGCATCGCCGCGCAGGCTGCCGGTGTCCGGGATCTCGATGGGCTTGCTCTGCCAGAGCTGCCGCAGCGTCGCGACCAGCAGCTCCTGCCGCCCGGACCAGCGGCGGTAGAGCACCGGCCGGCTGGTCCCCGCGCGTGCCGCGATGGCCTCAAACGTGAAGCCCGCGTAGCCCTGGTCGCGCAGGACCTTCCAGGCGGCCTCGAGGATCGCCGTCTCGAGCGCGGCGCCCCGCCGGCGTGTGGTGCAGCCTTCCCGCGAACTCATTGCCGCCTCCCGCGTTGTCCCGGCTCGTGACGCCGGACTTGACAAGCCTCACGTAAGAAACACTTGCGTATCTTATAACCTCCGCGTATTCGACAGGAAACAAGATACGCTCTCGTACCTTACGGATCCCCAATGTCCCCCATGAACCTCTCGCCGCTCAAGGGTCTCGACCGGACCGCCGTCCTGACCGCCGTGGCTGTCATCTCGGGGGTCATCACCGTGATCCTCGACACCACCATCGTGAGCGTCGCCCTGCACGAGCTTGCCGACGAGCTTTCGGTGCCGGTCAGCACGATCCAGTGGGTCAGCACCGCCTATCTGCTGGCGCTGGGCACGGTGATCCCGACGACAAGCTGGTTGCAGGCCAAGGTCGGCGGCAAGCGGCTCTGGATGATCGCGCTGTCGGTCTTCATGGCGGGCTCGGTGCTCTGCTCTCTGGCCTGGAACGCCCCGAGCCTGATCGCCTTCCGCGTGGTGCAGGGCATGGGCGGCGGCGTGATGATGCCGCTGATGATGACCATGGTGGCGCAGGCCGCGCCGCAGCGCGACATGGCCCGCCTCATGTCGATCGTGTCGATCCCCGCGGCGCTGGGGCCCATCCTCGGGCCGGTGCTGGGCGGCTTCATCCTCGGCAATGCATCCTGGCACTGGCTTTTCCTCGTCAATGCTCCGGTGGGCCTGATCGGTCTTTTCCTCGCATGGAAGCTGATCCCCGCAAGCGAACCTGAGAAGGGTGCCCGGCTGGATGTCGTGGGCCTGCTGATGCTCTCGCCCGCGCTGGTGGCGATCCTCTGGGGCCTCTCCAACGTTTCGGGCGAGACCGGCTTTGCCGACCCGCTGGTCTTCCTGCCTGTGGGCGCGGGTGTGGCGCTGCTGGTGGCCTTCGCGCTCTGGTCCCGCCGGAGGGGGGCGAAGGCGCTGGTGCACCTCGACGTCCTGAAATCGCGGCCGACACTGGTGGCCTCGGGGATGATGTTCCTGTTCGGGGCCTCGCTCTTCGGCGGGCTGACGCTGCTGCCGCTCTACTTTCAGGACCTGCGCGGCGCCGACGCGCTGGGCGCTGGAATGCTTCTGATCCCGCAGGGTGTGGGGTCGCTCGTCAGCCGCTTCTTCGCGGGCCGCCTGATCGACGGGATCGGCGCGCGGCTCACGGCACTCATGGGGTTCTCGCTGATCACGCTTGCCACCGTGCCCTTCGCCATGGCCGATGGCGAGACTTCGATGCAGCTGCTCAGTGTCGCGCTCTTCTTCCGCGGGATGGGCATCGGCACCGTGGTGGTGCCCGTGATGTCGAGCGCCTTCACCGAGCTCGAGCGCAACGAGGTCCCGCACGCGAGCATCATCATCCGCGTCTGCCAGCAGGTCGGCGGCGCCATGGGCGTGGCGCTCGTGGCGGTGATCCTGACCACCGTCACCCAGTCCAGCGGGTCCTCCGCGACCGGCTTCGGCACCGCCTTCGGCTGGGTGATCGGCTTTGCCGTGCTGGGCATCGGCGTTGCGCTGGCGCTGCCGGGCCGGCGCCGCGCCGAGGAGACGGCGCCGGCCTGAACGAGGCGCGCACGGGGAGGGGGCGCCGTACTTTTCGCCACACGGGCCTCGGAGTTCTTGATCGGGGACCCCGAAATGGCATAACTATGTCAGCCATTTTCCGGGGACGCGCCAGATGCACGACACTCACCAGGCGCTCGTCGCCAACGCGGTGCTCCGCAACCCAGTCTCCATCATCATCACCGACCCCCAGGTCGAGGATGACCCGATCATCTTCGTCAACGACGCCTTCCAGAAGATCACCCTCTACGCGCGTGACTTCGCGATGGGGCGCAATTGCCGCTTCCTGCAGGGCGAATTGACCGAGCCCGAGCAGGTCCAGAAGATCCGCGACGGCATGGCCTCGGGGCGCGAATTCCAGGTCACGATCACCAATCACAAGGCCGACGGCACCGCATTCCGCAACCAGCTTCTGGTGACGCCGGTGCACGACGATGACGGAACGCTCTCGGCCTTCTTCGCGGTGCAGCGGGAACTGCCCCCTCTGGATGACAAGCTCGGCGAGATCCCGCAGGACGAGGCGCTCGACCTGCTGCGCGAACTGCAGCACCGGGTCAAGAACCACCTCGCCATGGTGGTCAGCATGATCCGCATGCAGGCGCGCCGGCCCGTCACCGACGAATCCATGCGTGCCGTGGGCCGGCGGGTCGAGGCCCTGGCATTGCTCTACGAAGAGATGTTCGCCACCACCGTGGGGCAGGGGCCCGGCGAACGCATCCGTACCGGCGCCTACCTCAGCCGCATCGCCTCGGTGGTCTCGACCATCTCGGGCGACCCGGCGATCCGGCTCACCATCGACTGCGACGAGATCGAGCTGCCCGTGGACCGCGCCGCCCGGCTGGGCCTGCTTCTGTCCGAACTGGTGACCAACGCCTTCGAGCATGCCTTCACCGGCCGCGATACCGGGCTGATCGACGTACGCTTCAAGGAGCTCAGCACCGGCACGGTGCGCCTCACGGTCACCGACGACGGCATCGGCCTGCCCGAGGGCAGCACATGGCCCGACAGCGCCCCCAGCATCCGCAGCGAGACGCTGCGCGCCAAGACCGAACCGGGCGAGCTCGACACCACGGGCGAGGGCCGCCGCTCGGGCGTCGGCGGCACCATCGTGCGCGGCCTGACCGACACGCTCGGCGCGCGGCTCGACGTCAACAGCGCCCTGCAGGGCACCATCGTGACGGTGGATTTCAGCACCGAGGGCTGAGGCGGCGAGCTCGAAGAAAATGGAGCCCGACGCTGCCCCCGCTCGCGCCCGGACACGGTTTCGCGAATGCAGAAAATTCACGCCGTTGCCGCACTGACAGCGCCCGCGGTTTCGCGTAGGCTGCCCCCATGTCGATCTGGTCGCGCATCTCTGACGCCCTGACGGCACTGCGGCAGGGCCAGGGCCTCGCCGCGGTGTTCGAAACGCTGCGCACCCCGCCGGAACGCACCGTCGGCTTCACCATCGCCGTCATCGCGCTTTCGGCCAAGATGGCCAAGGCCGACGGGCTCGTGACACGAAACGAGGTTGCCGCCTTCCGCGAGGTGTTCCACATCCCCGCGAACGAGGAAAAGAACGCCGCGCGCGTCTTCAACCTCGCCCGGCAGGACGTGGCGGGCTACGAACACTACGCCCAGCGCATCCGCGCCATGTTCGGCGAGGAGGACACGACCCTCTGCGTGCTGATGGAGGGGCTCTTCTACATCGCCGTGGCCGACGGCAACTACCACCCGGCGGAAGAGGAGTTCCTCTCCCGCGTGGCGGACATCTTCGGCATCACCGGCCCGCGCTTCGAGTCGATCCGCGCCCGGTTCGTGCCCGACGCCAAGCCCGATCCCTACACGGTGCTGGGCGTCGACCCCGACATGCCCTTGCCCGAGATCCGCAAGGTCTGGCGCAAGCTCGTCCGCGAAAGCCATCCCGACGTGATGATCGCGCGCGGCGTCCCCGAAGAGGCGGTGAAGCTCTCGCAGAAGCGCATGGCCGACATCAACCGCGCCTGGGAAGAGATCGAGGCCCGCCAGGCAGCCTGATCCCTCTGGAAAGCGGCCGTCCCGCACCTATGTCAGCGGGTATGAAACGCCTTGTTGCCGCCATCGCCCTCGCGACCCTAACCTCGACCGCCGCCCCCGCGCAGGACAGCGCACCCGACGATCCGTCCGGGGAAGAGGGCTTTTCCCTCATGGAACGCGGCGCACGGCAGCTGCTCGAGGGGCTTGGAGACGAGATGGCGCCCATGCTCCGCGATCTCGAAGGCCTCGCCAGTGAGATGGGACCGGCCCTGCGCGACTTCGCCCTACAGATGGGGCCCGCGCTCAGCGACATGATGGAGCAGGTGGGCGAGTGGTCGAACTACCACGCGCCCGAGATGCTGCCCAATGGCGACATCATCATCCGCCGCCGCACCGAGGACGAGGGCGTGCCCCCGATCGAGGACATGCCGCAGGGCGAGGAGATCGAGATCTAGGTGATCTCGACCTTGTAGTCCGAGGCGCCCAGCGAATTGGCCAGCGACTTGAACCGGCTTTCCGCCACCTCGCCGTAAAGCGCCGAGGCGCTCTCGACCAGCTTCAGCGTCAGCACCTTGTCCTCGCGCGACCATTCCAGGTCGGCGCCTGAATCGCCGTCCTCGGACATCCAGAGCATCGCGCCGAAGCGCAGCGCCTTGCCGAGGATCTCGGCCTTCTGAAGCCACTCGTCGTCGAGCAGCGCGTAAAGGTCCTCGAACCGCGTGCCCTCGCGCTTGTTCTTGTAGCGGTGCAGCAGCGCCAGCCCCAGGAAGACCCGCTCCCAGTGCTTGAGCCCGCCGAGGTTCGCGCGCGTCGCGTTGTCGAAGCAGACCTCGGCGCGATAGTCGGGATGCGCCCGCCAACTCACGTCGTGCATCAGGCAGGCGGCCTTGGCGAGCCGCAGCAGAGTGGTGTCCGCCTGCGGGAAAAGCGGTCGCACGAAGTCGAACAGCCGCCGACCGAAGCCGGGCATGCGCGCGTCCTTGTTCTCGGCGAAATAGCTCGCCTCGATCAGCGGGTCGCGCTTGCGCAGGTCCTGCGGCATCTGCTCGTAAAGCAGCCCCTCGCGGATGCCGTAGCTGGAAATCGCGATGTCCTTGGGCTCGAAGGTGCTCACCAGCCGAGAGAGGACCTCGGCGGCATAGGGCACCAGCGCCATCCGCGACGAGGAAATCCCGCATTCCCCGCGCAGCTTGTCGAGGTCCGCGCCCTCGATATAGCCGATGGTCTCGGCCACGCTCTCGGCGTCCATGCGGTACTCGTGCAGCACGTGCAGCGGGTAGTTGCGGCGGTGCATGTCGATGCGCGCGATGGCCCGCCAGGACCCGCCCACCAGGAACAGCCGGTCGCGCTGGGCGCCCATGTGGTCGGCAAGGTCCTTCATGACCTGCTTGATGTGCTTCTCGCGCGCCTTCTTGCCGCCTTCCATGTCCTTGAACTTGAGCGGCCCCAGCGGCGAGCTGACCCTGCGGCCGACCTCGCCGTCGTGGATCTCGGCCAGCTCCATCGAAGATCCGCCGATGTCGCAGACAAGCCCGTAGGACCCCGGCCAGCCCAGCAGCACGCCCTGCGCCGAAAGCCGGGCCTCTTCCTCGCCGTCGATGACCCAGATCTTCAGCCCGGTGGCTTTCTCGACCTCCTCGCGGAAGGCGGGGCCGTCGATGGCGTCGCGCATGGCCGCCGTCGCCACCGCCGTCAGCGGTGCGATGCCCATGCCCTCGGCCAGCCGCGCGAAGCGGTGCATGGCCGATAGCGCCCGCGCCTTGCCCTCGGGATTGAGCTTGCCGGTCTCGGCCATGCCGGCACCAAGCCCGCACATGACCTTTTCGTTGTAGAAATAGGCGGGGCTGCGTGCAGCCCCGTCGAAGACGACCAGCCGGACCGAGTTCGACCCGATGTCCAGCACGCCCACGCGGGAGAGTGCCCTGGCCTTGGCATCCTGGAACAGCGGCCTTGCGAAAAGGCCGGCCTCGGAGGCGGAGTTGCCGATAACGTCCACGTCATTCCCCGTCATGTGACCGGAGCCTCTATGCGTCAGGGGTGCGCACAGGGTCAATGCGTCAACCGCCTGACCCCGCGAAGCGTGACAACACTGTATTGTGTCAGCTCAGTCGTCGGCATGCGTCAGCGTCGGCACGTCCTTGGCCCCCGCCGAACCCCGTCCCGAAAGCGAGGGGTTCTCCATGAAGAAGCGGTGGCAGTTGAACGAGAATTCGCCCTCGGGGACAGGGTGGCGGGTGAAGTGGCCGTTGGGGCCCATGACCCAGCTCTGCGCCGTGTCGGCCAGGTTCGCGGCCATGATCTGGCTGACGATCTGCGCCTTGACGGTGGGGTTCGTGGTCTCCACCAGCGTTTCCACCCGGCGGTTCAGGTTCCGCCCCATCCAGTCCGCGGACGAGATGAAGACCCGTGCCTTGGCATGGGGCAGGCCGTGACCGTTGCCGAAACAGGCGATGCGCGAATGTTCGAGGAAGCGGCCCACGATGGACTTGATGCGGATGTTCTCGCTCAGCCCCTTCACGCCGGGCCGCAGCCCGCAGATGCCGCGGATCACCCCGTCGATCCGTACGCCACGCTGCGAGGCACGATAGAGCGCGTCGATGATGTCGGGCTCGATCAGCGAGTTCATCTTGATCCAGACCTGCGCCGGGCGGCCCGCCTCGGCATGGTCGCCCTCGGCCTCCAGCATCTCGATCATCCGCGACTTGAGGGTGTGCGGCGAGATGGCGATGTTTTCCAGCCCCTCGGGCATGGCGTAGCCGGAAAGGTAGTTGAAGAGCTTTGCCGCATCGCGCCCCAGCGCCGCATCGCAGGTGAAGAACGACAGGTCGGTATAGATCTTGGCGGTGATCGGGTGGTAGTTGCCGGTGCCCCAGTGCGTGTAGGTCACCAGCCGGTCGCCCTCGCGGCGCACCACCTGGCTGATCTTGGCGTGCGTCTTCCACTCGAGGAAGCCGTAGACCACATGCGCCCCCGCGCGCTCGAGCCTGCGCGACTGGCGGATGTTGGCGGCCTCGTCGAAACGGGCCTTGAGCTCCACCAGAGCCGTCACCGACTTGCCGTCCTCGGCTGCCTCGCAGAGCGCCTCGACGATGGGCGAGTTCTTCGAGGTCCGGTAGAGCGTCTGCTTGATTGCCACGACGTCGGGGTCCTGCGCTGCCTGGTTCAGGAAGCGGATCACCATGTCGAAGGTCTCGTAGGGATGGTGCAGCAGCATGTCCTTCTGGGCGATGGCGGCGAACATGTCGCCGTCATGGTCCTGCACCCGCTCCGGCACGCGCGGGGTGAACACGGGCCACAGAAGGTCGTGCCGCTCGTCCAGCACCATTTCCTTGAGGTCGGCGACCCCGAGCATGCCCTCGATCTCGATCAGCTCGTCGTCCTCGACGTGCAGTTCGCGCATGACGATGTTCCGCAGCGCCTTGGGTGCGCCCGCGCTTATGGTCAGGCGCACCACCTCGCCGCGGCGGCGGCGCTTCAGCGCCACCTCGAATTCGCGCACGAGGTCCTCGGCCTCTTCCTCGACCTCGAGGTCGCTGTCGCGCAGCACGCGGAAGCCGAAGTGGTCCTTCACCCGGTAGCCGGGGAAGAGGCTGTCGATGTGCAGCAGGACGACATCCTCGAGATAGATGAACCGCCGCGTGCCGTCGCGGCGCGGAAGGGCCATGAAGCGGTCGATCTGGGCCGGGATCGGCAGCAGCGCCTGCAGCGTCCGCTTGTCCTTGCGGCGCTCCAGTTGCAGCGCAAGGCAGTAGCCGGTGTTGGCGATGAAGGGGAAGGGGTGCGCCGGGTCGATGGCGAGCGGCGACAGCACCGGGAAGACCTGCGTCAGGAACGCCTCGGCGAGGAAGCTGCGGTCCTCCTCCTCGAGCCCGTCGCGGGCGACGATCTCGATGCCGACCTCGGCCATCTTGGTCTGAAGGTCCGCCCAGACAGATTGCTGCCGCGCCATCAGCTCGCGCGCGTCCGCGTCGATCAGGTCGAGCTGCTCGGCAGGCGTCAGCCCGTCGGCGGCAGGGTTGGTGTTGCCCGCCTTCTCGAGTTCGCGCAGGCCCGCCACGCGCACCGTGTAGAACTCATCGAGGTTCGAGGCCGAGATGGACAGGAAGCGCACCCGCTCCAGCAGCGGCACCTTGGGGTTTTCCGCCTCTTCCAGCACGCGCCAGTTGAAGCCGAGCCAGCTCAGCTCGCGGTTGAAGAAGCGGCCCGAGCCTGTGATGTCCTCGTCGGGAAGCTCGACGGGCTCGGCCAGCGGGGAAGAAAGGAAATCAGCCTGTGTCATGGGCGCTTATTCGGCCTTTTATGCGAAGGTTTGATGACGCTCGGGCTTCACTCTGACCCGTCTTCCGTCCACTCCGCAAGCGTCCCCAGAACACGGGCGGCCAGCGGCCGGCTCACGCCCTTGGGGCTCGCCATGGCCGCGCCGTCCAGCGTCTCGACCACCTCGTGCGCCATGGCAAAGCTGCGCGGCATCCTGCGCACCAGGTAGGGGATCACGTCCGGCGCTGGCACGATCTGCCGGTCGGCGAAGAGCTTGGCCAGCACCGCCGCCAGCAACCCGTCGTCGGGATCGCGCAGCCGCGCCACCTGGCAGGCCTCCATGCGACTCTTCAGGTCCGGCAGCACCAGCGGCCACTGCGCCGGGGGCACCTCGGCGGTGACCATCAGCGGCACGCCCTCGGCCCCGCAGAGGTTGTGCAGGTGAAACAGTGCCTCCTCGGCCTCGCGGTCCCCCGCCACCGCCAGCACGTCTTCGACGCAGACCGCCCCCACGGCGAGCTCGGGGATCTCGGCGCCCGGCAGGTCGGTGGCCGACAGGATGCGCGCGCCAGTCGCCGTCGCCCAGACGTGGGCGAGATGCGTCTTGCCCGCGCCCTTGGGCCCCGCCAGCACCAGCTTGCCGTTCGGCCACTGCCGCCAGCTGTCGATCAGCACCACCGCCATGGCGTTGGTCTCGTTCACGAAATAGTCGTCCCGCCCCAGCGCCGTCCGTGTCGGCAGGGGCAGGGGGGGCTGTTTCAACTCGCTCATGGCGCGTCGGGCCCCCTGTCCGTGTCACGTGGCCGGCTCACCCCGGTGTAGAGCGGGCTGCGCATGTACTTGCGCGTCAGGAAGCGCGCGATCACGCCCATGGCCGCGGCCAGCGGCACCGCCACCAGCAGCCCCACGAAGCCGAAGATCGACCCGAAGACCGACAGCGCCAGCAGCAGCCACACCGGGTGCAGCCCGACCGAGCTGCCCACCAGCCGTGGCGTCAGGATGTTGCCCTCGACGAACTGGCCCGACTGGAAGATCGCCCAGACGATCACGATGCGCACCCAGTCCGGCCGCGTCGCCACCTCGCCGCCCTCCATGGGCACCTCGACGCTGCCCCAGAACTGGAACAGCGCCAGCCCGATGGACAGCACGCCGCCCGCGATGGCGCCGAGGTAGGGAATGAAGGTCAGCAGCCCCGCGATCACGCCCACGACCAGCCCGAACTGGAGGCCCACCGCCCAGAGCGCCAGCGCGTAGTAGCACCCCAGGATCAGGCAGACCGATCCCATGCCCCGCACGAAGCCCGACAGCACCGCGTCGATCTCGCGCGCGAGCTGACGGATCACCGGCGCGTGGTCGCGTGGCAGAAGCTGGTCCACCCGCGCCACCATGCGGTCCCAGTCGAGCAGCAGGTAGACCGAGACCACAGGCACGATCAGGAACAGTGCCAGCACCCCCAGCAGCGACATGGCCGAGCTCAGTGCCGTCTCGAGCACCGCCGCGCCCCGGTCGCGGATCGTCTCGCCCACCGAGATCAGCGTTTCCCGTAACGCGCTGCCCTCGTCCATGATCGAGGGGAAGCGTTCCGTCAGGAAGCTCTGCAGGTTGCGGAAAAGCTGCGGCGCAATGTCGAAGAGCGCAATGGTCTGCCGGATCAGCGCCGGGACGACCGCAAGCGCGAGGATCACGAAGATCAGCACCGCGCAGACCGTGATGATCGCCGTGGCGAGCGCCCGCGAGGCGCCCATGCGCTCCAGCCGGTCGGCCAGCGGATCGAGGAAATAGGCCACGGCCCCGCCCAGCACGAAGGGCAGCAGCACGTCGCCGAAGAACCACAGAAGCACCGCGAACCCCACGGCCGCGAACCCCCAGTATTTCAGCTGATCGCGGACGGGCAAGGCCATGGTCGCTCCCTCTTGGACCGCGCGTTTGTCGCCTGTCGCGGGCCCGGTTTCAAGGGTTTAAGGCTGGGGGAAGGGCAGCGACACCGCCCCCGACGCAAAGCCGCACAGCGCAGCCGCAGGGAGGCGTCATGCCGGGGGCATGCGTCCCCCGTACGTGCTCCTTGGCACGGAGCCGCGCACCGCAGCCGCGCGCGGAGGCGATCCGCCCCGTCGATCCTCTCACTTTATCTCCGCCAATCCGAAAGACCTCGACACAGGGCACCCGGTCCCGCCGAAACCCCGCTCGCGCTTGGAGAAGGGCGCGAAGCCGCGCATCGCAGCCGCGCGCGGAGGCGATCCGACCCGCCGATCCTCTCACTTTATCCCCGCAACCCCGAAAGACCTCGATACGAGGCACCCGGTCCCGCCGAAACCCCGCTCGCGCTTGGAGAAGGGCGCGAAGCCGCGCATCTCAGCCGCGCGCGGAGGCGATCCGACCCGCCGATCCTCTCACTTTATCCCCGCCAACCCGAAAGACCCCGACACGAGGCACCCAGCCCCACCAAATCGCCGCCGCATGGAAGCGCGGCTGCGATGCGCGGCGGGCCTGCGGCCCTTGATTCCGCGCAGGGGCTTCGCGCTCGACCGATGCGAACGCGCGCATTGCGTGCTTGCGGCAAGTTGAAGCTTTGGTTTGAAGGTTCAGGAGGCGGCCGGTGGCGGAGGGGGATTGTAGCTGTCTGGATTGGCGCGCCACTCGCTGCACTCGTCAGAATAGCAGTGTGAACCATACCATGGTAGGACCCAATCAGGCCAATGGTGCGGTCGATCAAAGCCATCATTTAGCTGCACGCTTTCGTCGCCAAACATTGAAGTGAAATGAAGTTGATTGAGGGGAGAATTTCTCAAATCAACATCTCGAAGAGCTGACCCTTGGAACTTTGTGCCACTCGCATCAAGCGAGCGAGCGACCTTTATTAACCTAAGGTAGCAATATTGAATTTCACAGTTCGTTAGGACGCCTTCCGAGAAATTAGGTCATGTTGACAAATGGCGTAGCCAGAGGCGGATCGACGTGATGTCGACGAAGCCCAGGAAGCTCTCTGCGGTCTTGTCGTATCGGGTTGCG